>NZ_JAQQFL010000013.1:0-201166 GCF_046026025.1 Paraburkholderia fungorum | reverse complement strand
AGCAAACTCTCGGCTGCCATGCGAAATGCAATGTTCACCGACAACGACGCGGGGTGGCAACGGTACGCTGCACATATGAGAAAAGAATTCGCCTGGTTCACTGCGGACCCGTCGTAACAAGCGGCGGATGACCGCTCCGGGTCTACCTCAACCGGTCGCGAACGGTCGAGCCGACTGCTTACGCGGCGTCACCGATATCGCTGCGACGGGTGCCGAAGCGCGGCTTGGGAAATAGGATACGCGGGAGAAACTGGCACGCTAAATCAAACGATATATCAACGCCTCGGTCAGTGCCGGAGGCTCGGTGCAAACCGGGATCGAACGGTCAGAATCAGCCGACTGCCCCGCGTGAGAATCCGAAGCCAAGTCAGGGGTGAGAATTGTTGATGCGTTATGAAGGCAAATCCACTCGGTTCCGTTGGGTTGCAGTGGATCGAACTCTCGTATCCAGTTGGTGGCGCATACATGACACCTGTACCGTTGCAACAACACCGGGCGACGGCCCAGGGGACGCAGCTTCGTCGGATTGTGCGAAGCCACAAGCCCGGGGTGACCATCGGGGCTATTGCTCAGTCGCATTCGTTCGCACGCGTCGCAGGACATTGGAGGCAAAATTCGCGCAGGATCGCCGCTCACTAGTGGTAGCGGTATAGATTAACGCCATAGATTTCGTTGAGCAAGACCAATGGACGATCAGCAAAATTGACAGCAGCGCCAGCGTTCCTGACGGACACCGTAGCGTGTGCTTAACTGGTGCGCGCTCACACAGACGTTTGTCGCCTACGCGCCCGCTTCGGAGAAACCTGAGGGTCGAACAGAGTCGCTCATCATCCGGCTGAATTCGGCCAACATGAAGCGACGTCCGCTCTGACACTTACCAAGGCGTTCAAACGGCCGCTTTTCGCCGATAACCGACGTTAGCTCGGAGCGGTAGGTATAGCATTATTCGCGGTGTTGCACCGCGTCAATCGCCCGTTCCATCGCCGCAAAGATGTTTTCTTCAAAGCCGTCTGGAAGGGTGAGCACTAGCTGCAAGTGGTGAGTTTCATCTTTGGAATTTTGCTTAAGCACATTTTCAATAAACTCAGGAATCCTCCGCGCTTGTTCGAATAAATTGCTCGCAACGCCACTGAGCAAGCGGTGTACATCGGCGAAAGGCTCATCAACTCGCGAGAAGCGCACTTGCTCTTCCCATGCAAGCGTACTAGCGCATACCTCAGCGAAAAGTCGACATACTGCAACGATTTCAGTATCAGAACCAGCAACGCCTAAATCTCCCCATGCGCGAGCGAACTCCGAACTCGCCAGAGCAGAAAATGCTGCGACGATTTGCATGATTTCATGCATACGGTCTGATAGCCACGGGACGAATTCGGATCGGTCAATGCGTATCACGGGCCTAACGTATAGCCCTCGCTGGAGAGCTGACCACCGGTGAAAAATGGGAGCCATTTCATAACGCAACATTTCGACCGTCAGGAGAAATTCCCACGACTCTCCTTTTTCTCAGCCAGATTACTCAATCGCCCGAATTCTTCTAGATGTCGTTTCTCGTATCGCTGCCTAGCCTCAGCACCTGTTTTTCCCACCTGTTCCGCAATCTGACGCTCGTGCGCCCGTTGCCATTCGAAAAGAAGTCCGGCTGGGTACCTATTCGGATCGTCATCGACCAGCTTATGACAATTGCCACACAGCCAGATCGCATTCGTAATCGCACTACGCTCCATCGACGTCATACTCGGCTCGTAGCGCGCTGAACCAGGGTTGGCGCCGTAGATGTGTGCAGCTTCACCTACGTTCACAGCATCATTCGGGTCGTCCGTGGGGCCACTCGTGATTGCCCCGCAGTCCGGATTAGAACAGCGATTCGCGGCCCGCTTTACTAGAACTGCTCTTATCGCCTGTTTGAATCTATCCTCAATCGACATTTACGTATTCCCTATGGTTATGTCGTGCGATCCAAGCGTATTTTGGTCCATATTCTCGCGGTAGTCCATTGCCAACGAAGTAAGAGCAGACGCCCATCGATGGTGATCGTTGACAGCCGACCTGCATCGATAAAAGCCAACAATAATGTCCTATGAACGACCGTTTAATACCTGAAAACTGCCGTGCATTTGATGGCCAGCTCAGCAAGCATGAGGGCGCGGCAACTACAAATAGTGGCCACAGCACTCATAGCAGCACCAAGTCTCATAACCGGGCCTTGCTGAAGGAGAAGCGGCGCACGCCGACGTAAGTAGCGCCGTTCTGTCCACCGACCTTCGAGGTCATCGACCCGATGCGTTTTTCTTGACTGTCATATTCAATTGCGCGGCTATGCCCCCAGCTTCCACGGCAAGGGCACAGTAGCCCGACGATAGTAGCCGGTGTGCCCCGGCAACTACTTGCACCGGACGTACCAAGCGAACTTGCGCGGAGTACCGCCAGCGCGTCAGCGGGACGGTGAAGCACGCACAGGCATAGCAACAGACTGCTAGACGGCAATCCGCCGCCCCCTGCGCCAAACTCTGAACGTCGGCCTTGGCTCGGCGAACTGCATACGCAGTTCCTCATGAAGAAGCCCCGTTTCCGGGGCTTCGTTTTCTCTATGACAAGAGATTATTTTTTATTCTTGGCAGCTTCTTCTGCCATTTTAGCAGTCTGCTCTGCCATTTTTGGAAGGGCTTCGGTAATAGCAAATTTTCCAACATTAAAAATACTTTTCCCAAAAAGCTTCAGACCGGCTATGGAACGCTCTTTCGCGCCATAGCCATCCACAAGCTCCGACCAATCCTCAGACAGGCTTAGATATTTATCGTCACTCTCATTATTTTCCATTTTATCGGCACTCAATTTTCGTCACGATGAAATCATAGCTATCACGACCGCTATTCCTTTTTCTAGCCTGCCCTTCGGCAATCTTGGCCGCCATGAAATCTGATTCCGCTTCAACATCAATGTTGCTGCTCGTCGAGTTACTTCCCTTTCGGAAACTGTAAAAGACCCGATATTTATTCATGAGTGCCTCTCCGGAGATTGATCTGTTGCCATCAGGTTTACGGCATCTAATGACACTTCTTTAGTATGGGATGACTGACTTGAACTCTCCGGTCATGACCGTTGCCGTCCAAGCTTCAACCTCAGGTATAGGCTGTGCCGTGAATTCCGCCTTCGCATAAATGCGGAAGTTCCTTCCGGCTCGCATAGCCGAGTCGCAGCCAACGGACATGACCTCGTTGGCGTGAGCTTTCACGGGGGCAGACTGCCGACTGGATATTTGCGCGAATCAGGCTGCGCATGCTTTTTGCATTAGGCATGTTTCTCTGAGATACGTTTTCTTGTGTCAGAATCGGCAGAATAATAGAAAGTTGCATAGCCCGACACTCCTGAATTCAACCACACAGAGGTATCGATGCCGCCCATCGAAAGCCGATCCGCACGCGACGCGATCACCATCCTGCTTGAACGCATACACCGGCAGAACGCGATACCAATGCGTATAGGTAGCGCCGACACGGACTCGGATGCCGACGCGGCCCGTCTGGAGCGAATTGGCATCGGCGCGAGGGCCAATAAAGCGGTCGAAAACATGTCTGTTACCACGTCGCTTGATCCCGTTGAAAAGGAAGTCTTGTTATTCTGGCTAATAGTTCACCGCTCGTCGCAGCTTCGCGACGCATTGGCAGCGCTAGGCCAAGTGACAAGCAACCAGCTGATTTCAATAGTAGCTGGCGCACTTCTACGGCCGTTCGCCCTTGTGGCGCACGCGATGCGCGAAGATGGTCCTCTACGCACGTCCTCGCTGATCAAGTTAAGCGACGCCACGGGCGAAGCGCTACGACTCGTGCGCGTCTCTGCCGTATTTCTGGACTGCACGGCTTCACAAGGGCAGCCATCCAAATGATCCTCAAGACTTTCACCGTCGACTGGCAAGATACGAATTGTGCAAAATGCCCGCTTTCAGTCAACCGACTTAACGTGGTGAAGGCAACGCTTGGCCCCGTAGGTGGCTTGCTTGCCGTTGGAGAAGCACCAGGAGCAGAAGAAGATAAGTGCGGAAAGGGTTTTGTTGGCAAGTCAGGCGACACGCTTCGCAGCCTTCTGCGACTGCACGGAATTCAAGATTCGACGGTCGGCCTCGCGAACGTATGTCGCTGTCGACCGCCGCAGAATCGCCCTCCTCGACAGGTCGAAGTGGATACTTGTACGCCGTTTCTAGCGCACCTGATCGCAGAAAGTCGTCCGAAGGTCGTATTAGCTGTTGGACGCACGGCAACTACCGCGTTCTTCGGAAATGGCAGCCTCTACAAGCGAATTCAAGATGGAGCAGCTAGCAATGACTGGACGTCCGCGCGCTGCATCGCAGGCAAGCATCCCGCGATTCGCGCGGCGCTTGAAACCGTGTCGTATGTCGTTCCGATGCCGCATACAAGCCCACTGGCATTTCGAAGGCTTGCGCCTTCGGGCGAAGCGTGGGGGATGATTGCGGACCGTCAGATGGCGCTCGTCAACCAACTATTGCACGCCTGACGGGAATTTATTGCGTCAGTGAGCGCGCCAGTTCGGCCAGACAAGCTTTCTTAACGTCCTGTAACGCCGGATCACGGACCTTGTTTAACGCCGCTTTGGCGCGTTTGATATAACCAGGGATATCCGGAACCGTATCTTCTATGAACGGTGCGGAGCAAACGCGACTGACGCCCAGCACTGGCCCGTTGTGCGGATCGATGGCCTTGAGAACTGCCTTGGGATTTTTGGGCAACGCGTAGGCCAGCCCAATTCCGAGGTCCTCAGAATTTCCGCCGTCAGTTCCTTTTGCGAGCTTCGGCACCAATGCGACCCATTCAGAATTACCGGAGTCAACATGGGTAAGCAGATCATCCCATTGTGATTCCGACATGCCGCTCACCGTAGCCTTTGCACCTTGTTCGTCAATCTGTTTGACCAGAACTAACGGATTTGTCTGTGGGGCCATTGCGCCTGCAATCACGCCAGTTGCCGTGCATGCCAGGCCAAGTACGAGGATGCAACCAGATACGTACTTCATTGAACCACCTCTAGCGTGTGATCACCACTTCCCCATATACGGTGGCGGGTGGTGACGCTCATGATGACGCAACCCTCAGACGCCGTACCCGGATGGTGCAGGCTATCGCCGTGAATCCTGAAAGCGCTCCGACCAAAGGTGTTAGTTCCTGGACCGGGCGTCAGATTCATAGTGTACGTGCCCGTATGAGGTGAGGTGTGGGGTGCGCTAATGTCGTAAGTTCCGCGCGGGATCGGCCCGATGTTCGGAACCGTCTGCATGGCTGGATTGTTTTTACCTGTTGCCGCCCCGGAGTAACCGCGTTCAACGAACTCGCCGTTAAACGAAAGATTCCCGGTGCTTTGCTGATATGACCACGGCATCGGATCGCCCCATAAATCATAAAGCGCTGATTTTAGCTGACGAATTCTCGTGCGTAATATTTGAGATAGACATTATGCGAAATGCATTTTGCACGTAGCAATTTATTGTTGAAAATATTTCCTGGCTCCGCTGCCGCCCGCATCGATTTTCAAGAACACTTCAAACTGGTTCAAGGAATATACGATGACCAGTCAGGAATGCGGGCACAGGGAGAAAATCCTTGCCATGACCGCCGCGCCTACGCTAGCACCGCCGCAATGCCTTCGTCGTATGCCTCGCCGAACAGAGTTTCCAGTGTCGGATTTACGTCGCCAAAGGCATCGACAACAGCGCGCGCCCATTCAAAATATTGCGTCTTGCGCTCGACCGACCAGTCGGCAGGCGGATTTGCCGCGATATCGCGTAGGTTCGAAATCATGTCAGCGATCTTGACCAGCTTCGCACCGTAACTCAGGCTGCGCGCATATGTAATCTGCAACCGCTTACGCTCGTCTTTGGTGAGCGATTTGTCGTCCGACACCTCCTGCACGATAGCCGCAACGTCGGAGCCAAACAGTTCGGTCAGTTCCTCATCGGTCGTCGACGTATCCTCAATTGTGTCGTGCAAAATTGCAGCGACCAGCACGTACTCGTCATCAATCCCGGCTTCGTTCGCGAGCAGGTTTGCTACGGCCAGCGGGTGATTGATGTACGGCGTACGTTCCGCATCCTTACGGCGCTGATTGCAATGTTTTTTGGCTGCGAAATCAATCGCCCGAATTATTGTATTGCTCATGATTTTTCCTCACCCAATGGGTTGCCACGTGGACAGCAGATTGAATCCGGTTGCAGCCGGTCAACGTGATCGGAGCCACGACGGCGAGAGCGATTTTCGTTAGGTTAATTTGCGCGAGTCTCATCATTTCGTTGCACATTTGTTGTGCCATTCGTTGCTGACAGCAGGCGCAGCGCACTCAGCAAGCCTGCGGTCGATCACATCCTGATCGAAGGAAATTTGCGTTGCATAGTCGGCGTCATCATACGAAACGACGTAACCACACTGTTTGCTGACGATCAGAGCGCCCGGTCCCGTCAGGACCGCCATCGCGTCAGGACACGACCGACTCACATCCGCAAGAGCCTGCCTTGCGTAATTAAACGCCGCCTCACCGTTGAACGTATTCGCCTTCATTGATTGCGCCCATTGCACAGCCGTGATTGCGTTGTGCTTCGCAATTTCCCCCTGCTGTGCTGCCGCCCCGTTCAGCGTGTCCGGATTGCTCGCGGCACGGGCGTCAGCGGATGCCTTTTTAACAGTAGCCATCACGCTGACCATTGCCGTCTGGCATTTGTCGGAAAACTGCCGCCCCTGGAACGCCGCCCCCATTACCAGGTTTGAAAGTTGCCCTTGTATATTTTGAAGCGCGCCGATACAGACCTGGTTCGTGTTGTCGAAACCAAGCTTCTGGAGTCTCGCGCGTGTGTCGTTGCGCAGAGCGGCAGGCGACGGCATTTCACTGTCGTGCACCCCCGGCTTATTGTTCATCGAACGGATATCTGCTCCGCATGTGCTAACAAACTGGATCAGTTCCTCGCAGGAAGGCGGAATATTCGCCGTGGTGCCAGCGGCGTGCACCGACGCAGCGCCGATCATCAAGAGCAGCGCCAGGATTGCTTTGTATGCTTTCTTCATTTGTTCAACCTCAAATCTTGTCATATTCTTTGACATCCGCGACTGGCAATCCCATGCGAATCTCGTTCAGATCGGCACGTGCATTTACCCTTCGCGTTTCATCGGCAAGCTCATGCGACACAATGGATTTACCGATAGGGGAAATGGACAGGCCCGCGAGCTTGAAATGCTGAATGCCGAACGGGATCAGCACGACCGTCGCACAGCACAAGACACCTGCCCCGACGTGCGCGAGCGTCATCCACCAGCCGATGAGCAGGAACCAGATGAGATTGCCAAGCGTGCCGAAAATAGAGGTGCCGATGTCTTTTTTCTGCGTCAATTGATGCCGGTTGATCGCTTCCCGTCCGAACGGCCCTGATGAGAATTCCGACACGTTGTAGCAGGCGCGACCCCAAGGAATTCCGACAATACTCACGAAGCAGAGCAGCGCCACGACGAGCCACAAAGCCCACGACCAGAAACCCCCGAGGAACAGAAACCAGATGATATTCCCTATCTTTTTCATTAGTTATCCATATTTAATGTTGCGGCTAAACTAAGCAAAAACCTCGGATGAACCGTGCTTAACAATTCACAGGGAAAAGTCCTGGCTATCGGAAAGGGACCAAGAGATACGAGTTACGGAATGCGTTTCTGCCTTGCTGCTTCCAGATCGGCTTCCATCGACAGCAAATCTTTCGAACGTGCCCGGATGCGTTTCGCAGGCGAGCCGAAATAGACACCCCAAGGCTCCAGACTTTTCGTTACGAGAGACATTGCGCCGACCGATACGCCTTCCCCAATAGAGCATCCGGGAAGGATGACACTCCCCGATCCGACGATGACGTGGCGTCCAAGGTGCACCGGGGCGACCTTCACGTTCAGATATTCCTTCGGCACGGTCGGATTCGTCAGCGCCGAGCCGGAGTAATCATCCGAAGCGCTGTAGACACGCACCCCTTGCGACAGACCGGAAAAATCACAAAGCTCGATTCCGCCGCCACCAGCAAGAAACGCCATGCCGCCAATGTGTACGTGCGAACCGATCCGTATGTAGCCGCTTGATGCCGACATCACGGTGGGGCCGTCGATGCGCACGTTGTCGCCTATCGATATGTTCTGCATGCCGATGATGGTGCAGTTCTTGGCGACTCTGACATTTGCGCCTATCGCACAAAATCCGAATGCCGATAACTCATCTTCGGTCCAGTAGCCGGGGTTGAATGGATTCGTCGCCGTGTTGGGTGGGGTTGCGGTTTTATCGTTCATTGTGCGGTTTCCGTTGATCAGTGCAGCGCTGAATACATAGGCAACCATTCAGGCATATCAAAATATGCGTTCTAAGACGCATGGACGTCGACTGAAGTGCTGGCCTACATCACAGCGCGACGTCCAACGCCCTACGTCCGCCATAAATCGAAGTCTGTGCCAGCAATGTCATTTTGGCATATTATGCCATGACATATTGGTTGTTCGCGGGAAGTCGTGTTGTCGAGCAAAGTCTTGAAATATGACAATTCGACACGCCCCCGAGGAGGACACTCGCCTTGCCGCGAGGATAGGCCCCGCAATTGCCGAGCGCAGGCGCGCTCTTGGTTTGACGCAACTACGATTTGCCGAAATGATCAGCCTTGGGCAGGAGGCCGTTAGCCGCATGGAACGAGGTGAGCGTGGCGTGTCCGCGCAGCGGCTTCAGAAAATTTGCATCGCATTGCAGTGTTCAGTGGACGAGCTTTTGCAACAGGGACCGAAAACGGACGACGATAAGAAAGATCAGCACGTGGCGGCGGTTGCGGTTGCGATGCGCGATCTGACCAACGACGAGCGGCTTGCTGTCGTCAAAATTGTTGAGCAAGTATCGGACGTGCTGAAGCAGCAGCGCTTGGAATTGAAAGCCTCGCCCAAGGTCAAGGCATCGCCCGAGCAAACGAAAAGATTCAAGGAAGTGGCTCGTAGCGTTTCCTCGGCGAAAAAGGCAAAGAAATAGGCCCGTTCACCCACCTGATATACAACCGCTACCCTCAACTACGAGATAGACACTAGGAGCCTTTTCGGTACCTAGTGTAGGTCTGGCAGACTCCCCGATGCTGTCCGTTGTACACCCGCCAGCCACCAGATAGCCAACAGATTTCTCTTTGGTTGCGCGCCAGTCATTCGGTAGACGTGAGGCATCCGACAGGTTCCGCCCCGCGCCATTGCCGAGTCATCGAATTGGGATGGTCAAGCACAGCGGGGATACGACAAGAATTAAAGGCCCGTACCAATTCTGTACCAACCCCGGTCCAAAAGCATGTAGTTCACCGCCCGCAGTGCCTTATTGTAGAATGGGCGGACCGATTGCAGACGCCTTGAAGCGGCGATGGCAGGTCTGATACGACGGATATTTGCGCGGCATGGCCGACCAGGTCGCGCCGCTGTACATCACCCACAGCACGCCGTTGAGCACCGAACGCGTGTTGGCGAGCGGCCGGCCACGCAGTTCGGAGCGCGGACGCAGTTCGGGGAGCAACGGTGCAACGCGTTGCCATTCTTCATCATTGATATCACGGTAGGGATTCATGGCTACTCCTTTGTCAGAACCATACAAAGAAGATATCCAGTCGTCCGCGCGCGGAATATAAGACCAATCCGAATCTTGAAAATACGCCTTCCGACATCGCCTGTTCGGCGAGCGGACCGTGATCTATCGCAAAAGCTGTCGCGCCCGCGTCGCGCGGCGCCTTAGGTCAACGATGTATCGACGATCCGGCGTGGCGTGTCGAGATACTCCTTCGACTGCATTTCAACGATACGCGACACCGTACGCGCGAATTCGTTGGCCATCGGACCGTCGACGTACAACTGATCGGGCGGCACCGCCGCCGACATCAGCAGCTTGACCTTGTGGTCGTAGAACACGTCGATCAGCCAGGTGAAGCGGCGCGCCTCCGAAGCCATGCGCACCGACATCTGCGGCACGCCGGACAGGATCACCGCGTGAAAGCGGCTCGCCAGTTCCAGGTAATCGTTCTGCGAGCGCGGACCGCCGCACAATGTCGCGAAATCGAACCACACGACGCCGTCAGCACGCCGCAGCGCCTTCAGTTCACGCTTTTCGATGCGCAGGATAGGGCTCTCATCGGGAACCGCTGCAAGGCGCGAAAACGCGTCGCGCAACGCTTTGTCCGAAGCCGCGCCGAGCGGCGTGTGATACACCTCGACCTGGGCCAGCGTGCGCTTTCGGTAGTCAACGCCCGCGTCGACATTGACCACGTCGAGCTTCGACTTGATCAGTTCGATGGCCGGCAGCATGCGGTCGCGATGCAGACCGTCCGGATACAGCGTGTCCGGATCGTAGTTGGAGGTCATCACGAATTGCACGCCGTTCTCGAACAGCTTGTCGAGCAGGCGGTAGAGAATCATCGCGTCGGCAATATCCGAGACGTGGAATTCGTCGAAACAGATCAACCGGTAGCGCCTGGCGATACGACGCGCGAGTTCGTCGAGCGGATCGGCCGTGCCTTTCAGCTCTTCCAGCTCGCGATGCACCTCACGCATGAACTCGTGGAAATGCAGTCGCGTTTTACGCTGCACCGGCACGATCATGTAGAAGCTGTCCATCAGGAAGCTCTTGCCCCGCCCTACGCCGCCCCACATGTAAATGCCACGCGGCAGGTCCGGATGGATGATCAGCTTCTTGAACGCGTTCGAGCGGCGCGACTTGTACTCGACCCACTCTTCATAGCACCGCTGCAGACGGTCGACCGCCGCGCGTTGCGCCGGGTCCGATTGATAACCCCGCGTCTGCAGTTCTTTTTCGTAGTATTCGGTGACGTTCATCGTGTTGCTGCAAAAAGAAAGGCGGGAGGGATTGAACCCGCCCGCCTTTGTGGTGATGCCAGAATTGCGTTCAGTCAGGCGTGCGCGTGATTACATGTTCAGCGCGCGCTTGTCCACGGCGAGCGCTGCTTCGCGCATGACTTCCGACAGCGACGGGTGCGGATGGCAAATGCGGCCGATGTCTTCCGACGCGGCCTTGAATTCCATCGCCACCACGGCTTCCGCGATCAGATCCGATGCGTTCGCCGAGATGATGTGCACGCCGAGCAGTTCGTCGGTCTTCGCGTCGGCGATCATCTTGACGAAACCATCCGCCTTGTTAATGCCCAGCGCGCGGCCGTTCGCCATGAACGGGAATTGGCCCGTCTTGATCTCACGGCCTTCGGCTTTCAACTGCTGCTCAGTCTTGCCGACCCACGCGATTTCCGGTTCGGTGTAGATCACCCACGGAACGCAGTTGTAGTCGATATGCGGCTTCTGACCGTCGATGATTTCGGCCACCAGCACGCCTTCGTCTTCAGCCTTGTGCGCGAGCATCGGGCCACGCACCACGTCGCCGATTGCGTACACATTCGGCACCGCCGTCGCGCAGTGATCGTCGACGTCGATGAAGCCGCGCTCGTTCGCCTTCAGGCCGATCGCTTCGAGACCGAGGTTGTCGGTGTTCGGCACGCGGCCGATCGACACGATCAGGCGATCGGCTTCGAGCGTTTGCGCGTTGCCGTCCTTGTCCGTGTAGTTGATCGTGACGCTCTTGTCGGTGGTCTTCACTTCGCCGACCTTCACGCCGACGTGGATGTCGAGACCCTGCTTCTTGAACTGCTTGGCGGCTTCCTTGGCCAGCGCCTGGTCGGCCGCGCCGAGGAATTCCGGCAGCGCTTCGAGCACGGTCACGTCCGCGCCCAGACGACGCCACACCGAACCCAGTTCCAGACCGATCACGCCCGCGCCGATCACAGCGAGTTTCTTCGGCACGGAGTCGAAGGTCAGTGCGCCTTCGTTGTCGGCAACGATCGAGTTGTCGACCGGCACGTTCGGCAGATGACGCGCCTTCGAACCCGTTGCAATGATGACGTTCTTCGCCGTCACGACTTCGGTCTCGCCTTCGCCGCTCACTTCGATCTGCACGCCGGCGTCCGTCTTGCCGGTGAACTTGCCATGGCCCTTGAGCCACGTGATCTTGTTCTTGCGGAACAGAAATTCGATACCCTTGGTCATCTTCTCGACGATGCCTTCCTTGCGGGCCAGCATCTTCGAAATGTCGACCGACACGTTTTCCACGGAGATACCGTGGTCAGCGAGGTGGTGTGACGCATTTTCAAATTCTTCCGACGACGCGAGCAACGCCTTCGACGGAATGCAACCCACGTTCAGGCACGTGCCGCCGAGCTTCAGCGCGCCGGCCGGGTTCTTCCATTTCTCGATACACGCGACGGTCTTGCCGAGCTGCGCTGCGCGAATGGCGGCGATATAACCGCCGGGGCCGGCGCCGATCACGACGACGTCAAATTCTTTGGACATGACAATCCTTTGGATGGCGGAACGAGGCACGGCCACGCTTCGTGGCGCGCCTCGTTCCTGTACTGCGGAATGCGAAAGACGTGACGCTTGTTTGATGCTTACCTGAGGCTTATATGGCGCCGGCTTGCACGATGACAAGCCGGCGCCGGCCGAGCCAGTGCTTACAGGTCGAGCAGCAGGCGTGCCGGGTCTTCCAGCGCGTCCTTCATCGCGACCAGCGACAGCACCGCTTCGCGACCGTCGATGATCCGGTGGTCATACGACAGCGCCAGATAGTTCATCGGACGGATCACGATCTGGCCGTTTTCGACCACAGCGCGTTCCTTGGTGGCGTGCACACCCAGAATGGCGGATTGCGGCGGGTTGATAATCGGGGTCGACAGCATCGAACCGAACACACCGCCGTTCGAGATCGAGAACGTACCACCCGTCATTTCTTCGATCGACAGCTTGCCGTCCTTGGCTTTCTGGCCGAACTCAGCAATCTTCTTCTCGATTTCGGCGAGGCTCAGTTGATCTGCATTGCGCAGGATCGGCACCACCAGGCCACGCGGCGAACCGACCGCGATACCGATGTCGAAGTAGCCGTGATAGACGATGTCGTTACCGTCGATCGACGCGTTCACGAGCGGGAATTTCTTCAGCGCGTGAACTGCCGCCTTCACGAAGAACGACATGAAGCCCAGCTTCACGCCATGTTCCTTTTCGAACTTGTCTTTGTACTTGTTGCGCAAGTCCATCACCGGCGCCATGTTCACTTCGTTGAACGTGGTCAGGATGGCGTTGGTTTGCTGCGACTCGAGCAGACGCTCGGCGATACGCGCACGCAGACGCGACATCGGCACGCGCTGTTCCGGGCGATTCTTCAGCCATTGGTCGGCCGATGCCGGTGCCTTGACGTCCGGCAGCGACGGCTTCGCAGCCTTCGGTGCGGCAGCCGGCGCAGCCTTGGCAGCCGGAGCCGGTGCGGCTTGACCCGCGGTCAGCACGTCACCCTTGGTGATGCGGCCGTCGCGGCCCGTGCCGGCGACGTCGCCCGCGCCCAGGCCCTTCTCGGCCATCAGCTTGCCGGCAGCCGGCGAAGCAGCGGTGTTCGCACCCGTTGCGGATGCAGCCTGCGCGGCCGGTGCAGCGGCTTGTGCCGGTTCAGCGACCGGAGCCGGCTTCACTTCGGCTTCGACGGCAGCGGCGCCAGCCTTGCCTTCGGTGTCGATCTTCGCGATCACCTGGTCGGCGGCAACGATATCGCCGTCGTTCGAGATGATTTGCGCGAGCACGCCGGCTGCGGGTGCCGGCACTTCGAGCACGACCTTGTCGGTCTCGATTTCGATGAGAATTTCGTCGATGGCGACAGCCTCGCCGGGCTTCTTCTTCCACTGCAGCATGGTGGCTTCCGAGACCGACTCGGAAAGCTGGGGAACCTTGACTTCAACAATAGCCATTATGAATATCCTGAATACGTATCGGGTGACGGCGCAGTGAACGACGACCGCCTGCGAACCTCGAATGCCGCGCATGATCTTTCAGACGCGGCACGGGAAAGCGCCTCGCGCTTTCCCGGTTCGGCTCTAGTTTATTTAGCGATCGACGCGCTCTTGAGACGGCCGAAAGCGCCTTCGATCAGCGCCTTCTGCTGCTCGTAGTGCTTCGCGTAGTAGCCGACTGCCGGCGAGGCCGAAGCCGGACGTCCGCTGTATGCCAGCTTCTGCCCGTCCTTCATGCCTTCCTTCAGGTGGTGCTCGATGTAGAACCACGGGCCTTGATT
This sequence comes from Paraburkholderia fungorum, assembly GCF_046026025.1. Taxonomy (GTDB): domain Bacteria; phylum Pseudomonadota; class Gammaproteobacteria; order Burkholderiales; family Burkholderiaceae; genus Paraburkholderia; species Paraburkholderia fungorum_E. The sequence goes on along the minus strand of NZ_JAQQFL010000013.1, from coordinate 187,015 downwards.
CTGCGGCTCGTCCTGCACCCACACCACTTCGGTCGCGTTGTCGTACTTCTTCATTTCCGCTTCGAACTGCTTATGCGCGAACGGATAGAGCTGTTCGATACGGATGATCGCGACGTCGTTTGCCTTCACTTCACGGCGATGGGCGAGCAGGTCGTAATACACGCGGCCCGAGCAGGCCACCACGCGCTTGACCTTCTTCGGCTCGATCGCTTCGTCGATTTCGCCAAGGATCGGCTGGAACGCACCCTTCGCCAGTTCGGACAGGTCCGACACAGCTTCCTTGTGACGCAGCAGCGACTTCGGCGTAGCGACGATCAGCGGCTTCCTGAACAGACGGATCATCTGACGGCGCAACAGGTGGAAAATCTGCGCCGGCGTGGTCGGCTGAACCACTTGCATGTTGTGATCCGCGCACAGTTGCAGGAAACGCTCGATACGTGCCGACGAGTGTTCCGGACCTTGGCCTTCATAGCCGTGCGGCAGCAGCATCGTGAGACCCGAAACACGGCCCCACTTCACTTCGCCCGACGAGATGAACTGGTCGATCACGACTTGCGCGCCGTTCACGAAGTCGCCGAACTGCGCTTCCCACGCGACGAACGTATTCGGTTCAGCGGTCGAGTAACCGTATTCGAAGCCCAGCACCGCTTCTTCCGACAGCACCGAGTCGATCACGTTGAACTTCGCCTGACCTTCGGCGATGTTCTGCAGCGGCACGTAGGTGCCGTCATTCCAGCGTTCGCGGTTCTGATCGTGCAGCACTGCGTGACGGTGCGTGAACGTGCCGCGGCCCGAGTCCTGACCAGTCAGGCGCACTGCATAGCCCGATGCGACCAGCGACGCGAATGCCAGGTGTTCGCCCATGCCCCAGTCGAGCTTCGCTTCACCACGGCCCATCGCGCGACGGTCGTTGATGACGCGCTCGACGAGCGGGTGCACCTTGAAGTTTTCCGGGATCGTGGTGATCCGCTCAGCGAGGCGCTTCAGTTCAGCCAGCGGCACTGCGGTGTCGGCTGCATCGGTCCACTTGCGGTTCAGGAACGGCACCCAATCCACCGCGTACTTGCTCTTGTAGTTCGAGAGCACCGGGTCGACGGTGTGATGGCCTTCGTCCATCGCCTTGCGGTAGGCCTTGACGTATTCGTCTGCGTCAGCGGCCGTGATCACGCCTTGCTGCACCAGTTTTTCAGCGTAGAGCGCGCGCGTGCCCGGGTGCTTTGCAATCGTCTTGTACATCAGCGGCTGCGTGACAGCCGGCGTGTCCTGCTCGTTGTGACCCAGCTTGCGGAAGCAGACGATGTCGACGACGACGTCCTTGTGGAACTGCATCCGGAAGTCGATAGCCAGTTGCGTAGCCAGCACCACCGCTTCAGGATCGTCACCGTTCACGTGCAGCACCGGCGCCTCGATCATCTTGACGACGTCCGAGCAGTACAACGTGGAGCGCGAGTCGCGCGGGTCCGACGTCGTGAAACCGATCTGGTTGTTGATGACGATGTGCAGCGTGCCGTGCGTGCCGTAACCGCGCGTTTGCGCGAGGTTCAGCGTTTCCATCACGACGCCCTGGCCCGCGAAGGCCGCGTCGCCGTGGATCTGCACCGGCAGCACTTGCAGGCCGCTGTCGTCGCCGCGACGATCCATACGCGCCTTCGCCGAACCTTCGACTACCGGGTTTACGATTTCGAGGTGCGACGGGTTGAACGCGAGCGACAGGTGAACCGGGCCGCCTTCGGTCGAAACGTCCGACGAGAAACCCTTGTGGTACTTCACGTCGCCGGCCGGCAGGTCGTCGACGTGCTTGCCTTCGAATTCGGCGAACAGGTCAGCCGGCATCTTGCCGAGCGTATTGACCAGCACATTCAGACGGCCGCGGTGGGCCATGCCGATGACGATTTCCTGCACGCCGTTGGCGCCGCCATGACGCACGACTTCGTCCATCGAGGCGATGAAGCTTTCGCCGCCTTCGAGCGAGAAGCGTTTCTGGCCGACGTACTTGGTGTGCAGGAAGCGCTCGAGGCCTTCGGAGGCCGTCAGGCGATTCAGAATGTGTTTCTTCTTTTCATTGGAGAAGTTCGGCGTCGAACGGATCGACTCGAGCTTCTCTTTCCACCAGCGCTTCTGTTCCGGATCGCTGATGTACATGTACTCGGCGCCGATCGTGCCGCAGTACGTGTCACGCAACGCCTGGACGATCTCACGCAACGAAGCACGCTCGAATCCGAAATACAGATTCGTGGCGCTGAACTCCTGGTCCATGTCGGCTTCGGTGAAGTCGTAGAACGCGGGTTCAAGTTCGGGGATAGCGGGACGTTCGCGGCGCTTCAGCGGATCGAGATTGGCCCATTGCGAGCCGAGGAAGCGATATGCGCCGATGAGGGACTGCACATAGACTTGCTTGCGGGAGGTAGCGAGATCTTCGCCGCCGGTCGCCGTGCGCGGGATAAAGGCATTAGCCTTGGCCCGTTGTGCAAACGATTCGACGATCGGGCCATGGGCCACGTCGTTGGCATTGCTGCCATCCGATGCAGGGACGTTCTGCAACGCGTCGAAATAGCTGCGCCAGTTCTCGGGCACTGACGCCGGATTGTCGAGATACGCTTCGTACATTTCTTCTACGTACGGAGCATTGCCGCCGAACAGATAAGAGTTCGACTGGAATTGCTTCATCATTTTTACGCTCACCTTTCTTCGAGTTTCTCGAGAAATAGCGGGTTACAGAACCTTCCGCGACACGGCCTGACCGTTTGGCGGATTGCGCGAATCAAGTCTTGCTTGGAAGGACCTAAAACTTTGCACCCGGGGAGCATATCACAGAACGGATAGTGCAGATAGCAGACGGATTGCCGCTCAAGCCCGCCGCGACGGGCTTTCAGCCACATTACCAGCGCTCGCAACAGTCTTCTGCGGAAAACGGGGACAAACACGACAGACAGGCGGCCAACGGCGAACAGCGGCGAGCAACCGCAGACAATGCCAATTGGGCGCCAGAAACGGCAAAAGCCACCCGGAGGTGGCTTTTGCCTGACATCGCGCCGCTTGCCCTGGATCAGTGCCCACGGCCGGTGCTGATTTAGTCCACTGCGCCCTTACGGCTCGCGCTGCGGCGCTCGTGTTCCTTCAGGTAACGCTTGCGCAGACGGATAGACTGCGGCGTGACTTCGACGAGCTCGTCGTCGTCGATGAATTCAACCGCGTATTCCAGCGACATCTGGATCGGCGGCACGAGGCGCACCGCCTCGTCCGTACCCGACGAACGCACGTTGGTCAGCTGCTTACCCTTGATCGGGTTCACGACCAGGTCGTTGTCACGGCTGTGAATGCCGATGATCATGCCTTCGTACAGCGGCTCGCCCGGCGACACGAACATACGGCCGCGATCCTGCAGCTTCCACAGCGCGTACGCAACTGCCGCGCCGTCGTCCTGCGAGATCAGCACGCCATTGCGACGCTCGCCCACCGCGCCTTCCTTGACCGGCTGATACGAATCGAACGTGTGGCTCATCAGGCCCGTGCCGCGCGTGAGCGTCAGGAATTCCGACTGGAAGCCGATCAGGCCACGCGCCGAAATACGGTACTCGAGACGCGTACGGCCACGGCCGTCCGATGCCATGTCGAGCATTTCGCCCTTGCGGCGACCCAACTCTTCCATCACGCCGCCCTGGTGGCCGTCTTCCATATCGACGGTCAGGTTTTCGTACGGCTCATGCTTCACGCCGTCGACTTCCGTCATCACCACGCGCGGACGCGACACGGCCAGCTCGTAGCCTTCACGGCGCATGTTTTCGACCAGAATGGTCAGGTGCAGCTCGCCGCGGCCTGCCACTTCGAACGTGGTTTCGTCGCCCGTTTCTTTCACGCGCAGCGCAACATTGTGGTTCAGTTCCTTCATCAGGCGGTCACGAATCTGACGGCTCGTGACGAACTTGCCTTCGCGGCCGGCCAGCGGCGACGAATTGACGAGGAAGTTCATCGTCAGGGTCGGCTCGTCGACGGTGATCATCGGCAGCGCTTCCGGCTGTTCCGGCGCGCAGATGGTCACGCCGATACCGATTTCTTCGATACCGTTGATCAGCACGATGTCGCCGGCTTCAGCGGACTCGACCTGCACGCGCTCCAGACCCTTGAACGACAGGACCTGATTGATCTTACGGTTCAGGATCGCGCCATCGGGACCCGAACGCACGGCGACCGACATACCCGGCTTGATCGTGCCACGCGTGATACGGCCCACGCCGATACGGCCGACGTACGACGAATAATCCAGCGACGTGATCTGCAGTTGCAGCGGCGCTGCCGGATCGGCCGGGCGGACCGGCACGTGTTGCAGCACGGCTTCGAACAGCGGACGCATGTCGCCTTCGCGCACGTCCGCAGTCAGGCCGGCATAACCGTTCAGGCCCGATGCGTAGACGATCGGGAAGTCGAGTTGTTCGTCGGTTGCACCCAGCTTGTCGAACAGGTCGAAAGTCTGGTTGATCACCCAGTCGATCCGCGCGCCCGGGCGGTCCACCTTGTTGATCACCACGATCGGCTTCAGACCGAGCGCCAGCGCCTTCTTGGTCACGAAGCGCGTTTGCGGCATCGGACCTTCGACGGCGTCGACCAGCAACAGCACCGAGTCGACCATCGACAGCACACGCTCCACTTCACCGCCAAAGTCGGCGTGGCCCGGGGTGTCGACGATGTTGATGTGCGTGCCTTCGTACTCGACCGCGCAATTCTTCGAGAGGATCGTGATGCCACGTTCCTTTTCGATGTCGTTCGAATCCATCACGCGCTCGACAACCTGCTGGTTGTCGCGGAACGTGGCGGTCTGGCGGAGGAGCTGGTCGACGAGCGTGGTCTTGCCGTGGTCGACGTGGGCAATGATGGCGATGTTGCGTAGGGCGCGAGTCATAGGAACCTGGAGACAGTTGAGTGCGCCAGCAGCAGCATTGTGTACGAAGCCAACAAAGCCCAAAGCGCACTTTTGGGAACCCAACATTATAGCACGCCCAAATGAAGCTATCTGGTATTCCCTGATAGCCCCGTCCCTTTTCATGCAGCGGCCTGTAGGAAAAGAACTCATCGCAGATCGGCGATGCCCTACGCAAAACCGCGCGCATTGTGCCTTGAGGAGGAAAAGTTCCTTGCCTAAGCTGTAATAACGCTTGCCGCGTCAATCAACCGCCCCCTATAATCCTGCCTAGTCAACCATTGCATTCGCACGAGAATCATGACGGATCCGTCCTCAACGCCCGACCCAATCGTCAGCGAGTACCAGCTAGGCGAAAGCGTCGGCTATCTGCTCTCCCGGGTGAAATCGACCATGTCGAACCTCGTCACGCAGCGCAGCATGACGGAGTTGGGCATCACCAGCCAGCAAGGCAGCATCCTGTTCATGGTGGCGAGCGGCAAGTGTCTGCTGGCCGCCGAACTGGCGCGTGAATACGGCATCGACGCTAGCGCCGTCACGCGCCTGGTCGATCGTCTGGAGAAGCGCGGCTTGCTCACGCGAGTGCGCAGCAACGAAGACCGGCGGGTGGTCCGGCTCGCACTGACACCGGAAGGCCATGCCATCGCGGCCAGAATGCCAGCCATTTTCAACGGGGTGCTGGACAGTCTGCTGGGCGGTTTCACCGCGGAAGAGGTGGGCTTCCTGAAGAGCATGCTGCGCCGCGTACTTGTTAATTCCGGCGAGCAACCACCGGGACTAACCCGTGATGCAGCAAGCAATTTCGACAGTAAATCGTAAGAAATTACTTGCAGTGTCCATCATTACAATTCACTCAAAGAGTCGAGCGATGAAATCCCTTTCCCTGTCCGCGCCCGCGCTTTCGAGCCGGGCCGCTGTCGCCGCCGCGGTGACGGCGCTCGCCCTCACGGGGTGCGCGAACTACTTCGGCATGAAGAGCGACAAGCAGATCTCGTCGCCGGCTCAGTATGAGTCGGCCCAGAGCCTGCCCGGCCAGGGCGGCCAATGGCCGTCGCTCGACTGGGCGAACCAGTTCGGCGATCCGCAGTTGCCCAAGCTGATCGCGGAAGCGCTGGAAGGCAGCCCTTCGATCGCGCAGGCGCAGGCACGCCTCGCCAAGGCTTCGTCGTACATCGAAAGCTCGCGCTCGGCGCTCTATCCGAAGGTCAACGGCAGCTATTCGTGGACTCGCGAACTGTTCTCGGGCAACGCGCTCTACCCGCCTCCGTACGGCGGCACCTGGTATAGCGAGAACAATGTGCTGGCGAGCGCGTCGTGGGATCTGGACCTGTGGGGCAAGAACCGCCAGCGCCTGGGCCAGGCCGTGTCGCAGGAAAAGGCCGCGCAAGCCGATATGCAGCAGGCGCGCGTAACGCTCGCCTCTTCCGTGGCGAGCACCTATAACCAGCTCGCCCAGTTGTATGCATTCCGCGACATCGCCGCGCGCGAAATCGCCAACCGCCAGGACATCAGCCGCATCACCAACGGCCGCGTATCCGCCGGGCTCGACACAAACGTCGAACGGGAAACCGCGAACGGCAACATCGCGAGCAGCCAGGCGAACCTGACCGATCTCGACGGCCAGATCACCGTGGCGCGCTATCAGTTGGGCGCGCTGCTCGGCAAAGGTCCGGATCGCGGCCTCGCGATCGCCAAGCCGGTTCTGACCGGCGGCGACACGGTAGCGCTGCCGGGCAATCTGCCGGCCGACCTCGTGGCACGCCGCGCGGACATCGTCGCCGCACGCTGGCAGGTCGAAGCAGCGATGCACGACGTGAAGGAAGCAAAAGCCGAATTCTTCCCGGACATCAACCTCGCCGCCGGTGTCGGTTTCGATGCGTTCGGCTGGGGCCGCTTCCTCAAGTCGGGCAGCCGCCAGATGCAATTAGGCCCGGCAATCCATCTGCCGATCTTCGACGCCGGCGCACTGCGCTCGCAGTTGAAGGGCCGCTACGCGGATTTCGACCTCGATGTGGCGAACTACAACCAGACGCTGATCAGCGCCCTTTCGGATGTCGCGACACAAGTGTCGTCGATCCGTTCGATCGACCTGCAATCGGGCGACGCCCAGCGCGCGCTCGATGCGTCGACCAAGGCCTATCAGCTGGCGGTAATCCGCTACAAGGCCGGTTTGTCGCCGCAGTTGCAGGTGCTGACCGCCGATCAGAACCGCCTTAGCGCCGAGCAGACTGTAACGGGCCTGAAGATGCGCCGCCGCGATTTGCAGATCGGCCTCATCAAGGCGCTCGGGGGTGGTTTCGACGCAACGCAGACCGGCCTCGTGGTGCCGGCCGATGCCGCGGCACCGGCCGCCGCGGCATCGGCCACCGCCGCGACCGCCGCAGCAAACTGAAGCCACACCGCCGCAAACCACACTCGCACGAACATCCGAATAAACGACGACGCTTGAGAGAACCCGGAGCACATCAATGAGCACCCCCCAGCAGCCCGCTGCCCCCGCACAACCGGCGAACAACGGCAAACGCAAGCGCATGATGACGCTGCTCGTCATCGTGATCCTGATCGCCGCCGTCGCCTACGGCCTTTACTACTTCCTCGACGCGCGCTTCCATGAAGATACCGACGACGCGTACGTGAACGGCAACGTCGTACAGATCACGCCGCAAGTCACCGGCACGGTGATCGCCGTGAACGCGGACGACACGCAAACCGTGAAGGCCGGCGACCCGCTCGTCGTGCTCGATCCGGCCGACGCACGCGTCGCGCTCGAACAGGCCGAAGCGAATCTCGCGCAGACGGTGCGCCAGGTGCGTGGCCTGTTCGCCGACGACAATCAGTACCAGGCGCAAGTTGCCCAGCGTCAGTCCGATCTGTCGCGTGCACAGGACGACCTGAAGCGCCGCCTGACGGTCGCGCAAACCGGTGCCGTGTCGCTGGAAGAAATCTCGCACGCGCGTGACGCCGTGAAGAGCGCGCAGGCCTCCGTCGACGCCGCCGAACAGCAACTGGCGTCGAACCGCGCACTGACCGCCAACACCACGATCGCGAATCACCCGAATGTGCAGGCTTCCGCCGCGAAGGTCCGCGACGCGTACCTGAACAACGCACGTAACAACCTGCCGGCGCCAGTCACGGGCTACGTGGCGAAGCGCTCGGTGCAGGTCGGCCAGCGTGTCTCGCCGGGCACCCCGCTGATGGCCATCGTGCCGTTGGGCGGCGTGTGGGTCGACGCGAACTTCAAGGAAGTGCAACTGAAGCACATGCGCATCGGCCAGCCGGTCGAGTTGACGGCCGACGTGTACGGTTCGTCGGTCGTGTACCACGGCAAGGTGGTCGGCTTCTCGGCGGGTACGGGTTCGGCGTTCTCGCTGCTGCCCGCGCAGAACGCGACCGGCAACTGGATCAAGGTGGTGCAGCGTCTGCCGGTACGGATCGCGCTCGACCCGCAGGAACTTGAAAAGCATCCGCTGCGTATCGGCCTGTCGATGCAAGCCGACGTGAGCATCAAGGACGATAACGGCGGCCAGCTCGGCCAGGCGCCGAACACGGTTTATCAAACCAGCGTGTTCGACAAGTACGGCGACCAGGCCGATGCTGAAATCGCCCGCATCATTTCGGAAAACGCAGGTCCGAACGGCGGCTCGCAGAAATCGCTTCAAAGCAGCGCGGCCAAGCCCGCTGCTGCGAAGCTGATGTAAGCGGCGCGACGATTCATAGAAGGCTCTTTTAATGGCTCAGGCTCAGGCGCAGGTCCCTCATCCGCCGCTCGAGGGCGCGCAACTGGTGATCGGCACCATCGCGGTGTCGCTCGCCGTGTTCATGAACGTGCTCGACACGTCGATTGCAAACGTGTCGATCCCCTCCATTTCGGGCGATCTCGGTGTGTCGTCCGACCAGGGCACCTGGGTGATCACGTCGTTCGCGGTGGCGAACGCCATCTCCGTGCCGCTGACGGGCTGGCTCACTGAACGTGTCGGTCAGGTACGCCTGTTCATGGCGTCGATCATTCTGTTCGTGATCTCGTCGTGGATGTGCGGCCTCGCACCTACCCTGCCGTTCCTGCTGGCCTCGCGCGTGCTGCAAGGCGCCGTGGCCGGCCCGATGATTCCGCTGTCGCAAACGCTGCTGCTCGCCAGCTATCCACGCGCCAAGGCGCCGATGGCGCTATCGATGTGGGCAATGACCACACTGATCGCGCCGGTGGCGGGGCCGATTCTCGGTGGCTGGATCTCGGACAACATCTCGTGGCCGTGGATTTTCTACGTCAACATTCCGGTCGGGGCGATCGCTGCCATAGCCACATGGACGATCTTCCGCAACCGCGATTCGGTCATCAGAAAGGCGCCGATCGACGGTGTCGGTCTCGGCCTGCTGATCCTCTGGGTCGGCTCGTTGCAGGTGATGCTCGATAAGGGCAAGGACCTCGACTGGTTCTCGTCGACCACGATTGTCGTGCTGGCGCTGGTCGCGGTGATCGCGCTCGCGTTCTTCATTGTGTGGGAATTGACGGCCGAGCATCCGGTGGTCGATCTGTCGCTCTTCAGCCGACGCAATTTCACGAGCGGTACCGTTGCGTTGTCGATCGGCTACGGACTCTACTTCGGCAACCTGGTGTTGCTGCCCTTGTGGCTGCAAACCGATATCGGCTACACCGCCACCGAAGCGGGTCTCGTGATGGCGCCGGTCGGCCTGTTCGCCGTGCTGCTGTCGCCGATCACAGGCAAAGTGTTGCCGCGCACCGATCCACGCTATATCGCGACCTTGTCGTTCCTGGTGTTCGCGCTGTGTTTCTGGATGCGCTCGCGTTATACGACCGGCGTCGATACTTATTCGCTGCTGCTGCCCACCTTGATTCAGGGGATCGGCATGGCCGGGTTCTTCATCCCGCTGGTATCGATCACGTTGTCGGGCCTGCCGGGCAACCGGATTCCCGCGGCGTCGGGCTTGTCGAATTTCGTGCGGATCATGTGCGGCGGTATTGGCACGTCGATTTTCCAGACCGCGTGGGATCACCGCACCATCATGCATCACGCGCAATTGGCCGAACAGGCAAGCGCGTACAACCCGGTGTTCGATCAGTCGATCCGGCAGATGGGTGCGGCGGGCTACAGTCAGCCGCAGGCGTATGGTCTGTTCAATACGATGGCGACGCAGCAAGCCGCGCAGTTGGGCGTGAATGATCTGTTCTTTGTATCGGCGGGGATCTTCGTCGCGCTGATCGCGCTGATCTGGATGGCAAAGCCGGAACGCGCCGGTGGTGATGCCGGTGCGGCGGCCGCGGCGGCGCATTGAGGATTTAGCCCCGGTCTATAGCAACCGATGATGTGAAAAAAGGCGGGACCGCATGGTAGCGGTCCCGCCTTTTTGTTTGGCAGCGGTTCGCAGGTCGACCGGAGAACTAGCGGCCTAGCTCTCCGCGGTAACGACCAGCCGCTCGGGCGCCAATACGCCCTCGCCTTGCTTCGCGACACCCAGCAGACGCCCTTCTCCCGCATACACGCGTACACGGGGCGCATTCACGGCTTCGCCGGTAATGGTCAGCTCGGAAAGTTTCAGACGCTGACCGTGCAGGAAGCGACGGGTCGCGTCCTCATCCAGGGTGATGAGCGGGAATGTGGACAGCAATGCATCGACGGGTTGCAGCCACGCATCACGCTCGCTCTCAGTCGCATCGGACAACGCATCGAGCGTCACCGAATTCTCCAACGTCAGCGCGCCGACGCCGGTACGCCGCAGTGCGACCAGATGCGCACCGCAACCGAGCGCCTCACCGATATCCTCGGCAAGGGTGCGCACATACGTGCCTTTGCTGCACGTCACGCGAAACGTCACGTCGGGCAAGGCACACGCCAACATCTCGAGCGCGTGAATCGTCACCTGACGCCCTTCCCGCTCGACCGTCAGACCCGCGCGCGCATATTCGTACAGCGGCTTGCCGTCGCGCTTGAGTGCCGAATACATCGGCGGAACCTGAACGATGTCGCCGAGAAATTTCTGCATCGCCACCTGGACCGCTGCCTGATCGCACGTCACGTCGCGCGTGTCGACCGGCTCGCCTTCGGCGTCACCCGTAGTCGTGCGGATACCGAGGCGCATGGTCGCCTCATAAGTCTTGTCGGCTTCAAGCAGATCTTGCGAAAACTTGGTCGCTTCGCCGAAACACAGCGGCAAGAGACCCGTGGCGAGGGGGTCGAGCGTGCCGGTGTGGCCTGCCTTTTTGGCCAGGTAGAGACGCTTGGCGCGAATCAGGGCGTCGTTGCTCGACAGGCCGAGCGGCTTGTCGAGCAGCAGCACGCCGTCGAGCGCGCGACGCGGCACGCGGGGGCGTTGAGATGCGGTCATGTCAGAAAGACAGAGTCTTCGAAGGAGTCGGAAACAGCGCTAAACGAACTGCGGCTGACGCATTGCAACTGAGACAGTGCAACGGCTCAGTCTTCTTTCGCGCGACTGGCGTTCGCCTCGTCGATCAGACGGGACATTTCAACGGCCCGTTCGATCGTCTGATCGTAATGGAAATGCAGCGTCGGCACGGTATGGATGTGCAAACGCTTGAACAGCTGATTGTGCAGATGGCCGGCCGCGTGCGTGAGCGCTTCGAGCGTCTGTTGCGGGTCGCCGGTCAGCGTCGTGAAGTAGACCTTCGCGTGCGCGTAGTCAGGAGTCAGCTCGACGCTTTGAATCGTGACGAGGCCGATGCGCGGATCCTTGACCTCGCGCAGCAACTCGGACAGGTCGCGCTGGATCTGATCGGCGATCTGCACGTTGCGATTGGGGGAAGAACGTTTTTTAGGCATGGTGTTTGTGTGATCCGTTCTGACGGATGCAAAAAAGTTGTTCGCGCAAACCGTGGCGGGCTATTGCCAGGTCATTGCCGGGTCATTGCCCGCTCGTTACCTGGCCGGCGGCGATACGGCTTGATAGCGGCTGCAAGCCACTGCGGGGCGCACTGCGCGACACATGCGCCAGCCCCCAAAGACAACGGGCGGAGCGGGCGCTTAAGCCCGCTCCGCCCGTTGAGCCAATGCCGCGTGAATTACAGCGTACGCGCGACTTCGGTAACTTCGAAGACTTCGAACTGATCGCCTTCGACGATATCGTTGAAGTTCTTGATCGACATACCGCACTCGAAGCCCTGACGGACTTCCTTCACGTCGTCCTTGAAGCGCTTGAGCGAATCGAGCTCGCCCGTGAAGATAACGACGTTGTTGCGCAGCACGCGTACCGACGAGGAACGCTTGACGAAACCGTCCGTGACCATACAGCCGGCCACCGCGCCGATCTTCGGTACCTTGAAGACCTGACGCACTTCGACCGTACCCGTCACGATTTCGCGCTTCTCCGGTGCCAGCATGCCCGACATCGCGGCCTTCACTTCATCTACTGCGTCATAGATGATGTTGTAGTAGCGAATATCGACGCCATTGCTTTCCGCCAGCTTGCGCGCCTGTGCATCCGCACGGGTGTTGAAGCCGATGATGACCGCTTTCGAAGCCGTAGCCAGGTTGACGTCCGACTCGCTGATGCCGCCGACTGCGCCGTGCACGATCTGCACACGGACTTCGTCGGTCGACAGCTTGAGCAGCGACTGCACCAAAGCTTCCTGCGAACCCTGCACGTCGGCCTTGACGATGAGCGGCATGTACGCCACTTCGCCTTCGCCCATCTGTTCCAGCATGTTCTCGAGCTTCGCGGCCTGCTGCTTGGCCAGCTTGACGTCGCGGAACTTGCCTTGACGGAACAGCGCAACTTCACGCGCCTTGCGGTCGTCCGGCATGACGATGACTTCTTCGCCTGCTTGCGGGACTTCCGACAGACCTTGAATCTCAACCGGGATCGACGGACCTGCCGACTTGGTCGGCTTGCCGGTTTCGTCGAGCATGGCTCGCACACGACCGTAAGCGCTACCTGCCAGCACCACGTCGCCGCGGTTCAGCGTACCCGACTGGACCAGGATCGTTGCAACCGGACCCTTACCCTTATCGAGCTTCGCTTCAATGACGAGACCCTTGGCCGGCGCTTCGACCGGTGCCTTCAGTTCCAGCACTTCGGCTTGCAGCAGCACGTTTTCCAGCAGTTCGTCGATACCCGAGCCGGTTTTCGCCGACACTGAGACGAACGGCGAATCGCCACCGTATTCTTCCGGCACGACGCCTTCCGCGACGAGTTCCTGCTTCACGCGGTCCGGATTCGCGTCCGGCTTGTCGATCTTGTTGATCGCGACGACGAGCGGCACGCCGCCTGCTTTCGCGTGGGCAATCGCTTCCTTCGTTTGCGGCATCACGCCGTCGTCGGCTGCGACCACCAGAATCACGATGTCGGTTGCCTTCGCACCACGAGCACGCATGGCCGTAAATGCTTCGTGGCCCGGCGTATCGAGGAACGTGATGACGCCGCGCGGCGTTTCGACGTGATACGCGCCGATGTGCTGCGTGATCCCGCCCGCTTCACCCGCTGCAACCTTGGCGCGGCGGATGTAGTCGAGCAGCGAGGTCTTGCCGTGGTCGACGTGACCCATGACCGTGACGACCGGCGGACGCGGCAGTGCTTCTGCGTCCGTGATTTCGCCTTCGACCAGCATCGCTTCCGGATCGTCCAGCTTGGCCGCAACCGCGTGGTGGCCCAGTTCCTCGACGATGATCATCGCCGTTTCCTGGTCCAGCATCTGGTTGATCGTGACCATCTGGCCGAGCTTCATCATCGACTTGATGACTTCCGAGGCCTTCACCGCCATCTTGTGCGCCAGATCGGCGACCGTGATGGTTTCCGGCACGTGCACTTCACGCACGATCGGTTCGGTCGGCGCCTGGAACGTGGTGTTCTGATCCTGATGCTTGCCGCGACCCTTCGGGCCACCGCGCCAGCCGCGATCGACACCGCCGCTCGAATCGCCACGCGTCTTGATACCGCGGCGCTTCGCTGCGTCGTCCTGCCAGCCGCCCTTGCCACCACCCGGCTTCTTCTTGTCGCCAGCCGACGGTGTGGTCGTGGCAGCCGGAGCCGCTGCGGTAGCCGGCTTCTTGGCTGCCGGACGTGCGGGTGCTGCGCCTTCCGGACGTGCCGGCTTGTGCAGCGTGCCCTTGGCTTCCGCGGCCTTGGCCGGCTCAGCGGGCTTCGGTGCCGGTTCCGGCGCCTTGACCTGCGCCTTGCGCGGCGTGTTCATCATTTCGCGAATCGCACGCGCTTCGGCTTCTGCCGCCGCACGGCGCTTGCTGACTTCTTCCTGCTCGGCGCGCGTTTTCTCGGCGGCCTGACGCGCTGCGTCTTCCGCCTTCTTCGCCGCTTCGCGTTGCGCCGCGCGCTCTGCCGCAGCGCGCTCGTCGTCCTGCTCGCTTTCCTTGGCAACCGCCGGCTCCGCAGCCTTGGCCGCGACCGGTTCAGCCTTCGCGGCTGCCGGTTGGGCAGCCTGTGCCGGCTTCGCCGCCTGAGCCTGCTCGCGAGCAGCCGCTTCAGCCGCAGCCGCGCGCTTCTTCGCCGCTTCTTCTTCCGCACGACGGCGCTCGGCTTCAGCAGCCTGCTCGCGCGCCTGACGTTCGGCTTCTTCGCGCTCGAGTTGCTCCTGACGCGCCTTCAACTCCTGAGCCTGCTTTTCGAGCAGTTCGGCTTCGTGACGAGCTTCCTCTTCACGGCGCTGGAGTTCGAGATCCTCGACGTCGACGTCGGCCTCGGCCACATGATTCGATGCATCGCCGCCTTCACCGGCAGCTTCGTCGCGGCGGACGAAGGTGCGCTTCTTACGCACCTCGACCTGAATGGTGCGAGCTTTGCCCGTCGCGTCGGATTGCTTGATCTCCGACGTATGCCGTTTCGTCAGCGTGATCTTGCGCTTGTCCGCATCAGTCGAGCCGTGAGACTTGCGCAAGTGGTCGAGCAGACGCGCCTTGTCCGTTTCGGACAAGCTGTCGTCTTCGCTCGCTTTAGTGACGCCTGCTGCCTGAAGCTGCTCAAGGAGCACGCCTGCAGGCATTTTCAGTTCCGCGGCAAATTGGGCTACGTTGTTACTCGCCATTCATTCCTCTTAATGCAAGGACCGATTCCTTGCGGTTAGCATCTTGTCATGCGGCCTAACGGCCGCGGTCAATTTAGTGCGCCATGGTCATTTCTCACTGGAACCAATGTTCACGTGCTTTCATGATCAACGCCTTAGCGGCATCCTCTTCCATTCCGGTCATCTCGACCAGTTCATCCACAGCCAGCTCGGCGAGTTCGTCGCGCGTCTGGATCTGATGTTCGGCAAGCTTGGCGAGCAGGTCGGCATCCATGCCGTCCACGCTCTTCAGATCGAGCGCAACATTTTCGACCTTTTCTTCATTCGCGATCGCCAACGTCAACAACGCATCGCGCGAGCGATTACGCAGTTCGTGAACGGTGTCTTCGTCGAATGCTTCGATCTCGAGCATCTCGTTGAGCGGCACATAAGCGATCTCTTCGAGGCTCGTAAAGCCTTCGTCGATCAGGATGTCGGCAACTTCTTCGTCGACATCGAGACGCGCCATGAACAGGTCACGCAGTACCCCGCGTTCCTGATTCTGCTTTTGCGCGGATTCGTCCGGCGTCATGATGTTGATCTGCCAGCCGGTGAGTTCGCTGGCAAGACGCACGTTCTGGCCACTGCGACCGATCGCGACCGCCAGTTCGTTTTCGTCTACGACGACGTCCATCGAATGCTTTTCTTCATCGACGACGATCGACTGGACGGCTGCCGGCGCGAGCGCGCCGATCACAAACTGTGCGGGATCTTCCGACCATAGCACGATGTCGACGTTTTCGCCACCGAGCTCGTTACGCACGGCCTGGACGCGCGAACCGCGGATCCCGACGCACGTGCCGATCGGATCGATGCGCTTGTCATAAGCAACCACGCCGATCTTGGCGCGCACGCCCGGATCGCGGGCTGCCGCCTTGATTTCCAGCAAACCCTGTTCGATTTCCGGCACTTCCATCTCGAACAGCTTCATCAGGAATTCAGGCGCCGTACGCGACAACTCGATCTGCGGACCGCGAGCGGTACGATCGACCTTGGCGATATAGGCGCGCACGCGGTCGCCCACGCGCAGATTTTCCTTCGGAATCAGCTGATCGCGACGCAACAGCGCTTCGACACGGCCGGTTTCGACGATGAAGTTGCCCTTATCCAGGCGCTTCACCGAACCGGTCATGATGTGCTCGCCGCGCTCGAGGAAATCGTTCAGGATCTGCTCGCGTTCCGCGTCGCGCACTTTCTGCAGGATCACCTGCTTGGCGGCCTGCGCACCGATACGGCCGAATTCGATCGACGGCACCGGTTCTTCGATGTATTCGTCGAGCTGGATTTCCGGCTGCTGTTCACGTGCTTCGAACAGCAGGATTTCCTGATCCGGCTCTTGCAGACCGGCTTCGTCCGGCACCACCTTCCAGCGGCGAAACGTTTCGTGCTCGCCGCTTTCACGGTCGATCTGGACGCGGATGTCCGCGTCTTCTTCGAAGAGTTTCTTGGAGGCCGACGCGAGAGCCGCCTCGAGCGCGGCATATACCACGTCTTTATCGACGTTCTTCTCGCGTGCCAGCGCATCCACCAGCATCAACACTTCGCGACTCATTGTTTGCGGCTCCTAAAGTCAACTTTCGGAACGAGGCGTGCCTTATCGATATCCGCGACGGTGAAATCGAGCATCGCGGCGCCTTCCTTCCCTTCAAATTCCAGACCGATCGTCTCGCCTTGCGGAGCATGCAGAATGCCCCGGTACGATTTCCGTCCGTCCAATGGCTTTTTCAATGTGATTACCACTTCGCTGCCTGCGAAGCGTTCGAAATCCGCCAGTTTTTTCAGCGGTCGGTCGAGACCCGGCGACGACACTTCAAGCCGCTCGTAATCGATATTTTCGACCGTCAGAACGTGCTGGAGCTGACGCGTGACTTTCTCGCAGTCTTCGATCGCGATGCCGGCCGGCTGGTCAATATAAATACACAAACTGCCGCGCCCGGTGCGCTCGAGATCGACGAGCTCGTAGCCGAGTCCCACGACCGTGGTTTCAATCAGTTCCGTCAGTTGCACAGTGCCCTCTAAGATGTTCGCGCGGCGAGACCTGCCGGGTTTGTCTGCAAACACCAATGCGGGCCGCGCGCCAAGCCGGCGCACGTTCGTGCTACCCGAGATGCCGAACCACTGAGAACTGAGCGGCAAAAAAAAATGGGCTAAACGCCCATCATCTTATTGCCGGTGGTCGCACCTGAGCCGCACATGAAAAGCCGCACGCCCAGCGACTCCGCGATTGTAGCCATTTTTCGGGACAAACGCAAACCGCAGAACGCCGCGCGAAGCGCATTTCCGCTTGATTTCATGGGAATCTTTCAACGATATGGCGGCGCTGCGAGCCTTTTGCAAGGCGGCTTGCGCGGCCTCAGACCCGCGCCGCACAAGCAGGGTGAGGAAACTCTGCCCCTACTTATGCACGCGCCGCGGTTTTATGCGTTCCATGAAACCTGCGATGAAACCTGCGGCGCTCGTCGATCGATTCCGACGGTGGCAAGATGTAAATCGTTGAGAAACGATCAACCGCCCACCGTCCTGCTTACAGCGCTTGCCGCTTAACGGCCACGCGAGCGGCCGCGCGGTGCGCCACCGCCGCCACCACGATTGGCGCCGCCCGGGTTGGTGTTGCCGCCACCGGCGCGGTTGGCGTTACCGCCACGATTGCCGCCCGGCCCGCGGCTGCCACCGCCGCCGCCCGGATTGCCACCCGGGCCGCCAGCGCGCTTACCGCCGCCAGCCGCGCGATTGCCACCGCCCGACGGCGCACGATTGCCGTCGACGTCGCCACGGCCGCCACGCGGACCAGGCGCGCCGCCGCCCATCGGGCCGCTGAAGCCACCGGCGCTACGCCCAGCGCCGCGATTACCGTAGCCGCCGGCGCCACCGCCGCCGAAACCACCACCAGCGCCACCCGCGCCACCGCCGAAGCCGCCGCCCGCCGCACCGCGACGGCCTTGACCGCGCGGCTGCTGCTGATCGAAGCGGCCATGCGACATCAGCACCGGTTCGCGGCCGATGAAGCCCATCGACGTTTGCATCGGATCCGGCTGCTTACGCTCCGGCGCCTCTCTGCGGCCGCCCTTTTCTTCCGACGGCGCCTTCAGGCCGACCGACGCCATCAGCGCACGCACCTGATTGTCTTCGAGTTCTTCCCAGCGACCGCGCTTGAGGCCCTTCGGCAGCGAGATTGCGCCATGACGCGTACGGATCAGGCGGCTGACCATCAGGCCGGCTGCCTCGAACATGCGGCGCACTTCGCGATTACGCCCTTCGGCGAGCGCGACGTGATACCAATGATTGGTGCCTTCGCCGCCACCATCGCGGATACGCAGGAAATTCGCCGGGCCATCTTCCAGCTCGACGCCGTGCAACAGCTTCTGACGCATGCCTTCCGCCAACTCGCCGACCACGCGCACCGCATATTCACGCTCGACGCTGTAACGCGGATGCATGAAACGGTTTGCCAGATCGCCCGAGGTGGTCAGCATCAGCAGACCTTCGGTGTTGAAGTCGAGGCGGCCGACCGCAAGCCACTTGGCGGTCTTCATGGGCGGCAGCTTGTCGAACACCGACGGGCGGCCTTCCGGATCGGCATGACTGACGATTTCGCCAGTCGGTTTGTGATACAGCAGCACGCGCGGCGGCTTGCTGGCCAGCTTGCGCTTGACCGGCTTGCCGTTGATGCGAACCTGGTCGGTCGGCATGATGCGTTGGCCGATGTGGGCCGGCTCGCCGTTCACCGACACGCGGCCGGCAACGATCAGTTCTTCCATATCGCGGCGCGAGCCCATACCGGCTTCAGCCAGCACTTTGTGCAGCTTCGGCGCGTCGTCGTCCGCGGCAAGGACCCGTTTGGGCGCGGCCGGTTTGCCACGGCGCAGCATCGGGGCGCGCACGCCGCCGGTGGCGCTGTTGTCGGCATCGAATGCGGGCGACGTGACGTACGAGAACAGGTCGTCCGGACTTGCTTCGGTTGCCGCTGCCACCGGCGCTTCGCCGCCCCGGCGATTCTGACGCTGACCGCCTTCGCGCGGCTGACGCTCACGCTGCCCTTCACGCGGCCCGCCCTCGCGAGGCGCGCCTTCACGCTGACCACCCTCGCGCTTCGCGCCGCCCGCATTGCGGCGCGGGCCCTTGGCGCCGGCTTCCTTGCGCGGCGCACGCACCTGCGCGGCCACCTCGCCGTCCGGCGGTGTTTCGGTGACGACCGGCGCGCCTTGCGCGGGTGCGCCTTCAGCGCCCTTCGTCTTCGCTCCGGCGCGGCGCCGCGCGATCAGGCTGCGCGGCCCGCGACGCAGGCCGCGGCGCGGACGGTCTTCGCCGTCTGCTTCCGTGGTCTGCGCCGGGCGCTCGCTCTCGCCTGCCGACGCTTGCGTGGTGCGCGCTTCGTCGGCGCGTGCCGACGGCACGGCGCGCTCGGATTCGGACGAATCGGTGTCGTGGGTATGTGTCAAAACAACCTCAAAATGTCAGGTCGCGCACGCCCATTGCGGGCGCGGCAAAAAAAGTTCGGTTACGTCAGGCGCTGCGCGACTCGGGTTCGTCGTCGGTCAGAATGCCTGCGTCCTGCGCCGCATCGCGACGATCCTCAGGATCGCCGTGCGCCGCCGTGGTCGGGTTCGGCTCGGCGGCGTGCTCCGTATCGCGGAGTACGCCCGAGTCGTGCGCGGGTATTGCCAGATCGGCCTGGGAGGCCGGATCGTGATTCAGTGCGGGCCCGGCAGCGCCGTCCCGCGGTTCAACGTTTGCCGCTTCAACATGTTCCTGCACAGCCGGGGGTTCAGCAGCATCCTGATGCGGCTCAGGTGCCGACGCGACATTCGCGGCGCCCTGCGTGGCCTCGGCGAGTTCAGTTACCTCGCCTGCTTCGGCTGCCCCGCTGGCTTCAACCGAAGCCGCGTGCTGTGCCTGATCGACCGCCACCGGGCGCTCTTCAGCGTATTCGCCTGCGACATCCGTTCCCGCTGGCTCGCCTGCAGCGGAGTCCACCGGCTCTTCGGACGCGCCCGCTTCGGCAGAAGCCAATGCCTGCGCGGTCTCGACCTCCGAAAATTCGATTGCGTGCTGACCGAGCAGATCCGCGTTCAACTGCGCCGACGGATCCGCGAGCGGCGGCAGTTCGTCGAGCGCCTTCAAACCGAGGTCGTCGAGAAATTGCCGCGTGGTCGCGTACAACGCCGGACGCCCTGGCACATCACGATGGCCGATCACCTCGATCCAGCCGCGATCTTCGAGCTGCTTGACGACCTGCGTGTTCACCGTGACGCCGCGAATCTCTTCGATATCGCCGCGCGTGACCGGTTGCCTGTACGCAATGATCGCGAGCGTCTCGAGCACCGCGCGCGAATATTTCGGCGGTTTCTCAGGATGCAAACGATCCAGATACGAGCGCATCGCGGGCTTGCTTTGAAATCGCCACCCCGACGCCAGCCCGACCAGCTCCACACCGCGCCCAGACCAATCCTGCTTGAGGTCTTCGAGCAAATTCCGAACAGTGTCTGCCGACACGCCGTCGGCAAAGAGCTTGCGCAAATCGACGAGCTTTAACGGCTCCTGCGCGCAGATCAAGGCAGTCTCGAGGACGATCTTCGCCTCTTGGGTATTCATGCAGCTAGGTCAGACCCTGTGGTCAAAGAACCGGATCAAACAGACGATGTGGAACTGAAGACGCGCTCGCCCGATTCTGATCGGTCATATTGATGGGAGCACGCACCGGGGGGAGGCGAAACAGGCAATCGAGCCAAACCCAGCCGGACGGAGCAGCGATATTCCTGAAAGGAATCGCGTGACTGAGCGCCATATTACGCAAAAACAACCGGTGCGTAAAGACGAAATCCCCAGCGCATTTTTTAGCTATGGCTCAAGTCGTCCGCTTAAAAGGCAAAGCTGGCGGAAACGAACAGGAATCCGCCCCGGATGGGCCCGCAATTGGGCCGCGGTTGACTCCCAAGCCGGAGCCGCCTGCCCGCTCCACCGTACTTCAACGCACTTCAACGACGTTTCAACGCGCGCCGTGCTGCGCCAGGAACCGTCTCAGACGCTCGACGCCCGCGTCCAGCCGGACGGGGTCGCAGGCATAGCACCAGCGCACGAAGCCCTCGCCTTCCTGGCCGAACGCGCTGCCGGGCGCCACGCCCAAGCCCACTTCCCGCACCATGGCCTTACATAGCTCGAGGCTGCGGGACGCACCTGGCATCGAGAAAAACAGGTACATGGCTCCAGGCGGCGCCTTCACGTCCACACCGGGTACGGCGGACAGCGCCTGCACCAGATGGTCACGCGATGCCTTCAGGTCGCGCACCAGGTCCTGCGTGAAGCGCTCGCCCTGCTGGACGGCCGCAATCCCCGCCTGCTGGACAAAATCCGGCGCGCACGAGGTGTTGTATTCAACCAACTTGCCCAGATCATCCATCAGCGAGGCCGGGGCGACGAGCCAGCCAAGCCGCCAGCCGGTCATCAGCCACGCCTTGGAAAACGAGTTGACGCAGATCACGCGCTCGTCGCGCGCAGCCAGATCGAGGAACGATGGCGCCGTGCGCGAACCGGCATCGTGCGCGGCGGAATCGGGGTCCGGATAGTAAAGGCGTTCGTAGACTTCGTCGGCAACGATCCAGATGCCGTGACGACGGCAGTGCGCCAGCACCGCGCGCTGCTCGTCGCGGCTCATCACCCAGCCGGTCGGATTGTTCGGCGAGTTGATCAGGAGCATCTTCGTGCCGGGCGTCAACGCCGCCAGCAGTTGCTCGAGATCCAGTTGCCAGCCGCGCTCGCCGTAGCCCAGCGCGACGGTTTCCACCTGCGCGCCCAGAATCTTGGGAATTTCGACCAGATTCGGCCACAGCGGCGTTACCGCGACGACGCGGTCACCCGCGCCTACCACCAGCTGCGCGGCCAGCATCAACGCGTTGACACCGGCGCTTGTCACCGCGATATGGTCGGGCGAAGTCGCCCCGTGCAACTCGCTGACGTAGCCCGCGAGCGCCGCGCGCAGTGGCGCGATGCCCAGGTTATGCGTATAGAAGGTGGCGCCGGCGGCCAACGCGGCGCTGGCGGCGTCGCGGATGAAGGTCGGGGTCGCCCGGTCGGACTCGCCGAACCAGAACGGCAGCACGTCGGCGACGCCGAAACCGGCATTCGCGACTTCACGGATCTGCGAAGGACGCAGTGCGCGCACGGCATCGCGCGCATTGGGGACGGAGGGCACAAGCAGATCCGATTCGCTCATCGAGGCTTCCAGACGGTGATGGACAGGTAGTCGGTAATAGGCCAAGGCGGGTGCCTGGGAGAGGTGACAGTTTAGCGCGGCGCCTGTTTTTGGGACGGTGAAGTCCCCGCATGAGGACGCGTGTCAGCGTCGTCAGTTCAAATCTTCCGCCCGCGCCGGCAATTGACGAATCAGGCTCCACACCGCCTCCGCCGCCGGCGACAACGAGCGGTCGCGCCGCCGCACCAGTTCGACCGTGCGCTCAGCACGCGGTACGAGTGGCCGCGCCACCAGCGAGGCGCCAGCCGGCAACGGCAGCGCCAGCCAGGGCAGCACGCTTACGCCGACACCCGCCTCGACCAGCCCAAAAACGGTCGCGGAATGCCCCAACTCCTGCACCACGGTGGCGCTCACGCCGTATTCCTGCATCACGGCGTCGATGATCGGCCTGCTGCCCGACGCGTAATCGAGCATGACAAGCTGCTGGCCTTCCAGGTCGGTCCACGCGACCCGCTCTCGCGCTGCCAGTGGGTGGTCGTCACGCGCAACCACGCAAAATGAATCCGTCATGAGCGATTCGCTGAGCAGGTCGTCGGCGGAAAACGGGCCGATGATCACGCCGAAATCGACTTCGCCCGACTTCACCTTGCGCACCACATCGCTTTGCACGTCGTCGCGCAAACCGAGGGTGACGTAGGGAAACTGACGTCCGCACGCCGCCACCACGCGGGGCATCAACCGGCAGGCGACCGTCGGGCTCGCGGCCACCACCACGCGCCCACGGCGCTGTTCGCCGATTTCGCGAATTTCGCGCAACGCGTCGTCCAGGTCCGTTAGCAGGCGTGACACGCTCGATACCAGGTTGCCGCCGACATCCGTGAGTTGAACTTCGCGCGTGGTGCGGTCGATCAGCTTCAGACCGATCTCCCCTTCCAGTTCACGTACGCAGCGGCTGACCGCCGACTGCGTCAGACCGATCTCATCGCCGGCCCGGCTGAAGCTCTGCAATCGGGCCACCTCAATGAAAACCCTTAGCTGACGCAGCGTCACATTCATTTACCGACCTCATCAATAACTCCGTTTGATGCGCATTGTAGGGCGAATTGCCGCACCAGAGTCGTATTCAATGATCTCGCTGCAATGCAGCAATAAGGCGCAAACGCACGCTGGCCGGGCCTGATTGCACAAGATTGGTGATTGTCCCGATTTGCGAGATGGGTTTTTTGGATTCTTATACGGCCCTAGCTAGCGCCCGCGCTGGCCCGCTGTCACAGGGCTTTCAGGTAGTTGGACTCGACTTGGCACACTTTCTGCATTTACTTGCACACAGGGTCGGCGCCATGACTTCTGACTGACATGAAACCGTGGCAAGCCCGACCCCCCTTGGCACTCGCCTATCGAGTGCATGGAGAGTGCGCGGCGCGGGGCAGCGCACCGGAGTTAGCTTCGCTGAGGTGAAACATGATGCTGTTCGACGATTTGAGAGACAACGAGTGGGCGCTGGTCGAGGCGTTGTTCTGTGCGGAGCCAGCACGGAGCGAACGGCGCGGTCGGCCACGCGTGGAAGCACGCGCGGTTGTCAATGCCGTGCTTTGGGTGCTATCGACGGGCGAAGGCTGGTCCAAGCTGCCGGGCCGCTATCCGTCGCCGCCGACTTGCCGCCGTCGCTTCGACGAATGGCAAGCCGATGGTACGCTCGCCGAAATAGTTAAGCGACTCGGCACGAGCGGCCGTGAAATTTCGCTACGCGGCCGCATTGGTGCGACCGCGGCGAAACCGCCGGCACCGCCGAGCCGCGACCGCTTGCGTGGCGCATTCTGGACCAATCCGGAATCGTGGCGCGCGCCGGTCAAGATGGCCTGACGCGAATTGTTTTGCCTCCGGGCGCCTGCGGGCGCCCGGCTTGTATCCGGGCCGCCGTGCGTTCGCCGTACGCCGTATGTCGACGCCCGCCCGGCCTGCATGGGCACCGCTCCCCGGGCGCCTGGTACAGCCGTCTCTTCCTGTTCCGCCGACTTCACCATCAAGCCGCGCCAGACCTCCGGTGTGGCTTGATTGTTGCCGATGAAACATCCATTTACCATTACTTACAGCGTGCTTTCGTCACTCAGCATACCTTTATGTGTATGCAAACAGGCCTTGAGTCGATTGGCTTGACGGGAGCTCAACATGAAACCAATGTCACTGCTTCTGTGCGGCATTGTCGTTTCATCAATGGCCGCATCAGCGCTCGCACAGCAGCGCCCACAAGGCTGGAACTCGCGGCCGGATCACTCGGCCACGGTTCAGGCCTGGCAGCAAAACGATGCGCGCGGCCGCGACTTCACGCCGCCTGCGCCGCGTGGCGATTTGCGCGGCGATATCGCGAGTAATGCACGCATGCGGCCGGAAGCGCCGCCGCGAGAAGATTCCACGCGTCGCCGTTAGTGACAATGCATTACATGGCGAATTGAACGATTAGGGAACCACCCGGCGCTGCGCCAGTCTGATTTAACGCCATTAGCACAGCGTGGCAGTAGTAATTCCGGTAAGCCCGTATCCTTGCGATACGGGCTTTTTTTTGCCTCAGGGAGAATTTAGCGGACGGTTAGCGGACGGGCAGCGTGCACCGTACACAGCCGTTCAGCCGTTCAGCCGGGCAGCAACGCGGAGCGAAGAATCACCGCCAGCCGCGTAAAGCGGCCGGAAAACAGCGTCTGCCCACCCCTGCCCTAAGGCCGGGCTTCGAGCGCGGCCGCGGGCTGCGTTTCGGCTGTAGCGACGACGTAATCGTTCATTCGCTGTGCAGTCCAGCTCAACAGGCGCTCATCATGCGCGAGTCTCGCGAATTCGGCCCGGCCCCGCTCAGTGAGCACGGCGATATCGACCGGCGCATGAAAGCCTGGCGCCGGAGCGACGGTGCGCTGCCGAACAGTGTCCATCAGGCCTAACGCGCGAAGATATTGGAAGACACCCGGCCGTCTGGCCCATGGAACCTGGCGATATTGCGCCCGCCGCAGCGCTTCAAGTACCGCTTCGTTGGAATACGTGGTCATCTCACTTCTTTCTTAAAGTGCAGCTATGACACATCTATGCCCAACACGTCACCGCGCCACCAGCGACGCGCATGGCACCCGCCCTTGGCTGGAACCCGGCTGCATGCCATGCTCCGCCAGGTGCTGCCTGGTCTGGTTTTCGGAACCCCCGTCTGAACGGCATGTTAGCGTTCTCTCTGCGGGCCGACGATGCAACCGCTGCGGCGCGATAGCAGGCCCGTAGATTTGTCCCGAAAGACATACGTTACCCCATTTAAATTGATTCTATTCACTTTATTAGCGCTTTTTTTTGCAGCAATCGTGCTATGGAAACGCGCTCGCGGGCCGCTCGCCATTATCACGATCGCGCTGTTCTGGCTGCTCGCCACCGGCTGGCTCACTGCTCCATTGCTGGAGTTGGCGCAGCCGCATCGGCAAACCGACACGCCTGCCAGCTTCGCGCCACGCACCGCGATCATCATGCTCGGCGGGGGCACCGCCTACGACGAAAACGATGTCCTCGTGCCGCCGCCTGACGTGATCGCGCGCATCGCAGTGAGCGCCGAAAACTATGCGGCCTGCAAGCGTACGGCGGTCACGTGTCAGGTGATCGTGAGCGGCGGCAATCCGCAGCGGCGCGCCGCCAGCGAGGCAGACACCTATCTGCCGTATTTACTGCGCAAACAGGTGCCGCGCACGGACATCGTGCTGGAAAACCGCAGCCGCACGACTTACGAAAACGCGCGTAACGTCTCGGCTATTCTCGAGCACTCAAGTTACGACTCACTGATACTCGTCACCTCCGCCTATCAGATGCCGCGCGCACTGCTCGACTTCCATCGTTTCGGCCTCACGCCGCAACCGTTAATCTCGAGCGCGAGACATGCACGTCTCGGTGTAATGCCGCACTATGACAACCTTGTGAACGCCGAGCTTGCACTGCATGAACTGCTTGGAATCGCACAATTTCATGTCTATCGTGCAATCGGATGGTTCTGAATCTCACATGTCTTAGCGAGGCAATTTATTTAGAGATGCGAATATTCCTTTTATCGACAAGACATTATCGAGTTGGACGCCACATCGTCATCGATAACGACTGTGGATCGAACGTAACAAGATGTAACTAATTGTCATTACCGTCACAAAACGTCCGCTGGAGCGGATTTTGCTGGCTAGAATGCATTGTCTTTCCGATTGGACAGGCAAATACTCGGGTCCATAACCACTCTGCGGAGGTAACAATGAAGAAAGTGTCCCTGGCGATCCTGATTTCCCTCGGTGCCGTAACGGGTGCAGCCTATGCGCAGGACAACGGCGTCATGATGAGTACCGATCCGGCCAAGGCCGCTGACGTCGAGCAACGCGCGCAAGAGTTGCAAAACCGCCAGCAAGCAATGGAAAGCGCACCGGCTATGCCGGCCAAACATCACAAGATGGCCCCCCATCATCACAAGAAGGCCGCCAAGGCCGACGCCGCCAGCTCGTAAGCGCGGTTATCAGTCGCGGTTATCAGTCGCGGTTATCAGCCGCGGTTGTCAGCATCATCCGCGGCGTTGCCGCGAAGATGAAAAGCCGAAGCCGGCAGCGCCGGTTTCGGCTTTTTTGTTGTCTAATGAACTTGCTGCCGGCCCGCTGCGTCGCGCTGACGTTATGCTAAAGTCGCGCACCGACCGGCGCCCGCCGGAATCCCCCTAACCTGTGCGCACCTTGGTGCGGAGGACAGCATGAGCAACATTCAGCTAGATATCGAATGGACTGAAGCAGCATCTCGCAAAATCGAAAAACTGATGCCGCGTGGCGGTCAGGAAGCGTTCCTCGCGCTGCCGCCCGTCGAATGCCTGCCGATGGAAGGCGACGTGCTGTTTCTTGGCCCGGACGGCAAGCAGCAACCGTTCATCGTCGCGGAGCGCCAGTATCACCACGATGGCGACGCGGACTGGACCATCATTCTGATCCTCGACGTGCCGCAAGCCACGCACTAAAGATAAGCAGCGAGCGCCGTCCAGGCCCGATCCGGGCTGGCAGCTCGCTCGCCGTTGTCCGGTCTTTCTCTACCTTCGTTGTTCGCCTCGTGAGCGCTCAAGCGATCTTCGACGCGACCCGAATTTCCGCGTGTTCGATCCAATCCGCCGCGGCTTTCTTGTAAGCCGCAATGTGCGCGGACCCGGCATGCGCCGCCAACGCCTCCTGGCTTGCCCAACGCTCGACAAACACGAACCGGCGCGGCTCCTGCACGTCACGGTGCAGATCGTATTGAAGCGCACCCGGTTCCTTGCGCGTCGGCCCGACGATGCCTTCCAGCGCTTCGCGCAGTTGCTCTTCATAGCCCGGTTTTGCCACCGAGATTGCGACCACCGCGATTTCAGCCATGCCTGCCCTCCGTTGTTTCACGAAAAGCAGCAGCATACCCGCCACCCGCCAAACCTGCAGGCGGCCGCGCGCGCTGCGGGCAGGCGCACGCGGCAGCGGCTGGCTCACCTTGATGCAAGGCAAGCCGCGTATGCGAAACGTCTGAGCACCGTCCTTGCCTGGAGTTTGGCGGGCGGCCACTTACCGCCCTGCTACCCTCGGCTTCATACGCGTGATTGATTGCATTTGAAAGGATCGATCTTGCGCAAGGCGAAGGCGAGCGAAGCTCCCGCGAAACGCCCACGGCGCCACGGTCAACTGCCGCGCCACGGCCGGTCTGCCGGGCACCCGGCTACATCACGCGTCTGTGATAACCCGCACATTCATGCAAAGTGCGAACTGATAGACTGATTTTGACAAATCCCGCCGGAGTCCAGCATGGCTGGCATTGCTCTCCGCGTTCCCGGGCTGTACCCACCTTGCCCTACCGACGCCTGGGCTGTGCCCCCGTTGCGCGCTGAATCTGTTCGCGCGCCCTGTCACCCGCTCACCGCGATGTCGCCATGGCCGCTCTCATGCCCGCCCTTATGCCCGCACTTATGCCAACCGTCAGCGAATTGACCCTGCGCGGCCTGCTCCCGCATCTGATCCGGGACGAGTCCGGCTGGACCGCGACATGGCGCGCGCTAACCCTGCATAGCGTGTTCCAGCCGGTACTGTCCGTCACGCATCAGTGTGTGGTCGGCTATGAGGGCCTGCTGCGCGCGTTCGATCCCGTCGGCCTGCCGGTATCGCCAGAAGTGCTGTTTTCCGGCACGCGCTCGGCCGCCGATGCACGCGAACTCGATCGCATCGCGCGTTGCCTGCATGTGGCGAATTTCATGGAGCAAGGCATCAGCACAGGATGGCTGTTTCTGAATACGCGCCCCCAGGTGTTCGAAACCGGCTGGCCGCAGCGTACCTTCATCGACGAGCTCTCGGCGCACTTCGGCCTGCCGCAGGAGCGCATCGTGATCGAAGTACTTGAACAACCCGCCGACGATGAATCCGCCGTCGCCAGCATGCTCGCCGCGTCGCAGCCACGCGATTTTCTGATTGCGATCGACGACTTCGGCACGGGTTTTTCGAACTTCGACCGCGTATGGCGCTTTCGCCCCGATATCGTCAAGCTCGACCGTTCACTGGTCGCACGGGCGGGCAAGCGTGAAGGCGACGATTCGATGATCAGCCACCTGATCGCGATGCTCCATCAGTCCGGCACGCTGGTACTCGCCGAAGGCGTCGAAACCGACGAAGAGCTGATGATCCTGATGCAGGCCGATGTCGATTTCGTGCAGGGTTTCCGGCTCGGCCAGCCGCAGAGCTCAGTGCAGGCCGCATGTGCCGGAGTGCCGGCGCTGATCGAGTCGATGTGGACCCAGTTCGCCGCCTACGAACACGCCCACGCCGGCCACCAGCGGCTCGGCTTCGAAGGATTCGCCGAAGCCGTGCTTGCCGCAGCCGACGCCTTCAAAGCCAGCGGCGATCTGCAGCAGGCGGCACAAAAAATCTGGCATCTGCGCGAGGCGCGGCGGGTGTTCATCACCGACGGTCAAGGCGAACAGACCCAGGCGTCGATCGCGGCCGCCTCGGTGCCGCCCCCGCCGTCGCGGCTCGCGCCGCTCTACACCGATACCCGCAGCAACTGGTCGCGGCGGGCCTATTTCAAGCATGCGCTCGCCGCTCCCGGGCGCGTCGCGATGATGGGTCCGCACTATTCGCTCGCGGACGGCCAGGATTGCTATACGGCGGCGATTGCGTTCGAGCGTGACGGCACCCATGTGCTGTGCGTCGACTTTGTGCCGACGACGTCGGCGGCCGATAAGCGTTCTGGCGGACGCGGAGGCAAACGCTGAGCCTCGCTGCGGGTTGCACTTCAGGCAGCACTTCGGATTGCGCTACGGGTTAGCAATCGGCAACCTGCGTCTCGCCGGCTCTGCCTTTAGAGCCGGTAACTCCCTTTAGCCGTTTCAAGCTCTAGCCGTTTCAATCCGCTTCAAGCCGCTTCAATCCTCTACCCGCCCGCGGCCGGACTTAACCTCGCTGCGCTTCGCTTTGCTGTCGAGGCGACGCCGATTCGAAGCGCGCGTCGGCCGGGTCGCAACGCGCGGCTTGCGCGTCACGCTGACGCTTTCAATCAGTTCATCGAGCCGCGCCAGCGCTGCCGCGCGGTTCATCTCCTGAGTGCGATGCTCCTGCGCCTTGATGATCACCACCCCGTCGCGCGTAAGCCGATGATCGGACAGAGCGAGCAGGCGCATCTTCAGCACGTCCGGCAACGACGACGCCTGTACGTCGAAACGCAGATGGATGGCACTGGAGACCTTATTGACGTTCTGACCGCCCGCTCCTTGCGCGCGCACTGCGGTCAATTCGATTTCATTCGGTGGGATCGGATAGCGGGATGTCATGACTGGATTGGGCTAGGAGATGCAAGTGTACACAGCGCGCGGCGATTACCGACGACGGGCTATCAGGCGCGGTCGCCGATGCGAAAAACCATTTGCATCGAGACAGTCAGTTCGTTGATACTGCGGTTTTCGCTTACAGCGTAAATTTATATGAAACTCCGTCCGGGTTTTGTGCTGGAACTGGTCGTCAACTTTCTGCTGCCATGGCTGGCTTACCGCTTCTCGCTACCGCACCTGGGCGAGACCGGCGCCCTGATCGCCTCCGCCGTGCCACCGATCGTCTGGAGCCTGATCGAACTGGTGCGCTTCCGGCGCGTCGACGCGCTCAGCGTGATGGTCGTGGCAGGCATCGTGCTGTCGGTCGCGGCAATGGCGCTGGGCGGCAGCCCTCGCATGCTGTTGCTGCGGGAGTCGCTGGTGTCCGGCGCGGTGGGCGTGGTGTTTCTGCTCTCGTTGCCACTGCGCCGTCCACTGATCTTCTATCTGGCGCGCGCCACCGTCGCCCGCGAAATGGAAGGCGGTGCCGAGCGCTTCGAAATGTTGTGGCGCGAGCGCCCGGCTCTCGTCAGTGCAATGCGGTTCATGACGCTGGTATGGGGCATCGGCCTGACCGGTGAAACAGCGCTGCGCGCATGGATGGCGCTCACCTGGCCGATCGAGCGCTTCCTGGTGATCTCGCCGTTCATTGGCTATGCCATATACGGCGGCCTGGCCCTTTGGACGGTGTGGTACCGCAAGACCATGCGCAACCGCGCCGAGGCGCACACGCAACCGGACGGGGTCGCGAGCTGAGCACGGCCTCGGCCGCTTCACGCTACCGTGCAATGCGCCACGCCTGCGCAATTCGCGCGGCGAGACCCGAATCACGCTGCGTCGGTGTCGCGATTGCCTGCGCCAGCACGGCGCGTGCACCGATCACCTCCACCCGCTCACGTGCGCGGGTAATCGCCGTGTACACGAGTTCGCGCGACAACACGCGGCTGAACACCGACGGCAGCATCAACACCGCATGCTGGAACTCCGAGCCTTGCGATTTGTGAACCGTGAGCGCGAATGCCGTGTCGTGCGGCGGCAGTGCTGCCGGCGACACGGCTCGCAGACCACCGTCACCCGTGCGGAAATACACGCGCAATGCGCCGCCCGCGCCCGGCAGCGCAATGCCGATGTCGCCGTTGAACAGACCCAGCGCGTAATCGTTGCGCGTGACCATAACGGGACGCCCGGCGAACCACTGCGCGCCCACCGCCAACGTCACGCCCGCCGAGCGCCGCACCTGAGCGGCCATCGCGGCGTTCACCTGATCGACGCCGCGCGGCCCCGAACGCGTCGCGCAGAGAATTCGGAAACGGTTCAGCGCATCGAAGAGCGGCAATGGGTCCGGTGTATCGGCGGTTAGCGCTTCTGCAAGCGCCTGCGCGTACGCCGCAAAACCGGCGGCAAGGCGCGTGACGGTGCGATCGGCAAGCGTCGCATGCGTGTCTTCGTACAACGCCGCCGCGCAGGGCTCGGCAGGGTCGATGCGTAGCGCTTCGAGCGCCACGCCGGCCGAGCCGTTCCGAATCGCCAGCGACAAACGGCCGATCGGCGATTCGAGGCCGAATCGATAGTTGCGTTCGAGCCAGACGACGCAGTCGGCGAGCGGGTTTTGAGCTGGCGCAGGGGATAGTGAGCCTGAGGCCAGCGCCGATCGCGAAGCCGAAGCCGAAGCCGATGGTCTTCCGCCAGTCGGCTCAGGACTATTTGCAAAGAGATCGTCGCCGGGTAGTTCATTGAAGGCACCCTGCGCGTCGGCGTCGGCGTCGGCGTCGGCGAACAAGTCATCGGGAGGCGCATCAAAAACGTCCGGCGCACCTTCGTAGGCAACAAGCCCGTCATGCCCGTCGTCAAAGCCGCTCGATGCGCCCGGCAGCGCTCGCGACAACCGCGCCACCTCAATGCCAAGCGCCCCGGCGATCCGCTGCAGTCCATTTTGCGTAAAAGCAGGCCGCGCACTGAGCTCGGCAAACACCGCACCGGCCTCGACGGCAGCGAGTTGATCCTTGTCGCCCAGCATCACGAGACGCGTTTGCGGTGCAATGGCGTCGAGCAGATGCGCCGCCATCGCGACGTCGATCATCGACGCCTCGTCGATCACGACGACGTCGTAAGGCAGCGGGTTTTCGCGATGATGCCGGAAGCGGCCCCCCGGCCCGGAACCGAGCAGCCGATGCAAGGTGTACGACGTCTGCGGCAAGCGCGCCGCGAGTTCGGGCGGTAAATCGCCGGCACGCGCGAGCAAGGCTTCCTGCATCCGTTGCGCGGCCTTGCCGGTGGGCGCCGCCAATGCGATTCGCAGATCGGCCCGCGCATCCAGCAAACACGCAAGCACGCCGACCACGGTAGTCGTCTTGCCAGTGCCCGGGCCGCCGCTGACAATGGTCAATCGCCCGGACAGCGCCATGACGGCCGCGACACGTTGCCAATCGACCTCGTCGTCCTGCGGCGCGCCGAAATAGCGAAGCAGACGTTCGTGCAACGCTTGAACGGTCGCGTCCGCGCCTGCACTGGCACCTGCATTTGCACCCGCGCGTGAAGCCCCGCCAGCGCCAGCATTTCCACCTTCACCGGCAGCTGCCCGCGTATCTGGAGCGCCACCTGCATCTGCACCTGCGCTCGCGCGCGCGCCGGTATCGGCCGCAGTCCGCGTACGCCCAGGAGCCCGCACATCTTCCACCTGCCCCCCGCCCGCATGCATAACCAGCGAGCGCGCGAGACGCCGCTCGTAGTCGTAATAGCGCGCCAGATACAGCCGTCCTTGCCCGTCGATCACCAGCGGCCGCAACGCCGCCGCGCTTTGCGTGCCGTCGCTAGCCATGCCGCTTGCGAACAGCGCCGCGCGCACTTGTGCGCTCGACGCATCGAAGCGGCGCGCCAGCACGGCAAGCGGCAGGCATACGTGCCCTTCGGCGGTCGCGCGGCTCGCGGCGAAGGCGGCCCGCGCCGCCCACTTCACTGCCTCGCCCGACGCGCCGCCGCGCCGCGCCAGCGTACCGATGCGGCGCGCGAAGCCTTCGGCAAGCGCGGTGCTGAAATCTGCCGGCGCGGGCAGATTCAC
Organism: Paraburkholderia fungorum; assembly: GCF_046026025.1. GTDB lineage: Bacteria > Pseudomonadota > Gammaproteobacteria > Burkholderiales > Burkholderiaceae > Paraburkholderia > Paraburkholderia fungorum_E. Next base: position 153,977 of record NZ_JAQQFL010000013.1, on the reverse strand, counting down.
CCCAATGTCATCGAGCTCCGGCAGCGCGGAAGAGTCCCGCTCGAACGTGCTCATGCGGCACCTCCGATCATTGCCGCGTCGAGCAGCGCCACCAGTTCGAATGCGGGGCGCCGCATATGCACGCCGGCCGGCCCATCGGCATCGCGCCACGATGGACGAACGCCGCGCACGAACAGATAGAGATAGCCGCCAATGTGCGTGTCGTATGCGTAGTCGCGCACCCGCGTTTTCAGATAACGATGCAGCGCCACCGTATAGAGCAATGCCTGCAGGTGATACGCGTGGCTCGCCATCGCCGCTTCGAGCGGCGCTGCGGAGTAGTCGGCGGTGGTGTCGCCCAGATGGTTCGACTTCCAGTCGACAATCCAGAAGCGCCCGTCGTGCTCAACGATCATGTCGATAAATCCTTTGACGAAACCGCGCAACACGCCGGGCTCCAGCGCCACGTCGGGATAGCCGTATTCGATCAGCAGTTCGCGCAGCGCAGGAAAATCGAGCGAAGGCGCGGCAAACAGAAATTCGAGTTCGTTCAGACGCCGCTGCGGATTCAGGTTGGCAAGCGCCATGCCGGGCACAAGCTCGGTGCTCACCACGTCCGCAATCAGTCGATGCATCATGGCCGGCAACCGCACCGCGAGTTCGGGCACAGCCGGCGCCGGGCGCTCGCGCAAGGCGCCCCGGATCGCCTCGGGCCACGTCTGCGGATCGGTGAAATCCGCGAGTTCGAACATGCGGTGCAGACACTCGCCCGCCGCCGCGCCGCGTGGAAACGCGAGAATGTCGTCCTCCGCGCAGGACGGTGCTTGCGGCACCGGCAACGGCGCGTGCAACGGCGCAGGCGCAAGCGCATCGACGATCTCGTCGTGATCGGGACGCACTTCTTCCGCAGCAACATGCCTCTCCTCGGCTTTGCTGCCGGCGGCAATCAAGCCGCTGAAGCTCGCCATGCGCCATTGATCGCGCAACGGCCGCCGATTGGCGCGCGCCTGCATTCGCGCGCCGCTCTCCTGGAGGCTTTCCAACGGTACGCGGCGCTCCACTTTCGGCAATGCCTGCAACGTGATCGGGCCACCCGCCAACGCGTGCCATCGTTCGGACAAGGCGGCTTCGTCGGGCGGATCGGTGAGCCAATCGTCAAAGCTGTGACCGTTGCCGCCCACCAGCCAGTTCAGCACGCTGCGGCGAGACTCCTTGGTGGAACGCGACGAAAGATAAGTCCCGGCAACCAGATAGCAGCGATACACCGCGCGCGTCAGCGCCACATAGACGAGCCGCGCCCGTTCCGCCGCCTGCTCGCGCGCCGCGTCACGCGATGCGCGTTCGGCCTCTTCGTCATCGCAACCGTAGTGCAGCACTGCGCCGCCCGTTTCGTCGTGATACTCGCGCGCATCGGGCAAGCCGGAGGATGGCGGCTCACGCAGCGCACCGTCGTTCAGAAACGGGCAGAACACGACCGCATATTCCAGCCCTTTCGATTTGTGGACGGTGACGATCTGCACGAGATTGCGATCCGACTCGAGTCGCAACTGCGCGTCTTCGCCACCGCCTTGCGTGCGTTGCGCGGCGAGCCAGCGCAAGGTCGGCGCGATGCCGGGTTGCATGGCGGCGCGCGCCTGCACGAGCTCGGCCAGATGATTCACGTTGGTCAGGCGGCGCTCGCCGTCCGCTCCGGCCACCAGCCGTTGTGCGACTCGCAACTCGCGCATCAGCGTGCGCCACATCAAGGCGAAGCCGCGCTCGTGCCACAGCGTGCGATAGCGTGAGAAACGTTCGACCCAACCCATCGCGTCCGCGGTATGCGCAGGGTCGTCGGTCGGCGCCGGCGCGTCGGCGACCTGCTCGAGGCGCCACAGCGCAGCGGCGTCGAGACCCAGCCAATCAGTGGCGAGCGCGGCGCGCAAGCGGCGCAGATCGCCCGGCGTATCGACCGCGGCCAGCACGCGTTCGATCTGCTCGGCGTCCAGCGTCGCGAACACCGAAGCCTGCGCCAGTTCCACGCTGCCGACGCCCCACGACGCCAGCACACGCTTGATCAGACTGCCCTGCTTGTGCGTTTGCACGAGCACCGCGATATTGCCCGGCGCGAGCGGCGCGTCGCCGATCGTCACCGCCCCTTCGCGTGCACCGCGCAGGAGCCGCACAATCTCGGCGGCGCAGGCTTCGCTCGCCGCGCGCTGCGCTTCGCGTTTGGTCAGCGCCGCGTCGCCTTGCGGCAGAGTCCAGATGCGGAAGTCGCCCGCGCCTGCATTCGGTTCGGAGAACGGCGGACGACGCCGCTCGCCGGCCCGCACCGGCTGATAGCCGAGACCGTCCAGCACGAACGCCTGAGGATTCGCTTCGAATAGCCGGTTGCAGGCCTCGACGATCGGCGCGGTCGAACGCTGATTGACCGCCAGCGTGTAGCACGCCGAAGCGGCCTCGCGCGCCGCCAGATAGGTATGCAGATCCGCCGCGCGGAAACTGTAGATCGCCTGCTTCGGATCGCCGACCAGAAACAGCGGGCCGGCCGGCGCGAAGATGCGGCTGAAGATCGCAAATTGCAACGGATCGGTATCCTGAAACTCGTCGATCAGCGCGGCCGGATAACGCGTGCGCAAAGCATCGGCAAGCCAGGGATTGGCCGCGAGCGCGCGATACAGATTGGACAGCAGGTCGTCGAACGACACCACCCTGCGCGTGCGTTTGCGTGCCACCAGTTCGGCGGGCGCGTAGTCGAGCCAGGTCTCGATAAGCGAAAGCCAGCGTGCGCGTTGTGCTGCTTCGGCCGCGATCACGGCTGCGGCCAGCGCCTCGGCATGCTCGAAGAACGGATGCTCGGGCGGTTCGAACTTGACCTTGGTGGCCTTCTTCAACGCCGACACGGTCAGCTTCAAGGCCGCCTTCGGCGGTGGCGCATGGCAATCGCCCTGGGCGAAGTATTCGGTCCACGCGGCGATGGCGGCGCTCACGAGATCGGGTTTGTGCGAAGTCTTGCTCAGACGGTCTTGCGCTTCGCCAAGCAGACTAACGATTCCGTCGCGCTCCGCCTGCCAGACCGCGCACGCAGCATCGAAACGCGCCTGCGGATCGGCATCGTTTCCACCTGCGTCGAGCTTGCCCCAGCGTAGCTGCGCCAACGGCTTCTTCAACCGCCGCGCAAGTTGCTCGTCGAGCGACGCGGGACCGGCGCGTTTGGCCACGAGCCATGCCGCGAAAGCAGGATGCGCGTAGGCCACCGGTTCCACTTGCTCACGCCAGAAATCGGCCGCCATTTCGAAACGCAACGCAGCGTCGTCGGCTTCCATTTCGAACGCGAACGGCATGGCGGCGGCGAACGGCGCTTCCTGCAAGGCGCGCTGACAGAACGCGTGAATGGTGTGAATCGCGGCCTGATCGAACGTGCGCAATGCACGGCGCACGACCTTCAATGCACTCTCGCGATCGATGCCTCGCTCCGGCGCCAGCGTCGTTTCAAAGAGACGCTGGATGAACGGATCGCCGCCGTCGTCGTCCGTATCGATAGCGCGGTCCAGTTCCGCGAGCCGCCCGCGAATCCGCTCGTGCAACTCCGCGGTCGCCGCCTTCGTGAAGGTCACGACCAGAATCTGATCGGCGTTCAGGTTCTTTTCGAGCAGCAGCCGCACGTACAACGCGCAGATGTTCCAGGTCTTGCCGGTTCCCGCCGACGCCTCGATCTGGTTGACACCCTCGAGCGAACAGGCAAAGACGTCGAGCTCCTGCGCGACCAGCGCGTGATGGTGAGCGACGCCGCTCATGATGCGCTCCGCAGATGCTGAACGAGCGGTTTGAAGACGATCGAGGCCAGACTGCCGAACGGTTCGTCGAGCGTCAGTGGCGTGCCGCGCAGCGCGATGCGCAAGGCGGGGTCGTCGGACTCGCCGCGCACACGATCATTGATCCACACGCCCTGTGCCGCCGAATCGCTCTCACTGACCTTGACCCATGCGCTCTTCGGGAAAAAGCGCAGCGGCAGCATGCGCCCGGCCCTGAACAACGCGGCAAGCGGCGCCAGTTCGTCGAGCGGTGCAGCGACCGGCGTGAGCTCAAAGCTCTCGCCGCTGCCATGCCAGACCGTGCGGCGTGGGCCGTTCGGCTGCGCCGCGCAATAGACCAGATGCGCGAGCCACACCGACAGATAGTCACGTGCAGTGGGTTTGGCGTAGCGGAAAATCACTTGTCCTGTTTCGGTCAGCAAATTCAAGGTGCCATGCAGTTGCAGCGGTGTTTCGGCCGCTTTGCGCAGCGCCGCGTCGTGAGGTCCGAAGAGCGTATCGGCGATCTCAGCACGTTCGGGCCAGCGCGGCGCGATATCGAGCACGAACGGCAAGCGCTCGACACCCGAGGCGACTTCACGGCGCACGCTGTCGGCGAGTTGGCGAAGCGCGCCGAGTTCGCGCGAACGCCATACCGCACCGGTCGCGCCGCCCGGCAGTTCGGGACTGGCCGCGGCAACGCGGCGCACGCGCTCGAACATGCCGTCTTCGTCTTCGATATCGCTGTCTAGCAGTACGGGCAGGAGCCGCTCCGCCAACGCATCCCGGCCGGCCCAATCGAGTTCGAACGGCTCGGTGTCGAGCAACTCGCCCTGCGCGTCCGACAACACGATACCCAGGCGATCGCGCAACAAGGCACGTGCAGGATGACGCCAGAAACGCACGAACTCGTCGAATGCAACGGAAACGGTGTCTTCGGCGGGCAGCGGTTGATCGAAGAAAGGCGCGGCCGCCGGATGCTGCGGCGCGGCCAGCAAACTCGCGAGTTCCGCGCGATCCACGTCGTAAGTGAAGAGATCGCGCTGCGACGAGAAATAGTCCGATGCGAACGCCTGCAGCGGGTGGTCGATGATGAACGCATGCCGTGCGGCTTCGATTTCCGCGGGACTCGCCCCTTCGCCTGCCGACACTTGCCCGAGGTGGTCGAGCAATTCGTCGACCAGCGCGGCCGGCGGCAACGGCGCGTTGTCGCGAATGCTGCGGCCGGTATAGGCGATGAACAGCCGGTCGCGCGCAGCCAGCAGCAGATCGAGGAACAGATTGCGTTCGTCGTCGCGGCGCTGGCGGTCGCCTGCTTTACCGAACGCGGCCATCAGGTCGAATTCGTCCGCGCGGGCGAGACTCGGCAACACGCCGTCGTCCATGCCGAGCAGACAGACGATGCGATAGGGCAAGCCGCGCAAGCTGGTCAGCGAAGAAAACGTCACGCTCCCCCAGGGCACGCCACCGCGCGCAGGATCGTCGAGCGCCTCGGTGAGCGCGCCGCGCACCACGGTAGCCGGCAGCATGATGTCTTGCGCACCCGCTTGCATCGCTTCGCCCATCTTGTCGATGGCGTCGCGCACCGCCGCCATCGAATCGGCAAATTCCACGCCGCCGTCGAAACACTGCGCGAGCGTTTCGAGCAGCAATTGCGTCCATTCGGCAGGTGTCTGCTCGAGCGCGCAGTGCTGCGCGAAGCTTTCGATATCGTCGACAAAATGTGACAGGCGGCCAAGAAGCTCGGCCTGCGACCCGTCCGCGCCTTCAACGGGCAACCAGGCATCGACCGGTTCGCCGCCATCCGGCATCGCGTAGCCGAGGTAGAGCCGGGTCAGCGCATCGGCAAACGTATGGCGCGCGACCGGCACATGCTCGCCCGTCGGCTCGCCAGGCACGAGGCCGCGCCGCGCACCGGCTGCCGCGAGCCACTCCTGCGCGGTTTCGAGCGCACCGGCATCGATCCCGTAACGCGCGGCGATCGCATCGACCCGCAACCATTCGATCAGATCCGGCGCGCCCACGCTACGCTCGGGCAAGGCCAGCCAGTCCAGTAGCAAACGCGCGACCGGATTCGCCTGCGAGGGCGGCAAGCCGGTAATCCGGTAGGGAATGCGGCGCGTATCGCCAGGAGGCGCAGTGCCGAACACCGCATCGATCAATGGTCCGGCGGCCGCGAGATCGGACACGGCAACCAGCACGTCGGAGGGCTGCAAATCGTCGAACTCGTCGAACCACCCAAGCAGGCGATCATGCAGCACTTCAAGCTGGCGCGAGAGGCTATGACATACGTGGACTTCAATGCCGTTCTCGATGGGCAATTCGTCGGTGCCCGCGTCTGTGCCCGTTTCCGCCCGTAGATCGAGGATGCCGTTCTGCACGGCGGCAAGCCAGCTCGGTTCGGGATTCTCGGTGAATTCGCCAGTCTCGCCGGACGCGGCGCTCTCGGTCAATTCGTGCAGCATGTGCAGCTGCGCCTGCGTCTGACGACCCCACTCGGCGAGGAGCGGATGACCCACTTCCTGATAATCGAGCTGGCCCGCCGCATCGAGCGCTTCGACGCGGCCCGCGCTGACCACGTCGAACCAGAACTCGCGGCATGGGTTCAACACGTACAGCCGCACGTCGACCCAGCGCGATAGCGCGCGCAGCAATGCGACGTGCAGCGGCGGCATGGTGGGCAGCGCGAACACGCTGACCGCTTCGGGCCACCGCGCGTTCGAGATGGCTTCCAGATCGAGCGTGCCGATTTCCTCGAGAAAGCGATAAGCGGGCGGCAAGGCGGCTGCGGGCGTTTGCGCGTTGCCCGCCACTTCGGCGAGCACGGCGCGCCACAGTGCCGCTTGCCAACGCTCGTCCTCACGCGCCGCCTCGCTCGCGCCGACAAGACGCGGGCCGGTGTCTGCCGCGGCGCCGCTCGCGAAGATCGAACCGCCCTTCTGCCATTGCAGCAGCCATTCCGGACGATAAGTCAGATAGTGGTCGAGTACGGTGGCCACACGGCGCGCCAGTTCATAGCGCATCGACGCATCCGCCGCATCGAGATAAGTACGCAGACGCGGCGAGGCGTTCCAGGGCAAGGCTTCATCCGCTTCTCCCAGTAACCGGTAGCAGCGCCAGACAAGCCGGTCCGGCGCGAACGGCGAATGCCTGGGCACCTCGATTACGCCGCCGATTTGCGCCCACAGCCATTGCGCGAGGTAAGCAAAATTGACATTCGCGCAGATTCCCTGGCGCGCCGCAATGTCGAGCTCGAGCCGGCGCCGCACCGCCGCGCTAGGGACGATCACAGGCTGCGCGCTCCAGGGGTCGGACGGCGCTTGCGCCAGGTCGTCGAGCAGCGCGCCGACAAGGGTTTCGTAGCGGTTCGAGTAGAAGAGTTGGAGCATGGATTCCGGGGAAGCAGGCGGCGCGAGCGGAACGCCCAGGCCACGACAGATACTGAAGCGACAGCATAACAAACGCGCTCCCAGGGCAGAACCTGGCCGAACGGACGAGGTCTGATCGGGCACAAAATCAGTTAGACTCGACGGCAGTTCGGGTCTGCCCCGGGTCGGCCCGGGCCGACCTTTTCAACCGCGTTTTCTCAGTGAATGGATTTCAGGCAGTCGATGCGCTATTCGGTTGAAATAAAAAAATTCCTTTACAGCCAGTACTTTTATGGCGGCCTGCGCATCGCGGTCGGCGTGTCGTTACCGGCCGTATTGTGTCTGATCGTATTTCACGATCGCGAACTCGGCTTTACGATCGCGACCGGCGCACTCGGCGCCTGTGTGGTCGATATGCCGGGCCCGCTCAAGTACAAGCACAACGAGATGCTGGCGTGCACGGTGATCGGTTTTCTGTCCGCGCTCGCCACGGGTCTCGCTACCGTCAATGCGGTCGCGTTGTGGTGCACGGTCGTGCCGCTCACGTTCGTGCTCTCATTGATCGTCGTATATGGCAACCGCTGGCCGCAGATCAGCTTCGCCACGCTGTTCATGATGATCGTGACGCTGGAAGAGCACTTCACGCCGATGCAGGCGCTCGTCAATGCGTCGTGGATTCTGGTGGGCGGTCTCTGGTACACGTACTGGTCGACCTTCGTGAGCCGCTGGATGATGCATCGCATCGAACAGCAGGCGCTTGCCGAAAGTGTGTTCGCGTGCGCGGACTATCTCCTCGCACGCGCCGCCTTCTACGATCTCGATAACGATCTCGACGAGTGCTATCGCAATCTGGTCGACAAGCAGATCTCCGCGGTCGATCGTCAGGATGCTGCGCGCGACATCGTGCTGCGCAATCTGCCCAAACTGAAAACCGGCCGGCTCGAACCACGCCGGGCCATGCTGTTCAATCTGTTCATCAATACCGTCGATCTGCACGAGCTGTTTGTCGGCACGCATGTCGATTACTCGCTGGTGCGCAATACGTTTGGCGGCTCCGACCTGCTGGTGTTCTACCGCGACCTGATTCGCAAATCCGCAGCCGATCTCGAAGAAATTGGACTCGCGGTATTGCAAAACCAGCCGCCGCGTACGCGCGTGAACGTGAAAGCCGAATTGCGCGCCATTGAGTTCGAGATCGACCAGATGCGCAAGCAGGACCTGGCGGCCAAAAACCCCGAGGCTTATTCGGCGGTATCGTCCACCTTCCGGCGCATCTGGAGCGCCACGCGCCTGATCGACAAAATGCGCAAAAGCCTGTCGAGCGATCCGGGCGCGAGCGGCACTGAAACCGAACTGCGCCTCGACCAGGCGCTTTCCCGCTTCGTATCGAGCCGCCGCGTGCCATTCGGGCAAATCTTCTCGAATCTGACCATGGCCTCGCCGAGCTTCCGCCATGCGCTGCGCGTGACGATTGCGGTCGCCGTGGGTTTCTGGCTCGGCCGTCTGCTGCCGCTCACCAATGCATACTGGATCGTGATGACCACGGTCATCATTCTGAAGCCGGGCTATTCGCTGACCAAGCAGCGCAACGGGCAGCGGATCATCGGCACGCTGATCGGCTGTGCAGCGAGCATCGCGTTGATGATCTTCGTCAAGGAGCCGCACATCCTGCTGGTGGTGATGTTCGCGTCAATGGTGATGAGCTACAGCCTGTTGCTGTTCAATTACACGGCGAGCGTGGTGTTCACGTCTTCGTACGTGCTGCTCATGTTCCACCTGCTCGCGCCGGGCAGCATGCGCATCATCGGCGAACGCGCGATCGATACGGTGGTAGGCTGCGCGATCGCGATTGCGGCGAGCCACCTGTTCCCCTACTGGGAATACCGGTTGATGGGCAAGCTGGTCAACAACATGATCAACGCCACGCGGCAGTATCTGGAAGCGAGCTGGTGGTGGAGCGGCAAGCCGGCCGCCGCTGTGGTGGCCACGGTCACTGAAGCCGGCGCGTTCGCACCTGCCGCGGCAATGGCTGATCCGGCGATCGAATTCGGCAAGCCGGTTCGCGCGGTGGCAAACGCTGGAGCCAGTACGAGCGCCATCGCTGGTTCAGGCAGCGCCAGCAGTACCAGCAGTACCGCCACGGTCAGCAACGCGAGCACCAAGCCGGCCGGCGGCGCATCCCCTGCCGCTGCCGCCGCTGCAACCGCGCTCGATCGCGATTATCGCTACCGGCTCGCGCGCAAGAATGTCCACGTCGCGTTTGCCAATCTGGGCCAGGCGTTCCAGCGCATGATGCTCGAGCCAAAGTCCGCGCAGAAGTTCGTGCCGGAATTGAACGACCTGCTGGTGCGCAGCCACGTGCTCGCCTCGCAGATCACCGCGGCCGCGCCATTGCTGCGCACCTCCGCACAGCAGCAAGCCGACGGCGTCTCGCTACAGCCGTTGCAACGTGCGCTGAGTGTGGTCCGCGACAATCTGACCGAGGCCGAAGCAGGTAGCGCGCCACCTGCCGACCAGGGCGAACAGGTCAAACAGTTGATGCGTGAGCTGGATGTGATGGTGGTCGAGACGGAGAAATCGCCGGATTACTCGGCCGACGCCGTGCATGACATGAAATTGCTCGCCCATCAGTGCAAGCAGATGCTGACGGCGTCGGCGCAGATTCGCAAGGATGCGAGCGTGATTCGCCTGCCGGAGGCTTGACACAACGAGAGCCACAACAACGGCCAGGCCTCGTCGCTCGTCGTACGCGGTGTTTTCACCGCAGGCTTACAACACCCACCGGCAATCGACACCGCACGAGGCGCGGCCGCCAAGTCAGCCGCGACAGCGGTTCGACAATCGGCCGTGTCGTCTGCCTTACTGAGCAGCGCCGCTTGCGGGCTTCGCCACCGCAGCCGCCGCGTCTGAGGCAATCGTCGGCGCCGGCTCGTTCTGACGGTCGAACTCACGCTTTTCCGTGATGGCGTTATAGAAGAGCGTGGCGATCACCAGCAGTACCGCGACCACGATGAAAATAGCAATGCCAAAGGTCGGGTTCTTCTTGCGCGGCGGTTTGTTCATGAGGCGGGCTCGGTTCGCGAGGCGGTCGCGAATTGTGTCTGGGAAGGCGGCATTCTACGCCCACTGAGCTTGCGCGTGGCTTGCAGTCAACGCCCTTCCACCACCGCCGAAGGCCGCACCGGCAGCGCCGTCGAGTATTTGATCTGCTCCATCGCAAAACTGGAACTCACGTCGTACAGCGGCACGGCGGCGATCAACAACTTATAAACGCGATCGTAATCGTCGATGTCGGACACCACCACGCGTAACAGGTAGTCGGTTTCGCCGCTCATCCGGTAAACCTCCACCACCTCCGGAATGTCCTGCACCGCACGCGTAAAGGTCTGCGCCCAGGCCTCCGTGTGCTGATTCGTTCGCACCGCCACGAACACGGTCGTGCCCACGCCGAGTTTGCGCGCGTCGCACAGCGCCACCTGGGCACGAATCACGCCCGTCTCTTTCAGACGTTGCAGCCGCTTCCAACACGGCGTTTGTGACAGATTCACGCGCTGCGCCAGTTCGGCGATCGGCATCGTTGCGTCTTCCTGCAACAGTTCGAGCAGCTTCCGATCGATGATATCCATTCCCATCATCACGCCCCTATAGGAAATTATTCTACTTTTAAGACTATGAGTGGAATTATATGGAAACTCTTTCTCCAGGCAAACGGGTATAAATATCTCTGTCAAAAAATAACCGATAAGCAGCCACCCCGCTGCGCAGCGATCATGAGCCAAGACCTCCGTTCAACACCCGTCGCCCGTTCCTCCGCCCACGCCACGCAGTTTGCCGGGGCGCACGAAACGCCCGCGCACGCGCACCGCACCGCGCCGCTCGTCCACCTGTGCGAGGCGCTCGATGCGATGTTCGAAGCCTGCGTGAAATTCCCCGAACCTTCGAATTCGACCTTCTTCGCGCGCAGCATGCGCATCGCGCTCGCCGAAGCCGCGGCGAATCCCGCCTTGCTCACTCCGGTGCAACGCGAAGGCTCCGCTGAAAGTTATCGGCGTCATCTGCTGGCCGCCGATCCGCACGGCCGCTATGCGATTGCCGCGCTGGTATGGCTGCCGCGCCAGGCAAGCCCGGTGCACGCCCACCACACCTGGTGCGGCTACGCGGTGCTCGACGGCACGCTGAGCGAAACGGTCTTCGAATGGAACGGCGCGCAGCATTGCGCCAGCGCCACCCGAACCCAAGCACGCAATAGCGGCGCCGTGTCGTTTGTGCGTGGCGGCAGAAGCGGCATTCACCGGCTCGGCAATCTCAGCGACGCACCCGCCGTCTCGCTGCATATTTACGGCGTCGCGGGCGCGCAGATCGCCACGCACGTCAACGACATCGTGCGCGCCGCCGACGCACCGGCGCTCGTCTGAAACCTGCCTCCGCCGTACTCAGTTTTTGCCGCCCGCGTCACCCGCGGTCGGAATCTGCGGCGGGATCGGCGCAGTCTGGCCGGTCGGCGGCGGCGCCGGACGCGGTTCGTGCGACACGTCGCGCGCCGCCGCTACGGCAGCGTGCGCTACCCGCACCGAGCCGCCCATCCCGGCATGCACGTGTTCATGCCCATGTGCAAGTTCGTCGTCCTGCAAAGGCTGTCCTTCACTATCCTTCGATGACGTGTACACACGCATCTGCGGCACCGGAATCTCGATGCCGGCTTCGTCCATCTTGCGCTTGAGCCTCAGATTGAAGGCGCGCGCCACGCTCCATTGCTGCAACGGCCGCGTCTTGATCTGCCCTTTCACGACCATCCAGTTCGGATCGAAACGGTCGAGCCCCCACACCTCGATCGGCCCGAGCATTTCGCGCCGGTAGCGGAAGTCAGCCATCAGATCGGCGCCGACTTCGCGAATCAGTTGCGTGATCTGATCGACGTCGGTCGAGAACGACATCCGCACTTCGAACACCGCATAGGCGAAGTCGCGCGACAGGTTCTTGACGATCTTGATCTGCGAGAACGGAATCGCGTGAATCGCGCCTTGCCCGTCGCGCAAACGGACGGTGCGGATCGACAGATGCTCGACCGTGCCCGCATGGCCGCCGTCCACGTCGATCCAGTCGCCGACCGAAATCGTATCTTCGATGATGATGAACAGCCCCGTGATCAGGTCGGTCACGAGCGACTGCGCGCCGAAGCCGATCGCGAGACCAATCACACCGGCGCCGGCCAGCAGCGGCGTCACGTTGATGCCCAGGTTCGCCGCGGTGACAATGCCGGCAATCGTCATGATCGACACCAGCAACACGTTGCGCAGCAGCGGCAGCATCGTGCGCGCCCGCATGCTCGGATTACGCGACTTATTGCGCAAACTGCCTGGATTGAGCGTTTCGGTGATCGCGGTATCGACCAGAATCCACAGCAGCCATGAAATGAACACGGTTGCGATGATCGCGGTCACCGCATGCGCAATCCCCCGCGCCGCAACGTTTTCCTCCACGACTTCCGCGAGCGATACGCCCCACAAACGCGCCGCCAGTTCAAAGAAGAACAGCCAGATAAACAGCGTGAGCAGCGTGCCGCAAAAGCGCAGCAAGCGCGACAGATAAGGCGAGCGGCGCCGCGCGCGCGGGCTGCGCGGGCGCGTCATGCGCAACACGACGGCCGACAGGAAAAATGCGAGCACCAGCAGCAGTGCGGTCACCACCGAAATCTGCAGCACGTTTTCGCTGGAACCCGAGCCGCCGAGCGTGGCGACCACCGACGCGGTGGCGAGCACCAGCACCGGCACGTGCCAGAGCGAGGCGAGCACGTCGAACGCGTCGGTTGCGGCCTTGTGGTCGTTACGCTGCTCGTAAGCCCGGTTGCGGATCAGATGCGCGACGGGCCGGCGGAACGCCAGCGCGAAATAACCGGTGAGCACGGCAGCGGTCATGTTGGCGGCCGTCGAAATCAGCGCGGCGAGATTCGAGCCGAGCTGATGCTCGACGTCGTAGTTGACCGCCGCGTCGCCGAGCGCGGCGCATACGCCCACCACGAACAACATGCGCCGCGCGTGATCGAGCAGCAGGCGCACCGCAACCCGCCGATGCCCCGAGCCGAACAGCGAAAACATGATCAGACAGATCGCCGAAAACACCGCGCCCGCGACAATCGCGTAGGCCACCACCATGCCGAGCGTACGGCCGAGCGCATCGGGCATGGCGCGCACGAACAGCAAGGCGGCGAGAAAGGCGACGATCCACGGCCCGACGCGGCGCAGCGCGAAGATCAGCAGTTCGCGCGTGGTCGGATTCGGGTTGAGCCCCAGAACGATGCCAAAGCGCCGGTACAGCCGGTGTTGCACGTAGATCAGCGCGCCGGCGCACGCGCCCCAGCCGGCCAGCATGGCGATCATCGAAAAGAGGACGCGCCCGAAGCTCTCTTGCCCCTGACCCGAAATGATCGTGTAGAGCTCGTTGCCGGCCGCGTTGAAGCGGCCGCCCCAATAGCGCACCGGCGTGCGGCCTTGATGCACATCGGATTCGAACGACGCGATGCCCGACGCGATCGCCCCGAGCAAGCCAGGACTCGGCTGCGCGGGCGCGGGGGGCGTGACGTTTTGCGAGACCTCGCGCAGCTTTTTGAGCTGGGCGACCAGCGCGGTGCGCTGCCGGTCGTTGTCGAGCGTGGCGATCACGCTGTCGAGCGAGCGCGCCAGTTCGGCCTGGCTCGCGGGCGACGGCGCCGAGGCCGCGTCCGCGGACGAAGCGCCCGAGGCGGCAGACGCAGGCGTTGCCGTCGCGCTATTGATCAGGCTTTGCAACGCCGGAATGACCGGCGTGCCGGCGCCGGCAGCCTGTGCGGCGGTGGGCATCCAGCCGATGCAGAGAATCAGCGCAAGGCAGAGCGTGGCCGCCCACGCGCCGAACCACGCCGCAACGTGAGCACGAACAGCACGTCCAGCGCTGCATTCGATCTGACTGGAAGGAAAATGAAAGACGGCGCGAGTCGCCGGTTGTCCGCCGTTGGACGGCGCGGCCCCGGACTCACGCCGCGATGGGCATGCCTGCATGGCGATCCGCAAGAAAACGGGAGACGCCAGTGTAGCCGCAGTTTTACCGCAGGCGACCGAACATGCGTAACCGATTGTTAGGAGGCTTGCGCAAATTCGCGGATTCGCAAGCCCCCTTCGTCGCCCGGGCGGCCGCTACGGCGTATGCAACGGACTCGCGCGGCACGAGCCGCGCGTGGTCCATGCCGTCCATGCCATCCGTAAAGACTCAGTAAGCCGCCGTCGCGATCTGACGGACAAAACGGCCCTGCTCCAGTTCGTCGACGAAGGCGATCGCATAGTCTTCCGCGGAAATACGGCTATTGCCTTCGGCGTCGGCGATCAGGGTGTTCGCGCCCGTGCGGAACGTGCCGGTGCGCTCGCCCGGGGCAATCAGCGCGGCCGGCGCGAAGAAAGTCCAGTCGAGGTCGCTGACGCCACGGTAGTAATCGAATGCATCGCGGTGGGCCAGTGCGACTGCCTTGTAGGCGTCCGGGAACCCGTCCGCGTCGACCAGTTGCTTGCCCGGCGCGACTTCGAGCGAACCCGCGCCGCCCACCACCACGAGGCGCTTCACGCCCGCTGCGCGCACACCGTCGACCAGCGCATGGGTCGCCTTGCTCAACGCGGCAGGATCGTCGTGCGGCGGCGCATACGCGCTCGCCACCACATCGTGGCCGCGCACCGCGGCGCCGACACTCGCGGCGTCGAGCAGATCGGCCTGGGCGGCCTTCACATTCGCCAGATCCGCCGGCACGCGCGCCGGATTGCGCGCCAGTGCCGTCACCTGATGCCCGCGACGGGCCGCTTCCGCTGCGATCCGCGAACCAATCGTGCCCGTGGCGCCAAACAACGCAATCTTCAACTGTTTGCTCATTTCGAAACTCCTGTTAAATAAGCATATATGTAACCACATTGATTACATATAATCCGGAAAAAAGAGGGGCGTAAGCCCCCGTCCATTCTCAGGCGCACGTCCCGACTACGCCGTGCGCACCCTTCTGTCCCGCTTCTGTCCCGCTTCTGTCCTGCTTCTCTGCTACGTCACCCCTGCGAACGCCGCTTACGCTCACGCGCCCGTTCGGCGCGCACCACGTCGGCAGTGGCATCGGCCAGCGTACGCGCACTGAGCGACGCTTCCATGGCCTGCTGCGCATCGTCGATGATACCGCGCAGCACGACCTGAATATTGCGCCCCACCATGCACGCCGGATTCGGCTCCTCGCGATGCATGGCGAACAATTGCGCGTCGTCCACCGCGCGGTACACCTCGAGCAGGGTAATGCTCCCGGGCGCCCGGGCGAGCAACGCGCCGCCACCCGCGCCGAGTTGCGAGGTCGTGAGACCCGCATCGGCCAGCATGGTCAGCAGACGCCGGATCAGCGCAGGATTCGTATTCACGCTGCCCGCGATCATCTCCGACGAGAGCGGCACGCCCTCCTGCAACGACAGCAGCGCGAGCACGTGCACAGCAAACGCAAACCGGCTACTCGTATTCACAGCAAACCTGCCCGGCAACGACAATATGTAACCATGATAATTACATTTAATCCGACTGTCAAACGGGCGGCCAGAGGGGCAGCCCTGTCACTTGTCCATCTGCTTTTGCGCATCGCTGGCATCGCCCGATGCCGATGAGGAAGCCGAGCCGGCCGCCGCCGACGCCGAACTTTGCGCCGACCACTCCTGCAGCTTGCGCCCAGCCGTCTCGAGACCCTGGCCGGTCAGCGCCGCCGCCTTGCCGAGTTGCGCATTCGCCGTGCTCGCCGCGCCTTGCAGGTTGGCTTGCGCGGTCGATGCCAACGCGCCGGGATCGATCTTGAGCGACGGCGCGGAGGCCGCCGAGTCCAGGTTCTGCTGCGCGGTGGCCTTGGTCGCATCGACCTGCTGGCCAACGTAGCTGGCCGCCTGATCGAGCTTCTGGCTGGCGGCCTGCGCGACATCGTTGAGCTTGCCGGCGACCTGATCCGCCGACGCATCATTCTTCTGACAAGCCGCAAGGCCGCCGAACACGAGAGCGACAACGGCGGCGCGGCGCAACAACGGTGAGCGAATAGATAAAGTCATGTCGGTATGTGCTGTGTATGAGCCGCATCGAGCGGCTTTCGCATGCGAAAACGCGCCCATGATACGCCGTTGCGCCCGAGGCTCGACCCTGGAGCCGTCTGTTGGGCCGCAATCGCCGGCGCATCGGTGCCGTATCGATACCGCCTCGCAACCGCCTACGAGGGCAGTTCGCTCGCTGGAAAGGTGAGCTTCACGAGCAATCCATGGCCACCGGGCGCATCCTCAAGCGAAATCGTTCCTCGGTGCGCCCGTACGATCTCTCTCGCGATCGCAAGTCCCAGCCCGCTGCCCTCTTCGTCAGAGGCACGAAAAAACGGCTCGAATGCGCGCTCACGCAACGCCGCGGGAATGCCGGGCCCGTCGTCAAGCACATGGATGCCGACCACCCCCTCCGTCTGACTCGCCTCGATCGTAACTTGCGTGCCTTGGGGTGAGTACCGGATCGCGTTGTCCAGCAGATTCGACAGCACTTCTGAAAGCAGCGTCTCGCTGCCCGTGACGAAGAGCGGCGCTGCGATGGAGACGACGAGTTCGATGCCGCGACGCCGTGCAGCCAGCGCGAGTTTCTCGATCGCGCGTGCCGTGACTTCCCGCACGTCGACTACTTCTCCTTCGAACGCCGTGTAGTCGGCCGCCTCGGCCTGCGCAAGCATCAGCAGTTGATTGATCAGCGTAACCATTGCCCGGTTGCTGTGGTGCATGGCCAGCAGCGTTTCTCTCACGTCGTCGAGGCTGCCCTGACGCCGCGCGTATTGCAGTTGCATCCCGAGCAGCGTCAGCGGCGTGCGGATCTGGTGCGCGGCATCGGCAATGAAACGCCGCTGGGTCAATCCCTGTCGCTCGATAATGTCGAGACAGGCATTGAAAGCGGCAATCAGCGGATGCAGCTCGGCATGGACATCGGCCGTATCGATTCGAACCCGCGTGAGCGACGGCTGCGCGGCGAGACCTCTCGCCAGTCTTTCGAGCGGCCGCAGCTCCAGCGTCAGCCCAACACAGACCAGCACCAATGCCGCCGCGATGCTGCTGACGATATACGCGAGTTGCGGCTTCCACAGCGACGCGACCATCGCGTCCCGGGCGATCTGCGTGCGCCCAACCGACACCACGACGTCGACGATCCTGCCGGCGTCGTACATGGGCCGCTTTAGCGTGACGGCGCGGATCGGCATCTGCGAGACACGTGCGTCGTACCAATAGGGCGAATCCGAAGGGCGCGTCCGCGGAAAATCGGAGGTCCCGGCAATGACGGGTCCGCCCGCGATCTCGACACGATAAAAAACCTGATCGCCTTGCGGCGTGCCGACGATCTGGATCGTGCTGGGCGACACGGAGGCGACCAGATCGTTGCCGCTCCAGCGCACGTCGGCCGCCATCACGCGCGCGGCGGCGAGCAGCGCCGCATCTTGCAGCAGATCGGCCGTGCGCCGCGCGTTGGCAAGCGTGAGCCAGCCCGCGACGAGGCCAAATGCCGTCATCGGCACAATGACCCAGAGCAGGAGCCGCGCGCGCAGGCTACGCTTGCGGTTCTTCATTTTCCAGCAGATAGCCGAGCCCACGCAGCGTGATGATGGCCGCCGTGCTCTTCTCGATCTTCTTTCTCAGACGCGACACGTAGATTTCGATCGCGTCGCCGCTTGGCGGTGCGTCCTTATCGGTCACGGCCTCGGCCAGCACGGCCTTCGACACCGTGCGCCCCGCTTGCAGGATCAGCGCTTCGAGCACGGCATGCTCGCGCGGCGTAAGCGACAGCGGGTCATCGTCGACGAAGAACTGGCGGCGGTCCATGTCGTAGAGCAAGCTGCCGCAGCGGATGCGGTTCGAGCGCGCGGGCGCATGCCGGCGCGCCAGCACCTTGATGCGCGCCACGAGTTCGCGGTCGTCGAAGGGCTTGACGACGTAATCGTCGGCGCCCTCACTCAGACAGATCACCTTTTCGCCGACATCGCCCGTTGCGGTCAGGACCAGCACGGGCGTGTCGTTGGCATTCTTGCGCATGCGGCGCAGTAGCGCCTTGCCTGACATACCCGGCAGGTTCAGATCGAGCAGCACGACGTCGTAGCGCGCGTCGCGCAGTAACGCCTCGGCGGTTTCGCCGTCGAGCGCGTGCTCGACGAGGAAACCCTCGTCGGTCAAGGTCTTCGACAACCAATGCGCGAGTTGCCGGTTATCTTCGATCAGCAGAAGTCTCATTGCCCAGAAAAGCTATGCCATCTTGTAGCCGTTGCGCGCCTGTCGCGAACGGTAGAGCAGCAGCGTTGCCACGGCGCCGCATAATCCGGCCATACCCATCCATGCGCCGGGCGCGGCCTTGTCCCCGGTGAAGTGGATCAGCGAGGTCGAGACGGCCGGTGTGAAGCCGCCGACCAGCGTAGCGAGGCTGTAAGCCATCGAGAAACCAGTCGTGCGCACGTGGGCCGGCATCAGTTCGGTGAGCGCCACCACCATGGCGCCGTTGTACCACGCATAGAGCACCGAAAACCAGAGCTCCACCAGCAGGAGCCGCTCGAACGACGGCGCCGCGACCAGCCACCGCATCGCCGGATACGACGTCGCCATGGTGAGCACGGTGAAGAGTAGCAGGATGGGACGCCGTCCGACACGATCGGACACCGCGCCGGAAATCGGTAGCCAGAACAGGTTCGATACGCCCACGCAGACGGTGACGACCAGCGAATCGATGGCCGACAGATGTAGCACGGTTTTGCCGAACGTCGGCGTGTAGGTCGTGATCAGATAGAACGAGGCGGTGGTCATCACGACGAGCCCCATGCCCGTCACGATCAGACCCGCGTTGTCGCGCATCGACTTCATGATTTCGCCGAATCCCGGATGGTGTTTGCGCGCCGCGAACTCGTCGGTCTCACGCAGCGTGCGCCGAATGAGCAACAGAAACGGCACGATCAGGCAGCCGATCAGGAACGGTATGCGCCAGCCCCATGCGCTCACCGCGCTCGCGGGCAGCAGTTGATTGAGCAGCACGCCGAGCGACGCCGCGAAGATGACGGCGACCTGCTGGCTGCCCGATTGCCACGAGCAGAAGAAACCGCGTTTGCCGGGCGGTGCGATCTCCGCGAGATAGACGGACACGCCGCCGAGTTCGACGCCCGCGGAGAAGCCTTGCAGGAGACGCCCGATCAGCACGATCACAGGCGCCGCGATGCCGATCGTCGCATAGCCGGGAACGAACGCCACGCATGCGGTGCCGACCGCCATCAGCCCGAGCGACAGGATCAGGCCTTTGCGCCGCCCGTGACGGTCGATGTACGCGCCCAGCACCAGCGCACCAATTGGCCGCATGAGGAAGCCCGCGCCGAACACGGAAAGCGCAAGCAGCAACGAGACGAATTCGTTGTCCGCGGGAAAGAAGGTGTGGGCGATCGCACCGGCGTAATAGGCGTAGACCGTAAAGTCATACATCTCGAGAAAGTTGCCGCTGACCACGCGGAAAACTGCTCGAAACAGCGATTCCGGACGACGGGTAATGGCTGGTTCCATGGTGCTCTCTGATAGCGTAAGGACGAGTTTCGACAACCGGCGCACGCGTGGCGTGTGCCGGGCAATCGTTGCAGTGGGTAGATCGGGCGGCTAGGCGATATCCATCACGGCCTTGCCCGCCTGACGGCGTTCTTCGAGCGCGGCGTGCGCCGCCTCGACGGTGTCCAGCGTGTAACGGCCGTTGATCTCCACGCGCAGCGCGCCCTGCTGGATGGCGTCGAAGATATCGTCGGCGCGCCGCTGGACGGTTTCACCATCGGCGAGATGGTCGGCCAGGCGTGGCCGCGTGAGGAAGAGCGAGCCGGCCTCGCCCAGCTCATACGGATCGAAGTCGCGCATCGGGCCGGTGACGGAGCCGTAGTTGACGACGAGGCCACGTGTTCGCGTCGCCCGGAAGCTGTCGCGCAGCGTCGTGCGGCCCACCGCGTCGAACACGACGTCGACGCCTTTGCCATGCGTCAGCTCGCGGATGCGGTCGGCGAACGCGCCGTCCTCGTACATCAGCACGTGATCGGCGCCGCGCGATTTCGCGAGCGCCGCCTTGTCGGGCGAACTGGTCGTGGCAAACACCTGCGCGCCGCGCCGCTTCGCAAGCTGCACCAGCAACTGTCCGATACCGCCGGACGCCGCATGCACGAGGCACGTGCTGCCCGGCCCGATGTGCGCGACATCCTCGAGCAGATAGTGGGCGGTCGCCCCCTGGAAAATCGCCGCGGCGGCGATGTCGTAGCCGATCCCGTCCGGCAGTTTCGCGAGACGTGCGGCGGGCACCACCGCATACTCAGCGTACGCGCCCCACGAGATGCACCAGGCCACCCGGTCGCCCTTGCGACACGACGTGACGCCCGCGCCCACTTCGACGACTTCGCCCGCGCCTTCCATACCGAGCGTGCACGGAAGCCTCACGGGGTACGTGCGCGAATCGCGATACTTGCCCTGCCGCGTGTGGACGTCCATGAAGTTGATGCCTGCCGTAACGACGCGCACCAGCACTTCGCCGGGCGACGGCTTCGGCACGTCGATCTCGACGCGCCGAAGCACCTCGGGGCCGCCGTACTCGTGAATCTGGATGGCTCGCATGGCAAAAAATCTCCGGTATGTGCAAACAGAATGGGGTAGCGAGGTTCAGTGCGACCCTGCGGCCCGCTCGTCCGATGCGCCCGCGGGTGCAGGCGCGACGAAGCGGTTGGTATAGGTGCGCGCGAGGTCGATGTGCCGCTGCGCTATCTCGGGGTTGGCGCGGGCCAGCACCGCGAGCACGGTGGCCGGTGCGTCCGCCGGCATCGCGCCGGTCGGCGAATACGCCGGTTTTGCGATCGCCAGCGCCTGCCGGTAGAGCGCCGGGTCGTCACCCCGGATCCTTGCGGGTACAGCGGCCGCGATAGCGGCTTCGTCATGCGTCTGGATGAAACGCAGCGCGTCACGCACGGCATGCACCAGCCGCGCCGTCGCGTCCTGGTGGAGATCGATCCAGTCGCGTTGCATGTAGAGACACGCGCCCGCGTACGCTCCGCCCAGTTGCGCGCGCGTGTCTTTTACGCTGCGCATGTCGACGAGCGGCGTGGCTTCGAGTCGAGTCAGCATGCGTGTCGCAGTCGGCTCTTCGATCATGCCCGCATCGACCTTGCCGTCGACAATGGCCTGCTCGAACGCGGACTCGTTGGCGAGCGGCACCACCGTGTACTCGCCGGACGGCACGCCCGCGCGCTCGACGAGGTAGCGCGTCAGGAAGTAAGTCGACGATCCGAAGCCGGTCACGCCAAGCCGGCGCCCTTTCGCGTCAGCCATCGTCGCCATGCCGCCGCCGCGCCGCCCAAGTTCGATGAGACCGGCAGACAAGCCCAGCACGACCACCGACTGCACATCCAGACCATGGCTTTGCAGCTCGATTGTGTGATCGTAATAACCGACCGCGCCCTGTATCGCACCCGCCACGAGTTCCGTCGACGTATCGATGCCGGCGGGCGCGGAGACCACGCGCACATCGAGCCCCTCCCGGCGAAAATAGCCGAGCTGGTCTGCAAGAATCACCGGCAGATAAATCAGTTTTGCGGCACCGCCGGTCATCAGCACAATGGGTTGCGCGCTCACGACGCGTACCGCCGTCAGCGCCACGATGCAGAACAGTACGCGGATCAGGGTTGCGGTGTGGCGCGGCATTCCTGTCTCCTCACAGTTGAAACAGCGCCTGTCAGGGCAGGCTTTGGCATGCGAGGCAGTATAAGTAAAGGCGCCCTTCTGATTGCTTTCCGTGGGCAAACTGTTTTCTCAGTAGTTTCCCGATTCGTTTCCGATCCGCGCGGCGTGCCGGCAACGCCTGTTCGTCGCGGTTCTGTCAAACGCGTTGGAGTAGACTGACTGCCCGCTCGATGTATTCCGTTGATCAACTGGAGGCATGCGATGGCAGCAAAGAAGATTCTGTTCCTGACCGGCGACTTCGCCGAGGATTACGAAACGATGGTGCCGTTTCAGGCACTACAGGCCGTCGGCCACGTGGTCGACGCGGTCTGTCCGGACAAGAAAGCCGGCGAGAAGATCAAGACCGCCATTCATGATTTCGAAGGCGACCAGACCTACACGGAAAAGCCTGGCCACCAGTTCACGCTCAATGCAACCTTCGACGACGCCGACCCCCGTCAATATGACGCGCTGGCGATCGCGGGCGGCCGCGCGCCCGAGTATCTGCGGCTCAATCACAAGGTCATCGAACTGGTGCGGCAGTTCGCCGAAGCGGGCAAGCCGATCGCCGCGATCTGCCACGCGGCGCAACTACTGGCTGCCGCCGACGTGATTCGCGGCAAGCGCATTTCCGCCTATCCGGCCTGCGCGCCCGAAGTCAAGCTGGCCGGTGGCGAATATGCCGACATTCCGGTCGACGCGGCGATCACCGATGCCAACTTCGTGACCGCGCCCGCGTGGCCGGCTCACCCTGAGTGGCTGCGTCAATTCCTCGTGCTGCTCGGCACCCGGATCGAACTCTGATCTCGAGGCAAGCGCGCATGGCCCTCACGGCCATGTGCGCGCGCTAAAACCACACCTTCATTTGAGATTAGTCCGATAGTTCTCAGCGAAAGACTTTCCTATAGTCGCCGGTTGACTTGGGAGCCTTTTTCGATGGAACTGACTGACTGGAT
The DNA here is from genome assembly GCF_046026025.1 of Paraburkholderia fungorum. GTDB lineage: Bacteria > Pseudomonadota > Gammaproteobacteria > Burkholderiales > Burkholderiaceae > Paraburkholderia > Paraburkholderia fungorum_E. The sequence continues at coordinate 131,145 of NZ_JAQQFL010000013.1, read as the reverse complement.
CGTCATCCTCGCCGTCACACTGATGGCCATTGCTTTTTTCTGTGCGCGCACACGGGCCAACTGGTCGCGAGAAAACCGCGCACGGCGTCTGGCGGGTACGCGCCTACTGGTACAAGCGGCGTGCGCGTTATGGGCGGCGCTGTTGATCGCCGCGCGCGGCCTGTTTGCGCTCGACGGCCTGCCCGGCCTGCACCCGGCGCCGCTCGAAGCGCTGACCGGCGTTGCGATCCTGACCTGCTGCGGCTGCTACTGGTCGATTCGCGGCAGCAAACTGCTCAAATCACGCCGGCTCTTTACTGCGTACTGATTGCTGCGTACTGATTACTGCGCACTGGTTAGCGCGTACCGATGCCGGGCGCGGCGTCGGCAACATGCGCCGCACCACCACCAGGTTCCGCACCATCGCGGTCCCCGACGCCCGCACGCGCTTCACGTCCACCACGAACCGCGTGAGCGCCCTCCGCCAGCGTGACAGGCGTTTCGACAGACCGCTGCGCGGTCCGCGCCGCGGCTTCGGGCAGCGACAGATAGAACGTCGTGCCCTTCCCCTCTTTCGACTCCGCCCACACTCGCCCGCCGTGGCGCTCCACCACGCGCCGCACGAGCGCAAGACCAATGCCCTCGCCCGCGGCCACATTGCCGTGCAGCCGCTGGAACGCGTTGAAAAGCCTCGGCAGCGCGACCGCCGGAATGCCCAGGCCATTGTCCCGCACGTAGAAAATCCGTAGCGAATGCACGCCCGGCGGCGCCGGCGTCGTACCGATTTCGATCAGGCCTTCGCGCGCCGGGTCAAGATAATTGACCGCGTTGCCGATCAGGTTCGCGAACACCTGTTCAAGCGCGGTCGGGTCGCCCCACACCGCCGGCAGTTCGTCGACGATCACATGCGCCCGGCGGGCGCGGATCGACCCCTGCATGGCATCGACCACGCGCGGCACGATATCGCGCACTTCGACCTTTTGCTGCCGGTACTCGACCCGGCCGACACGCGACAGCCGCAACAGCGCGTCGATGATATGAGATGCCCGCAACACGGCCGTCTGCAGGAAGTGCAACGCCTCGCCGATATCCTCGTCCACCACCCGTTCGATGTGCTGCCGCGGTTGCGCCGCGAGCGACGACTGGCGCAGCACCGCACGCAGTTCGTCGCAGGCGCGCGTCAGTTCTTTCGAGAAACCTTGCAGATTCACCAGCGGTGCACGCAAGTCGTGCGACACGCTGTAGATAAACATTTCGTTTTCCTGGGTCTGTTGCCGCAAGGTCTCGTTGATGCGCGCCAGTTCACCGGCGCGGCGCGCGAGATCGGCCTGGAAACGCGCCTGAATGCGCTCGGCTTCGAGCAGACGCCGGCTGGTTTCATGCAAGGTCAGATCGAGCCGGGCGATTTCGTCGCGGCCCGCGCCGATTGGCGCCAGCGGCTCGTTGCCCGCGAGGCGCCCGGCGTTATCGGACAGGAGCGCGAGCCGGCCGCGCACGCCACGCGTGAACAACCAGACAGCCAGCGCAACAAACAGCAAGGAGCCGAGCACGGCCGCGACGACCAGCATCTGCTGGCGTTCGCGCGCGGCGCCGGCGGCACTCGAGCGCAACGTGTCGAGGCGCCGCTCCTCGGCCTGGAAGGCCGCCACCTGCTGACGGAAACGGTCGAGCACGTCGGCCGCGCTCAGGTCGCGAAAGCGATCGAGCAGATCGCGCCGCCGCCCCGAATGCAGCATGTCCTGAACCCGGTCCGACCATTGGCGATACCCCTGCACCGCCTGGCGCACCTGCACCACGCGCTCGACTTGCGCCGGGTTGTCGGCAACCAGTTCGGCCAGTTGATCGATGCGGCGATCGACGTCCATCCACAGCGTGACCGGCGTGGTAAAGCGCGTGTTGTTGGCGAGCACCGCGCCGCGCAGCGCCACGGACTCACCCAGCACCGGATCGAGAATCGCGGTGGTCTGGCGCAGCACGTCTTCGCTATGGATAGCCCACTGCTCGGCGAGCGCCGTGTCGGACTGCGCCTTGACCAGGCCGGACAGCAGCGCCAGTTCGAAGAAAGCCGGAATTGCGATCAGCAACAGGCCTTTAGTGGTCAGTCTCATGCGTGCGCATTAGAGGTCGGTGGCCGGCAGATCATGCACGGGGACGGCACATTATGTCGGCGTTTGCGCAGGAAGACAAAGACGGCGCGCCACCAACCCTGTTTGCGCCTTCACAAACCGCTCTATGCGCAACGATTGCGCATAGAGCGTCAGGTATTTGAATTAAACGTAAATAAAATCGAATATTTCGCCCCTATTTGGATCATGAGGACCGGGGTGAAACCATCATGCACTCAAGTTGTGCTTTCTCCGTCATTCGAGGTGCAAGGGAGGGCTGCCACTCAATCGGCAACACAGCATACAAAACCTATTCCGGTGCGCTTTTGCACCTCATCGACCTCTGTTGGCACAAATTTGGCCCGCTTCTTGCATTCAATGCCCGCTTTTTTGGCATAAGCGGGACACCTCAATGGAAAGTTTGAAAACCGGCACCGACACCCTCTTCCTTCTACTGGGTGCCGCGATGGTGCTGGCCATGCATGCGGGATTCGCGTTTCTCGAACTCGGCACGGTCCGCAAAAAGAATCAGGTCAATGCGCTGGTCAAGATTCTGGTGGACTTCTCGGTCTCGACGATCGCGTATTTTTTCATCGGCTACACGATCGCCTATGGCGTGCAGTTCTTCGGTAGCGCCGAATCGCTGGCCGCCCATAACGGCTATGCGCTGGTGCGCTTCTTCTTCCTCCTGACCTTTGCGGCGGCGATTCCGGCGATCGTGTCGGGCGGCATTGCCGAGCGTTCGAAATTCAATCCGCAACTGTTCGCCACCTTCGTGCTGGTCGGCTTCGTCTATCCGTTCTTCGAAGGGATCGCGTGGAACGGCCGCTTCGGTATCCAGGGCTGGCTGACCCAGGTATTCGGGGCGCCGTTTCATGACTTCGCCGGTTCGGTGGTCGTGCATGCGTTCGGCGGCTGGGTCGCGTTGCCGGCCGTGCTGCTGCTCGGCGCACGCCACGGCCGCTATCACCGCGACGGCGGCATCGCCGCGCATCCGCCCTCGAATATCCCGTTCCTCGCGCTGGGCGCATGGGTGCTGACGGTCGGCTGGTTCGGTTTTAACGTGATGAGCGCGCAGACCATCGACAAGATCAGCGGCCTCGTGGCGGTCAATTCGCTGATGGCGATGGTCGGCGGCACCCTCACAGCGTGGCTCGCGGGCCGCAACGACCCCGGCTTCACGTACAACGGCCCGCTTGCCGGGCTGGTGGCAGTATGCGCCGGCTCGGACCTGATGCATCCGCTCGGCGCGCTGGTCACGGGTGGCATTGCGGGTGCGCTGTTCGTCTATATGTTCACCTGCGTGCAGAATCGCTGGCGCATCGACGACGTGCTCGGCGTATGGCCGTTGCACGGTCTATGCGGCGCATGGGGCGGCCTCGCGGCCGGCATCTTCGGCTTGCATGCGCTCGGGGGACTGGGCGGCGTATCGTTCGGCGCGCAAGTGGTCGGCACGCTGGGCGGCATCGTGGTGGCGCTGCTCGGCGGCACGATGGTGTACGGGGCGATTCGCCTGACGGTGGGCTTGCGGCTCGATCAGGAAGACGAATACAACGGAGCGGACCTGTCGATCCACAGGATTTCGGCCACACCGGAGCGCGAAAGCGTCGGCTGAGGACTTAGCCGCACGCGAGGCTTAGGGGTGCGCTGGCTGCTTCGCGCCCGTATGTTCGCCGAGCAGCCCGAATTCGATCGGGCAGCGTGTGTAGAACACCGGGACGTTGCTCTCGCGCACGGCCTCGAGCAAGGCTTCCGCCTCGCCTTCGGTGACCGCGAAAATCACCTGCTGCGGTTGATCCGCCAGTTCGAAGAAGCGCGCTGCATGCCGCGCGCCCGCGTGGCCGATCCCTTCGGCCGCCGCCACGACGGTCGCGCCATGAATGCCGGCGCGCTTCGCGATCGACAGCAAACATTCGACAACCGTTTGATGGCGGTGGTGCTTGTTCTGCTCGGTATAGAACGTGAGCTGGTAGCCCTTCATCATGGCGGCCTCCCGCACAGTGACAACGAACCCACGGCAGACGCTCGAAGGCTCTCCATTCATTCTAGATCACGCTCCATGCCATGCGGCGAGCACGTGCGCGCCGCCGCCGCGCTCACCTGTCCCCAATGTCCCGTGGATGCTAGACTTGCGCGCTGGAGATGGCATTCTCCATTAACCGCCCTTTGATGGCTGATGATGCCTGCTTCGCCCGGACCACCGCGGACGCGGCATCACGCCTACCGCTCGAGCCCGGTTTGTCGATCTTTTGGCTTCGCCAGAGACCTTTTCCATGTATTTGTCCATTCTCGCGGTCGGCATCGGCGGCGCGCTCGGCTCGCTGTTCCGCTGGTTTCTCGGGATTCGTCTGAACGGCGTGTTCACGGGCATGCCGCTCGGCACCTTCGCCGCCAACGTGATTGCGGGTTATGTCATCGGCGTGGCGGTCGCGGGGTTCGCGCGGGCGCCGCAGATCGCGCCCGAATGGCGGCTCTTCGTGATCACGGGTTTGATGGGCGGCCTGTCGACTTTTTCGACGTTCTCGGCGGAAGTCGTGCAGCGCTTGCAGGACGGCCGGCTCGGTTGGGCGGCAGGCGAGATCGTCATTCACGTGGCGGCTTCGCTCGTGATGACGATCCTCGGCATCGCAACCGTTTCCTTGCTGTCGCGCTGAAAACCAACTGCCGGGACTACCCGCTTTTCCTGCGGCCGCGCAACGCAAACGCGGCCAGCGTGCATCCAAGCATGGCGATACCCGCCACATAGAAGGTATCGCTGTAAGCCATCAGAAGCGCTTCGCGGCCGATTATCCTGTCGACGATTCCGAGCGCCGCCTCGCGCGTGCCGGCGAGTCCGGATGCCGCCATGGCCTCGGCCCTGCCCACATGCCCCTGAGTCAACACCCGGACCATGCCGATCATGCGCTCCTGAAACGCGCCGTTGAACGGCGTGATCGCTTCTCCGATACGCGAGGCGTGCAGCTTCTCGCGTTCCACCACGATCTGACTGGCGATCGCAATGCCGATCGCACCGCCCAGATTACGCACCATGCTGAACAGGCCCGAGGCGGATCCGAGCTGGCTTTTCTCGATGCCGTCGACGGCCATCACGCCGAGTGCGACGACCACCAGCGACTGTCCAATGCCGCGCACGATCAGCGACGGGACGACGACGTTCGCCGATGCGTTCACGTCGAGATGAATGTTCATCAGGCAGCCGACGGCGACGAGCGTGAAGCCGGCGATAATGGCCGTGCGCGCACTGGTGCGGCGCATTAAAGGAGGCGTCAGGAACGACATGACGAACTGAACCAGTCCGTACGGCACCATCATGACGCCGATATCCCGCGCGCTGTAACCCTGCAGTTCGGCAAAGTAATTCGGCACGAGAAACACGACCGCGAACACCACGCCGCCGAACAGGAACTGCATCAGACTGGCAATGCCGAAGTTGTAGCGGCCGAGCAACCTCAGATTGATGAACGGTTCCTCGCGGCGAAGCTGTACCACCACGAACACCGTCAGTCCAACAACCGCGACCAGAAACATGTTCGCAATGAAGCTCGAGCCGAACCAGTCCTTGCGTCCGCCCTCCTCCAGCACGATCTGCAGCGCGCTGAGTCCGATGGCCATTGCTGTGATGCCAAGCCAATCCGCCTTGCGCAGACGGTCCAGATGCACGGGCTCGGGTTTGATCGCCCAGCCGATTGCGCCCAGCAAGACGAGCGCGGGCGGAATCTGCAGATAGAAGATCCAGCGCCACGAATACATGTCGGTCAGCCAGCCGCCCAGAGAAGGCCCGGCCGCCTGCGCAACATTGTTGGCGACGGCGAACAGCGCCATGCCGAGGGGATGCCGTGACGCGGGCAGCTCCGTCAGGATCAGCTGAAACGACAGCGGAATCAGCACGCCGCCGAACGCCCCCTGGAAGGCGCGCGCCACGATCATGGCATCGATGGTCGGCGCCACCGAACACACCAGCGAGAAGATCAGGAATCCGCTGGTGCCGACCAGCATCACGCGGCGGATGGAAAACACCCGCACGAGCCAGCCGGTCAACGGAATGACGATGATTTCCGCGACCAGATACGCCGTGGTGATCCACGAGCCTTCCTCGAAACTCGCGCCGAGCGAGCCGCGAATATCGGGCAGCGATGCATTGGTGACGTGCACGTTCATGCCGGCCATGAAGCAGCCGAACACGCCGCCGAGCACCGCCACCCACGCGCGCAGCGAGACCGGATCATGCGTACGGGAAGAAGCGCTCGCCGTGCTCATGAGCGGCTCGCCGCAGGCTGCGCCACGGGGGCGCCGGTATGCACCCGCGCAACGACCGACATGCCCGGCCGCAAGCTGATCGCGTCATGCTGACCGGCGTCCACCTGGATCTTCACGGGAATGCGCTGCACGACTTTGGTGAAGTTGCCGGTCGCGTTATCGGGCGGCAGCAACGCGAACTGCGCCCCCGAACCCGGTGCGATGCTCAGCACGCGCCCATGCAAGGGATGGCCCGCGTAGGTGTCGACGTCGATCTCGACCGCTTGACCCGCGCTCATGGCGGCGACTTCCGTTTCCTTGAAATTGGCGATCACGTAGACATCCTGAAGCGGCACCACGGCGAGCAGCGGTTGCCCGGTCTCGACGTATTGCCCCACTCGCACGGTGCGCTGGCCGACCGTGCCGTCGCTCGCCGCGCGAATCGTCGTGCGATCGAGATCGATCTGCGCGAGCGCCAGGGCGGCGCGCGCGACCTCGAGCTGGGCTTGCGCCTGCTCGATCGCCGCCATGCCTTGCGCCCTGCGCTTCTCGAGCACGGTTTGCTGGCCCCGCTGGGCTTGAACCGTCGCGGCGGCTTTGGCCAGCTCGGCGTCGGCGGTGAGTGAATCGGCATGCGCCTGTTCCCAGCGCTGCGCGCTCGACGCCTGTTCGGCCGCCAGTTGCCGGTAGCGTTCGGCGTCCGACTTGCGGCGGTTCGCGCCCGCCCGCGCCGCGTCGACGTCCGCCCGCGCCGCCTCCATCACGCTGCCTTGCTGGGCGATCTGCGCATCGAGCGTGGCGACGCTCGCCTGCTCCGTGTGCACGGTCGCGAGCGCCGTATCGACCGTCGCCTGAGCCCTGGCGACTTTGGCCGCATAGTCCGCGCTGTCGATATGCGCGAGCACGTCGCCCTTGTGCACCGGCTGGTTGTCGTCGACATCGACGCCCGTCACATAGCCCGGCACGCGCGAGCTGATCGTCACCACGTCCGCGCGCACGTAGGCGTCGTCGGTGCTTTCGATGAAACGGCCGACGCTCCACCAGCGAATGCCCACCACCACCAGCCCAACGGCTGCGATAAGCGTGCCCGCGAGCACAAGGGTTTTTTTGCTAAATGGCGACGTCTTTTCTGGAACGACAGTGGTACTCATAACGGGACCTTGATGAAAAATTAACGGACATGTGAAGCGATGCCGGGACGTGGCGCGTAATAAGCGATGTGCGATGCACGATGGCCTAGTGTTGCCAGCCGCCACCGAGTGCCTTGAACACCGCGACCTGGTCGGATGCGAGCGCTTCGGTCGACACCGCGAGCGCCGCATCGCCGGCAACGAGGCTGCGTTCGGCATCGAGCACATCGAGAAAGTCCAGTGCCCCTGCCTGATAGTTCAGTTCCGCGAGATGGAAGGCGCGGGCAGCGTTCGCGCGAGCGGCCTGCAATGCGCGTTGACGCTCCCATTGCGCGCCGTAGAACGTCAGCGCCTGCTCGGATTCCTTCAATGCCGTGAGCACGTTGTGCTCGAACTGCGCGAGCGCTTCGGTGTTATCCGCCTTTGCCTGCGCCAGCCGCGCGCGGCTCACGGCCATGTTGGGGAAGCGCCAGCTGATCAACGGCCCGACGCCCCATGCCACCGCGTACTGATCGCCGAGCGAGGCCAGGCTGCCGGTCGTCGACAGGAGGTTCACCGAGCCGCCCAATACGATCGACGGATACAGATCCGCCCGCGCGACGCCAACCCGGGCATCGGCGGCGGCCAGCTTGCGCTCCGCTTCGCGCAGATCGGGGCGGCGGCGCAACAAGGCGGCGCCGTCGCCAACCGGGAATGGCGCGCTGAGCACCGGCACGACACGGCATTGCTCGGCCGCCCTGGGAAATTCGCCCGGCGGGCGGCCCAGCAGCACGGCCAGTTCGAACAGCGCGGCGCGACGCTTGCCCTCGAGCGTCGGCACCGTCGCGCGAGTCTCATCGAGAAAGGCGGCGGCGCGAGTCACCTCGAGCTCGGATACCAGTCCGCGATCACGCTGCCGGATGGTCAGATCCACCAGGCGTTGAGCGATCCCAAGCGACCGGTTGGCCACGTCGATCTGTTCGCCATAGGCGCAGGCGTGCAGGTACGCATCGGTCGTCGAGGCGACAACCGAGACGCGCACCGCGTCGGTGGCCGCCTGCATCGCGTCGGCATCGGCTTGCGATGCATCGACGAGATGACGTACGCGTCCCCACAGATCCACTTCGTACGAGACCGCCAGCGAAGGCGCGTAAGCCCAGCGCGTGTCAGCCGACTCACGCCGCGCCGCCGCGACGATCTGATCGGCGTTCTGCTTGCCGTAGTTGCCGCCGAGTGCAAGCTGCGTATCGGGCAAGCGCGCGGCGCCGGTTTCGTTCACCACCGCTTGCGAACGCGCAAGCCGAGCGAGTGCGACCGCGAGATCGCGGTTCTGCTCGAGGGCGTCCTGGATGAGACCGTCCAGCACCGGGTCCTGGTAGAGACGCCACCAGTCGTCAGGCAAGGGTTGCTGCACAACCGGCGCATGGTCTGCCGACGTGAACGGCGCGGATGCAGCCGCCGGCAACTGCGGCGCGCGGTACGGCGCTTCAAGGGAACACGCCGAGCCAAGCAGGGCGAACGCCGCAACGCAGACCACGCGCAGAGGCGAGGCGGCGAAGCGGCGCCGCACGCGCGAGCGGGGCTTTGTGCCGGGGCGGACTAGGGAATGACCGGTGCGCCGAACAACGGTGCAAAAAGCGGTACTGACAGCGATATCAAAAGCGTGATTGAACGTAGTGCGGAAAGCGCCCGGAGGAACCATGACAGAAGCTCGGCAGTGGAGTCGAAGGCCAGATGGTAGAGTCCTGTGCTCCGGTCATCTCCCGAAGAATTGCCATGCATCATCGCGAAATGGACAGCTTCGGTTTTTTCGAAAGCCAGAAAGCGCTTGAAGTCGCGTCCGTCACCGTGCTCGCCACGGATCAGCCCGCAGGCACGGTATTCGCGCCCCACACGCACAGCAGCGGCCAATTGATCTACGCCATTTCAGGCGTGATGATCGTGCGTTCGGCCGCCGGCAGCTGGATCGTGCCGACCGGGCGCGCGGTGTGGGTGCCGGGCGGCGTGCGCCATGAAATCGAAATCGCGAGCGACGTGCAGATCCGCACGGTCTATGCCGCACCCGACGCTCGCGACGCGTTGCCCGACAGTTGCAGGGTGATTCTGGTGAGCGCGCTATTGCGCGAGTTGATCGTGACCGCGGTCGGCATTCGACCGGCCGCCGGGCACAGTGAACGGGAACGGCGGGTGCAGGAACTGATCCTCGACGATATCTGCATGGCCGAGCCCCTGCTCCTGCACGTGCCGATGCCGCGTCATCCGGCGCTCGTCGAGTTGTGCGCCGAACTGATTGCGCAGCCCTCGCTCGACGCGACGCTGCAAGGCTGGGCGCGCCGGGCCAACATGAATCCGCGCACCTTCGCCCGGGCGTTCCAGCGCGAAACCGGCATGACGCATGGTTCGTGGTGCCGCCACACGCGGGTTCTGCTAAGCCTTCCGCAACTGGCAACCGGCGCATCGGTACTCGATGTCGCGCTTGAACACGGCTACGACAGTCCGAGCGCATTCGCGGCGATGTTTCGCAAAGTGCTGGGAGTCGCGCCCAGCGAGTACTTCAGATAAGGCTGCCTCAAGACAAGGGATCGATGCCAAACCGTATCCCGTTCGGGGTGTCCAATTCGCGACGATCAGTTGAAGATTCGCGCGCGCGGTGCGCCGGTGTTGTCGACTAGACTGCCAACGCCAAGGTGCGCGGTTCAAGGCAGCAAGAAATCCGCGCCCGGCAATCCAACCTTGTCGACCGGGAGAATTTGACTGGATCTGATTCATTGCATGCGCGTTTTTTCGGTGCTCGCCGACACCGGCGGTTTTACTCGCAGCGCGGAACAACTCGGCCTTTCCACGCCTCACGTGTCGCGTGCCGTCGCTCAACTCGAAAGTCATCTTGGCACGCGTCTTCTGCATCGCACGACGCGTTCAATGGCGCTCACCGACGTCGGTTTGCGCTATCTGACGCGCGTGCACGAAGTCCTGCATGCGCTGGATGCCTCTGAACGTGAAGTGAATCTCGCCTGCGCCGAGCCACGCGGTACGCTGCGGGTGCATTGCAGTGCGAGTCTGGCCGATCACTTCGTGCTCCCCCTCGCGGCTGGATTCCAGCGCCAATATCCGCAGGTGAACTTCGATTTGACGGTGGCATCGCAGATGCCTGATCTGATTCGCGAACGCTACGATATTGCCTTGATCGCCGCCAACCATTTTCCCGAGTCCAATCTGGTCGCGGTGAAGGTCGGCACGATTCGAAGCGTGTTGTGCGCGTCGCCTGACTATGTCGAAGAACACGGCATGCCGTGCTCGCTCGCCGGTCTTGCAGCGCACCGCTGCCTGCAAATTGGCGGCCCGGCGTTTCGCGACCGCGAATGGGCCATGAAGTGCGGTTCGGAGACGATCATGGTGTGCATCGATCCTCTGCTAACCGTCGACGCCGGACGTTCGCTCGCAATCGCCATCCGGCAAGGCATGGGTATTGGGCCCTTACCCTCGTATATCGCCGCGCAGGAGATCCAGTCCGGCAACGCTGTCGCCGTGCTGCCGGAGTACACGATCAACGAAACCGACCTGTACCTGCTGTACGCGTCCAGACAATATCTCGACGCGAAAATACGCGCGTGGATCGATTTCACGAAAGCGCATATTCAGATGCAACGCGGCAGTCAGGAGAATAGCCAGGAAAACAATCAGGATTGCCACTCAATCACAGCTTAGACTGAGTTCTGCGCGTGTCTTCGTCAGAGGGTCTACGGCCTGCCCGGTACGCTCAGGTCTCGCAACGTAATGACGCGCCCCGCGAGTGCCTCAAATGAGGCGTCGTGGCGCCTCACGCGTCTTTGCTTTTGCGTACTTTCGCCCGGGTACTCGCCGGCGCGTTCTTCTTCAATCTGGTCTGATTGTGTTCAATCGCGGCGCGAACCAGACTCTTTAGCGCACGCTCATTGATCTTGTCGCCCTCGAAAAAATCGATCGCCCGTCTCGCGTTGCCTTCGAGACCCGCATTGAAGAGCTTGTCAGGATCCGCCAGGCTCGCTCCATGCGCGAAGGTCAGCTTCACCTTGCCTTTGTGGGCGTTGGCCACCGCGATCATGCCGTCGCGAGACCACACCGGGCTGCCCATCCACTTCCATTCCTCGATGATCTCAGGGTCGGCCGCCAGGATGGTCTTACGCATGGCCGCGAAGGTTTTGCCACGCCAATCCGTGATTCCCGCGATCATCTGGTCAATGGTTTCTGATGGATTCATTGGATCTTCATTGGATCGTTAGGCCTCGAATTCGGGTCCGGTTTCGACAGAGCCTGCCGTTCAATTGTGCCAGCATCAATCCGCCCGCGCCAATGGAGCCTTAAGTTCCCATCGATTTACCCATTAATTTACCCATTTTTTTCCCCATTTTTTTCGATTTTTATCGGTATTTTTGTCGCTCAGCGCAGAGGTAAGATCGCCGCAGCCTGAATAGCAGAAGGGGCAAACCATGGCGATCACCTTGAATCTGTCCGCGTCCGCAAATCCGAACAAGTCGTTGAAGATCGACGCCATTCGATTCCTTGCGGCCGTCTGGGTCCTGATGTATCACTTCAAGCCACCCGCGTTCAAAGAACTTCTGCCTCATCAGTTCGCCTTCCTCGGCGGCGCGTTGTGGTCAGCCTCGACAGCGCTATTCGCAGGCCCCGCCGCCGTCATCGTCTTCTTTGTCATTTCCGGCTACTGCATCCACAACGCATATCAAAAGGATGTGACGCTCAAGCCGATCAATTACTACGCCTCCAGATTCATCCGCATCGGCTTGCCGCTGGTCATCCTGCTGTGCCTCGTTCAACCGTTGCCGGCAGGGCAAAATTATCTGGAGTCCGTGCTGTGGTCGCTCTACTGCGAGATGGTGTATTACGCCGCCTATCCGCTCCTGCGCGCCCGCTTTCGCTACATCGGCGAAATGATCGTTGGCTGCGCGCTTGCGGCGGGCGTGATGGTGGCCGTGGTTCGTCTGATCGGGCACCCGGTTTGCCACGGCTGCGTCATCGAGACGTATGGCGTTCCCGGTACGGCTTTACTGTATGCGGCCGGATGGATTTTCGGCTGCCTGATCGCGGAGACCCAGCGCAACGCGGCGCAATTCCACGTTCGTGGCGCCTATTCACCGCTCACGTTGATGATCAAGCGCGGCCTTGATCGAAGCACGCGTTACCTCGCAAACCATCTGGTTGCGCTGAGAGTGGGGGTCGTCGCGGCCGGCGCGGTCGTGATGATTTTGCTGTCCGAATCGAATCTCAAACCGGCCATTGTGCCGTTGGTGACGCCTGATATCACGCTGCCGCTATTTCAGTTCCTCGCGGCGGTCTGGATCGCGGCGGAAACAGCCACGCCGTCAAGAGGCGGGATGTGGCCCAGGCTGGCCGCTTTCGGCGCGTGGTCCTATAGCCTCTATCTTTGCCACAAGATGGCGCTTGCCCTGCTCGAAATGACCGGATTCGACGACACCTCCCGCTTCGCGTGGTTCGTGCAGGTGGCGTTGGCGTTCGCGATCAGCTACGCGTTCTACCGGATGATCGAAAAGCCTTCGCATCTGCTTTCCCAGCGGCTACGGAAATACACGCCGAATGCGCCGGCGGCGCCGGCGGCTTGAAGCGCCGCCCTGAAACGACTGCCTGAAAGGCCCGCCCGAGGCGGCAATACCGGCTAGTGGCGCTTCGGCCCCGATCCTGGCCCCTCAGATCAACCCGCGCGCCTCATAACCGTCCCGGCCGCGGATCAGCTACGAAACCGTCACGATTGGGCATTATCACGCGCGGCAGCGACGCCGCGTCGAGCCGCGTATCCGCCGGCACGATGCCGTTGCGGTTGAGCAGGAATGCGCTGAGCGCGTACACCTCGTCGGCGGAAAGCGATTCGGGCGCGTTGTACGGCATCGCGCGGCGGATGTAATCGAACAGGGTCGTCGCATAGGGCCAATAGCTGCCCACGGTGCGCTTCGGCTTCGCGCTCGTCAGCGTGCCCTGCCCGCCTACCAGTTGATCGCCGAGACCGCCCTCGCCCTGCGCGCCGTGGCACGCCGCGCATTTTGCGGCAAACACATGCGCGCCGGTGGCGACGTCGCCGCTACCCGCAGGCAAACCGCGGCCATCCGGCGCGACGTCGATGTTCCAGGCGGCAAGGTCTTGCGCGGTGAGCGGTGTGCCGATCTCATGCCCTGTCCCAGCGCTCTGCTCACCCGGCGCGATCGATGAACACGATGCCAGCGCCGAGAGCGCCAGCAACGCAGCCAGCGCCGCCCGCGCCGTTCGTGTTGTCCGCGCCGGCGTACGTATCGAACGGCGGCCATCACGCATTACGCACCTCGCCGCTTGCATCGACTCGCCATTGCTGGATCGCGTTGTAGTGGTATTGCGAATTCAGCCCGCGCGCGGCAACGAGTTCGGTGCGCGTGGGTTGCACGTAGCCGGTGGAATCGGTGGCGCGCGAGAGAATCGCCGTCGCGCCGCCATCCCAGTGCCAGTCCGCCTGAAAGCGCGTGAGCGCGCGATCGTGGATGGCGCCGTCCAGACGCGCGAGACGCCAGCTCGCGCCGCCGTCAGTCGACACTTCCACTTTGCGGATCGTCCCACGCCCGGACCACGCCAGACCGGTGATCGGGTAATAGCCGTGGGTGGTGAGTCGATGTCCCGGCGACGGCCGCGTGATCACCGACTTCGCGTCCATCTCGAACGCAAACTGACGCGCCGTGCCGTTCGCGAGCAGGCTGGTGTACTTCGAGGTTTCCTCGCGCGTTTGCAGGGGCGCATCGACCACCTTCAGCCGGCGCAGCCACTTGACGTTCGTATTGCCCTCGAAGCCGGGAACGATCAGACGCAAGGGATAACCGTTCTCGGGACGCAAGCGTTCGCCGTTCTGCGCGTAGACCACCAGCGCGCGCTCGAGTATCCGTTCGAGCGGCAAACTGCGTGTCATCACAGCAGCGTCCGCGCCTTCCGCCAGCAACCAGCCGCCCGCCGGACCGATCGGGTTCGACAGACCGCCCACTTCTTCCAGCAGGGTCGACAAACGCACGCCGGTCCATTCGCAGCACGACAGCAGACCATGCGTGAGTTGCACCGGCATGCCGCTCGGACCATTCCATTCGTTGCCGGTATTACCCGAGCATTCGAGAAAATGAATCCGCGACTCGGACGGCAGACGCAGCAGGTCGTCCATCGTGAACAGTTTGGGCGTGCGCACAAGGCCGTGAATGGCCAGCCGATGCTGATCGGGATCGATGTCCGGCACACCGCCGTGATGACGTTCGTAGACCAGACCATTGGGGGTAAGCGTGCCGTGCAGATCGGCGAGCGGCGTCATCGACGAAGCCGCGCCCGGCAGTGGCCACGCGCGCGCACTCCGCCGCACGACATTCGCCTCATACGGTGACGGCACGCCGTAGGGATGCTCGAGGACAGGTCCACCCGGCACGCGGGTCGATTGCGCGAGCGCAAGCGGCTTGAGCAGTTCACTTGCGGCAGCGGCATGGGAAGCAACCAGACCGCCGGCCGCCAGACGACCAAGGAGTCGACGGCGGCCGCGCGACGGCGGAGCGTTATGCGGGTTCATCATGGCGTCGGCGCATCGTGGGCAAGCCGATTAGCGTAACGACGCCGGCTGTCCTGGCCAAACGATAAATTCGACTATCGATCGATACAGACCGCATATCGGACAAATGCGGTCCGCCGTCAAGCCAGCACGTTCGAGAACACCCGATCCGCGAGACGACTGGAATCGGTGCTGCTATTGAGCACGCCCACCGCCTTCAGGTCGTCGGCATAAAGCGAAATCTCCTTCTTGAACGCGTCGCCGACCGGATGATGGCGATCGGTATGGCTCTTGAGCATTGCCGTCAATTGGCCCACATCGGCAGACGGCGTATAGACCGAGAAAATCGCCGCCGCATCGGCCGGATGATTGGCAGTCCACTCGGTTGCTTCGAGCAGCGCCTGCGTCAGCGCCTGCGCAGTCGCGCGATCCTTTCGCACCAGCGAGCCGCGCACGCCGAGCACGCAGCACGAACGGTTCTGATATTCGCCGCAGAGATTGTTCGACACTTCGACCAGGCGATCGGATTCGCGGATCGTCCAGATGTTCGGGTCGCCATCCGCGATCGCCTGCACTTCGCCTTTCTTGAGCGCCTCGCCCAACAGATTCGCCGGATACTGACGCCAGTTCACATCGCGTTCGGGATCGACGCCGATCTTCTTCAACAGGATGGCGAAGAAATTCTTGGTGGGGCTCGCCATATCGCTCACGCCGATCGTGCGACCTTTCAGTCCCGCCACGTCGACGATGCCCGAGGTGCGCGTGGCCAGCAAACGCATGCACCCGCCGTGAATCCCGGCAGTCAGCTTCACATCGAAGCCCTGCTCGAGCGGTTTGATCCAGCGTAGCGCCATGCCGACACCGGCATCGGACTTGCCGGTCGCGATCGCTTCGAGCAACTGGTCCGTCGAACCCGAGAAATTCACGAGCTCCACCTGTAACCCGTGCCGCTCGAAGAAACCCTGCTTCACCGCCACGGCCACCGGCGCGGTACAGATTGCACCAGCGTTCCACGAAAGCTTGAGCGGTTTGAGCCCAGCCTGGGGCGTTTGGGCAACCGCCGGCGAACCCGATATGCCCAGCCACGCACCGCCGAGCGCCGCGGCGCCCGCAGTCCAGGCCGTCTTGCGCAACCAGGCGCGGCGGCCCGCGCTCAGCGGCGATTCATCGTAGGGATTCATGCTTGACTCTTCCTCAGATCGTTATCGGTTGTTCTATGGGTTCAGGTGTCGAGTCCGAGCTGGGCGAGCACCTCACGGCGCAGCGCCACCAGTTTCGGATCGTCGCGATGGCGGGGATACGGCGCGTCGTTACGCACTTCGGCGACCACGCGTGCGGGCCGTTCGCTGAAAACGATCACGCGCCGCGCGAGCAGGAGTGCCTCTTCGACGTCGTGCGTCACCAGCAGCACGGAAAAGCGGGCGTCCTGCCAAAGCCGCGCCAGTTCACCCTGCATACGGATACGCGTCAGCGAGTCGAGTTTGCCGAACGGCTCGTCCAGCACCAGCAGCGCCGGATCGTTGACGAGCGCGCGAGCCAGCGCCACCCGCTGCGCCATGCCGCCCGACAATTGATGCGGAAACGCTTCGGCGAACTCAGTAAGACCGACCAGTTCCAGCGCCGCGTCGATCCGCTTCCGCACCTGATCGTCCTGTGGCCCGTGACGCCGGGCGAAGCCTTTGCGCTGCGCCTGTGGACCGACACCCACGTTGCCGCGCACCGTACGCCACGGGTACAAGGTCGGGTCCTGGAACACCACCACGCGTGATGGATCCGGGCCCGTGATCTCGGCACCGTCCGCCTGCACGCTGCCTTGCGTCGGCGCGTCGAGTCCCGCCACGAGACGCAGCAAGGTGGATTTTCCACAGCCACTCGGACCCAGCAGCGCGACGAACTCGCCCGGCTCGACCGCGAAGCTGACGTCCTGCAGCACCGGCAACGCGGCGCCGCGCAGCGAGAATTGATGACTGACATGACGCACGTCGATGCGCGCGCCGTCACGAACCGGCGCAACGGCTGCGGCCTGATTCAGACCTTCCGGTACGGCTACCATTTGAGCAATCCTTTTTGCCACGCCAGCATACGGTCACGCAGACGGAACAGCAGCGTGATCAGCCCCGAGCACATCAACGCCATGACGAGCAGCGCGGCATACATATTCGAATAGGCCGCCCAGCCCTGCGCCCATTGCAGGTACCAGCCGAGTCCCGCTTTCACGCCCATCATTTCCGCGACGATCAGGACCGAGAACGATGCGCCAAGCCCCATGAACAGGCCGACAAACACTGACGGCAGCGCCGCCGGGATCGCAACACGCAGGATCAGAAAAGCCGGTCGCGCGCCGAGCGTGCGGGCGATGTCGTAATAGGCTGAGTTGACGCCGGCCACACCGGACCAGGTCAGTACCGCAACCGGAAAGGCGGTCGCCAGCGCGATCAGGAACACACTGGCGCTAAAACTCGACGGAAAGAAGAAGAACGCCAGCGGCAACCAGGCGGTAGCCGGTAGCGGTCCGATCAGGCGCAACACTGGATGGACCCAGTAGCTGACCGCCTGCGACCAGCCAATGCTCACCCCCGTCACGAAACCGGCAGCCGCGCCCAGCACGTAGCCGTAAGCCAGTAGTCCAAACGAATGCACGACGCTCGAACCGAGCCGCGGGTAGTCTTCGGCATAGACGCCAATCAGCGCTTGCGGCGGCGCGAAGAAGGGCCGCGGCAGCCACTCGAGTTGCGCCGTGACGGCCTCCCAGACGCTCACGCCGAGCGCCAGCGCGAGCAGCCACGGCATGGCCGCGAGCCACGCGCGGGTACGTGTGGGCGCCGGTGTGAACGTCCTCGCATGGATGGACGGGTTGCGCCACCCGGCAACAGCCGTCGCGACAGCGAACGCCGCCAGCACCAGCTTCAGCGCGATGAATTCTTTCGTGTACGGCCAGTCGTCCGCACTCGGCCACCATTCGGTCAGCGCGGCGCTGCCGAGCCACGCCAGCGCCGCGAGGCCGGCAATCCAGATGCCGCGTGAGAGCCCACGCCGTGCCACGACACCAGGCTCTGCGCCGATAGCCGAAGCGCGCGTCGCGATCGATTCGAACTGAGTGGACATGACGGTTCCAACCTCCTGTCTTGTTGAGCTAACGTGATCGCGTGCCCGGGACTCGCCTCAGGCGACGTCCGCCCTGTCGCGCTGCCACACGCTCTGTGCGTAGACCGATTCGTCGAAATCAGCGGCGATGTCGCCATGAATGCGTGCTTCATGCGCGTCCAGATCGGCGAGAAACAGATCGCGGCTGATTCGCTGCACCACGGCGGGAATGTCGCGCTTCATGCTCGGCACGTCGCCGACCGGCAATCCGAAACTGACAAAGGCCGCCGGGTTATAGACATGGATATTCTTCAGATAAGGCGCTTCGCCCTCGACCTTCTCCAGGTATTCCAGCGCGGCGCCGAGATAGGGATGCGCGCCAAGCGCATCGTCGCTTTCGCTGGCGGTGGGCACATACTGATCGCGCCACAAGCGGACCTGCCCCGCGATCTGCGCCAATTCCGGCCGCAGCGCGAGATCGATGGCGTAACCCGTGCCGGCAATGACGAAATCAAATGCCAGCGACTCCCCCGCCACCTCGGTCTCGACGCGCCCGTCACTGACCTCGGCGTGCGACCACTGCGTGCCGGGATGCAGATGAAAGTTCTGAAAGCGTGTGACGCGCTCCACGGCATCGAGCGGCGGCGTCGAACCCGAGCGGCGGAAGCGCCGCGCCTGCGACCAGCGAATCGCGTCAGGCAAATGGAAATAGTTGTCGTACGCTCCGGGATAGGCGCGCGCACGGGTCACCGGCACCGATGCAATCCGCTCACGCCGCGCGAACAGATGAACCTGCCCTGCGCCGGCTTCGAGCGCCGTTGCTGCCGCATCGAATGCGGACGCCGCGCCGCCAATCACCGCCACGGATTTGCCGCGCAACGCGGCGAAATCGATCGCCTCAGAGGTGTGGGCAAGCAGTGTCGGAGGAAGATTCTTCAGCACAGCGGGAATGTTTGGAGCGCCATTGCCGGCTACCCCGTTGCCGAGAACGATCTTCCGTGCAGTCTCCACAACGCTTCGGACGGCGTCGCCGTCACGGATTTCCAGATGCAAACGAAAATGCGCATCCGCGGGTTCGATTCTTGTGAGGCGCGTGCCGTAGCGAATCGGAATCTCGAGAAAATGCCGGTACCACGCGAGATATTCCGCCCAGCGTGTACGCGGAATCCGGTCGATCTCCGCGTACGACGCCGCGCCAAAACGCGCTTCATACCACGCCTGAAAGCTCAGCCCAGGCAAGCCCGCTTCTGGGCCGGTCAAAGACTTCGGCGTACGTAACTTGTTCATGCGAGCGCGATTCAACCAGACGCCCGCGTGGCCCTCATCTGCTGCAGCGTCGATTACGCTGATCTGACCGATGCCGGCGCGTTTCAGCGCGAAGGCGAACGCCGCTCCGGTTTGTCCGCCGCCGACAATCACTACGTTATGGTCGATGCCATCGCGTGGCGGAACCCAGTTATCAGGTGCTGGGCCAATCAGCCGAAGCGTATCGAGCGCAAGCTGATCGGTGTGCGTGGATTGCGTCATGGTGTCGGGTTCGGCGAGAAAGTTGAACAGCAGACGGATACGTTGAAATCGAATCGCGCGGCCATTGGACAATCAAGTATCGCGGCGCCGCAGGCTTACCCAAACCAACAAATTTCGCTTTGCTTATTTGTATTTTCAAGGCGATTTCTCTACCCGCGTGCTTTTTCCCGCAGTGTGGTTCGAACCCCTGCAGATTTTCTTATCAGCAATGATTGGTTGGATTCGAGCGCATGCGAATCTAACGTGTAGTGCCAGCTATTTGCCCCACCTGAGCATTGGCGCCCCACTCCCTTCATCCGACTGGTATTGCCGCATGCGCTATTTTCGTCTGCTGAAATCTTTCGTCGCAGTGGCGGCGCTGTCGCTCGCCGCGGTTCACGCGCACGCCGACAAGCCGGCTGTGATTCGCATCGGCATCGCGCAACAAGGTAATGGCGATCCGCCTACCTTTGGCGGTTCGCCGGCCGCAACCGTGCAACTACAGCAGTCACTCGAAAAAGAATTCGCCGCCGACGGCATCAAGGTCGAATGGCTGTTCTTCAAAGGCGCCGGCCCCGCAGTGAATGAAGCGATCGCGAACCAGTCGCTCGACTTCGCCTATCAGGGCGATCTGCCCTCCGTGCTCGGCCGCGCCAACGGCCTGAAGACGCACCTGCTGCTCGCCTCGGGCGTCCGCGTCGGCGTCAAGATCGCTGTGCCAGCAGATTCGGACATTCACTCGATCAAGGACCTCAAAGGCCGGCGCGTGTCGATCTTTCGCGGCACCAATCTGCAACTCGTCGCGGACAATGCGCTCGCCGCCAATCAACTCGACGAGCGGGATCTTCGCGTGATCAATCTCGATTCCGCGAGTTCGCTTGCCGCGCTGGCGTCCAAAGGGATCGATGCATCGGTCAACGACTACCATTTGTACAAGCTACGCGACCAGGGTCTTGCGAGAATCGTCTACGAGTCGCAGAACGATGGACCGCAGTTCACACGTCAGGCGCATCTGCTGGTGCTCGACGATTTCGACCGCGCGCATCCGGATATCGTGCAACGCGTGGTCAACGTAGTCGTCAAAGGCGCGCAATGGTCGTCCGATGAAGCGAACCGCGATGCGCTCTTCAAGCTGTGGGCCAGAAGCGGTGTGCCCTATTCCTCATGGCAGGCCGAATTCGCCAATCAAAGTCTGAAGGACCGCAATTCGCCGCTGATCGACCCGTTCATCATTGCGCGTTATAAAGCCGTCGCGGCGGATGCGCTGAAACTCAAACTGATCCGTCAGCCGGTCGAAGTCGACAACTGGTTCGAGACCAAGTATCTCGACAACGCGCTGCGCGCCCAGAAACTCGACCACTACTGGACGCGCTACGACGCCGCCGGCAAACCGCTCAGCTAAAACGGGAGCGATCACGATGAGCGAAACCGCACTCCAGGTCGACCGCGAACGGCTCGGCCACGCCGCCGCAGCACCTCGCGCGCCGCTCTATCGCAACGCGCAATTGCGCGCCCTGGCGTGGCGCCTTGCACCTTGGGTACTGCCCGCCCTCCTGTTCGCCTTGTGGACGGTGGGCTGCGAGCGCGGCTGGATCGCGCCGCAGATCCTGCCGCCGCCGGAGCGCGTCTTCGACACCTTCGTCGAGCTCGCGAAAAGCGGCGACCTCGCCAGCAATACGCTGATCAGTCTGCAACGCGTGCTGTTCGGCTTCGCTGCCGGCACCCTGCTCGGTTTTGTGCTCGGCGCGGCGCTCGGTTTGTCGCGCAGCTTCGAAGCCTACGTATTGCCGAGCTTCAACGCGCTCGTGCAGATTCCGGTGCTCGGCTGGCTGCCGTTTCTCCTGCTGCTCGTCGGTGTCGGCGAGCCGCTCAAATACATCCTGATCGCGCATGCCGCGCTCGTTCCCGTGACCTTGAGCACGCTGCAAGGATTCCGCCAGACACCCGCCTCGCTCGATGAAGTTGCACGCGTATTCGAATACAGCGGCTGGCAACGCATCGTCTATCTCGTGCTCCCCGCTGCCGTACCGACACTCGCCACCGGCGTACGGCTCGCCTTCACCAAGGCCTGGCTCGCGCTGGTAGTGGTCGAACTCGTGGCCTCTTCCGAAGGGCTCGGCTATCTGATCGTCTACGGGCGGCAGTTGTTTCAGCTCGACCTGGTGATGGCCTCGGTGGTCGTGGTCGGCGCGATCGGCTACGCGATGAACCGTTCGCTCGACGCGCTCGAAGCACGTTTGCGGCGCGGTCAACCGTCGGCGTTTCGCGAGTGATGGCGCGACCCGCCGCCACGCGCCGCTTATGAGGTATCTACGATGAGTCTTGCCATGTTCAGACGCACCGCCGTAGCGAAGCAGCCGGACACTGAGTCTTGCGACTGCGCTAACGTGCCCGCCTCGTTCCAGCGCGCGGCACGGCCGCGCCGGCCACTGCTTATGCGCGTCGACTGGCGCGGCGCGGTCTTGCCGATCGCCGCCATTGCGATCTGGTGGGCCGTCTCGGAAGCACACCTGATCAAAAGCGGCCTGCTGGTCAGCCCCGCGCAGGTGCTGGCCACCGCCTGGCAGCAGATCGTCAGCGGTGCGCTGGTCAAAGCTCTCTCTGCGTCGCTCGCACGCGAAGCGAGCGGCTTCGTGATCGGCACGTTGGGCGGCCTGTTGCTCGGCAGCGTGCTCGGCTTCTCGCGGCTCGCCACACGCATGATCGGCCCGAGCTTCGACACGTTCAAACAGATTTCGCTGTTCGCATGGATTCCGCTGATTTCCGTCTGGTTCGGTCTCGGCGATGCGGCGAAAGTCGTGTTCCTCTCGCTCGCGGCGTTGCTGCCGGTCGCCGCGCACACCTGTGACGGCATTCATGCGGTGCCGCGCGCCTATATCGAAGTCGCGCGCGCGTTTCGTTATTCGCGCTGGCAATTGATCCGCGCGGTCATTCTGCCCGCCGCGCTGCCGTCGATTTTCACCGGCATCTATCTCGCCCTGATCTATTCGTGGCTCGCCACGCTCGGTGCGGAATATCTGCTGGTGGCGGGCAGCGGGATCGGCAATACGCTGATCGACGGCAGCGAGCAATTCCGCATGGATCTGGTGCTGTTCGGTGTGATCGTGGTCGGGGTGACGGGTTGGGCATTGAATGCGTTGGCGCGCGCCGTGGAACGGGCGATCTTTGCGCGGCGTTCGCAGGTGCCCGCACGGTAAGCACGCCACCGTCGAGATTCGCCGAGGACACACCGGCCTCCCATAGAAAGAACGCGCGCTGAATTTGCGCCGAACCCAATTCAAGGTCCGCTCATGACTGCTTCCACGCTTGCCGAAAGCATCGACATTCTCCACGTCAGCAAGCGCTACGCGAAGCAAGACGGCACACCGCTCGCGGTGCTCGACGACATCAGCCTGCGGGTGCGTCCGGGCGAATTCGTCAGCGTGCTCGGATCGAGCGGTTGCGGCAAGTCGACCTTGCTGCGTCTGATCGCGGGCCTGGATACCGATTACACCGGCGATATCGTCGTTGCGGGAGAAAAGGTGCGCGATACGTCGCTGGAACGCGGCATCGTGTTTCAGGATCACCGCCTGTTTCCATGGCTTACGGCGTCGCAAAACATTCTCGCCGCGTTGCGTAACGCGCCGCTGTCGGTGCGTGAAAAACGCGACGCGGTCGCGCAGCACATCGAACTGGTCGGCCTGAACGGCTTCGAGAATGCGTATCCGCATCAGTTGTCGGGGGGGATGGCGCAACGCGTGGCGATCGCGCGCGGCCTCGTGAACCGCCCGCGCGTGCTGTTGCTGGACGAACCGTTCGGCGCGCTCGATGCGCTCACGCGCGGCCGTTTGCAGAACGAGTTGCAACGCATCTGGGAACGCGAACGCATCACGATGATCCTCGTCACGCACGACGTCGACGAAGCCCTCTACCTCGGCGATCGGGTCGTCACGATGGCGCCACGGCCGGGCCGCATCAAACGGATCGTCGATGTCGCGTTGCCGCGTCCACGCGAGCGTCACGATCCCCGCTTCGTTCGTCTGCGCGACGAGGTGCTGGCCGACTTCGCGGAGCACGACGGTGAGCGCCGCGCATCTCAGGATAACGAACCACCACACGGCGGCACACGCATTCCGGTGGCGAATCCGTCGATCACCGAATGGCGGCTCGCGTGGTGACATGCGCCGCATTCCCGATACACACATCAACCCCTGACGGAGCGAACGATGAGCGGTGAGAATCAGCAGAAGCGGCAGATCAAACTGGGCGCTTTCCTGATGGAGACAGGCCACCATATCGCCGCATGGCGGCATCCGGATGCGCACGCGAGCGGCGGGCTCGACTTCGCCCACTATGCGGAACTTGCGCAGATCGCGGAACGCGCCAAATTCGACGCGGTGTTTTTCGCCGACAGCGTCAGCGTACGCGATACGAATCTGCCCGCGCTATCGCGCACCGCGCGCGCCGATCATTTCGAACCGTTGACGCTGCTGTCGGCGCTGTCGGTCGTGACGAAACACGTCGGCCTGATCGCGACCGTCTCCACGACATTCAACGAACCGTACAACCTCGCGCGCAAATTCGCCTCGCTCGATCATTTGAGCGGTGGACGCTCGGGTTGGAATCTCGTCACGTCGAGCACCGAGTCCGAAGCGCTCAATTTCAGTTTCGAACGTCATCCGGAGCATGCGGTCCGCTATGAACGCGCGCGCGAATTCTACGACGTGGTCGCAGGGCTGTGGGATAGCTGGGAAGACGACGCGTTTATCCGCGACAAGGCAAGCGGTGTCTATTTCGACCCGGACAAGCTGCACGTGCTCGGCCACACCGGCAAGCACTTCAAGGTGCGCGGACCGCTGAACGTCGCGCGTTCGCCGCAGGGCTGGCCGGTCGTCGTGCAGGCCGGCGCGTCGGAGGCGGGGCGTGAGCTCGCGGCGCAAACCGCGGAGGTGATCTTCGTCGCGCATCAAACGCTCGACGAAGCGCAGTCGTTCTATCGCGACGTCAAGGGGCGCCTCGCGAAGTACGGTCGCGCGCCGGATCATCTGAAGATCATGCCGGGCATCTTTCCGATCATCGGCCGCACACAGGAAGAGGCCGACGCGAAATTCGCCGCGCTGCAGGACCTGATTCATCCGACCGTCGGTCTGTCGCTGCTATCGAACATGTCGGGCGGCGTGGACCTGTCCCAGTACCCCGTCGACGGCCCGCTGCCCGAACTGCCGGAAACCAACGGCGGCAAGAGCCGCCAACGCCTGCTGTTCGATCTCGCGCGGCGCGAAAACCTGACGATCCGCGATCTGTACCTGCGCATTGCCGGCGCGCGCGGCCATCAACAGGTGGTCGGCACGCCGCAAAGCATCGCGGACCAGTTGCAGCAGTGGTTCGAAGAAGAAGGCGCCGATGGCTTCAACATCATGTCGCCGTGGTTGCCGGGTGGGTTGACCGAGTTCGCCGAGCTGGTGGTGCCCGAACTGCAACGGCGCGGACTCTTTCGCACCGAATACGAGGGGCGCACGCTGCGTGAGAATCTCGGCCTGCCGCGCCCCGAAAACCGCTATACCGCCGTGGAAAAACAGGTACCCGCGGTGGCGGGCTATTGACACAGTTCTCTTCGCGAGGAGCCTCACATGAGCGCAGCCGCATTGCAGGAAGGTCAGTCGATTCAGGTTACCCCGCTTTCCGCGCATATCGGCGCTGAAATTCACGGCGTCGATCTCACGCAGAAACTGGATGCGCGCCAGATTGCGGAGATTCGTGCGGCGCTTCTGAAGTGGCGCGTCGTGTTCTTTCGCGAGCAGTTCCTGACGCACGAGCAACACGTCGCGTTCTCGGCGCAGTTCGGCGAGCTGACCTTGGGGCATCCGGTCTTCGGCCACGTCGAAGGTCACCCGGAGGTCTACTCGATCTCGAAGTACCGCAAGGCCACGCGCTTCGAAGGGCAAACGCTGCAACGCCCCTGGACCGGCTGGCATACGGACGTGACCGCTGCGGTCAATCCCCCGTGGGCCTCGATCCTGCGCGGCATGACGATTCCGCCCTACGGCGGCGATACGCAGTGGACCAGCCTGGTGGCCGCCTATCAGAAGCTCTCCGCGCCGTTGCGTGCGTTTGTCGACGGACTGCGGGGGCTGCATCGTTTCACGCCGCCTGCCGGCGCGACCGGCACCGAAGCGTTTGCCAAAGCCGTCGAACAACGCATTCTCGTCACCGAACATCCGCTCGTGAGAGTGCATCCGGAAACCGGCGAGCGGGCGCTCTATGTGAGCCCGAGCTTCCTGAAGTCGATCGTCGGCGTGACGCCACGCGAGAGCCAGGTGCTGCTCGAACTGCTCTGGGAACATGTGACGCGACCGGAGTTCACGGTGCGCTTCAAATGGGAGGCCGGCAGCGTCGCCTTCTGGGACAACCGCGCGACGGCTCACCTCGCCCCCACCGATATTTTCGATCTCGACTTCGACCGGCAGTTGTATCGCACCACGCTTGTCGGCGATGTGCCTGTCGGCCCGGACGGCGCACCCTCGGTGGCGATCGAAGGCTCGCCGGTGAGCGCCGCCGCGGCAGTCGCGTTGAACTGAGTACGACGCCCTAATCCTCTTTCCGACCGGGTCCCCCGGATCTACCGATGACTCTGCAGGTTTCATCCGTTGTGGCCGCCGAAAACACGGTGGCCACAACGCGCGCCTATCCACCGGCGCACATCATTACCTCCGACGACGAGGCAATCGGCATCGCACAGAACCTTGCCAACCGCTTCGCTGTCGATGCAGCGCGCCGCGATCGGGAACGCACGTTGCCGATAGAAGAGCTGAATGCCGGTTCGCAA
Source organism: Paraburkholderia fungorum (assembly GCF_046026025.1). GTDB lineage: Bacteria > Pseudomonadota > Gammaproteobacteria > Burkholderiales > Burkholderiaceae > Paraburkholderia > Paraburkholderia fungorum_E. The sequence continues at coordinate 104,769 of NZ_JAQQFL010000013.1, read as the reverse complement.
GCAGGGCTTTGGGCGATGACCGTGCCCAAGGCCTACGGCGGCGCTCAAGTCTCCTATGTCACAGTCGGGCGCGTGTTCGCCATTCTTGCCGCAGCCGATCCGTCGATCGCGCAAATCCAGCAGAACCACAACAGCGCCGTGTTCTGGCTCTGGAAAACCGGCAGCGACCAACAACGCGCCCATTTTCTCGGTGCGATTCTTCGCGGCGCGCGCTTCGGCAACGCCAACGTCGAAGCGGGTCCTCTGCCGGTTCCCGGCCCGCGGATGAGCATTACACCGGAGCGCGATGGCTATCGCCTGTCCGGCCGCAAGCTCTACGCAACCGGCGCATTGTTTGCCGACTACGTCTCGACGATCGGTCAGGATGAACAAGGCCGCCGCATCGTGGCGATCGTGCCTGCCGGACATCCGGGCATGAGCATCGCCGACGACTGGGAAAGTTTCGGTCAGAAGACCACCGCAAGCGGAACGGTCACCTTCAATAACGTATGGGTGTCGGCGCTCAACGTCCTGCCGATCTACCGGAGCTACGAAGAATGGCCGCAGAACGCCATCACGCAGATCAGCCATGTCGGCATCGATGCGGGCATCGCACGCGCTGCAATCGACGCGACGATCGCGTTTATCCGGCAGCGCGCGTCAACCCCTTCCACCCCGCCAACCGGACCGATTCATTCCGATCCGTACGTCATCCACCAGTTGGGCGAACTGAAGACCCGGCTGCACGCGGCCGAGGCGATGATGGAGCGCGCCGGACGCGAGATCGACTCAAGCCTTGTCGACCCTCATCCCGATTCGCTGGCGAAGGCATCGATCGCGGTTGCGGAAGCCAAGGCATTGACCACGGAAATCGCGATCGAGGCCGGCAACAAGCTGTTCGAACTGGCGGGTACGCGCTCGTCGCATCCGTCATTCAATCTCGACCGGCATTGGCGCAATGCACGCGTTCATACCTTGCATGATCCGGTGCGCTGGAAATACGCCGCCGTCGGCGATTTCTATCTCAACGACGTCAGGCCACCCAATGGCGGACAGACCTGAACTCGCCGTAGCCGGTAATACAAAAACCATTGCTAAGCATGGCGAAGCAGAATCCGCGTTACGGCACACGTTAATCACGCTATAGCACGCAGATCGCAGCATCGTTTTTCAGCTCGAATAAATAGCAGAATTAGTTGTTTTGCATTGCCAACTCTCGCGTGATTTACTGCAGACACTTAAGTCCTCGCGCCGCGCGCACCCGTTGTCGACTGACCCGCGCGCAGCGATTTTCCAGGCCGCTTCGTCGAACCCACGCCCTTTCAACCCGGTCGGCACGGATACGCACTGTGACTAATTCAACTCTGAGCGCGCCCTCGCCCGCATCGTTCGCCTCGACACCCTCCGCCGGCACGACGCGTAACGCATCCCCTTTCGTTCCGGTCCGTTCGCCCGCCACCTTCGCGGATAGTCCGGTATCGCGCGCCCTGGAGGAGCCGCTGCTGCTCGGATTGTTCCTGCCGATTCAGGCGGGTGGCTGGAGCGCTTCGACACTTGCACGCACCACCGACTGGTCATTCGACTACAACCTGGCACTGGTGCAAAAAGCCGAAGCGTTCGGTTTCGACCTCGTCTTCGCGCTGTCGCAGTGGTTGCCGAAGGGCGGCTACGGCGGCGTATTCAACGGCGAGGCGCTCGATTCGCTCATGTCGCTCGCCGCGATGACCGCGCGCACCGAACGCATCATTCTGGTGGCGACCAGCCATGTGCTCTACGGTCCATGGCATCCGCTGCATTTCGCGAAATTCACCGCCACGCTCGATCACATTTCGAAGGGTCGCTGGGGAATCAACGTCGTCACGGGGCATCGCGCTATCGAGCATGAAATGTTCGGCTGGCACCGTATCGAACATGACCGGCGCTATGAACTCGCCGCCGAGTTTCTCGACGCCGTTCAGCAACTCTGGGCGCAACCGGAGAACTTCAGCTTTGCGCCCGAGCTTTCCTCGTGGAAGCTGGACAAAGCCTTTGTCACGCCAAAACCGCGTTATGGGCGCCCGTTACTCGTAAATGCGACCGGTTCCGACGCCGGCATCGATTTCGCCGCCCGTTACTCGGACATTGTGTTCATCACGAGCCCCGCCGGCTCCGAGATCGAAGGGGCGCTGGCCGCGTTGCCGGCTCACACAGCACGCGTGAAGGCCGCGGCGGCAAAGCACGGCCGCAAGATCCGCACGCTGATCAACCCGATGGTGATCTGCCGCGAAACAGAGGCGGAAGCACGCGCGTATCGCGACGCGATCGTCGCGCACGGCGACGAAGGCAGCTTCCACCGCTTCGATAGCGACGCCCACGCATGGCGCGGCAACGCGGAACAGCGCAATCAGGCAGCCTCGCGCGCCGTGGGCGGCAACATCTCGATCGTCGGCTCGCCGCAGCAGATCGCCGATTACATCGTGCGCTTGCACGAGGCCGGCGTCGACGGCGTGCAATTGAGCTTCTTCGATTTTCAACCCGACCTTGATTTCTTCGGCGAGCGCGTGCTGCCGCTATTGCGCGAAGCCGGCTTGCGGTACTGATGGCACACAAAACACATAGGTGATCGTATGAGCCGACTTTGGTACACGCGCTGCCCCGCCCCCACGCCCTTCGGCATCACTGTGCAAAAAGGCTGGCTGGAAGAAGAATTCGCTACCGACGGAATCGATGTCAAGGCGCTGCAGGATGCCGACGACGTGCAGATCCGCCGCTCGCATTTCACGCACACACAGCCGTGGTCGTTCCGTCAGGGCGGCAATATTCCCGCGCTTTGGGCGCGTGCCCAGGGCGGCGACACCCGCTTGATCGGCGTGAGCTGGGTGGATGAATTCCAGGCGCTGATCACGCTGGACCGGCACCTCGACACGAGCCCCGAATCGCTGGCCGGACGCCGCTTCGGGTTTCCGCTCAACACGCGAGCGAGCGTGGTCGACTTTCATCGCGCGACCGCGTTGCGCGGTTTTTCCTCCTTGCTCGGTGTGCTGGGCGTGCAGCTCGAAGACATCGATCTGGTGGATCTGCCGCACACCCCACGCAGTCTTGAAGACGCCAAACCCGCCGCCGATGCGCCGCTCGCCGAGTGGCTCGACGCACAACGCTCGCACGAATTCACGCGGGAGGCCGAGGCGCTGCTGCGCGGCGAAGCCGACGTGGTGTTCGTCAAAGGCGCCACGGGCCTCGATATAACGAACCTGCTCAACGCAAGAATTCTCGTCGACATCAGCGCCCAGCCCAACCGGGCGTTGCACGCGAATAACGGCACACCACGCCCACTGACCGTGGATGCGCAACTGTTACGCGAGCGCCCCGACCTGGTCGAGCGTGTACTGGCACGCACGCTGGATACGGGCGACTGGGCCAGCCATCACGCGACCGAGGTGGCGCAGTATGTGGCGCGCGAAACGCGCGGCGCCGAGCATTGGGTTGAGCGGGCGTACCCGGGTGGCCTGCATCGGCAACTCGCGATCGGCCTCGATCCCCACGCGCTTGCCGCCCTCGCCGACTTCAAACGTTTTCTGTTCACGTGGGGTTTCATTCCAACGGACTTCGATTTCGACGCGTGGGTGGACCCCGCGCCCCTTCACGCAGCGCTCGCGCGACGGCATGCATTGACGTCTTCGGTCTGAGCCAGTTTTGCGCCCGTTTTGCGCCCCCCTCCTTTTCTCGCTCAACCTAACGATGGCACATGTCACATCGCAGGCGGCGCCATGCCGCAGCGGCAAACCCCTGTTCAACCGCGCACTTGGATGGGCGCTCACGCTCGTCTTCGCGCTGTCGGCCCCGCTTACACAAGCGCAAACCCGGGGCGGCACGCTCAACTTCATCGTCACACCCGAGCCGACCGCCCTCGTGGATCTGGCCACCACCGCGACCAACGTGCTGAAGGTCAGCCCCAAGGTTGTGGAAGGCTTGCTCGAGTACGACTTCAAGTTCCAGCCCAGGCCGTCGCTCGCCACGTCGTGGGAAGTCAGCGACGATAGCCGAAAATACGTTTTCCACCTGCGCCACGGCGTGAAATGGCACGACGGCAAGCCCTTCACTTCCGCTGACGTCGCCTATTCGATCCAGACGCTCAGGCAGGTCCGCCCGCGTGCGAAGACCACTTTCGCCAACGTTACCGACGTCGCGACGCCGGACCCGTACACCGTCGTCATTACGCTGTCGAAACCGGCGCCGTATCTGATCAAGGCGTTTTCCTCGTCGGAAACGCCAATCGTGCCGAAGCACGTCTACGACGGCACCGACGTATTGACCAATCCCGCCAATAACGCGCCGATCGGCACCGGGCCATTTCGTTTCGTCAAATGGGTACGTGGGAGCTATATCGAATACGTGCGTAACGACGACTACTGGGACACAGGCAAGCCGTGGCTCGACCGCATTGTGGTCAAGGTGATCAACGACCCGGCCGCGCGCACCGTCGCATTCGAAGACGGCTCGGTGGATCTGAGCGGCGATTCGCCGGTTCCGCTGTCCGATCTCGAACGCCTGAAAGGCAACCCGAAGCTCGGCCTGGAGACACGCGGCTACGAATTTCAGGCGGGCGTGGCGCGCATCGAGTTCAACCTCGACAACCCGGTACTGAAGAATCTTAAGGTACGCCAGGCAATCGCCTCGGCGCTGGATCGCGAAGTCATCCGCAAGGTGATTTACTACGGTTATGCGACGCCGCTCGCAAGCCCGATCATTCCGTCGAGTCCCTACTACGATCCCGCGCCTACGCCCTATCCGTTCAACGTGGAGCACGCCAACGCCTTGCTCGACGAAGCCGGCTATCCGCGCAAGGCCGACGGCACACGGTTCGCCCTCACGGTCGATCCATTACCGATCGGCGACCTGCCCGCCCGCACCGCCGCTTACGTCAAATCGGCATTGGCGCGCGTGGGCATTGCCGTCACCGTGCGCAGCCAGGACCTGCCCGCGTACCTGAAGCGTATCTATACCGACCGCGATTTCGATTTCAGCATCAACGGGATGAGCAATCTGTTCGATCCGGTGGTCGGCGTGGCCCGTCTATACACCACCAGCAACTTCCGGCGCGGCGTGCCCTTTACCAATGGCTCGCACTACAGCAATCCGGAGATCGATCAGTTGTTCGCGCAGGTCGCCGAAGAAACCGATGAAGCAAGGCGCAAGCAACTGTTCTCGCAGATTCAACGCATTCTCGAACGTGATCTGCCGGACATCAACCTCGTGTCGCCTCAGTACCTGACCGTCTATTCGCGCGCGGTGCATAACCACACAACTTCGCCTGACGGTGTTTCGGCCAGTTTCGCCGACGTCTGGCTGCAACGCTAAACCTCTTTCGACTCACATTCTCACGGAATCCGACTCATATGGAATACAGACAACTCGGCCGCAGCGGTATCAAAGTCTCGACCCTGACGCTCGGCACGATGATGTTCGGCGGCCCGACCGACGAAGCAAGCTCGGCTAGCATCATCGATCAGGCTCACGAGCAAGGAGTCAATTCGATCGATACCGCGGACGTCTACGGTAAAGGCGAATCCGAGCGCGTGGTCGGCCGCAGCATCGCCGCGCAGCGCGAGCGCTGGGTGCTCGCCACCAAGTTCGCCAATCCGCTGGACAGCGGCGATATCAACTCGCGGGGCGCATCGCGCAAACATATCGTGCGGGCGGTCGACGCCAGCCTGAAACGCCTGAATACCGATTACATCGACCTGCTCTACATTCATCGCGAGGATCACGAGACGCCGGTCGAGGAAACAGTGCGTGCGCTCAACGAGCTGATCCAGGCAGGCAAACTGCGCTACTACGGTCTATCGAACCATCGCGCGTGGAGGATTGCCGAGTTCAGCCATACCGCGCAGGCGCTCGGACTCGATGGACCAGTGGCCAGCCAGCCGCTCTACAACATCGCCAATCGGCAGGCCGAATCCGAGCAGTTGACGGCCGCGCATCGCTACGGGCTCGGCGTGATTTCGTATAGTCCGCTGGCGCGCGGTGTGCTGACCGGCAAGTACGAGCCGGGCGCGACGCCCGCGTCCGACACGCGCGCGGGCCGCAGCGACCGGCGCCTGCAGCAGACCGAATGGCGTCCCGAATCGCTCGAACTCGCGCGGCGTGTACGCGAGCACGCCGAAGCGCGAGGGCTTTCCGCGGGGCAATTCGCGCTCGCCTGGGTGCTCAATAGCCGCTACGTCAGCTCGACAATCGCCGGCCCTCGTACTGAAGCGCAATGGCAGGACTATCTGCCCGCGCTACGCTATCGGCTGACCTCGGAAGACGAAGCGTTCGTCGACTCGCTCGTCACGAGCGGTCATCCGTCAACGCCGGGTTTCAACGATCCGGGGCATCCGTTCTTTGGGCGGATTGCGCGGCACGGGGCATCCGCGGACGCGCTAGCCGCCGTTCAGCAGGGATAGCCCATGACCTTCGACCGTCGTCAGTTCCTGCAGACCTCGCTGGCCTTTCTTTCCGCCGGCACAGCAGCCGCCTGGCCTGCCCTCGCTAATGCGGCCGCAGCCACCGCTACAGCAGCAGCCGGCCAGAGCGCCACACCGTCGCAAGGCGGCACGCTCACCTATGCGGTGCCCCAGGAGCCGCCGTCGCTGGTGTCCCTGCTCGACACCAACACGGTGATCCGCAACATCAGCGCCAAAATCACCGAGGGACTGCTGCGCTATGACGCGCAGTTCAGGCCGCAACCGCTACTGGCGATCGCATGGAGCACCAGCGCCGACGGTCTTCAGTACACCTTCAAACTGCGGCCGGGCGTGAAATGGCACGACGGCGAAAGCTTCACCTCGGCCGACGTGCGCTACTCGATCCTCACGCAAAAGCGCCTCGGACCGCGCGGACGCATCACACTCGCCAATGTCGAGCGGGTCGATACACCTGATCCGTTGACGGCCGTTGTGGTGCTGGGCAAGCCCACGCCGTATCTGATCAAGGCACTGTCGTCGGCGGAATTGCCGATCGTGCCGCAACACCGCTACGGTGACGGCGATCCGCTAACAAGCCCGAATCTCAACGCGCCGATCGGCACCGGTCCCTTTGTCTTCGATAAATGGGTGCGCGGCAGTTACGTGAGCCTGCGCAAGAACCCGAACTACTGGCGCGCGGGCGCTCCGCACCTCGACCGGGTGATCTATCGGATCGTGCCGGATCAGGGCGCCATTTCGGCCGCGCTCGAAACAGGTGAAGTCGACGCCGCAACCGGCGTGGGGTTGGCCGACCTCGGCCGGCTCGCGAAACTGCCACAACTGAGAATCGACGACAGCTACGACGCGTACCTGAATAACGCGGCTTTCCTCGAATTCAACGTGGAAAATCCGATACTCGCGAAGCCTGAAGTACGTCAGGCCATCGCGCACGCGATCGACCGCAATTTCATCAAGGACAACGTCTTCTACAAGCGCTCGAGCGTGGTCGACTCGCCGGTGCCGGCCGTGCTGGCGAATTACTACGACGACAGCACGTTCCACTATCCCTTCGACCTGAGCACCGCGAACCGCCTGCTCGACGAAGCGGGCTATACGAAACAGGCCGACGGGCAACGCTTCGCGCTCAAGATCAACTACATCAGCGGCACCGATTTCCGACGCACTGCCGAGTATTTGCGCGCCGCGCTATCGCGTGTGGGCATCAAGGCAACCATTCTCGACGGCGACATGCCGGCCTACTTGCGCCGGGCTTATACGGCGCGTGAGTTCGATCTGAACCTGAATGGGCTGGGCCGTCTTTACGACCCGACCGTCGGCGTGCAACGCATCTACTGGTCGGACGGCGTCAAGCATCCGCTCATCTGGATCAACGCATCGCACTATCAGAATCCGCAGGTCGATGATCTGTTTCGCCAGGCCGCCATCGAAACCGACGACACACGCCGGGCGGCCGCGTTCCGGCAGATCCAGCAGATCGTCGGCCGCGATCTGCCGGTGCTGCCGCTCGTCACGGTCCCGGCGGTGCAGGTTTATCACGCAAGGGTTCACAACCTGACCAACAGCATCGATCTCATCGCCGGCGATTTGTCCGACACGTGGATCGAACCCAAAACCTGACACGTCGAAACGAGACCCGCCCATTATGACCGCCCATCAACTGGATGATCCGAAGTCCGCCGTTCTCAACGCACTGACTTTCGCCAGCGCAATAGAGCAGGCACAAGCATTGGCCGATGGCCGCGTGTCGGCCGTCGACCTGCTGGAACACAGCCTCGCGCGCATCGCCCGCTTCGACGGCGAGCTGAATGCCGTGATCGCGCACGACCACGACGCGGCGCGCGCCGCGGCCCGCGAGGCCGATGCCGCGTTGGCGCGCGGCGAACGGCGCCCATTGCTGGGCGTGCCGGTCACGGTGAAAGAATCGTTCGACGTGGCGGGGCTCGTCACTAGCGTCGGCAACCCTGCTTTCGCGGCGAATCGCGCCGAACGCGATTCGCTCGCGGTGGCCGCGCTGCGTGAAGCCGGTGCGGTGATTATCGGCAAGACCAACGTGCCGATCAGCCTGACGGACCTGCAAAGCTACAACCCGGTCTACGGCGTGACGCGCAATCCATGGGATCTGGCGCGCACGCCTGGCGGTTCGTCGGGCGGCTCTTCGGCGGCGCTTGCGGCGGGCTATGTCGCGCTGGAGCTCGGCTCCGATATCGGCGGGTCGATTCGCATTCCCGCGCACTTTACCGGCGTCTACGGTCACAAGCCCAGTTACGGCCTCATCTCGCTCAAGGGCGCCGGCGCGCCGCCGGGACGCTTTTCCGCCCGCGATCTGAGCGTGGCCGGTCCGTTGGCGCGCAGTGCGGGCGATCTGGAACTCGCGCTGGATCTGCTGCTCAATCGCGATCCGCTGACCGCCAAAGCGTGGCGCGTGAGCTTGCCGCCCGCACGCCATGCCCAACTCGCCGATTTTCGCGTGCTGGTCATCGACACATGGCCCGGCACCGAACGCAGCCTGTCGGAACGCCTGGTCACTGAGCGTGTGGTCGAGCGTTTGCGCACCCAGGGCGCCCAGGTGAGCCGCCCCGCCGATCTGCCCGCCGGTCTGCTGCCCGATCTGGCACGCGCGCACCCGTTGTACCGGACACTGCTCGGTTCGTCGCTCGCCGAGCCGCCTGCTCCAAGCGAAATAGCCCGCCAACGACTCACCGAACTCGCTGCGGACGACGACAGCGCCGACGCCGCCTGGCTGCGCGCGCCCACACTTGCGCACCGCGACTGGCTCAAAGCCGACGAACGACGTCATGCGTTGCGGCATCAATGGGAACGGCTTTTCGAATCGTTCGACGTGGTCGTGACGCCGGTCGCCCCGGTGCCCGCGTTTCGCCACAACCACGACGAACCGAAAGACGCCCGAACCTATCCGGTGGCCTACGAAGACGGCGTGCGCCAGGTGCGCTTCCTCGACTTCTTCTATTGGGCAGGCCTGCCCGTGCTGCCCGGATTGCCGGCCACCAGTTTCCCGCTCGGCCTCGACGACGAGGGCTTGCCGGTCAGCGCGCAAGCGGTAGGACCGTGGCTCGAAGACCGTACGCCGATTGCCTTCGCGCGCCTGCTGGAAGAAGCCTACGGCGGCTTTCTCGTGCCGCCCGGTTATGAAGCGGGCGCGGCCCGATAAGCACACCGTCTCCTTACTTCTCACCCGCTCATCCACTCATCATGTCCCGATCCCTTGCAGCAGTACCTTCACTGCTCAGGCGGCGCCTCACCGGCGCCGTTCTGCTGGCCGCCACGCTCGCCACCTTCACCACCTATGCCGCGTATGCCTCGGATATCGGCGGCACCGCGCAGGAGTTACGGGTCGGTTTCGTGCCCGGCCCCTACGCGGATGAATTCAAAGCGGGCGTCGAACCGCAATTGCGCAAGAAAGGCTACACGATCAAATACGTCGAGTTCAGTACCGGGCTCGAAGCAAATCAGGCGGTGTATCGCGGCGAAATCGCAGCCGACGTGATGCAGCATGAGGTCTATCTGAAGTCGTATAACGATCGCAACGGCACCGATCTGGTCGGCGTGGTGCAGGTTCCGACACCGCCAATGGGACTCTATTCGAACAAACATCATTCGCTTGCGGACGTGAAGCCCGGCGCGCGCGTTGCAGTGCCGAACGATCCTGTCAATCTGGAACGCGCGCTGAAGATTCTCCAGCGTATTGGCTGGATCAGGATCAAGCCGAACCCGAATCCTGTCGACGTGACCGAACGCGATGTGATCGCCAATCCGGCCGGCATCAAGATCGTCCCGCTCGAATCGGCACAGGCGCCGCGCGCGCTCGACGACGTCGATTACGCCGCGATTCAGGGCAATTTCGCGATCTTCAGCGGCCACAAACTGACCGATGCGTTGGCGCTCGAGGACATGACGCCACCGTATATCAACCAGGTGGTCGTCAAGGCAAGCAACCGCGCTGCGCGCTCGACCCAGGACATCGTGCAGGCGTATCAGTCGGTGGATTTCCAGCGTGCGATTCGCGGCAATCGCTTCTATGACGGCTTTCGCCTGCCGGCGTACTTCGGCAATGAGTGAGGCCGTTTGAGAAAAAGCGAGGGCGGCGCATTCTCCACCATTCGCCGCCCTGCCCGGTACCCTCTGAACCGCCTTGTGCGGCCTTGCATGGACGTCTATGGACTACGCCGCCTGCGCGTCGAAGGTCTTGCCGGGAATCGCGTCGAGCAGCGTGCGCGTATACGGATGCTGCGGCGCACGCCAGATGTCCCGATGATGCCCGCTTTCGACAATCCGTCCCGCCTGCATCACATGCACGCGATCGGCGATATAACGCACCACCGAGAGGTCGTGCGAGATGAACAGATACGCAAGCCCCAGATCACGCTTCAGGTCGACCAGCAGATTGAGAATCTGCGCCTGAATCGACACGTCGAGTGCGGACACCGGCTCATCGCAGATCAGCAGATCCGGTTCCAGCACCAGCGCCCGCGCGATGCCGATGCGTTGCCGCTGTCCCCCGGAGAACTCGTGTGGAAAACGGCCGAGCGCGGAGCTCGGCAGCCCTACCCGGTCGAGCATGGTGGCGATCCGTGCGCGGCGCTGTTGCGCGTTGCCAATCCCGTTCACCACCAGCACCGTATCGAGAATCTCCGCCACGGTACGGCGCGGATTGAGCGACGCATACGGGTCCTGGAACACCATCTGCACGTGACGGCGCAGCGGCCGCAATTCGCGCTCGCCCAGCGGCACGAGATCGGTCCCGCGCAAACGGATTTCGCCCTCCGCTGTCGGCACGAGCCGCAAGATCGCCTTGGAGAGCGTCGACTTCCCGCAGCCGGATTCGCCGACAAGGCCGACCGTCTCGCCCCGGGCAATCTGCAGCGAAACACCGTCGACGGCACGCAGCGTGGTTTTGCCATGCCGTTGCGGGTAGTCGATCCGCACGTCCTGTAGCGCAAGCAACGGCGCTTCGCTGTCCGCAGCAATACCTTGTGTGGGATCGGCATCCGCAACGAAACGCCCGGTACGCACCGAACGCGGAACCACCGCGAAACCCGGTTTGCCATCTTCGCCGATGCCGTGGCGAATCTCGGGCAGCTTCCAGCCGCGATAATGCAGATCGTCCGCAAGATTCAGCGAGGCGCCGAGCAGGCCACGTGTGTACGCATGCTGCGGTTGCGTGAAGAGCCGCGCAACCGGCGCTTCCTCCACCTTCTCACCCGCGAGCATGACCGCGACACGATCCGCGTGACGGGCGACGATACCGAGGTCGTGTGTGATCAGCAGCAAGGACATCGACAACTCGCGGCGCAATCCGTCGAGCAGATCGAGAATGCGCGCCTGAATCGTGACGTCGAGCGCGGTGGTCGGCTCATCGGCGATCAGGAGACGCGGACGGCAGGCCACCGCCATCGCGATCATCACGCGCTGCCGCTGACCACCGGACAGCTCGTGAGGAAAATCGAACACGCGCCGCTGCGGTTCCGGAATTCGCACCAGTTCCAGCAGTTCAACGGCACGCTTCCATGCCGCCGCTTTGGACAGACGCTCATGCTGCCGCAAGGTCTCGACGATCTGCGCGCCAATCGACAGCACGGGATTGAGCGACGTCATCGGCTCCTGGAAAATCATCGAAATCTGTTTGCCGCGAATGTCCCGAATCTCGCGCGCCGGCAGATCGAGCAATTCACGGCCGTCGAAGCGCAGGCTCCCTGTCACGCGTCCCGGCGTGGGCACGAGGCGCATCAACGAAAGCGCCGTCGCCGATTTGCCGCAACCCGATTCACCGACCAGCGCGAGCGTCTCGCCTTGCGCGATATCGAAACTCAGGCCACGCACCGCTTCGTGCGCGCCGAAACTGACGCGCAAGTCGCGTACTTCAAGCAGGTTTGCCACAGTGCATCCTTTGTACGTTGTCGGCCGCTCTTGAGCCGCTCTTGAGCTGCGCTTGAGCCGTGCTTCAAACGCGTTCGCGCAAGCGCGGATTGAGCGCGTCGTTCAGACCGTCGCCGAGCAGGTTCAGCGCGAGCACGGCCAGCACGATCGCCGCGCCGGGAATGGCGGTCAGATACCACGCGGTGCGCAGCGAGTCGCGACCCGCACCGATCATGCCGCCCCAGCTCACCACGTTCGGGTCACCCATGCCGAGAAACGACAGCGACGACTCGATCAGAATCGCGCTCGCCACCATCACCGATGCGGTGACGATCACCGGCGGCAACGCGTTCGGCAAAATCTCGCCAAAGATGATGCGTGCGTTACCGAACCCCTGGCTGCGCGCGGCCAGCACGAAATCCGACTGGCGCAGCGTGCGGAATTCAGCGCGCACGATCCGCGCCACGGTGGGCCACGAGGCGATGCCGATCGCCAGCGCGATGATCGTCACGCTCGGCCGGCCGATCGCCACAATCACGATCACCAGCAGAAACGATGGCACTGTTTGAAAAAGTTCGGTCACGCGCACCAGCAGATCGTCGATCACGCCGCCGAAAAATCCGCCTGTCGCGCCGACCAGCGTGCCGATCACCAGACCGATGCCGGCCGACGCCGCACCGATCAGCAGCGACACGCGTGTGCCGTGCGCGATGCCCGCCGCCACATCGCGTCCCAGCGAATCGGTGCCGAGCCAGTATTGCGGGTCGGCACCCGGCCATTCGAAGGGCGCCGCCACCATATCGAGCGGATCGCCCGGAAACAGGTGCCCGGCACTGAACGCAAGCGTGATAAAGGCCGCCAGCAAGAGGAGCCCGGCAAACGCGGACGGGTTGCGCAACAGCGCGCGCCAGACACCTCGCCCCACGCCGCGCGATCCGGACGCAGCAGTTGCACCGGCACGCCGCTGACCGAACAGTGTGCCGGCCAGTTGACGCCGCCACGGCGACGTCGCGGGTTCCGGCGGCGTAGCAATCAGGTTGGAAGAGTCGGAAGCCATTTCATTCCTCTGAAAATAAAACAGTTCGGCATACCTATTAAATCCGTCACGCGACGCGCGGATCGAGCCACGCCTGCAGCAGATCGACCAGCACATTAGCGACGATCACGAGCAGCGACGACAGCAGCAAAACGCCGAGCAATACGCTGAAATCGCGCGCCATCACGGCGTCGAGCGCGAGACGTCCAAGACCCGGCCAACTGAATACTGTCTCGGTCACGGCGGCGCCGCCCAACAGCGTGCCGAAATGAATTCCGATGATCGTCGTGAGCGGCATCAGCGCGTTGCGTAACACATGCCGCACCGTCACGCGCCACGGATGTAAGCCCTTGGCCTGGGCGGTTCGCACGAAGTCCTGGCGTTGCACTTCCAGCATCGCGGCCCGCGTGAGCCGCGCATAGATCGCGACAAAGAAGGTCGCCAGCGTCGCGGCAGGCAGGAGGACATGTTTGGCCGCGTCGGCAAAATAGGCGAATCCGTGCAGTTGCACGCCGAGGGTGATGTTGCCGCCGCTCGGCAGCCAGCCCAGATGCACCGAGAACAACACGATCGCCAGCAGGCCGATCCAGAAACCCGGTGTCGAATAGAACAGCAAGGCCAGCACGGACAGCACCCGGTCGGGCCACCTGCCGGCCCAATGCGCCATCACCGCGCCGAGCACCACGCCCGCCACGATCGCGAACGACAAGGCCACGCCCATCAGCAGCAACGTATTCGGCAGGCGCGACAGAATCAGTTGCATCACCGGCATGTCGTAACGCGGTGAATAACCCAGGCTGAAATGCGAGAGATGCGTGAGGTACGACCATAACTGGTGCAGCACCGGCTGATCGAGCCCGAACTTCGCGCGCAGCACCTGCATCGTTTCCACCGTTGCGGAGCCGGATTCGCCGGCCAGCACATCGGCGGCGTCGCCCGGCATCAGCTTGAGCAGAAAGAAGTTCAGGATCACGATGCCGATCACCGTCGGCAGTGCCTGCCACGCGGTACGGCGGGCAATCGCGGCGAAACGCAAACGTCGGCTCATCGTGTCTCTCCCGTCATGCGCTCAGATAGACATCCGCGAGGTTGCCTTCGAGGCCCTGTGCGGAAACCGTATGGTTGTGAACGCGACGATTCGCGAGCGTGACCATGCGTGGCGCGACCAGGTTGAGAATCGGCAGATCGCGATACACGATCTGCTGAAACTGCTGGTACAGCGCGACGCGTTTGCTTTCGTCGGTTTCGATCGACGCGCTTTCCAGCAGCCGGTCGACCTCGGGGTTGCTGTAATGCGGCGCGTTCGAAAACGGCACACCCGGGCGGATATTCTTCGACCAGTACAGGCGCTGAACCCCCACGCTCGGATCGAACAGGGTGTTGACGCCGATACTGGTGAAATCGAACTGACGATCCGCATAGACCCGCTTCAGGAACGCCGGCAAATCCTGCGAGCGCACCGTGACGTCGATCCCCACCTTTGCGAGCGCCGACTTCACGTAGTCTGCCTGGCGGCGGTACATGTCGCCATACGGCAGAAAATCGTGCGTCAGACCGAAGCGCACGCCGCCGTCCTTGCGCGGATAACCCGCTGCGTCGAGCAGTTTTTCGGCGTTGCCGATATCGAACGCATACGGCGTGAGCCCGGCGTCGTGATACGGAGAACCCGGTGTGATCGGCGTGGGTGACAGATCGGCATAGCCATACGCTACCGTGCGCTGTACGACCTGCGGATTGATCGCGTGAGCGATCGCCTGGCGCACGCGAAGATCCTTGAGAATCGGATGATCGAGATTGAAGTCGATTTCGGCGAGCGGCTCCAGAAAGCGATAACCGCGCGTTTCAACGGCCAGTTGCGGCAATTGCGTGAGACGTGGCAGATCGGTGAGCGGCACCGGATTTTCACCGCCCAGATCGAGCGCGCCCGTTTCGAAGGCGGCGGACCGGGCGGCGGCGTCCGGAATCACCTTGAATACAAGGCCGTCGATATAGGGTTTGCCGGCGTCCCAGTAGTCCGGATTGCGTTCGTAGACGATATTGGCACCACGTGTCCACGATTTGAAGCGAAATGGCCCGGTGCCGATCGGCGCGTTGTTGTGCGGATTGGACAGCGGGTCGCCCGAAGCGTAAAGGTGTTTGGGGACGATCGGCGATTCGCCCGCGGACAATGCCTTCAGCAGATACGGTGCCGGCTTCGACAACTCGATTACCGCCGTGCGCGCATCCGGCGTGGCTACGCGCGTCACATTGGCGAACGTGCTGCGGCCACGCGGATGCACCGCCTTGAGCAAATCGATCGAGAATGCGACATCGGCTGAGGTGAACGGCTGCCCGTCGTGCCATTTGACGTTCTGCCGCAGCGTGAACGTGTACTTCAAGCCATCCGGGCTGACGGTCCATGCCGTGGCCAGTTGCGGTTTGGGCCGCAAATCGAAGTCGTAGGCGAGCAAGCCTTCAAGCACCTTGGAACTCGCAACGAGCGCCGGGCCGGTGGTCTGAAAGATCGACACGAGCACCGGCGGCTCCGGATTGATCAGCATGTTGAGCGTGCCGCCCCGCTTCGGCGCAGCGGTGTCGCCTTGTGCGAACGTCAGTGCGGGCATGCCCGCTGCCGCGAGCGCCGCGCCCGAAGAAATCAGAAACTCGCGTCGATTCAGCCCTGCCATGTGATCCCGTTCCTTTTGCCGATGATTCGACCCGTCGCGGCCGAATGAAATGCGTTAATGATTGTTTCGGCCATGCTGCTGCCGCAGCGCTCACGATAAAGCCGCTGCGGCAGCAAACGAACCAATCGTTAGGCATATGCTAAGCACGATGCGAAGGAAAGGCCATGCACCGTTCTGGATCGTCACCTCATGCAAGAAACACATCGGCCAGATTTCCACCCAGACCGTCGGCGGTCACCGTATGGTTGTGCACGCGTTTGTTGTGGAGGGTCACTTGCTTGAGCGTGACGAGATTGACGATCGGCAGGTCACGCGCCACCACTTTCGAGCGCGATGCCAACCGGCAAAGCATCCGCAATGTCTATCGGATGCGCCGCAAGATATCAATCGCCACGCGACAAAAGAACGAATCAATTGAGGATTGCGTATCTATTGTCGATGGTTGGTGTTATCGCTTAAAGATCGCCGTTTCAGCGCACATTCAGCGGAAATCGTCGATATCCATATCGAATTTTCTTGTTTGTTCAATAAATTCGTTTTGCTTATCGTTACTCGTCGCTTCAAAACGACCCTCGATTCATCGCTCATGAATCGTCACTTCTCCGACGCTCGCAAAATATAGATTCCAACAATCATGAAAAAACTGCTTTTCGCTTTTAGCGTTTCATCTTTAATGGCCGGCACCGCAACGGCTCAAAGCAGCGTCACGCTGTATGGAATCGTCACCGGCAACGTCACGTATACGAACAACGCGCAAACCGCCTCAACGTCCGCTTCCGGCAAACCTAAGGGCGGCACGCAGGTATCGCAGTTCGACAGCGGCTCATCGGGCCTGTCGTCAAGCCGCTGGGGCCTGAAAGGCGTGGAAGATCTCGGCGGTGGATTGAAGGCCGTGTTCCAGCTTGAAAGCGGACTCAGCGTGAATAGCGGCGCGCTGGGACAAGGGGGCACCGAGTTCGGCCGCCAGGCGTGGGTGGGGGTCACGGCCGAGCGCTACGGCACCTTCACTTTGGGACGCCAGGCCGACACATCCGTCGAGTTCATATCGCCGCTACTCAACGGTTGGTATTGGGGCAACCTCGCGATCCATCCGGCCGACTATGACAATCTGAACTTCACGCACCGGATCAACAATTCGGTCAAGTACCTGTCGAACTCTTTCGGCGGCTTCCGTTTCGGCGCGCTGTACAGCGTGGGCGGTGTGGCCGGGAACGTGACGCAGAATCAACTCTGGTCCGCAGGGGGCACCTACACCGGCGGAGCGTTCGCGATCGCCGCGTCGATCATCAATGCGCGCAACCCGAATACGTCGCTCTATGGCACTAACGCCAATGCGAGCGCCACGGGCAATAATCTGGGTTCCGCCGGCTCGGCAACGGCACCCGAATCCAATCCCGCGATTGCCGGTTTCGCATCGGCACATACGCAGCAGACCATTTCGGTCGCGACGACGTACACGAGCGGCGGTGCGACTTTCGGCGCGGCCTATTCGAATACACAGTTCCGCGGGCTGGGCTCGAATGCGTCGCTCAATACTCTCAACTACAGCGGTTCGACGACGCTCAGTACCGTTAGTGCAAGCTTGCGCTATCAGGCAACGCCGTTCCTGCGCTTTGGCACATCGTTCGACTATACGGAGGGAGGAAGTGTCGGTGGCAAGGGCAGCGCGAAGTACGAGCAGTTGAATCTCGGTACCGCGTACTCACTCTCGAAAGCCACCGATCTGTACTTGACCGGCGCCTACCAGCACGCCAGCGGCACCGACTCGCTGGGCCGGCCTGCCGTCGCGGCGATCGGGTATCTCACGCCGTCCGCCACCAGCAAGCAGGTGGCAGTCTCGGCAGGCATCAAGCATCTGTTCTGAGACCGGCGCACCCGCTCAGCCCGGGTGTCCGCTGTTTCTGAAGCGCGCAACGAACGATGCGCGCCAGAATCAGCGGACATCTCCGCGCCATCACTGCTGCGTCAATGCACCTTGGGGAAACCGTGGCGCTGCGCGAGCAGGTCGAGTATCCGGCGCGTATCCGTCACGAAGCGTTTCTCGCCCAGCGTCTGCGCATCGGCAGGCGCCGGCTGTTCGTCGCCGAGAATCAATACCGGCAGACTCTGGTGCTCGGCATCGAGCGCCTCCACAACCGCGGCGCGCGGACGCGGGAACGGCAGGCGGCGAATCTCCAGGCGCGCGTTGAGCACCGGGTCGCTCGCCAGCAAACCTTCGATAGGCGCGCCATCCGGACAGATAAAACGCTCACCGGGGTGGTTCGGATCGGTGAAGCCCGGTTCCAACAGCAAAAGCAGATCTCGGCTCATGGCGTTCAGTGATGGGATGATGGGTGAATGGAGGGTAGCGTCTTTGCGCAGCGTCAGAAAACGCGGCCTTCGGTCAGGTGCGTGGTCACGCCGTTCAGCTCGTAATCGCCCACCACGCGCGCTTTATGCAGCAATGGGTTATGACTGAAGATGGTGCGCAGATTGCGCCAGTGACGGTCGAAATTGTGAGCGCGCCCCGTGGCGGACGCCCCGCCGATTTCGAACAGACGCTCGCCCGCATGGAGCGCCAGCTTGCTGACCACCAGTTGCGTTTTGGCGGTCGCCAACGCCCCTTCCAGCACGAGATCCTCCGCATTGGCCGCACCGCTGCGAATGGCATTGGCCGATCGATCCAGAGTGCGGGCGTTTTGCGCCACCAGCGCGTCGATCGAGAGGCTGTGCGCCGCGAGATCGCCTACCACCTGTTGCACGAAGCCGTCCTCGCGCGCCGAGGCCGCCGGGCTATGCAGAACCGGGCGCCCGTAGTGCGTCACGTAACGCCGCGCGTCAGCCAGAATGTTGCGCACGATACCCGCCGCGACCGTCACCAGATGCAACTGCCGCAGCGCGCTGCCATGACGGCCTGCGAGACTCGTATAGCCGCGCGTCGCGATTTCATGCGCCAATACCTGCACATTGTCGAGCACGAGGCTGCCGCTCGCCGTCATGCGTTGTCCCATTCCGTCCCAGTCGTCGAGTACCTGCAAGCCCTCGCGAGCCACCGGGATAACGATCGACACCTTCTCGTCGTTCTCGTCCTGCACATTGATACGCGCATAGTCGGAGAACGCCGTGCCGGTCGAGTAATACTTTTTGCCCGTCACGCGAAAGTGCTCGCCGTCGCGCACCAGCCTGGTGACGATTTCACCGGGTCTGGCGGTACCCAGTTCAGTCGACGCACCGCCGAAGATCGCCCCTTGCTGTACGCGCTCGATTTGCGTGTCGTTGAACGCGGAGCGCGGCGACAGCAGCAACTGCTCGGTCAGATCGAAATGAATCCGCAAGGCGTGCGCAACATTCGACTCATGCGCGGCCAGCGTGGCGATCACATGAAAGAGATCCTCAAGCGAACCGCCGAGACCACCCCACTCGGCCGGAAAACGGAGCACGCCCAGCCCCGATTCGCGAAACAAAGCGAAGCGGTCAAACGGCAACTCGCGACGCACTTCGCGTTGTGCGGCATCTTCGCCGATTGCTTCAGCGAGCGCCGGCAATGCGCTGAGCGTCGCCTGAAGCCGCGTGCGCGCTGCGCTTTCCTGAGAGACCTGCATGCCTTGATTCCTTATAGAAGCGCACGGATCAGGCTTGACCCGGCTATGTGTCCTGGGAGCTGGAATAGCGGTTTTCGCGCGGGACGTGCCGATGCGACGGACCAGTATAGGGACGCGGCACGCAGCACAGAACAAGCAATTCAAGCTATGAATATGCGCGATTCTGAAATGCGATTCGCCGATAAGGATCGATGAATCTGTTATTGGAGCGCGGCGCGGCATATTTCTATACTCGATTCCGGTCAGCACTCACCACCGACGAGTGCCAAATCTCAATCGCGGAAGTCGAACCATGAGCCTACGTCCCTTGCATGACCGCTTGATCGTCAAGCGTCTCGACCAGGAAACCAAAACTGCTTCAGGCATCGTCATTCCTGAAAGCGCAGCCGAAAAGCCGGACCAGGGTGAAGTGATCGCCATTGGACCGGGCAAGCGCGATAGCGACGGCAAGCGTATCGAGCCCGATCTGAAAGTCGGCGAGCGTGTGCTGTTCGGCAAGTACGCCGGGCAGTCGGTCAAAGTCGACGGCAACGAATTGCTCGTGCTGCGCGAAGAAGATGTTGTGGCAGTGGTCACTCAATAACGAACGGAGCGTCAAACCATGGCAGCAAAAGAGATTATTTTTAGCGACGTCGCCCGCTCGAAACTGGTCGAAGGCGTCAACATTCTGGCCAACGCGGTCAAGGTCACGCTCGGTCCGAAAGGACGCAATGTCGTGCTGGAGCGCAGCTTCGGCTCGCCGATCGTGACCAAAGACGGTGTCTCGGTCGCCAAGGAAATCGAATTGTCGGACCGCGTGCAGAACATCGGCGCGCAACTCGTCAAGGAAGTCGCTTCGCGCACCAGCGACGCCGCCGGTGACGGCACCACCACCGCAACCGTGCTCGCACAGGCTATCGTGCGTGAAGGTCAGAAGTACGTCGCGGCGGGTCTGAACCCGCTGGACCTGAAACGCGGCATCGATAAAGCGGTGATCGCCGCGATCGAAGAACTGAAAAAAATCAGCAAACCGACTACGACCAGCAAGGAAATCGCGCAGGTCGCGACGATTTCGGCTAACGGCGAAGAGTCGATTGGTCAACGGATTGCCGAAGCGATCGATCGCGTCGGCAAGGAAGGTGTCATCACCGTCGAAGACGGCAAGTCGCTCGACGATGAACTCGATGTGGTCGAAGGTCTGCAATTCGATCGCGGCTACCTGTCGCCGTATTTCATCAACGATCAGGACAAACAGGTTGCCGTGCTCGATAACCCCTTCGTGCTGCTGCACGACAAGAAGGTATCGAACATCCGCGACCTGCTGCCGATTCTGGAACAGGTCGCCAAAGCCGGCCGCCCCCTGCTGATCATCGCGGAAGACGTCGAAGGCGAAGCGCTGGCCACGCTGGTGGTGAACAACATTCGCGGCATTCTGAAGACTGTCGCCGTCAAGGCGCCGGGTTTCGGCGACCGCCGCAAGGCACTGCTCGAAGACATCGCGATCCTGACCGGCGGCCAGGTGATCGCCGAGGAAACCGGGCTGTCGCTCGAAAAGGCGACGCTCGCGGAACTCGGTCAGGCCAAGCGCATCGAGGTGGGCAAGGAGAACACCACGGTCATCGACGGCGCGGGCGACAGTAAGAACATCGAAGCGCGTGTGAAGCAGATTCGCACCCAGATCGAGGAAGCGAGCTCCGACTACGACCGCGAGAAACTGCAGGAACGGGTCGCGAAGCTGGCCGGCGGCGTCGCTGTCATCAAGGTCGGCGGCGCAACCGAAATCGAGGTCAAGGAAAAGAAGGACCGTGTGGACGACGCGCTGCACGCCACGCGCGCCGCGGTCGAAGAAGGCATTGTGCCGGGCGGCGGCGTCGCGCTGATTCGCGTGAAGCAGGCCATCAGCGGACTCAAAGGCATCAATGCCGATCAGGATGCCGGTATCAAGATTGTGCTGCGCGCGCTTGAAGAACCGCTGCGCCAGATCGTGACGAACGCCGGCGAAGAGGCCAGCGTGGTGGTCGCGAAGGTGGCCGAAGGCACGGGTAACTTCGGTTACAACGCCCAGACCGGTCAATATGGCGACCTGGTGGAATCGGGCGTGCTCGATCCGACCAAGGTCACGCGTACGGCGCTGCAGAACGCGGCCTCGGTTGCGGGTCTGCTGTTGACCACCGACGCCACCGTGCATGAAGCACCGAAGGACGCACCGGCCGCCGGCCAGCCGGGCGGCCCGGGCGCGGGTGGTCCTGGCCTGGACTTCTAAGGATCGACGCAAGCGTCGCATCCGCACGCCGGCATGCTTTTCTGCGCGCACGCCGGCGTGCCGCAGCATGAATATGCGTGTCACGCGGACAAGGCGCCGCACGCCAACGCAGCAACCTGCCGCGCCGGCGCGGAGCGCATAAGCTCACTCAGAAGAACAGCAGCGCGCGCAGTTCAATGCTTTTTCTCGGCGGCGATGCGGCTGGTGAAGTGGGATCGTCGAATGCCGTATGGGCCGTGAGACGCGCGATTCCGTCGCCCGCCGAATCGTAGATCTTCAGCAGCAGGAACTCATCCGGCGACATGTGCGGAAAATAGTACCAACGGTGTCGCGGATTGAATACCAACGCATAGGTCTCGCCTACCTTGTCGGGATACACCAGGTCCGATGCCACCAGATCGTTGAGCACGATACTGCGCGAATCGCAGAGCGCGAGCGGCGACGATTGCACCGTTTCTCCGATCGGACGCCACAGGTTGACGATCGCCACGCGGCCTTGCAGCAAGCGTTCTGCGTCATCTGCCGGCAAATGATCGCGCACCCGGCGTGGCCCGGACACAAACGTCTGGTCGTTATGGATGTACTTGACCGGCTCTCTGACGCCATTGCTGCGTTCAGCATTACCGTCCCGCAGCGTGTGATCGAACACGACCACACGCCGTGCGCCGGTGGCCTGCTTCAGCAACCGTTCTGCTTCCGGGTAGTACACCGATTCGATCTTCGCCGGATCGGAGAAATCGCTCAATGCGCTAGCGTGCCGATGCAGTTCGAAGCCGTTACGATCGAGCGACAACACGCCTGGCGGCGGCGCGACGCGTGCATTCGAAATGCTTACCCGGTGCGCCCGGTATGTGCCGCTGCGCTTCGGAACGCCGGGCGGCGGTTCGTACTGATATGACACCGGTTTCTCGCCGGTGAATTCGAGGTAATTCAACTCCGCCTCGACCGTTGCGGCGGACACGGGTGCATCGATGACGATATCGCTCATGTTCATGCCCTCACGTCAAAACGATTCGTTGAACGGCCGCAGGTCGATTTCCTGCGACCATGCACTGCGCCCCTGCTGATGGAGATACCAGTAGGCGTCGGCGATATCGTCGGGATTCAGCAGACCATCCTCCGCGCGCTCGGCCACCCGCTGCGGCGACGCTGTGCGCAGGCGCTCGCCGTCGATGCCGCCATCCACCACCACATGCGCAACGTGGATATTGCGCGGCCCGAACTCGCGCGCGAGGCTTTGCGTCAGCGAGCGCAAACCGGCTTTGGCGGAAGCGAACGCGGCAAACGGCGGACGCCCGCGCAGCGACGCCGTCGCGCCGGTAAAAAGTAACGAGCCTCGGCCAGCCGCCAGCAATGGCTGCAACGCCGCGCGCGCGAACAGAAAACCGCCGAGCGTCGTCACGCGCCATGCGGCCTCGAACTGTTCCGCGCTCAGTTCGAGGGTCGGCGCACGCGTCGCGCCGGCGGCGTTGAAAATCGCGACCTCGAGCGTGCCGTCGTGCGCGAATTGCCCGGCGATCGCAGCCAGATCTTCTTCACGCGTGACGTCACCCGGCGCTGCCAACGCATGGCCGCCGGCGCGGCGGATTTCGTCGACGATCGCATCGAGCCGCTCATGCGAGCGCCCCGTCACGACGACGCCAAGGCCCTCCCGCGCGAAACGGCGCGCGAGGGCCGCACCCAACCCGGCGCTCGCACCCACACCGGCAATCCACGCGAAACGCGTCCCCTTCTGCCCCTGTTCGACAGTCCCGGTCATTGGAATCTCCATTGCATGTAGCCGCGGCACGCAACGCGTGGCGGCAGTAGACGCAAGCGCCTATCGTTTCAGCGTAGGCGATGACCGGGCAGGAAGGAAATAATGAATGGTGGAAAGTTATGCGCCGGATTCGAGACTGGCCGCGGAAAAATAGCGGTTTTCGGGCCGCCGCAGCCCCAGGTTCTCGCGCAATGTGCGGCCTTCGTAATCCTCGCGGAACAGACCGCGCCGCCGCAGTTCAGGCACCACCAGTTCGACGAAATCGGTCAAGCCGTCCGGCAGCACCGGCGGCATCACGTTGAAACCGTCCGCGCCGTGATTCACGAAGCGCTCTTCGAGTTGATCGACGATTTGCGCGGGCGTGCCGACGAGTTGCCAATGACCGCGCGCCCCCGCGACCCGCAAATAAAGCTGGCGGATCGTCAGGTTCTCGCGGCGAGCGAGTTCGAGCGTCAACAACTGCCGGCTCTTGCTGGCATTCGTCTCCGGCAGTTCCGGGATCGGACCGTCGAGGGGATAGCCAGAGAGATCGAACCCGCCAGTCAGCCCGGATACCAGTGCAAGTCCCACCCTTGGATCGACCAGCGACTGCAACTGTTCAAACTTTTCTTTCGCTTCGTCTTCGCTGCGCCCGACAATCGGAAACACGCCCGGCATGATCTTCAGATCGTCCGGATGACGGCCGTAAGCCTCCATGCGCCCTTTCACGTCCGCGTAAAAATCCACCGCGTCCTGCAGCGTTTGCTGCGCCGTGAAAATCACTTCGGCCGTCTTTGCCGCCAGGTCGCGACCGGCTTCTGACGAACCGGCCTGCACGACGACCGGGCGCCCCTGCGGGGAGCGGGCCACGTTCAACGGCCCCTTGACCTGGAAGAAGCGTCCCTTGTGATCGAGCACGTGCCGCTTGAGTGGGTCGAAGAAGCGCCCTTCGGCTTTGTCGCGAACGAACGCATCGTCGTCCCAACTATCCCACAGACCTTCTGTGACTTCCGCGAATTCGGCAGCGCGCGCATAGCGCTCGGCATGATCGAAATGCCTGTCGCGATTGAAGTTCTTCGCTTCGTGCTCGCTCGACGAGGTGACCAGATTCCAACCCGCCCGTCCTCCGCTAATGTGATCGAGCGACGCGAATTTGCGGGCAATGTGATACGGCTCGTTGAAGCTCGTCGAGGCCGTGCCGACCAGACCGATACGCTCGGTCACTGCCGCCAGCGCCGACAGCAACGTGAGCGGTTCGAATTGCGCGACGTAGCTATGCGCCGTGCGGCTCAGAAAGTCGACGTTGTCGCCGCGTGTCCCCACGCCGTCGGCGAGAAAGATCAGATCGAACTTCGCAGCCTCGGCCGCCTGCGCGAGCCGGACGTAGTGACGGAAGTTGACGCCGGCATCCGCCTGCGCGTCGGGATGCCGCCATGCTGCAATGTGGTGTCCGGACGGATAAAGGAAAGCGCCGAGGCGCAGGTGCCCGCTACGTTTGCTCATGACAATCCAGAATGATGATTGAGGGCGAGATCGCTCGCCGCGTCAGGTTGCGAGGCGAGCGCGTCACGACGCCGGTCCCCGTCGTCGACGTGCTCCGGCGAAATCGCGCATGACACCTCGTCCGTGTGCCCAGGTTCAATCCGCTGCCGGAATCCACGCGGCGGTGGCGGCATCGCTCGAACGAAATGCCGGGAATTTGTCACCGAGTTCGGCGATCGTCCTGATGTTGTTTTTCACCAGATCGTCACGCGTGATGAGCGTCGGCTTGACCACGATCCGGTGTTCGGGCGTCTGTCCGGCGAGCAGCAGGGCCGCGGCTCGCACGGACACCGCGCCGACCACCGCAGGGTTAGTCGCCGCCGTCGCCACCCATGCGCTATTCGGCGCGCGGATCGCCTCAATATCGGAGGTCGAAATATCGGCGCTATAAATGCGCAGTTTCGACGATAGGTTCGCCTCGTCCGCAGCGAGTTTCGCGCCGCGCGCGAATTCGTCGTATGGCGCGAACACCACACGAATCTCCGGATGGGCGCGATAGGCCGCCGCGGCCTGATTGGCCACCGACTGCGCGATCGGATTGTCCACCGTTCCCCAGCGCGCCTTCTCCTGCACCTTCGGATGAGCGGCCTTGAAGTCGCGCCATACCGCATCACGCCGGTCGAGCGGCGCGAAACCCGCGACATACACATAGCCGGCCGAAAAGGTATCGCCGTTATCTTTCACCGCCTGATCGAGCAGCAGCGCGGCCAGATCGTGATCGCTCTGTTCGATCTGCGGCACCTTGGGGTTGCCCAGGTCGACATCGAAGGCGACGACCTTGATGCCTTTGTCCAGCGCACGCTGCACGACGTCCTTGAGCGATTCCGGCAAGCCGTGATTCACGATAATCGCCGATACGCCCAGACTGATCGCCTGCTGGATCTGCTCACGCTGCTCGGCCGCATCCTGACGGCCTTCGTAGATGCGCAGATCGATGCCCAGTGCTTTGGCCTGCTTTTGCGCGCCGGCTTCATAGGCCTGGAAAAAATCGCCCGTCGACAGATAGTTGACGAGTGCAACCTTCACGCCGCCCTTGTCGAACGGTGCGGGCGCACCTTTGAGCGGAGCCGCGTAGGCGGTGGCCCCGGCCAGCAGCGTAGCCGCAGCGAGAGCAAGGGTGCGCAACGTGTGACTCACGGTAACGCTCACGCCGGGTTTGCGACGAAGAAACGATTTCATCAGTGATCTCCAACCTGGTAGACGATGTTGTTATGACGAGTAGTGGTCAATAATCCGGTGCTATCCGGCATGCGCCGGCGTGCGGACCCGATACGCCGCGCCAGGATGCGGTTCGGCCAGCCGCGGACCACCGCCGTGCAACTTTTCGCGCAGCGTGCCGGTGCTGTAATCGGTCTTGTAGACACCGCGTCGTTGCAGTTCGGGCACGACCAGTTCGACGAAATCCGCAAAGCTCTCGTGGGTCAACGCATAAGCGAGGTTGAAGCCGTCGACGTCGGTTTCCTCGACCCACGACTGCAACTCGTCGGCGATCTCCTGCGGGCTTCCCACGGAAAGCGGCCCGAGTCCGCCAATGCCACCCCACTTCGCAATCTCACGCACGGTCCACACGCGCGTCGGATCCGCGCTCGACAAAGCCTCCACGGCCGATTGCACCGCATTGCTCTCGATATAGCGCAGCGGCTCATCGAGGTCGTACTTCGACAGGTCGATGCCGGTCCACCCCGACATCAGCGCGAGCGCGCCTTCGTCGCTCGTATAGCGGCGATAGTCGGCGTGCTTCGCGTGTGCGTCCGCCGACGTCTTGCCGGTGATCACCGTGTGCAGGTTGAAAATCAGCACGTCGTGCGGATCGCGGCCAAACGACTTCACGCGTGCGCGGATATCGGCGACAAAGTTCTTCAGGATCGTGCGCGACGGCGCGGCGATAAAGATGCACTCGGCGTGCTGCGCGGCAAAGTCCTTGCCCCGTTTCGACGCGCCGGCCTGGTAGAGCACCGGCGTGCGTTGCGGCGACGGTTCGCACAGGTGAATGCCTGGCACGTCGAAATACTGCCCGCGGTGATTGATGGGATGAACCTTCGACGGTTCGGTAAAGACCTTACGCGCGGCATCGCGCACCACGGCATCGTCTTCCCAGGAGGCCTCCCACAGTTTGTAGCAGACCTCCAGATATTCCTCGGCGAGCGTATAGCGCTCGTCGTGGTTCGCCTGCGCGGGCAAGCCGACGTTGCGCGCGGCGCTGTCCAGATACGAGGTCACGATGTTCCAGCCAACCCGGCCATTGGTCAGGTGGTCGAGTGTCGACATGCGCCGCGCGAATGGATAGGGGTGCTCATAGGAGAGCGAGCAGGTCACGCCGAAGCCGAGGTGCTCGGTCACGTTCGCCATTGCCGAGACGAGCAGAACAGGATCGTTGACCGGCACTTGCGCGGCCTGACGGATCGCGGCTTCTGCGTTGCCGTTGAAAACGTCGTAGACACCCAGCACGTCGGCAATAAAAAGACCGTCGAACTTGCCGCGTTCGAGCAGTTTCGCGAGATCGGTCCAGTAGTCGAGTTGCTTGTAGCGCCAGGACGTGTCGCGTGGATGCGCCCATAAGCCCGGCGACTGATGCCCCACGCAGTTCATGTCGAATGCGTTGAGGCGGATTTCTCTGGCCATGATCGAATTCGGTAAGGGATTGCGGTTGGCGTTAATTCCAGGGGTGACGCGCCGGCCTGACGCCGTTCAAATAGTAGTTGCCGACCAGGTGATACTTCCAGCGCACCGGATCATGCAACGTATGAACCCGCGCGTTGCGCCAGTGCCGGTCGAGATTGTGTTCGCCGAGCGTCGACTGGGTGCCGGCCAGCTCGAACAGCTTTTCGCCGGCCAGCAAGGCCGTTTCCGTCGTCAACACTTTCGCTTCGCCCACGGCGACCGATGCGCGCGCCACGTCGTCTTCCGTTGTGTCAGCTTGCGCCGCGATCTCGTCGATCACTCGCGCGGCGCGCTCGAGCAGGGCCTCGGCGGCATGCAACTGGATATGCAGATGGCCGATCTCCCGCACGGTCAGCGGATCGTCGCTCGCGCGCTCGACCCCGCTGTCGATCCATGGCCGCGAGCGCTGGCGAACGAACGTCAGCGTGTCGTCGAGCGCCGCCTTCGCAATACCGGCGTCGATGGCCGCCTGAATGATCTGGGAGATCGGACCGTTGAGCGTGGGATAGTCGGACACACGGTGCGCCGGCAACACATGCGAGGCCGGCACGCGCACGTTCTCCAGCACCACGGTGCCGCTTGCGGTGGTGCGTTGACCGAAGCCCGACCAGTCGTCGATCACGGTCAACCCCGGGGTGCCCTTCGGAATGTAGGCGAGCCAGCCCTTGCGCTCGCTGTCGAGCCCCAGCACGGGGACGAAGTCGGCAAACAGCGCGCCGGTTGCATAGAACTTCGTGCCGTTGACCACGTAGTCGCCGCCGTCCTGCGTCACGCTCGTCTTCAGATCGAGCACGTTCCTGGTGCCCTTCTCCGAAAAACCGTTGCCGAACCGCTTGCCGCCCAGCACCTGGGCGAAGAAGTACTGTTTCTGCTCTTCCGTTCCGGTGAGCGCGATCACGTCGACCAGGCCGAAGTGATTCTGCGGTAGCTGCCCGAGCGACGGATCCGCTGCTGCAATGATCTTGACGACTTCCGTCAAGGTGACGAAGGAGACGCCCGCGCCGCCGTATTGCTTCGGCACCGTGATGGCCCATAGCCCGGACTGCGAGAACCATTCGATCTCCTCGTGGGGCAAGCGGCGTTCGACATCGCGCCCGGCCGCGCCTTGCGCGAGTCGCGCCGCCACCTCGTGGGCCACCGCGATGGCCTGCGCGTCATCGGCGATTACGCGAACGGCATGCCGACTCTCGCTGCGGGTGTTCGATGAAGCCGCTTCGCCAATCTCTGCCATGGAAATCTCCGCTTGAATGACTGTGCGCTCAATCTATCAGCGGACACCGCACGCGCAAACTGAACGATTCGGCAATCGATATTCCTTCGGATGGCAAACAACTTTTGGCGCCACTCAGGACTCACGCCCGTGAGTCAGCGGGCCGTCCAACACTGAAGGTGAACGCCAGCGCAAGGACCAGCAACGCCCCCTTGATGAAATCCTGCATGTAGTAAGGCGCATTCAGCATGGTCAGGCCGTTGAGCAGTACGCCGACGAACACGGCCCCCACCACGGTGCCGAACACGTTGGGCCGCTTCGCGCCCCACACCGCATAACCCATCAGGGCGGCTGCCACGGCATCGAGCAACAGGGAGTGACCGGCGCTGACGTCGCCTCGTCCCACGCGCGCCGCGATCAGCACGCCGCCCAGCGACGCAATCGCCCCCGAGGCCACATAGGCCGCGATCCTGTAGCGGGCCGTGGGCGCACCCGCCAGCCGCGCCGCGGTCTCATTGCCGCCGATCGCATAGATCACCCGGCCCCAGCGTGTCGCCTCCATGACGAGGCAGGCCAGCACCGTCAATCCAGCGAGAATCACGACGGGCAGCGGCACGACGTCGAACAGACGCAGACGCCCCAGAGCCAGAAATGCGTCGGAGAAAGTCCCGCTCGCCTCCGTGCCGTCGGGCAACACGGTGCCGGTTGCCAGCGAGCGGCCGCCTGTCGGAATCAGTTGCAGACCGGCCAGCAGGAACAAGGTGCCGAGCGTCGCCAGTTGGTCCGGCACACGCAGCCGCGTAATCAGCAGCCCGTTGAACAGGCCTGCCGCGACGCCGAGCGCCACGCATGCGGCCACGGCGGCGAGCGCGTTGCCATGCCAGACGATCAGCACATAGCTGGCCGCCATCTGAGCCGAAGCAGCCACGCTGCCCACCGAGAGATCGAAGCCGCCCGCCGCCAGCGTGATGGTCACGCCAATGCCGAGCAACGCCACGATCGATACCGCCTGGAGAATGCTGAACAGATTGTCGATATTCAGGAAGGCCGGTTCTTTGGCGGCGAATACGACAATCAGGATCGCCAGCACGAGCAGGATGCCGGTACGCTCCAGATGATCGCGCAAGCGCCGCAATGCGGACTGCGCCCGTTGGCCGGATGCCGCGTGAGCGTCAATGGAAGGTGCGAGGGGTTTCATGGATTAGGTTCGGCGTTCACGTCGTGGGTGATGGGACAGTTGAATGAGCAGTTGAGTGACTAGCTGGACGCTCGAGCGTCGCCCGGTCGAAGCGCACGACGCGATCCGCAATCTCCAGCGCCTCTTCGAGATCGCTGACGAACACGATCGTCGCGCGTTCATGGGCATGCCGCCGCAAGGTATCGACGATGTCGGCGCGCGCGCCGGCGTCGACACCCTGAAACGGTTCATCGAGCAGCAACAGACGCGCGCGTTCGACATGCCAGCGCGCAAGCACCACTTTCTGCTGATTGCCCCCGGACAGGCGCGTCAGCCGATCGTCGGGGCCGGTGCAACGAACGCCGAAGGTTTTGATCGCATCGATCGCGGCATCGCGCTCTACCGTTTCGTGTACCACCCCGCGCTTGAACCAATGCGATAGAAACGGAAAGCTGAGCGTGCCCGCAATCGATGCGAACGGCACGCTGTCGGGAAACAACGACGTGCGCCAACGATCCTCGCCGGCGAGGAACACCCCGGCGCGAATCGCGTCGGCCGGCGAACGGGGACGCCATGGTTTGCCGTCGAGCAACATCCGGCCACGGCTGGCGTGTGCCGCGCCGAAGATCGCTCTCGCGAGGCGCGATTTGCCGCCGCCCACCGGCCCGGCTATCGCGACGATCTCGCCGCGCTGGACGTCGAGGTCGAATGGGAGGCTCTCCGGCGTCAATTGAAAATCGCGCACGCTGAAACAGGGTTCGAGCGCGGCGGCCTCCCTCGCCTCGTTCGCATGCCGGGTTCGGCTCTGCGGCATGGGCCGTCCAATCATCGTCTCGACGGCAGCGTCGAAATCGATCGGGGGACGCAGGTCGGCGACGAGATGTCCGTCGCGCACGATCGCCACCCGGTTCGCCATCCGCCGCAAATCGCCCAGCCGATGCGAGACCAGCAGAATCGCGACGCCCTCGTCGCGCAAGGGCTCGAGCCGCGTGAACAGGCGTTCGGCTTCGGCGGCGGACAGGCTGGCGGTGGGCTCGTCGAGAATCAGCAACTGGGGGCGCGTTGCCAACGCCCGCGCCAGCGTCACGAGTTGCTGATTCGCCAGCGAGAGTGAGCCGAGCGGCGCCGACAGATCGGCATCCAGCCCGACCCGCTCGGCCAACGGCCTTGCCGCCGCGCGCCGTGCCGCCGGCGGCACGCGCCAGGACGACGCCGGATCGCATAGGCGCTCGAGCAGCAGGTTATCCGCGATTGACAGCGCCGGCACGACCGCGTCGGCTATCGACTGGTGCACCGTGGCAATGCCGAGTTGTTTAGCCACCTGAGGCGATGCGGGCCGATAGGGTTTGCCCAGCAGCGTCAGGGTCCCGGCGTCGGGCGGATACACGCCGCTCAGGATCTTCACGAGCGTGGACTTGCCCGCCCCATTGGCGCCCATCAACGCGACGACCTCGCCGGGGTGGATCGAGAGGTCGAGCTTCGATAGCGCGACGGTTGCACCAAAGTGCTTCGTGAGCGCGGACGCAGTCAGGATCGGTTCGTTCGGACACGAAACCTTTTCCATACGATCGGGAGGTGGCGGGCGGGTCGGGTTCATGGGAGCGTCATCTATCTGAAGAAGCGGTGACGATCCGGCGAGGGTCCGGCAAAAGTCCGGCAAGAGTTCGGAAAAATCGCGCGACGCATGCTCCGCCAACGGCGGCGTATTGCGTACCGTCATCCGGGACCGATTGTCTGCCTGGGCGGGACTCGTGGCGAACCAATTTGTTCTCATATGCAAAGCGTCGCACGCGGCGAACCGTAGGTTTCGTGCAAGCACGTGCCCTGAATCACGCGGGACAGCGGCCTTTGCCATGCGCTTAGTCTTCGCCGGCATATCGATGCCACAATTCCTTCGTGGTCGCGAACGCTCCGCTCATCGACAATGCGAAGATCGGCCAGCACGTGCGTTCCTTCGTTGCTGGTTGCTCCCGCATTCGACAAGACCATGAGAATCGACCCGCCCCGCCAGCTTCATCTGAACGTCAATATCCTGCATTCGGGCTTTGTCCCTTCCGCATGGCGCACGCCGGAAGCCGATCCGCGCGCCTTCGTCGATATCGCTCATTACGTTCGCGTCGCGCAACTTGCCGAGGCGGCGAAATTCGATGGCGTGTTTCTCGCGGATAACGCGTCGATTGCCGATCAGATCGACTTCCGCCCGATCACGGCGCTGGAGCCGACGGTGTTGCTCGCCGGCATTGCTGCGGCAACCACGCATATCGGCGTAATCGGCACGGCATCGACCAGTTATAACGAGCCGTATAACATCGCGCGCCGCTTTGCCACGCTCGATCACCTCAGCGCGGGCCGCGCCGGCTGGAACATCGTGACGACCGCCGATCTCGGCTCAGCCCGCAACTTCGGCCGCGAGGCGGTGCCCGATCACACGCAACGCTACGAGCGCGCAGCCGAATTCACCGAGGTCGTGAAGGCGCTGTGGGATAGCTGGGAAGACGACGCCTTTATCGGCGACAAGGCGAGCGGCCGCTTCATCGACGCCACCAAGGTGCATCGCATCGACCATCGCGGCAAGTACTTCAGTGTCGACGGCCCGTTCAACCTGCCGCGTAGCGCGCAGGGTCATCCCGTGCTGATCCAGGCCGGCGGTTCAAGCGATGGACGCGAACTCGCGGCGCGGCACGCGGAAGCCGTGTTCTCCGCATCGCAATCGTTCGACGAGGCCGCTGCCTATGCGCGCGAACTGAAATCTCGCGCGGCGGCGTGGGGACGGGGCAACGATGCCATTCGAGTGTTGCCTGGTCTCACCACCATAATCGGCGCAACCGAAGCCGAGGCCCTGCGCCGTCGCGACGAACTGGTGGACCTGATTCCATGGAGCTACAGCCTTACTCGACTGGCCGGAATTCTGGGCATCAGCGTCGACCGATTAAAACTCGATGAGCGCCTGCCGGACGATCTCTCCTTGCCCGGCGGCGGTAACGGCAATCACACGTTCTTCCAAGCCACGCTCGCGCAGGCGCGCACGCATGGCTACACCGCGCGTCAGTTGATCCGCGCACTGGCGGGTGGTGGCGGACACCGTGTCGTGGTCGGCACACCTGAACAGATCGCCGACGACATCGAACACTGGTTCAAGGGCGGTGCCGCGGACGGTTTCAATCTGATGCCGGATGTGCTGCCGGGTGGCCTGCAGGATTTCGCCGACGGCGTGATTCCGCTGCTGCAACAACGCGGTATTTTTCGTACCGATTACGAAGGACGTACCTTGCGCGAACACTTCAGGTTACGACGTCCTGTTAGCCGCCATCTGCATCCGCGCGAAGCGGCGGCAACAGCGTAATGTAGGTGTTCGGTTCCACCCAGTTGCCTGCGAGGCGCGTAGGCATCTCGCCCTACCTGTCCAACGCGCCGTGCAATCCGCCGATTGGCGACTCTGTGGTTCGGTCATCTCACCGGGCGAAGAAGCGGTTCTCCGGCCGTGGCAACCCCAGATTCTCGCGCAGCGTCGTCCCTTCGTATTCGCGCCGGAACAGGCCGCGCCTTTGCAACTCTGGAATGACCTTGTCTACGAAGTCATCAAGACCGCCCGGCAGATACGGGAACATCACGTTGAACCCGTCCGAGCCCTCTTCCACCAGCCATTGCTCCATCTGATCGGCGATCATCGCCGCCGTCCCCACCATCTCGAGCCCGGAGTATCCGCCAATGCGCTGCGCGAGTTGCCGAATCGTCAGCCCGTCGCGCTGCGCCCATTCGACCACCCGTTGCCGCGCGGTCCGGCTCGCATTGGTCTCGGGGATCTCGGGCAGCGGGCCGTCCGGATCAAAACCGGACACGTCGTGCCCCAATGCAATCGACAACGAAGCAATGCCGCTCTCGTAATGAACGAAGGTATCGAGCCGCGCCCGGATTTCCCGCGCCTCTTCCAGCGTATCGCCGACCACCACAAAGGCAGCGGGCAGGATTTTCATGTGATCGCGTGCCCGGCCGAGTTTTTCCATCCGGCCTTTCACATCGGCATAAAAGCGCTTGCCGTCGGCCAGCAGGCTTTGCGCGGTGAACACCACTTCGGCGGTTTCGGCGGCGATCTGGCGCCCCGCTTCCGATGAACCGGCCTGCACGATGACCGGCCATCCCTGAATCGGGCGCGCAATATTCAACGGACCGCGCACCGAGAAGTTCTCGCTTTTGTAGTTCAGCACATGGAGTTTTTGCGGATCGAAGAATGTGCCCGTTTCCGTATCGCGGATAAAGGCATCGTCGGCCCAACTGTCCCAGAGTCCGGTGACCACGTCGAAGAACTCGCGGGCACGCCGGTACCGTTCGTCATGTTCGACATGCTCGTCGAGGCCGAAATTGAGCGCGGCATCGGGATTCGACGTGGTCACGAGATTCCATCCCGCGCGGCCGCCGCTGATATGGTCGAGCGACGCAAACCGTCTGGCGACGTGATAAGGCGCGTCGAAGGTAGTGGACGCGGTCGCGACAAGGCCGAGCCGTTCCGTGACCGCGGCCAGCGCGGGCAGCAGCGTCAGCGGCTCGAACGAGGTGACCGTGTGGCTATGCTTGAGCGCATCGAGCGGCATGTTGAGCACCGCGAGGTGGTCTGCCATGAAGAACGCGTCGAAGCGGCCGCGCTCGAGCGTCTGCGCGAAGCGCTTCAGATGCGCAAAATTGAAGTTGGCGTCGGGATAGGCGCTGGGATAGCGCCATGCACCGGTATGGATCGTTGTGGGACGCATGAAAGCGCCGAGGCGAAGCTGACGTGACATGGTGCAAGCTCCATCGCAAACAGGTCGGGCCAGTTTAATCGGCCTTCACCGAGGCTGCTTGCGATCGCCCACCGCGCCCGCCTTGCCGTCACTCGCTGCTGAAGGCTTTGCAGCGGGGCGCCGACACCATCCGGCGCGCCGAAAGCTCTCCCGCAGAAATACAAAGCACAAAATCTTCGTTCGCCCGCCGCGGCGCCATCACTAGACTGTGATCCAACTTGTCATAACAAGTATGGATACCCACCAGGATCATGCAGAAACCCGACCCGGCCAACGTGTTGCCGCTTTCCGCCCCGCCGCTCTACGAGCAGATCAAGACGGCGCTGCGCTCGCGCATTCTCAACGGCACGTATCCGGCCCATTCCCAGATGCCGTCTGAAAACGACCTCTGCACGATGTTCAACGTCAGCCGCATTACCGTGCGCCAGGCGCTCGGCGATCTGCAAAAGGAAGGGCTCGTTTTCAAACTTCACGGCAAGGGCACCTTCGTCTCCAAGCCGAAAGCGTTCCAGAACGTCAGTGCGCTGCAAGGTTTCGCCGAAGCGATGTCGTCGATGGGATATGAAATCGTCAACCAGCTCAAACATATCCGCTTCATCCCAGCCACCGCGCACATCGCCAGCCGGCTGCAACTGCCCGAAGGCACGAAAGTGGCCGAAATTCATCGGGTGCGCCTGCTCAATCGCGAACCGGTGTCGCTCGAAATCACGTGGGTTCCGGAAGCATTGGGCAAACGCCTCGCCAGCGCGGACCTTGTCACGCGCGACATCTTCCTGATTCTCGAGAACGACTGTGCCGTGCCGCTCGGCCACGCCGACGTCTCAATCGACGCAATTCTCGCCGACGACGAAATCGTCGAGGCCCTGAACGTTGAAGAAGGCAGCCCGGTGTTGCGCATCGAACGTCTTACGCATAGCGCGGACGGCACGCCGATCGACTACGAATACCTCTATTTCCGCGGCGATGCGTTTCAGTACCGCTTTCGCATCGACCGTCAGAAAGAAAAGAAGACCACAAGGAAGACGAAATGAATACGCACGTGATCGAGTACGACCTGGTGGTCGTGGGTGGCGGCACGGCGGGTCCGATGGCCGCCGTGAAGGCAAAGGAACAGAATCCGAATCTGAAGGTGTTGTTGCTGGAAAAGGCCAACGTCAAACGCAGCGGTGCGATTTCAATGGGCATGGACGGGTTGAATAACGCCATCATCCCCGGCCATGCCACACCGGAGCAGTACACCAAGGAAATCACCATCGCCAACGACGGCATTGTCGATCAGGCAGCCGTCTATGCCTACGCCCAGCACAGTTTCAAGACGATCGAAGAACTCGACCGCTGGGGTGTGAAGTTCGAAAAAGACGGTACGGGCGACTATGCGGTCAAGAAAGTGCATCACATGGGCTCCTATGTCCTGCCGATGCCGGAAGGTCATGACATCAAGAAGGTGCTCTACCGGCAGCTCAAACGCGCGCGCATTGCGATCACCAATCGCATTGTCGTCACACGCATTCTGACCGATGCGCAAGGGCGCGCCTGCGGCGTGCTGGGATTCGATTGCCGTACAGCGGATTTTTATGTGGTGCGCGCGAAGGCGGTGATTCTCAGCTGTGGGGCTGCGGGACGGCTCGGTTTGCCATCCTCGGGCTACCTGATGGGCACCTATGAGAACCCCACCAACGCGGGCGATGGCTACGCGATGGCCTATCACGCGGGCGCTGCGCTTGCGAACCTCGAGTGCTTCCAGATCAACCCGCTGATCAAGGACTACAACGGTCCCGCATGCGCCTATGTGACCGGCCCGCTTGGTGGCTTTACCGCGAACGGCAAGGGCGAACGCTTCATCGAATGCGACTACTGGAGCGGCCAGATGATGTGGGAGTTCTACCAGGAACTCCAAAGCGGCAATGGGCCAGTGTTCCTGAAGCTCGACCACCTCGCCGAGGAAACCATTCAAACCATCGAACAGATTCTGCACACGAATGAACGCCCGAGCCGGGGACGATTTCATGCAGGACGCGGTACCGATTACCGTCAGCAGATGATCGAAATGCACATCTCCGAGATCGGCTTCTGCAGTGGCCACAGCGCATCGGGCGTCTACGTGAACGAGCGCGCGGAGACTACCGTTGCCGGTCTCTATGCCGCAGGCGATATGGCCGCCGTGCCGCACAACTACATGCTCGGCGCCTTCACTTACGGGTGGTTCGCCGGGCAAAACGCGGCGCAATACGTCGAGGGCCGAGAGCACGCGACGCTCGATAGCGCGCAGGTGGAAGCGGAGCGGTTGCGCATCTATGCCCCGCTCGAACGGGAGACAGGACTCGCACCGGCACAAGTCGAATACAAGCTGCGCCGCATGGTGAACGACTATCTTCAACCGCCGAAAGTCACGCGCAAGATGGAAATCGGCTTGCAGCGTTTCGCTGAAATCGCCGCCGACATCGATCAGATCAAGGCCGACAATCCGCACGAGCTGATGCGCGCCGCAGAAGTGCGCGCGATTCGCGACTGCGCGGAAATGGCGGCGCACGCCTCGCTGTATCGCACGGAAAGCCGCTGGGGGTTGTACCACCATCGCGTCGATTATCCGCAGCGCAACGACGCGGAGTGGTTTTGCCACACGCATCTGAAGAAAGATTCAGCGGGCCGCATGGTCAGCGAAAAACGCGCTGTAGAACCGTATGTGGTGCCGCTCGACAACCACGAAAGTCAGGCCTATCAGAATCTGCGGATCGGCGAGCCCGCGCTTGCCGACGCTTGAGGAACCACCATGTCTACGACACCGCACAACATTTTCCAGCGCAGCGCCGCGCCCGTCACGATCGACGAAGACAAATGCATCGCCGACAAAGGCTGCACGGTCTGCGTGGATGTCTGTCCGCTCGATCTGCTGGCGATCGACCTGAGCAAGGGCAAGGCCTACATGAAGTTCGACGAATGCTGGTACTGCATGCCGTGCGAGAAAGATTGCCCGACCGATGCGGTCAGAGTCGACATTCCTTATCTGCTGCGCTAGTAGCACATCATTCAGACCAACACGTTGTTTCCCTTTCAACCGGGGCTTAACTCATGAAACTCCGTCAATTGCTTGCCGCGACACTCCTTGCGAGCAGCCTGTTTTCACTCACGGCCGTCCCGGCGCGCGCCGAGACGATCCGCGTCGCGATCGGCACGCAGGACACGACGATCAACTGCGCGACCGGCGGCCTGCTGATCCGCGAGTTGAATCTGCTTGATAAATATCTGCCGCACGACGGCAAATACAAGGACGTCAAATACGACGTGCAATGGAAAGATTTCACGTCCGGCGCGCCGATGACCAACGAAATGGTGGCGGGCAAACTCGACTTCGGATCGATGGCTGATTTTCCCGGTTCGCTGAACGGCGCGGCCTTCCAGAAGGCCGGCAAGAAGAGCGTGTTCATCACGGTCCTCTCGGGCAGTATCGACGGTAGCGGCAACGGCATCGTCGTGCCGGTCGATTCATCCATCCATTCGATCGCCGATCTGAAAGGCAAGACGATCTCGGTGCCGTTCGCCTCGGCGGCGCACGGCATGCTGTTGCGAGCGATCAAGGCGCAAGGCTGGAATCCCGACACCGATGTCAACATCATCACGCAATCGCCCGAAGTGGCAGGCAGCGCGCTGAAGGCGCATAAGATCGACGCACACGCCGACTTCGTGCCGTTCGCCGAACTGTTCCCCTTCCGCGGCTTCGCGCGCAAGATCTACGATGGTGCGCAAACCCACGCTCCGACCTTCCACGGCACGCTCGTCGACGCCGACTATGCGAAGCGCTATCCGGAAGTGGTGGTTGCCTATTTGCGCGCGGTGATCGAGGCGAATCAGCTATTTGCGCAAGATCCCGAGAAATACAGCCAGTTGATCCAGAAGGTGACCGGCATCGACGCCGAGGTCAATTATCTGTTCCATGGGCCGCTCGGTCTGCAGACGCGCGATCTGACGTGGAAGCCTGAATACCGGCAGGCAACCGTCACGGCCATTAGCACGCTCAAGCTTTTGAAGAAGACCGACGTCGATCTGGACGTCAACACGTTCATCGACGATCGCTATATCCGTGAAGCGTTCAGGCAATCCGGACTGAACTACGACGCGGCGCTCAAGAACTACGCGAAACAACCCCTCGTCGCCAATGACGCGCAAACGGGCAAACGCATCGCTGATTTCCACAGCGTGACGCAGGTCTGGCTCAACGGCGAAGACAAGGTACGTAATTATGCGTCGACGCAGGAGGCCTTTGCCGCCCTCAACACGCTGGAGCAAGGCGGCAAGAAAGCACGCGTCGTGTTTGTGCAGGATCGTTCGAGCGGGCTAAAGCTATTCGCCAACCAGGCGTGGTACGTGAAGGACGCCAAGGGCAGCATCAACGCATTCCTGCTCAAAGACAACGCCGATAGCTACGCGAAGCAGGTGAACGGCAATGTCGTGGATTTCGCCGCCGCGAAGACCGATGCGACGCAAGCGGTCGCGGCACGCTAACGGCTCATCCTGCAGCGTTCATCCATCACTGGAGTCCTCGATGTCAGCCATTCTCGAAGTCACGGAAAATACGGGCATCCGGCGTGCGGCCGCTATCCGGCGCACCTGGAATCCAGCACGTCTCACCCGTGCGCTGATCAGATTCGCATCGATTCTGGCGTGCGTCGGCATCTGGCAAGTGCTCGCCGCGCATCGCGTCTCGTTCGGTGTTCTGACCTTTGCCAACGTGCCCGCGCCAAGCGACGTGGTGCCCGCCGCCTGGGCCCTGTTCCACTCGCCCAAACTGCCGATGCACCTGTTATCCAGCGTGATGCGCGTGCTGGCGGGCTTTGTCGCGGCGAGCGTCGTGGGCATCGGACTGGGACTTGCCATCGGGCGCTATCGGGCATTCGAAGATGCCGTACTGCCCCCGCTCGAAGTATTGCGGCCGATTCCGGCAGTGGCGTGGATCCCGCTTGCCATCCTGATGTTTCCTTCATCGGAGATGAGCATGATGTTCATCACCTTTATCGGCGCGCTGTTTCCGATTCTGCTCAACACGATCCACGGCGTGGAAGGCGTCGATCCGCGGCTGGTCGCCACCGCCCGCTCGCTCGGCACGCGCGGTGGCGCGCTGTTCAGCGAAGTGATCTTGCCGGGCGCGGCGCCCGCCATCGTCACCGGTCTGTCGATCGGGATGGGGACCGCATGGTTCTGTCTCGTCACCGCCGAGATGATCGCGGGCCAGTACGGGATCGGCTATTTCACATGGGAGTCGTACACGTTGCAGAACTACGCGGACATTGTCGTCGGCATGCTGCTGATCGGCGCGTTGGGCATGGGCAGCAGTGTGTTGGTGCGGCGCGCCGGGTTGGCGCTGATACCGTGGTACCGGATGGAGGCATCGCAGCGATGAACACCGAATTGCAATCGAAACCGTCTGGCCGCATCGACGTGCGCGCGCTGAGTGTGGACGTCGGCGTGCGTGAGCAGCGATTCACCGCGCTCGATCAGTTGGAGTTCAGCGTCGAACCGGGTGAATTCGTCTGCGTACTAGGGCCGTCCGGATGCGGAAAATCGACGCTGCTGGCCGCGCTCGCCGGACACGTGGCGGCCAGTGCGGGTGAAATTGTCGTCGACGGTGAGCGGGTCATGCGCCCGCACCCGGAACGCGGCCTCGTGTTTCAGCAGCACACGCTTTTTCCCTGGAAGCGCGTGATCGACAACGTCGCGTTCGGCCTGAAGATGAAAGGTCTGGCCGCTGACGAGAGACGCCGGCAAGCCGGCGAACTGCTCGATCTGGTCGGTTTGAGCGGCTTCGGTACGCGCTATCCGGCGCAGTTGTCGGGCGGCATGCAACAACGCGTGGAAATCGCCCGCGCGCTGATCAACCGGCCACGCGTTCTGCTGATGGACGAACCGTTCGGCGCGCTCGACGCGCAAACGCGCCGCATGATGCAAACGCTGCTGCTCGACGTCTGGACGCAAATCCGCACGACGGTGCTGTTCGTCACGCACGATATCGACGAAGCGTTGTTTCTCGCCGACCGCATCCTGGTGCTGTCGCAACGGCCCGCACGCATCGTCGCCGATCTGCGCGTCGAGCTGGACCGCCCTCGCGACGACGAAACCACGACCGACGCGCAATTCATCGAGATCAAGCGCCACTGCCTCGCGCTGCTACGCGAAGCGGCGGCATAACGCGTCTCGCGGGCCTGACCGGGCTATTGCATCCCTCTGTTGAACGCCTCTGTTTCAATCCAGACCTCATTCAATTCATGACCGATATTTCGCTTCCACTGACGTTCGACCCCGATTCCCTCGATCCTGAAGCCGCCGAACTCGTGCCGCGCCTGGCGTCCGCGGATGCCGCGGTGCGCCGCATCGCCCTCCTCGCGCTCGCCGATCTCGAGGACGAAGCCGTGCTCGGACCGATTGTCGCCGTCTTGCGCACCGACACATCGCCGGACGTTCGCGCTCAGGCCGCCGAGGTGCTCGGTGCGTGGGAGCGCGCCGACGCGGTTGAAGCACTCTGCGAAGCGCTGGCGGATCGCGCGGAAGAGGTACGCGACGCAGCGGCGCAGAGCTTGTCCAACCTGAAGAATCCCGAATCGGGACCGCTGCTTGCACCCTTCACCACGCATCGCGATCCGTTCGTGCGCCAGGCGGCACTGCGTGGTCTGCGTGAATTACGCTACGCGGGCGCCCTGGAACCCGCCCTCGCCGCGTTGAGTGCGAGCGAAGACCTGGTGCGGCTCGAAGCAGTGAGCGTGCTCGGCTGGTTGAAGAGCGAACGCGCGCTCGGGCCCCTCACCGCAATCGCCGCGCATGATCCGAACCCGGCCGTACGACGTGCGGCAATCGGGGCGTTAGGTATCGGTGCCGCGGCAACGGAGGACACCATCGTCGCCTTGCTCGGCGCACTACGCGATGCCGCGTGGCAAGTCCGTGAAGAAGCGGCGGCCACACTCGGCAAACTGCGCGTGCAGAGCGCGCGAGACGCACTGATCGCGGCGCTTGAGGACGACTACTGGCAAGTCCGTTTGCAGGCCGTCCGTGCATTAGGCAAGCTCCGCGACGCAACGGCGAGCGCGGCGGTGGCCGCACTGCTCACGCATGCAATCAGCAATTTACGCAAGGAAGCCGCTTTGTCGCTGGGCGAACTGGGCAACGTAGCATCATTGCCGGCCTTGCACGCCGCCACGGCCGACCCCGATCCGGAAGTACGCAAAGCCGCCCGGATCGCCCTGACGCAAATTGAAAAGGCGCAATGATGAACGCGCCGGACCATATAACGGTTCACGCAGCGAGTGGACGAGTGTCCCTGACGTGGAATAGCGGACAGACGCAGTGGATCGACAACGCGACGTTGAGGGAAAGGTGCCCCTGCTCCACCTGCCGCCGCTTGACGCATGCAGGTCACGCTGCACGTATCGAAGCGCCCGTCGCGATTGTCGACTTGCAGCCGATGGGCTACGGCGTGCAGATCGCATTCAGCGACGGGCACGCGCAGGGAATCTATCCGTGGGACTATCTGGCGGGTATTGCCTGAGTACGGACGTGATGGAAAAGCGGCGGCCGTGAAAGGCCGCCGCTTTTTATTAACGCCGCGAAGACAGCCGGCGCACCACCGACACCAGCGCGTCGACTTCATCGCAGGTGTTGTAGAACGCAAGCGACGGCCTCACCGTGGCTTCGACACCGAAGCGCCGCAAGATCGGCTGTGCGCAATGATGACCGGAGCGTACGGCAATGCCCTCTTCGTTCAATGCCTGCCCGACTTCCTCGGTCTCGTAACCCTTCAAGACAAAGGACAACACGCTGGCCTTGTCGCGTGCCGTGCCGATCAGCCGAACCCCCGGCACCGGTTGCAGCACGCTCGTCGCGTACGCCAGCAGATCGTGTTCATAACGCGCGATATTCTCGATCCCCACGCGCTGCACGTAATCGATCGCCGCACCGAGACCCACTGCATCGGCGATATTGCCCGTGCCTGCTTCGAAGCGATTCGGCGGCGGCTGGAATACGGTGCGCTCGAAGGTAACGTCCGCGATCATGTTGCCGCCACCTTGCCACGGCGGCATGTCCTCAAGAATCGCGCGCTTGCCGTAGACCACGCCGATGCCGGTCGGACCGAACACCTTGTGCCCCGAGAACACGAAGAAGTCGGCGTCGAGCGCCTGCACGTCCACGCGCATGTGCGATACCGACTGCGCGCCGTCCACCACCGCCTTCGCCCCGGCCCGATGCGCCAGCTCGACGATCTCCTTGACCGGCACCACCGTGCCCAGCGCGTTCGACACCTGGGTGACCGACACGATCTTCGTGCGGTCATTGAGAAGCCGCCGGTATTCGTCGAGCAGCACCTGGCCATTGTCGTCGACCGGAATCACACGCAGCTTCGCACCGGTTTGGGCGGCAAGCTGCTGCCACGGCACGATGTTGGCGTGATGCTCCAGGTGCGAGACGATGATCTCGTCGCCCTCGCCGACGTGCTTCACGCCCCACGTCTTCGCGATCAGGTTGATCGCCTCGGTGGTGCCGCGCACGAAGATGATTTCTTCCGGCGACGCCGCGCCGATGAAACGCTGTACCTTGCTGCGTGCGGCTTCGTACGCATCGGTGGCGCGACCGGCCAGCGCATGCGCCGCCCGATGGATGTTCGAGTTTTCATGCGCGTAGAAATACGCCAGCCGATCGATCACCGCCTGCGGTTTGTGCGTAGTCGCGGCATTGTCGAACCACACCAGCTGGCGGCCGTTCACGCGCTCCTGCAGAATCGGAAAGTCCCGGCGAATCGCATTCACATCGAATGGCGGATGGGCTGACGGCCCCGCATGCGGCACGCTGTCCTGCGCGTGAGGCGTCTGCCCAGCCAGGCGTGACCCGTCATTCAGATTCAGAAAGTAATGCGAGCCGCCGCTGTGTTGCGCCGGCGTCGTACCCGGCGCCGCTTGTGAAGC
Source organism: Paraburkholderia fungorum (assembly GCF_046026025.1). GTDB lineage: Bacteria > Pseudomonadota > Gammaproteobacteria > Burkholderiales > Burkholderiaceae > Paraburkholderia > Paraburkholderia fungorum_E. Next base: position 60,900 of record NZ_JAQQFL010000013.1, on the reverse strand, counting down.
AGACGGCCGGTCGTATGGAAAGCGCTGCTCCGCAAGCGGTTCGTCGACACCAGGCAGGCCGAACGATTGCGCATTCACTTCCTGCCAGCCTGGCACGACGATGTCCGGCGACGCCACGCTCAAGCTTTGAGCCTGTCCCGTTTCGCCCAGGAAATAGAAAGGCGACGCGGACCCTGTGGAGACCGGCGACGCAGGCGCGGCAAATGGCGCTGCACCACCCGCGGACGGACGCTGCGCGCCGTGTCCCTCAGGCACGCCCAGCGCCGCCCCGCCAAAGCGCGGGTCGAGTGCTGGCGCAATGGTCACCGCGCTATCCGGCAAGCCGTTCTGCGCGAGCGCATGAGGCGCCAGCGCGGGTGCGCGATTGCCCAACGACAGCACATGCGTGGGTGCCGAAGGCAACAGGTTGCCGCCCGGCAGATGCCCCTGCGGCAACGCGGCGCCCGGCACGCCCGTGCCGGCACCGCCCGGACCCGCGAGCGGCGAACCGGCCGGGGCCGGATTGCTGATCTCGCTGGTCACAGGCGCCGTGAGCGGCAGCGTGGCTGCCAGGCTAGGCGCACCGCCGACCTGCGGCGCGTTGCCCGGCAGCGCCGAGAAAAACGCATTGGCCAGCGACGCCAACGTCGCCGGATCAGGCAAACCCGCGGGCGGACCCGTCGGCACATCGTGCGGCAGGACGCTATCCATGGGCTTACTTGTAGGTGTCTGGGTAGTCATGGTACTTGCCGATCTCCACGTCATCGAGAACCGCCAGCGCGTCCGGCGAATGCACCGCGAGCGAGCAATAGAGCGAGATCAGATACGAAGCGATCGCATGATTGTTGATGCCCATGAAGCGGACCGACAGACCCGGACCCTGTTCGCCGGCCACACCCGGCTGGAACAGGCCGACCACGCCCTGGCGCTTGTCGCCCACGCGCAGCAGCAGAATCTTGGTCTTGCCGTCGGCCACCGGCACCTTATCCGACGGAATCAGCGGAATGCCACGCCACGTCAGAAACTGCGAACCGAACAGGCTGACGGTCGGCGGCGGCACGCCGCGGCGCGTGCATTCACGGCCGAATGCGGCGATCGCGAGCGGATGCGTCAGGAAAAACGCCGGCTCTTTCCATACCTTGGTCAGCAATTCGTCGAGATCGTCGGGCGTCGGCGCGCCGGTCAGCGGAAACACGCGCTGCTCTTCGGCCACATTCGCAAGCAGGCCGTAGTCGGGGTTGTTGATCAACTGGCTTTCCTGCAACTCCTTGATCGTTTCGATCGTGAGCCGCAGTTGTTCCTTGATCTGATCGTGCGGACTGCTGTACAGATCCGAGATCCGCGTGTGCACGTCGAGCACCGTGCTGACGGCATTCAGGAAGTATTCGCGCGGCTGCTCGTCGTAAGGCACGAAGGTGCGCGGCAGAATGCTCTCATCTTCACGCGCGGTGCAGGCCGCCTTCACGGCTTCAGGATTCGTCACCTGGTTGAGGCGATAGATGCCTGCCTCGACCGGCAGCCATTGCAGCAGATGGGTGAGCCAGCGGGGCGTAATCGTTGCGAGTTGCGGAACGGTTTTGGTGGCATTGGCTAGTTGCCGTGCTGCGCTATCGCCGAGCGCCGTCAGGCCGCCCACTGTTGCTGTCATCTGTTGCTCCGGGTTTGATAGAAGAAAAACGGGAAAGCTTATGAACGAAAGTGATTATCGGAATGCGCCCGCAGCCGTTCAACATGCTATAGACGGCAACGAGGCGGTCTAAGGGGCAGATACCGGATCGACGCGAGCGGAATGCGAGAGCGCGGCGACGTCAACGCTGTCGGATGAATGACAGAGCAGACGTTCGACCGGCACGTTGAAAGCGCGGGCCAGCTTGTCGAGCGTGACAATCGACGCGATAGCAGAACCGCGCTCGATCTCGCCGACATAAGACCGGTTGAGTCCGGCGTGCTCGGCCAATTGCTCCTGCGACCAGCCGGACGCCTCGCGAAAGCGCCGCACCGCGGCGCCGAAGTCCCTGACGAGCACACTCATCGCGTGGCTCCAGCCGCGACAGGCTCAGCGTCTGCGTGATTGCGCGGCGCGCGCTCGCGGACCGCGGCGGCGCCGGTGCCTTCGTTGCGCGATACCGCTTGCGTTACGTGCGTGCCCGGCTCGACATCCTGCGTAAGCCAGACGTTGCCGCCGATCACCGAGCCGTGCCCGAGCGTGACGCGTCCAAGAATCGTCGCGCCCGCGTAAATCACGACGTCGTCTTCGACGATCGGATGACGCGCATGGCCCTTTTCCAGATGACCCTGCGCGTCGCGCGGAAAGCGTTTCGCGCCCAGCGTGACAGCCTGATAGACCCGCACGCGTTCGCCGATGATGGCCGTTTCGCCGATCACCACGCCCGTGCCATGATCGATGAAGAATCCCGCGCCGATCCGCGCGCCGGGATGAATGTCGATACCGGTCTGCGCATGCGCGAGCTCGGCGATGATGCGTGCCAGCAGCGGCAGCCCCAGCCCGTACAGCTCGTGCGCGAGCCGATGGTGGATCATCGCCAGGATGCCGGGATAGCACAGCAAGACTTCATCCACGCTGCCTGCTGCCGGATCGCCGTGAAACGCCGCCAATACGTCGCTGTCGAGCAAGCTGCGAATCGCCGGCAAACGCGCCGCGAAAGCACGCACCGCAATACCGGCCTGAGCCTCGATCGTGGCGCCGGGCGGCGGTTGGTGACGGCTGCGGTAGTGAAGCTCCAGACGCGCCTGGCTCAACAAGGCATGCAGCGCGGCGTCGAGCGCGTGGCCGACGTAGAAGTTTTCGCTTTCCTGACGCAGATCGGGCGGCCCGAGCCGCATCGGAAAGAGCACGCCCTTGAGCGTCTCGATGATCTCCGAGAGCGCTTCGCGCCCCGGCAATTCTCGCCCGCCCGGCTCCAGCGAGCGCTTCTGCACTTCGCGCCATTGCTGGCGGACCGTCTGAAGCGCGTGGACAATCTCATCGACATCAAACACAGCCACAGCGGTTACTCCCCGAAAAGTGCAGCGTGAACCATCAGGCCGTCAGTCCTGAATCCACGGCAGTCCATGAAAGCGCCAGCCATTGCTGGCGCCGCGCCGTTGCGCACCGTCCAGCTCCCCTTCAAAACCTTCCAGAACGTTGAATACCTGCGTGAAGCCGGCTTTCGCCGCGGCCTCGGCGGCCAGCGCCGAGCGGTTGCCGCTGCGGCACAGCAGCAGCACAACGGCATCCTTGCCGGTTTTGGCTTCAAGCTCACGCACAAAGCGTGGATTGCGGGTCAGGCTCGTGCCGGTCGCCCATGCGACATGCACGCTGTCCGGCACGAGTCCGACGAATTTGCGTTCTTCGGCGGTGCGCACATCCACCAGCACGGCGTCGCCGGCCTGGACGAGCGCCCATGCATCCTGCGGCGACAGGCCGCCGGCATACGGCAAAGCGGCTTCAGCGGCTTTCGAACGGGCGGCTTCAAGCAGTGTGTGGGTGGTTCGTTCTGCGAGTTCAAGCGTCATGACGTCTCCTTCGATATCGCGCGAATCCGATCGCGCGGGTCTTAGCCATCTGCGAGTGCAACCGCCTATAGCCATCAGAAGACACTATGAAAGAGAGTGAGCGCAAGCCGAACCAATTAATTGTGATTTCTAAAGAAGCATCGGTTCGGTCGCTCCTGCTTGGCGCCGCCCTGCACCGCCTGCCCGTGGCGGACCCGCCGCGCGAGCGCCGGGTTGCGGGTTATTCCCGGGGAATCTCGAGCGGCACGACAAACATGCCGGCGGTGTATTCCATATGGAAATAGCCGCAGCGCGCGTAAGCCGCAATGCGTTCGAGCCGCTCGGGCGATGGGGATGTGTAAGTCGCGGCAGCCGTCTTGTCTGAAGATTGCTCAGACAGGACGGGCGCGCGTTTTGACAATTGCTTCTGCAGGCTTCGCACAGGATGCCGCAGTCCGCCCCAGATAAGCGTCGCTGAAAGTGTGGTCATGCGACCTCCGTCGATTCATTGCGATATGAATGAATCTAGCGACCTGGATACGGAATCGCAAACAAGCTTTTGTGGATTGGTTTTCGGAGAAAGGCCCTATAGATCCTATAGACCGTGGGACGGTGGCTGGCCGTACCAGTCGCTGCATGGATGCGCCGTGTACGCGGCGTAAGTATCAATAGCCGTTACGCCGCGCATCCGGTCCTGGCGCAGCAGGACTAGAACCTGAACCGCCGACAACCTGTGCACCTCGTGCACAGAACTTGTGACGCGCGCGGCGTTGTAGCGGCAACGCGCGGCCCCTAGACTGCGTTCCTTCCCAGTCAGTCGAAAGGAACATGAACATGTCGAAGCGCACACTGCGTAGCATCCTCGGTGCCGGTACGCCGACTTCTTTGCCGGCCCACGCGACCGCGTTGCTGGTCATCGATTTCCAGAACGAGTACTTCACCGGCTCGTTGCCGATTCCCAACGGCACGAGCGCCTTGCAAAACGCACGCGCCCTGGTCGAATACGCCGATCACCATGGCTGGAATGTGGTGCACGTGCAGCACATCGCGCCGGCAGAGTCGCCCTTGTTCGCCGCCAACGGCCGGTTTGCCGAAATCTGTCTGGAGATCCAGCCGAAAGCCCATCATCGGTTGATCACGAAGACGTCCGTCAGTGTGTTTGCCAGTACCGATCTGGCGCGGACGCTGAAAGCCGATGGCATCACCCACCTCGTGATATGCGGGCTGATGACACATGCCTGCGTTGCCGGCGCCGCGCGTGATGCTGTGCCTGCGGGCTTTGAAGTCGTGGTGGCGGCGGACGCGTGCGCGACTCGCGACATCGCGTTCAACGACACGGCAAGCGTCCCGCACGAGATGTTGCACCTGAGTGCATTGGCCGGGATCGCGGATACCTTTGGTTCCGTGATGAGCACACGCGAAGTGCTGTCACTGACTTCGTAATACCCCTCGCGAAGCCGACCATGCTTTTTCGCGCTAGTCGCGCCATGCCCGGCGCGATGCCGCGCGATTCCATCTGGAGGCCGTGGTAGCATCCGACGCTTCGACAACGCGCTCGATTCATGGATCAACTGCTCGCCATGCGGGTCTTCCGCTGCATCGTGGATGCCAAGGGATTTTCGGCTGCCGCCGAACGGCTCGGCACGTCGCATTCGACCGTATCGCGCCAGCTCAAGCAGCTCGAGGCCACGCTCGGTGTCCAGTTGATCAACCGTAACACGCGGAGATTCGCGCTCACCGCCGCGGGTGAGCGCTACTTCGCGGCCAGCGTCGACGTTATCGAACGTGTCGATGCGGCAACCCAGGCGATGGCCGGCGAACATCAAAGGGTCGCAGGCCGGTTGCGCGTGAGCGTACCCCTTGCCATCGGCACGCTTGAACTGGGCGACTGGCTTCCGGCGTTCCAGAAACGTTACCCCGACCTCCAGCTCGACCTGTCTTGCGGCGATCAATTTGTCGATCTCGTCGCAGAGGGTTTCGACGTCGCACTGCGTATCAGCGAACCCCTTGCAGACACCAGCCTGATTGCACGAACCTTGACGGTGTCGGACGTCGTCCTCGTCGCCTCCCCCGCTTATCTGGCACAACACGGGCTTCCACGCACCCCCGGGCAACTCGCCAGACACGCGTTGCTGAGCTTCTCGGGTGCCAATGCGACGGACCAATGGGTGCTCACCTCCGGCCGCGGCGCACCGGTCCATGTCGATCTGAACGGCCGCCTGTCATTGAACGCGATCACCGCGCTGTATGCCGCCGCGCTGGCCGGTGCCGGCGTCGCGGCGTTCACGCGGCATACCGTTCAGACCGATCTGGCTCGCGGCCAACTGGTTCAGATTCTTCCCGCCTACTCCCTCGGGGTGCGTCACTACTACGCCCTTTACCCGCACACGCGCCATGTTGCGCCAAAGGTGCGCGCCTTCGTTGACCATATGGTCGAGCACTATCGCGAGCGGTGACGCGGCCGCCAGCCTTGCCCGACAAACTTCGAGGCCCATCGCCGGCGAGTACCCACACGCGCCGCTGATAACCGCGGATTGGCAGATTTTGTCAATCAATCGGCCGGGTGTGCCAATGTTCAAACACCCGCTCCTCACTAGAATGATCCGCGAGAACCACGCGGTAGATCGTGGTTGAAGACTGAGTGAGGAGACAAGTTCATGAACATGGCTGGCCAGATGATGTATGCGCCGTTGTTGCTGTCGTCGTTGCTTCAGCAAGCGGCACGCCATGCCGGTAAGGTTGAAATCGTGTCGCGTCGTGTCGAGGGTGACATCCACCGGTACACCTACCGGGATTGCCATACGCGAGCCATGCAACTCGCAGGCGCGTTGACGAAGCGCGGTATCGTCGCGGGAGATCGTATCGGTACGATCGCATGGAACGGCTATCGCCACATGGAGCTGTATTACGGGGTTGCCGGCATTGGCGCAGTTTGTCATACGATCAATCCACGACTCTTCCCCGAACAGATCGCCTACATCATCAACCACGCACGCGACCGGATGGTCTGTTTCGACGCCTCGTTCGCGTCACTCGTCGAACAGATTGCCCCGCAGTGCCCGCATGTCGAAACGTGGATCATGCTATGCGACAGCGCGACACTGCCGCAGACGTTCGCAGTCCCACTGGAGAGCTACGAAACCCTGCTCAGCGAGCAGACCGGGACTTTCACGTGGCCTCAGTTCGATGAGCGCGAAGCCGCCGTTCTCTGCTACACGTCGGGCACGACCGGCAATCCCAAGGGGGTGCTGTATTCGCACCGTTCGCTTACGCTGATGGCTTACGCAACGGTGATGCCGGATGCGCTCAACCTCTCGGCGACCGACACCATCGCGCCGGTCGTGCCAATGTTCCATGTGAACGCCTGGGGTTTGCCGTTTTCCGCCGCCTTGGTCGGGGCGAAACTGGTCCTGCCGGGCGCCAGGCTCGACGGCGATTCCTTGTGCGAACTCTTCGAACAGGAAGGGGTTACTTTTTCTGCAGGTGTGCCAACGATCTGGCTCGGACTGGTGGACTATATGCGCCGCACGGGTAAGCGCAGTGGAGCTTTCAAGCGCGCGGTCGTGGGCGGGGCGGCATGCCCGCCACAACTGGCCGCGTCCTTGCGCGATTGTGGCATTACCGCGATACACGCATGGGGCATGACGGAATTGTCACCGCTCGGCACCGTCTGTACGCCTTTGCAAAGCTACGCGGACAAGCCCGCGGACGAGCGCGCGCGCATCGACGCAAAACAGGGGCACGCGGTGGCCGGCATCGACTTGAAAATCGTCGACGCGAACGGCCAGGAGCTGCCGTGGGACGGCAAGTCCGCTGGCGACCTGATGGCGCGCGGCCATTGGGTGATGGAACACTACTTTGGCGTGGACCAGTCTGCACTGCAAGACGGCTGGTTTCCTACCGGCGACGTGGCGACGATTGACCCCGATGGTTACATGCAAATTACGGACCGCAGCAAGGACGTCATCAAATCCGGCGGCGAATGGATCTCTTCCATCGAACTGGAAAACATCGCGATGTCGCATCCGGAAATCGCCATGGCCGCCTGCATTGCCTGCGAGCATCCGAAGTGGGACGAACGCCCCTTGCTGATCGCGGTGCGTCAACCTGACAGTACGTTGAGTGCGCCGGAATTATTGGCGTTCTACAACGGACAGGTTGCGAAATGGTGGATTCCGGACGACGTCGTGTTTGTTTCCGAGCTGCCTCTCACCGCGACCGGAAAGCTACAGAAGCTCGCGCTCCGGCAGCGCTTCGGCAAACATCTAGTCAGCACGTGCGCCCCTTCCCTGTAGCGCCATGATCAAACCGGCTGACGATATGCATGAGGCGTGCTGCCGGTCCAATGACGGAACGCCCGATGAAACGCCGTCGGGTCGTCGAAACCAACGTCATAGGCAATGGCGCGAATCGCGTCGGCCGAGCGTGTGAGACGCTGAATGGCAATGTCACGGCGCAGTTCGTCCTTGACCGCCTGGAATGTCGTACCTTCGGTAGACAAGCGCCGGCACAGCGTACGGACGGAGTAATGCAGATCGCGCGCAACCACCTCGATGGTTGGAATGTGCGGAAGACAACTGGAAATATATTGCCGAACACGATGGCTGGCCAATTGTTCGGCAAATGACACAAAGATCCAGTCTTCCGGCGCGCGCGCTAGAAATTTCTTCAGATCGGGTTTGTGCTGACGGATCGTCATGTCGAGGTAGCGCGCCTCGAAACACATGAAAGTCCTCGGGCAATTGAACCGCACAGGACCCGGAAAAAGATAGAGATAGTCACCTGCACTCGGCGAACGCGGAAAATCGAACTCCACTTCGATCAATGGGATCCGCTGACCGATCAGCCACGACGCCAACCCATGCACGAACTTGAGCATGAGTTGGCGCGCGAGCGCGGTGGAGGTCGGCCCTTGCGGATTTGCCACGAGTTCGACGCGGCAAAGCTCATCTTCACGACGTGTTTCCAGCCTGAATTCATCGAGAATCAGATGCAGGAACTGTCCCATCCGATGCATTGCGACATCGAGCCGCGATGCATCGAGCAGGCTCAAGCACAGGTACTTTAACGTCCCGTTTCGGAGTGGCCGACTGAAAATGCCTGGCATTTCATCGTCCAGTTCGCTGGCGAGCATCCGGTAAAGCGTGGCGAACTGCTCCTGCGTCACCCGGGCGCCCGCCGCGTGCAGCAGTTCACGGGAGATACCCGATTGCTCAGCGAGACGCTCTACCGCGGCGGGGTCCGCACTGGCCAGAACGCCGTTGACGAGCGAGATCGGGACGGTGGTGGCAAGAAAGTTCAATGGTGTTATTCGCCGGTCACTGCGCGCCGCCACCCATGGCCGCCGGATTCATCCAGATCGCTTCCCGGATGGGGCCGTCGGGATCGGCCAGGTTCCGGTTGTACATGAAGCTGGTCATGACTTTGTCCTTTAAAGAATGTGCGAAACACGGTAACGCCTCGTGCCGGTATTGAGCGACATTGCTCACGCCTGAATGCGCCGAACGCCGTTGCCGGCGCGGCGTAGTCCTGGTGGCGAGCAAGCCTCAAGCGCGCAACGCCACGGTCGCCACAATGAGAGCCGAGAAGATCAGCGCAGGGGCGAGATGCCGGAACGACTCCCGGTTTCGTAGCAACGTGAAGAGCGCGCCAATCATAATCGCACCGACGAGCGTCAGGCCGAAAACTCTGGTTTGTTGTCCAAGAAGCAGTGCTGCACCGAGCAGCTCGAGAGCGCCACAGAGCAACTGAAACCATGCCGGGTAACCCCAGCGCGCGAAGTCGCGCTTCACCCCGCCGAGTCCCGCGAGATTGACCACCCCGGCAACCGCGAACAGAGCCGCTACGATCATCGCGAGAATCGATTCGAAAGATGCACTATCCCACGCCATGGTCATGCTCCGTTGCCTGACTGAAAGTGCGTTTGTTCGGAGAGGTCCGCAATCAGGCCGGGGCCATGGGGCTTCCACGCAAGAACTCGCACAGCATGCTGGCCGCTTACCGTCTGGTCGAGCGCCAGTGCGTCAGCGAACGGTCCAAGCGATTGGCGGGCATGGTCGAGCGGTAAAAATTCGACGCGACCGGCGCCGATCGAGACCCGAATCGCTTCGCCCATGTCGGCAACGGCAACGGCATCTTCCGCGACCACGTTGAAGATCTGTCCCGCGACTCGACCGTCCCCGCTTGCCGCCCGCTCCACCGCGCTCACGTAGGCCGTGGCGAGATCGTCGACGTGCACGGCAGGCCAGTGGTTGCGACCATCGCCGACGACATTCACACTGCCGCTCTGATGGGCCATGCCCGCAAGCATGCCGAAGACGCCGCCACCGTAGCCGTGCACCATCGCCGGCCTGAGGATTACCGCGGCAATCGAGCGGCGTGCTGCCAGCGCCAGCACCTGTTGCTCGACTGCGGGCCGCCAGGCGATGAGTGGCGTCGGATTCAGTGCCGATGCTTCGGTCGCGGGCTCCCCCTCCGTGTTGCCATAGACCCAGGTGCCCGACGTATAAACGAACGCCGCGCCCGGATGCAAATGCGAAAGCATCGCTACGGCCGCGGTCTCATCGGCAGCACCGGCGGAAGCATCGTTGGTCGACGCCGTGTGCACCACGCCATCTGCGGCACCGGCAGCCGCAGCGAAAGACTGCGGCTCGCGCAGATCGCCGGAATGCAGTGTCACACCGAGACGCGCCAGCGCGCCGGCGGCCGCCGAGCTGTCATCGCGCACCAGCGCCGTCACCTGATGGCCAAGGCTGATTGCCTTGCGCGCGACCGCTTGCCCGATGAAGCCCGTACCACCTGTCATGAACAGTTTCAAAGCGTTCTCCAATGATTGGCTACGAAGTTGAATGGTCATACAAACGAGACTCACCGGTCTCGTTTTGGTGAATCTAAACGAGACTGCCCAGTCTTGTCAACTACTCGACGATCTGTTATTTATCTCGCATGGACAATTCTTCTCTCTCCGGCCTGAGCCCGCTGCAATGCCGCAAGCGGTCCGCCATCCTCGACGGCGCGAAAACCGTTTTCTTACGCGAGGGTTTCGGCCTGGCAACGATGGACGATGTCGCCTCGGCCGCCGGCGTCGGCAAACAGACGGTCTACCGCCACTTCAAGTCGAAGGAGGCGCTCTTCGTGGGTCTGGTGAGCACGATGTGCGCTCAGGAGGGCGCGCTGCTTGCCAGCGCTCTGGGCGAGCAATCCGATGGCGCACCCGAAGCGGAGTTGCGCGAGCTGGGCTGGGTGCTGGCACGAAGCCTTATCGAGCCGGATTTTCTGCGGCTCTACCGGGCCATCGTTGCCGAGGCCGAGCGTCTTCCGGAACTCGGCCAGGTGTTTTACGAAAATGGTGCAAAGGTCGTGCGTGCCTTTGCCGCAAAAATTCTGCGAAAGCGATTTGACGAATCGACTGCTGCATTGCGGGCAGCGACCTTCGTTCAGTTGGTGCTAGGCGACGCGTATCTGGAACTGTCGATTGGCTACACGGTGCCCGATGTTGATGCACGCTTTGCGCTGCAGATTGACGAGGCGGTAGCGGCTGCACTTCGCTAGGGAACGCCGCGTATATTGGAGAGTGTCGCTGCGTGCGCAGCGCAATACTTTCGAAGGGCCGTTCATGGCCGGTTCGCGGCGGTGGTCTGGCTGGCGCGACGCCGGCGAAACGCGGTGACCTACTCGATGCGCTCGACAAGATGCGCACGATTGGCGGGGGCAGCATACGACTCCGGCCAATATTCAACGATGCGGGTGATTTTGCCGGCCTCGACTGAGAAAAACGATACGGCTCGCGCGGTCATAGATCCATCGGTAACCGTCACATCGGATACCGCTTCGCTAACCGTGTTAGCGATGACTCTGTTCACTGCGAAGCGCCATGGACCCTGCGCCGGGTACTCAGAGTTCATCTGTGCGAACCGCGCGGCACCACGGATGCGTTCGTTCGACTGGGGCCATTCAAGGATGAATTGCTCACCTAACACCGCCTGCACGGATGCAAAGTCGTTTGAACCCATGAGCGTCCAAAACTTACGGACGAGTAGCGAGATATCGTTAGTGTCTACTGTCATCGTTGCGGCATTTGGCAAATTGAAAGAGTTGTGATTCGAGATTGTCGGCGATTCGGCCGCCCGCGTCGAACGTCTTCTGTTGGTCGCTTTTTGCCTTTACCCGGTGAATTGACTGAAGGAGCTGTCAATCGAATTACATGCGCACACACTAATCATTGGTGGCATGCTCGTCGCCGTGGTAGTTTCCTGATTCGGCACCTCGAAAGAGGAAAAATATAATTCAAGCGAGATTAACCGCATGCTGATTGCGCAAAACGATCGGTCAAATTCAATCGTTGGCCGGTTCATGGCACACCTCATAGCGGCCGCGATCACCGCGCATGCCACGATCGTTTTCGCCGCTAATTTTGATCCTCCGGTGACCGTCTTGTCCGATGAGAGTATCTACACGGTGAATCGCGATGGCACGTCGACAGACGATCAAACAAGGTCAATTCGCATTGAAAATGACGAGGGGGTTAGAACCTACGGTCAGGTTTCATATCGATACAGCAGAGAATTCCGGAAACTCGATGTCGTCGAGGCTTACACAACAACTCGAGACGGAGTGCGTATCGATGTTTCGCCCCATGCGATCTTCACCCGTCCAAGTCCGGTGAGCGCCTATGCACCCACTTTCGATGACAACCTCGTCAAAACGATTGTCTTTCCCGGCGTCGAGCCTGGCGCGACCGTCACGATGCGCACGCGTGAGACGCAGGTCACCCCATTGTTCCCCGGCCAATTTTCAGCCAATGACTCGTTTCCCAGCGACAAAGTCATCAAGAGTGCCAGCGTAACTATAAAAGCGCCATCGTCCATGAAACTGTATGCCGACGTCGTTGATATGCCGGGCGGGCTGGTTGCCGCAGATGTCAACGGCGAGCAGACGTGGCATTGGTCGATAAAGGATGCGCCCGCACACCCTGGCGAAATCCTCGCGCCGAGCATCGATGATCGCAGTCCACGGCTAGCGGTCACAACGTTTCCCAGTTATGAGGCGCTCGGGCAGGCGTATCTCGCGCGGGCGCAGGCTCAAGCGACCATTACACCCGACATACAGGCGCTGGCCAATGAAATCACCATGGGAGTCACCGACCGGCGAGACCAGGCAGACGCCATCTATCAATGGGTCAGCCGGAATGTTCGCTACGTCGCCGTCTTTCTCGGTTTCGGCGGCGTGGTTCCGCATACCGCACAAGACGTCCTGAAGGCGCGCTATGGCGATTGCAAAGACCATACAACGCTCCTTCAGGCGCTGTTGGCTGCGAAAGGCATAAAAAGTAACACGGTACTTGTCAACGCGGATACCCGCTATTGGTTGCCTTCAGCCGCCAGCCCGCTGGCAGTATTCAATCATGTGATCACCTACATTCCCGAGTTTGACGTCTACGTCGACTCGACAGCGGGCACGGCCCGATTCGGCATCCTTCCTTTCAATGAGGAAGGAAAACGGGCTTTGCTGACGGGCACCGGCGATGAACAGACCCGCCTCGTCACCCTTCCCCTTGCGCACGCGGACACCGACAAGGTGATCGTAAAGACGGAGATCGTGCTGGACAGCCTCGGCACGGTTCGAGGCAACAGCGAAGTCAAAAACCGCGGCGAATATGACTGGATAGCACGTTCAATTTTTGCCCGGCTACCCGCAGGTTCTGAACCAGCGTTTGCGCAAGCGCTGCTGACGGCGAGCGGTACGGACGGAACCGGAAACTACATTCACGGCGATATTAATGATCTCTGGAACGCGTTCTCGTTCTCGAGTGTGTTTGAGCTACCCGACTACACCCCTTTCCCTGGCCCCGGCGCCATGCGTGTTCCAAGAGGATTGGGTGGCATCAACAATATCTCCAGCGCCTTCGACGGGCTAGGATCGGGTGGACGCAAAACCCCGTTCCTGTTTAAAGGTGGCTACTTCAGCGAAATTACGAAAGTGAACTTGCCAGCCACCATGAAGGTGTTGAGCCTTCCTAAGCCCGCAACCGTTACTTCGCCGTTTGGTACTTACACGTCTTCCTATGCCCTCGAAGGCAAAACGGTGACCGTGACGCGGACGCTTGATCTGACATCAGGCGCTCCGTTTTTACAGCCGGATGAGTGCCCTGCGCTCAAAAGAATGGCGACATCGATCAAGCACGACCTTGCGGCGCAGATCGTGTATCAATGACGAATTTGTCGGGTCGGTAGACTGGGCGAACGCGAAGCGTCGGGCAGGCCATCCGAACCTGGCCCGATGGCAACCGATCCAGTTCCACCCGATACGGCCGCTCAGATTTCTCGGTAACGGTCACCTCGAGTCGTAAAACAGCAAGTGACGGTTGGCGTGGCGGCAATCCACATTTCGCTCCACGCTGAAACATTCGCTCCGGGGTACTTGCATAATTCCCTCTGCGGGCGGCCACGGGCCGCGTAGATCCCAACCCCGTCACTGCGAAAACGAATTGTCCCAGATACGAACAGCGACTACGAGCGGACCCAACGCCGTTCTCGACTTGATCCTGCTTCTGACGCTTTCGACCCTGTGGGGAGCGTCTTACACATTCATCAAAATCGGCGTCTCTACGATACCTCCGCTCACGCTTATCGCGGCAAGAACGCTAATTGCCGGATCGGCCCTTCTGCTCTGGATGACAGCCCGGCGCATTTCCATGCCACGCGATCCGGCCGTGTGGCGGCGCTTTTTCGTGCAGGCTTTGCTAAACAGTGTTGTTCCTTTCACGCTTATTGCGTGGGCCGAGCGTTCAGTGGACGCCGGTTTGGCGACAATCCTGAATTCGGCCTCGCCTGTCATGGCGTTTCTCGGAACATGGCTTATCACCCGCCATGAACAAATAACACCTCGCAAATTGTTCGGCGTCGTCGCGGGGCTTGCCGGTATATCCCTCGTCGTTGGTGTCAGCGCGTTCGAAGGGCTTGGGCGGCAGCTTGTTCCACAATTGGCGATCGTCACAGCGACAGTTTGCTATGCAGCGGCGGCGATCTACGGACGGTCCTTCAAAGGACTCTCGCCAGCCGCTCCTGCTGCGGGTTCGCTCATTGTCGGCGCGATCCTGCTTGTTCCTGTCAGTCTGGTGGTTGACCGCCCCTGGACACTCCACCCTTCGTTGCAATCACTCATGGCGCTTACGGCGCTCGCGATCTTTTCGACCGCGATGGCGTTCGTTATTTACTTTCGACTGGTACAAACGCTGGGCTCGGTGGGTACAACGGCGCAAGCCTATCTGCGGGTTCCCATTGGCGTCGCGATAAGCATCGTGTTTCTCGGGGAATCGTTGTCTACGTCAGCCTGGCTGGGATTGGGATGTGTCGTTGCGGGAGTCGCCGCAATGACTATTCCGTCACGGATCTATTCACGCGAAGGCGTGCGTTTGCGTTGCTGTTGCGAGGCTCGGAACGTAAAGATTCAGGTTACGCATCAGAGAGAATCTGGTCGCTGACGTTATCCACCACGACAGGGCTCTCAAAGTACGTGACCGAAGGATCTGCACCGTACGTCTGCCGCGCGATTGCCCTCCAGTTCTCGGTGTACATCGCCTCAGCGTCGGCACGGGAACGCCAGAGATAGACTCCACCGGCGGTGCTCCCATCTTGCGACAGGACATAATACTTGCGGAGAAGTCCGGCTACGCCTCGATATCTCGGGGCCTTACTCAGAAAAAGGCTTCGTGCCTCTTCGCTTGTGATCGGCTTTGACAATTTGAACGAGGTGATCACGGTGATCATCGAAACCTCTCTGCGTTGTGAAAACTGTTAGACATCCTTCCATTCTGCGGACTGCCCATTGCGGTCGTCAGGTTGCCATGCGGACAGGAAAACGCATCGCGTAAGATTCGAGCGGCAATTGCAGAGCATTGGTGAGATAGCTCACGGTTCGATAGAAACCCGCCAGCATCAGCATCTCAAGGATTGTTTCTTCTGAGAAGTGTGCGCGCAGCGCCTGCCATGAATCTTCGTTGACATTGCAATCGCGATGCAGTGCGTCACACATGTGCAAGACGGCTGAGTCTTCGGCCGACCAGCATTCGTCTTGAGGGGTGCCATGCACCAGCGCCTCGATCTGCTCAGGCGAGAAGCCGGCACGTGCGCCAAAGAAGGCCATGTGCACTCCCCACTCGTACTCGGATCGACACAGCGCAGTGGTTCGATCGATGATCAACTCGCGTTGTCGCAGTGTCAGGTGGCCACGGTCCAGCAAGCTGGCGGCGAAGAATTTGCCAAACAGGCGCTCGTCGCGAGCCATCGTCGTGAAGAGGCCAAGCGGCGGCACGCCCGGCGGCATAGTCTTCGCGAGGAGCTCATGAATGGCGGGCGGAAACGGCGGCTGAGCGGCTGCGATACGAGCGGGCATGTCACCTCCATGTGCTATATTTTCCATAGCAAATCCTAATCACATCGCTATGAAAAGTAAAGCATGAAGATACCGAAAACTGGCACACCGGTGCGCGGGTCGACGACGGGCCGCCCGATCATGGTCGCGCTCGATCTGCTGGGGCGGCGGGCGGCGTTACGCATTCTGTGGGAATTGCGCGGCGAGCCGCTGACGTTTCGCGCACTGCTGGAGGCGGCCGATACCAATCCAAGCTTGCTCAATACCCGCCTCAAGGAATTGCGTGAGGCGGGGCTCATCGATCATGCCGGACAGGGATACTGTCTGACCGAGGCCGGGGTGGCGTTGCGGATCGCGTTACGGCCGCTAAACGATTGGGCGCAGACCTGGTGCAAATGATACCGGGCGTGCCTCTTCTCACTCAGGGCGTGAGCGTGGCGGCATGACGTTGTCCAGTTGACGCGCGTGTCGCATTGATGCGATTGCCCATATCTTGGGTAGCGTCTGCTCCGAGGCTTCGGTTGAACGGGGACAAGCGACAATGATTCCAGATCACTGCAACCGCAATCGAGGCTTGCGCGCGTTCTAAAACCGTCAAAACGTTCTGAATGTCATCGGGGCTTCACTTAGATTGCCCAAGATCCGTCCCCATTGACTCTTTTGCCACCGACATCAGGACGCCTATGTTGTTTCGATTACCCCGCCCTCTATCCAGTTTCATTGCTCTATGCACCGTGCTGACGCTGAGTGCTTGCGGGAGCAGTGATAACGTCCAAAGCAGTGCGGCCGTCGTGCCCGCTCCGCCGGCAGATCCAGGCTTTGTGGACAGTGCGTCCATCCCTCCTGTGCCTGCATTCGTCGACAATGCCGCGTCCAATCAGCGAAACGACGCCCACTTCGCGACACTCGATACGAATGCCGGCGTACGCGTTGTCGCTCGCTTCCTCGACCTGTGGCAGCCGTCAACCATGATTGTCGACGCGGGCGCTTCGGCACAGGCCATCGATGGATTCCCGGCCGTGGTCGCTTCCACGTGCTCGGGCCTCATCAACTCGGGCACGCCTTGTGGCACGATCCTCAATGCTGCCGTGTTGGGACAGAACACGCAGTTCGTCGTCAATGAAACAGTCTCCCGTACACAGGCGCAGGCCGACGCGGCCTATTTCGACGACCGCCGCAACAAGGGATACAGCGTGACCGACGGTATGGGGCCATTGACCAGCGCATGGCTAGGCCTCACGCAGCAAACCACGACGATCACCTCGATCCCGGCCAACGCTACCACGACGCTGTACAACGACGCAGGCAACAACACAGGCGTTGGCAGTCCGACCAATACGACTTTTGGCACCGTGGTCGATTTTGTCAATGCCATGAGCACGAACGGTTCGACCGAACCCGCCAAGCGCTTCTACAAATACGCCAGACCGTTCCGGTGGAGCAGTTCCGTGGTAGTCGACCCCACCTTGGTACCGGCCGAAAGCACCACGCCCGCGACGGATGGCGGCTTCATCAGCGGCCATACCGCCGAAGCAATGCGCGACTCGATGGCCATGGCTTACGTGGTTCCGCAGCGCTTTCAGGAAATGATGAGCCGTGCAATGGAATTAGGAGAGAACCGGATCATCGCGGGCATGCATTCGCCACTCGACGTAACCGGTGGACGCATGCAGGGTTTGGCTGTGGTAGCGGCCAACCTCTACAACCCGGCCAACGCCTCCTTGAAGGCCTCGGCATTTGCGCAGGCCCAAAGCGCATTGATGTCCCAGACGAACACAACGAGCGGCACGCTCTATGCGTTCGCGCATTCGGGCACAACCTCAACGGACCGCTTCGCCGACTACACGACCAATCAGTCCAATTACTTGCGTCGCATGACTTTTGGATTTTCGCAGATCGAGGCGACCGACGCCGCTCCGGTCGTTCCGAAGGGCGCAGAAACGCTGCTTGAAACCCGTTTCCCCTATCTCAGCGCAGATCAGCGCCGGGTCGTGCTGAAGACGACCGAACTCCCGTCCGGCTATCCGGTCATGGACGATGGTGAGGGCTGGGGGCGTTTGAACATGTTTGCAGCAGCGGATGGCTACGGCGCATTCAACGGCAACGTCATCGTGTCCATGGACGCCAGCCAGGGCGGCGTCAACGCAGCCGACGCATGGCGCAATCCGATCTCAGGAGCCGGCAAGCTGACCGTGCAGGGCAACGGAACGCTCAAGCTGGCTGGCGCTAACACTTTCTCCGGTGGCTCACAGGTCAGCGGCGGTACACTCGAAGCGGACTCGTCGGCCGCGTTCGGCACCGGGGACGTCTACCTTGGCGCGGGCACCCTGGTCATCAATGCGCCTGGTGTGGTTTCCGTGGTCGGCAAATACACGCAACTTGCGAATACGACGCTGGAACTCGATATCGGCGCGAATGGGCAAGGCTCGATGAAGGTGGGCGCTCAGACTACGGTTGTTGGGGGGACGCTGCATGTCAAGTTCGTCAACGGCTTCACACCTAAGGTCGGCGATACGATCAGCCTGATAAGTGGCAACGGTTCGAACGTGAAGTTTTCGACTATTGCTGTTGACGGCTTCAACGCCACGCCTATCTATACATCAAGTGGCGTTCAGGTCCATCTCGATTCCTGACTGAACGGATCAACGATCCGCCGCAGGTCGCACGGCAACGGCTCTGACAGACCCGTTGCCGTCCTTCGGGACTCTCAAAAGCGGCCGTGCATTGTCGCGGTATAGATTCTTGGCCATCCTGCGATGGGTCATGCCTGGCGGCTGTATTGGCGAGGCGTGCAGCCCATCTCTCTCCTGAACGCGAAGACGAAAGCGCTCTCCGACTCGTACCCCAAAGAAAGTGCGATCGTGGCGACGGAATCAGATGACCCCTCAAGCCGGTCAGCTGCGAGGAGCATTCGCCAGCGAGTGAGATATTCCATGACGGAGACCCCCACCTTCGTCTTGAAACGAAGGGCAAATGCAGATCGCGACATACCTGCATTCTCCGCGAGACGTTGGACGTTCCATCGAAAACCGGGGCGTTCGTGCATGGCCGTGATCGCCTTCCTGAGCTGCTTGTCCGAGAGCGCGAAAAGCCAGCCTGTCCCACCTCCCCCTTCATGAACCAAATGGAGCCGCAAGACTTCAATGAGCAATATCTCGGCGATATGCTCGCTCACGAGGACGCTGCCCGGCTGTGGATTCCGAAGCAGCGCCATCATTCGCTCCAGATAGCCTCGCAGCACCATGCGATCGTGGTCGTCGCGAATATGCACGATTGGCGGAAGCACGCCGAGCAGGAAGTCCGCGAACTCCTTTTTGAAGCTAAAGAGCGCACTGAAGGCATGGCAACCCCCACCGCCTTGCCATGAAATGATTCGACCATTCAGCGGAGCCTCAACCACGGACTGGATATTCCGGGGTGGGATCGAGAGATTGCTTGCCAGGATAAAACCGCGTCCATGTGGCAGCGCAAAGAAATCGCCCTCCTGCAGACGAATGGGCTCCACGTTGCCGTCCAGCGCCAACCAGCACTGCCCGGATACCAGCGAGAAGCAACGAAAGAACCCATCCGCCTCAAAGGCAAAGGCCCAGTCTCCGCCAGCATCCAGCCCCCCCGACATGTGTCCCTGTGTGTTGAGAAGTGACAGCACATCAGAAAGCGGATCGGACGCGATGCTGGACGATCTCGATATTAAAGTGGACTTCATAGCATAGATTGTACTGATCCAATCCCGTAGTCTCAATAAAAAGGAGATTGCGATGCGGATTTTTGTTACCGGTGCGACTGGAGCCATTGGTTTTGCGGTGGTGAAGGAACTTCTGGCTGCAGGTCATCAGGTCATCGGCCTTGCCCGATCAGACGCTTCTGGTGAAAAACTGCGCAAAGTTGGCGCGCAAGTTAAAGTCGGGGCAATCGAAAATATGGATATCCTCGGTCAGGCGGCATCCGAGTCCGATGGCGTCATTCATACGGCCTTCTACCACCAGATCTCTCACATGCCGTTTGGTACCCGGCTTCGTGTCTTTCTCGGCGGCGCACCCAACCGGATTGTCGAGCGATTTATGAGAGCGGCGGTCGATGCAGACCGCCGGGCGATCGAGATGTTCGGCAACACCCTCGTCGGGTCGAACAGGCCGTTGGTTGTGCCTTTTGCGTCTCTTGCGTTGCATCAGGGTCAACTGGCAACGGAAGACCAGTCCTACGATCCCATGTTTTACGCGGTTGCCCGTGCCAGAACAGAAGACACGCTGGCGGGGTACGCCTCGCGTGCTGTGAGAACGTCTGCGATCCGTCTGCCGCCTACCGTTCACAGCGCCGAGCGCGCAGGACTCGCGACGATGCTGATGGAAATCGCGGGCAAGAAGAAAGAATCCGCCTACCTGGGCGACGGGAAAAATCATTGGCCTTCTGTCCATCGTGATGACGCGGCCCGTTTGTTTCGCCTCGCCCTCGAGAAGGGCGAAGCTGGCGGAACGTACCATGCAATCGCCGAGCAGGGGATTCCATTTCGTGACATCGCTCAGGCGATTGGCGAGCGTATGAACGTACCCGTCGTCGGCAAGTCCCAGAAACTTGCAGCGAAACACTTCGGGTTTCTTGCGCCCTTCATAGGGGTCGACAATCTTGTCTCCAGTGCCCGCACCCGTGTAGTACTCGGATGGGAGCCGACTTGCCCTTCGTTGTTTGCCGATCTGAAACAGGGAGCCTTCATCGAAGGAAAGTGAGGTGATGCTAATCCAGGAGTGGACCGTCGACGCGGTCAAGCACGTCGAACGCTCGGGTCGCAATGGAGCGGTGCTGATCAGTTCGAATCCGTAACCGGCACCAATTCATATCTATCGGCCGTTGAATTCCTGATGGACCAACGGCCATTAAACCCAATGATGCGGCGAACAAGATCGTGAACGGAACGTCCCTTAACTGAGTGAAGCGGATCGTCGACCGTCCGAACGGGGCGCCGATCGAAGGGCTGAGATTGGCCGAATTCAGCTCGACGACGACCGGCGCAGGTCGATCCACTAGGGACGTTCGAAGTTGCCGAGAACGGCCGCTCAAGCACGCGTGCGGCAAAGACCGTGCAGAGGGAAGACAGGTTCGATCTATTGGAAGAGAATCGGCGCATCGCTTTCGATGCTAACTTTTGCCAATCCGCGCAAACGTTCGATGAGTGGTTCGCCGTCAATGTCAAAGAAACAGTCAAGCAAACTCTGTGGATCGATGCCGACCTTTTTCGCCACGTGCCTTTTCCAATCGGCGTTGAATGCCATCGGTGGAGCATTGGAAAACGCGGTCTGGATCAGATCGAATTCACGCAGGAGAAGAGACGCCTCCTTCGGTGTCCATTGACCGTCGCAGTCTGAGTGCTTGATCAAAACAGGGCAAAGGGTACCGGGGCTTCCATCTTCGACCAGTGTGGTGACAGTCTCTCGAAGAAGGTTGAAGTCAGCATAAGAGCCCACTTCAACACCCTCGATCTCTTCGCTATCCTCGTCGAAGATACACAGGTAAAGGCCCATTAATAGTTCTCTCGAATGACCGATTTTTTATACGAATTCACAAGCGCTTCAAGCGATTCATGGAACACACACGCTGTCGGTACTCGAATGACTAATTGCGTCTTGCTTTCGACTGCCTTAAATACAAGTAATCGTATCTGGTATGTCGCCCGCAGCACAGAGACGTTTTTAATTAGGTACATCCGGTTGAATTTCTCAGCGTCAGGCATTGCCCCGCGAACAACCTGCCAGCTGGTGTATCTTCTCTTGAGTTCTATGGTGGTCTCCGGAATGTAGATCTTCGGCAACATCCTGCCTCGGATTGTCAACGAACAATGTAGCCATGTCGAGTGACCGCAAGGGGCCGATCACTGCCCCACGCGCCCGATACTCGGGCGACCGCGACCGGCTGCACGCGACCCGGTTGAGTCATTCAGGGCCGCCGAAAGCGGTCGTTCAAGGAACTCGATAACTGGCTTTCGTGGAGCGTCATGGAAGTGCGTCGTGACGGGATCATATTGCCGACGTTGGCTCTCGCAACCTGCAGAGAAGCACATTCGTGCGGACGAGAAATGACGGCCAGTCTATCGAGCAATTCCCAGCCTCGTCGAGGCTACCGCGCCGTGCTAGTTTATCTTGATGAGAACGTGTCGCTTTCGTCCAACGGACAAGCGAACCTGTACCCGCATGACCTGTAGCCGCATTAAGAGGACGCGCCCACGTTCGGGTGAGCGCGGCGCAGAATGATCAGACCTGCGCGAGTCCGCCATCGACGAACAGCTCGGTGCCCGTTATGAAACTGGCGTCGTCAGAAGCGAGGAAGGAAACCGCCTTGGCAATCTCATCGGGCGTGCCCACCCTGCCAAGCGGAGTCGTCCCGGAGACCTCCCTCGAATACGCGTCGATCTGCTCATCAGTCATCTTGAGTTCTGTCTTGTAGGCCTCCGTGATGATGACCCCGGGGGCGACCACGTTGACGCGGATGTCACGGCCTTTGAGATCGTTTGACCACGTGCGCGCGAAGGCTCGCAAGGCTGCCTTGGTGGCGGCATAGACACTGAAAGCAGGTATGCCCTTTACCGCTGCGATCGATCCTGTGATGACGATCGAACTACCCGCAGGCATGAACGGCAACGCACTTTGGACCGTGAACAACGTGCCTTTCATGTTGATGCCGACATATTTGTCGAATTGCGCTTCGGTGATCTCGCCGAGGGGCACGAATTCGCCGCCACCCGCGTTGGCATAGAGAATGTCGATTCTTTGGTGAGCCTCCGACACCGTCTCCACCATGCGCTTGAGGTCGGCCGCAGAGGAGATGTCCCCGCGAATCGCTCGCGCGCCGTGACCGATCTGCAATACGGCGGTATCCAGCTCGGTCTGGCGCCGACCGGTAATAAACACCGTGGCACCTTCCAGCGCAAGGCGCTTGGCGGTGGCCAGACCGATTCCGGTGCTGCCGCCGGTCACGAGCGCAACCTTGCCAGCGTGTTTGGTCGAATGAATGTTCTCGTAGGGTGAGGCTGTCATCTCAGGGCTCCTTGATTACCTGCATGGACGAATGACCTCAGCTTATATTGTGCACATGGGTAGATAAATAGTCATATTGTGGTTACTCTATTCACACACGTGAATAATCTGGAAGCGCAAATGGACCATTTGCAGGCAATTCGTGTTTTTGTCCGTGTTGTCGAGACAGGAGGGTTCGGGCGGGCCGCGCTCTCTCTGAACATGCCTAACGCCACTGCGAGCAAATGGGTCAAATCGCTGGAAGCGCATCTTGGCGTAAAACTGCTTGAGCGCAATACACGGCGGGTCAGTGTGACGAGCGATGGCGCGGCTTACTTTGAACGCGCGAGGCAACTGCTCAGTGAACTCGACGATCTAGAAGCCACGCTCGGCCGGGAGCAGGCAAGCCCACGCGGAACGCTACGAGTCGACGTTGGCGGATCGACCGCCAGTTGCATCCTCATTCCCCAATTGCCAGCCTTTCTCGCGCGCTATCCCACGATACGGATTCAACTGAGCGTCACTGACCGCACCGCAGATCTCGTCGCAGAAAACATCGACTGTGCGATTCGAAGCACGGCAAACGACCCCGACCTCGTTACGCATCCAATCGGTACGGCTACATGGATCACGTGTGCAAGTCCCGCCTATCTCGCGAAGCATGGCAGGCCGAAACATCCGCAGGAAATCGTGGATAAGAACATGCCTGTCGTCGGATATTTCTCCGCAGGCACGGGCATGACGCAGCCCATGATTTTTCGCCGAGGAGAAGAGCGGATAGCGCTCGACGGCGTGCGCTATGACGTTCTTGTCAGCGAGAGCAACGCACACCACGCAGCCGCACTGGCTGGCCTGGGGATCGTCCACACAATGGACTTTATGGTTCGCTCGTCCATTGAGGAGAAAAAGCTTGTTCCCATTCTCGCGCAATGGCGGCCAGACCCGCTCGAGGTGTACATTGCGTACCCGCCCAGTCGACGACATAGCACCAAGGTCAGAGTGTTTGCGGACTGGGCCGCTTCGTTGTTCGCGTCGGCATGAGTCGGCAGACAACCATCGGTCGCGGGCGCTGCGAGGCCTGATTCCCTGAAGACGCTAACCCGGTTCAGCGGCGCGGTCCGTCCCATTCAATTCGCGCCACCGATTGGGTGTGACGCCTTCCCCGTCCCTGAACGCGCGATAGAACGAACTCGTATCCTGATACCCGAAGCTCAAAGGTTCGCACGGTGGACTCCTATTGCGGGAAGATGAGTTAGCGATTGGCAACAATTCACGGTGGTATGTCGGCTGGCCGTTCATGGCCGCCCTGAGCCTGACGGCAGCCGGCTCAGGTCGACCCATAGCAGCCAATCAGCTTCCTCTATAACGGCCACTCAGAAGGCGTGATGCCGCTAGGCTGTCAACCCCTTGTTGCCCGTCACGCGGACGACCAGACACCGGAACTCCCCCGCCGGTGACTGCCCAGCAAATGCGTGTCGATAATCCCGGTAGCTTCCATGAGCGCATGCATGGTCGTGGGTCCGACGAACGAAAAGCCTTTTTCACGAAGCGCCTTGCTCAGTGCGACCGACTCCTCCGAGACGGTGGGAATTTCGTCGATCGTTTTGGGACGAGGCGTACTGGCAGGCTGGAATGACCAGATGAACTGGACGAGACCGCCTTCCTGACGAAGTCGGACCGTCGCGACTGCGTTTTTGACCGTCGCAAGTATCTTGGCGCGATTACGGATGATTCCGGAATCGGCAAGAAGCCGCTCGACTTGCGCGCCATCGAACAGCGCTACCGTGTCGGGATCGAAGTCGCAGAATGCCGCGCGAAATGCATCCCTCTTCCTGAGGATCGTCGCCCACGACAACCCGGACTGAAACGCCTCCAGAGAAAGTCGCTCAAACAATCCTCTTTCATCCCGTACCGGCATTCCCCATTCGGTGTCGTAGTAGGCGCGCAGCATGGCGTCGACCGCCGCCCATGGAGGTCGGGCTAGTCCGTCATCGCCAATGACGACACCCCGCGCTTCAGCACCGGCTGAATCGTTCGCTTTCTTCCGCGAGGTTTTGCGAGCCGATTTCGTTTTAGTATCCAATTCAATCCCGTTCCTTTGTTTCCATTGCCCATTTTTAGCGTCTGACGCGATCACCCCATGGCGACCCGTTCCGGTCAATCGCACTTCCGCAAAGCAGCTATTTATTCTGTGTGGGGTTGTCCAAAGTTTGTACGAATAGCGACGACATCCTTGTATCTGGAGGATTGCTATGCGTGTCGCTTGGGGTTCCACGCTTTGTGTACAAACTCAAGACGGTTGCCGTCGAGGTCGGCGACGTTGGCGGCGTAGTAGCCGGGGGCGAAGTATGTACGATCCGCAGGTTTCCCCTCGTCGATGCCGCCGGCTTTGATTGCAGCTGCGTAGGCGGCCTCGACCAGTTCATTCGTGTCGCAGACGATCCCGAGGTACAGCCCGGTCTCTCCAGGCTTGCGTTGACGGAGCCAGATGCTTGATCCAACCGCCTTTCCCTTGCCGTACACATCGTCACCAATGCCATAAAGATCAGGGACGCCCTCGGGGCCTGAAGCGGAGTCGTAGTTACCGAATACTCTCCAGCCGAGTGGTTTCAAGGTTTCAGAGTAGAAGTCCAGTGACTTGTCGATGTCGGTGACTGAGATGTAAACGTGGTCGATCATTTGGCCGCCTTCAACGTGGATGGGTATTGTTTGTTCATAACTATATTCGACAGCTAACCGTCTATGCTATTGCGACGCGTGTGGTAAAGGCAAGCGTGTATCCGAGCAAAGTACGGGGCTGGTTGTCGGCGAACTAGCTTGGTCGATCGGGTGTCCGTTCCTGGCCGCACCCGGTCCGCTGGCGAACTTCCGTACCCGACCCAAAAGAGACATTCGGCATTATTTTCGAAAATAAGCAGCAAATGAATACGATAATAAGACCCGCATGTTCGATGCACAACCAGATTTGGCCAACCTTGGTTCCATTTTTATATTGAAAATTTACGTGAATATTAAAATACCCCTCATTACTCCGCTGTTGATTTTATTATTTACCCAGGCACTACCATCCTTTGCAGATAGCATTAATGGAAAAAATATATTTTTAGCAAGATGCGCCATGTGTCATGGAGTAGATGCTAAAGGAACAGGGCCATTGGCAAATAAAAGCAACCCTCCTACGCCCGACCTTACGACACCCGCTTTCAAAAAGCGACTTAGTGATTATCCGGGTGTCATCGTATCTTCAATAATACTTCGCCCAAATGGGGACTTGATTCCAAAGACTTTGCGAGAAAATGGCGTCAAACTGCCATCGCACCACTGGACCATTGATGATTTTCGCGACTTGAATCAGTATCTGAGCAGTGTGATTTTAAAAAATCAATGATTTTCAGATAAATTTAATTAGGTAAATATCCGCTTCTGGCCTTGTTTTAGCGGCACCAGTGAATGACAGGTCTTGGCCGAACTCAGCCCAATGACGACCGGTTCGGTTCGCCCCACTACGACCGTTCGAGTGCCTCGAAAGCAGACGTTCAAACGGGATAATCAGGTTTGGCGGTTATCCTTGCACAGTGTCCGACAGGCCAGATGCTGTGGTATTCCGGTCATGAATCCTGGTCGAGGCGAGAGTCTCGGCGGGTGTCGCAACCTCCCAGGAAATGCCTTCCATCGCCCCGCCCGTACGCACGGCCAGCCAGGCATCTTTCGACGAGAACACGCGGCGGTTTGTCCTCGGATATGGAACAGTGCAAAAACTATTTACCCAGTTCGCTTATAACTGCCGAAATGAAGCTCTTTAGTTTCGGCGTCTGTCGGCGATCAGGATGATAGATAAGGTGAATTGGACGTGACGGCGTTTCATAGTCAGGCAGCACTTTGACAAGACGTCCAGAGCGCAAGCTTTCTCCGACGAGGTCCTCCGCGATGAAAGCGACGCCGAAGCCGTTCAAGGCGGCGACGAGAAGCGCTTTGGCATCATTCACTCGCAAGCGATGACTCACGTCGATGTGGTAGCTTTCATCACCGCGCACAAAGCGCCACTCACTGACGGCGGGAGCTGACGTCGAGGCGTACACCAGGCATTCGTGAGTCTCGAGATCGGTCGGCACCGCGGGAACACCTCTCTCGCGCAGATAATCGGGTGATGCGCAGGCAACCAGGCGAAAGGGCGCGAGTTCGCGAGCAATAAAGCTGGAGTCGGCTAGCGGACCGATACGGAACACGGCCTCGAACTCCTCCTCGACCAAGTCAACGAAGCGGTCACTGAGCACAAGATCGACTTCTACCTTGGGATATTGCCTCAAATAGCGCGCGATGACCGGCGTCAGGCTGTGCGTGCCAAACGATACGGGCGCATTGACGCGCAAGCGCCCGCGGGGTGCTCCCTTGGCCTCGTCAGCGAGGGAATCCGCCCAGTCCGCATCCGCCAGCACCAGCTTGCAACGATC
Organism: Paraburkholderia fungorum; assembly: GCF_046026025.1. Taxonomy (GTDB): domain Bacteria; phylum Pseudomonadota; class Gammaproteobacteria; order Burkholderiales; family Burkholderiaceae; genus Paraburkholderia; species Paraburkholderia fungorum_E. The sequence continues at coordinate 33,599 of NZ_JAQQFL010000013.1, read as the reverse complement.
GTAATATGCCTTGCCGATGTCCGTCAGGCTCTGGCGGCGCGTCGTCCGGTTGAGCAGTCGCGTGCCCAAACGGCTTTCGAGCCAGGTCACGTGTTTGGCGATCATCTGAGACGACATGCTCAGAGCGTTGGCGGCTGCGGCGAAGGAACCGACCTCCACTGTCTTGACGAAGGCGGCCATGCTGGCGAGGCGATCCATTCCCTACTCCTGGTGGCGACACCCTTGTCGAGACCAGTCTTTATACCTGAGTTGGCGGTCAATAGTATCTTGCATATAGCCCCCTGGGCCGCTACGAGAAAGGCTCTTGTCATGACTAAAATCGGGGTCATCGGATCCGGCAATATCGACGGCGCGCTTACCCGTTTGTCCACGAAGGCAAGCGCGGGAACGTCATTATGTTGAAACGTCGTCATTTCCTTGGAGCAGCATTCGGCTCGGTCCTCATTCCCGGTCTGGTGGCAGCGCAGACACAAGCAGCCAGGACGGAAGGCTCTGGCCAGCTCGGGCTCATGCCCTTGACCGCGACCTCCGCCGCCGAGCGCCTGAATGAACTGGGTCCGGAAAATGCCGCCATGGCTGCATACGCAGGCTTGTGGGACGTCACCGAGACAGTATGGGATAAGCCAGGCGGCACTCCGGTCACGACAACCGGACTCGTCGCGGAACGCCGCATGATCGGGTCCTATCTGCAGGAGTTCATCCGTCCGGCTTCGGACACTTCTAGCCACGACATCAAGCGCATTGACTACCTGAGCTTCCAACGCGTGGAAGGCCGGTGGAAATACGTGTCGATAGAGATGCGAGCGCCGGTGGGCATCATGCCCGCCTACAGTTTCGACCGCGGCGATGCGGCGGGCGTCGTGCTCGTCCACGAACCGTTCGCGATCACGGGCGGCGGGTCCGACGTGGCGGGGCAGATGCTGCGCATGAACACAGTCATCACCCGCGACGGCCCGAACCATGACGTCAAGAACCAGCATTTCATATTGTCTGACGGCGCCGGAACGGTCTGGCTCGCACACCGTTACGCCTATACACGCAGGGGCTGACGCCGAAGCCCTAATCGCCTTGAATGACACGGAGCGCTCGCGTGAAATCCTGGACAAATGTGCTGCTGGCCGCCGCTTTGCTGTTCACAACACCGCTGGCGGTCCGGGCCGCCAAAACCCTTGAGCCGCCCCCAGGGTTGAGCAGTCGGATCGATGCAATCCGGCACCGAGGGGTGCTGCGGGTCGCGGTGCTCAGCGAGTTTCCATGGCTGATACAGGACCCCTCAGCCAACGCCGCGCCGTTCCGCGGCCCTGCCTGGCGATTGGCCGAGGAATATGCCCACCGCCTTGGCGTGAGCATCGAGACGACGCCCGCCACCTCGGACAATAAGGTTTCGATTCTGGCGAGCGGCACGGTCGATCTCTCCATCGCCCCACTTTTGGTGACGCCGGAGCGAGAGGCCGTTGTGGATATGATCCCCTATTCTGCCTCGGCGCATTGCGTGTTCGGTCTGGCTGACAATCCCAAGGTGGCGGCCGCCGTCCGGCTCGACGATCTCGATCAATCCGCGGTGACGATCGGCTTCATCGTCGGCACACCACAAGGGGCCTGGCTGCAGAAGCGACTCGTCCGGGCGGCGCGGGACGGCATACCCGGGAGCCTCACCGATTTGGCCACGGGCGAGATCCTGGCACACCGCGCCGACGTAGTGCCGATCGACAAGTTCTTTTTCCGCAAGTTGCAAAAGAAGGTACCCGGGCTTGCGTCGGTTCCGAAGGACTGCCTGGCTAGCCAGGAGTTGCCAGTCTCGATCGCCATGGCGGTCGACAAGGGTCAGCCGGCGTTTCTTGATTGGCTGCGGGCGGTCGCGGACAGCATCAAACCCGAGGTGGACGCCGAGATGGCGAGAACTGTCCAGGCGGGTCCGTGAGCCGGTATGAATCAGAGTTGGACCCCGACCGGAGGCGGGCGCGCAGCGCCGAGCTGGCAGGATTTGGTTCCGTGGAGTCGTTGCACCGGCACTTCTCGCGTATCGTGCGTACAAGTCCAACTGCTTACCGTCAGCGGTTCGGGCGTGACGCCAAGTGTCAGTTAATCAGACCAAACGGGCGGATTGCCGACGATGTGGAGAGCCAGGTCGAATGACCGGAACTGGCCGAACCCGGTCTGATGGCGAACTTCCGTTGCCGATCCCGAGCCGTCATTCGGGTCACCATGTTGGCAACGGCCGCTTTCCAATTCCGAACGGACATCTGCCCGCATCACATCTGCAGTACAGGCGCTCGCGGCCGACGGGTCGCGAGCGGCCATCATGCACTCGCTCAGAAGCGCCAACGGAATCTCGGTCAAATCACCAGCACGCGTTTGGCGATGCGCGTGGCCGCTGTGACTTCGTCGTGAGGCGCCGCTATTTGAACTTGACGAGATCCTTGAAGATCAGTTGACCCCAGGTATTCCCCCTGCCTTGGACAAGCAAGCCGCCATCCTTGAGCGGTCCTAGCGCAATCGGCGCGAAACCGAGTTGTTCGGCCAAAGCAGCGACCGGTGCCACCGCATTTTCGTCATCGCTCGACAAAAAAACGACGCGGCTGCCGCCATTCACGCTCGGATCGGCGGCCAGAACGGCAGCGGGCAGGTGGTTAAAGCCCTTTACGAACCTGGCGCCGGTAAACGCTTTGGCGACAACCGCGGCCGGCGGCTGACCTTCCAGGTCTTCAACGGGAACACCGAAAGCATTTGTCGTGTCGATGATCGTCTTGCCCTGCCAGGTTGTGATCTGCGTCGCGACTTCGCGATGTTCCCAAAACGGAACCGCCAGAAAGATCGTGTCGGACGCGATTGCATCCCGCAGTGTCCCGGGGACAACGGTGGGGCCGATCGCTTGTGCCTGCTGCATCAAGGTCTCGGGAGGGCGCCGGCTGGCGACGATCACTTCGATGTTCTTTCTTGCAAACGCTCGGGCGATTGCCTGACCTACCGCACCAAAGCCAATAATCGAATAGCTCATGCGAACTCTCCATTCAAAATTGATAAGTAATCCATATTTATAGATACAAATTGGATCATCTTCGTCGAGTTAACAGATCCTTCTACACGCTTCTAGGCTTGATGTCAGATGGCCGAGAAGCCGCCATCGACAGACAACTCCACCCCATTCACGAAGCTCGAATCGTCTGAAGCAAGAAACAGCGCGACCGTCGCAATTTCCTCAGGACGCCCCATCTTTCCCCGCGGGATCAGGGATTCGAACATGCGCTTCGCCTCCTCGGTGAGAACCTGGTCCTGCATCGGTGTGGCGATCGGCCCCGGGCTCAGCACGTTCACCCGGATATTCCTGCCCCTCAGTTCGTTAAGCCAAGTGCGTGCGAATGAGCGCAACGCCGCCTTGCTCGCCGCATACACGCCATAACCAGGGAAACCTTTCACCGAAGCAACTGACCCGGTCATGAAGATCGACCCGCCATCGTTGAACAGCGGCAACGCCTTCTGAACCGCAAACAGCGTTCCGCGCGTATTCAGACCGAAGGTCGCATCGAAGTGCTGCTCGGTAATCTCGCCCAGTGGGACGGCTTCGCCCGTGCCTGCGCTCGCGAACAGGATGTCGATCTTGCCCTTTTCCCGCTTGACTATATCGAACAGGCGGTCGAGGTCGTCCAGATTGGCCCCGTCGCCGCGCACGCCGGTCACGTTCCGGCCAATCAGTTTGACGGCCTCGTCGAGCGCCTCCTGCCTCCGGCCCGTGATGAAGACATAGGCGCCTTCTTCCACAAACCGCGTGGCGCTCGCCAGCGCCATGCCGCTCGATCCACCCGTGATGACTGCAACCTTACCCTCAAGCTTTCCCATGACATCTCCTTTCGCGGTGTCAGACAGCGCCTCTGTTCCCATCTGCACAAATGTGCTGTATCTTGTGGATCACTGATCCGGATACAGGTTCATTATATTCGGATCACCGATCCGTTTGTCAAGGCAATTTATGCGAGCTGACGCCAGAAAGAATTACGACCATCTCCTTGCAGTCGCGCGTGACGTCGTCACCGAGCATGGTGCCGACGCGTCCATGCGAGATATCGCCCGCCGGGCCGACGTCGGGTTGGCCACACTATTTCGCCATTTCCCGACACGAGAAGCCTTGTTCGAAGCGTTGCTGCGCATGAACGTGGACGAACTGATACAGCAGGCAGCCGAACTCGAAACGTCGAATCCACCTGACGAAGCGCTGGTGTCCTGGTTTCGCGATGGGGTGGCATTCGTTCGCAGCTATAACGGTATTTGCGCCTTGTTTGCGACCGCGCACGCGGACCCGGACTCCGCGCTTCACGCTTCGAGCACAGCGCTGCGTTCGGCGGGCGCGCGACTACTGCTCCGCGCTCAAGCTGAGGGAACGGCGCGCGCCGATATTGATGGGGTCGACCTGTTCGCCCTGATGTCGGCGCTCGGCTGGCTCGTCGGCCAGCCCGGATTCGCGCCACGGGGGGATCATCTCTTTCACGTTATTACGAGCGCCATCCTGACAAATCGGCCTGGCAACGATCTCAAGAAGGCGACGTAACCGAGTCCAACGAATTGTTGTCTGCATTGCGTCGGATGGCGTCCTCTATGACCGACGCCGGCGACACTATGCGAAAAAGTCTTGGCAAAGGTGACGAATGCAACTGATCGTGTCGGGAGTTTTGAGCGGCTGTTGACGAAGGCGATAAGACGTTTGAGCGGCTGAGCTGTCGCACTACCCAGCGACCGCACATGGCCGAACTCAGCCCAATGACGACCGGCCCAGTTCGACCCGCAACGATCTCACGCCTCTGCCGATAGCGGACATTCAGAGCATCGGGGTATGTCGCTTCGCATCATAAAATCGTTCGCGCCGCTGCAGTACGCGACCAATGGTCTGCTGTGTCGCGCACGACATTGCAGACCTGCACTCTGAATTCTGAAAAAAAGACGCTACGCCCCTTCTTCTTCGCGCTCACGTGCTCCGGATGCGTTGCCCAGGCGCGCATTCCCTCCTCAGATTCGAACTCCACGATGGTCACGCGTTCGCCATCCTCTGCAACGAAACCTTTGTGCGAGATGTAGCCAGGCATGTCCGCGGCCAGGGAACTCATCCGGGATGCCCACTGTTTGTACTCATCCTGAGCATCAGGATTCAATCTGGACCTGAAGACAGTCACGATCATTTTCAATTCCCTCACAAGGCCGAGCGTGCGACATTGCAGCTGGCATTGCGGAGTTTAGGTTCGGTAGCTATTCACGTAAAATGAATAATTATGAAAGTTATTTTCTCATTTCAAGAAAATGGACCTAACCGATCTGCGTGTCTTTCAAGCTGTCGCCCACACCGGCAGCATCACTCGCGCCGCGGCATTGCTGCACAGAGTTCCATCGAATATCACCACGCGTATTCAGCAGTTGGAAGGCGATCTCGATGTGTTGCTCTTCATGCGTGAGGGCAAGCGTTTTCAGCTATCGCCACAAGGCAAGGTTCTGCTCGACTACGCGACCCGCCTCCTCGAGCTTGCCGAAGAGGCGCGTGGAGCGATGCACGATGAAGTCCCACGTGGCGTACTTAACCTGGGGGCAATGGAAAGCACTGCGGCCATCCGCCTTCCATCACTACTCGGCCAGATGCATGAGCGCTATCCCGATCTGTCGGTAGAACTACGAACTGGCGCGCCTCGACCTTTGACCTCGCGTGTTCTTTCAGGTGAACTGGACGCCGCGCTAGTCGCCGAGCCGGTTTCCGATACGCGACTGGAGACCATGCTCGCTTACGTCGAAGATCTTGTGATTATCGGACCCCAAGATCATCCGCCAATCCGGTCGGCGCGCGATTTGCGCACAGGTACGCTACTGGCCTTCGAGCCAGACTGTCCGCATCGCCAGCGTTTGGAAGCATGGTGCGCGCGTGACAATGTAGCCCCGCATCGAATCGTCGAGGTCGGCTCTTATCACGCCATTCTGGGCTGTTGCGTTGCAGGTATGGGCGTTGCGCTTATTCCCGCTGCGGTCCTTGACACCTATACCGAACGAGCCAGGCTGTCGGTGCACAAACTGAAAGGCGAATACGGTAGCGTCCAGACGTTGCTGATCTGGCGTAAAGACGCTCCGCAGCCCAAGGTGAACGTCCTGGCAAATTTGCTACAGGAAATCCAGCCCAAACAGTCCAGGGGCAAAGTGAAAAAAATTCGATAGTGCCACCGCAATGACCCGTTATTGCGAACTCAACGTCGCGAAATCACTCGCGTCTAAAGCGCAGAACAGCCCTTCCTATCGGATTTCCTGGTACTAACGGATTCGGCATCCAGGCCGTGCTGACGTCGAGCGTGTCTCCATCAAGCTTGTAGAATCGCTCCTGCTCAGTGCCGTTCCAGGCTTCATTCCAAGACGAGTCAATCTTCGTAATGAACCTGTCCTTTTCTATCCGATACCGTCCTGTATAGGTCATCATAGTGCGGAAGAGTGCCACCATCTTCTCATCTGTATTCCCTGGCTCCCGCGCCTGTGCAGTAACCAGTACCATCATTCGCCCATCAGAGCCGAAGATAAGATACCCGTTCGGATCGGCGCCCCAAGGTTGAGTCCGCTCGTTTGAATCCTGAAGCTCAGTACTAAAAGAAATCAACCGCCAGCTACCGTGGAGTTCAGTGTCGCGCTCAGTCATATTTCCTCCCGTAGTCCCGCCAAAGCGTGCCTAAGTCTTCATTGCTCTTACTGCCCGTTCCAGATTTGCCCGCACAATCACACGATGAAACGGCGCAATCGTCGCAAGGTAGATTCGCCCAGTCTGTTATGGCAATGCACCACCGTGCCCGCGAGCAGCTCTCGCCCATTTTCCGCATCGGCGCGAAGCTGGATGGTGGCGCGGCAGCCGAATTGCGAAGGCGTCCAAAAGGTCTGCGCCCGCGTAAAGCGGCGCCAGTACGCTGTTGCCAGGCATGGGGACGGCGCGCGCTTTGGTCAAGATCGTGTTCCGCGGTTGGTTCATGGCGTTCAGCAGTCTGGTCGTGTGATGGCATCGAGCCGCGGCGGGACGGTCTTCACGAGGCGAAGGAACATGCGCCGAGTGCGCCGCGGTCGATTGCCATATCTCGATCAATGGGTTGATCGCGAGTATGCCGGAAAGCGGACGGCCACGACAGGCTGCTCGCGGATTAACCCGGCCCAATGAGGACCGGCCCAGTTCGAGCCACAGGGGACCTTCAGATTTGCCGAAAACTGCCGTTCACGTAGCTTATAGGCTGCTTCGACGCATAAGATCGGTCGAGGCGAAAATTCAACACTCCGACTCGCTGCAGCGACTCAGAGTTGTCTTGGAGTGGGAATCCTCTTGAAAGCAATTGTAAAGCGCTTCCTGTTAGCGCTGATCGTCCTGATGGCTTGCGTTCGCGGTGGGGTTGCGCTGGCAGAAACCCCATCTGACCAGTCCTTTTCTCCTGATCCAAAAATCCAGAAAATTGCGGAAGCCTACTCGCTAGACGCCGTCGACTTCTCCGCGAAGCAGTTTGGAATAAAACTCGACTGGTCGGACACGAGTATTGCAAATGTCGAAAAGGCCTTGGCGCAGATGAGTTCATCCTACGTCAGCACGAGTCCCAAGCCAACGGACGAACAAGTCATGTCATTTGCGAAAGCCTACGGAAGTTACGTCGGAGAGGTGTATCGCCGCAATCATGGTGGCGAATGGGGTATGGTCACCCTTGGCGGAAACCGATTCCCGGGTCTGCGAACCACGTCAGGTTCGAGCTTCTGGCCATGGGGACGAGTATTCAATCGGATCACAAAGGGGACGGAGGACAACATCGCCGACTACTACGTGGCCCTATTGAAAAGGTAGCGGACGGCGCATCCAGTCAACTTGGCCTTGAAGGTGTCAACGAATCAGGCCACGACGTCGAACGTCCGAAAGTGGCCGATCCCAGCCCGATGATGACCCGCTCAGTTCGATCCTAAGGTCCCATTTGGACCCGATAGGTCAATGGCGGCTTTCCGCACATCATCGCCCGCGATAACGGATGTCGAGTGGGCCGCCCCCTGCTTGCTACGTCGTGCTGTGAACACCTGATTCCGGCTCGTCTGTTCGCGGGAGTAGCACTGAAAATGAGGTCTCTGTCTCATCGGAGCGCGCTTCGATCGCTCCGTGATGCGCCTTGGCGATCTCGCTTGCGATATATAGCCCCAGTCCGAGACTGCCGGCCATCGCGTACGTGTTGTCCTCGTCTGAACCCCGCGTCAGGGGATCGAAGATGTGTGTCAGCGTAGCGCTCTGTATGGCTGGTCCGCGATTGCTTACGTCGATGCGAACATGCGTTGCGTCGCCAGTCACTATCACGCGCACTGGAGTTTCCAGCGCCCCATATTTGATGGCGTTGAGAACAAGATTTCCCAGCAATTGCTGCAGACGGCGGCCGTCCCAGCGCCCTCGCAGATCCCCACTTGTGTGTAATCTGATCTGCCTGTCAGGATGAATTGCACGTAGCTGGTCCAGCTCATCGGCAAATGCGTCCGCCAGATTGATGCTCGTGGGTACGACGTTAATGCCCAGGCCCAGTTTGGTCCGGTTGAAATCGGTCAGGTCATCTAGCAAACCCTGCATCCGCGCCCCGCTCCGAATCAGACGGGCGGCGGCTCCCGATACTCGGTCCCCGCCATTCAGCGCCTCCAGATACGAAGCAGTCGCCAGAATGGCCTGAAGAGGGCTGCGCATGTCGTGCCCCAGCATGCCCAGCAGGAGGTTCCGGTCCTGCTCAACCTTTGTGCTGAAAAAGGCAACTGATTCGGCGATTGCCTGATCGATCGCTTCGTTAAACCGAACGGCGTCATCCAGCTCGGGCGTGCCAGGAGCGCAATCGTCTATCCACAAGCGCAATACGCTAGCGCGCAGGGCACGATATTCGGCGACGAGTTGCTTGATATTGAAACCGGACCGCGCCCTCAGAAGCGCATGCGTTTGTGCGGCTGTTTCGGCAGCGTCGATCGGATCGGGACCTCGCCCCAAGGATTTTTCGTGTTGCGCTTCCCTGGTTTGAGATGCCCGCAAGTCCTTTGCTACAGCGACAAGGATCTGCTGCGCGTGGTCACGTAATGCCAGTGATTCCATGCTTGCTGCCGCCGGCAGGAGAGTGGCGGCGAACGCCTCCCATTGCGCCAGGATTGACTCCATGTTTCGCAAGATAAAATCAGAAAGGCGCATGCAGACGTCTCCAAAGCGTAAGCGGGGTGTCAGGGTCCAGTCGCATACCCATGGTACGCGCATTAGGAGCGGACAACGGATTGACCAACCGCGACACGGCGGCCTCTTCGGATCTCAAGTGGCAATACATGTTCGTTACCACTACGCCCTATCTCGAGTGGTGTGTATTGCTTCGCTTTCTCCCGGCGACACAGGCATCAAAAATCTCTCACTTTCCTGCATCGGAACGATCAGAAATTGCACTGCGGTGCAATCGGCGGATTTTGGCTATCGCGGCGCGCTTTTACGATGCTGACAGCACTACGCAATCAGAAAAAGCCGCGGAAGTGCCCGAGTTTCCTTCCATCCGTCGACGCAACCTAGCGAGCGCCCGAGCATGAAAAGCCTGAAATCCATCCCTCCTCTTCTGACGATGTTGTTCGCGATGCAGCCGCTCCTTGCAGAGGCCGACGTCACGGTCAGGATCGGCCAGGTATCACCATTGACTGGCGAGCTGTCTCACATAGGCAAGGACGACGAGAACGGCGTCCGGCTCGCAATCGAGGATCTCAACGCAAGGAAACTCCGTATCGGCGGCCAACCGGTTACATTCATGCTGGATTCGCAGGACGATGCTGCCGACCCGAAAACCGCCGTAACGGTTGCGCAAAAACTGGTCGACGATCGTGTTGCGGGTGTGGTCGGCCACGCCAACTCCGGCACATCGATCCCCGCTTCGAAAATCTATTCGGATGCCGGCATTCCGATGATCACCGAGTCCGCAACCAACCCCAAGCTCACGGCGCAAGGCTATAAAAACGTCTTCCGTATGGTTGCGAACGACGTGCGGCAAGGAACGGTCATCGGCACCTATCTTGTGAAGGAACTGAAGGCGACGAAGATCGCGATCGTTGACGATCGCACCGCATATGGACAGGGACTGGCCGACGAGGTCGAAAAGGCCGTCAAGGCTTCGGGAGGCACCGTTGTAGATCGTGAATACGGTACTGACAGAACCACTAACTGGATGGCGGTCCTCACGACCATCAAGAGCCACGTTCCCGATGGAATCGTCTTCACCGGCGGCGATACGCAAGCCGCAGCGTTTGCCCAGCAGGCCCAGAAGCTTGGACTGAAGGCAAAACTGATCGCGGGCGACGAAGCGTGCACGCCGCAATTCATCAAGCTCGCGGGAGCCGCGATGAACAGCGGCACGTACTGCACGCTGGCGGGCGTACCGCCGTCGAAAATGCCACAGGGAGACGCCTTCTTCAAGCGCTTCCAGCAGCGCTTTGGCGTGCCCGTGCAGCTCTATGCGCCGTATGCGTACGACGCCGTGATGGCGATGGCCGGTGCAATGCAGGCCGCCGACTCGGTCGATCCGAAAGTCTATCTGCCCAAGCTCCAGAACCTGACGCTGGATGGTGTGACGGGACCCATCAGGTTTGACGCAAACGGCGATATCCGCAACGGCGCGATTACCGTCCGGCAGTTCGGCCAGGGTGATTGGCAAGACAGGAGCGTTGTCAGATAGTCATGTTCGTCACTGTGGAAAGCGGGACCTGGCGCGAAATCGTCGAGGGCATCGTCAGCCGCATCCCGGCGGCGATGCACCAGATGCCTGGCGTTCGGCGTGACCGGGTCCTCAGATCAGACAATGTCCCTCACTCGTCGATCTCCACAGGCACGCCGAGCCCGACCTTCACGCGGCTCATGCTGACGAGTGTCTTGAAGCGCTTAACGTTGTTATTGGAGAAGAAGAGCTGCCGGGTGAGCTCGTTGTACTGCTCCATGTCGCGCACCGTCAGGATAAGTACGAAATCCCATTCACCCGCGACGTAGTAGCACTGCTGGATCTGTGGGCATCGTTCAAAGGTTCGCTTCATTGCGTCGAGCAGATCGATCTGTTCGCTCTCGACCTCCACCGTGGACACGATCGTAAGAGGACACCCCACCTTCTCGGGCGAAACGATCGCCGCATACCGGTCGATCACGCCGTCTTCAGCCAGCCGTCGCAAGCGACGGTTCACGGCCGCAGTGGACAGATTGACCCGGACGCCCAGTTCATTTTGAGGTAGTTGAGCATCCCGCTGGACCTCGGCTAATAGTTTGCGATCGAAAACGTCGAGCGTGGTAGCCATTACGTGGAATCCCGATACGAAAATGAGAAATCATTGCGCCGCACCCAGAGATTTAGCGATTAATTTAACCTCGTCAAGCAATATTATTCAGTCATCGATACCTCAGCCGGACACCTATTTCACGGAGCCGCAGAGCAATGCTAATCACCAACACACGCGCGTCGCACGCTGACTACCCCGACGAACTGAAAACGATTCTGAGCGTGGAGTCTGCCCGGCAAAGTCGCGCCTGGCTTTCGAACTGGAGTCTGCTCAGTCCGTCCGCCACGCCTTTGTGGGACCTGCCCGATGCGGCCGCCCGACTGGGCGTCGGGCGGCTGAGCATCAAAGACGAATCCGCCCGGTCGCCACTCGGCAGCTTCAAGGCGCTGGGCGCACCGATCGCGCTCGTACGGCTGATCCTGCGCCTGTGGCCTGAGCAAGACCTTGATCCAAAGGAGTTGATCCAGGGGCGCTACAGGGAAATGCTCACCAACCTGGTCGTGATAAGTGCGACCGACGGCAACCATGGCAAGGCTTTGGCCGCTGCGGCACACACGCTCGGGTGCAATTGCGTGATCGTCCTGCATGCCAACGTGAGCGCCGAGCGCGAGCAGGCTATCGCTACGTATGGTGCGCAAATCATTCGCGTCAACGGCAATTACGACGAATCCGTGGCAGAAGCAGCGCGCTTCGCGAAAGAAAACGGTTGGCACGTGGTCTCGGACACATCCTATGAAGGATATGAAGTCATTCCCCGCGACGTCATGCAGGGCTATGGCACGATCGCAGCCGAGATTGTCGAGCAGTCGGAAAGTCATGCAGACGGATGCGCCTTCACGCACGTGTTTCTGCAAGGCGGCGTCGGCGGTCTTGCAGCCGGGGTTGCCAGTTATCTCTGGGAAATTCATGGCCGCAAACGTCCGCGATTCGTGGTCGTCGAGCCGCAACAGGCGGATTGCCTGTATCAAAGTGCGCTCGAGGGTCGAGCGGCAAAAGCGACAGGCTCGGTCGATTCAGTCATGGCGGGCCTGGCGTGCGGCGAAGCTTCACCGCTCGCGTGGAAGTTCCTTGGCCTGTGCATAGACGATTTCATGACGATCAGCGATCAAGACGCTGTCGCGGCAATGCGCCGGCTCGCGGCAGGAACCGCCGCAGACATTCCGATGGCAGTCGGCGAATCCGGTGCTGCGGGCTACGCCGGTATCGAAGTATTGATGCAGGATCCGCAGTTGGCGCGATCCATCGGCTTGAAGGGTGATTCACGTGTTCTGGTGATCGGCACGGAGGGGGCAACGGCGCCAGCGGTCTATAGCGAATGTGTGGGCGAAACGGCCGGTTCCGTTCTTTCACGTCAGGCTCACTGGTTGGACGCCACGGTTCGATAAGACAACCTGAACCGACATCGAAGAGGATATGCGTTATGGAAAGCTCCTTGCAATCGCAGTTGAAGAGTTGGCGTCGGCACCTCCACCAGAACCCGGAAACCGGTTTTGAGGAAGTCGCTACTTCGGACTACGTGGCGAACGCCTTGAAAGCCCTGGGCCTCGACGTGCATCGGGGGATTGGCGGGACGGGCCTGGTCGCCAACCTCACAGTCGGCGATGGCCGAGGCGTCATTGGCCTGCGTGCCGACATGGATGCGCTGAATATTTCGGAGAACGCACCGGGTCGCCTGCATGCGTCGCGAACGCAAGGAAAGATGCACGCCTGCGGACACGACGGACATATGTCCATGATTCTCGGTGCGGCGCGCCTGCTTGCCGAGAGAAAGGATTTCAACGGTACCGTGCGATTCATTTTTCAGCCGGCCGAAGAACATGGCCGCGGCGCGAAAGCGATGATGAAAGACGGGCTCTTCGAACGATACCCTGTCGACGCGATCTTTGGCGCACACAACATGCCCGGAATGCGCGCCGGGACATTCGCAACACGCACCGGCGGCATCATGGCCAGCGAAGACAACTTTGTCATTCACATCAAGGCCCGTGGCACGCATGCAGCGCGGCCCCACATGGGCGTCGATCCCATCGTGATCGCCTCGCAAATCGTGCTGGCATTACAGACAATAGTGTCTCGCAATCTCGATCCGAGCCTGCAGGCGGTCATCTCCTGCACGGAATTCATTACGGACGGTATCCGCAACGTCATCCCGTCGAACGTCACGATCAAAGGCGATACGCGCAGCTACGCACAGGAAGTTCAGACGATGCTCGCAACCCGCATGCGAGAAATCAGCGAAGGCATCTGCCATGCGAACGGCGCAGAGTGCACGTTCGAATACACGCACGAATTTGCGCCTACCGTGAACTCGCCAGAGTATCTGGACCTTGCCGTGACGGCGGCCCGCAGCATCGCCGGTGCGGACAAAGTCGACGCCGGCGTGCAACCCATGATGATCTCCGAGGATTTCGGCGCATTCCTTCAGGCAGTGCCAGGCAACTTCATCTTCATTGGCAACGGCGATACGGGAAAGGAAGGAGGTACTCCGCTCCACAACGCTACCTACGACTTCAACGACGAGATCTTGCTCACCGGTGCACGATACTTTGCAGAGCTAGCACGACTCGCCCTCCCTCTTTCCTGAGCGACATCCGCTTCGAGTCGCGGGCTTGGCCAACGGCCAGCCCGCTCCCGACGTAGTTGGCCGTGCGGAAGTATTCAGCGAGAGCGAACCAAGGCAGTCAATGGCCATTCCTACGCCAATCGGAAATCCCACAACACATCGAGTACGTGTTGGGTGGAACGTTCGACATACCCCGCACGATGTGCAACGCCAAGGCGACGCCACAACGCAGGGCGCAGCGGACGCATGGCGATGCGCGCGTCGGGTGATGGCGTAGTGGCCTCGTGAGGCAGCAGCGCCGCGCCGTAACCTGCCGCGACCAGACTCTTGATTGCGTCGTTGTAGTTGAGCTGAATGCGCGCTGCGGGATGGTGACCGGCAGTCGCAAACCACTCCGTCGTCAGACGCGAGAGACGCGTGGTGGTGTCATTGAGAATGAGAGGCTGAGCCGCGAGCCACTCAGGCGCGATACGCGCCGGGCAGCGCCAATGTGCCGGCACGAAGGCCATGACGGGGTCGCGACGCCAAGGCTTTATGACGAGTCCAGCCACCGGCGACTGAGGCAGCGCAACCAGGCCAACATCCAGCGTTCCATCGGCCAGCCGGGTTAGCGTTTCATGCGACGTAAGCACCGCAACCTGAATGTCGATGGCGGGATGGTGCTGGCGCAGCACCTCGAGCGCTTGCGGCAACAGGTGTGCAATCGCGCCGGTCGATGCCCCGAGCCGCACGCATCCGGCGAGCCCTTGCACCTGGCGGTGAACATCGTCCAACGCCTGCTCGGCGTCAGCCAGCAATCGACGCGCGCGCCCGACCAAGGTCTCGCCTATCGCCGACGGTCGAACATGTCCGCGCTTGCGTGACAGGAGCGGAGCCCCAATGCGTTCTTCCAGTTCAGCAATGTGCAGGCTGACCGTTGGCGGCGCCAGGTGCAGCGCACGTGCCGCCTCGGCGAATGAGCCCCGGTCGGCAATAGCGACCAGGGTGCGCAAGCGGTCAAGGCTGATCTCTCGCATGTCGACGTCCTGATTCAGAAAAGCTGAATGTTAGCGTTATGAAATTCAACTTTCTCTATTCTAGCGGTACGCGGAAGATAGGGGCTCACGCTACTTGTCATGACCCAATCACCGGAGTATTTCGCGCATGAGCTCTCCCGTTGTTTTCATCGACGGCGACCAAGGCACCACGGGGTTGCAAATCCATGAACGGCTTCGCGATCGAAGCGACCTGAAACTATTCACGCTTCCCGCTGCGCAACGCAAGGATCCGAAGCGTCGCGCCGAGGCCATCAATGCCTGCGACATCGCCATCCTCTGCCTACCCGACAACGCCGCGCGCGAGGCGATGGATGCCATCGTCAATCCCGCAGTCAGGGTAATCGACGCAAGTTCCGCCCACCGCACGCAGCCAGACTGGACCTACGGTTTTCCGGAGATGGCTCCGGGACAGGCCGAACGTATCGCGAACGCACGCCGGGTCACCAATCCCGGCTGCTATCCGACCGGTGCGATTGGCCTGCTGCGCCCCCTGCTACAGGCCGGGCTCCTACCCGACAGCTATCCGGTCAGCATTCACGCGGTGTCCGGCTACTCGGGACGCGGACGTGCCGGCGTGGAGGAGCATGAGCGGCAGGGCGCCGTCAGCGCACCGGCCTATCAGGTCTATGGTCTGGAACTCGCGCATAAGCACACCCCGGAGATCCAGCGGCACGCCGGGCTCGCGCAACGCCCCATCTTCGTCCCTGCGTATGGTGCGTTCCGCCAGGGCATCGTGCTGACCGTGCCCCTGGCGTTGCGGCTACTGCCGCCCGACGTGGATGGCGCCGCGTTACACGCATGCCTCGCGCGCCACTATGCCGAGGCGGCCCACGTGCAGGTCTTGCCGCTGCAGGAGTCGTGCGCCTTGAAGCACCTGGATCCACAAGTGCTGAACGGGACGAACGACATGCGTTTGAGCGTATTTCCCAACGTGGAACACGGGCATGTGCTGCTATCCGCCGTTTTCGACAATCTCGGCAAAGGCGCATCCGGCGCAGCGGTTCAGAACCTGAACCTGATGCTCACGCGGCAATAGGAGCGATCACCCCGTATGGCACACGGCCCGGTTTTCGCCAATAATGGCCCCACATCCACTACCGGACGAGGGCAGCCATGCGCTACAGCCCCGACGCCATCCGCACCATTGCCCTGGTCGGGCATGCTGGATGCGGCAAGACCTCGCTAGTCGAAGCGCTGCTGCACCGGGGCGGCGCGCTCCACGCGCCCGGCAGCGTGGAGCGCGGCACCACGGTTTGCGATTTCGACCCGCTCGAGCGCAAGTATCGCCACTCGCTGAGTTCCGCCCTCGCCCATCTGCACTACCTGGATACCCGTATTTATCTGCTGGATACACCGGGTTATCCGGATTTTTCCGGGCTGTCGATCAGTGCCCTACCCGCTGTGGAGACCGCCGCCATTGTCATCAATGCACAGACCGGCATCGAAATGACCGCCCGGCGCATGATGGCGTGGGCGGAGGAACGCAAGCTCTGCAGAATGATCGTCGTAAACGGCATCGATGGCGAAAAGGTCGATCTTCCCGGACTCCTCACGCAAATCCAGGAGGCTTTCGGCAAGGAATGCCTGCCCATCAACTTGCCTGCGCAGCGCGGCCACCAGGTAGTGGATTGCTTTTTCAACCCGGCCGGCGAAGCCGATTTCCTGTCCGTTGCGGCTGCGCACAATGCGCTGGTCGATCAGGTGGTCGAGATCGACCCGGACTTGATGGAGCTTTATCTGGAGCAAGGCGAGGCCATCACGCCGGAGCAGTTGCACGAACCCTTCGAACGCGCGCTGCGCGAAGGCCATCTGGTGCCGGTGTGTTTTACGTCGGCGGCCAACGGCGCCGGGATTGCCGAATTGCTCGACGTATTCGTCCGGCTGCTGCCCAATCCGATGGAAGGCAACCCGCCGCTCTTCTGCCGCGACACCGGCGGCCGCCAGCAAGCCGTGCGCGCCGAACCGGCCGCCGACAAGCATGTCTTGGCCCATGTCTTCAAGATCGTCGTGGACCCTTATATCGGCAAAATGGCCGTGTTTCGTATTCATCAGGGCACGATCAGACGAGACAGCCAGCTCTATATCGGTGACGCACGCCAGCCGTTCAGGGTCACCCATCTCATGATGTTGCAGGGCAAGGAACACCTGGACGTCCCGCAGGCCGGTCCTGGCGATATCTGCGCGACGGCCAAGGTCGACGAGATCGGCTTCGATGCCGTGCTGCACGACGCGCCTGAGGACGGCAACATCCACCTGACCCCACTCGATTTCCCCATGCCCATCTACGGGCTGGCAATCGAACCTGCGCGCCGTGGCAACGAGCAGCGCCTCTGGGAAGTCCTGCAAAAGCTGAGTGCGGAAGACCCTTGCCTGATCATCGAGCACCCGGTCAGCACCAACGAGACCGTGGTGAGAGGTCTGGGCGAGTTGCATCTGCGCGTGATGCTGGAGCGGCTATCCGAACAGTACAAGCTCGAGGTCCTGACGCGGCCGCCGAAGATCGCCTATCGGGAAACCATCGGCGCGAGAGCCGAGGGGCATTGTCGCCACAAGAAGCAAACCGGCGGCGCCGGGCAATTCGGCGAAGTGATGCTGCGCGTGGAGCCGCTGCCGCGCGGCGCGGGTTTCGAGTTCGTCGACGCCGTCAAGGGCGGCGCCATCCCCGGCCAGTTCATGCCCGCGGTGGAGAAAGGCGTCCTGCAGGTGATCGACAGCGGCCCGCTCGCCGGCTTCCCGATGCAGGATGTGCGCGTCACCGTCTTCGACGGCAAGAGCCACCCCGTCGACTCCAAAGAGGTCGCATTCGTCTCGGCAGGACGCAAGGCCTTCATCGATGCGGTGCTGAAAGCCCGGCCAGTGCTGCTCGAACCCATCGTGGACATCGAGGTGATGACACCGGAAGCGGCGATGGGTGACATCATCGGCGACCTGTCCGCCAAGCGCGGGCAGGTGCATGGCACACGCACGGCTGCCGGCAATGCGGTGGTGGTTGCCGGGCAAGTGCCGTTGTCCGAACTCAACGACTATCAGTCGCGGCTGAATGCCATCGCCGGGGGGCACGGTCACTACAACATCCAGCTCAGCCACTACGATCCGGTGTCCCCCGCTCAACAGGAACGGCTGGCGTCGCAGTACAAGAAACAGGGTGACACCGCGGCGCCTTGAATGACACGCCGGATATGGGTATGGCTAGCCTGCCGTCTGCAGATCAGCCTCTGCATCCAATTCAGCCGGCGAGTCCTCCATGCCTAGCTGCTGCCGCGCCTTTTCCCAATAGTCCTGGGAACGGCCCTCGGGACTTCCTTCGTTCTCCCAAAGATAGAACGCGAGCGTACGAACTTGCTCCTCGGTAACAGGCATATTCATTTTCAATCTCCAGAAATTTGCTTTCAGTGGGTTAGCGCGGGGCCGCTATCGTCAACTGAGTCGTCGGTTCGAACGAGACGCACAGCACCATGGCCGCCTTTCGAATCGCAAACAACCCGTTCATGCGCGCTCCGCGAAAACGGCTAACGTCTTGGTTGGTGACGACTGCTCGCAGCAATTCGCGCGACCATTGGCACCAGGCGCGGGTTGAACACAGAAACTGAACCATCACGATTTTCGGCACGAGCAACGATTGCATCGATCGTGACTCGCGCGACCGCGCGTTGCGCCCGTCTTGCGAACTGCTTCATACGGCGGTCGCTGACCGGATGCCGCGCCCATACCAGCGCTGCGAACCAACCAATAACCGTCCATCCGAGCAGGATGTTCACCATGGTCACGGCAAAGGCGTCTTCGCGTTCTCTTGCGTCTGCAATCATGGCGGGCACCAGATAAAGCATCAGCGCACCCAGGAACACTGCACCCTCGATAATCTTCAACATGTCCACACCTCGCTACGGCCTCTGTCACAAGATGTCAGTTTAGGCCGCACCTATCTTTTTTCCATGCCGATAGCGCGAATTCACTATTGCTACAGATCGAACAATGCGGGCGGGCTCGTTCGGAACCGCTTGCGTCCTTGATGACGGTTTGTCGATATCGGTCTTCTGTGTTCCGTGCTCGAAGCGGCGCGCGGAAATCGCATGCGCTTGAACTCACTCGGTGGACTGCGGCCTGCGGGCCGGATTTTTGGCGTGTCCGATCACGCGTAATCCAATCCGTTAAACATCGGGCGCGATTTATATGCACTTCGGATACGCAACGAATACATCGCCTGGCGAGCGAGACCGCGTGAAACTTTATCTGCCATCAAGCTGCCAAAGAACAATCGGTGACTCGGACATTCAGGTATGGCAAGCGTGCTGTTGGTGGATGACGACGCGGCAACCCTTGCAGCATGGGAGGCGAACTGCATCGCAGACGGATTTGAAGTCAAAAGTGCGAGCGACGGCGAATCGGCATTGGCCATGTTCATCGAAAGCCCCGTTGATATCGTGGTCGCCGACTGGCGCATGCCGGTGATGTCGGGGAGCGAACTTTGTCACCGGTTGCGCACCCTCCCCGGTCTGGCGGATGTGGCTTTCATACTGGTTTCCGGAGAACCAAGCCCACCGGCCTTCGTCAGTTACGATGGGTTCCTTCGCAAGCCCGTCGATGGGGCAATGTTACTGACCACCATGCGCCGGCTGCTGGCGGATAACGTCAAGCATCGGCAAATGCAGCGCGGCGGATCGACTTAGTTAAGAGGCAGTCCTGGCACCCAGCCGGCAGCCGCCCCGCCCGTGAGATTCAATTTACCTTGTCCCACAGTCAAAGACAGTCCCATGACAACGACATACGCTTCCGAACGAACGGGCGCTCGCGGGCACACCGTTCAACTCGACCACATTGAGACGTACTACGAGGAGTATGGAGTCGGAAAGCCCCTGGTGCTCCTGCATGGGTTTGGCGGTAGTGCACAGAACTGGTATCAATTTACCGCCGAACTCTCAGAGCGCCATCGACTGATCGTCGTGGATCTGCGCGGCCATGGTTATTCCAGCAATCCCGAGAACAGGTTCACACATCGGGAAGCGGCCAATGACGTGTTTCTCCTGCTTGATAAGTTGGGGGTCGGTCGCTTCTCGGCTATGGGTATGAGTTCTGGTGGCATGACGCTACTGCACATGGCAACGAGCCAACCCGAGCGCATCGACTCGATGGTATTAATTAGCGCGACTTCCCATTTTCCGGATCAAGCAAGGGTCATCTTGCGCCGGGCTTCGTTTGTCGCCATGCCGCAAGAGGTGCAAGCGATGTATCGAGAGTGTGCAAAACGCGGTGACGCGCAAATTCGGGAACTCATTTCGCAGTTCAACGCCTTGGGCGACAACTACGACGATATGAATTTCACTGCGCAAAGTTTATCAACCATCGCAGCTCGTACGCTTATTGTGCACGGTGATCGCGACCGCTTTTTCCCCATTGAAATTCCGGTAAGCATCTACCGCTCCATACCGGATGCCGCGCTATGGATTATTCCTGGCGGTGACCACGTTCCTATTTACGACCCGTCGGTTCCATTCACCTCAACAGCCCTACGATTTCTTGATGGGCCAGACAGCAACTGGCATTCAGGTGCCTCACAAGGCGACAACAGAACAGCGCGCGAGCGACCCGCCGCCGTCGCTCACTCGCGTATAGAGGTCCGGCCCGGCAGCGACAGGCCGCTACCTACTCCGCTGAAAAGACGATCGCCGCAGCGTCGCCGACCTGTGTGAAGCTGCGGACAAAACGATAGACCTGGCCGCCGATCTGCAGCTGATTGGCACCCGAAGAGGTCGACTCAAGCATGTCGTTCGCGAGCGAGGTTGCAATCGTGCCTATCTGCTTCAGGTCTTCAGGCAGACCGGAGGGATCGCCCAAATACACCGTACAGGCGCCGTCCGTATGCCGCATCATCACGATGCTCGTTGCGCTATCGAGTGCCCGCTCCAAATACCCGGCGAGCGTTCCCAGCGATTCCGGTTTGTGCGCAGGATCACCCGCTAACCCATTGTCATCTGTCACTTTGACCTCCTGCGGCCGTCTTCTGTGTATTCACACTTGCCATCATGACATAGCAAATGTGTCAGGAACCGGGACGGTACGTGCACATAGCAAACCAAACCACACATACTCCACTAAGCCTCGTCTTCAGACAGCAGCTTGTCGAGCGGCATGGTCTGCTTGACGAAGGGCGACCGGATCACGATATAACTGAAATACTTCTCGATTCCGATATTGCGGTCAACCAGCTTTTCAATGACTTCCTGGTAGTGCCCAATGTTCTTGACAATGGACTTCAGCAAGTAGTCGTACCCGCCGCTGACCAGGTGGCACTCCGTAATCTCATCGAAGTCCCGCAGATTTGCTTCGAAGCGCGTGAAGTCTTCGCGCCGGTGGTCATGCAGCATGATTTCGGTGAACACGGTCACCGTGCTGGTCAGCTTCGTCAAATTCAAATGCGCGCCGTAGCCCGAGATGATTCCCGCTGCTTCGAGGCGCTTCACGCGTTGCAGACAAGGACTGGCGGACAACCCAACGGCGCTGGCGAGGTTGGTGTTCGTTATGTTGCCGTTCTTCTGCAGTTCGGCAAGGATTTTGATGTCGGTCCGGTCAAGCTTTTGTCGCATATCGTGCTTGTTCGAATTGGCTGGTGTGTCAATCGAAGGCGGCCTTCCTGTCAGCGAGCCAGGTCCTCGTGGTGCGCCTTGACGAGTTGAGCCATGCTCGTGAACCTGTAGTCAACGGATGGTTCGACCAGATACTTCACGTTTGCGCCGAACCCACGCTGTTCGTAGCGGCGCTGAATCCAGCACGAACGAAGTTGCAATGCGCTCGCAGGCTCATGGTCGTGGTAGACGCTATCCGCGACGTGCAGTGTATCGCTCTTCTCAATGCCCATCGACGATAGCGTTGAGAACAGGTATTCGAAGACGCTTCGCGACGGTTTGTATGAACCGACATCTTCAGCCGTCACGACTGCGTCGAAGTCGACAGCAAGCTTCTCGTTCGTCGTCCTGAAGCTGCGGTTGTCCACATTGGATACGACTATCAGCTTGAAATACTTCTTCAGATACTGGAGCGTGCTGGCCGAGTCTGGAAACGCCGGCCAATCGCCTATCGATGCACCGTAGGCAACCGCTTCGTCCCAGCGGTAACGTACACCCCA
The DNA here is from genome assembly GCF_046026025.1 of Paraburkholderia fungorum. GTDB lineage: Bacteria > Pseudomonadota > Gammaproteobacteria > Burkholderiales > Burkholderiaceae > Paraburkholderia > Paraburkholderia fungorum_E. Next base: position 11,596 of record NZ_JAQQFL010000013.1, on the reverse strand, counting down.
CTCCTCGGCAAGCCGCTTGAAGACCACCTGAAGCAGCCTGTCATAGGGCATGGCTGGCGTACGCATCTGCTGATACGACTCGTGGCGTGCATGTGCTTCAAGGATTTCATCACGCGTGAGAGGTTCGGTGTGCCGGGAAGCCAACTCCGACAGACCCGATGCGATACCTGACTCCCAGTCGATCAGCGTCCCGTAGCAGTCAAATGTGAGTGCCTTGAAATCCGTCAACGCCACAGCGCCCCCTATGTTCCAGTCTCTTGAACTCAATCCCTTCCTGCAGCAACGGTCTCGTGCGCACCGTGAACGTCGGCACGGCCGCGTCGACGATGCTAACCAGCCAACATTGGCTTATTGCTTCGCCAGTGCTTCCTGGTGTGCCTTCACGAGGTCCGCCATGCTGTTGAAGCGGAAGTCGATATTCGGCTGCGAGCCCGGGTTCATCGTCGCGCCGAAGCCGGGTTGCGAGTAACGGCGATAAATCCAGCACGACGCCAAACCGAATTCGTTCGCGGGCTTGTGATCGTGGAAAAGGCTTTCAGCTGTGTGCAGAATCTTTTCCTTCTTAATGCCACGCTCACCTAACTTCTCAAGCATGTACTCAAAGTTGCGCGGCGACGGCTTGTAGGAGCCGACGTCTTCAGCCGTGAAAATAGCGTCGAACGCAACGTTCAGCCTGGCGTTGCTGTAGGTGAAGCTGTCATTGTCGATGTTCGACAGGATGACCAGCTTGTAGTGCTTTTTCAGGTACTGCAGCGCTTCTGCCGAATCCGCGAATGCCGGCCAGTTCTGCACCGAGCGACCGTAAGCCACACATTCCTCGTGCGTGAACGGCAGGCCCCACTCTTCGGCCAGTCGCTTGTAGACGATAGGCAACAGCTCCTGATAGCGCCTGGCCGGCGTGTACTTCTGTTGCGACGACTCGTGACGGGCGTGGGCTCCCAGAACCTGGTCCCGTGTGAGCGGCTTCTTCGCGCGCTCGAGCAGGTGCTTCAGCCCTTCGAAGATACCGCTCTCCCAGTCAATCAGGGTGCCATAGCAGTCGAAAGTCAGTGTGTCGAAATCGGTCAGTTCCACGGTCGCTCCTCACAGATGTCCAGATGGAGACATCAGTGTATTGCGCACGTGCAGCAGCCAGAACTTTAATCCAGTGGCCGAGCGGCAGTTTTCACTGTCGCGATCCGATTGAGCAGCAGGTTCTGCTGCTCAACCTGGAACGGTTATGCTCCGGCGCCTCTTTGCGCAGGTTGCACACAATCCGGGTGCCACGCAGGACAACCAGATGACGTCCCTTCCGCTCCCCGCCGATATCACGTCCAACTGCGGCTCGTCCTGAGCTCATAATTCAATTATCCTAATTGATATCGCGGTTAGTCGCCAAACGGGTTGCCGGTGTCTTTCACTTCGGTATTGAGGTTGTACTCCGCACGCACGGCCTTAAGCACGCCCTCGATGTCTCGCTCGAAACCGACCGCGTTGCCGAAGTGAGTCATGTTCCAGTTGCAGCCTGTCTTGTCAGCCTCTTGCAACTGCGGCCGCGGCACACGAATCTTCACGCCATCCTCGACGATTTCCTGCAGTCGATGGATTCGCCGGTTGACCTCCTGCTGTAACTGCGAAGCATTGAGCGTCTTGCGTATCATCCAGGTCTCTCCTTCCGGTTGCTCAAGCCAGTCTAGCGCACATGACGCGTTCCGCGACCTGGCGCTGCAAGCGCACACCGACCTCGAGGCTGATGGCCGATGCCCCCGAATTGCTGCGGCACAGCAGCAAAAATACGAAACCTGCAGACTTTGCTGTCCGCCGCCATACAAATAAAAAAAAGGCGTCACGTTTCCGTGACGCCTTGAAAAGTTCTAGCCATTCCGAGGGCCGTGCTAGAACCTGAGAGACGGTATTCGAAAGTTAGGCGGGCGCGCGATTTTGGACGCTGGACTCGAAGCTCGAGACAGACAACTGCGTGGACTGTTACCGGGGACTATTCAAGGCACTCGACCAGACATTCCGCGAGCCACGGCTGGTTCAGAATTTCAAAATACAGAACCTGAAACCGTCTTTCGAAATGAGATTCCATTTTTTATGGTTATGCTGACTAAGTCAAGCAAAATCTAAAGAGCTTTCATTCGTTACGGCAAAATATTCCGATACAATGAATCTTCAGATGAAAAATGGGCGAACATGCCCCATTTTGGGGCTTTTACCAAGCCCGCGCGCAACGCTTACCGACAGGCAAGCGAACAGTAAACTGAAATATAGTTCCACAAAAATGACATGAACCGACCCACGCCCTCACGAACTGCCGGAGTCCCAGCCAAAGACAAAGACGGCTCGGGGGACGAAGTCACGGCGCTGGCACGCGGCCTGACCGTGCTACGCTCGGTCGCCGCGGCCGACGCGCCGCTCAGCAACCGCGAGTTGGCGGAACTGACGGGCATTCCGAAACCCACCGTCTCGCGAATTACCGCCACGCTCGTCAGCGCGGGTTTTCTGTTCCGCCTGCCTGACAGCGAGCGATTTGTGCTGACCTCGGCGGTCCTCGAGTTGAGCAACGGTTTTCTGCGCAACTTCGACATCCGGGCCCGTGCGCGCCCCTTCCTCATCGAACTCGCCGAACGCACCGCGTTGTCTGTTCATCTGGCGGTACGCGACCGCCTCGACATGGTGGTGATCGACGCGATCCGGCCACGTTCGGCGGTGCTGGTATCGCGGCTCGAAATCGGCTCGCGCATGAGCCTGACCCGCACCGCGGTTGGCCGTGCCTATTTGTCGGCGCTCGCCGAACCGGAACGGGAAAAATTATTGATCGGCTTGCAGGCCGCAGAGGGTGACGATTGGGCCCACATCAGCGGCCGCCTGACAAGCGCGCTGCGGGAAACCGCGGAGCAAGGCTTCGCGATCGCCACGGGCGAATGGTACGACGGCCTGAACGCCATCGCCTTAGGATTCATCGGCCCCTCGGGCGAACGCTATGCCGTCAATTGCGGCGGCTCAGCGGATCAGTGCCCGCGCGACTGGCTGATCTCGCACGCGGCACCGGCGCTGCTCGAGTGCATCAGCAATATCGTTCTCGAGATCGGCGGCACGCCTGGGCGCCGCCTGGATAATTAAGAGACGCGGGCGCTCACGGGGCCGCGGCCACGGCATGTGCAACCGATCCCCGCGCGTACTGTAACTTTCGTAATCAACAGAAAAATACACGGGTGGACTGTTACAGCACCCGCAACGTAGGATCACACATTCCCGTCGCGGGCCGCGCGCCAGGCTTGCCGCTATCGCCCGTTCGATAACGGCCTGCCGGCCTGTCATGATGGCGCACTGTCGCACTGCCACACTGCTGCATTGCTGCATTGCGTTAACATCTTTGTCCCGCGCCTCGGGTAGCATCGCGCTGAACATTTGCGGCGCGTCCGCTGTCGAAACCGCCTGTCATGCCGCCTGCGTGCCGGCCCGCCGAACTGTCGTAGCGGCGCGATCGCACGAGCGGCTCACATCAAAGCCAGTCACCTGACCGAACCGATGGACGAACAACAAAAGCTTTCGGAAACCACACGCCCAACCGCTCCGGCTCCTCAACCCGGCTCTCAACCGTCCTCCCCCGGCAAGCCTGCTGGCGGCCCCGGCCCCAAGCCGGCGCCCGCCAGAAGTCATCGCGGCCGCAATATCGCTCTGATCGTGACGGCGCTGGTTATCCTCGGGGTGGTGTTGTGGCGCTGGCATCCGTGGGGCGCGCCCGGCGGCGCGAACGCGGCGGGCGGTGCAAGTGGCGCCCGGGCGGGTCGCGGTGGTCCCGGCAGCTTCGCCAGTATGCCGCAGCCTGTTCACGTCGCGACGGCCAAACAGGGTGAGATGCCGGTCGTACTGACCGCGCTCGGCACGGTCACGCCGCTCGCCAACGTCACCGTGCTGCCGCAGTTGAGCGGCGTGCTGCAGGACGTGTTTTTCAAGGAAGGCCAGATGGTCAAAAAAGGCGACGTGCTCGCCCAGATCGACCCGCGCCCCTATCAGATCTCGCTGGAAAACGCGCAAGGCACGCTCGCGCGCGACCAGGCGCTGCTGCAAACCGCCCGCCTCGACCTGAAGCGCTATCAGACCCTGCTCGCGCAAGACTCGATCGCCAGCCAGCAGGTCGATACGCAGGCCTCGCTCGTGCGGCAGTATGAAGGCACGGTGAAGTCCGACCAGGCGAACATCGATACCTATAAGCTCGACCTCGTCTACGCGCGCATCACCGCGCCGGTATCGGGGCGCGTCGGGTTGCGCCAGGTCGATCCGGGCAACTACGTGACGCCGGGCCTGACCAGCGGCATCGTCGTGATTACGCAGTTGCAGCCGATCAGCGTGATCTTCACGACCTCCGAAGACAACCTGCAGCAGATCCTCCAGCAGACCCAAACCGGCGCGAAGCTCTCGGTCACCGCGTACGACCGCAGCAACACCACGTCGCTCGAAGGCGGTTCGCTCGAAACCCTGGACAACCAGATCGACACCACCACCGGCACGGTCAAGCTGCGCGCGGTCTTCCAGAACGACAAGAACCTGCTGTTCCCGAATCAGTTCGTGAATACCCGCCTGCTCGTGGATAAGATCAAGGACGCGGTGATCGTGCCGACGCCGGCCGTGCTGAACGGCTCGATGGGCCCGTTCGTGTACGTCGTGAAGCCGGACAACACGGTCACGGTGCGGGCCGTCAAGGTGGGTCCGGTAGACGGCGAACGCACCAGCATCAAATCTGGCCTCGAGGTCGGCGAGCGCGTCGTGATCGACGGTTCGGACCGGCTCAAGGAAGGCGCGACGATCACGATTCCGGCCGATCGGCCGCGCGGCGCTTCGGGCGCCCGCGGAGCAAGTGGCGCAGCGGCCGCATCGGGGGCCTCCGGCGCACGCGGGCACCATGGCAGACACGCGGCGCAAGCTTCGCAATAAAGGCACGGCGACTACTGCATGAATCCATCCCGCGCCTTTATTCTGCGCCCCGTCGGCACCGCCCTGCTGATGGCGGCAATCATGCTGGTCGGTCTCGTCGCGCTGCGCTTCTTGCCGCTCTCCGCGCTGCCCGAGGTCGACTATCCGACGATCCAGGTGCAGACCTTCTATCCGGGCGCGAGCCCGGACGTGATGACCTCGTCGGTCACCGCGCCGCTCGAACGCCAGTTCGGGCAGATGCCGTCGTTGAATCAGATGTCGTCGCAAAGCTCGGCCGGCTCGTCGATCATCACGCTGCAGTTCAGCCTCGATCTGCCGCTCGATATCGCCGAGCAGGAAGTCCAGGCGGCGATCAACGCCGCGGGCAACCTGCTGCCGTCCGACCTGCCCGCGCCGCCGATCTACGCGAAGGTCAATCCCGCCGACGCGCCGATCATCACGCTCGCGATCACCTCGAAGACGATGCCGCTCACCCAGGTCCAGGATCTGGCCGACACGCGTCTCGCGCAGAAGATCTCGCAGGTGGCGGGCGTGGGTCTCGTGAGCCTGTCAGGCGGTCAACGCCCGGCCGTGCGGATTCAGGCGAACCCGCGCGCGCTTGCCGCCTACGGCCTGAATCTGGACGATCTGCGCACCACGATTTCGAACCTGAACGTCAACACGCCGAAGGGTAACTTCGACGGCCCGACGCGCAACTACACGATCAACGCGAACGATCAACTGACCGACGCCGACGCCTACAAGAGCGCCGTGGTCGCCTACAAGGGCGGCCGCCCGGTCATGCTGACGGACGTCGCCACCATCGTGCAGGGCGCGGAGAACACCAAGCTCGGCGCATGGGTCGACAACACCCCGGCGATCATCCTGAATGTGCAGCGCCAGCCGGGCGCGAACGTGATCCAGGTGGTCGACAGCATCAAGGCGCTGCTGCCGCAACTGCAACAGTCGCTGCCCGCCGCGCTCGAAGTCGAAATCGTCACCGACCGGACCACCACGATCCGCGCGTCCGTGCGCGACGTGCAGTTCGAATTGCTGATGTCGGTGGTGCTGGTGGTGCTGGTGATGTACCTGTTCCTCGCCAACATTTACGCCACCATCATTCCGAGTCTGTCGGTGCCGCTCTCGCTGATCGGCACGCTCGCGGTGATGTACCTGTGCGGTTTCTCGCTGGATAACCTGTCGCTGATGGCGTTGACCATCGCGACCGGCTTCGTGGTGGACGACGCGATCGTGATGATCGAGAACATCGCGCGCTACGTCGAAGAAGGCGAGTCTCCGCTGGAGGCCGCACTGAAGGGTTCGAAACAGATCGGCTTCACGATCATTTCGCTGACGGTTTCGCTGATCGCCGTGCTGATTCCACTGCTCTTCATGGGCGATGTGGTCGGGCGCCTGTTCCACGAATTCGCGATCACGCTGGCCGTGACGATCGTGATTTCGGCCGTCGTCTCGCTCACCCTCGTGCCGATGATGTGCGCGAAGCTCCTGCGCCACACGCCGCCGCCCGAAAGCCACCGTTTCGAAGCCAAGGCCCACCAGTTTATCGACTGGGTGATCGCGCGCTACGCGGTCGCGCTGACCTGGGTGCTCAACCGGCAGCGCTCCACCCTGTTTGTCGCGCTGCTCACGCTGGTGCTGACCGGCGTGCTGTACGTGTTCATTCCAAAGGGCTTCTTCCCGGTCCAGGACACCGGCGTGATCCAGGCGATCACGCAGGCCCCGCAATCGGTATCGTATGCGTCGATGGCCGAGCGTCAGCAGGCGCTCGCCGCGCAGATCCTGAAGAACCCGGACGTGGAAAGCCTCACCTCGTTCATCGGCGTGGACGGCAGCAACATCACGTTGAACAGCGGCCGCATGCTGATCAACCTGAAGCCGCGCGACGACCGCAGCCATACCGCGAGCGACGTGATCCGCCAGTTGCAGCAGGACGTCGCGCACATTCCGGGCGCCGCGCTGTATATGCAGCCGGTGCAGGATCTGACGATCGATTCCACCGTCAGCCCAACGCAGTACCAGTTCATGCTGACCGACCCGAACATCGGCGAATTCACCACGTGGGTGCCGAAGCTGATCGACCGGCTGAAGCAGTCGCCCGAACTGGCGGACGTGGCGACCGACTTGCAGGACAACGGCCAGTCGGTCTACATCGAAATCGACCGCGCCACCGCGTCGCGTTACGGCATCACGCCCGCTACCGTGGACAGCGCGTTGTACGACGCCTTCGGCCAGCGCATCATCTCGACCATCTTCACGCAATCGAACCAGTACCGCGTGATTCTGGAAGCGCAGCCGTCAATGCAGCACTACACGGAATCGCTGAATTCGATCTACCTGCCCTCGTCCACCTCGACGGGCGGCCAGGTGCCGCTGTCGTCGATTGCGAAGTTCATCGAGAAGCCCGCGCCGCTGCTGGTTACGCACCTGAGCCAGTTCCCGGCCACGACCGTATCGTTCAACCTCGCGCCGGGTTCGTCGCTCGGGGCGGCGGTGAAGGCAATCGCTCAGGCAGAGAAGGATATCGGCTTGCCCCCCTCGTTCCAGACGCGCTTCCAGGGCGCGGCGCTGGCGTTTCAGGCGTCGTTGTCGAATGAGCTGTTCCTGATCCTCGCGGCGATCGTCACGATGTATATCGTGCTCGGCGTGCTGTACGAAAGCTTCATTCACCCGATCACGATTCTATCGACGCTGCCCTCGGCGGGCGTGGGCGCGCTGCTCGCGCTGCTGATCACCGGGCACGATCTGGACATCATCGGCATCATCGGGATCGTGCTGCTGATCGGTATCGTGAAGAAGAACGCCATCATGATGATCGACTTCGCGCTCTACGCCGAGCGCGAAGAAGGCAAGTCGCCGCGCGAAGCCATCTATCAGGCCTGTCTGCTGCGCTTCCGGCCGATCCTGATGACCACGCTCGCCGCCCTGCTTGGCGCCTTGCCGCTGATGCTCGGCACCGGCGCGGGCTCGGAGTTGCGCCGCCCGCTCGGGATCGCGATTGCCGGCGGTTTGATCGTCAGCCAGTTGCTCACGCTGTTTACCACGCCGGTGATTTATCTCGGCTTCGACGCGCTCGCGCGCCGTGTGCGTGAGCGCTTCAATCGCGGCAACCCGGTGCCGCCCGCCACCGATGCAGGGACCTGAGCGATGAACCTGTCGCGTCCGTTTATCTCCCGTCCGGTCGCCACCACGCTGTTGGCGCTCGGCATCGCCATGGCGGGGATTTTTGCGTTCACCAAGCTGCCGGTGGCGCCGCTGCCGCAGGTCGACTTCCCGACTATTTCGGTGCAGGCCACCTTGCCGGGCGCGAGCCCGGATACGGTGGCGACCAGTGTCGCCAGCCCGCTTGAACGGCATCTCGGCTCGATTGCCGACGTCACCGAAATGACCTCGCAGAGTTCGGTCGGCTCGACCCGCATTACGTTGCAGTTCGGCCTGAATCGCGACATCGACGGCGCCGCGCGCGACGTGCAGGCGGCCATCAACGCCGCGCGCGCCGATTTGCCGGCGAGCCTGCGCAGCAATCCGACGTATCACAAGGTGAATCCGGCCGACGCGCCGATCCTGATTCTGGCGCTCACGTCGAAGACGCTGACCGCCGGCCAGTTGTACGACTCGGCGGCCACCGTGTTGCAGCAGTCGCTGTCGCAGGTGGACGGCGTCGGCGAAGTGGATGTGAGCGGCTCGGCCAATCCGGCGGTGCGTGTCGAGCTGGAGCCGAATGCCCTGTCCCACTACGGTATCGGCCTCGAAGACGTGCGCGCGGCGCTCGCCGCGGCCAACGCGAACAGCCCGAAAGGCTCGATCGAGTTCGGTCCGAACCGCGTACAGATCTACACCAACGACCAGGCGAGCAAGGCGTCGCAGTATAAGGATCTGGTCATCGCGTACCGCAATGGCGCGGCGGTGAAGTTGTCCGATGTGGCCGAGGTGGACGATTCGGTCGAGGATCTGCGCAACCTGGGTCTCTTCAACGGCAAGCGTTCGGTGCTGGTGATTCTGTACCGCCAGCCCGGCGCGAACATCATCGACACCATCGACCGCGTGATGGGCATGCTGCCGCAGTTGCATGCGTCGCTGCCCGCCGACGTCGACATCGCGCCCGCCGCCGACCGCTCCACAACGATCCGCGCGTCGCTGAAAGACACCGAACGCACGCTGCTGATCGCGGTGGCGCTGGTCGTGATGGTGGTATTCCTGTTCCTGCGCAACTGGCGCGCCACGCTGATTCCGAGCGTGGCCGTGCCGATCTCGATCATCGGCACGTTCGGCGCGATGTATATGCTGGGCTTTTCGATCGACAACCTGTCGCTGATGGCCTTGACGATCGCGACCGGCTTCGTGGTCGACGACGCCATCGTGGTGCTGGAGAACATCTCACGGCATATAGAAAACGGCGTGCCGCGCATGAAGGCTGCATTCCTCGGCGCGCGCGAAGTCGGCTTCACGGTGCTGTCGATCAGTATCTCGCTGGTCGCCGTATTCCTGCCGATCCTGCTGATGGGCGGCATTGTCGGGCGGCTGTTCCGTGAATTCGCGCTGACGCTGTCGCTGGCGATCGGCGTGTCGCTGATCGTCTCGCTCACCTTGACGCCGATGATGTGTTCGCGCCTGCTGCGCGAGCCGCACGAGAAGCAGGAAGAAGGCCGTTTCGGGCGCTGGCTCGAACGCGGCTTCAGCGCGATGCATCGCGGCTACGAGCGCACGCTCGGCTGGGCGCTGCTGCATCCGCGCCTGATCGTGACGGTGCTGGTCGCGACCATCGGCCTGAACATCTGGCTGTACATCATCGTGCCGAAGGGCTTCTTTCCGCAGCAGGACACGGGCCGTCTGATCGGCGGCATCCAGGCCGACCAGAGCACGTCGTTCCAGGCGATGAAGGGCAAGTTTTCGGAGATGATGGAGATCGTCGGCAAGAATCCCGCGGTGGACAGCGTGGCTGGCTTCACCGGCGGCCGGCAGACCAACTCCGGCTTCATGTTCGTGTCGCTCAAGCCGAAGAGCGAACGCAAGCTATCCGCCGACGAGGTGATCCAGCAACTGCGCGCGCCGCTCGGCGACGTCGCCGGCGCGCGGACTTTCCTGCAGGCGGTGCAGGACATTCGCGTCGGCGGCCGGCAATCGAACGCTCAGTATCAGTTCACGCTGCTGGCCGACTCGACGCCTGATCTGTACAAGTGGGGACCGCTACTCACGGAGGCGCTGCAGGCACGCCCCGAACTCGCGGACGTGAATTCCGACCAGCAGCAAGGCGGCCTCGAGGCGATGGTGACGATCGACCGCGCCACCGCCTCGCGCCTCGGCATCAAGCCCGCGCAGATCGACAACACCTTGTACGACGCGTTCGGCCAGCGCCAGGTGTCGACGATCTACAACCCGCTGAACCAGTACCACGTGGTGATGGAAGTGGCGCCCAAGTACTGGCAGAGCCCGGACATGCTGAATCAGATTTACATCAGCACCTCGGGCGGCAGCGCGAGCGGTGCGCAGACCACCAACGCGCCGGCCGGCACGGTGACTGCGCAGACCGCTTCGAGCGCAACGACCGGTGGCACGGCGGGCACGACTGCATCGAGCGCGGCGAGCATCGCTGCTGATTCCGCGCGCAACCAGGCGATCAATTCGATTGCGGCGAGCGGCAAGTCGAGTGCTTCGTCGGGCGCGGCGGTATCGACTGCGAAGGAGACGATGGTGCCGTTGTCGGCGATCGCGAGCTTTGGCCCGGGGAATACGCCGTTGTCGGTGAATCACCAGAGCCAGTTCGTGGCCTCGACGATTTCGTTCAATCTGCCGCCGGGCGTGTCTTTATCGACAGCGACGCAGGCGATCTACGACACGATGGCGCAGATCGGCATGCCGGGCACCATACACGGCAGTTTTCAGGGCACGGCCCAGGCATTCCAGCAGTCGATGTCCGACCAGCCGATTCTGATTCTTGCCGCGTTGGCGGCGGTGTATATCGTGCTCGGGATGCTGTATGAGAGTTATATCCATCCGCTGACGATTCTGTCCACGCTGCCCTCCGCGGGCGTGGGGGCGTTGCTGGCTTTGCTGCTGTTCAGGACCGAGTTCAGCATCATCGCGCTGATCGGGGTGATCTTGCTGATCGGCATTGTGAAGAAGAACGCCATCATGATGGTGGACTTTGCGATTGAGGCCTCCCGGCAGGGATTGTCGTCGCGGGATGCGATTTATCAGGCTTGCATGCTGCGGTTCCGGCCGATCATGATGACGACTTGCGCGGCTCTTCTTGGGGCTTTGCCGCTGGCTTTTGGAAGTGGAGAGGGGGCGGAGCTGCGGGCGCCGTTGGGGATTGCTATTGTGGGTGGGTTGATTGTTAGTCAGATGTTGACGCTCTATACCACGCCGGTGGTGTATCTCTATATGGATCGGATTCGGGTACGGTGGGAGGCGAGGAAGGCTCGCCGGGGTGGGATGGCGGCGGGTTAATGAGGGGTTTGGGTTTTTTTTGCCTGGTCGGCGATTTGTTTGTTTGCCTGCGGCGTTGGCCTTTCCTTGTTATGGCTTCTTTGGCCTTTCCTTGTTTTGTTAGTGGTTTGCTTTGTCTGTGTGCCTGCGGCGTTGGCCTTTCCTTGTTATGGCTTCTTTGGCCTTTCCTTGCTTTGTTAGTGGTCTGTTTCGTCTGTGTGCCTGCGGCGTTGGCCTTTCCTTGTTTTCA
>NZ_JAQQFL010000012.1:0-216889 GCF_046026025.1 Paraburkholderia fungorum | reverse complement strand
ACAGTACCGCACGTATGGCTCGGTGGTGCAGACCGGCACCAACGCGCTGGGCGATCCGATCACCAGCAGCAACAAGATCCCGACCTTCACGGCTCGTGTCGACTACACGTGGTCGAGCGCGCTGGATATTGGCGGTTCGTTCAATATCGGCCGTCAGACACTGTCGGCCGCCACGCAGAACGTGAACGGCAACACGATTCCGGTGTATGGCGTGGGTGGCCAGGCGCCTAGCGCCTTTGGCACGTTCTTCTTCGGCGAAGCAGATCTGGCCTACACGCAGGCTGACGTCCAGTACAACGCCGAGATCGACTACGGTCAGCAGCAGAACGCCGCGTTCAACGGTGGCCAGGCGCAGTGGTACGGCCTCTCGCTGCTCGCGCACCGCAAGTTTACGCTGCCGGTGGTGGGCCGCATGGGCGCGACGGCACGGTATGACGTGCTGGTCGACAGCAAGAACGGCGGTGGCGGTGGTGGCGTCGCGTTGAACTCGAATGGCATGGACACGTCTGACGGCTTCGGCATTGGCGCCGACTGTCTCGCCAATTCGAAGGCGAACGGCGGCCTTGGCTTCGAGTGCAAGGGTGCGATCCACCAGGATGTGTCGCTCGACGTGCTGTTCTATCCGACCCAGCAGATCACGGTCAAGGTGGAATACCGCCACGACTGGGCCAACAAGCAGGTGTTCCTGAAGAACGACGGTTCGTACGGCAAGTCCAACGACATCCTCGCGACGCAGTTCATCTACTCGTTCTAATCCGTACCGCCTGAACGCGTGGCCCGGCTTTATCGCGGGCCGCGCAGCCAGGCCTCTTCTGCATGCTCTGCCTATGCTCCGATTCTCAAACCAGCCTCACGTCACCTCGTATTACGCAGCAACCGCGAATGACAGTACACGCCATCCCACGCTCGAAGAAACGCTCAATGTCGACGTCTGTGTGATCGGCGCGGGACTCACGGGCATCTCGGCGGCGTTGAATCTCGCCGAACGCGGTCACTCGGTCGCGGTGCTCGAAGCATCGAAAGTCGGATGGGCCGCGAGCGGCCGCAATGGCGGCCAGTTGATCGGCGGCTTTGCCTGCGATATCGATACATTCGCGAAGTTTATGCCCGCGGATGACGTGAAGCGTGTTTGGGACATGGGGCTCGAAACCCTCGATATTGTCAGGGAGCGCATCGCCAAGCATCAGATCGATTGCGACCTGACAATGGGTTATCTGACCGCGGCGAACAAGCCACGCGATACGGATGATCTGAAAAAATGGCGTGACGAGGCGCAACGCCGCTTCGGTTACGACCGCTACAGCTATGTCGATGCCGATGGCGTCGGCGAGTATGTTCAATCGCAACGCTACCTTGGCGGCCTGTTCGATGCGGACAGTGGCCATCTGCACCCGCTGAACTACACGCTCGGTCTGGCGCGCGCGGCACGCGCCGCCGGTGTACAGATTTTCGAGGACAGTTGCGTCACCGCCTTGCGCGAGGAAAACGGCCGGCATGTGGCCGAAACCGCGCGCGGCAAGGTGAGTGCGCAATTCGTCGTGCTCGCCTGCAATACCTATCTCGGCCAACTCGCGCCGGATGTCGCCAGCAAGATCATGCCGGTCGGCACCTACGTGATCGCCACCGAACCGCTCGACCCCGATCGCGCCGAAGCGCTGATGCCGGCGAAAGCGGCCGTGTGCGACAGCCGCTTCGTGCTGGACTATTTCCGGCCGGCACCCGACAACCGTCTGCTGTGGGGCGGCAAAGTCAGCTATTCGACGTTCGCGCCGCACAATCTCGGCGAGGCGATGCGCCGCGATATGCTGAAGACCTTCCCGCAACTCGACGATGTCAAAATCGACTATGCGTGGGGTGGTTTCGTCGACATTACGATGAATCGCGCGCCACATTTCGGCCGGCTATCGCCCACGGTCTATTTCGCGCAGGGTTTCTCCGGTCACGGCGTGAACACCACCGGTCTCGCAGGCAAACTGATCGCCGAAGCAATCGACGGCCAGGCATCGCGCTTCGATCTGTTCGGCAAGATTCGCCACCGCGATTTCCCGGGCGGCGCTACACTGCGTACCCCTGCCCTCGTGCTCGCGATGGCCTGGTATCGAATGAAGGACCTGCTTTGATGAATGCTCCGACTCCCGGCTTTAACACCCTCGACCTCCGCGCCGACGCGCTGATCGCCAACTCGTACTACGAAGCGAGCGCCACCCGTCCGCTTGCCGACGATCCGGTGCTCGGCGGCACCGTGGAAGCCGACGTCTGCGTGATCGGCGCGGGTTTCGCCGGTTTGTCGGTGGCGCTGGAATGCCGGGCGCGCGGCTTGTCGGTGGTCGTGCTCGACGCACATCGTCCGGGTTGGGGTGCGTCGGGCCGCAACGGCGGGCAGACGCTGGTGGGTTTCGCGAAAGACGAGATCATCGAACGTCAGCTCGGTCTCGACGGTGCGCGCGCTGCGTGGGCGATGTCGGTGGAAGGTGTCGCTTTGGTGCGCGAGCGTATTGAGCGCTACGGCATCGATTGCGATTTCACTTCCGGCTATCTGACGGTCGCGACCAAACCGAAGCGCGTGCCGGATTTGCGTTCGTGGATGGAGTCGGCCTCGCAACGCTGGGGTTATACGAAGCTCTCGTGGCTCGATACCGATGAAGTGCGTTCACGCGTCGCCTCGCGACGCTACCTGGCGGGCGTCTACGATCCGTTTTCCGGCCATCTGCATCCGCTCAAATATTGTCTTGGGCTCGCTGATGCAGCTCGTCGCGAAGGCGCCCAATTGTTCGCGCATTCGCCGGTGATCGAAGTCGTGCGCGGCGCACGCCCTTTTGTGCGGACCGCCGGCGGCGAAGTGCACTGCCGCTTCGTTGCCGCGTGTGGCAACGCCACCATCGGCGAGGTGTTACCCGCGCCAGTGGCTGCGCGTATCGCGCCGATCGCGTCGTACATCGTCGCCACGGAGCCGCTCGGCAAAGAACGTGCGGACGCCCTGATCAAAGGGCGCGAAGCGATTTGCGACAACAACTTCTTCCTCGATTACTTCCGTCTGTCGGCGGATCATCGCGTGCTGTTCGGTGGGCGCGCGAGTTCGACCGGCGCGTCGCCCGTGCAACTCGGCGAGGAGATTCGCAAGCGCATGATTGGCGTGTTCCCGCAACTCGACGACGTGCGAATCGACTATGCGTGGGGCGGTTTCGTCGACGTGACGCGAAATCGCGCGCCCGATTTTGGCTCGATCGATCCGAATTACTTCTATGTGCAAGGCTTTTCCGGCCACGGCGTGGCGTTGACCGGAATTGCCGGGCGCGTGATTGCAAAGGCCATGGCGGGTGAGACAGCGGCCTTCGATCTGTTCGCGCAGTTACGGCATGCGCGCTTTCCAGGTGGCCCCGCCTTGCGCGGGCCTGCGCTGGAACTCGGGATGATGTATCACCGGATACTTGAGTTGTTCTAGGCCGTGCTCGAGCGCCTCATCGCCGCTGCGCCCCCAACATCCGTGCCAACGCGCGCGCGAGTTCCTTGACGGCGGCGTCGGCCGTCGGGCGATGAAGCAGCGCGATATCCATGGATTCGATTGAAGGCAGCCCGCTTTTCGGTGTCAGCACGACGTGATCCGCCGTCACCGCGCGCGCGGGAAGAAGACTGATGCCGAGACCATCGGCAACGGCCGCCTGGATTCCGCTCAAACTAGAACTAATAAAGCTGAGCCGCCAACGGCGTCCGAGCCCTTCAATCGCATTGGTCATGTCGTCACGGTACAGCCCGCGCGGCGGAAATGCGACGAGGGGGATCGGATCGAGCTGGATCGAAGGACTTTTCGCACTGTCGATCC
Organism: Paraburkholderia fungorum; assembly: GCF_046026025.1. GTDB lineage: Bacteria > Pseudomonadota > Gammaproteobacteria > Burkholderiales > Burkholderiaceae > Paraburkholderia > Paraburkholderia fungorum_E. The sequence goes on along the minus strand of NZ_JAQQFL010000012.1, from coordinate 213,069 downwards.
ACCTCAATTGCTCCGGCCAGCACGCGACCGCCTCACGGCTGTTGCGCCGCTGCTTGACGAGGATCAGGTCGAGGTCGCCGCGATCGTAGCTATTGCCCAGGTCGCGGCTTAATCCGCTGGTGACTTCAAGCTTGACCTGCGGATGCTTGCGGTTAAACGCGGCGAGCATATGGGTGGTCGGTCCGCCGACGAAATCTTCCGGCACGCCCAGCCGGACAGTCAGCCCCACCGTCGCGCCCGACAGCGCCTCGATCATTTCATCATTGAGAGCAAGCATTCGGCGAGCATAGGCCAGCAAGGTTTCGCCGGCATCGGTCGGACTCACGTCGCGACTGCCTCGCTCGAGTAGCTTGTGCCCCGCCATGTCCTCCAGGCGCCGCACTTTCTGGCTCACGGTGGACTGCGTGGAATGAAGCCGGGCGGAAGCCGCGGTAAAGGTGCCGCAATCGGCCACCATAACAATGGCTTTCAGCAGATCCAGATCGAACAACGGTGTACGTGCTTTGGCGTTGTGTTTCATCGAATCAGTTGATCTTTGAATGCGGACGCTGACTTCTATCACGCATCAAGCAGGCTGGCAATCGCGCTCGAGCCTTGCGGACAACCCATCCCCGCTCCGCTCAAGTCATTCCAATGGTATTTGATTTTCCACTGACATGCATTTGAACATTTAACTTTTGAATGCAGGGCGAGATGGATAACATCCAGCGATGTCGATGCGTGGCCATTCAATAGCCGGCTACGCCGCTTGAAACATCAGACAAAAAAGAACTCGATTGTGGGCGAAACACGGCTCGGCATTGCCGCAGCGGCCCGCGTCAGAAGTTCTAACGAGACACGCAAGATACCTCAGGAGGAATTCCATGAAGCTTCGCTTTCTACTGGCGGCGCTGCCATTCATCGGCATCTACTCAGGCGGCTCACTCGCCGCCGTCAGGCCGCTTCTGTTCGGCCTGCCGTTCCTGCTCGTATGGAATCTGCTCTGGATGGCCGCAACCGCTGCCGTCCTCGCCATCATTTATTGTCTCGACAATCGCGATGAAGCGGCGCGCGCGAGCGGGCGCACGGGAGACGGACAATGAACGCCGCACTCGTCATCATCATCCTGTTTGCCCTCTTCGCGCTGGCAGTCGGCCTGCATGCGCGTCGCGGCAAGACGCTCAGTCTGGAACAATGGGCAGTTGGGGGCCGCGGCTTCGGATCGCTGCTTACCTTCCTGCTGATGGCAGGTGAGGCTTTCTCGACCTTCTCGTTTCTCGGCGCAAGCGGCTGGACCTACAGCAAAGGGGTACCGGCGTTCTACATTCTGTCGTACGGCTGTCTGGCGTACATGATCGGTTACTGGATGCTGCCGGCCATCTGGCGCTACGCGAAAGATCACGGCCTCGTGTCGTTCGCCGATTATTTCGCCTCGAAATACAACAGTCGCGCCATCGGCGTGCTGGTGTCGATCGTGGCAGTCTTCGCGATGGTATCCCTGCTGATCATCCAGTTACGCGGCCTGGGCATTATCGTCTCCGAGATGTCATATGGCCTGATCTCGCAGGAAACCGCCATCTGGATCAGCGCGACACTGATGGTCCTGTACATGAGCGTGTCAGGCATCCACGGTTCTGCCAACATCGCGATCTTCAAGGACGTGCTGATCCTCGGGCTCGCGATTTTTCTCGGCACCTATTTGCCGCTACACTACTTCGGCGGTTTTGGCGAAATGTTCGCGCGCATCGACGCCGTGCATCCGGAACTGCTGCGCATGCCGGAGCGTGGCTTCAATCTGAGCTGGTACAACTCGACGCTGCTGCTGACATCGCTTGGCTATTATCTGTACCCGCACGGCTTCACTGCCGTCTACGTGGCGCGCGACGCGTCGGCGTTGCGCAAGAACACCATGCTGATGCCGATTTACCAGGTGTTGATCGCGTTCCTGTTCCTCGTCGGTTTCGCCGCGGTGCTGACCGTGCATGGACTCGAGGGCGCACAAACGGATCTCGCGCTGCTGCGGCTCGTCAAACAGACGTTCCCGTCGTGGTTCGTCGGGATCGTCGGCGGCGCGGGTCTGCTTACCGCACTGGTGCCCGGCTCGCTGATCATGCTCAATGCGTCGACCATGATTGCACGCAACGTCTACCGGGAAGGCTTCGCACCGCAGGCAAGCGACCGGGAAGTCGCGCGCGTCGCGCGAATCGCGTTGCCGCTGTTCACGCTGGTCGTCGTTTATTTCGTACTGCATGGCGGCTCGAACTTCGTCGCCCTCGCGATCTTCTCGTCGAGCCTGCTGACGCAACTCGTACCCATGCTCGCTTCAAGTTTCCTGAAACGGCCGTTCGGTACGCGGGAAGCGGCATTCGGCGGCATCTTCGCGGGCGCTGTCGTGCTGGCGCTGGCGAACTGGCGCGGCATGACGCTGGCCTCCGTGTTCCCGGCCGCACCCATCGCCTTCACTTCCATTAACACGGGCCTCGTCGCGTTGTTCGCCAACGCCACGGTGTTCATCGCCATCAGCGCCGCGCAGCGCGCGTTGCAGACCCGTGTTACCACTTCCGTCGAATCGGCATGACTAATATGACTCGCTCCCTGCTCCTCTCCAATGTCCGGCTGGCTGATGGCCAACCGGTTTCCGTCGCCATCGCCGACGGTCGCATCGCGGCGCTCGGCGCGCACCTCGAAGCGCAACCTGGCGCGGCAGTTGAAGACGGCGGCGACGCATTGCTGCTGCCGGGTTTCGTCGAAGGACATACGCACATCGACAAAACCAACTGGGGCCAGGCGTGGTATCGCAACGAGGTTGGACCGGCATTGACCGACCGGATCAACAATGAGCGCGAATGGCGCAAAACGTCGGGGCACGACGCGGCCGCCCAGTCGCTCGCGCTGGCGCGGGCATTCTTGCAGGCAGGCACAACGCGCCTGCGCACCCATGTCGACGTCGATACCGATGCGCGGCTGCGTTACGTCGATGGTCTGCTCAGCACACGGCAGACACTGAGCGATGTGCTCGACATGCAGATCGTCGCGTTTCCCCAGTCCGGGATGCTGATCCGTCCCGGCACGGTCGAACTGCTCGGCAGCGCGCTCGCAGCAGGCGCCGACGTACTCGGCGCGCTCGATCCCGCCTTGATCGACGGCGATCCGGTCGCGTCGCTGAACGCGACCTTCGAGCTGGCGGAGCGTTACCGCAAGCCGATCGATATCCATCTGCACGAACCCGGCGAAGTCGGCGCATTCACGCTGAAACTGCTGCTCGATCGCGTCGAGGCGATGGGGATGCAGGGTCAGGTGGTCGTCAGCCACGCGTTCTGTCTCGGCGCGTTACCGGAACGTGAACGCGACGTGCTGCTCGAGCGGATCGCGCATCTGCGCGTGGCGCTTCTGACCAGCGCGCCGCCATCCCGCCCGGTTCCGCCGCTCAAGCTTTGCAAGGAAAAAGGCATCACGATCTTCGGCGGCAACGACGGCATTCGCGACACCTGGTCACCGTATGGCGTACCGGACATGCTCGAACGCGCGATGCTGATCGGCATGCGCTACGACTTGCGGCGCGACGACGACCTTGCGATGGCATTCGACTGTGTGAGCCATGCTGCCGCGCAAGGTTGCGGCTTCATCGACTATGGCCTGCACGTCGGCGCACGCGCGGATCTCGTGCTGGTCGATGCGCAATCCGTCGCGCACGCTATGGTTAGCCGGCCCAAACGCCGCCTGGTGGTGGCGAACGGACGCATTGTCGCGCGTAACGGCGAACTGGTCGATGCTGTGTAACGTCGTATGAAAACCTCACAAGAAAAGCCCGTATATGAACGATAAGCAACCGGTCGACATACTCATTCAGCACGGCTGCGTGATCACGCTCGATCCCGCACGCCGTGTTATCGAAGATGGTGCGGTGGCAATCAAGGGCGATCGCATTGTCGCCGTCGGCGAGACGCGCACGCTGGTTCAGCAATACCAGGCAGATCGCGTGATCGACGCCCGCCGCAAAGCGGTCCTGCCGGGTCTGATCGACGCCCATGCTCACGCCGGGCACGCGATGCTCAGAACGATTGGGGGTGCGAACGGCGATGCATGGTCGGCCGCGTGCGAGGCGATTTATACGCGCGCATCGGACGAAACGTTCTGGGAAATGGAATCGCATCTTGCGGCACTGGAGCGCCTCAAGGCAGGCGTGACGACCGGCGTATCGCTGCTCGGCGGCGGGGACTCGATCATGCGCGTCGACGACCCTGTCTATGCGCGACGCCACTGCGACGCGGTAGTCAAAACGGGCACCCGCTCGATCGTCGCGGTGGGTCCGTCGCGGCCACCCGAGCCGCGCGCCTACACCCGGCACGACGCGAGCGGCAGCGTGACGCGCGAGGTCGATTTCGCGCAGATGCTGGACGTGTGCAAGGACATCATCGACGCATGCCATGGCGACGCCGACGGCCGCATCCAGATTGCGCTGACGCTGCCCGTCTATGCACCGCAGCACTATCCCGGGCACGCGGCTCACGAAGCCGTGTTCCGGCGTGAAGCGAGGCACTACGCGGCGCTGGCTCACGAACGCGGTCTAAGCCTGACGCAGGATGGCCATCGCACCGGCACGCTGGATTTTGCGCATCGCGAGCTGGGACTGCTGAACGCGAAGTCGTTCATGTCGCACGCCATCGATCTGAACGCCGCGGACATTGCGGCATGCGTCGAAACAGGCGCCTCGATTGTGCATAACCCGAGCGCGATCATGTCGATTATCGGCCGATGTCCCGTGCCGGAACTCATCGATGCCGGCGTGACGGTGGCGATCGGCTCGGATGGCGCGGCGCCCGACCGGGGCTACGACATGTTCCGTCACATGTGGCAATGCATGCACTACCACCGCCGTCATTTTCGTGACCCGGACGTCCTGCCGCACGGCAAGGTACTCGAAATGGTCACGATCGACGCGGCCAAAGCGTTGTCGCTCGACCACGAACTCGGTTCGCTCGAAGTGGACAAGCTGGCCGACATCATTCTGATCGACTTGTACAAGCCGCACCTCATGCCGATGAATATGCCCGTCCATCGCGTCACCTGCTTCGCCAACGCCGGCGACGTATGCATGACAATGGTGGGTGGCAAAATTCTGATGGAAAACTATCGTGTGCTATCGGTCGACGAAGGCGACATTCTCGAACGCGTGACGGCGGCCGCGGATCGCGCGTTCGATCGCGCAGGTCTGCGTCATCTGCTGGAAACGCCGCCAACGCTGTGGCGGCGTAGCCATTATTGAAGCCGGAGCGGTTTTATCGCGGTGCGTTGAGCGTCAACTTCATATGCCGGTTGACGTCCTTGTACAGGAGGTAGCGGAAACGGTCTGGTCCGCCGGCATAGCAGGCCTGCGGGCAAAAGGCGCGCAACCACATGAAGTCACCGGCCTCGACTTCGACCCAGTCCTGGTTCAAGCGATAAACCGCTTTGCCTTCCAGTACATACAGGCCGTGTTCCATCACGTGAGTCTCGGCGAACGGAATCACGCCGCCAGGCTGGAACGTGACGATGTTGACGTGCATGTCGTGGCGCATATCGTTCATGTCGACGAAGCGCGTCGTCACCCAGCGGCCGTCGGTGCCGGGCATGGGGATCGGTTCGATGTCCTGCTCGTTCGTCACGAAGGCCTCTGGCAGCGGCAAGCCATCAACGCGCTCATAGTGCTTGCGAATCCAGTGGAAACGGGCGGTGTCGCCGCTGCGATTGCGCAACGACCAGTCCGTGCCGGGTGGAATAAACGCGTAGCCACCGGGCTTCAGAACATGCGCGGCGCCGCGCAGCGTGACTTCGATTTCACCCTCGACAACAAACAGCACGCCTTCGGCCTTCTCGTCCTGTTCGGGATGCTCGCTGCCGCCGCCGGCGCCGACTTCCATGATGTACTGCGCAAACGTCTCGGCAAATCCGGACAACGGGCGCGCCAGTACCCACAGGCGGGTCTTCTCCCAGAACGGCAGATGGCTGGTGACGATATCCCGCATCACGCCTTTGGGAATGACCGCATACGCTTCCGTAAACATGGCGCGGTCTGTCAGCAGTTCGGTCTGGGCCGGATGGCCGCCGTGAGGTGCATAGTAAGTGCTCCGTGACATTCGCCACTCTCCTTGATAATTCACGTTGATGTTCCGACGCCGGCAAGCCATGTATCGGTTTCCTGCCTGACGATGACTTCAGCCGGTGATGCCTTGTCGGGGCGTCATAACCTTGAACTGCAAACGGGACACATCGCCCCAGAATTGCCCGCTTCGGACAATGGCCCGATCAGCCGGTACGGCGGCAACGGCGGCAGCCGCGTTCGGCGCTTTCACCACGACGAAGCTCGCTTCATTGCCGACCTTCAACCCGTAGTCACTTTTCCCCAGCACGCCAGCGCCCGCGTCTGTCGCCATGTGGAGCGCAACGCGCAGTTCTTCATCCGTATAGAAACCGGAGCGGTAACCGACCAGCATGGCCCGTTGCAACATGTCGCCATTGCCATACGGCCACCACGCGTCCTGAATGTTGTCGTTACCCGTGAACACATGCACACCAGCCGCGCGTAGTTGCAGAATGGGCGGGAACGCGCGGTCGCCCGGCGCATTCGTCATGATCGATACGCCCGCTTCCGCGAGTGCGAGGGCAATCCGGTCGACCACCTCGGGCGCAACGTCGCCGAGACCGTAAGCATGACTCACCGAGACCCGGCCGTTCAGCCCCAACGCCCGGGTGCGCGCGGCAATGCGATGCAGTTGATCGATACCTTGCTGGTCCGGCTCATGGAGATGAATATCGACTTTCACGCCGCGCTTTTCAGCAATGCCAAAGACAATATCGAGCTGCCCTTCGGCGTCACCATCCAGCGTTGTCGGATCGATCCCGCCCACGACCTGCGCGCCTTCACGGGCCGCAGCATCGAGAATCTCCGCCGTGCCGGGACACGACACGACGCCCGCCTGCGGGAACGCGACAAGTTCGATATCCACGACGCCGCGCCATTTCTCGCGCGCTTCCATGACGGCATGCAGGTTGGTCAGACCCGTCGTCGCGTCGACGTCGACGTGACTGCGCATTGCCATAGTGCCGAACGAAGCGGCCTGACGGATCAACGCATCGGCGCGCTCGACGATAGGCGCGGCGTGCGCCAGTTCCTGCTTTTCAATAGCAAGACGCTCACGCAGACTCGCGACATGACGATGCGGACGCCAGCCATCGCCCACGAAGCTTTTATCGAGGTGAATATGTCCATCGACAAATCCGGGCAACACCAGGTGCCCTTCCAGATCGACGATCTCCGCGCCGCCGGTCTGAGGATGCGCCGGACCGATGCCGGCAAAACGGCCCTCACGTACGGCGAGATTGAGCGGATTGCCGTCGGCATCTACGGCATTGACGAATACGCGGTCGAACATGGTTCTGCCTCTGCAAATCAGGACTCGAGGACTCCTCCAGCGCGCCCTGATCGGATAGCGTTCGTCGCGCTGCAATGGCCCTGTGTGGAATAGGTCACTGCACCATATCGGACAACGGCAGTATCGACAAATTAAATGTTGCGATGATTCATATTCATTATCTAAATAGATATCAATCGGAATGCCGCGCGCGGAGTTTGTCCCGCGCGCCGGTTGTAGCGCACCCGCCAGATGTGGCGCTTACTTCGTGGTTGCCCCTGCGTCCAGATACTTATGCGTGAGCCGCTCGATCGTACCGTTCTGCCTGAGTTGGGCAATGGCTGCGTCGAGCATCTGCAGCGTGTGTGCGTCGGTTTTGCGCACGCCGATCACACTGCTTGCAGAGAGCATCGCCGGATCGACGATCTGCGCGCCGGCCAGTTCGAAGTTCCTGCCCTCGGGCTTTGCGAGGAAGCCCAGTTGGGCGGCGGCGCCGACCACCAGCGTACCGTCGAGCCGTCCGTTCAGGAGGTCGGCGTAGACGCTGTTCTGATCCTGATACTCGACGACCGACACACCGTGCGCGGCCCAGTTCTGCTTCGCGAATGCCGCCTGCGTCGAGCCTTGCAGCACACCGACACGCTTGCCGGCGAGCGACGCCGCAGTGGGCTGCAAATGAGCGGCCTTCGCGGCGACGAGGCGAATGTCCGCGGGATACAGCGGCGTCGTGAAATCCATCACCGCGCGGCGCGAGGCCGTGGCGGCGAGCGACGCATTGATCGCATCGAACTTGCGCGATTGCAGTCCGGCGATCAAGCCGTCGAAACTCCCCTCAACCCATTCGCATTTCACATGAGCGGCGGCGCACAGGCTATTGCCGATTTCGATGTCGAGCCCGACGAGCTGGCCGCTCGGCAATTTGTATTCGTACGGCGGATAAGTCGGATCGGTGCCGAAGCGCAAGGTTTCGGCCTGCGCGGAGTGTGCCACGACGAGAGCAAGGGCGGCGGCTGCGAGCGCCGGCAGCAAACGCTGCTTCATAGGTATCTCCTGACTGGATTAATTGGCTGTACTTTGGGTGCGAAAAACCGGGCTACGCGTCGAGGCGCGCGAGCGCCAGCGTCACGAAGAAACGCACACCGAGCGGCAACACGGCGTCGTTGAAGTCGAACTCGGGGTGGTGGCAATAGACACCGCCCTGGCCGAGCAGCACGTACGCGCCGGGGCGACGCAGCAGGAATTCGGAGAAGTCCTCGGAGCCGTTGAGCGGCGGGAAATCGCGCAATACATTCTCCGCGCCAAACACCTCGGCCGCCGCGGCTGCCGCTGCTTCGGCCTGCTCACGATGGTTGACCGTCGCGGGCGAGCTGCCGTAGAACGTCACCGCGATTTCGCATTCTGTCGCGAGTGCGACGCCCGCGCAGATCGACTCGATGCGCGCCTTCATCCGTTCGCGTACGCTTTCGTCGAACGTGCGCACGGTACCCGTCATCTGCGCATGCGAAGGAATCACGTTCGACGTGGTGCCCGCATGAATGCTGCCGATGCTGAGCACAGCGGCCGAAGCGGGATCGATCGCGCGGCTCACCACCGTCTGCAGCGCGCAAATGAGTTGCGCCGAAGCCGCAATCGGGTCGCGGGTCTTTTCAGGCGACGAGCCATGGCCACCCACGCCGGTCACGTCGATCCGCATCTCGTCGCACGACGCCAGCATGGCGCCGTCACGCACGCCGAAGGTGCCCGGCGCAAAATGCGGCGCATTGTGCATGCCGTAGATTTCGTCGAACGGAAAGCGGGTTTCGAGCCCGTCGGCCAGCATGGCCAGTGCGCCACCGCCGGTTTCCTCGGCGGGCTGGAAGATCAGCACGAGCGTCCCCGCGAAATCGCGATGACAGCTGAAATGGCGCGCCGTGCCGAGCAGCATCGCGGTGTGGCCGTCATGGCCGCAACCGTGAAAGACCCCTTGTCGCAACGAGCGGTGCAACGGGCGGCCCTCTTCTTCCATCGGCAGCGCGTCCATATCGGCACGTAACGCGATGGTGCGCCCCATGCCAGACACCGTGCGCGTGCCACGAATGACGCCGACCACGCCGGTTTTGCCCACGCCCGTGTATGTTTCGATGTCCCAGGCGCGCAATTTCGCGGCGACGAGTTCACTTGTGCGCGTCTCGTCGAATGCCGTCTCCGGATTGGCGTGAATGTCTCGCCGCAACGCAACGAGTTCGTCGATGTCCGCATCGATGACGTTCAGTCCCACTTTCCCTCCTTGTCTTGAGTACTCCCCGCCGCGCGCCTCCTGGACCGCAGCGGAGTGGCTATACTAGCCAGCCCCGCGACTGGTCAATTTCCAGTTTTTTATGTACATAGCCAACGCTTATGGGCCGCGGAAACCATGAAAACCACTCAACTACGCACCCTTGTGGCGATTGCCGAGCACGGCACGCTGATGGCCGCCGCTGAAGCGCTGTGCCTGTCGCAGCCGGCCGTCACCAAGAGCATCAAGGAGCTGGAGGCACGCCTCGGCGTCCAGTTGCTGTTGCGCAGCGGCTCGGGCATTCGCCTGACCCCGTATGGCGAAGCGCTGCTCAGGCGTGCGCGAAACGTCGTGACTGAGATCGCGCGCGCGGAGCAGGAACTGGAGGAGATGAAGTCGTCGGTTGGGCGGACACTCGAGATCGGCGTATCGCTGCTCGCCGCGTCGATCGTCGTACCGGAAGCGATTCACGCATTCCGGGCACGGTTTCCCGATGTGCAGCTCGACGTACACGAGTACCAGACCATGCGGCTCATCGACGGCCTGCGCGACGGCTCGTTCGACATGTGCATCGGCTTTACCGGTGAAGGAGACCCGAGCAACGAATTCCGCGTGACATCGCTCGGCAAGGTATCGCAATCGCTGGCGGTCAAGCGCGGCGATCCGCTGGCGGGTGAGACAAAGCTTGCGCGTTTGCGCGAAGCGCATTGGCTCTACAACTACACGCGCAAGAGCGTGCCCGCATTCTGGGCCGCGCTGACCGCACGCGCAGGCGACACCCGCGGAACGATTTCCCCGCCCTCACGCATCACGGTCTGCACCGCGCGGCGACTCTATGCCGAACTCGCGAGCGAAAGAGGCGTGGTGAGCGTCTGGCCGGACTTCCAGTTGAATGAGGAAATCGAGCGCGGCACGCTGGAGCGCTTGACGCTCGATATCACGCTGCCGCGCCTTGCGCTCAGCCTGATTCATCGCAGGGATGGCGTGCTGGGCGATGCGGCGGAATATTTCATCGATTGCCTGAAGGGCAACGCGCTACCCGACTGAATGCGCGACGTGGCGTAAAACTGAACTCGACCACGCCGTACCGCTTTGGAACACCACAGGCAGTCGGCTTGAACGCGGCTCCCGAACAGCGACGCGCACTCCCCACCCTGCAAACTGCCCGCCCGAAGCGGCTGCCATCCTGGCGTTTACCCGAAAAACGCATTTTGCCGACTATTTATCGATAAATTCTCGTGTTAGATTTCGTCGCCTGCGCAGTGTTGCAACCTGGCGCAACCTGTTGCGCCGCAGGTGCAACCTACATTCGCCAGGCATCTGGAACACCGCGCACAGCGATAAAACAACGATATTGCAGCGACACAGGAGAACAGCATGTGGGTCTTGATTGGCGTGCCGATCGTCGTACTCGGCTTCGCATTGCGCTTCAATGCGCTACTGGTGGTGACGATCGCGGGAATCGCCACCGGCATCGCCGGGGGCTTGCAACCGGTGGAGATCGTCAGCGCATTCGGCAAGGCATTCGCCGATAACCGCTACATGGGCCTGATCTGGCTCACGTTGCCCGTGATTGCGCTGCTCGAACGCAACGGCCTGAAAGAACAGGCCAAGCATCTGATTTCGCGCCTGCACGCCGCCACCACCGGCCGCGTGCTGATGCTCTATTTCGTGATCCGCCAGCTCACGGCGGCGCTTGGACTCACCTCGCTCGGCGGCCATGCGCAGATGGTGCGCCCGCTGATCGCGCCGATGGCCGAGGCCGCCGCCGCGAACCGCTACGGCGAATTACCCGATGCGGTGCGTCAGCAGATTCGCGCGAATGCGTCGGCGGTGGACAACATTGCCGTGTTCTTCGGCGAGGACATTTTCATTGCGATCCAGTCGATCCTGCTGATCAAGGGCTTTCTCGAACAGAACGGCATCATCGTCGAGCCGCTGCACGTTTCCGTGTGGGCGATCCCCACTGCGGTGGCGGCACTCGTGATTCACGTTGTGCGGCTGATGCTGCTCGATCGCAATCTCTCGCACAAGATGAATAAGCTAGGTATGACACAGGTGGCGCAGGGACAGAAACAAGGTATCGCACCATGATGATCAAGCTCGAATCCCTCTACGTGCTGGCCGGTTTGATGTTTGCCGCGTTCGCGCTCTTCAACCTGCAAGACCGCTCGAATCCACGCCGCGTCGTCAACTTTCTGTTCTGGGGCATCTACGCGATCACCTTCATGTTCGGCGCGGAACTGCCGCATTTCGTGACCGGCTGCCTCGCTATTGCGCTCGCCCTGATCGCCGGTTCCGGCAAGCTTGGCAAAGGCAGGACGGACAACAATAGCGAAGCCGCCGCCACGCGCCGCGAAACCAACGCACAGCGCTTCGGCAATAAGCTTTTCATCCCGGCGCTGCTGATTCCGGTCATCACCTTGCTCGGCACCTTGACGCTGAAATACGTACCGTTCGTTGAACCAAAGAACGTCACGCTAATTTCGCTGGTGTTGGGCACGCTGGTCGCTTTTGGCGCCGCGCTATTCATGTTGCGCGACTCGCCTGTGCACGCGCTGAAAGACGCGCGCCACACCATGGATACGGTGGGTTGGGCCGCCATTCTGCCGCAGATGCTGGCCGCCCTCGGCGCGCTGTTTGCGATTGCCGGTGTGGGCCACGTGGTGTCGGATCTCGTGAAAACCTGGATTCCCGTCGACTCCGCTTTCGCGGTGGTCGCGGCTTATACATTCGGCATGGCGATCTTCACGATGATCATGGGGAATGCGTTCGCGGCTTTTCCGGTGATGACGGCCGGCATCGGCCTGCCATTGATCGTGCATCAATTCCATGGCAACCCGGCCATTCTCGGCGCGATCGGCATGCTGTGCGGCTTCTGCGGCACCTTGATGACTCCAATGGCGGCCAACTTCAATATCGTGCCGGCCGCGCTGCTCGAACTGAAAGACCAGAATGGCGTGATCAAGGCGCAGTGGCCAACTGCTTTACTATTGCTGATCGTCAATACCATACTGTTGTACTTATTTGTATTCCGCTTTTGAGGAGGCGCCGATGACTGTTCAACTCACGCCCGAATTCGCGTCCAAATTCGCCAATCTCGCACTCGCCCATCTCACGCGCGAGTATCCGAACAAGCTGACCCATTCGCTTGCCGGCCCGCAAGACGTGCAAGGGCCACGCGCGCTGCATCCGATTTTCTACGGCAGCTACGACTGGCATTCGTGCGTGCATGGTTACTGGTTGATCCTGCATCTGCTCGATCGCTTTCCCGATCTGCCGGAAGCAGCCCGCATCGTGGCGGTGGTCGACGAGCATTTCACCGAGGCGAATGTGGCCGGCGAACTCGCCTATCTCGACCTGCCGCACAACCGCGGTTTCGAACGTCCGTATGGATGGGCATGGCTGCTTGCGCTGAGCGCACAACTCCACTCGCTGAAACTATCGGAAGCCGCGCGCTGGTCCAGGGTTTTTGCACCGCTGACCGCGGCCTTTGTCGAGCGCTTCGAGGAATTCCTGCCGAAAGCGACCTACCCGTTGCGGGTCGGCACGCACTTCAACATGGCGTTCGCGCTAGCGCTCACGCTCGATTTCGCACGCCAGACATCGCGTGAATCACTCGAGGCGCTGCTGATGAATACGGCGGAGCGCTGGTTTCTGAACGACGTTGCGTGTCAGGCCTGGGAGCCCGCCGGCGACGAGTTCCTGTCGCCTTCGCTGATGGAAGCGGAATTGATGCGGCGCATCTTGCCGCCCGCGCAATTCAGCGAATGGTTCAGGCGCTTTCTGCCCGATCTCGGCGCGAAGAAGCCGGCCACGCTGTTCGAACCCGTTACCGTGACCGACCGCACCGATGGCAAGATTGCCCATCTGGACGGCCTGAATCTGAGCCGTGCATGGTGCCAGCGCTCGCTGGCGCGCGCGCTGCCCGCCGGCGATGTGCGCCGGACCATATTGTTCGATTCGGCCGAGCGTCATCTTCAAAGCGCCCTGCCGCACGTGGCCGGCGACTACATGGGGGAACACTGGCTGGGCACGTTCGCTACGCTCGCACTGGAAGCGTAAGCGGTGCACTGGGAGCCGCCTGTTGCGGCCCAGCCGGCGAATTCGCCGGCTCCGTGCATTACTGGCCAGTCAGCTTTTTAGGCTTCGGCGGCGACTGAACCTTGTTGTACTGAAACGCGGGCGTCGCCTTCAAGGCGTCTTTGGTCGCGCCGGCCAGATAGAAATTCCCCGACCGAATATCCAGCGCGGCGATAGGCACCGCTACGTCATGTGACGCCACGCCCAGAAATCCGCCGGCCGAAACGATGGCGGCGGACAGCGAGCCATCGGGAGCGACCACCAGATCGCGGATCGTACCGATCTTTTCGTTCTGGTCGTTGTACACGCCCTTGCCGAGAATGCTCTTCTTCACACTCCAGCCGCTCAGCAGCGCATTCGATTGCTCGACCGTGACGCTCAAGGGCTGCGTGCCGGCCACTTGCGCCTGCGCGCCAAAACTGGTTGCAGCTACCGCGACCACAATAACAAGCTTGCTCAACCTCATATCGTTCACTCCGTTTTTGGTGGACTTGACCGGCGCATGGCCCGCGCCGAAGGAATCGCTGCAAAACGATCATACAGACTACGCGGCGCGTCTGCATCGAGCGTGCCACGGCGCCAGGCGCATGACGGTAAAATCGAGCCAGGCGATGACGCCCGTTTAGAGGTGGCAGTTTGACTGAGCTTGAACAGGGTTTCATTCTGACCCGACATTGGCGGGATACGCCCGCCGGCACGGAAGTGGATTTCTGGCTGGCAACAGACGGCGGGCCCCGTCACATCCGCCTGCGCCCCCAGCCTTCCGTGGCCTTCATTCCGGCCGCGCACCGGGAGCGCGCGGAAACGATCCTGCGCCGCGAGGCGCCGCTCGATTTGCGCCCGCTCGATCTATGCGACTTCCAGCACCGACCGGTGATGGGGCTTTACTGTGCGCAATACCGCCAGTTGACGGGCTTGGAGAAGCGCCTGAAACAAGGCGGCGTCGACGTCTACGAGGCCGATATCTTCCCGCCCGAGCGCTACATGATGGAGCGCTTCATCACCGCGCCGGTATGGTTCGGCAGCGGTACACAGCATGGCGGCCCGCAGTTGAACAGCGAATTGAAGCCCGCTACGGACTACCGTCCGTCACTGAAACTGGTGTCACTCGATATCGAAACCAGCGCGCACGCCGAGCTTTATTCCATCGCGCTCGAAGGGTGCGGACAGCGTCAGGTCTATATGCTGGGACCGCCGAATGGTGACGCCGACGATGTCGACTTCGACCTCGAATACTGCGAAACCCGCGCACAGTTGCTCGAAAAATTGAATACGTGGCTGGAACGGCACGACCCTGACGCAATCATCGGCTGGAATCTTGTGCAGTTCGATTTGCGTGTGCTGCAACAGCACGCCGAACAATATCGCGTGCCGCTACGACTCGGCCGCGGCGGTGCAGTGATGGAATGGCGCGAGCACGGCCACAAACAGAATCATTTCTTCGCGGGCGCCGCGGGAAGATTGATCATCGACGGTATCGAAGCATTGCGTTCCGCAACGTGGAGCTTCCCTTCGTTCAGCCTCGAATATGTGGCGCGTTCCGTGTTGGGCGAAGGCAAGGCGATCGACAATCCTTATCAGCGCATGGACGAAATCCAGCGCCGCTTCGACGAGGACAAACCGGCCCTTGCCCGCTACAACCTGAAAGATTGCGAGCTGGTCACGCGCATCTTTGCGAAGACCGAGTTGCTGTCGTTTCTGCTGGAGCGCGCCACCGTGACCGGCTTGCCCGCGGACCGCAGCGGCGGATCGGTTGCGGCGTTCACGCATCTGTATATGCCGCGAATGCATCGGCAAGGCTATGTCGCGCCGAATCTCGGCGACGTGGCCGGCGCCGCGAGTCCTGGTGGCTTCGTGATGGATTCGCGGCCTGGCCTCTATGATTCCGTGCTGGTGCTCGACTACAAGAGCCTGTATCCGTCGATCATCCGTACGTTTCTGATCGACCCGGTGGGTCTCGTGGAAGGCATGCTCAATCCCGCCGACGATCGATCGGTGCCGGGCTTTCTCGGCGCACGTTTCTCGCGCACTCGCCATTGTCTGCCGTCGATCGTCGGCCAGGTTTGGCAAGGGCGCGAAGCCGCCAAGCGCGAGCACAACGGGCCGCTTTCGCAGGCGCTGAAAATCATCATGAACGCCTTCTATGGCGTGCTCGGCTCCACGGGTTGCCGGTTTTTCGATCCGCGTCTCGCGTCGTCGATCACCATGCGTGGCCATGAAATCATGCACACCACGCTCGAGTTGATCGAGGCGCAAGGTTATGAGGTCATTTATGGCGACACCGATTCGACTTTCGTGTGGCTGAAGCACGCGCATAGCGAAGAAGCAGCGGGCCGCATTGGGCGCGCGCTTGTCGAACATATCAACGCGCAGTGGCGGCAGAATCTGCAGGCCCGCTTCGGCCTCGAGAGCGCGCTCGAATTGCAATTCGAGCGGCACTACAAGCGCTTCTTCATGCCGACGATTCGAGGTGCCGAAGAAGGCAGCAAGAAACGCTACGCCGGACTGACTGTTTTGCCGGACGGCAGCGAGAACATCGTCTACAAAGGGCTCGAAACGGTGCGGACCGATTGGACGCCGCTCGCCCAGCAGTTCCAGCAGGAACTCTATGGGCGAATATTCAGGCAACAGCCGTATCAGGACTATGTGCGCGACTACGTGCGCGATACGCTGGCAGGAAAAATGGACGATCAACTCGTGTACCGCAAGCGCTTGCGCCGCTCGCTCGGCGAGTACGAACGCAACGTGCCGCCGCATGTGCGCGCGGCACGCGTGGCCGACGAGTTCAACCGGCGACAGGGGCGTCCTTTGCAATACCAGAACGGCGGCTGGATCAGCTATGTGATGACGACCGCCGGACCGGAGCCGCTCGAAACCTTGCGCTCGGCGATCGACTACGAGCACTATCTGACACGGCAGTTGCAACCCGTTGCGGATGCGATCCTGCCGCTCCTGCGCGATGACTTTACGACCCTGATGTCAGGGCAGAGACAGTTGTTCTGAGCTGATCTGCTGCGCAATCCTCTCCAACGGCAGCCCCTTCGTACGCTGCCCGCTCAACCCGCTTGTCAGCACCACGGCGTGCCCGGTTCGGGCGGGTACTCAGGTGTTGCCCTGGTTTTGAACTGCCTTCGCGATGGTGCGACAATCGACTACGGACAAGCCACTCCTTACCACCGCACGCCGATAGTCCGTTCAATCTGAAAGGATAAGAACATGCGTCGAACTCTCTACCTCGCGGCATTGCCCGCCACCTTCGTTGCCGGCATGTTTGCATCCCATCTGGGCACACTGGCGCGGGCCCAGGCGTCAGACGCACCGCTCACGGCGCAGATCGTTGACCTCGCAGCCTTGACGGATGCCGATCTTGGCCAACAGATTCCGAACATGGGCACCTTGCGTTCGAAAGGGCTGGTCGTCACGCCGAACGGGACCGTCGCAGTGCAGACCGGTAACGTACCCAGGCATACGCATCGAGGTTCTGACGAAATCCAGTATGTGATCTCGGGAAGCGGCACGTTCTGGCTGGGTAACGAACAGCGTCAGATTCACGCCGGCGACCTGATCATTATCCCGAAGGGAACGGTGCATGCGGGGTCCGAGTCGACCGGCGGCGAATTCAAGGTCCTTTCTATCAAGCTGCCGCCGCAAGCGCCAGGCGACATGCAGATGGTTCCCTGACGCACCGCCGATATCCGGCGCTCAATTGGCGATTTTCACTGGCAGGCCGGCTCGGAGGACAATGCCCGTACGAATCTCTTCCGAGGCTGCGCAAAATGGCTAATTTTCAACCTGATGGATGGCATACCGTTACGCCCCGCATCGTCGTACGGGATCCGGAAAACCTGATCGCATTCATCAAGATGGTGTTTCAGGCACAGGGCGAATTCCGTCACGGGCGGCCTGCCGAAATCATGATCGGCGATTCCGTCGTGATGGTTAGCGGCGAAGACGGTCTTCGCGATCCGATGCCGGCATTTCTGTATGTCTACGTTAAGGACGCCGATTCGACCTACCAGCGAGCGATCGCGGCGAATGCGATCTCGCTCGAAGTTCCAACCGACGTACCCTACGGCGACAGGCGAGCGATGGTAAGAGATTCGTGGGGAAACACATGGCAAATTGCCACCCATCAGCGCGACTTCCCGGCTGGCGATGACACTATGCCCATCGCTCAAAATTGAACGACAGGCATAGTGGATAATGCAAGGCATCGCATAGACCCGCGTAGAAATTGGGTTCAAATCGATGATCAGCCTGTCTCGCGATCGGGCCGTGAGCATCTGCCGATCGCGCGACAGGGCCGCCTGCTTCGATCAGTCAGGCTGACGTGTCGAACTCTTTATCGGCAGCCAGATTTCAACGACTCCCGTACCTGCAACAGGATCGAAGTCCTCGCTGTAGCGCTCGAACTCGGGTGCCTCTGCCGGCTCAAACCCAGACTCCGGCAACCACCCGTTCCAGATGCTGTAGAAGGTCTGATGAAGCGTAGAGATGTGCCCGTTATGTTCAAAGACTGCATAACGTTGCGGCTCAATTTCTACGCACCGCAATGAAGCGGGCAACCGGTCTCGGCGCTTCACCTCTACGCCTGCGATATATTCAAAACCGCCAGCCGCATCCGGGTTACAGCAAACCCCGTAAGTCATGCAGTTGACCTGATCGGGCAGGTTGCCAATGTACGGGCTAAAGGTTTGCCAAAGAGCCGGAATCCCTTCATTGGTTTCAAAAGTAAATCGACCGCTCATGCCCGCTATTAACAGCTTTTCGGCCACTTCGAAGCGTGGCGGAGCAATAGGGATGATTTTCGATTCTTTCATGCGTAACGGCTCCACAAGAGAAAGGCCATCAAGACTGCGCCGTGTTCGCACATCATCGGGTGTAACGCCGAAGAGTTCGCGGAAGGCGCGGGTGAACGCCTCGTGGGAACCATACCCGGCGTCGAGCGCCACGCGAAGGATATCTGGCGCGCCTTGCGTCAGCGTCCGTGCCGCGCGCGTGAGCCGTCTGGAGCGGACGTAGCGCATAACCGGCCATCCCGTGCTCATCGAGAATATGCGCGAAAGGCCGAAGCGCGTCATTGCGCAACAGGCGGAAATCCTGTCGAGAGTAAGTTCGTCGCCTAGTTCGATTTCAATGAACCAGAGCGCTTTTTCAACCGGATTCATAGCGTTCCCAGGAAGGTTTCCGAAGGAATATATGATATCGACCACGAGGCCATTTGATCGTTCTTGCGCGACAGTGGTGGAGAGGCCGACGACAGATGACATGTTGCAAGCCGAAGGTTGCTCAAGGCGGCCATGTCGGCGAGGCGACCGATTTCGGAGCAAACGCGTAGTCCATGCCCTGCCATCTGAAGAAGCGCACTCCAAGCCCGATCGAAACAAGGAACACGACTACCGCCGCCACAAGGAGAACCCTGGTTGCTCGACCCATGTCAGTTGCCCTCGATCCGTCCTGCGTTTCGCGCTCTTGATGTCGTCATTTATATCTACGTGACGCAGATATGGATGCATTGTCGACGATTCCGGCAGTGGTGTCGAACGGGTAGAACTGGCCGGTCACCGCCTGACGTCGATCGGCGGCTGGTGAGCTTAAAGGGACGTTCAGATTTCAGGGAAGCAGTCGTTCGAGTCCCTGCGATTTTCGCCCCACTAAGTACAACGACCAAATGCAACAATCAGTGCGGCTCCAATTTCGGAAGGACTACTCGTCGCTGGAATGATCACATCCTCGATTCCATCGCCGACGGAGCGACTCCAGCTGTCCAGCTTGTCGTGATGACTTGGAACGAAAACTAACCGTTCTGCGGACCTTGCGACGCTGCAACTCTTCATGTTTTTAAACAGCGCCCGTCTTGTTTTATAGGCAAAACGATCCATCAGCGACTGCACCCACTCTGAGTATCGAGATTCAGCCGTCAGGCTCAAGGCGCTAGCCTCCTTGAGCGACAGGAATCGGCTTTCCGCCAGAGCCCCCTGAATAGCATCCCCTATTTCAACCGCTGAGGCATCCGTTGTTAATAGGCGTTCTGTCGCCATAGGCTCAGCCATTGCTAGTCGATACCCCGACTGAGGCACTATGCAGAGAAACTCTTCAGTCATCTTCGCCGTCAATCGGCTCTTCCAGTTCGGTTCGCTGAGCATATTTACGGTTATATTGGCTAATCGCTCCGCCGAGCCAATGTTGATGCTAGCAGATCGCCAACTGTCGGCGATTGTTGTTGAAACGTCGAGTGACCGTACCTGACCCGTTACAGCCCCTCGCCCCAAGGACGCACAAACGGCAGCTTTCAAGGTGCAATGGCCGCCCGCATAGCCGACTCATCCGACACGCCCGCTCAGGCGGACCAGGTTGGGATCTACCGAACATTCGCTTGAAAAAACGTAAGCGCCATTTCGTCAAACTGCTTGTGAAAGGCTGTGCGATCGAAGCCGTTCGCATCGACGCAGATTCCCGGCGCGTCGTTCTTCATTGCCGCGGAGCATGGAGCAAGAAAGGCAAAATGCGCCGCGTTGGGAACAAGGTGATATTCAGGTCTGCGAGGAAGGGCGTCGGCGAGTGCGGGAGCGTTGCGTGGCAGCACGCCATCGCCGCCGAACTGGGAAGCCCAAAGCTGAATCGGCGCTTTCACATTCTTCAGGCTCTCAGCGGTTGGGAAGAGATTGAGCGGGTCCGCCAGGACGAAGGCTTTAATCCGCACGTCATGAGTCAGGGGATCGGTGGGTACCTCTCGAAGTCGGATCTGTTCGCAAATCGGGGCTTTCGGGTCCGGGCATGGAACGTCGGCGTGCAGAAAATCCGGGCTGCCACCCGCCAACACCAGGCCCGTGTAGCCGCCACGCGAAAAGCCAAAAAAACCTATCCGCTCCGGGTCGATTCTGGATGCGTCGGGCGCGGCGCTCAACATGTAGTCGATAAGACGTTTTATATCGGCCGGTCGCTCGACGAACACAGACATCTCGCCCGCGCGACTCGAATCGGAGAATGTATCGCCTGGATGATTGATTGCAGCTACCACAAAACCCGCGTCGGCAAGCGTCTCGGCAAGGTCATGGTGGCCAAGGAACGATCCGCCATGGCCGTGTGAAATGACAACCAGGGGAAGCTTTTCGCCAACGGTTGGACAGTCGCGCTGCCCCTTCAGGACATATGGCCCGATCGGTACCTCGTGGGCAGGCTCTGCGCATGGCGTCCACACTATCGCTCTCAACGCCGGACCGTTGGCGTCAGCGGGAATTTGAACGAACTTTATTCCCGCGGCGTGTGCGATTGTCGTAGATAGGCACAACAGAACGGCCGATATGAACGTTTTCATGTGGTTCTGGGAGGCAAGTTGTTTGCTTTCAATGCGCTGTCCAGCACTTTCGGTTTGTCCGGCTCTCCATCCATATAGGGCGCCTCAGTCAGCCGCCCGATAGTTTTCAGACTGCGGATCATCACCTTGCCGCTGTCCGGATAGGTACAGACCTCGTGAGGATCATTCATTCCAACCGCAAAGTAGACAAGGTCCTCGTCGAACGGATTTGCCAGTTGGTGAGCGACGCCCGTGCCCGCCGGGCACGAGATGCAGTCACCCGCCCGGATTTCCTGCACGGAATCGCCGTAGCGGAAAACACCCCGGCCCGACAGCACAAAGAACACCTCGTCTGCTCTTGCGTGCGTGTGGAAGGGGCAAGCCGTTCTGCCCGGAGGCACTCGCGACAGGTTGGCACCGAGACGACCGGGGTTGACGTCAAGGGCCGGCGTCAAGGGCTTCCATGCGCTTCCCCAATGATCGCCCCCCATACGCTCGACTTCGTTGACGTCGCCGACGTTGATGACAAGTGATGGCATCAACCCATGCTCAAACTCCTTCTCCATTTTTTTCTCCGTCGTTGACTTCATGTTCGGAAACTATAGGATCGACTATTTTTCTTGATTGCGTTCGCTCAGATTGAACTGAGCCGCACTTGCCTACTGTCCTCAAGCGCCCGCCATTCCTTGACAAGCTGCCGTCGACTTCGGGAATACCGGTCCTCCAAAAATGCGGCATCGACAATGCGCTCAACACGGAACAATCGGAATTCCTCCCGCAGTTCGCACCACGCGGCGATGTACTGCCGCAACTCAACGAAACCTAAAACAATCGGCCATATCGTGCGCTCAGACGACACCCCGTTGTGATCCTCGTAGGTGATGTGCATCTTGCGCTGCTCTCGTAACGCCTGCCGCACGCGCGTTAAATCGAGTGTCGCGTTCACATTGTTCGGGCCGACGTAAAGGACATCGTCACTCAAAGCCTCCCTCATTTCGGAGGAAAGGACACCGCCGATTTTTGCCAACGCGTTTTGTGCTGCGC
Organism: Paraburkholderia fungorum; assembly: GCF_046026025.1. Classification (GTDB taxonomy): domain Bacteria; phylum Pseudomonadota; class Gammaproteobacteria; order Burkholderiales; family Burkholderiaceae; genus Paraburkholderia; species Paraburkholderia fungorum_E. The sequence goes on along the minus strand of NZ_JAQQFL010000012.1, from coordinate 191,021 downwards.
GAGCCAACGCGCTATCTGTCTGGCGACTTACCCACTGAACCCCGGCAACCAGTGCCTGCAGTTCTTCCCCGGTAAACGACAACGGCGGCAGTAAGAACCCCGGCCGCAGGAGATATCCAACCCCCGGAGCGCCGTCGATGCCGGCTCCCATCGCCTGAAGCGTTGCGATATCGCGTCGAAGCGTGCGCAGCGACACGCCGGTTTCTTGCGCAAGTACCTCACCGGACACCGCTCCACGGTGTCGCCGAAGTACCTGCAGAAGGTCAAACAGTCGTTGGCTTCGAGACACGCCCAGTCCTTCGAAACAAGCCCCTTTCCGCCGAACATGCGACCGGATTCGGTCGCCTCGATCAGCCTGGCTTCCTCGAAATGTTGATGAAGAAATCACAGTGTAGAACGGCACCATGCCAAATTCTGTCACCATTGAAACGAAAGGCAACAGTATCACCAACGCTGCTTTCCGCCTGCGAGTTGTTAATCGGCACTAAGGCGGTCTACGAGTTTGCTGGATTGCGGAAAGCAAAAGCCCCTCCGTCGCCGGTGCTTCATTTGAAGGAATTTTATAAATTAGAAGTTGCCGAGCTGAGTCTGACAGCCGGAAAGCCGATGCTCAACGCTTGGGCTCCGAGGCACTGCGGAGCCGCAATCCGTTGCAGGCAATCGTTGGGTAACCGCTGTTTATTGTGGCGGCGCCGGCACGAGTCCATACCGGGACATGACACCGATAAGCTTCTCGCGGTCGGGCGGCCCGCCGGCATTTACGATTGCTCCGACATCACGAAAATATTGGGCACCAATGTCGGGCGTCAGGACGATCAGCGCGCGGGCCGTGTCATTGTGCGGGTTGCTAAAGTGATGGACCGATCCGCGTGGGGTAAACATCCATTCTCCCGGTGTCAGGTCCCGGATCACCCCGTCGACCGAATACCGAAGCATGCCCTCCAGCACATAGACGCACTCTTCGTTATGTGTGTGGCTGTGTGGCGGCGGAACTTGCGAACTGGGCGGCACAGCCAACTCAAAAACGCCCATCCCACCTGTGGCCGTGCCATCTATCAGGTACTGAATGGTCAATCGACCAACCTTGATCGGCTCGCCTGGTACCACGTCGCTGATAGCCATTCTCAAACTCCTTCAGATTGAGGATTCTCATCGTTCCGACAACGTAACAGCCAGGGTGCTCTGCTTGCGGCCGCTTCTGGCGGCCGAAGGGGGCGCAACTCAATGAAGATTATGCGCCTATCAGGAACGTATTTTGTACGGGAGCAGCGACCGGCCGTTATTGACCGGCTAGTGCCTGTCGCCCACGGGCACTAGCCACCCTCACCGCCCGTTTGTCCGTTCGCCCGTCCATGTAGCGCACACTCAATGCCATCATCAAATCTCGACGGTCATTGACCGCTTGACGACCGCCGCGCCTCCTGCCATCAACCGCGAAATCCTGCCTCTGTCGATATCAAGAACGACCTGGATTACGCTCGGCGAGGGCGGCTGCATCAAGCGGCCCTGTTCGATGGCTATTTCAGTGTCGCCCACCCCCATCTGCTCGTATAGGAAGCACGCGAGAGGCCCGGCTGCCGTTCCCGTCGCCGATTCTTCGGCAATGCCGAAACGTGGCGCGAACATGCGGGCCCCAGCGTGGCGGCCCGGTACTTGCGTCGTAGTCGAGAATACGTAGTAGCCAATCAAGTCGAGCTCATCGCTGATCGATTCGATAGATCGATGATCCGGACGGATCGCGGCTACGGACCGCTCATCCGGCAACGCAACCATCAGAAAACTGTTACCCGTGTTGACTACTGTCGGGCTAGCCGTGCTGTAGATCTGATCCGTCGATACGCCAATCGACTGTGCGATTTTTCCGGCGAGTTGGGACCCCGCTTCGATCGGGCGATAGGTCGGGGAACGCTGCTCCATCAGAACGGTATTGCCATCAATTACGATGTCCCTGCACCCGTCGATCGTCTCTTTTGACGACCTGCCATCACTCACTCTGCCGATTTGCCTGAGGAGTGAAAACGTGGCGATGGTGGCATGACCGCAATGAGCAATCTGCCGCGTGGGCGTGAAAAATTCCAACTTGATCGTCGCCACATTCGATTTCGACACGAATGCAGTTTCCGATAGTGCCGCGCGCTGGGCGACATGCAGCTTCTGACTCACGGTGAGTTCATCGGCATCGATCACCACGCCGGCCGGATTCCCCCCGCTTGTTCCGTCTGTCAACGCATTGACGATTTGCACTTCAACCCGCATGGGTTCTCCCGATAGACGAAACTCAGATAAAGAACAGCGAATCCACGCGCCTCGCATGCATACCGGCGCTATAGGCTGATTGCGCCCCGCCCAAGCTCAATGACACGCCCACCCACACGGATTTCTCCGCTCTCAGTCACTGAAAGCCGCAGCAGACTCGGGCGACCTACCGCTTCGCCCTGTTCGACCTCGAATGCCGCCGGTAATTTACTCTCGTTGGCGAGCAGCCAACCGCCCAGGTTTGCACAGGCGGAACCCGTGCCCGGGTCTTCCGCAATGCCTCCGCTTTGCTTTACAAAGAAGTAACGCGACAGCACTCTTCCCGGCCGGGCAGCATCGAATGCGAACACGTAGGCCGTCTTTCTGCCGAGACTGCTTTGCGGCCACATATCCAGGCGCGCGCTGTCGGGCCGTGCACGGCGAACCGCGTCGGTGCTCTTCAGAGCGACCAGTAACTGATCTGAACCCGTATTGACCCACACGGGCGACGTGAGCAAATCGTCTTCGTTCAAACCTAGCAGCGACGCAATTTCTCCGTCGCTCAAGGTACTGACCGCTGTTTTCGGCTTGCCGGCATGCGGCGCCGCGAAGGTCCACACGTCCTGGTGTGCGCTTACCGGTACAACCCCCGCCTTGAATTCGAGCGTGAGGCTGTCGCCGGTCTGAATGACTTCTCGCACTACATGTGCAGTGCCGAGCGCCGGATGTCCGGCAAAAGGCATTTCATAGCCAGGCGTGAAAACGCGAACCTGTGCGCTTGCGCGATCTGAAGGCAAAACAAACGTCGTTTCAGACAGGTTGAACTGGGCGGCCAGAGCAAGCATGCTCAAATCATCCAGGCCCCGTGCGTCTTCGAACACGCATAACGGATTACCGCCAAAAGTAGATTCGGCAAATACGTTCAGCAGGCGGAATGCGTAAGATTTCATTCTATGCTTACCTGGGTGACAGATTGGCAATCGACTATCGCGACATCCTACCGGAGCAACCACCGTGGGGTGTCGGGTGCCGCTTCGGCAGTTCTCGCCTGTAAGTTCCAGCAGTTGTCTGAGCCCGCTCTTCGCATCTCCGATCAGCGACCCCATTCCCAGAACGCCGACCTTATCGATGGTCTCAACGCGGCCACGCCAATACTACGACCCAGCTTCGCCAGGCCCAATGCTTTTCACTAACTTTTCGACTGTCAAACCCTCGTCCCGGGGAATGCCAACACCAGCATCAACTGGGTAACTCATCACCTCTCCAGTTCGCACGTAGCCTCGACGTAAATAGAAGTCGATGAGTTCCTCGCGGGCCGACAGAACGACCATGACCGCTTTCGCTATATTCCAGCGTCGATTGGCAAATCTCTCCGCCTCGCTCAACAAAGCTTTCCCAAGCCCACAGTCTTGCATGGCAGGAGATACCGCCAGCGTGCCAATATAGGCCTCGTCCCCGTCTGCTCTCACTTCGACGCATCCGACAATTTCCCGTTCTGCCTGCGCCACTATCAATGCGGAATCCGGAGCCAGTAGGGTATCGAAAACGAGAGATGATGCAATTCGGGGGCCGTCGATCATTGCCCCCTCGTGCGTCCACCCGGCCATACCGGCAATTGGTCGATAGGCTGCATTGACCAGCCAAACGATTGCATCAACATCTTGCTCCCGCGCTGCCCGATAACTGACAACGCCTTTGACTGATTGGTCCATTTCACGCATCGAGGTCACTCCAGTTTCCGTTTTCGAGGATCTGTCCTTGGCTCCACTTCCCAAGGATGCGCGACCGACGCAATTAGTCAGCTACGCCACACTCGTATTGGTGGAAAGACTGTCGACGATCGTGGGGCGTGTTCCCAATAACGGGTTCTGGCCGGACTCAGCCTCTTTACACCGCAGACGGCCGCCGACCGGTTCTATACGTCGATAATGACCAGGCTACCGTGGCTTCCTGGTAGCACAGAGTGCGCTGTACCTGCTGGCGCGAGGTACATCTGTCCAGCTTCAACGACAACAGTGTCGTGTCCAACCTGAAGGAGAAGCTTTCCTTCGACGACCAACAGCGCTTCGTTGTAGTCGTGAATCTCCTCTTCGTACGGCTGCGCGTCCATACGCAAAACCTTGATCTTCGCCGAACCGACTTCCCCGACAATCGACGACCTCCAAGCATCAGCCTTTGCAGTCGTGAGGGAATTGAAATCAATCAGAGGCATAAGTGACTCGCCATAAAAACTTCATTCTGCGTTCAGAGCGGCAGTCAGTACCGGTACGGTGCATCGACCTTCTGCCAATACGGTCCCGCACGGAAGCGTCTATTCGAACGACATAAAACAGCGACGGGTTCAGCAGATTGGTGCACGTATTCCGGGCGTGCTGCGCTTGCACACGAGGGTTATGCCCGGGCGCACTTGATGACCGTATCGAGTGTTCGAGTGGTGATGTCCTTCCCGAACGAGCGTTCGAGCAGGCTCATGAACACGGGGCCCTTCTTCGGGTCGGGCACATAGGCACTGAAGACTTCCGTGGCACTGGCCTTGACGATGCTTGCGCCGTCACGCTCGATGGGCAGCCTCACGTCCGGCGGCACGGGACTATGCAGAAAGGTGACAACCCGTTTAAGCGAAGACGCGAGGCTGAACTCGGCGAAAGGGTCCGCGTCGATCAGGTTCTGGAGATAGCTGCTCGGCCGGACAAAGGTGCCGAAGCTGCGGCCCAGTCCCTCTTGCATCGCTTTCTCGGCGCGTCGTTCCAGGGCGGCCAGTGACGATGAGCGCGCATTGAACACGACATTGCCGCTGGAGAGCAAGGTTTTCACGTCGGAGAAGCCCGCCGCCTCGAAGCAAAGCTTGAGCGCGGGCATCCTGGCATTCATCGGGCTGACGCCGCGGAGAAAGGCAACTTATCGGGGCATAACAACCTCGTATCAACCTCGTATCAGGCACGGTGCAGAACTCGATATTCTGCTACAGAAGCGCCGCAACAAGGCTGAACAGATGAGAGGCGATCTTTCCGATTGGGCTTTCGCTTGCCCGATCGCTTCCTCCACCGCGGCAACGTGCTTCCAAAAGCTACCGGGAAATTTTCTCCAGTTCAATGCCCTTTGTTCGCGGCCCCATCAACCCGATCGCCAGCATCACGATCAGCATCGCACCGGCGATAAACACGAAAACCCCCACGGTGCCGAATTGCTTCAACACTGCGGCGATCAGAAACGCTGTAAAAATCGCGGAAAATCGGCTCCACGAATAAACAAAGCCCACCGCCCGCGCACGGATGCTGGTCGGAAAGAGCTCGGTCTGATACGCGTGGAAGCTGTACGAAATGATGTTGCCCGCGAGCGTCAAACACACGCCGAGACTCACCAGCAACACTGCGCCGGACGCCTGGCTGAACCACAATCCGCACACGATATTCACGGCCGCCATTACCACGATCACCGTCTTGCGCTCGAAGCGGTCGCCGATAAAGAGACCGATTACCGGACCGATTGGCGCGGCCAGCGCAATCACGCTCGAGTACATCAGGCTCGTGGTGATCGTAATGCCCTGCTTGATCAACAGTGTCGGTACCCAGTTCGCGAAGCCGTAGAATCCGACCGTCTGGAAGATGTTGAAGATCGTCATCATCAGCGTGCGGCTGCGGTACGGCGGCACCCACATATCGCGGAAGCTGCCGCGCGGCGCAATCGGCACCGGCGGTGCGGGCGGCGGCAGTTCACGGCCGTATTCGCTGCGCACTTTCGCTTCGAGCTCGCTCATCACGCGATCGGCTTCGGCAAGACGGCCTTGTTGCGCGAGCCAACGCGGGCTTTCCGGTAACGCGCGCCGAATCCACCACACGAACAGCGCACCGTGCGCGCCGATCAGGACCACCCAGCGCCAGCCGTCCAGCCCGAGCAAGGTGCGCGGCACCAGCAGATACGAGAGGAACGCCACCACCGGCACTGCCGTAAAACCTACGGCCTGCTCGCAGGCGAACGCGCGGCCGCGAATCTGCTTGGGCACAAGTTCGGAGATATACGTGCCGATCGTCACCAGCTCGACGCCAATGCCGATCCCTGCAACGAAGCGCCAGAAGTTCAACCCCGTGGCCGTTTCCTGAAACGCCATCACGACGTTAGCCGCCGTGTACCACAGCAGCGAATACGTAAACACGGCGCGACGTCCGAAGCGATCGGCCAGAAAACCGCACGCGATCGTGCCGATGAACAACCCGCTGAACAACGCGGCAATGAAACTGGCGACGCCGGTCGAGCCGAACAGGCCGTGCGTGGTCGCGCTCAGCAGGCCGCTTTTAACAAGGCCAGGCGCGACATAGCCGGAGTACAGCAGGTCGTACAGTTCGAAGAAGAAGCCGAGGCTCAGCAGCACCACCAGCTTCCAGATGGAGCGCGTGGCGGGCAGTCTGTCGAGGCGCGCGGAGATGCTGCCGGCGTCGAGCGTGGTGGACGCCGCAGCCGTTGCGGAAGACGCCGCGCCGCCGGCGCTGCGCGCGACGGATCCGGCCTGATCGGGGGATGCCATGTTGTTTGTCTCCTGATAGTGCGGTCTTGCAGGCGGGCACGATGATGCTCGCCGGGTCCGGTCTTGTGCCGGCCTTGGGGTACTGTCGCGCGTCACGCGCACCACGATGCCGGGCCGCAAGGTCCGGGCAGCATTCTAGCCGCGTGCGCGCTTCAATTGTTCGAAGGTGGTGATTTTTCCAGCCAGCGCGCTCGCCGCGACGGTATACGGGCTCGCGAGCCACACATTGCCCGGACCTGAGCGGCCAGGGAAATTGCGGTTGATCGCGCTGATCGTCACCTCGCTTGCATTGGCCGACTGCCCCGGTCCGCAATTCGCGCACGAACCGCAGCCCGGCATCACGAGCGTCACGCCCGCGCGCTCGAACACCGGCAAATAACCTTGGCGCTCGCAATAAGCGCGCACCGCCATCGTGCCGAACTGCAGAAACAGACGCGTGCCTTCGGGCACGTGCATGCCCTGCTCCACGCCCCAGCGCAATACCTCGTGATAGAAATCGAAATCTTCGCGCTTGCCTGCCGTGCACGAACCGCCATACGCGATATCGATTGCGACGTCCTGCTGCAATTGCGGCGCCGGCACGCCATTGCCCGGATCGCCCGGACGCGCGAGCATCGGTTCGATGGCGCTAGCGTCGATATGGATCGTGTCGCGATACGTGGCGCCGGGATCGCTTTTCATCCAGTTTTCAAGGGTGAAATCGACACCGCGTCGCTCCATCAGAAACGCCACGGTACGTTCGTCCGGTTCGACGATGCCCGTGAAACCACCCAGTTCCGCGACCATATTGGTCAGCGTGGCGCGTTCGTCGATCGACATCGCGCGCACCGCCGGGCCGCCGTATTCGAACACGAGACCGATCGCGCCGCCCGAGCGGATCGCATCCATCTGCAATAAATGCAGCACGACGTCCTTCGCGGTGACGCCCTCGCGCAACGCGCCGCCGATCTCGATGCGCAAGGTTTCCGGCACTTTGCAGCGCACGTAGCCCGTCACCCAGCTATTGGCGATTTCCGTTGCGCCCGCACCGAACGCGAGGCAGCCGAGCGCGCCCGAATGCGGCGTGTGCGAATCGGTGCCGCACGCCACCTGCCCCGGCAGCGCATATTGCTCAGCCATCAGCGCATGACAGATACCCTCGGAACCGGGCGAGCTATCGAGGGCGCCGTGCGAGCGCACCGGATAGTCGCGCGAGAACGACCTGTGCCCTTCCATCAGATTGGCAACACCGGGCAGCAATCCGTCGCGTACATGGGGAATGCTTTGCGAAGCGAGCACCAGATGATCCTGAAACGCGATGATGTGGTCCGGTTCGTGTAGCGGCGCCGGTTGACCGAACGCGCGATGCATCAGATGCGCGCACATGCCGGTGAAATAGTCGTGGCTGAAGCGCCAGTCGGCGGCAATGAACACACCGTCGCCACGCCGCGCGCTGTCAATGCCCGGATGAAGATGACGCTCAATGATCTTCTCGACCAGCGTCTTCGGCTCGCTAATGCTCGCCGCATGGGCGGCATTCGCCATGTTTCGCACACGCGGCGCGGGCCAGTCCGCAAACTTGCTGTACGCGAGCAGGCCGCCACTGCGAATGATCTGCTGCGTAAGCGCGTCGCGGCCTTTGAGAAACTCGTCGATTGACACCGCCTCTCCCGCGCTCAGACGATCGAGCACGGAGAAATCGGTAGTAGTCAGGATTCCGATGTTGTCGCAATTCTGCTGATAGATGCGCTCGAAGCTCTCGGCAACGATCAGGCGGATGCCCGCCGACAATTCCGCCAACGGACTCGATTCGCGCGAGGACCCCTTGCCGTAGCGCTTGCCCGCCACCGTCACCTGGAAGCCGCCGTCCTTGACTGCGTTTCGGCCAATCGGCAGGCGCTCGCCCGCCTGGAAGCCCACGTACGGATACTGGCCGAGGCGTTCGTCATAGGTGAGCATGACGGTGACCGGTGTGATTTCGTCGGTGGAGACGTTGTCGCGCAGCGGGCCGGCACTCGCGCGCGTGAAGTTCTCGCCGGCCAGTTGCGCCTCTATCACCGCGGGGTCCCGGGACAGGTACAGCACGCGGCCGTCCAGACGAATCGTATCGCTCATCAGCATTCTCCTTGCGCTCATCAAGCTCACTATACGGCGCGCGCCGGTGATGCCGAAGTGCTCGTCGAGCAACGCAGGCGTCTCGTTTGGCGATGATCGACGCCCAAACGCTCACGTCAGACAGCACTCATCCATTCCACCTTCAAACAACATTTTGCGGAAATTTATCTCCGCGCAATTGACATTGATTCTCATTTACAATAAATTTGTAAGGCTTTCGTTACCTTCATTTATTCATTTCACATACACAGTCCGCACATCGTTGCGAACTGCCAGCCAGGTGCTTCTCGTCACCCAGCCAGCTACGGGCTTGTTTGATCGGGAGAACCACACGTGCATCACCTCAATACAGCGCGACGTCCGCTGTGCGCCATGCTGTCCGGCGTTTTTGGCGTCGTCGGTCTATGGGCCGCGCAGCCGGCTCACGCAGCAGATAGCGCGCAAGTTCAGGGCAGCGCCGCGCCACTGGCGACACAGGCCTCACCACCGGCCCAAGCGGCCTCATCCGCCCGCTCAGTTAAAGCGCCGCTGTATCTGGCGTCGGCGCGATCGCTCGATCCGGTCACCGTCACCGCCACGCGCACGGCGTCGGCCCAGAGCCGCACGGCCGCATCGGTGTCGGTCATCACGGACGAGGACCTGGAAGAACAGCAAGCCGAAAACATCAAGGACGCCCTGCGCTACGAGCCCGGCGTCACGGTGCGCCGCACGCCCTACCGGCCCTCCTCGGCCGCCATGGGCGGTGGCCGCGACAACGATTCGAGCATCAACATCCGCGGTCTCGAAGGCAATCGCATCCTGCTGATGGAAGACGGCATCCGCCTGCCCTATTCGTTCACCTTCGGCCCGCTTGAAGCGGGTCGCGGCGACTACGCCGATCTCGGCACGCTCAAGCGTATCGAGATATTGCGCGGCCCGGCCTCGGCGCTCTATGGCAGCGACGGGCTGACCGGCGCGGTGAATTTCCTGACCAAGGATCCGCAGGATCTGCTCGACATCTACAACAAGCGCACCTATTTTTCGCTGCGCCCAAGCTACGACTCGACCGATCGCAGTTTCGGTGCGACGGTGCAGGCAGCCGGCGGCAACGACATGATCCAGGGCATGCTGATCGCCGACGGCCGGCGCGGGCATGAAGTGGACAGCCAGGGGACCAACAACTCCGCCAGCACGAAGCGCACCACGGCGAATCCGCAGGACACCTACTCTGAAACGCTGCTCGGCAAGCTCGTCGTCAAGCCGACCGCGCACGACACCTTCAAATTCACCGCCGAAACCGTGCGCGAGCGGATCGACACGAACGTGCTGTCGGCCGTCAATCCGCCCACCACCCTCGCCCTAAGCGGCCACGACAAGCTCGAGCGCAACCGCTACAGCATCGATTACGACTTCAACAACAACGCTGCCCGTTATTTCCAGACCGCGCATGTTCAGGTGTACTACCAGGATGCATGGCAAGATCAGAATTCGTATGAGACGCGCGGCTCGTCCGCGTCACGCACCCGCTTGAGCCACTACGGCGAGCGTGTCTTCGGCGGATCGGCATTTGCGGAGAGCAACTTCCAGACGGGGATTCTTTCGCACAAGCTGCTCTATGGCGGCGACGGCAGTCTCGATCGTGTGACAGCGCTGCGCGACGGCACCGTGCCGGGCGTGGGCGAAGCCGCGTTCCCGAACAAACCTTTCCCCGATACCGACTACCGGTTGCTCGGTGCATTCATTCAGGATCAGATCGGCTACGGCGCATTGACCGTCACGCCGGGCTTGCGCTTCGATACCTACAATCTGAGCGCGAAAACCGGCGATCCGCAGTATCTGGGCAAGCCGGTTTCGTCGAGCGACAACGCGTTGTCGCCGCGTCTGGCGGTACTGTACGAAGTGTCGCCCGCGCTGATTCCGTATGCACAATATGCGCATGGCTTCCGTGCGCCGGCGCCGGATCAGGTGAACAACAGCTTTGCCAATCCGCTCTATGGCTACACCTCGATCGGCAATCCTAACCTGAAGCCGGAAACCAGCGACACCATCGAAGCCGGTTTGCGCGGCAAGCTCGGCACCGGACTCGGTCCGCTGCGCTACAGCGCGGCAATCTTCGCCGGCCGCTATCGCGACTTCATCTCGCAGCAAACCGTGGGCGGCAGCGGACGCCCCAACGACCCGCTGGTGTTCCAGTACGTCAACTTTTCCAAAGCCTACATTCACGGTCTGGAAGGACGCGCGGAATGGGCGCTGCCGCACGGCTTCTCGCTCAAGACCGCGATGGCCTTCACCAAGGGCAGCGTGGACAGCGGCAATGCCGCCAGCCAGCCGCTGGATTCGATCAATCCATTCTCGGCGGTGTTCGGGATTCGCTATGAACCGAGCGAGCGCTGGTTCGCGCAAGCCGACCTGCTGTTCCAGGCGGCGAAGAAATCGAGCGACATCACGCCGAAGAGTTGTGCCTCACAAACCTGTTTCGCGCCGGCTTCGTCGTTCGTGGTCGATCTGCGCGGCGGCTATCGCTTCAACAAACATGTGGTCGCCTATCTCGGCGTGTTCAATCTGTTCGACCGCAAGTACTGGAACTGGTCGGACGTGCGCGGCATTGCCGATTCATCGCCGGTCAAGGACGCTTATACGGCGCCCGGCCGCAATGTGTCGGTCAGCATGAAGATGGATTTCTGATGCTGCGCAGCCGTACTGCTTTCTCCTCTTTCAACCCGCCATCCCGCATTGCGAGGTCTCCATCGTGCTGAATTCCGTTTATAACGACGCAGCTTCATTGCATCAGTTGCGTCATGATTTTCTCAATCTGAAGAGCGCGCAGAAGTTGCGCAATCGCGAAGCTGCGCACGCGCTCGGCATTAGCGAAGGCGCGGCGCTCGCCGCGTTCGTCGGCGAGCACGTGGTCCGGCTCGAAGCGCGCTTCGTCGAATTGTTCGAACAGATGCCGCAACTGGGTGCGGTGATGGCGCTCACGCGCAACGAAGCCGCCGTCCATGAAAAGGACGGCTCCTACGAGGATATGAGCCACGACGGCACGGTCGGTCTCGTGCTCGGCAGCGCGATCGACCTGCGTGTGTTCTATCACGCGTGGGCCTCGGGTTTCGCGGTGCGTGAGGACACCGCGCACGGCGTGCAGAAGAGCCTGCAATTCTTCGATACGCAAGGCCATGCCGTGCACAAGGTGTTTCTGCGTGAACACAGCAATCATGCCGCCTTCGATGCATTTGTAGAGCGTTGGCAAATGCGCGACCAGACACCGGGCCTCAAGACGGGAGAGCCGATCGTGCCGCCCGCGCAGAATCTGGACAGCGATATCGACGTACCCGCGTTTCAGGCCGCGTGGCACGCCATGACCGACACCCACCAGTTCTTCGGCCTCCTGCGCAAGTTTGGCCTTGCACGCACCCAGGCGCTGCGGCTGGCCGAGCGCCGCTACGCGTATCCGGTCGCCAACGACGCACTGCAGGGTCTGCTCGAACGTGCGGCCGACAGCGCGCTGCCGATCATGGTGTTCGTCGGCAATCGCGGCATGATCCAGATCCATACCGGTCCCGTCAAAAACATCCGACTGATGGGGCCGTGGGTCAATGTGCTCGACCCAGGCTTCAATCTGCATCTGCGCGGCGACCTGATTGCGAGTGCGTGGGTCGTGCGCAAGCCGACCAGCGACGGCATCGTCACTTCGCTCGAACTGTTCGACGCAAACGGCGAGAACATCGCCATGCTGTTCGGCGCACGCAAACCCGGCACTCCCGAACTCGCGGGCTGGCGCGAACTGATTGCCTGCATCGCGCCGCTCGAAAACGGAGCGGCAGCGGGACTGGCGAAATGAGCGGCGAAGTGAGCGGTGAAGTGCGCGATGAAGTCAGCGGCAAAATGAGCGGCACCACGTTCGGCAATCTCTGCGACGGCCGTATCAGCAGACAACGGCGCCGCCTCATGCTCGGCGGTGGCGCGTTGTTGCTCGGCGCGCTGCAGCCGCCAGCGTTCGCCCAGCCGCAGCGGCGCGTGATCGTGGTCGGCGGCGCACTGGCCGAGATCGTCTACGCGCTGGGTGCGCAGGGTACGTCAGGCAGCGCGAGCAACCTGCTGGTCGGCGCGGATACGACCTGCAGTTATCCCGCCGCCGCGCGCGCGTTGCCGAAGGTCGGTTATCAGCGTGCATTGTCGGCGGAGGGTTTGCTGTCCCTGCGGCCCGATCTGATCCTGGCCTCCGCGGAAGCGGGACCGCCCAACGTTCTTGCGCAAGTCAAACAGGCGGGTGTCACCGTCGTGTCGTTCGCCGAGCAGCACGATGCGGACAGCGTACGCGACAAGATTGCCGGCATTGCGAAGGCGCTCGACGCGAAAACGCAGGGCGACGCGCTACGCGCCCATTTCGACGGCGAGTGGCAGCGAGCCCGCGACACGGTTGCCAGCTCGCCATTGGCCACGCGCAAGCAAGCGCTACGCGTGCTGTTCGTGCTGAATCACACCGGCAATGCGGCGATGGTCGCAGGCCAGCACACCGCCGCCGACGCAATGCTCGCGTACGCCGGCGCGCGCAACGCGATGCAGGGCTTCAACGGTTACCGGCCGCTCTCGGCGGAAGCGCTGGTGAGTGCCGCACCCGACCTGATTCTGACGACCGACGAAGGCCTGAGCGCGGTGGGCGGCGCGGCGGCCATGCTGGCAAGCCCAGGATTCGCCGCCACGCCCGCGGGACAAAACAAACGCGTCGTGGCGCTCGACGCGCTGTTTCTGCTTGGCTTCGGCCCCCGTCTGCCAGGTGCCGTGACCACATTGAATCAGCGGCTCCTGGAGGCGTGATGGATACGGATATCGCGGGGCTCGCACCCGCCCCGCCGCGCACGCTCGCCGAACGGCGGCAGCGCGCCGCCCGTCTCATGCTGGGCGCGCTCGGTATCGCGACCGGGCTGGCGACGCTCGCGGCGATCTGCATCGGCGCCTATCGAATCAGCCCTGCGCTAGTCTGGTCCGCCTTGCTCGCAAGCCCCGCCGAACTGGCCAGCGACGCCTCGCTTCAGCAGGCCCGCGCGGTCCTGCTCGAGATCCGTCTGCCGCGCGTGCTGCTGGCGTTGCTGGTCGGTGCGGGTTTTGGCTCGGCAGGCAGTGCGCTGCAAGCGCTGTTTCGCAATCCACTGGCCGACCCGGGATTAATCGGCATCTCCAGCGGCGCGGCGCTCGGCGCGGCGACACTGATCGTGCTCGGCCCTCTGATCGGCGCCGTGAGCCTCGGCTGGCTGCCGCTCGCCGCGTTCATCGGCGCGCTGCTCGTGGCGACGCTGGTGTACCGGCTCGCTGCCGCGCGCGGCAGACTCGCGCTGCCGCTGCTGCTGCTCGCCGGCATCGCGATCAACGCGCTCGCGGGCGCGGCGATCGGCCTGCTCACCTATCTCGCCGACGATGCGCAACTGCGCTCGCTCACTTTCTGGAGCCTGGGCAGTCTGGGCGGCGCCCAGTGGCGCGTACTCGCCGCGGTCGCACCGTTCGTGCTGATCGGCGCCGCGCTGATCGCGCGCAACGGCCACGCGCTGAACGCGCTGCAACTCGGCGAAGCCGAAGCCCAGCATCTCGGCGTACCGGCTCAGGCGGTCAAACGCACCGTGCTGGTGGCGTCGGCATTAGGGGTGGGCGCGCTGGTGTCGTGTACCGGGGTCATCGGTTTCATCGGCCTCGTGGCGCCGCATTGCGTGCGGCTCGCGTGCGGTCCCGACCAACGCGTGGTGATGCCCGGCGCGATGCTGCTCGGCGCGACGCTGACCGTGCTCGCGGATCTGGCAGCGCGAACCGTCGCCGCGCCCGCCGAAGTGCCGCTCGGCATTCTGACCGCACTCATCGGCGCGCCTTTCTTTCTCGCGTTGTTGTGGCGCAGCCGCAGTCAACTCGGTCTGTGAAACATCCAGACGCCCCAGACTTCATGACGGAGAGCATGCGATGCTCATCACCAGCCACCTTTCCATCACCCGCGGTAACCGGTCCATCCTGCGCGATCTTTCGCTGACGATCGAACCGGGGCGTTTGACCACATTGCTCGGCTGCAACGGCGCCGGTAAAAGCACCCTGCTGAAGGCGCTGGCGGGCGAATTTCATGGCCATGCTTCGGGCGGCGGCGCCCAGCAGAGCGGTTCGACAACGCTCAACGGCGCGCTGCTGGCCGACATCTCGCCCAGGCATCTGGCGCGGCTGCGCGCCGTACTGCCACAGGCGTCGAACCCGGTGTTTCCGTTCAGCGTCGAAGAAATCGTGCTGCTCGGCCGTTATCCGCATGCGGCAAACGGCGCGGTGTCGCGCGAGGATCGCAGGATCGTTGCCGAGGCGCTGACGCTTGCAGGCGCCGGGCCGCTGGCGGGGCGTGAAATCACCACGCTGTCCGGCGGTGAGCTTGCCCGTGTCCAGTTTGCACGCGTGCTCGCGCAAATCTGGCCGCGTTCGTCGCTGCATTCGGGGATGGCCGGCCAAACAGACGACATGCCGGATGAAGCGCCACGCTATTTATTGCTCGACGAGCCGACCGCCGCGCTCGATCTTGCGCATCAGCATCGTTTGCTCGAAACCGTGAAGGCATTGACGCGCCGTTGGCACATTGGCGCGCTGGCGATCGTGCACGACCCCAACCTCGCCGCCCGCTATGCGGACGCGATCGCGTTGCTGGCGGACGGCACGATCATCGCGCAAGGCTCGCCACGCGACATCATGCAGCCGGCGCTAATCGAACGATGCTTTGGTTTCGCCGTGCGGATGCTGGACGCGGGAGACGGCTCAGCGCCGGTTGCGGTGCCGGCCTGATCGCAGGCGTTATGCCCCGCCGCCGAGGAACCCTACCAGCGCCGCCGCGCTCGCGCTTAACTGATCGCGCGACTTGAAGATCATGATGAGACGCCGCACCGCCCAGGCGTCGCTCAAGGACAGCAAGCGCACGTCGAGCGCATTCACATAGAGCAGCGCCACCTGCTCGGGCACGATCGCGATGCCGAGCCCGGCGTGGACCATCCGGCACAGCGCGTCGAGACTGCTGACGCGGATCTTCACGTCGAGCTGCCGTCCCGCGCTGGCCACCGCCTGCTGCGCGAGCAACTGGGTGAGTGCGCTCTCGCTGCGCAGGCCGACGAAGCTGTCGTCGAGCAAGGCCTCGAACGCCACGCGCGGCACGTCAGCGAGACGATGACCGGCCGGCACCAGCACCGCCAGCCGGTCTTCCCGATACGGCACCTGCTCGAAAGCTTCACTGCCCGCCACCGAATTGCAGATGCCGAAGTCCGCGCCGTGTTCGCCGACTATCCGCAGCACATCCGTGCTGTTCTCCTCTTCCAGTTCGATCGACACCTCCGGAAACACGCGTCCGAAGGCCGCCACGTCTTCGGGCAAAAACTGCACGATCGACGAGAGATTCGCCACCACCCGCACCCGCCCCTTTGCCCCCGACGAAAACCGCGACAACTCGGCGCTCATCTGTTCGATGCTGCCGATGATCGCCAGCGCATAACGCAACACGGTCTCGCCCACCGGCGTCACCGTAATGCCGCGCGACTGCCGCTGAATCACCGGTAAGCCGATCAGCGCCTCGATCTCGGCAATGCGCCGGCTCACGGCGGACGACGCGATGAACTCGCGCTCGGCCGCGCGCGCGATGTTCTGCTCCTGGCAGACGGCGACGAACAGGCGCAGCGAGGTGAGGTCGAGTTTCTTCAGGAGGTTTTCCATGGTGTCGCCTGGCGGGGAATCCCTCGATTGTGACGTGCGCGGCCTGATTCACCAAAGCGCCGCCCGCAGGGACCCGGCGTCCGGCAAGCGGCGCCTGGATTACTGCCGCAAAGGCGTCCCACGCGGGGAGCAGCCTGAAACGTCGCTTTTTCGCGTCAGTTTCAGGATGCGCGCGGCGGCACATCCACAGGTCACAGAGCCTGAAAAACACCTATGATTTAAAAGCATTTTTTATTACAGAACGGCATTTAACCGGTTCAGGAAACAGCTTATTGTAAAAAAGTAGAAACACTTTGGAACCGGTTCCATTTACCATGACGCGGCATTCCGACGACTGCCTCGGAGCCCGATGGCGCGCCCCCTTCTCGTGACAAAGAACAATATGGCTCACTCTCCTCTCACCTCCCGCCGCGGCTTCTTACGCACGGCCATCGCGCTGGTTCCCGCCGGGACCCTCGCCGGCTGTGAAGTCAAGCAGGCCGACACGACCACCCAGGGCGCGAGCGGCGCAGCGGCCACGGGCCAGGCTTCCGGCGCCGACTACAAGCCACGTTTCTTCGACGCGAAGGAATGGGCCTTCGTCCATGCGGCGCTCGACCGTCTGATCCCCGCCGACAGCGAAGGCCCGGGAGCGGTCGAAGCCGGCGTGCCCGAATTCATCGACCGGCAGATGGACACGCCGTACGCGCACGGCGCGCTCTGGTACATGCAGGGTCCGTTCCAGCAAGGCGTGCCGGAACTCGGCTATCAATTGAAGCTCGTGCCGCGCGATCTGTACCGGCTGGGCATTGCCGCGGTGAACGCCTACTGCACGAAGACCTACTCGCATCCGTTCGACGCGCTCGACGCGCCGACCCGCGACACCGTGCTCGCCGCGCTCGAAGCAGGAAAGATCGATCTGGCGGATGTCCCGGCCACGGTCTTTTTCGGTCAGTTGCTGCAAAACACCCGCGAAGGCTACTTCTGCGACCCGATCCACGGCGGCAATCGCGACATGGGCGGCTGGAAGATGATCGGCTTCCCCGGCGCGCGCGCCGATTTCATGGACTTCGTCAACCAGAACGGCCAGGCCTATCCGTATGGCCCCGTGTCGATCGAAGGAACGCGCACCTGATGACCACACAAACCAAACCCCACGCCGACGCGGTGATCGTCGGCTTCGGCTGGACCGGTGCGATTCTCGCGAAGGAACTCACGGAGGCCGGACTCAAAGTGGTCGCGCTCGAACGCGGCGAGTATCGCGACACCTATCCGGACGGCGCGTATCCGAACACCATCGACGAGCTGACCTACAACATCCGCAAGAAGCTGTTCCTCGATCTTTCGAAGACCACGGTATCGATCCGTCATAACGTCGGCGATACCGCTCTGCCTTATCGCCAGCTTGCCGCGTTCCTGCCGGGCGAAGGCGTCGGCGGCGCGGGCTTGCATTGGTCGGGCGTGCACTTTCGCATCACGCCGGAAGAGCTGCGTCTGAAGAGCCATTACGAAGAACGCTACGGCAAGCGCTTCATTCCAGACGGCATGACGATCCAGGATTACGGCGTCAGCTACGACGAACTCGAACCGCATTTCGACTTCGCCGAGAAAGTGTTCGGCACCTCGGGCCAGGCTTATAAGGTCAACGGCAAGGTGGTCGGCGACGGCAACGTGTTCGACGCGCCGCGCAGCGACAACTTCCCGCTTCCCGCGCAGTTGAACACCTACTCGGCCGAGCGCTTCGGCAAGGCCGCGCGCGAACTCGGACTGCACCCGTACCGCCTGCCTTCGGCGAATACCTCGGGTCCGTACACCAACCCGTATGGCGTGCAGATGGGGCCGTGCAACTTCTGCGGATTCTGCAGCGGCTACGCCTGCTACATGTACTCGAAGGCGTCGCCGAATCTGAACATCCTGCCTGCCTTGAAGCTGTCGCCGAACTTCGAACTGCGCTCGCGTTGCCACGTGCTGCGCGTCGAACTCGACGATACGAAAAAGCGCGCCAAGGGTGTGACGTACGTCGATCCGGCGGGCAACGAAGTGTTTCAGCCCGCCGATCTCGTGATCGTCGCGGCGTTCCAGTATCACAACGTCCACCTGCTTCTGCTGTCCGGCATCGGCAAGCCGTATGACCCGATCTCGGGCGAAGGCGTGGTGGGCCGCAATTTCGCGTATCAGAACCTCTCGACGATCACCGCGTTCTTCGACAAGGACACCTTCACCAATCCGTTTATCGGCGCGGGCGGCAACGGCGTCGCCGTCGACGACTTCAATGCCGACAACTTCGATCACGGCCCACTCGGCTTTGTCGGCGGCTCGCCGTTGTGGGTGAACCAGGCGGGCACCAAACCGATCAGCGGCATCGCGACACCGGCCGGCACGCCGAACTGGGGCGTGGACTGGAAGAAATCCGTGAAGGACCACTACGCGCACACGATTTCGATGGATGCGCACGGCTCCAACATGTCGTATCGCGACGTGTTCCTCGATCTCGATCCGACCTATCGCGATTCATACGGCCAGCCGCTCCTGCGCATGACCTTCGACTGGAAGGACAACGACATCAGGATGGCGCAATACGTGACCGGGCAGATGCACAAGATCGCGCAACAGATGGGGCCGAAGTCGATCGGCGTCTACACGCGTGAATTCGGCGCGCACTTCGATTCGCGCCGCTATCAGACGACTCACCTGGCCGGTGGCGCGATTATGGGCACCGATCCGAAGACGAGCGTGCTGAACCGCTACCTGCAAAGCTGGGACGTGCACAACGTGTTTGTGATGGGCGCATCCGCGTTCCCGCAAGGCATCGGCTACAACCCGACCGGCCTCGTCGCCGCGCTCGCCTATTGGTCGGCACGCGCGATCCGCGAGCAGTATCTGAAGAACCCCGGGCCGCTGGTGAGCGTATGAAGAAGATCGATATCCGACGCCTGGATCAGGCAATCAAACGCGCGGGCGTGGCGTCTTTCTGCTCTGCTGCAGCCCTGTGCTCGCCGCTCGCCGCGCAAGCGGCGGCTCAAACACCCACTCAATCTCAATCCGGCGCGCCCCTGATCGCGCACGGCGAATACCTCGCGCGGGCCGGCGATTGCATTGCGTGCCACACGGCGCAATCGGGCAAACCTTTCGCCGGCGGCCTGAAGTTCGACACGCCGATCGGCGCGATCTATTCGACCAATATCACGCCCGATCGCGATACCGGTATCGGTTCGTGGACCTTCGCGCAGTTCGATCACGCCGTGCGTGCCGGCGTGCGGCCAAACGGCGACACACTGTATCCGGCGATGCCGTACCCGTCGTACGCGCGCCTGAGCGAAGACGACATGCATGCGCTGTATGCGTACTTCACGCAAGGTGTCGCGCCGGTGAACCAGGCGAATCGTGCGGTCGATATCGTCTGGCCGCTGTCGATGCGCTGGCCGCTCGGCATCTGGCGTCACCTGTTCGCGCCCGATCCCGCAGCGTTCAATTCGAAGCACTACACCGATCCAGTGGTCGCGCGCGGTGCATATCTCGTACAGGGCCTGGGCCACTGCGGCGCCTGCCACACACCGCGTGCGGTAACGATGCAGGAACGCGCGTTGAGCGATCTGGACGGCACCGCGTTTCTCGCGGGCGGCGCGGCGATCGACGGCTGGGTCCCATCGAGTCTGCGCGGCAATCCGCGCACCGGCATCGGCTCGTGGAGCGAAGCCGATCTCGTGCAATTCCTCAAGACCGGACGCACGCAGCACAGCGCGGCATTCGGCGGCATGACCGACGTCGTTCAGCACAGCATGCAGCACATGAGCGACGCCGATCTGACTGCAATCGCGCGCTACCTGAAGACGCTGCCGTCGACCGACCCGCAGGAAACGCCGTACGCGTACAACGATACGGCGGCTCATGCGCTGCGCACGGGCGACGCCACGACTCCCGGCGCCGCCGTGTACCGCGACAACTGCACCGCCTGCCACCGCAGCGATGGCCGTGGCTACACGCGCGTTTTCCCGGCACTGGGCGGCAATCCGGTCGTCCAGGGCAAAGATGCGACCTCGCTGATTCACGTGCTGCTGACCGGCAACACACTCGAAGGTACGAAGAGCGCGCCGTCCTCGTTCACGATGCCGCCCTTCGGCTGGCGCCTGAACGATCAGGAAATCGCCGACGTCACGAACTTTGTCCGCACTAGCTGGGGCAATACCGGTTCGACGATTAGCGCGGCGGACGTCGCCAAGGTTCGCAAGACCGTCACGGTGCGTGCGCCCGAGATGCCGCCGGGTGCTGCACTCAGTCGCTGAGATCGCGCAAACTCAGTGCTGTTGCGGGACCGCACTGATCATCTCGAGATGCCACGCTTCTGTTTCGTCGTCCGCGGGGAACATGCATTCGATACGCAGTTCCTGCGCGGCGACGGTTTGCGGTGTGCCCACGGTGGCGACCATCGAGAAGTAGTTCAGGACCTTGCCGTCCTTCACGAAGCCGAGGGGGATCACCGGCATGCCTGCGGCAGCGGACCCGGTTCCCAAGGCGTTCGAAGAAGCGTTCAGGTCCGTCTGGACGTCCGGATAGGCACGCAACGCGGCAAGCAACTCATGCGTCTGATCGTCGACCACGCGACCGACCGACTCCCGATAGACACGCTGAATCAGGCTATTCGCCACGGCTTGCCAGTCGGCCACGAACGGGCGCATGCCATCCGGATCGAAAATCAGATGCAACATGTTGCGCGGCTCCGCGCGCGCAGCCATGTCGATAAAACAATTGAAGAAACGCGGCGCCGATTCGTTGGTCATCAGCACGTTCCAGTAACGATCCATGACGAGCGCGGGAAACGGTTCATGCTGCCGCAACATGCGTCCGAGTGCCGTGGTGACGCTCTGCATTTCCTGGGCGTTCCAGGCGCCTTCGGCGTACATCGGCGCATAGCCCGCTGCCAGGAGCAGCGCGTTGCGTTCGCGCAGAGGAATATCGAGCGTTTGAGCGAGATCGAGCAGCATCTGACGGCTTGGCACGCTGCGGCCGCTTTCGACAAAACTGATGTGTCGCTGTGAGACGCCCGCGTTGAACGACAGGTCCAACTGGCTGACGCCGCGCATGTCTCTCCAGTGACGCAACAACGCGCCGAGTTCATTCGACGGCGCCTTCCTTTCGGGATTCGCGGGATTCATCGGTCTATGTTCCGCAAGTCGGTACAGATCAGGGTGGATGAGTTGTGGCGCCGAAGCATCGTGAATGTCCGGCGCCGGCCGGCCGTTCGAACCGCGCCGCCCAGCATACTCCCTGATGCCGGGCGGCGCCGCAAACGAACCCTAGGCGGTCCAGGCATGCTCCTGGAAAGAGGCTTCAAGGGCAGGCTTCGTGATGTTGCCGGCGTAGTTCGTGAGGGTGGAAGCGGCCAGCGCCGTGAGAACCTCGAGCACCTGGTCCTTGCGAAAACCCGCCTCGATAAACGGGTTCACGTCATGGTCGCTCAGGTGTCCGCGCTTCTCGATCGCGGTTTTCGTCAAAGCCGAGAGCGCCGCATGCTTAGGATCGGCGGGCGCGCGGCCGTCGCGAATCGCTTCGACGTCGGCGGGTGAAAGCCCCTCTTTCAGCGCGAGAGCCGTGTGAAATGCCACGGCCCATGAGCACGCGTTGGTCACCGCGTTCGTCAGCAACAGGGTCTGGATCTGCACTTCGGTAAACGTACCCGAATGGACTCTCTGGAAGATACCGATGAAGCCGCTGATCAGCACCGGCGATTCAGCCATGGTTCCCGCAATGTTGGGGATAAAGCCAAAGTTTTGCTGGATCTGGCGCAGCACCGGACGGGATTGTTCGGGTGCGGATTCAAGCGTATGAATCTGGAACGTCGACATGATATGTCCTCGATCGTATGCGCCGCTCGGGATGAGTTGCGCGATGACCGAAGAGTAGGCGTGAGCGTGCGGCTCGCCAATTACCTGCGATGTAATAGAAACCCATCTCAGGTGAGACGTTCAGCTTGTGTTCTTTGGCACGCGGCCGTCGTGGTTGCGTGCATGGGCCTTCGCACCGCAATTCAGAATTACAAAAATCGCCAGAATATGCTGCTACCGCCCGGGTCCAACAGTCACGATCAAGACAACGGAAACAACATGAAGAGCCAACCTCTCTTGCTGGCGGTATTCGCGGTCGCCGCGTTCTGGAATACCGCTTCCCAGGCCGCGCAGCCGGACTACGCCTATTCGACGATAGTGCGTCTTGCCGACGGCAAAACGCTGACCTGCGCCGTCAACGAGCCCCTGACTGCTGTACGCGACCCCGGTACCCCGCTCACTCTCCGGGAAAAAACGGAGGCCGACGTGTTGGCGACGCAACGGCTGCGCCTGATCAGCGGACCCACATCTGAGTATCCGTCACCGTATACCGCGCCCAACGTTACGTGCGAGGCAGCGAGTTGAGGTTGGCCAGTTGAGGTTGAGTGGCATGACGAAGCTCGTGTGGTTCATTCCGTACGATGCGGAACATCGTTCGGGAAAGGATAGGGGGCGTGAGGTCCTGGCCATTCCGCCGCCGGCGGACCGCTTAGCGCATCGCATGCTGCGAGGCCCGTCAAAAGGCTGCACATGAGTAAAACGGCGCACATGCTCCGGACTGCTGCTCGAGTACCCATCGCACACCTCCTCGCATCTCGCGCATACACTCCTTCTTGGACCTCCAACCGGCGTGGCGGGTTGCATTGCATGTTGTCATGCGTTCATCATTAACAGCCCGGGCGCGCGCCTGATCTTCCAGCGACGCCGCAGCGACTGCAGCTTGCTCGACTAAGGCCGCGTTCTGTTGCGTAGCGTTGTCCATCTGTGTCATCGAGGCATTGATCTGATCAATCCCGTGCGACTGCCCATCCGAGGCTTCACTGATCTCGCTGACGATACCAGTCACGCTTCTCGCCGCCGTGTAGCCGGCGATCGTGATGGTCAGCGCCGTCCGGATAGTGGTATGTCTGAACATGGCAGTCTTCCTCGACCCGCTGAGCAGAAAAAAGGCGGCGGCCGGACAAGTCCGCCGCCGCCAGGAGGAGCACAACGATGAACGGATCAGCGCGAATCCGGTCCCCGGATCAGAAGCAGGATCAGAAGCGGGTACGCACGCCCGAAGTCAGTTCGAGCTGGTTAGTCGCGCCGAACGTGGTTCCAACGGTGTAGCCGCCATGCAGCCTCATGTAGTCGCCGGCCAGATACACTTCAGTGCGCTTGGACAGGTGATAGAACGCCGACCAGTACAGCGTTTCCTTGTAGCCGTTGTGGAGGCCTGACGTCGGATCGAAAGCGCCGATGTTCGCGTTCGGGATATCGCCGTCGCTGTTGTAAGCGGCATTCTTCACACGCATCTGCTGATAACCGAGTTCGTAATCGAACGCACCTTTCGGCGACAGTTTGAGCGACACCGTCCACGCGTTGTCCTGACGCTGGCCGAGCGCGCCCTGATTGCCCAGGTACCGGAAGTAACCTGCGTTGGCGCGCAGGATGCCGAACGTATAGTTGCCACCCACCGAGAACGACTGGTTTGTAAAGCCAACGCGATTCGCGTGGCTATAGAAGCTCGACACGTTGAACGGTCCGCCGTTGTACCCCAGCGCCGCCTGGTAGTTCGAATTGGAGCCGAAGCTCGTTGAATTGCCGAATGCGTAGCCTGCGCTGGCGAAGATGCCATTGTCGAACAGCTTCTTCCATGCCACGCCATTGTTGTAACGTGTGCCAGTCGCGCTGGCCGCGTAGAAAATCATCTGCTTGAAGTTATTCGAGTTCGTCCAGCCGCCCTCTTCCGTCGTCAGACGCGCGGAGCCGTACGGGTCGCCGTAGATCGTCGATGCGTCGCGCGCGATCGTGTTCTGGAACCCCGCCGTGATCTTGCCGAACGTGTCGTTTTCGATACCAACCCATGCGTCACGATCGAAAATCTGGCCCGGGTCTTCCATCTGGCCATCGCTCACGCGGTATTCGCTTTCAAGCCGGAAAATGATCTTCGAACCCGCACCGATGTCTTCGGCACCCTTCAGGCCCCAACGGCTGCCGCTGAACCACGGTTCGCCGCCGATTCCCATACCGATCACATGATCGCCGTTCGCATTCGCGTGCGACTGATAGGTCGGAACGCTCAGATCCATCAGGCCATAGAGCTGAACACTCGATTGCGCATGTGCGCCGGTTGCCGCAAAAGCGCTCGCCGTGACGGCCAAAGTCAGATACTTTTTCTTCAAGATCGTCTCCTCAGATTACTACGTTGAAATTTTCGTTTTCGTCGTCTGCTGTGCTGCGCAAGCTTTTCAACATGTGCCGGCAACGCGCCATCATGAAAGTGGCCGATACAACGAAGGCGGAACCGGAAGCGCGACGAAATCGCGCTGTAACAGACAGGCAACAGCTACCGGCGAACGTCCACTTATTTCGAACCGGTGAACTCGTTGGTGTAGGTTTTCGCCAGTTCGATATGCTTGCCTTTGACCGACGGATTGAACGCCGACAGCACTTTCAGCACCGTCTCCGGACCGTCGGCGGGCATCTTGCCGTCCTTGGTGAACATCGGCAGTGACGCTTTCAACGCGCTCACGTAAAGCGGTTTGTCCTTCTGATAATCGTCAGGCATCTTCGCCGCGATTTCTTCCGCGCTATGCGTGTGGATGAATTGCATCGTGCGAACGAACGCGTGCGCGAGCTTGGCCGCTTCGGCCTTATGAGAATCGGCCCATGCTGCCTGGACGTAGAGGCTCGATGCCGGATAGGTGCCACCCAACGCCGCCTTCGTGCCTTCGACCGAGCGCATGTCGACGAGCACCTTTGCGTCGCCGGACTTCTGCAGCGCCGAAACGGTCGGCTCAGTCGTCATGCCGGCGTCGATACGGCCTTGTTTAATCGCCGCGATGAAGCTGGCATCGGCACCCACCGGCAGCATCGTGTATTCCGTGGACTGGATGCCGTGCTGTCCGGCAAGGTATTGCGTGAGAAAGCTTGTCGAAGAGCCGAGGCCAGTCACACCGAGCGTCTTGCCCTTCACATCCGCCATCGATTTGAGCGTTTCGGCCGCCTTGGTCGATACCATTTCGACCTCGCCCGGTACCTGTCCGAACACGACGATTGCCTTGACGTCCTTACCTTTGGTTTGCAGATCTATCGTATGGTCGTAGAAACCGACGACAGCCTGAACGGCGCCGGCCAGCAGTTCGTTTTCAGCGTCAACGCCGGCCGGCTGCGACAGAAGTTCGACATCGAGCCCTTCATCCTTGAAATAACCGAGCTGCTCGGTCAGGCGCGCCGGCAAATAGATCAGCTTCGTAATGCCGCCGACCATGATCGTGATCTTCCCGCCACCGTCGGCTGCGATCGCTTGTTGCGACGCAAGACCGAACAGCAGACTGGAAGCAATGGTGATATGGCGCAGCGTGCGAAAGCCTGGGGTCATCGATCGTCTCCGTTATTGTTTGGCGCGGCGGAATGGCGCCCGTCTTCATCGATGGGGCGATTCTAGGAGAGCGAATCCTTCCCTCGGCTTACACGGAAACTCCGG
This sequence comes from Paraburkholderia fungorum, assembly GCF_046026025.1. GTDB lineage: Bacteria > Pseudomonadota > Gammaproteobacteria > Burkholderiales > Burkholderiaceae > Paraburkholderia > Paraburkholderia fungorum_E. The sequence continues at coordinate 164,992 of NZ_JAQQFL010000012.1, read as the reverse complement.
TTTCATGCGGGATTTCCATGAGAGGCAAGGACGCCTTCATGCGAGATCCGGCTATGAATGTCTACGCTCTGCTTACGTATGAAGGATGTCTTTACATCCTGTTTTTGCGCTGTGAGCGAGGATGGCGCGAACGGCTGGTGCGAACGGGGGGCGTATGTCACTGAGCGACGAAGTGGCGACCGGCCCCATGCCGGGGCACAAAAAAAGGCCAAGGCGGCGAAGCCTTGGCCTGCAAAATTCTGCTGAGTGAGCGATCCGGCGGAATCCGCGAACAGCGCGGCGAGCGCGAAAGCCCACGAACTCCCAAACTCACGAACGGACGTTGTTCCAATGCGGCCAGTAGTGACGATGATCCAACTGCCCAAGCCGCTTTCGATGCAACTGCTCCCGGTAATAATGAGCGGCGACGAACACGGGCGCCATCGCCAGCACGAACGAACCCATCACGATTCCCACTGCTTCACTCATCGCAACCTCCATGGCAGAACCAGGGCTTCACTGCAGGTGTTGGCCCCCATTGATTGCAATGTTGGCGCCGGTCACGAAACCCGCGTCGCGCGAGCACAGGTAGAGCACGAGCGCGGCCACTTCGTCGGGTTGTCCGAGCCGGCCAACCGGAATCTGCGGAATGATCTTCGTCTCGCGGATTTCCTCCGGCACCGCCATGACCATCTTCGTCGCGATATAGCCGGGCGAGATCGTGTTGACGGTGACGCCCTTCTTCGCCACCTCAAGCGCCAGCGATTTCGTGAAGCCATGCATACCGGCCTTCGCCGCCGCATAGTTGGTCTGGCCGACCCCCCCCTTGGAGCCGATGATCGACGACACGTTAACGATGCGGCCCCAGCCACGCTCGACCATGCTGTCGCACACTGGCTTCGTCATGTTGAACACCGAATCGAGGTTGGTCCGGATGACCGCGTCCCAATTGATCTTGTCGAGCTTCTTGAAGCTGGCGTCTCGCGTAATGCCGGCGTTGTTGATCAGAATGTCGACCGGTCCGACCTCTCTGCGGATTTGTGCCACGCATTTTTCACACGAGTCGTAGTCGGCGACGTCGACTGTGTATGCAAGAAATTGCCGCCCCTGCGCTTCCATCCGGGCGAGCCACTCGTTCGCACCGGTATTGCCAGGCGAGCAGGTCACCACGACCGCATACCCGGCGTCATGCAAGCTGACGCTGATCGCCTCGCCAAGTCCACCCGTTCCACCCGTCACCACCGCGATCTGCTTTGCCATCGAATCGTCCTCTTAAAAGCGGGCGTCGTGCTCATTTTGAGCAACACGACTTTCAGTCCATGCATCGGATACTGGAATTCCGATTTTTCAACAATCAGGATTCCTTTATATATCGTATAAGCGTTCACCGCGGGCATTGCTGCCCGCGTCAGGTTTATTGCTTCGCGCTCGTGGTTGCCGGAACCGGCTCGGCGTTGTTTCGCCCGGTCTTTGATGCTGTGGCGCCGATTGCATCAAGATTACTCCCGGCAATCGTCACGGCCTGTTGCCCCGTTTTCTGCAACGTTTCGTACAGGGTCGTGGTAGTGGCCATCGCGGATCTCCATGCAGCCATTGCGGCTTCAGACCCCGAAGGAGCACGCTTCGCCACTTCCTCGGCGAGTGCCTGCAGGCGATCGTTATACCGCGCGTAGTACATCTGGGCGAGTTGCGTGACTTCAGCCTGAGTGGTCGACGCAATGTCAAACACCTGACGCCCGTATGACAGCGATTTTTCCACGCTGGGTCCCGCGAAACCTGGCTGCAGCGCGAACCATTGCTGCGGCTCTGGTGTACCGGCTACCTTCGTGATGTTCTCCTGCACTTCGGCCAGCGTGGCTCTCGCGGCCTGCAGGTTCAGAGCGGCCAGTTTTTCGACGCCTTCAAAAATCTTTCCGGCCACCTCAAAGAACGTGTCGGCGTTGGCTTTCGTGGCGGTAAGCTGCTCGGGACTCAGTAGAGTCATGGTTGAATTCCTCATAAGTCGATCGGGCGCGCGAGACCCCGAGCGCACAGACGCATCGTGGCCAATCGCGATGATGAATCAATCGAAGCGGGTGCAGCGGATGCCTAGCGCATCCGGGCAACCGCCTTGAGAATGGAATCGCCTTCGCTTGTGATCCGGGGACGTGGGTGTCCTGACGCGAGGTTTTCCAGTGATATGAGTTGCCGCTCGAACAGGGCGTCGAGCTCGGCGCGGCCCAGTTCGATCTGATCCGGCGCGTTCTTGATGAGCATTAAGGTAGCGAATTCATGGGGACTCAACATATTGTCTCCTCGATTTAGTCTATCTGCATGGGAAGCATTAATTACCCCCTCCAGCCTGAATGCCCGGCAAATATTCCTGCCGCCTCCCTAACGCGATCATTCGAGAAATCACGCCATGGGAGACGCCATCATAACTGTTAAATTTTCAAATGCAATATGCAGGATGTTTTTTATCAAAGCCGCCGTTTTGTCTGCTGAATTATGTTTTGTCTGCTTAATACCCATGCGTTGCAAAGCCTTGTCCGGCGCCATCTCAAACCCTTAAAACCCTTGTCTGACGGGCTTTCCGACCAATTCAGCGGCCCACCATGTTCACCCCGAGACTTTATTAACAATATCAATTCACTTTGGTTTCATTGGGCTTCTATTTATACGTGAATATTGTATTTATCGATTTTCACTTTAGCGCCGGCATCGCCCATACGCACAAATTGCGAAAGATTTATTACAACGCGCGCGCATTTTAGAAATAAACTATATTTCGATCTGCAACAAAACCTGCTTGCCTGTTTATCGGGTTGCCCGCTGCAATCCGGCATGCCGCCGGCCTCGTTGCAGCGGGCGCAGTCGATTGGCCTGATATCCGCCCATGGGCGTGCCTGCCACATGGCCGAAGGAATGCCGACTGCGCCGTCGAATAACCCCCTCGCCGTGCGCAACGGCGCGGCGCTCAAATCAGAACAAGTGATGGATCCCGCTTAGAAACACCGTCTGCCTGCCGCCCGACGCCGCGCCGATCCCAAGCGTATTCGCCACGGCCCCGCCACCGGCGGTCTCGACCATCAGGTCCGCGTAGATTTGCGTCGCTTTCGACAGCGAATACACGTTTGCCACCGTGAATTGCGTCCAGCGATGCCCTGCAAGCGTCGCGCTCCACGCTCCCGCCGCGATTTCCTCCGCGGGCGTCAAGCGTACGTTGACGCCGCCGTCGATTGTGCGAAAGTGCTCGCTGCCACCGTCTGGCTGGATCCGTACATCCGTGGCGAGCGCGTGCAGCGTCACACGTTCAAAGCGGTACGATCCGCCAATCCCCATGTCACGCACCTGCTTCGCGTTGAAGGCAGCGCCGGGCGCGAGTGTCTGCCCCTCGAACGACGACAGGCCCAGTCCATTGGAGAGCGGCAGCAAACGGTCTCGGTACTCGGAATACACCGCCACCAGCTTGAGCGGCCCATTCGTATAGTTAGCGCCGAAACTGATGGTTCTGCCATTGGTGTTGCTGGCCGACGCGCCGGGAAATCCGTAGAGCGCACCGAAACTCAGTCCGCTGTAAGTTGCGCTTTTCCATTTCACTGTGCTCGACAGTTGTACCGGCAAGGTGCTTCCAAGACCATCGAGATTGCCGGGGTGAAACGCGGAGAAGTCGCCGAGCAGTTGACCGGTCGACACCGAGCCGAGCCAATCGAAATTCCAGTCGGTCTGGCGGCCGAGCGTCACGGTGCCGAACAACGGATCGGACATCCCTACGTAGGCCTGACGATTGAAGAAAGTACTGCTGCTGGCAGACGCACCGGTTGTCGTGACAAAACCGCTTTCGAGCCTGAATACCACCGAACGGCCGGCGCCGATATCTTCGACGCCCTGGAAGCCGAAGCGGTCGGCCTGGAAAGTGCCCTGCTCGGCAATATAGGCATGAGCGCCGTGCAGGTTGCTCACATAGCCGAGACCGGCGTCGAGACTTCCATACAGCGTGACACTGCTCTGGGCGTTGGCCGCGGTGGAAACGACGAGCGCGGCCATGCACGCACCGCCCGTCGCGCGAAAAGCGAAATAGGTTTTCATGGAGAGAGGATTGAAACGTTCGAGGGAGGACTGCGAGGGCTTGCGTTAAAAGCCAACGTTAAAAACTACAGTGAGCGCTAAAACCCGAAATCAGATCGCCTGGATCTTCTCCACAGGCCTTACGCGCCATGCACCGAAAACCAGATTCACGACGATTGCCGTGAGTGTCCCTGCCGCCATGCCGTTGCCCAGTACGATCTGCGAATAGCCGGGAAACGATGCATACACGTTGGGAACCAGAATCGGCAACAAGCCCACAACCAGAGCGGCGGCAAGCGTGTACTGATTGCCGCGTGCATGCAGGTCGACTTTACCGAGCAGATTCACGCCCATCACACCGATCATCGCGAACACGATCAGCGCCGTGCCGCCCACCACTGGCGCGGGAATCGCGTAGGCGAAGCGTCCGAGCGGCGCCAACAGCGCGATGACCATCAGCATCGCACCCGCCATGGCGGTCACGTAGCGCGAGCGCACGCCGGTGGTTTGCACGACACCGATATTTTCAGCGCTCGTAATGATGAGCGAGGTGCCTAGCAGCGAGCCGAGCAGCGACGCCACGGCATCGCCGCGAATCGTCCTCGGCACGTCGCGGCGCATGTCGATTTTCCGGCCGGTGATCTCGCCGACGGCCACTGTCTGCCCGGTCGCCTCGGCCATCGAAATGACACTGAAAATCAACATCGGCAGCGCGGCGAGCACGTCGAAGCGTGGCATGCCGAAAGGCAGCAAAGCCGGCAGCGTGAAGAGCGGACCGGCCCACATGCCGCCAGTGGGCATCAGTCCGATTGCCCAGCCCGCGCATGTGCCGATAGCGAGACCGATCAGCACGGCAAGCCGCCCCACCGTGCCCTTGAACAGACGCGCCACAGCTAGCGTAGCCACGATCGTGAGCAGCGCGAGACCCAGCGACTGCGGCCGCGCGAAGCCAGGCGTTCCCGGCTGACCGACGATAATGCCGGCGTAGATCTTGATGAGACTCACCGATACGAGCAGCAGCATCGTGCCCACCACAACTCGCGGAAAAAACCGCAGGCAGCGCGCGAATACCGGCAGCACGAGCCAGTAGAACAGGCTGGTGAGAATCGCCGCCCCCGCTGCTGTGCGCAGATCCGTCTGCGTGGCGATGACGGCGAACAGCATGGCGGGCGCGCCGCCCGGCACCATCACGAAGGGCAGCCGTGAACCGACCGGCCCCGCCCCGAGCGATTGCAGCAGCGTGCCGGCGCCGCAGGCAAAGAAGGTCGCGCCAATCAGGTGCACGGTCATGCCCGAGGAGAGCGACAACATCCGCGACACCAGAAAAACCGCGGTGACGGGCGAAGCCGCCATCGACAGGACATGCTGCAGGCCGAACAGCACGAGTTGCCACGCGGGCAAGCGCGTATCGACGCTATGGGCGGCTGGGTCAGGATTCACGTTACCCCCGGGGATCGAAAATACGGCGTTCAGGCGCGCAGCCACGGCAACTGCTCGCGGCTGTAGCGGAAGGTCTGGAACACGCTGTTCAACTGCCCTGGGCCGGTCTTGCGCGCCGCTTCGTCCGGGTACTCGCCGAACCAGGGAATCACGTATTCCCACACCACCTCGCCCGCGGGCGTCACTTCGAAGAGGCGGCCCGTCGCCGACTCGGTGATGTGCGTGTTGCCGTTCGCGAGCCGCTGCGCGTTGCCCATGAAAGCGCTGTAGAACGCATTCACCATGTCGTCGGCATACGACCACACGACCTCGTTATTCGTCGGATCGATCTCGAGCACGCGTGAGAAAGCCACGTGCGCACCGGTGCGGAAATTGCCGTTGTCGAAGGTGAGAATGTTGCCGTTGGCGAGCGCCACGGGCGCATGCTGGTGCGACACCACTCTCGGCGGAATGTGCATCGTGACGCCACCGGCCTTGCGATCGACGGCGATAATGCCCGACGTGGTGCGCAGGCTCATCAGCACCTCGCCCTTCGCATTCACGCCGAGCCCGTTCACGAGCGGCCAGTGATAACGGCCGAAGCCGGACGCGATCGGAAAGTCCTCGGGCTTCAGGTGCTCCCATGCCTTCCATTCCCACACCAGTTCGCCCGCGCGATTCACTTCGCGGATCACGTCGCCATACATGACTTCGTCGGGGCCGTGCGCGGTGCCGCCAGGCACGCGCTCGGCAAACCCTGCCGGCACGGGCGCGCACGCGGCGTACAGCAGATTGCCGTTGGCGAGCCACTGAGCGTCGTGGTGATGCGCCGGATCTTCGTAATGCCAGACCACCTCGCCCTCAGGCGTCACTTCGGAGAAATCGCCGCCGTGCCACATCGACCACGGCGCGTAACGGTTTTCCGATTTCGCATGGTTGCCGTTGTAGCCGAGATTGCCGTTGGGAAGAATCACGGCGTGGCGGCCGGCTCGCACCGGCATCTTCCACTCGTGCACGACCGTGCCGTCGATATCGATGAGATAGACGCGGCCACCCGCCGTTTGCGGGGCGATCAGCGTATACCCGCCGAATGAAACCCTGGGGTCGTGAGCGATGAGGCCGACGCCGCGGCGGCGCTGGGTAATTTGATCGACTGTTGTGGTCACGGTTCGCTCCGTTAAGATGATGAAGCGAAATCTAGGCTATCCGTTGCGTCAATAAAATCTGATTATTCTTTACGGCCCGTATGGAAAAACTATACGGTTGATTTATGCGTCCAATATCGCAGACATTCCGTTGTTTCGACGAAGTGGTCAGACGGGGTTCGATCCGCAAAGCGGCCGACTCGCTACACCTGACCGCTGCTGCCGTGCACCAGCAAATCCTCAACCTGGAGGAGCAGGTCGGCTCGCCGCTGTTCGACCGGTTGCCGCGCGGCATGCAACTCACCACGGCGGGTGAGATCATCATTGCTGCGGTGCGGCGCGGTCAGCGCGATTTCGATAATGCAATGACTCAGGTGGAAGATCTGCGCTCGCTGCGGCGTGGGCATATCAACCTGGCGGTGTCGCCATCCACGGCCGAGCGGCTGGTGCCCGAAGCGATTCAGGCGGCCATGAAGAGCTATCCGGGCGTGACGTACAGCGTGCGCTCCGGCAACGGCGAGAGCATCCTCAAATGGGTGGAGACCGGCGAGGCCGACATCGGCTATGGCCTGCGCCGCAAGCCACCGCCTGGCGTCGTGGAGGTGCGCGCTTTCTCGCAGCACCTTGGGCTCGTCACGCCGCCGGGGCATCCGCTGACGAAGCTCGGCAAGCGGCCCCGGTTACGCGACTGTCTCGACTACCCGCTCATTCTCATGACACCGGACACGGAATTGCGGGCCATGGTGGATCAGATCGACCACCGGGAGCAGCGCAAGGCACGGCCGCTGGTGGAAACGAGCTCGGTCTCGATGGTGCGCCGGCTGATCGCGGACAGTGTAGGCATCGGCTTCCTGATTGGTGAGAACGTGGCGGAAGATGTAGCGCAGCGCAAGCTCGCGTGGACCGCGCTCGCCGATGCCGGCGCGAAGTCGTTCAGTTGCCTATATCAACGCTCGGACCTGACCACGACCGTCGCGATGAGCATGTTCCTGCAGTTCCTCGGCCAGGCGATCGAGACGACCGAGAGTCAGGTTCATGCATCGGCGCAAACGGGGCGCAAGCGTTCGCCACGGGTCAAGTGAGGACTCCGGAAGTATCGGCAACGCAGAATTGCTCCACACACGCCTGCCTCACGCGCTCGACCGTCACCGGCCAGCCCTCACCCACGGCCCGGCGAAACAGCCGCAGCGTGTGCGGATACCAGGGCGAATCGCTGCGTTCATGCATCCAGCGCCAGTCGATGTCTTTTTCCGGCAGCATCACCCAGCACGGTTTGCCGAGCGACGCGGCCAGATGCGCCGTGGATGTGTCCACGCAAATCACCAGATCGAGTTGCGCGACGATCGCGGCGGTGTCCGCGAAATCGCTCACCGCCGAACCAAGTTCGAGCAGCGGCTGACCGGCAGGCGGGTTGTGCGCCTCATCTTCGCCCTGGCCCTTCTGCAGACTCACAAAGCTCAGGCCGGGCACGCTCCAGAGCGGCGCCAGCGTGGCCAGCGTGGGGATCGAGCGGTTCGCGTCGTTGTGATGTTTCGCATTGCCCTTCCAGACCAGCCCGATTTTGCGGCCGGGCGGCATGGTTTCGAGCATCGGCCGCCACTTGTCGACGAGCGACGCTTCGGCCGCGAGGCGAACTCCGCGCGGAATCGTATCGACAGTCGTACGCAAGTGCAGCGGCGCGCTCAACAGACTCGTCCAGCAGTCGTAGCCGGATGCGGCCACGCGGGCGAGTGCCGTGTCGTGGTCGAGCACGGCATCGATGCCCTCCACCGAAGCCATCAACCGATGCAAAGCAGGCACACACGCAAACGCGATATGCGCGGCCCCTTGCGCCTTGAGCAACGCGAAATAGCGGCAGAACTGGACCATGTCGCCGAGCCCGTCTTCCTGCCAGACCAGCAAGGACTTGCCGGAAAGCGTGTCGCCTTGCCACTGCGGGCAGTTCAACATGGAACGCGTCTTGTAATGCACGAAACCCGGCTGATCGTAGCGGCACTCATACAACCGCCAGCCCTCGTCGAAGCGGCCCATGCCGAGCACCAGCACGGCCAGACCGAATCTGGCGTCGCCGTAATCGGGGCGTAAAGCCAGCGCCCGAAGATAAGCGGCTTCGGCCTCAGGCAAGCGCTTGAGTTGCGCCAGCACGGCCCCGACGTTGTAGTGCGCCTCAGCCAGATCGGGACGCAGCGCGAGCGCTTGTGTGAAAGCCTCGATGGCTTCGGGCAAACGGCCGAGCAAACGCAACACGCAGCCCAGGTTGTTATGCGCATGGACGATGTAGGGCCCACAGCGAACCGCCTCCCGGTAAGCCGCTTCGGCTTCAGGCAGGCGCTCCAGGCTCGACAGCGCGAGGCCGAGGTTGTAGTACGCCTGCGCATAGTCCGGACGATGCGCGATGGCCTGCCGGTATGCCGCTTCAGCCTCGGGCAGACGCTTGAGGTCCGCCAGCACCGCACCGAGGTTGAGGTACGCCTCCGGGTAATCCGGGCGAATAGCCAGCGCGAGCCGGCAAGCCAGTTCGGCCTCCGGCAGGCGCAACGCCGCCTTCAGCGCACCGCCGAGGTTATTGAGCGCCTCCGGATACTGGGGCTTGATGGTCAGCGCCTGCCGGTACGCGGTGTCCGCGTCGTCGACACGCCTGAGGTCCATCAGCACGTTGCCCAGGTTGTTGTACGCCTCGGCGTGCGCCGGCAGCCCGACTAGCGCCTGACGGTAGGCCGCCTCGGCTTCATGCAGGCGGCGCAGTTCGTGCAATACGATGGCGTGGTTGTAATGCGCCTGGGCATAGCCGGGGTGGATCGCGACCGCCTGACGATACGACGCCTCCGCCTCGTTCTTGTAGCCCATCGCGTAGAGCACGGTGCCGAGATTGTGGTGCGCGTCGGCCTGGCCGGGCCGAAGTGCGACCAGTTGCCGATAGACCGCCTTGGCCGCCGACAACCGCCCGAGCGATTTGAGCAGCATGCCGAGACTACTGTACACCTCGGCATAGCCGGGCTTCGCGCGCAAACATTGGCGCCAATAGTCTTCCGCGTCCGGCAGATTGTCCAACCCATACGAGCAGGCCCCGGCGATATTCAACGCGTCGGCCCGCGCATCTTCCTCTTCCGTTACATCGGCATGCGGTTCGAGGAGCGGCGTCACCAGCGCTAAAGCCGCGGCGAATTGCCCGGCCGAGCAGAGCGACGCCGCCTGCTGATTGATGTCGGCTATCGAAGATGCGCGCGTCTGCGTGAGTGTCTGCCTGAGTGTCTGCGTAGATGCCATGAGTCGTCGTGGTGGGATCGGCTGCGTTCAGGCCGGGGCAATCGTGCGTTTCGAGCTTTGTTTACGCCCTATTCGTACCCGCTGCGGCGTTGTGCGTATCCGCGCATCGGCGCGGGCTGGCCGAGACGCCGGCGCGGGAAAGCGCAACCTGCAGCACACAGCTTAAGGCAAGCGGCCGGACGGCAACGCCCGGAAATGAGCGGGTTTCGGGCTTCTAATCCCACGCTATATCCCATGCAATAAGCGCAATCACACGAGAAAAGATTGCGCGGCAATGCTAGAATCGCCCGCGTCTTTACGCCGACCATCATGACTCCACACTCCCGCAACCGCATGACCGCATGGCTTGGCCTCATCGCCATGTGGCTCGTCGTGTTCGCGCCGGTCGTGAGTCAGGTGCTGGTATCGAACCGCGCGAACGAACCTTTCGCCGCACTCTGTTCGGCGCTCCAACCGCACAACCAGAGCGTGGCGAGCCCGTCCACGCAGACCAGCCCGGCGCCGGTTCACCTCAGTCACGACGACGCCTTCGGCGCATGCGGCTACTGCCACCTGCTCGAACACCACGTCGCCATGCCGAGCGTCGCGGCCGTCGAACCGCCTGCCGCGCTCGCGCTGGCCGGCACCGCGCCACCCGCCCTCTCCACCCGCTTCACGCCGCTCGGCGCGTTCCCGTCCGGACGCCCACGCGGCCCGCCCGCCGTTTCCTGATCGCTGTTGTTCCTGATCGCGCATTTCGCAGCGCCCCTTGAGGGCGCGCGCGATCGTCTGTTCAATGCATCAAGGAAACGTTCATGTTCAACTTCGCTCTGCGAAGGCTGCCCTTTTGCGCCCGTCGCATTCCGTCCTTTTGTGCCCGTCGCATTCCTTCCGTCTATCGGCCGCTGTCGTATTTTCCAGTCTTGATTCCGGCGTTCGCACCCGTACTCATCGCCGCCCCGGCACACGCGCAGAGCGCGCCCGCCGACGCCACGCTGCCCGCCGTCAGTGTCACCGCCAAGGCGGTCGCCACGCCGCGTGCCGTCGACCCCAACGTGCCGGCCTCGGTCGAAACCGTGACGCGCGAACAGTTCGACAACTGGAACGTCGTCAACACCGAAGATGTGTTGAAGTACATGCCGAACCTCGCCGTGCGCAAGCGCTTTATCGGCGACCTGAATTCGATCATCGCCGTACGCGGCACCAGCAATACGCAGAGCGCACGCGGTCTCGTCTACGCGGACGGTCTGCTGCTCAGCAATCTGCTCGGCAACAGTTATTCGTTTCCGCCGCGTTGGTCGATGGTGTTTCCTGACGAGATCCAGCAGGTCGACGTGCTCTACGGGCCGTTTTCCGCGCTCTATCCGGGCAATTCGCTGGGCGCCACAGTACTCATCAGCACCCGCATGCCGAAACAGTTCGAGGCCGACGCGGATGTCAAAGCCTTCACCCAGCATTTCAGCCTGTTCGGCATCAATCAGAATTTCAACGGCAGCGAAGCGAGCGCCTCGATCGGCGACCGGATCGGCAAGTTCTCATATTTTCTGGGCGTGAACCACCTGGAGAACACCAGCCAGCCGTTGCAATTCGCCACGCTCGCCAAGTCCAGCACGCCCGCAAAAGCCGGCGACACGCCGGTGACCGGCGCGACCTTCTACAACAACCAGACCAATACGCCGACCGCGGTACTCGGCGTGAACGGCGAAGGGATCGAGCATACGGTGCAGGATCAGTTCAAGCTGAAGATGCAGTACGACTTCACGCCGACACTGCAAGCCGCCTTCACGCTCGGCTACTGGCATCAGACCTACAACAGCGCGACATCGAGCTTCCTGCGCGACGCGAACGGCAATCCCGTCTACAGCGGCAAGGTCGCGATGGGCGGCTACGAATACACGATTCCGGCGGCCGCCTTCGCCCCGAGCCTCGGCCACAGCGAGAACTGGCTATACGGAGTCACGCTGAAGACGCGCAACGCCACCGGCTGGAACGGCGAAGCGATCGCTTCGTACTACGACGTCGGCAATAGCGTGGCGCGCACCGCGAATTCAGGTGCGCCGGGCAACGGCCCGGGCACCGTGACCTTCGGCGACGGCACCGGCTGGAAAACACTCGACCTGCGCACCACTTACACCCCCGTCACGCCGCAAGCGGGGTGGACGAACCACGCGTTGAGCTTCGGCTATCACTACGACAACTACTTCCTCGACAACGAAAGCTACAACACGCTGAACTGGCGCGACGGCGCGGCCACGTCGTTTGCCAATGCGTTCGCCGGCAAGACACAGACTCAGGCCCTGTACGCGCAGGATGCGTGGCGCTTCCTGCCACGCTGGAAACTGGTCTACGGCGTGCGTTACGAAGACTGGCAAGCCTACGGCGGTTCGCAAGCGCTGCCTGGCACAGCCATTCGATACAGCGACGCGAGCCAGCACCACTTCTCGCCGAAAGCCTCATTGTCGTTCGACGTCACCGACGATCTGACCTTGCGCGCTTCGATCGGCCGCGCCTATCGGTTTCCGACGGTGGGCGAGATGTTCCAGGGGCAAATCAACGGCTCGTCGATCATCAACAACAATCCGAACCTGAAGCCCGAAGACGATCTCTCGAAAGAGCTGAGCGCCGAATGGGCGCACTGGAACGGCGTGTTCCGCTTCTCGCTGTTTCAGGACGACGTGAAGAACACGATCTTCAGCCAGACCGATACGACCGTGATTCCCAACGTGACGAACTTCCAGAACATCGGCAAGGTGCGCTCGCGTGGCGTCGAAACAAGCTACGCGGGACAGGACGTATTCATACGCGGTCTCGATCTGCTGGCGAGCGTGGCGTACACGCAGTCGAAGATCATTGCGAACGCGCAGAACCCGGCTAGCGTCGGCAAGTACTTCTATCGAATTCCGCTGTGGCGCGCCAATCTCGCCGCGACGTATCACTTTAACGAACGCGCGGCGCTCACGCTCGCCGCACGCTACTCCGGCCGCGAATACAACACGCTCACCAATACCGACACGAATCCCAATGTATTCGGCGGCACCAGTTCGTACACGGTGGCGGACGCGAAGTTCACGTTCAAGCCGACCAGACTGAGCGAAATCGGTATCGGCGTCGACAACCTGTTCGACGCGCGCTACTTCGTTTATCACCCCTATCCGGGCCGCACGTTCTACGTCGAAGGGAAGCTGCGCATGTGAAGACGCGATATGCCTGCGCTATTTGCACTCGCCCTGGACGATCCACCAGCGAGTTACAAACCGGCGCACGTATCGCTGCGCAAACCGATCGCCTCAATATTTTTCAGGAGGATTGAATAATGTCCACCACCCTTGCTCAACGCACCACTTCGTCGACCGGCGCTGCGAACGCCGGCTACCGGACGCTCTGGCGCTGGCACTTTTACGCGGGCCTCTTTGTGATGCCGTTTCTGGTGGTACTTGCAATCACCGGCACGCTGTATTGCTTTCAGCCACAAATCGAGCCGCTGCTTTACCCGCACCGCCTGATCGTCGAACCGCAAGCCACGCCGAGGCTCACGGAAGAGGTCCTGCTTGCCAGGGCGCGCGCGGCGATGCCGGCCAATGCCCGCGCGGTGACGGCCCCCATCGCGAATGCCCCTGAGCGCAGCACCGAATTCATCTTCCGTCTGGCCGACGGCGAAAAGCAGAGTGTCTATCTGAACCCGTACAGCGGCGAAGTACTGGGCACACTGAGTGTCGAGCATCGCTTCATGCAGGTGGACCGCATGCTTCACCGCAAGCTCCTGCTCGGCAAACCTGGAGAATTGCTGATGGAGTTGGCCGCGTGCTGGACGCTGGTGATGATCGGCACCGGCATCGCACTCTGGTGGCCGCGCGAGAAAACCACCGCGCGCGCAGCGTTGCTGCCACGTTTCTCGCTGAAAGGTCGCGCACTGTGGAAGAACCTGCACGCCGTGATGGGGATCTGGCTTGCGCTCGGTGCACTCGTATTCGTGCTGAGCGGTCTGCCCTGGACGGGTTCATGGGGTAAGCAGTTCAAGGCGCTCGCCAGCGCCGCCAATCTTGGCGCGCCGCCGGGAGCGTGGGGTGGCTTGTCATTGCGCTCCGCGCTGCCGGGCATGCCCGCCGGTGACCAGGCGGGCGCGGCGGATACGCGCGCCGGAACGCAATCCGCGCATGCAACCCACCCTGCTCCCGCATCGACCCATGAACACGGCGAGCACAGCGCCCATGAGGCGAACATGGATTCGATGCCCGGCATGGTCATGGACGATCTGCCGTTGCCGCTTGCGCCATGGGCCGTCGGCAACACCCCGGTACCGCAATCCGCCGATCCGCACGCAGCGCGGGCACTGCCTCTCGGACGCATCGTTGCACTCGCCGCATCGCTCGGCGTCCCGAGCGGCTACGACATCGTGCTGCCCGCCTCCGCCACGGGCGTCTACACCGTCTCGTACTTTCCCGCCGATCCGAAAGACGAGCGCACGCTGTACATCGACCAATACAGCGGCGCGGTGCTGAAAGACATCCGTTACGGCGATTACGGCGCGGTGTCGAAGGCGGTGTCGTACGGCACCTCATTGCACATGGGCCGCTATTTCGGCATGGCCAATCAGATTCTCTGCGCCGCAATTTCGCTTGGGCTGGCGGGGATGGCCGTGACCGGCTGCGTGATGTGGTGGAAACGGCGCCCGCAGCGTTCGCTCGGCGCACCCTCGCGCGAGCGTGCCGCGCCGCCGATGCGCGGCTGGAAAACCGGCCTCGTTCTGCTCGGCATCGTCTTCCCGTTGATGGGCGTCACGTTGCTCGCGGTGTGGCTCGCCGACCGCACGATTTTTGGCCGCGCCACGCGGCAAACGGCTTAGGTACGTCGCTTACGTACACCACTCAGGTACACCACTTAACGCTTCATTCCCGCAGTCAAAACCACGGAGCACATCATGAAGACATCACGCCAACTCCTACTCGCCGGCTTGCTGTGCGGGTCATCCATTCAGGCCTTCGCGGGCGCCGCGGCAAACGCCCCAACAGCGGCGAGCATATCGGACTGCTGGATCCGCGCGCTACCGGGCGATCTGCCGTCGGGCGGCTATTTCAAGGCCGGCAACGCGAGCGACCAACCGGTCAATCTCGTCGGCGTCAGCGCCGACGCTTTCGGCATGGCCATGCTGCATCAGACGCAAAGTCAAGGCAGCACGTCGTCGATGGCGATGGTCGATCAGGTCGCGGTCCCCGCGCGCGGCTCACTCGTCTTTGCACCGGGCAACTATCACGTGATGCTGGAGCACCCGAAACAGCCGCTCAAGATCGGCACGACGATCCCGCTGACGTTCTCGTTCAGCGACGGCGAGAAAGTCACCGCGGCATGCACGGTGAGGAGCCCCGGCACGATGGCGCACTGATAGCCGCCCGGGGCGGCTCGGACGGCTGCGAGGCTGTTCGATGGCGCCGGTTGCAGCTAGTGCGGCTCGTGCAGGTGCCGCCGTTGCCGCCGTTGCCGCCGTCATTGCGCATTCCGCTCGTTTACGATATATTTTGCTCGATTATGATCGTTTTGCAATCGAGCAAGGTGCCGTCATGCAACGAACGCGACAAGACGCAGTGAACGGGCTTCTGCCCGAGGAACGGGAACAGCTGATTCTGGAACGGCTGCGGGCGCAGGGCCGCGTGCTGGCTTCCGAGCTCGCGGCTGAACTCCAGACATCCGAACACACGGTGCGCCGTCACTTGCGCGAACTGGCCGATCAGGGCCATTGCAAACGCGTCTATGGCGGCGCCCTGCTGCTCTCGCCTGCCGCCAAAAGCGCGGCGGTCCGCATGCACGAAGCGGTGGACCGAAAAGCCTGTCTCGCCGTCACCGCTGCGTCGATCGTCCGGCCGAAGCAGATCATTTTGCTGGACACCGGCTCGACCAACGTCGCGATTGCCGCGGCCTTGCCGGACAACGCGGATCTGACCGTCGTGACGAACTCGCCCGAGGCGTGCGCGCGCCTGCTGAACCGGCCCGGATTCGACATCATTCTCATCGGTGGGCGCATCGCTCCGCACGCGGCCGGCTCGACCGGCGCCACCGCCTTGCTGCAGATCCAGCAGATCAAACCCGACCTGTGCTTCCTCGGCACATGCGCGTTCGATCCGGACGAAGGGGTCGCCGCGTGCGAGGCCGAAGAGGCCGAACTCAAACGGGCAATGGTCAACGCCAGCAGCCAGATCGCGATTGCCCTGACATCGGAAAAGCTGATCACCGCCGCACCGTTTTTCGTGGCGCCGGCGCGCGCCGTGGACTATCTGTTCGTCGAAGCGGATGTGACAGCCGAGCGGCGCGCCCTGCTCGAAACGGTCTGCGACAACGTCATGGTGGCGCGCTCATGAACACACTCGACAAACCGTTCATTCAGCCGGACACGAGGCCGCTCAAGGAGCGTGTGGCCACGCTCGGCGTGTTTCTCGCCAATGGGTTCGGGATCGGCGCCTGGGCGGTCGAAGTGCCGCGCATCAAGGAAAGCCTGTCGCTCAGCGACACCTCGCTGGGCATCGCGTTGTTTGCCTTTGCGCTGGGGGCCATCGTGGCGATGCCGCTGGCCGGACAATTGGCGCCGCGCTTCGGCAGCGGCCGGGCCACCGCGCTGCTCGGCGCGGCATTTGTCGTGGTGCTGCCGCTTCCCGCTTTCGCGCCGAACCTGGCGACGCTGTTTATCGTACTGCTCGCGCTCGGCGCAGCGAACGGCGCGCTCGACGTATCGATGAACGGCCACGCCAGCACGATCGAAACGCAATGGAAGTCGCCGATCATGTCGTCGTTTCACGCGTCGTGGAGTGCGGGTGGCCTGCTCGGCGCGGCAACTGGCGCCATGCTGCAGAAAAGCGGTGTCGGCGTGATCGGCGGTCTTATGCTGCCGGACCTGTTCATCGCCGTCCTCATTCTGGCTACCGCGCTGCTTGCGTTGCGCGATCTCGGCCCCCGGGCGGCCGCGTCCTCGAGTGGCTTTGCATGGCCCACGGGCGGCGTCATGAAACTTGCGCTGCTCGCGTTCCTTTGCATGCTGGTGGAAGGCGCGGTGGCCGACTGGAGCGCAGTGTACCTGCGCTCGGCCTTGAACGGCGAGGCCAGCGTCGCCGCGGTCGGCTATTCCGCGTTCGCTTTCTCGATGGCCGCCTGCCGCTTCGTTGGCGACGTCTCCGTGCGCCGCTTCGGTTCGAGCAAGGTGATCGGCCTCGGCGGTCTTCTGGCGGTAGCCGGGTTCACGCTGGTGTTGAGCCTGCCGAGCGTGCTCACGGCATGCGTGGGCTTCGCCATGGTGGGCGTCGGTCTCGCGAATATCGTCCCGGTTATTTTCAGTGCGGCGGGCCGCTCCACCGTTACGCCGGCTATCGGTGTGTCGATGGCGGCCACGGCGGGCTATGCCGGCTTCCTGATCGGGCCGCCGTTGATCGGACTCGGTGCGGGCCTGTTCGGCTTGCGCCTTGCGCTATGCGTGCTCGTCCTGGCCACGCTGATCGTCTGCCTGCTGGGCGGCAAAGCGGTGCGCAGCGCGAGGCTGGCCTAGAACAGGCACGGCATGCGCACGCAGCGGCCAGCTCAGCGCGCCGAACAGCGAACGCGGCTGTGCGCCGTCGTCCAGGCCGGTGGCCGGCCATTCGTGCTTAGCCGGCACCCATAACGTGCCGAACAGGTGATCCCACAGCGGCAGCAGTTGCGTGAAGTTGTGGTCGAAATGCTCGGCACGGTTCGAGTGATGCAGGCGGTGATATTGCGGATTGTTGACCCAGGTCGTGAAGCGGCCCAGGTCGATGCGCAGGTTCATATGCGCGAAGTAATTGCCGAACATGAAAATGAGCGAGGTCACGCCGACAATCCACGGCTCGACCTTGAATAGCACGCCCACCACCGGATAAAGCAGGCAGCCCTTGATGAGCAGTTCGAACCAGTGATGCCGGAAGGTCACGGTGATATTGAACTCGGCGGCGCTATGGTGCAGCGAATGCAGTTTCCACAGTACGGGCCACGCATGCTGCAAGCGGTGAAACGCGTACTCCAGCAGATCGACCGTCAATAGCACGAGCACGATGGAAGCCAGCGCACCCCACCCGCGCGAGGCCAGCACGACCCAGCCGCCGCCGAGCGCATTGACGATCGCGACGCTGGCCATCGCCATCACCGGCCGCATCGCTTCCCCGAGTACCAGATACAGCGCCGCGTAGACAACGTTAAAGCGCTTGCCTGCGCGCGATTGCAGCAATTCGGCCGGCCAGCGCCGTTCCAGCACCGTGCCCACGGTCATCATCGACAGAACGAGCGCGTAACCTTGCAGCCAGTGGCTCGCATGGCCCAGCAATCCGGCAAACGGGCTCGACGCAAACATGTAACTCCCCGGAAAATACGGTGCGGTGCGCTCGATCGCCCGGCCACCCGATCTGGCTGCCATGATCGGGAACAGTTGGTCCGTTGCACGGATCGCCGAAGGCGGCAACCACCGCGGCGCAAGGCGTCAGGACAACGCAAAACATCAGAAGAAAGAGCGAGTTTAACGCGATCTTGGCAGCCTGGTCCGCAGCGCGCAAGTGTCGTTTGGTGGGCAGATTCCCGGTATGAATCCGCATCAAGCAACGTGGCGGCTTCGCTGCACACGCGCTCACGGCGCTTGTGACTCAATACTCCACAAGGATGGTGACGCGGCGATTCGCAGCCCGCGCGGCCACGTCGTCGCCGATGATCAGCGGAAAATTATCCGCCCTGCCGATAGCGGCCATTCTGTGCGGTTCGATTCCCCTGTCCGCAAAAAATCGAACCACGGCGCCGGCCCGTGCCGACGACAACTCCCAGTTGGATTCATACTTCGCGGTCGAGATCGGCACACTGTCGGTGTGGCCCTCGACGAGGATGTTGTTTTTCGAGCGTTCGCGCAACGCCCCGGCAATCTGCTCCAGCACGCCGAAAGATTGCGGCAGGAGATGCGCGTCCCCCGAGTTGAAAAGCACTTTGGCGTTGATGGCGATTTCCACGCCCTGTGAGGCATTCGAAATCTTAATTTGCCGGTTGTCCTGGAGCGGCGCCAGCGAGGCAAGCAGTTGCTGCCTTGCCGCATCGCGCGCACCTGGCGCGACGACGGGAACATAGGCGCTGCCGGCAGCCGTTTGTTCCGTTTTCACCTCGCGATGCTCCAGCATCCTGATCTCGAGCTCGCGGCTTTTTGCCAACTGCAACGCATAGAGCGCAAGGAACAACACCATCAGCGTGGTGACGAGATCCGCATAGGAAATCAGCCAGCGCCCGGACTGCGCGTCACCTTCGCCGTCAGCGTCGTAGTCGCCGTCGTAATGGCCGCGCCGATAGCCGGTTTTGTCCGCCGCAAGGCGCTTGTTGCCCGAAGAGGTGCTTATGCTCGACACGTCTGTTTCCGAATTGCGTTTGAATGAGCGCCTGGCGCGCTGCCGCTCGCCGGTGGAGGCCGATCAGCCCAGCAACTCCGCCGACCTTTCCCGAATGTCGCCCGCCAGCCGTGTTTCGATCGTATGGGGCGACTCCTTGCGCGAAATCGCGAGCAAGCCATCGAGGTACAACCGCCTGAAGCGCAATTCGCTGTCCACCTGCGCCCGTATCTTTCCGTACAGCGGCAGAAACACCAGATTCGCCAATGCGAGACCGTACAGCGTGGCCACAAATGCGACGGCAATCCCTTGCCCGAGTTGCGCCGGTTCGAGCATATGGCCGGTGACCTGAATCAGGCCGAGCACCGCCCCCAGAATGCCGAACGTCGGCGCATAGCCACCCGCCTGCTGCCATATCCTTGCGGCCGCCATGTGATTGCGCTCATAGGCATCCAGTTCTCGTTGCAAGGCGTCTTCGAGCACGGCAGTCGACACCCCGTTGGCCAGCAACTCCAGCCCGCGTTTGGCAAATGGGTTGATGCCGCCCGCCTCGATCACCTCGATCGACTCGAACACGAGCATGCCGTTCAGCTTCGCCTGATCGCCCCACTCCAACAGGACCGACAAACTTTCCCGATCGACCTGCCTTGCCTTCACAAAGGCGAGCCGCAGTTGCTTGATGCCGTCATGGAATCTGGCCCACGTGTTCTGGATCATCACGGCACCGAACGTGCCGCCCAATACGATGACAAACGCCTCCAACTGAAACAGCGAGGTGAAGTGCCCACCCTCGAGCGAAAATCCGGCCACGATGGCCGTCACGCCAAACAGGGCGCCAAATAGCGTCAAAAGATCCATACTTCCTCTCGAACGGCTGCCCCAGTCAGCGGATCGGACCTGAACACGGTCCGCTGTCCGGGCAACGGGAGTCAAGCATCCACATTGGAAAGCGGCACCGCCGTAGCGGCCGACGATTTGATCGTGCGTACGGTCTCGATGAATCGCTCCTCGATCTCGGCGATCTCCAGCGGGTCGATCTTGATCTCACGGCGCATGACCCACGACACCTCCTTCTTGCGCGCCTCGGTCATCACCGAGAACAGGCGATCGGAGATCGGCTCACCGGTCACCGCGGCGAGCAATTTCGCGAGGTCATAGGTGTCGAAAGCGCTCACGGCTTCGAACAGGGTTCGCTGGTCGACAAACTCCAGATCGGTCAGTGACTTGAGCTCGCTCGTGCCACGCGGACTGCGCCTGGAAAAATACGTGATGCCCTTTTCCTCGACGTAGTTCAATACCCGGGTCTTGCGAAACGCGAAGACGTCTTCGGCAATTTCGGCGTGCGAGAGCTTGTTGAGGATCAGAGTCTTCTCGACGCCGATCAGGGCTTCCAGATCGGCCAGCTCGATCAGTTCCAGTTCGCTGTTGATCGACACATCGAGATCGTGGTCCGCCACCTGCTGAGCCCGTTCCGTGATGCGCACCGGATCGAAGGTCACGAGTTGACGCCCCGCTGCGCCGTCTTGCGCCGAATAGCGGGCCGACAGCGTGCTCAGGCGATCGGAGCGGCCCGGTTCGAGCGTCACGAGGTTGAGCTTCTCCATGCGCTTGAGCATCGCCATCACGTGCGGACGGGAATGACCGGCAATCGCATGGCACTTCTTGATGACTTCAGGCAGTGGCACCGAGCACTCTTCCCCTTGAGCGCGGCGCGTGCGGCCGTCCGCCCGCTCCGTGTTATCGATTCCCGCCATTAGCGACAGCACATGCGCGTACGAGAGCACACCTGGCAGAAAATCGGCATGCGTATTAGTGGCGAGGACATCGTCCTTTTTCTTCACGCGTCGAATCATGGTGCGCACGATATGGCGCAAGAGCGGCGATACGCGTTCGAGTTCTTCTTCCACGACGCCGGCCGCGATCACGGTCAATTGACAGAAGCTGATGGCTCTCGCGGTGTGCGCGCGTGGTTCGGCAGGCAACAAGGATGCTTCGCCAAAAAATTCGCCCTTGCCTAGCGTGGCCAGAACAACCTTCTTTTCGTCGCATTGCGTGGAGATTTCGACTTTGCCGTCTGCGATCACGTAGATGACGGCGTCGCCTGCGAAGCCTTCGGCATAGATGACTTCACCTGGAGCCGCTGCGCGCGACCATGGCGATCGTTGGTGATTCAAGTTCGTTCCCCCGAAGAGCTATTGCCATGTGCATCCCGCGTCTTCATGCGGCGCGGGTATGTACGATGGTCCTGACTTATTTGACTGGATAACGACATGCAAAACGCAAATCTTTAACCTGACAAATCGTCAGACCAATAGCCACAACGGCGCAAACGTTTGGCGAACCAACCGCCGTGATTACGCCCTGCCTTCACTATGCTCGCGATGTTCCACGCCGCCGCTGCAAAACCGGACTCCACTTCACCGGGCTAAAGCCTGCTTGCAACGCAGCCGGCAGCTCTCGCACTTCAGGCTGCCGGGTGACACGGAAAGTGAACACTGCCTGGGCCGTCGGTTAATTCCCCGTGCCCGCATAGGCGGCGTTCAGCGCGGCGACGTCGAGCTTCACCATTTTCATCATGGCCTCGGCCACGCGCCGGGCCTTTTCTGGATCGGGGTCAGCCATCATCCGGATCTGATCGGTTGGCGTGATCTGCCATGAGACGCCGAAGCGGTCTTTCAGCCAGCCACATGCTTCGGGCGAACCGCCACCTTCGAGAAGCGCGTTCCAGTAGCGATCAAGTTCCGCCTGATCGTCACAGCTCACCATCAGGGAGATCGCGTGGTTGAACGTGTCAGGTCCCGAGGCGCTCATCGCGATGAAGGGTTGGCCGAAGAGAACAAACTCGACGACCTTCGTGGAGCCCGCACTCGGCACGGCCGTGACCCGGGTGACGCGTGAGTCCGGAAAAATACTCGCATAGAAAGCTGCGGCCTCCTCAGCTTGCGTGGAGTACCAAAGAAAAGGGGTGATCTTTTGAATCGTCATGGCAAATCTCCTGGCAGTATGGGCGAAATACGGAGGCAAACCGCGTGCCACCACTGAGACGACGAAGGAAGATGATCAAAATCGACACCGCGAGAAAAAAGGTTTCGCTTTGTCCCCGCCCGATGCCATATGACCCCGGTCGACCCGCGGTCCATGCTACCTGCTATCGGTTCTCGTCGAGCTGCCCCGCCGAAGGTACTTGCACATTCTGCGGCGCCGGTGTTCGCCGGCATTCGCGGGCGATGCTCCGTCTTCGCTCAGCCCCCCGCGCCCATGCGCAATCGTTCCAGCAATTCACGGCCCTGACGGGTGTGTTGCAGCGTCGATCCTTGCGGACCACGCTGCCGTATTTCAACGAGCGCGTAACGGCGCAAAGCCAGCACGTCCGGATCGAAAGTTTCCAGGCGCTCGTCCGTGTCGCCAAGCAGCATGAGTGTCGCGAGTTCGTGATGGCTAAGCATCGGGCACCTCCATTGATCGATACATGAGCGATGGGGATATCCTGGACACGTGACACTACAGTTCGGCTACGGTTGTGTTTCGGTGGATTACCTGCAGCGTCGTAAGCGTCGGCGGCAATCCGTTGCCACGCCCTGCGGTAGAAGTGCTGCGCGAGGTGGGTGAGTAAAGCGGCGCAACATTGTTCGCGCGCCGCGTAATTGGGGTCCAGGTGCGGATCGCGAAACCGGCGGGTCGGGTGTGCGGCCGGCCACGCCGTCATTCAGTTTTATAGTTTTATGGCTCGGCGTCAGCTATCTGCCCAAAGCGTGCCTGAACCACACGGTCATACGCGGCGCGCTCGGCATGATTCAGACGCGCCGGCGCTACCGCCTGTCTCATACGTCGCGATGCATCGGGCGGAGCAGCCACATTCACTCAATACCGACATCGCGCGGCTCGCCGCGCAGTGCTGCGATTTCAGTTCGAACCTGCTCGATCCGGGCCGGGTCTGAGCGAGACCGCGGCCTTTGTGAGCCATGCGTGCGGCATGGCGCCTCAAGGCAACGTGATCGGCACGGGGCGCGTCAGCAGGTCGACGTAGAGGCTGAAGAACCGGTTGTTGTCGAACTGCGTGACATAGGTGATCTTGTTCGGTGAGGCGCCCGGCGCGGGTTGGCCAGGGTAGACCATCACGTGCCCCTGATCCTCGCCGCTCGTGGTGTCGATGTCCAGGTAGGCGCTTTTCGTTTGCGTGGCATACGTCGGATCCATGAAATAGGCGATCGTCAGCGTGTCGAACAGATGAGTGTTATCGCCGAACGAACCCGCATTGACGATTCCGTACGCCCGGGTGACCGCCGTCTGCTTGTTCGGGTTGTTGACGATCTGATCGAAAATGCTCTGCGTGAGCGGCACCGTATCCGTGACGTCGAGCGGAATGACGGCCTGCGGAATCGTCGTTTGAAGCACCGTGCGTACGGCAAGCGGATCAAACCACCAGTTCAGTTCACCCACGGCGTTCGCATTGCCCGGCACCCCCATCGCTCCGCCCATGTAGACGATCTGTTTGATCAGCGGCACGATCTCCGGCGCCTTCATGATGGCCATGGCGAGATTGGTGGGCGGCCCCACCTCGAGAATGGTGACCTGATTCGGATAGCGCTTGATGGTCTGGATCATGAAATCCGCGGCGCTTTGCGCCTGCAGCTTCGTCGACACTGCAAAGCCATCAGGCGGCGCAACAAGCTGCGACTGCTGGGTCGGTTCCGGCCGGCTCCACGCGCCGAAATAGCCTTGCGGGTTGGCGGCCTGCTGCGCACGAATGCTCGCTACATCGTATTGCAATGGATGGTCCGCTCCGCCGTAGACCCCCACCACGTTCTGCACGCCCATGCGCTCCACGGCCTTCAGTGCATCCGCTTCTTCCTGAAGCAGCCAGTCGTTGCCGGTCACGACCGTCAGCCCGAGCAGGTTGACCTTGCCCTGCCCCATCAACTGCGTGGTCATGGCGAACAACTGGCCGTCGTCGCCCATCGTGTTGAAATCCGAATCGATGATGACCTTCGGCGCGTTGGCGAGCGGATCGGTGGCCGTCACGTTGCCGCCACATCCGGCAAGGACCAGCACGGTCATAAGGATGCCTATATATTGTGATTTCATGTTTCGCCCATTTATTCCAGTAGAGATCGCGATTAAACCAAAGAAACACCATCCGGAGATGGTGTCGGTCATTCAACGTCAAACTACCCAGAGTTGCCGGTCGAACTACTTCCTGTCACAACAGGCATCCACTTCACGCCGCGTTGTCGACTTCCGCGCGAGTCGGGATCGACGGCTGCGCACCGGCGCGCGTGACGGAAATCGAAGCCGCGCGTTGCGCGAGGCTGATCGCGCCTTCCAGCGGCTGGCGCGCGGCGAGTTGCGCGGCAAAGACACCGATAAAGGTATCGCCGGCCGCGGTCGTATCGACCGCCCGCACCTGCGGCGCCGGAAAATGCATGCCTTCGCCGCCTTCCGGCAACAGGTAAGCGCCTTGTGAACCGAGCGTGACGATCACGTGGCGGGCGCCGCCGCGTTGCAACTCCAGCGCCGCCCTGCGGGCGCCGCTTTGCGATTCGACCGGCAGGCCCGCGAGGATCCCCGCTTCAACCTCGTTCGGCA
Organism: Paraburkholderia fungorum; assembly: GCF_046026025.1. Classification (GTDB taxonomy): domain Bacteria; phylum Pseudomonadota; class Gammaproteobacteria; order Burkholderiales; family Burkholderiaceae; genus Paraburkholderia; species Paraburkholderia fungorum_E. Next base: position 140,223 of record NZ_JAQQFL010000012.1, on the reverse strand, counting down.
CCAGATAGTCGACGAGCGGCAACCATTCCGTGGGGAGCGGGCCGGTTGCCGGCGCCGGGTTCAGCACGGTGATCTTGCCCAGCCGCCGGGCCAGCGCGAGTGTGGCGTGGACGGAATCCCAGGGCGTTTCCAGTTGGCACACCACGACGTCGCTAGCCTTGATCGCCGCTTCATGCCGCGTGACGCTCTCGGGGGTAAGTTCGCCATTACTGCCCGCGACCACCACGATGGTGTTCTGCCCGTCGTCCGACACCGTGACCATCGCCACACCGGTGGGCTGTGCCGGGTCGACTTCGATACCCGCGCAGTCGATACCCTCGGCCTCCAGATCCTGGACCCGCTGCGCGCCGTTCGCGTCCTTCCCCACCCGTCCGATCATCGCCACACGCGCGCCGATGCGGGCGGCCGCCACCGCCTGGTTGCCACCCTTACCGCCGGCAACCTGCGAGAATTCATGTCCGCCGATCGTCTCGCCGGGCCGCGGCAGATGCGGGGCACGGGCGACCAGGTCGGTATTGATGCTGCCCACCACGAGTACGCGGCCCTGCTTCACTTCTTTCGACACTTTCACTCTCCTGCTGACCCGCCATGCGTGGTCGCCAATGGTCAATTATGCGGCGCGACGCCGGCTTCTGTAGGTATCCAGCACGACGGCCACCACGATGACGGCCCCCGTGATAATGCGCTTGGTCGGCTCAGTCGCGCCGATCTGGGCCAGACCCGCGGCCAGCACCGAGATGATCAACACGCCAAAGAACGTGCTGATCACCGAGCCGCGCCCGCCCATCAAACTCGTGCCGCCGATCACCACGGCCGCGATCACCTGCAACTCGATCCCCGAACCGGCATTCGGGTCGGCCGCCTCGAGCCGCGAAATCTGGAACAGGGACGCGAGGCCGGCTAACAGCCCCATCAGCGCGAATACGGCAACCTTGTAGGGCCGCGGGTTGACGCCCGCGAGACGCACCGCTTCCTCGTTGGTGCCGATGCCCACCAGATAGCGGCCGAACACCGTGCGGGTCAGCACCCACTGCGCGGCGATCATCACGACGATCGCAATCAGGAACGCGGGAGAAATGCCGAACGCAATCGGGTTGGACAGGAAATCGAACGCATCGCCGATATAAGCCGTGCGGGAATTGGTCAACTGATACGCGAGACCGCGGGCCGCCTCGAGCACGCCCAGCGACACGATGAACGAAGGAATCCGCCAGGCTACGGTAATCGCGCCGGTCACGCAACCGGTCAAGGCCGCGCCCGCCATGCCGAGCAAGGCTGCGGGCAAGGCCGGCCAATGCCACTGCAAGGCCGCGACGCTGGTGAGCGCCGCGCCGAGCGCCAGCACGGAGCCCACCGACAGGTCGATCCCGGCGATGATCAGCACGAAGGTCATGCCGACCGACATCACGACCAGATCGGGAATCTGATTCGCGATCGTGCTGAAGGTGTCGTAGCTCAGGAAGTGCGAACTCAGAAACGAGAACAGGACGATCATCCCGAGCAGCGCGCCGAGCAGGCCGAGGTAGTTCGAGAAACCAAGACGCGTGCCGATCGGCTTCGCGTCTTTGGGCGGTTCGTTCTGCAACGTAGGCAGGCTGGTTGGTGCGGTCATGCTTCAATACTCCACAGATTTTTTGTGGGGCGCCCTCGCGTGGGGCGCCGGGACGTCGGGCGTTGGCTGATCGGGCGACGCTGCGTCGGGTTCGATCGGATCGTGCAGCAACGCGTCGCGATTCGTGTAGCCCGCGAACGCCGCGGCAAGCAGCGCGTCCTGGGTCCAGTTGCCGCGCTCGAACAGGCCTGTGATCCGGCCAGCCGACATGACCGCGATCCGGTCGCAAATCGACATCAACTCACGCAGATCGCTCGACACCACCACCAACGCGCGGCCTTCCCGCGCAAGCGCACCCATCAACGCATAGATATCGAACTTGGCGCCGACGTCGATGCCGCGGGTGGGCTCGTCGAACAGCAACACCGTGCAATCGCGCGCGAGCCAGCGCCCGATCACCACCTTCTGCTGGTTGCCGCCGGAGAGTTCAGACACCGGTTGCGCCGGCCCCGAGCTGCGGATGCTCATCGCATCGATCTGTTTGCGCGCCAGCGCCGCCTCGCGACGGCCATCCACCACCCCGTTCTTCGACACGGCGCCCAGATGGCCGAGCGAGATATTGGCGGCAATGGGCTGCGTGAGCAGGAGGCCCTCGCCTTTGCGATCCTCGGTAATCAGCGCGATACCGTTCTTCACGGCGTCCACGGGCGACGAAACCTTCACGGGTTCGAGCGGACCGCCGCCGTGCGCAATCGACACCGTGCCGGCATCCGCGCGATCGGCCCCGTAAATGAGCCGCATCAATTCCGTGCGGCCCGCGCCGATCAAGCCGCTGATGCCGAAAATTTCGCCTGCCTTCACGTCGAAGGACACATCGCGCACGGCCGGCTCGCGGGTCATGCCCGTGACCTTGAAAGCCACGTCGCCAATCCGCCGTTCGCCGAGATCGATCCGCTCGCCGATATCGCGCCCAACCATCAGCGTGACCAGACGGTCGGCCGACAGATTGGCCATGTCGTCGACGTGGACGAGCCGCCCGTCGCGCAGTACCGCGGCGCGCCGCGCGATACGCCGCAACTCTTCCAGCCGGTGCGAGATATACACCAGCGCCACGCCACGTGACTTGAGCCGCTCGACCTGCTCGAACAGCAGGTCCACCTCGCGGGCGGTCAGCATTGCGGTGGGTTCGTCGAGAATCAGCACGCGGCAATCGCCGATCAGGTTGCGCGCGATCTCGACCATCTGCTGATGGCCGATGCCCAGCGTGCCCACCAGCGTATCGGGGTGAATCGCGTCGAGCCCGACTTGCGCCATGGCGTGCCGGGCGTCCTCGCGCAGCTTCGCGCGGTCGATCCGGCCGAACAGGCCGCGCTGCGGCAAGCGGTTCAGGAACAGATTCTCCGCCACCGAGAGCGTCGGCAGCAGGTTCAGCTCCTGCATGACCATGCGCACGCCGAGCGCCTCGGCGTCCTTGCGACTGGCCGGCGTGTAAGCCACGCCGCCCAGCGTCATCGAGCCGGTGGTCGGCGTGACGAGACCGCCGACGATCTTGGACAAGGTGCTCTTGCCCGCGCCGTTCTCGCCGGTCAGCGCCAGCACTTCGCCGGCGTACAGTTCCAGCGAGATATCGGCAAGCACCGGGCCGGCGTAGGTCTTGCCAATGCCGCGCACGCTCAGCACGGGCGGGACATCGGTGAGAGATAGGATGGGAGTAGACATCAGATCGATAAAGCGGGACAAAGATCAGGCAGCGTAGCCCGTCATGCAAGACGGGCCACGCGTTTTGCCAGTCTTACTTGGTGACCAGATCGACAGGCGTTTCGACGACGCCCGACAATTCCGACTGCTTCTTGTGGTCGGCGATTGCCTTCAAAGCCGTATCGATACCGAATACGGCCTGCTTGGCGGCGTACTGATTGGCGGTGGCGAGGACGCGGCCGTCGGCCAGCATCGGCTTGATCGCGTCGATGTCGTCGTAGCCCACCACCTGCACCTTGCCTGCCTTGCCTGCCGCGCGCACCGCCGAGACCGCGCCGATTGCCATGTTGTCATTGCCGCACAGCAGCGCCTTGACGTCCGGGTTGGCATTGAGAATCTGGCTCGCGACGGCGTTGCCCTTGTCGATTTCCCACTCGCCCGATTGCAGCGAGACCACCTTCATGCCGCCCGTCGCCATGGCCTGCTTGAAGCCGGCCGTGCGTTGCTGCGCGTTGGTGGTGGTCGAGACGCCTTCAATAATGGCGACGTTGTCGCCCGACTTGAGGTGCTTGGCCAGATAATCGCCGACCTTCTGCGCGCCCTTCGCGTTATCCGGGCCGACGAACGGAATGTTCATGTCCTTCGACTTGAGCACGCCCGGATCCAGCTGGTTATCGATGTTGACCACGATAATGCCGGCGTCGACCGCTTTCTTGAGAACCGGTACCAGCGCCTTGGAATCGGCCGGTGCGATCACGAGTGCGTCGACCTTCGAGACGATCATCTGCTCGACGATGCGAATCTGGTTAGCCGTATCGGTCTCGTCTTTAATCCCGTTTGTGATGAGATCGAACTTCGTGGGGTTCTGCTTCTGATAGTTTTTCGCGCCGGTTTCCATGGTCAGGAAAAACTCGTTCGCCAACGACTTCATCACCAGCGCGACCTTCGGCTTGTGAGCGGCCTGGGCGAACGCTGAGGGCATCGGCAGAATCGATACGGCGAGGAATGCCGCACTGGCTACGATGGCGCGACGGCGCGCCAGTTGGAAATGACGAATCATTAATGTCTCCTTTTTGCTCGTTCGGTCTACGTACTGATAGCCGTTGAGTCGCGTGATGGGCAGGTTCGCCACACTTGCCGCCGCTGCCGGTGAAACCCTCGGGTTTGCTTGCCAGATGCTGGGACGAGTACGGCCAGGTCCAATGCTATCCTCGCGATCCACGTTATGCTATGCCCAATTTCAAAATCGATCGTTACAAAAATGGAACACGTAGACTGGGACGACCTGCGGATTCTGGTGGAGATCGCGCGCGGCGGAACCATGCGGGCCGCCGCAGCGGCCTGCGATCTGAGCGCGCCGACCCTATCGCGGCGCCTGACCGAGCTTGAGCGGCGGCTGGGCGAGCCGCTCGTCGACCGGGTGCCATCGGGCTGCACGATGACGGCTTTCGGCGCGCGGGTGCTGGCGTGGGCCGAGCAGATGGAGGATCTCGCCCATCAGATCGAGCGCGCCGCGGACGTGACCGGCGGTGCGGCCGCTCACGGCACGGTGCGGATCAACGCCGTGGAATGGCCGTCTTACATTTTGCTTAAACTGCTCGGCTCGTTCCAGGACCGGCTGCCCGGTCTCGCCATCGAAGTGCTGACTTCACGGCGGCCGTATAGCCTTGCCCGTCGCGAAGCGGACATCGCGCTCTGGTCGGAATGCCCCGATGAGGGCGATCTGTATGTGCGGCGCATCGGCAAGATCCGCTTCGGGCTTTACGGTTCGCGCGACTACTATCTGCGCCATAAGGCAGCGATCGCGAGGAAGGAATGGGACAAGCTGTCGTTCGTCGGCTATGACGACCGGCAGCCCGATCATCCCGCCACCCAATGGCTGAAAACCCTGCCTGGCGCGCCCGCGCCTTCGCTTCGCAGCAGCTATGGCATGGGCGTATTCGACGGCGTGCTGGGCGGCTCCGGGCTCGGCGTGCTGGCTCAACTCGCGGGCGACACCACGAGCGATCTCGTCTGCGTCGAAAAACACCTCAAGGCGCTCGACCAGGACGTATGGATGGTGCTGCATCCCGCCCTGCGCGATAGCGAGCGCATCCGGACTGTGGCCAACCTCATTGCCGAGATTTTTCGCTAGACCGGCGCGTGGGCCGGCGCGTCGAATCCGCCGGCCGGCTACGCGCAAACCGTTGGTCGAAATCGCGCGCGAGCATCCCGACTGAAATTTCGCCAAACCGCGCAAGCAACACGGCTTCGGCCTCACGAACCGTTTCAGACAAACGGGCATTGACGGCTTGCTCGACCAGACATTCCGGGTGATCTTCCGTCAGGAGCTCGGAGAAAATCGGCGGCTCACCGACTGCCCGATAGACGTCCAGTAACGTTAGTTCGTCCAGATTTTTCGACACGATCCAACCGCCCCCGTGCCCTTTCTCGGACTGCACGTAACCCTGATCTCTTAGCCCGGCCAACATTCGCCGCACCACGACGGGGTTCGTGCGCAGCATCTGCGCGATCGCTTCAGATGTCAGCGGACCGTCATGCCGGTCCATATGAATCAGGGCATGCAGCATCCGCGACAGGCGGCTATCCGTTCTCATTCATCGCCTCACGTTCAGGGAGCATGGCGGACGAACCCACTCACGCAACATTCGAAGTTGCGTTAAGTATACCATCGCCCTATCATGCAACTCACGATGTTCCATGAAACGGTTGGCGTCAGTTCGACCATGGCCCTTCGGCCTGGGCATGGGCGCTGGCGCAATACAGAACAGGAGAAAGGAAATGCATACCCAGCATGATGTGATTGTCGTGGGCGGGAGTTTCGCGGGCCTGTCGGCCGCCATGCAACTGGCGCGCGCCAGAAGAAAAGTGCTCGTGATCGACGCAGGATTGCCGCGCAATCGATTTGCCTCGCACGCGCACGGCTTCTTCGGCCAGGATGGCAAGCCGCCTGCCGAGATCATTCGCGAAGCCGCTTCACAGCTCGCGGCCTATCCAACGGTTCAATGGGTCGGCGGCGAGGCGCTCACTGCCCGGCGGGTCGACAACGCCTTCTGTGTCGAACTTCCGGACGGCCGGACCGAATCTGCTGCCCGGCTCATTCTCGCGACGGGCGTGCGAGACGAACTGCCCGCCATAGCGGGCTTGCAGGAACGTTGGGGCACGACGGCATTGCACTGCCCTTATTGTCACGGCTACGAGGTTCAGGATCGTCGTCTCGGCGTGCTGGCCAATCATCCGCTGTCCGCCTATCAGGCGCTTCTCATTCCCGACTGGGGTCCGACAACCTATTTCACTCAGGGCATCTTCGAACCCGACGCGGGGCAACTCGCACATCTGGCCGCGCGCAACGTTCGCATCGAGCGCTCGCCGGTAGTCGAACTGCTCGGTCCAGCGCCGCACCTCGAGGCGCTCAGACTCGCCGATGGACGCGTTGTCGCGATCGACGCGCTGTTCGTCGCGCCCAGGACGCACATGAACAGCACGCTCGCGGAGCAACTCGGATGTGCATTCGATGAAGCTCCGCTGGGCCCCGTCATCAGGGTCGACGACTTGAAGCAGACGACAGTCGAAGGCGTCTACGCAGCGGGCGACATGTCGAACAAGATGACCAACGCGACGTTTGCTTCGGCGGCCGGCGTGACAGCAGGCGTCGGCGCGCATCATTCACTGGTGCCGGAGCTGGCGCAGCACAAGTAAGCAGCATCACGACGCGCCCCTGCGCAAACCCCCACCCCCGCAAACCCATCAAGCCGGCCCAGACTCGGGCCGCCGCTCGCGCATCAAACACGCCCCCCCGCCGTCGCGGATTCACTCGCAGCGCCCTCCATTGGGTTGTCATTTTTGTTTACCGATGTAATGATATAACATTCCTAACGACGAACGACAGCCAGGAAGAACGTCGCCGAGACGGAAACGCATCCACCCAGTGACCAACCCTAAATAAAAAAGATGAAAAACCGCACGCGCGTCTCTCACGCAGCCTTGCTGCTGTTCGCTATCACCGCTCATGCCCATGCCGCGTCTAACGAAGCTTCCGTGACCGGCGCCGTCACGGACGCCGCGGGCAAGCCCGTCCGGAACGCCTCCGTCAGCGTTCAGAATGCAAGCGGTGCCGCTATTAGCGAAGTGAAAACGGACGCAGACGGCCATTTCGCGATCGCTCACGTGAATCCTGGCACCTATGCGATCGTCGTCACGGCACCGGGATTCGCGAGCGGCAGCAGCATCGCGACCACAACAGCGGGCGCGCAAAGCGCGGTGAGCGTCAAACTCGCTCAAAGCGACACACTCGACGTTCAGGTGAATGCAAAGCGTCTCGATCGAGCCCGTAACGGACTACTGCCGGAGACCGGCAGCAGCGTGTATCGCTTCAGCCAGGCCGATATCAATGCTTTGCCCGCGGGGCAAGACACGCCGTTGAACCAGGTCCTGCTGCAGGCGCCTGGTGTAGCAAGCGACTCATATGGGCAGTTGCACGTGCGCGGCGACCACGCGAACCTGCAATACCGCATCAACGGCATCATCATTCCCGAGCCGATCAGTGGTTTCGGCCAGTCGCTCGACACCCGCATCATCGACCAGGTGAACCTGCTCACCGGCGCATTGCCGGCGCAGTACGGCTACCGGACCGCAGGCGTGGTGGACATCCGCACGAAGTCGGGCGATGCAGGCAACGGCGGATCCATCGACGTATTCGGCGGCAGCCATCAGACGATCAAGACCAGCGCGGATGTCTTCGGCAGTCAGGGGCCGTTCAGCTACTACTTCAGCGGTTCAGTCGGCATGAACAACCTCGGGATCGAGAATCCCACCTCCAGTGCCAACGCGATTCACGACCACACACGCCAGGGCAATGCGTTCGGCTACATGTCGTACATCATCAATCCGCTCACGCGCGTGAGCGTGATGTTCGGCACGACGAGCAACCAGTTCGAGATTCCGAACACGCCCGGCTTGCAGACCAACTTCACGCTCAACGGCAACAACACGTTCAACTCGAGCCAGTTGAACGAAACACAATCGGAGTTGAACAACTTCGCCGTGGTGGCGCTCCAGGGCACCAATGGCGGTGCTCTCGACTATCAGGTCGCCCTCTTTACGCGCTACACGCGAACGCAATTCAATCCCGATCCGGTCGGCGATCTGCTCTTTAACGGCGTAGCGTCGCAGGATTTTCACAGCAATTCGGCCAACGGCGCACAGGTGGATACGACCTGGCGGCTGAACGACAAGCATACGGTTCGGGCGGGTATCTTCTTCCAGCAAGAACACGCGGTGTTCGACGACAGCGTCAACGTATTCGCAACGGACAGCAGCGGCAACCAGCTATCCGGTCAACCCTTCAATATTCAGGACTCCAGCAGCAAGACCGGTTATCTGTACAGCGCCTACGTGCAGGACGAGTGGAAACTCACCGACAAGCTCACGCTGAACTATGGTCTTCGCTACGACAAGATGGACGAGTACGTCAGCGCAAGCCAGCTTAGCCCTCGCATCGGCCTCGTCTATGCGCTGACGCCGGCCACGACGCTCCATGCCGGCTACGCGCGCTACTTCACACCGCCCGCATTCGAGCTGGTGTCCGGCTCGACCATCAGCCGTTTCAATGGCACGACCAACCAGAGTCCGTCGAGCCAGAACGGCCAGGTGCAACCGGAGCGCAGCCATTATTTCGATCTCGGTGTGACCCAGCGCCTCGGATCGAACGTGACGGTCGGAGTCGACGCTTACTACAAGAAGTCCACCAACCTGCTCGACGAAGGACAGTTCGGATCCGCCCTCATCTTCACGCCGTTCAACTACCGGGAGGGTCGCGTGTATGGGGTCGAGTTCACGGCCAACTACAAACAGGACAACGTATCGGCGTACGTGAATCTCGCATGGAGTCGCGCACAGGGAACCCAGATCGATTCGGCGCAGTTCAATTTCGACCCGACGGAACTCGCCTACATCAACAGTCACTGGGTCTATCTGGATCACGACCAGCGCATGACCGCATCATTCGGCGGAGCCTACGATTTCGGCAAAACGACCTTCACGTTCGATGGGCTGGTGGGAAGCGGATTGCGTAGCGGCTTTGCGAACACCGACAAGTTGCCGCTCTATGCGCAAGTCAATCTCGGGGTGATACAGCACTTTAACCAGCCTCTGGTCGGGAAATTCGATGCGCGCCTGCTTGTGGTCAACGCGTTCAACCGCGTCTATGAGTTGCGCGACGGATCGGGCATCGGCGTCGGTGCACCGCAATATGGCCCGCACTTCGCCGTCTATGCCGGCATCACCAAGAATTTCTGATTCCACCGAGTTACAAAGCGAGACGAAGAGGTAGGGCATGCAAGATTGGGCAAGCGTTCTGGCGGCGGTACGCGTGGGCGGATGGGTCATTTATCCGCTGACGATACTCGCCATTCTCGCGGTCGCGATTACCCTCGAACGGGCTTATGTGTTTCTGCGCTTTGGCCGTTTGCCGGGTACGCTGCGCGACACGGACGAAATCACTCACGCAATCCTCCCGTCCGGATCAGCGCTTGATTGGGCCGGCAGATTGAAGGATGCGTCCAGTCAGAACGCGTTCAGACGCATGAACGCGCCGTGGGCGCCAGATCCTTCCGTACCGCTGTGGCTGCGTGAGGCAAAGGCACAATCGGTTGCCTCACAGATCGAACGCGACATGAGCAAGGGTTTCTGGGTGCTGGAAACCATCGTGACAGCGGCGCCTTTGCTGGGTCTGCTCGGCACCATCGTCGGCATGATGCATTCGTTCCAGTTGTTCGGCGGCGACGGTCTCGTCGATCCGGGTGGCGTGACCGGCGGCGTGGCACAGTCGCTGGTGGCGACCGCGATCGGCCTGGTGGTCGCCTTGTTCGCGCTCTTTGCGTTCAACTATTTCTCCCGCCGGCTCGAACGGCTCATGGATGAACTCGAGTCGTTCGCGAACGCGCGGCTCAGCGAAATCCGCCTTGCCGACACGCCCGCTGGAGCGCTGCCGTGAAGTTCAAGCGCTCGCGCGCGGCGAGGCGCGGTCGCATCGAAATCATTCCGATGATCGATGTGATGTTCTTTCTGCTGGCGACCTTCATGCTTGCATCGCTCGCGATGCAACGGCTCGACGCCGTCAAGGTCAATCTCCCGGCCGGCCGCGCTCAGCAGATGGCGGCCCATGACCCGCTTACGATCTCGGTGGACAGCAGCAATGCGATATTTGTGAACCATCAGTCAGTTCATCTCGATCAGATCGAGCCGACGGTAAAGCGTCTGCTGCAACCGGACGGTAATGTTGTGATTGCCGCTGACGACGCAGCCGGCCACGGCGTGGTGGTTCAGGCAATGCTGGCCGCGCGCCGCGCCGGCGCCGAGCGGTTTCTGCTCGCCGTGCATCGTGAATAGCCGGATGCGCTTTGCAGCTGCTGTGGACGATTCTCCGCCAATGCGATTCGCGCTGGCGGTGCTGGTCGCGCTAATCGTATGGATCGTGTTCCTGTTTCAGTTGGGGCACTGGTTGGGTCCGTCGCCGTCTGCGCGCGTAGCTGATAAGCCACTCGAGATGCGGATGGTGGAACTCGATCCTCCAAAGCCTCCGGTTGAGACGCCTCCCGCGTCTCCGGCTACGCACGCGCCACTCGCACCGGCAAAACCACCACAAATCTCCGATCCGCGCGCCCACGTCTCAACGCAATCGCGCACGCCGCCTGTGCCGCCGAAGCCGGACGCACGATCGGTGCAAAGCGTGGTGCCGGCTCCGTCGGCACCCACCGTGCAAGAGTCGAAGCCGGCCGCCGAGCCCTCTGCGCGCACTGCTGCACCTCCGGACGAAAATGCAAACGCAACGCCGGCCGCCAGTTCATCCGGCAATGCCGCAGCGCACGCCATGGCCCAACCATTGCCGGAACTGCCGGACGATTTGCGCGAACAAGCGTATCAAACCGTCGCGACGGCGCGCTTCGCGATCCATGTCGACGGCTCGGTCGAGGTCGAACTCATCAAGCCGACACCCAACCCGCGGCTCAACCAGATCCTCCTTGAAACGCTGCGTAAATGGCGATTCTTTCCGGCGATGCAGGCTGGGCATCCGGTCGAAAGCCGGCAGGACATCCGTGTGCATTTCAACGTGAATTAGCTGCTGAGGGCTGTGCGTCGCCACTCGCAATGGCGGCATCACGAGTGCGGCTTGCCGATGTTCAAACGAGCAAGGTCAACGTGCCAAACAGCGCAAGGTCTTCTTTCTTTGCCGATCGCGCATGCTTGCGGATCACTTGCAATAGACACTCGATAAAGCAACAGGCCGCGCTGCTGAGCGTGCTGTTCCGGCGCGTGACAACGCTCAGTTGTCGCGTATCGAACTTCTCTTTCAGCGCCAGAGCCACCAATTGGCTTTGAAACAGCGGAACCGTCTGGAGGACGGTTGGGCACCATGTACACATGTCGGCACGTTCCACCAGCATCTGCAGTGTGCCTAGCGAATGAGCCCGCACAATGCGGTTCGCTTCGATTCGCGCACCATGGCGCGTGAACAGATAGTCGATCAGCGCGTCTTGCCCGTCAGGCGCGAAATTCAGCGCCCAGTCCTGGTCCAGTAGGTCGTGAATCGAACGGCAACCCTGAAGCGGATGTCCCCGGCGAACCATCACGGCCGTCTCATAGTTCAAAACCGGCTCGCAGGAAAACTCCTGAGTGGCGGTAGACGGATGCACCTGCCCGATCACGAAGTCCATATCGCCGGCACGCAACAGCGGTTGCGCGACAGCCATCAGACTTTCGAACAGCTCCAGCTGAATATCAGGCATTCGCTCGCGAAACAGCAATACCGTCTCGGCCAGAAACGTCAACGTGATCCACGGTGTCACGCCGACACTAAGCCTTCCCTCCGCCCGGCCGCGCAATCTTGCCAGGTCGTTCTGCGCGTGCTCCAACTGGTTAAGGACCAGTCGCGCGTGGGTGAGCAACGCCTTGCCATATTCGGTAAAGCTGATTCCTTCAGGCGCGCGTATCAGCAGCGGCAGTTGCTCGGTGGCTTCGAGTTCGCGCAGCGCGCGCGTGACCGCGGCCTGCGAAATCCCCAATGACCGCGCGGCCGCTCTGATGCTGCCCGTTTCCGCACTCGCGACTAACGCCTGCAATTGATGAATTTTCACCGAAACCACCCCGACAACAAATGGTTGTCAGCATAACAAAACTGCGGCTTCACCCTCGAAATTTAGCTGCATAGCATTCCGACCAGTGCAGACAGTTGCGTTGCCCGAAGCCCAAACCGGCGTGGCGCGACGATCGGGTCTGTCCGCTCTTCCAAGGACATCATCGATGGTTCAAGACTTCGTTTTGCCCGGCATCGCTGCGATTCAAGAAGAAATGATCGGCTTGCGTCGCCGCATTCACGCGTATCCGGAACTCGGCCTGCAGGAGCTCGCCACCAGCGAACTGGTCGCCGAATGCCTGCACGAATGGGGCTATCAGGTCACGCGCGCCGTGGGAAAAACCGGCGTGGTGGGCACGTTAAGGAACGGACATGGGCCGTCCCTCGGATTGCGCGCCGATATGGACGCGCTTCCCATTCACGAGACGACGGGCTTGCCTTATGCCAGCCGCAACGACGGCGTCATGCACGCATGCGGTCACGACGGGCATACGGCCACGTTGCTGGCGGCAGCAAAATACCTGGCGACAACACGCGCTTTCTCCGGCACGTTGAACCTGATTTTTCAACCCGCTGAAGAAGGCCTCGGCGGCGCGCAAAAGATGATGGAAGACGGTCTCTTCGAACGTTTTCCGTGCGATGCCGTATTCGCTCTTCACAATGTCCCCGGATATCCGGCAGGCCATCTGGGCTTTTTTGGCGGCGCATTCATGGCGTCTGCCGATACGGTTACCGTGCGGGTGGTGGGTCGCGGCGGTCACGGTGCCGTGCCGGACAAGGCGGTCGATCCGATCGTCGTGTGCGCGTCGATCGTCACGGCGCTGCAAAGTATCGTGTCACGTAACGTAAGTCCGCGCGATCTGGCCATCATCAGCGTCGGCTCGATTCATGCGGGCGTCGCGTCGAATGTGATTCCGTCATCGGCGCAAATGCTGCTGACCGTCCGGGCACTTGCACCGGACGTGCGCGACCTGCTTGAACGCCGGATTCACGAACTCGTGCACGGGCAGGCGGCAAGTTTTGGCGCGCACGCCGAGATCGATTACTTTCGCTGTCATCCGGTGCTGATCAATCACGCCAGGGAAACGGACTTCGCGCGCCAGGTGGCTACGGACTGGCTCGGCACGCAAGCCATCATTGACGACCTCGAACCCTTCACGGCCAGCGAGGACTTCGCCTGCATGCTCGAACAGTGTCCAGGCAGCTACCTCGTGATCGGCAACGGCGACGGCGAACGCGGTTGCGCGCTGCATCACTCCGGTTACGACTTCAATGACGACTGCCTGGCTGTGGGCGCCACCTATTGGGTCAAGCTGACCGAGCGCTTTCTGGCAAAACCGGTTCGCATGGAACACAACTAATTCAACAACGACGGTGAGGAGAAACACATGAAGAAGGCACTTGCAGCGATCTCGTTTGCTTTGATGAGCCTGTCCGGCGGCACTCACGCCGCCGACTGGTCCGGTAAGGAGATCAGGCTGGCGGTGGATCCGACGTACCCACCGCTGGAGTTCAAGACACCCGACGGCAAGTTCACCGGCTTTGGCGTGGATATCGCCAATGCGCTCTGTGCCGAGCTTCATGCGCGGTGCGTATGGGTCGAAACCAGCTTTGACGGCATGATCCCCGGACTGCTGGCGAGAAAGTTCGATGCGATTTCGTCGTCGATGACCATCACACCCAAGCGCATGCAGCAGATCGCGTTCACGAACAAGATCTCCAACGCGCCGGCCCGCCTGGTTGTCAGGCGCGGCTCCGATCTGCTGCCGAGCGCCGCTTCGCTAAAGGGCAAGCGGGTCGGCGTCGAACAGGGGTCGAGTCAGGAGGATTACGCCCGGGCGCAGTGGCAACCGGCTGGCGTGCAGATCGTCTCCTACCAGAACCAGGATCAGGTCTATACGGACCTGATCGCGGGTCGGCTCGATGCGGCATTTCAGGCGTCGATCGAAGCGAACGACGGCTTTCTGAAGAAGCCCGAGGGTAAGGACTACACGTTTGCGGGCCCCGCTTTGGACGACCCGAAGTATTTCGGTCTTGGCGACGGTCTCGGTCTTCGCAAGGAGGACGTCGCGTTGCGCGACGCGTTCAATCAGGCACTGGCTGCCGTGCTGGCAAACGGGACCTATGCGCGGATTAACCGGAAGTATTTCGACTTCGATATCTACGGCGCGAAGTAAGCCGGCCTGAGCCAGTCCTGACAGAAGACAAAATGATGGGGCAGCCGTAGTCCGGCATAAAAAATAAACTATAAACTTAGGATGACAAAGTGAAACGTAAAATTATTCTTGCCGCAATAGCGTCAGCATTTGCAACGTCGGCATTCGCGCAGAGCAGCGTAACGCTGTACGGCGTGATCGACGAGGGACTCGACTTCACGAATAACGTCGGCGGAAACCATGTGTATGAAATGGCAAGCGGCTATGCCCAGGGTAGCCGCTGGGGACTGAAAGGCACCGAAGATCTGGGTGGCGGCCTCAAAACGATCTTTCAGATCGAAAGCGGCTTTAACGTCAACACCGGAAAGCTCGGGCAAGGCGGGCTCGGGTTTGGACGCCAGGCGTATGTCGGAATCGAAAGCGAGCGCTACGGGACGGTGACCCTGGGCCGCCAATACGACTCGGTGGTCGACTATCTTGCGCTGACCACAGCCAATGGCAACTGGGGCGGCTATCTGCTATCGCATCCATTCGACAACGACAACACGGATAACACGTTCCGCGTCAACAACACGGTCAAGTATGCGAGCCCGGATATTGCCGGGTTCCAGTTCGGCGGCACGTATAGCTTCAGCAACAGCACCGGCTTCGCCAACAACCGGCTGCTGAGCGTTGGCGCACAATACACGTCCGGCGGGCTGTTGATCGCTGCAGCCTATCTGAATGCGGACAATCCGGGATCAACGTCAGGCGGCGCAATTGCCGGTTCGAGTTCAACCGTCGCGGCAGACGCGAACTTCCAGTCGGAGCGCTTGCGCATCTTTGGCGCAGGGATCAACTACACCATGGGCCCGGCAACAGTTGGCTTCGTCTATACCAACACGAACCTCAGCAACCCGGCCGCGAATGTCGCCTACCTCAGCGGCCAGGAGAGCATCCAACCGACTAGCGGGGCACTCGCAGGCGGGACGTTAACCAGCCTGAAGTATCAGAACTTCGAACTGAACGGAAAATATCAGTTCACACCGGCGTTCTTTGTGGGCGCGCAGTACGTCTATACGCTGGAGAACTACGATGCGACGACAGGCAGCGTACGGCCGAAGATTCACACCGTCGGCTTGATGGCGGACTACAACCTGTCAAAGCGCACCGATGTCTACATCCAGGGCGCCTTTCAAAAGATCACGGGCGACGCAACCGGATCGGCACTGGATCAGGCATACGTGCCCGGTGCACAGGACCTGTCTTCGTCCTCGAGTCAGATTGTCGTTCGCGCGGCGATCCGGCACACGTTCTAACCCAAGTGCAGGCAGGTTCCGGGCGCGCGAGGCGAGCTTGCCTCGCGTAGCGCGCTCCCTACCCCTTCGTCGCCCCAAACGTCAACCCGGCCACGAAATGCTTCTGCATCGCAAAGAACATGGCGACCGAAGGCAAGGCGGCCAGAATCGACCCGGCCGATACAAGATTCCACGCGGTGGTCCACTGCCCTTTCAAGGCCGCGACGCCTACGGTAATCGGTGCGGCGTCGTCACCTTGTGTCAGACACAGCGCCCAGAAGTAGTCATTCCACACGAACGTGAAGACGAGAATCGCCAGCGCCGCGAGCGCGGGACGAATCAAGGGCAATACGATCTTGAAGAACACCGTCCATTCGTTCGCGCCTTCAATCCGAGCCGCCTCAACCAGTTCGAATGGCAACTGCTTGATGAAATTGCGCAGAAACAGCGCGCAAAATCCAGTCTGGAACGACACATGGAACAGAATCAGCGCGCTCACCGTATTGAACAGACCGAGCTGTAACGACAAATCCCGCACTGGAATCATCAGCACCTGAACCGGGACAAAATTCCCCGCGACAAACGTCGCAAACAACGTGGAATTGCCCCGAAACCGATAGATGGCCAGCGCGAATCCCGCCATTGCCGCAAGCGCAATCGAGCCCACCACGGCGGGCACCGTAATCAGCACGCTGTTCCAGAAATAATGCAGCATCGGTGAAGTCGTCAACGCCTCGCGATAGTTATCGAACATCGCGAAGTGCTTCGGCCAGCCCCAATAGTTACCCTCGCTCAGTTCCTCCGTGGAACGCACTGAAGTCACAAGCACCGCGATCATCGGCAGCAGCCAGATCAGCAGCGCGAGCGGCAGGGTCAATTTGTACGCGCGGCGCGTGACCGGCTTCCATTTGTCGATCGGGATCGGAAACATGATCGGCTCCTTATTGCTCGGTGCGCAGCATGCGGCGCAGGTGATAAACGATATACACCAGCATGATCGCGAACAGCACCACCGCCACCGCCGCGGAATAGCCGACGCGGTAATACTTGATCGCCTGGTCGTACATGTAATACGCGAGCACCGTCGAGCTTTCGAACGGTCCGCCGCCGGTCATCACCGAAATCAGATCGAAACTGCGCAGCGCGCCGATCACCGTGACGACGATCGCCATGAACGTGGTGGGCCGCAATTGCGGCAGGATCACATGCCACAGCATCGACCAGCCACGCGCGCCTTCCATGCGCGCGGCCTCGATCTGCTCGGCGTTCAGCGAGGTCAGGCCGGTCAGATAAAGAATCATGCAGTAAGCGGTTTGCGGCCACAGCGCCGCGAACACGATCCCGAGAGTTGCGTAACGCGGATCGCCGAGTACCGGCACGCCGTGCCCGAGAATCACCGCGAGCAGGCCGAAGGTCGGGTCATAGAACCACGAGAAGATCAGGCCGACCACCACGCCCGACAAAACGAACGGCGCGAAGAACAGTGATTTGACGATGCGGATGCCGGCCACAGCCTGGTTCAGATAGAGCGCGACGGCGAGTCCCATTGGCGGCGCAAGCAGGAATAGCAGCAGCCAGATGAGGTTATTCTTCAGCGCCGTATAGAAGGTCTGCGTATGGAACAACTCGACATAGTTGGCGAGGCCGACGAAAGACGGCTCGGTCATCCCATCCCAGTTGAAGAAACTCAGGCGCACGGTCGAGATGATCGGCCACACGACGTAAATCGCCACCATCACGCACGCCGGCGCGAGAAACAGAAAAGCCGCGCGCCGCTGTCGGCGCGCGGTCGGCGATGGCTTGCGCCGGCGCGCCACGAGAGGCGCGCCGCCGCGCGAAGCACCGCCCGATGCCGGCGTACCCGGAACAGGCAAGCCAGGGCCGCCAGGATCGGCAGGACCGCCAACAGTGTGACGGGTGACGGAATGCGACACGATCATTCTCCACGATAGTTGCGATCGAACGTAGCGAGTTGACGCTCAAGCGCGCGGCCCATTAGTCCGTTAGTCCATTGCCAGGCACTAACGGGCCGCCACCGCTCACTTCTTGTAGATCCGCTTACGCGTCTGCTCGAGTTGCGCAAGTATGTCGTCGAGCTTCGACGGATCGGAGATGAATTGCTGCATCCCCTTCATGCCTTCATCGGCCATTTCCTTCGTCATATCGCGATCGTAGAACTGCGCAATGCCGCCCTTCGTGTTCGCGAGAATCTGGAAGCCGATCTTCGAGATTGGATCGTCGGGTTCAGGCGACTTGCTGTTCGCCGACAACGAACCGAGCCCCTCCGCCAGCTTGGCGCCATTTGCCGGCGTCTGGACGAATGCAAGGAAGGCACGCGCATCCGTCTTGTTCTTGGCCTTCGATGGAATATTCAGCGATTCGACCGGCCCCTCTTCGGCAGTGGGCACATTCGCGTCGATGATCGGGAACTGGAAGTAACCCATTTCCGGCTTGACGCTCGGCGGGAAACCACCGGTAATGAAGGTACCCATCAGCATCATCGCGGCCTTGCCCTGGAACAGGAACGGCTGCACGGCATCCAGATCGTAGGAAAGCGAATTGTCGATGAAATAACCGGCGTCGATCAATTGTTTCCACGTCGTGTAGACCTTCTTCACGCGCGGATCGGTGTACGCGATATCGCCCGCCATCAGTTTCTGATGGAACGCGTTGCCGTTCAGGCGCAGGTCGAGATAATCGAACCAGCCGGCCAGCGTCCATGAATCACGGCCCGCCACGGCAATCGGCGTAATCCCCGCCGCTTTCAGCTTCTTGCAGTCGTCGAGAAACTGGTCCCACGTTTTCGGCTCGCCGCTAATGCCGACCTTCTGGAACAGATCCTTGCGATAGAACATACCCCACGAGTAGTACACGGTCGGCGCGGCGTACTGCTTGCCCTTATACGAGGACGCTTCCTTCGTCGACGCATACATGTCGTTCCAGCCGTTCTTCGCCCAGTCGCCGCTCAGATCTTCGAACAGGCCGCGCTGCGCGTAATACGCCATCCGTTCGCCGTCATGCCAGTTGACGATATCGGGCGCGACGGTGGAGAGCCAACCGGGCAACTGGACCTTGTACGCTTCCTCGTCGATGAACGACACTTTCACGTCGGTACCGGGATGCGTTTTCTTGAAGTCGTCGATGATCGACTGCCAGACGGCGCGTTGACTTGCGCCCTTGAACGCGATGTTGACCGCGAGCGTGCCGGCCTGCGCCGTGCTGACGACCGACACGCCGGCGGCGGCCGCGGCCAGCGCGAGTGCCAGCAGAATCTTGCGAGGTTTCAGTGCCATGTTGCTGTCTCCTTTATTCCGTGATTTTGCGTCGTTGTTGTTACTGCATGGAATCCTTCGTTCTGCGCTTCAAATCATTGGCCCGAGCGATAAACGGCCACACCCTGCGGCTCCACCGCGCTTGCACCGATCACGAAGGCGTCGTCGGCGACGTTGGCCAGGTTGTGCGTCTGAGCGCCGTAGTTGAACACGTAGGTCAGCGCACCACGACGGCTGAAGCGCACGCTGTCACCGAGCGGCACCGGGTCGAGCCCGGCTTCCTCGGCGATCCGCTCGAACAGGCGGACGGTGAGCGCGTCGTCGAACAGACTCGCGAGGTAATGAAATGCGCCGCTTTTCACGTAGGCGGGATGGCCGTCGGCGAAACGGGCTCGCACATCGAGCGCTTGCGCCGCATCGCTGCTGCTGCCGCCTTCGCCTTCGATGAAATCGCGCCAGTGGCGCGCCACGCCGTCCTCCACTGTCGCGTTGTTACTGTCCGTCAGCCGCACCGCTTCGGTCACATTCGGCCGCATCGATTCAACGCGCCACACACGCAGCGGTAGCACCGAAGCCAGTGCGCCCGGCGGCAGGTTCGCCGGAATCTGCACGTCCTGGGTCTTCGAACCGGTGCGCGGACCGAGCACGATTTGCGCACCCGAGTTCGCGAGGCGCGCGGCGAAATCGCCGGGCACAACGGGCAATGGCGGCACCACGATCAGACGATAGCCGTCGAGCGGCGCATCGACCGGCACGATATCGACATCCAGTCCGAGCGAGCGCAGCACCGAGTAGTACTCGAATGCAAAGCGCGGATAGTGAAAGTCCGCCCCCTGCGGATGAATCTCGAACAGCCACTTCGCTTCATAGTCGTAGACGAGCGCAACCTTCGAGCGAATCGGGGCATTCGCGTCGGCATTCGCAGCGAGCACCGCGCGAATCTCGCCGGCAACCTGCGTGGCTTCATGGCCGCCAACGTCGAGCCGGTTGTCGGGCGTATTCAGGCCCGCGTGCATCTGCTCCTGCGCAAACGGCGCCTGGCGCCAGCGGAAATACGACACGCAGCCCGCACCGTGCGCGAACGCCTCCCAACTCCACAAGCGCACCATGCCAGGCAGCGGCGCCGGATTCCATTGCGCCCAGTTCACCGGGCCGGGCTGCTGCTCCATCACCCAGAACGGCAACTTCGACATGCCGCGGTACACGTCATGATTGAACGAGGCGAAGTCGGGATGTCCGCTGCGCAACCAGCGCGCCTTCACGTCCGGCGCAAACCACTGTTCTTCGAGCGCGCCGAGCGGATAACTGTCCCACGTCGCGACATCGAGATCGGCCGCTACCTTGTAGTGATCGAACTCGGTAAAAAGCTGCATGAAGTTGTGCGCGACCGGCCGCCCTGGCGAATGCGCGCGGATGATCTCGACCTGCATGCGGTTGTAGCGCGCCACTTCGTCGGAGGCGAAGCGCCGGTAATCGAGCCGGTGCGACGGATGCGCTTCGGTCACGGTCGCCACCGGCGCGTCGATCTCGTCGAAGCAGCGGTATTCCATGCTCCAGAACACCGTACCCCACGCGCGGTTCAGCGCGTCGATGGTTTGATAACGCGCCTTGAGCCATTCGCGAAAGCGCCCTACTGCCGCCGGCGAATAACTGACTACCGTGTGATGGCAACCGAATTCGTTATCGGTCTGCCAGTACGCAACAGACGGATGCTTGCCGTAACGCTCGGCAACCGCCGTGCAGATCCGCTGCGACGCGGTGAAATACGAAGGCGATGAGAAATCGTAGTGACGGCGTGAACCGAAAGCGCGCGGCCGGCCGTCCGCGCCGACCGGCAAAATATCCGGATGACGATCGATCAGCCACTTGGGCGGCGTTGCCGTCGGCGTGCACATCACCACCTGCAAACCAGCCGCGCCGAGTACGTCGATCGCGCGATCCAGCCAGCCCCAGTCATATTCGCCTGGGGTCGGCTCCATCCGGCTCCACGCAAATTCGGCGATTCGCACCTGCTCGATGCCGAGTGCTTTCATTCGCCGGGCGTCGTCTTCCCACATCGACTCCGGCCAGTGTTCCGGGTAATAACAGACTCCAAGGCGCATCCGAATGTCCTCTATGCGTAGTGTTCGACGGATTCGAGCGAAGCAGCGGCAAAGCCGTCTTCGGTAAACAAATGGCAGGCGCGGCCAGGCACACGCAGGCTCGCGCGGTCACCCGGCGTGAGGCGTGTGTCGCCCGGCGCCTTGGCGATCAGCGCGGCGCCGCCGGGCTGATCGAGGTGGACATAGCTGTGCTCGCCGAGCTGTTCGACGAGAGACACGATGCGGATCAGCACGGCGTCCCGCGGGTTTTCCGCACTTGCCGCATCGATGAATTCCATGTGTTCCGGGCGCACGCCGAGCGTGACCGGCTGCGAGGCCGCGAGCCCTTCGCCGCTGACCGGCACATGCACGTTTTCAGCGGTGTGATCGAGCGTGACGATCACACCGTGCGCATCCACCGACGCCACCCGCCCCGGCAAGAAGTTCATGCGCGGCGAACCGATGAAGCCGGCCACGAAGCGGCTCCTCGGACGGTGATACAACTCGAGCGGCGCGCCGATCTGCGCGATGCTGCCGTAGCGCTCGGTGTCCTTGCCCGCGTGCAGCAACACGATCTTGTCGGCCAGCGTCATCGCTTCGATCTGGTCGTGCGTGACGTACACCACGCTGGCTTTGGCGAACTGTTTATGCAAGCGCGCGATTTCGACGCGGGTCTGGCCGCGCAGCGTCGCGTCGAGATTGGAGAGGGGCTCGTCGAACAGAAACACGCCCGGCTCGCGCACGATGGCCCGCCCGATCGCCACGCGCTGCCGCTGGCCGCCTGATAGCGCCTTCGGCCGGCGCTCGAGCAGCGCCTCGAGTTGCAGGATGCGCGCGGCTTCCCGCACCTTGCGGTCAATTTCGTCTTTCGGGGTTTTGGCGAGCTTGAGGCCGAATGCCATGTTCTCGAACACGGTCATATGCGGAAACAGCGCGTAGCTCTGAAACACCATCGCCACGCCGCGCTGCGCCGCCGGTACGTCGTTGACGACGCGGCCGGCAATCGACAGGTCACCGTCGGTCACATCTTCGAGGCCGGCGATCATCCGCAGCAAGGTGGACTTGCCGCAACCGGACGGACCGAGAAACACGCAGAACTCGTTCTCGCCGATCTCCAGGTCGACGTCGCGGATCACCAGCGCGCCGTCACCATACGCCTTCTGCACGCCTCTCAACGAAATGCTCGCCATTGCATCGACTCCGTGATTTAATCGGCTCGATGTCGGAGATTAAGCGCTTAATCAGCAGGGCCGAAAAAAATCGATCGCTACCGATCGCTGGGGCCTTACCTGTCTCCGATATCGTTTTGTCTGTGCGGCAAATGGTGCCGCGACTTTGGCTGCGATGCAAATATCGAACATCCATCCCAAATACTGATTAGCCATGACCACCCTAAGCGAAGTCGCCCGCCACGCCGGCGTCACCCCTGCCACGGTATCGAACGTGCTGCGCAATCGCGGCCGGGTCGGCGCAACCACCCGGCAACGGGTGCTGGACGCCGTCGAGGCGCTCGGCTACCGCCCGCACCTGGCTGCCCGCGCGCTCGCCGAAGGCCGTGCCCCGACGCTGGCGTTGATGGTGTCGAGCATTGCCAATCCGTTCTATCCGGAGTTCGCGCTCGCCGTCGAACACGCGGCGCGCAGCAGCGGCCACTTCGTGATCATCTGCAATACGAACGAAGATCCGCTGACCGGGCGGGCCTATCTTGACCAGATCGCAGGGACGCTTTCCGAAGGCGTGCTCGTGACAAATGCGAACCTCGATTTCACGGACCTGCATACGACCGAATCGCGCGGCACGCCCGTGGTGTTGTGCATGTGGGAACGGCCCAACGAGCCGCCGGGGCTGCCGTGCGTCGCGGTCGATTTTCGTCTGGCCGGCGAGCTGGCTGCATCGCATCTTTTGGTGCTGGGCCATCGTCGAATCGGCGCGATTGTCGGCAGCAAAGCCTCGGGGATTCACGCCGCCCGCTACGAAGGTTTTGTCGATGCGCTACAGGCGGCCGGCGCACCAAAAGTCCAGGTCAAGCATGCGCCCGACACGATGCAAGGTGGCTACGCCGCGGCGCGCGCCCTGCTGGAAGCCGATCCGAAACTCACCGCGATCTTCGCGACCAACGATCTGCCGGCGCTCGGCGCGATGCACGCCGCTGCCGATCTCGGCTTGAACGTGCCGCGCGACCTGTCCGTGATCGGCATTACCGACATTCAACTCGCGCGAGAATCGCGGCCCGCGCTGACGACGGTCGCCGTGCCGACCGTCGAGGTCGCCGGTCTCGCGGTATCGCTGTTGCGCGAGCTGATCGAGTCGTCGTACGGGCAAGCGGGCCGCCCGCCCGCGGCAAGCGTGCCGATGCGGATTTCTTCCGCGCCGAAACTGGTTGTGCGCGCGTCCACCGGCGCGCCGCGTTCGGCGTAACGTGGCCGTAACAGTGTCGCGGACGTTACGTAGCGAACCCGCCTGTAACCGTCGCCGCTTATCGGGCCATCACCCGCGAACGCCCGTCTCAAGGGGTTCCACGGCAAAACCACGGCTTCGCGCTGTCCATCCATGCAGTTGGCACGGTCCCTGCAATCAGGCAGGGGAAAGGGGAACGGGCCGAGCGCCGGCATGACTCATATGCCGCCTGCGCTCCCCCCACCGGCCGGGCCAAGGCCATAACATGCATGGATACTCAAAATGATCGCCGATCTTCTGGACGCCGACGTCGCAGCACAAACCACCGACGCGGATTCGCCCTTCGCACAACACCATCCCCTGCAAATCGCAGTTTGCCTGCGCAAGCTGATGACCGGACAGGACTTCGTGACGGTGGAATTCAACGGCCGCCAGATCGTTACGCAAGTGCTCGATGTCGATTCGCGCAATGCGCGCTTTATCTTCGACGCCGGCAGCGTGGAGGCGGACAATTACGCGCTTGCGTCCGCGCGCCAGTTGATCTTCCGCGGCTTGCCGGATGGCATTCGCACCGAGTTCACCACGCTTAACGCAAACCCGATCATGTTCGAGGGCCGCCCGGCGTTCGAGGCATCCTTCCCCGCGTTCCTGTGCTACGTTCAGCGCCGCGAATTCTTCCGCGTGCAAACGCCCGTGCTGGACCCCTATATCGCCAGCGGACCCTGCGTGGACGGCGGTTCGTTCCGGCTGGAACTGCAGGACCTCTCGTTGGGCGGCATCGCATTGAAAACCGCCGATGAACGCTTCGGCTCGCTTGAAAGCGGCACCGTCCTGCGCGATGTCACGCTGCAACTCGGCAGCTTCGGCACGCTGCGGCTCGATCTGGAAATCGTCGCGCCACGGCAGTTGACCACGCCGAAGGGCGAACGGCGTTTCGTGATCGGCTGCAAGTTCGTGCAGACGCCAGGACGGGCGGAGCGCACCTTGCAGCGTGTCGTCACCCAGCTCGAAACGAAGCGTCAAACGCTCGCGCCGCGCAGGTAAATTTTCGCAGACAAGCCCTTTTCAGCCTCCGCCGCCTCGAAATCGCGCCGGATTCCAAACCGGCTTACTGGACCTCGGCGCCTCGTTGAAGCGTCGGCACCTGTATGAGGCCGGGCGCGCCGACAAGCCGGTATGGCGGAATCCGCCGAATCGCGCTTTCGGCGGCGGGCGCGCCTGCGAGTAGATGGACTGCAAGATCGAACGTCGTCGAGCGGCGTGTCAGCATGAGGCACGTCACCTCGTTCTGTAATGCACGCGTCGCATGCCAGCAGCGCGGCCGCATGCAGATCCCCTCCCCTACGGGCACCTCGAAAGCGGCCAATGAATCGAGGTTCGGGTGTCCATCCGGCGTGCTCGTTGCGACAATCTGGACGAGAGGTCCGGTTAGCGGCACCACGGCCTGCTCAGTAAGCCAATGCGCCTCGAGTTGCATCACCTCGGCTTCGCGATCGCGGTATCTGACCCACAGAATTTCGGGATCTCCGGACAGGCCGGCATCGAACAGATGTTCGCGCCAGAAATCGGACGACGGGCTTGCAAACGAAGACGCCGCGCTATCCCCTGGAAACGGCTTACCTAACATCCATCCATAGGCTTCGAAAGCGCCGGCAGTAAGCGGCTGAACGGTCAGAGGCGTGGCAGTCGGCATCTCGGTTCGGGCCTTTTTGATAGTCAGAAAAACATCAAGCGTGCCACTCAATGAGGTGGCAGCGCTTCGTCGGTGTCTGGAAAGAGTGCGATATCCGGACCGTTCTCCAGGCTGAACTCTCGCATGACTTTTTGCGCCAGATGCATGATCGACTCGCATAGCAAACTGTCCGGACTTCGCCGGAAGGACGCGAACAGTGGGAGTTCCGGGACTCGATGGGTCACTTTCAGCAGTTGTAGATGACCGGACTCCAGTTCGCGGGTCACGAAAGCCGTCGGCAGAACCGCGATGCCGAAACCGTCGAGTACGAGCCTGATAATCGCCGCGACCGAAGACACGCAATTGATTTGCACGTGCGGCTCGCCGGCGGCTGCAAACAGGCCGGCGACAAACACATGCGGCGACGAATGACGGGCAAAGCTCACGATCGGGAAGCTCGCCAGTTCAGCTTCCGATAGTGCTTCAGCCGACAGATTCAGCGACGGACTCGCCACCCATCGCATCGGCAATGCGCCGAGCGAAACATTTTCCGCGTCCGCACCGGTGACCATCGTGCTCAAGAAAGCGATATCCACGTTGCCATTCACCAGTTGCACGGACAGATTCGTCGAGGTGTCGCAAGTCAGCTCGATCGTCAGGTTCGGATATTCGTCCCGCACTCGCCGTAGTAACTCAGGCAGCCACGTATGCACGACGGACTCCATCACGCCGACCCGCAGCAGCCCACTCACATGCGAACGGTCGCTTACGCTTGCGAGCATGTCGTTCGTGAGTTTCAGGATCTGCTCGGCGAAAGCCAGCGCCTTGGTCCCTTCCTGGGTCAGCTTGACGTCGCGCGGCCCCCGATCGAATAGACGCACGCCGAACTCCTGCTCGAGTGCAGATATCCGACTGGAAATTGCGGCCTGTGTCGCATGCAAGCGCTCCGCTGTCAGTCGGAAATTGCGCAGCTTGGCAAGCCATACAAACGTTTCTAGAAAACGGACATTCATCAGACGCCTTGTATTCCACGCATCGCGTCCGCGCAACGGACAGCTTCAGTGCATTGGCAGAGTTTAGCGCCGCAAAATCAGATCCGTGACAACAAAAACTGGCCACCCGAAACAACTTTTTGTTGTGACCATGGCGGCTCAACGCGCAAGGGACGGCCTTCCGGGAAAGCCCTGGGGGCGATCAGATTTATCTATCGCCGGTCAATAAAATAAGTCGTTGGACGGAAGAATTTGGCGGTCGAACACTCATTGAACCGAAAACTCAGGAGCCGCCATGTCACCCTCGTTCAGTAAATTGAATCGGACGCTGCAAACGAGCGCCGCAGCGCTGCTGCTTGGCGCAGGTAGCGCGAGCTTCGCGGCGGAGCCTGCCGTGGTCCTGATTGGTCATGCCGCACCCTTGACAGGCCAGCTCGCGCATATGGGCAAGGACAGCGAAAATGCGGCGAGGCTTGCAATCGACGAGATCAACAGCCAGCATCCGGTCATCGGCGGCAAGCCGGTCCGCCTGCAACTCGACGCTCAGGACGACGCGGCCGACCCACGCACCGGTACTCAAGTCGCCCAGAAACTCGTTGACGATGGCGTGGTAGCCGTGGTCGGCGATATCAACTCCGGGGTTTCGATCCCGGCATCGAAGATCTACAGCGAGGCCGGCCTGGTGCAGATCTCGCAAGGCTCGACCAATCCCACCTATACGCTGCAAGGCTTCAAAACGACCTTCCGGGTTGTCGCGACCGACGCACTGCAAGGGCCGGCACTGGCTCGCTACGCAGTCGACACAATGCACGCAAAGCGAATTGCAATCGTGGACGATTCCACCGCATACGGCCAGGGCCTCGCGCAAGAATTTGAAAAAGCGGCAAAAGCACGGGGCGCCGTTATCGTGACCCACGAAGCGACGACGGATAAAGCCATCGACTTCCGATCGATTCTGACGAAAATCAAAGGTCTGAAACCCGACGCAATCATGTACGGCGGCTCGGACGCAACGGCCGGCCCGCTGGCGAAACAGGCGGCTAACCTTGGCATCACCGCAAAGGTGCTGGGAGGCGACGGTGCCTGCACGGAGAACATGACGCAACTTGCCGGCAGCGCAATTGGCAATGTGACATGTTCAGAAGCCGGACTTGCCTTGTCAAAAATGCCAAAGGGTCAAGACTTTGACAAGCGATACGTGGCACGCTTCAGCACGCCGATCGACGCCTACGCTCCGTTCACGTACGACGCCGTCTACGTTATCTATGACGCAATGAAGCGAGCCAACTCAACCGACCGATTGAAAATTCTCGCAGCGATGCCTGCCACGAACTATGACGGCGTGATCGGGCACATTGCGTTCGACCCGCACGGCGACCTGAGGGACGCGGCGATCACGATCTACCAGTTCAAGGACAATAAGAAGACCGTGATGGATGTCATCAGAATGTGATCCGGGCGAAAGGGACGGATATCGCGTACATCGAGTTACGCGCGGCTCACACTGATCACCTTCCCGACGGCAGTGCTTCTGCCGTAAAAGACCACTCAATACTTTCAATTATCCTTCAGTCAGGCCAGGACTTTCCCGAAGTCCTGACGCCTGATCTTGCATCGCACCACACCCGCCAAGCCCCGCCACGTAAGCCCCGCCGCCTCGTCGGCCGCTTCGGCACGCCGATCTCCCCTGCTGATAGTTTTCTTGACGCGCATTCTCACGCCTGCTTTACTAAATCAACTCAAGTGATTTAGTCGCCCGATTTCGAACCGCCCCTGAATCGCTTCAGCGTCCAAAGCAGGTTGCAAACCGATGGCAAGCGCGCAGCGTTCGCGTGCGCCATCACCCGCAGTTCACAACATCGTTGCCAATAACCGGAGGAGCGTCCCATGAATCTGAATTCCCGCAGGCATCCTGGCGCCAGGAAAATCGTGTCGATATGCGTCGCGGCATCGGCGGTGTGGTGTGCGAGCGCGAGCCAGGCAGCCGACCAGCCTGTCGTCGGCCTGATCACCAAGACCGACACCAATCCGTTCTTCGTGAAGATGAAACAGGGTGCCGAAGCGGCTGCCTCGAAAGACGGCGCCAAACTGCTCACCGCCGCCGGCAAGTTCGACGGCGACAACGCGAGCCAGGTCACCGCCATCGAAAACATGATGACGGCCGGCGCGAAAGCAATTCTGATCACGCCGAGCGATACCAAGGCGATCGTGCCGAGCATCAAGAAGGCGCGCGCGGCCGGTGTGATGGTGATCGCTCTCGACACGCCGACCGATCCGCAAGATGCCACGGACGCCCTCTTCGCCACCGACAACTTCAAGGCCGGCGTGCTGATCGGCAAGTACGCGAAAACCGCCATGAACGGCAAGCCCGCGAAGATCGCCACGCTCGATCTCGCACCCGGTGTCTCGGTCGGTGTACTGCGTCATAACGGCTTCCTGGAAGGCTTCGGCGTGAAGGAAGGCGATCCGTCGATCGTCTGCAGCCAGGACACTCGCGGCGATCAGGCGAAGGGCCAGACGGCGATGGAAAACTGCCTGCAGAAATCGCCGGATATCAACGTGGTCTACACGATCAACGAACCGGCCGCGGCGGGTGCGTATCGCGCGCTCAAAGCGGCGGGCAAGGACAAGAGCGTGATGATCGTTTCCATCGACGGCGGCTGCGAAGGCGTGCGCAATGTGAAGGCCGGCGCGATCGCGGCGACTTCGCAGCAGTATCCATTGAAGATGGCCGGGCTCGGTGTGACCGCCGGCGTCGACTATGCGAAGACCGGCAAGAAGGTTTCCGGCTATCAGGACACGGGCGTGACGCTGATCACCGACAAACCGATGTCCGGCGTCGACAGCAAGGATACGAAGTTCGGCCTCGACAACTGCTGGGGCAACAAGTAACAGGCACTGAACAGGCGGCCCACTGTGCTGGGCCGCCTGACTGCTGGAGGGCCGGCCGCAGAAGGCCGGCCCGCGTATTGACCGCATGGCCCGCTTGCCGCGTTCATGCATCGAGGACACCCCTATCATGTCGACTCCTTCCGCGCCCGCCGGCCACCCGCGCCCGTTCACCGACCGCTTGCCGTCGCTCGCTGAAATCGGACCGCTGATCGCCCTGTTGCTGGCCTGTGGCTTCTTCATTTCGCAGAGCAACCGGTTCCTGTCGTTCCAGAACCTCTCGCTGATCCTGCAACAGACGATGGTGGTCGCCGTCATCGCGATCGGCCAGACGCTGATCGTGCTGACCGGCGGGATCGATCTGTCGTGCGGGATGGTGATGGCGTTCGGCTCGATCATCATGACCAAATTCGCGGTCACGCTCGGCGTGCCGCCCGTTCTCGCGATTCTGTGCGGCATCGCCGCGAGCGCGCTATTCGGTGCGCTCAACGGCGTGCTGATCACGAAGATCAAGTTGCCGGCCTTTATCGTCACGCTGGGTACGTTGAACATCGCATTCGCGCTCACGCAGATCTATTCCAACGCGGAGAGCGTCTCGAACCTGCCGGACGCGATCATGTTCCTCGGCAACACGTTCAGGCTCGGCCCCGCCGAAGTCACCTACGGCACGGTACTCACGCTGCTGATGTACGCGGCGACCTGGTTCGTCCTGCGTGACACGGTGCCCGGCCGGCATCTGTATGCGCTCGGCAATAATCCCGAAGCCGCGCGCCTGATGGGCCTCTCGTCGCAGAAGATTTTGCTCACGGTGTATTCGCTGGCCGGCGCGATCTACGGCATCGCCGCGCTGCTATCGGTGTCGCGCACCGGCGTCGGCGATCCGCAGGCGGGGCAAACCGAGAACCTCGACAGCATTACCGCCGTGGTGCTGGGCGGCACGAGTCTGTTCGGCGGACGGGGCTCGATTTCCGGCACCCTGCTCGGCGCGCTGATTGTCGGCGTGTTTCGCAACGGCCTGACGCTGATCGGTGTCTCTTCGGTCTACCAGGTGTTGATCACCGGCATGCTCGTGATTCTCGCGGTCGCCGCGGATAAACTTTCCCATCGTCGCGGTTGAGCACTCAATTGGAGTCCGTCATGTCGACATCTACTTCCGCTTCCACCGCGATGCCCGTTCTGCAGGCGCGCGGCATCGTCAAACGCTACGGCAACGTCACCGCGCTCGACGGCTGCGATTTCGAAGTGCTGCCCGGCGAGATTCTCGCCGTGATCGGAGACAACGGCGCGGGCAAGTCGTCGTTGATCAAGGCGCTTTCGGGCGCCACCGTTCCCGACGAAGGCGAAATCCTGCTGGACGGCAAGCCGGTCAAATTCCGCAGCCCGCTGGATGCCCGCGCTCAAGGCATCGAAACCGTCTACCAGGAGCTCGCGGTGGCGCCCGCCATGAGCATCGCCGAGAACCTGTTCCTCGCCCGTGAGCTCGTCAAACCGGGCTGGCGCGGCTCGATCTTCAAGATGATCGACAAGCGCCGCATGCTCGAGGAAGCCACCGCGCACATGAAGGATCTGCAAATCGGCATCCGTTCGATGCGCCAGGCGGTCGAAACCTTATCCGGCGGCCAGCGCCAGGGCGTGGCCGTCGCGCGCAGCGCGGCGTTCGCACGGCATGTGGTGATTCTCGACGAACCCACCGCCGCGCTCGGCGTGAAGGAAGGCAACATGGTGCTCGAGTTGATCCGCCGCGTGCGCGAGCGCGGCCTGCCGGTGATCCTGATCAGCCACAACATGCCGCACGTGTTCGAAGTCGCGGACCGCATCCATATCCAGCGGCTCGGCCGGCGCGCGGCGCTCGTGAACACGCGGGACATCCATATGTCGGAGGCCGTGGCAATCATGACGGGCGCGAAGGAAGCGGACGTCAAGGCGATTGCATGATGGCGGCATCCCGCTGAGGGGCACGCGACGATGGAAACACCCGGCACCCGCTCACCGCTCGAACGCACGGTCGGCTCGAATCAGGTCGGCATGCGTCAATTCAACGAACGAATCGTGCTGCAGGCGATCCGTTTGCATGGGCCGCTGCCGAAAGCCGACGTAGGCCGCCTCACGCGTCTGTCGATGCAGACGGTGTCGATGATCGTCGACCGTCTGATCGACGACGGCCTGCTCGAGAAGCAGGCGCGCGTGCGCGGACGCATCGGTCAACCGTCGGTGCCGATCGCATTGCGTGCCGACGGTGCGTACACCATCGGCATCAAGGTAGGACGCCGGAGCCTCGACGTGCTGGCGATGGATTTCGCGGGCCGCGTCGTGTGCCGCGATGTCTTCGACTATGCCTATCCCGATCCGCGCACGCTATTCCCCGCGCTGGAAAGCAGACTGGCGCGCGTGACCCAGACGCTCGGCGCGAACGCGGACAAAGTGGTCGGCGTGGGCGTGGCGGCGCCGCTGTGGCTCGGCGGCTGGCGCGACTTTCTCGGCGCGCCGCAAGAAGCGCTGGAAGCCTGGCACGAGATCGATCTGCGCAGCCGCATCGCGACGATGACAGGCCTGCCCGTCGAATTCGCCAAGGACACCACCGCCGCTTGCGCCGCCGAACTCGTGATGGGGCAAGGCCGCGGAATTCACAATTTTCTGTACCTGTTCGTCGGGACGTTTATCGGCGGCGGCCTGGTGATCGACGGGCGTTTGCATGCCGGCCCGCACGACAATGCCGGCGCAGTCGGCTCGATCCCGCTGAGGGACGGCGGCCCTCGCAAACCGGCGCGGCAGTTGCTGCACGCCGCATCGGGCTTTGTTCTGGAACGGCTATTGAGCGATGCGGGCGCGCCAGCCGCGGCCGCGCATGACCATCGCGCGTTGTCGCCGGACCTGTGGCGGCAGACCGAGCAATGGCTCGACACGGCGTGCCCGGCCATCGCCAGTGCATTGACCAATGCGGCGGCCCTGCTCGATCTGGAAGCGGTCGTGATCGACGGCGAACTCGACCGGCAACTGGTGCGCGAAATCATCCGCCGGACCGAGCGCGTGCTCGATCGTTTCGAATGGGAAGGCCTGGTGCGCCCGCAGCTACTGGAAGGCACCATCGGTGCCGATGCGCGGGCAATGGGCGGTGCGATTCTGCCGCTGTACGCGCATTTCGCGCCCGTGCACGAACTGTTTCTCAAGCCGGCGACGGACGCGGGATATTAGACGCCGCCGCTCATTGCGCTTGCGCGGCCACCTTCGTTATCGACGCGGTTCTGGCCGGCGGATTGTCGAGCAACGGCTGCAACACCGGCGCGAGCGACTTCAGCAACTGCACCGAGAGCGCACTCGTGAAGTCGTAATGGGCTGCATACGGTTCGTGCACCCAGGCAGTCAGCGTGCCGTAGAACCGGTCTCCCATCACGAACACGAAGGTTGCGCTGCGGTTCACCTTGCGCGACTCGATCAGGCGCGCGCCTTTGGCCCACACATTGAAGCGCTGATCGCCAGTGCCGGTCTTGCCGTAAATCTCCAGTGTCTGGCCATTGGGGAACGTCATGCCCTGGGCGAGACGCTTGGCGGTACCGCCTAACACGACGTCACGCAACAGCCCCCTGACAACCCCGGCGATCTCCGGCGACAACTGCTGCTGCGGCGCTACCGCCGCGCGCTGGAAATGCGTTTCGTAGGGCGTATTTTTCGCGAAATCGAGTTGCGTGAGGCTTTCTGTCGGCACCTTGCTGCCGTCGTTGGCAATCACGCCGATCAGTTGCGCGAGCGCCGCCGGCCGGTCGCCGGACGCGCCAATCGCCGCCGCATACGACGGCGTGAGCGTCGCGAACGGATAGCCGAGCGCCTGCCACGATTTGCCGATCGCATCGTACGCGCGCAACTCGACCATCCGCTTGATGCGGCGGTCCTGAGTAGCGTGATAGCGGGTTTTGAAGAGCCACGAATAGGTCGACAGACGCACGTCGCGACTCGCGGTTTCCATCTGCTCGAGCGTCGCGTCGGGATGCGCGCGCAGATAGTTGAGGGTCCACAGTTCCAGCGGATGCACGCTCGAAATGTAGCCGCGATCGTTCAGGTTGAAGCGGTCGATCGCATATTTTTCGTACAGGTTCGCGAGATCCTCATCGTCCAGCACGGAGGCCGCCGGCGTGTTCTTCAACGCGGCCCGCATCTTCGCGTTGAACCACGCGTTCGATTCGTCCGGCGCCACGCTGCGCAACACCGTCGCCACCTTGGGCGGCGATTTGCGCACGCCGAGCAGCAGCAGAGTCAATTGCTGATCCGGCGTCTTACCGTGGTACTTCGTGTAGAAACGCGTCATATACACGCGGCTCTCCTGATCGGCGAAACGCGTGAGATACATCTTGCGGGTCGTCGGATCGCCCAGCCATTGCGACGAGGGTCCCGTGGTCTGCAGCATCTCGTAGTGGACGATATCGCGCATCAGCCGCACAAACACCAGATTCACCGAATGCTGGAACGCGCGATGCACGGTGAGAATGCGGCTGTTGTCGTCGGAGTCGAAGTTGTTGAAGCTCTGCGCGCCGCCACCCGTATAGAAGGTTTCGCCCGGGCTCGCCGAGTATTTGCGTTCCACGGCCGCATCGAGCATGGCTTGCAGCGAGCGGTCCGAGGTATGCATCAGATAGTCGAGCGCCCAGCGCGTAAGCTGATCGTTCGGATCGGGTTTCACCGCTTTCAGCTCCGCCATGCTCAACGGGGCATAACGCGCGTGCAGGTCGGAGACGATCTGCAGATACGTCACCACGGTGCGCATTTTCGCGGTTGAGCCGAGATTGAGCCGGGCGCCGGAGTTGATGTCGAACGGCTGGTTCACGCTATCGGTTTGCACCCGCACGAGGTTCGCGCCGTCGCGCCGTTCGAAGAGCGTGAAGCTATAGGCGATTTTCGAGGGGTCGTCGGCGGCGCGCAGCATTTCAAAACCGACGATCCCGGCGGCTTTCGCGCCGTCACGCGTCGCGGCGGCGGCAAGACGGTCGCTCACCGCCTGTTGCACGGCATTATTGAGCGTGCCCGTCGCCTGCAAGTCGAGCCGGTCGAGTTCATAGAAACTCGGTATACCGAGCGCCACCAGCAGATGCGAGCGCATCGACGTAACGGCCTTGCGCGACACGAACGAGTCCGCGTTCTGCACCGCGTTCGGTGCGTGGCGCAGAGCGACTTGCGCGGACAGCGCGGCATCACGCAGCGCAGGCGTGACGACACCGCCGTTCGCCAGCAGACGGATATAGCTATCCGTCAGACGTTCGAGATCGGCGTAACCGTGACGCAGGAAATACGACGGTGCGCGCTGCGCGATCATCAGTGACAGCACCTGGCGAAACGCGATGCCCTGCCCGGCAAGATTCGCCTCGCTCGACGGCGCTTTCAGAATGCGGTTGACCTCGTTGAAATCGCTGCCGTACCAGGCGGCCAAACCATCGCCAATCCCGTTGATCTCGCCGATGCCCGGTTGCGCGGCGAGCGGCACCGAGTTGAGGTAATGGACGACGATCTGCTGGCGCGCGGGCATGGTCTGCGGACCATTCAGATAAGCGCGCACCGAGGCCGACGCGATCTGCCGCAATTTCTCCGGCGGCGTTGCCGTGCGCCCGCCCGCCGAGTGGCGGAACTTCTCTATCTGCGTGGCAAGCGTGCTGCCGCCCGGCGTCGACTGATGCCGGTTGAACACGCGCGCGCCCTGATCGACTAGCGCGCGGCTAAAGCGCCCCCAGTCGATCGCCGGGTTGCGGTTCGGCTGATCCGGATCGAGCAGATAGCGGTCTTCGATAAACAGCAGCGAGCGCACAACGACCGGCGGGATTGAATCGAAGCTGTCATAAACGCGGCCCGGAAACTGTGCGCCAAAGAGCGGCGCACCGGTGCCGTCGAAGAGTTGCAGTCCTGCCTGATCTTTTTCGGCGTAGGGAATAAACAGACCGTCATCGGCCAGCGACAGCATCCGTTCGGAATCACGCGCCTGCGCGCTGATTTCAAACCCGCGTTGCAGCAATCGCTGCTGGAACGACGGCAGCAACGCGTAGCCGAGCCGGCTGTCGTAGGGGCCTTTGTCTGCCTGAGGGAAGCGGATGGAATGACTTGGACCGGTGTCGACGGAGAAACCCACGTCGCGCGTGAGTTCGGAGAGATAGCGCGCCTGCAGCCGGGACGTTTCGATCTCGACCTGGACCAGGCGCACCACCAAAGCCAGCGCGAGCAAAAACGCCGCTGCCAGCCCCCATTTGAGCCACTTCCTGACGGGCGCCGTGCCTGTCGCGCGAAGCGGTAACCGAACCAGTGGCCGATTCATGGCTGCTCTCCCCGAGCGTGCGCCATGCTCTTGAGTCCGGCGCACCTTCAATCAAGTGTAGCGCGGAAAATGAGCGTGCAATCGGTTCGGATTTACCCGAGAGTGTCGCCGCAGCAACACCCCACCACAAGGCATGGCGGAGCGCCGTCCGGCGTGAGATATTGAAAGTCTTTCGCGACTCGAAAAACCGCTGTTTCAGGCGGTTTTCTGCTTCTGCACTGCCTGATTTTCCCACTGCGCCGCCACCTGCCCCACCGTCCGTTCACGCAATAACTCGATGAATTGCTCGGCCGGCGGCGATAGCACGCCGCCCTTGCGCGTCACGACGCCGAACGTTTGCGAAGGCGATTTAAGTTTGACCGGCACGAGTCCCGCCATTTTCTGCTGCACGAATAACGCCGCGATTGCGCTGTGCAAGAGTGAAGCCAGATCGGCACTGTTTTGTACACTGGTGTTGCGCTGGGACGCCTGAGGCCAGGTTGCGGACCCAGCGCCGGGCCCGTGCAGCCGTATACGCAGACGTCGGCCCGGTGGATGCAGTACACGGGGTGAAAACCACATGTAAGACCACGAGGAAATTGAGTAACATAGGCCCGCAAGCCCACCACGCCACTTTCCATGACCGCCGATCCTCGAGAACTGACGCCGGACACCCTCGCCGAGTTGCTCGAGCGCGTTGCCAGACAGGACGGCGCGGCGCTGCGCGAGCTATATGATCTCGCTGCCCCGAAACTGTTTGGCCTCGCGCTTCGTATATTGAGCAAGCACGAGTGGGCCGAAGAAGTCTTGCAGGACAGCTTCGTCAATATCTGGCGCTTTGCCGGCGACTACCGCCGCGCACTGTCCGCCCCGATGACGTGGATGTCGGCGATCGTCAGAAACCGTGCTCTCGATCACCTGCGGCGGGTCAACACGCAGGAAACGGAATGGAGCGATGCGTTGGACGATCTTGTGGCAAGCGGCGATCCAGATCCCGAAGCGCTGAGCGCGGTCAGCCTGCAGGCACGCCTGCTGGCCGGCTGCATGCAGCAGCTGGAACCGGCGCAGCGTCAGGCGGTTGCCCTTGCCTACCTGCGCGATCAGAGCCATAGCGAGATTGCCGAAGTGCTGACGGTGCCGCTCGGCACCGTCAAGTCCTGGATCCGGCGTGGCCTCGCCAAGCTGAAAACCTGTCTGGGAGGTCAGTGATGAATCTCCATCGCTATCCTCAGCAGGTCGACATGCTGGCCGCCGAATATGTGCTCGGCACGCTGCGCGGTGGCGCCCGGCGCCGCTTCCAGTACTACGCGGACCACGACGCGGTGATTCGTCAGGCCATCGACGAGTGGCTGCGGCGCATCTCGCCGCTGGCCGAAC
Source organism: Paraburkholderia fungorum (assembly GCF_046026025.1). Lineage (GTDB taxonomy): Bacteria > Pseudomonadota > Gammaproteobacteria > Burkholderiales > Burkholderiaceae > Paraburkholderia > Paraburkholderia fungorum_E. The sequence continues at coordinate 103,459 of NZ_JAQQFL010000012.1, read as the reverse complement.
TTGCGGAGCCGCGCATGCCACCGGCCGCGGTATGGCAAGCCATCGAACGGCGTCTCGATTTGAGTTCGGCCCGCGAGGCGGCACGCCCGCGTACCGTGGTCGAAAAACCCGCGCGTCCGTCCGGCAGCCTCTTCGAGAACCTCGCGTTCTGGCGTGGCTGGGCGATCGGCGTGACCGGGTTCGCCGCGATCGCCGCCGTGGTCGCCGTGCGCTCGCTGCTGCCGTCCGGTGTGACGCCTGCCACGGCGCCGAGCGTCGCGCAGCAACCTGAAACAGCCGTTTCACACGTCGCCGTGCTGAATGACAAGGACACCCATCCGGTCATGCTGGTGGCGTGGGACGAAACCCACGCCACCATGACGCTGCATCCGCTCGGCAAGGTCGACTTGCCGGCCGGCCGGGCGATGGAGTTGTGGGGTATTCCGGCCAGTGGCCACCCGGTGTCGCTCGGCATGTTGCCGGACAGCGCCAACGGCAAGGTCACCGCCGGTCAGCAGAAACCGGAGCGCTATGCGGCGCTGGCGGTCTCGATCGAAGCGCCGGGCGGCTCGCCCGATCACAATGCGCCTACCGGTCCGGTGGTGTTCAGCGGCAAACTGCTGCCCGTGTCCTGAGCGGTTTGAGACCATACCGGCAAGGCCGGCATTCGCTGTGAGCGGATGCCGGCCTTTTGTTTAACCGATAACTACGATCCGAAGCGCAAGCATTGTCAGATGGCTGGACGCGGGCCCACCGTTGCCGCTACCCTATCCGCATGCAAAGCTTTTACGAAGCCACCGTCACCCGCTCTGCCGGGCACCCGTCCACTTACGCGCCGCTAACGGGCCGGCGCAGCGTCAACGTCTGCGTCATTGGCGGCGGCCTCGCGGGTTTGTCCACGGCGTTGGGACTCGCCGAGCGCGGCGTCTCCGACGTCACCGTACTCGAAGCCGAGCAGGTCGGCTTCGGCGCCTCCGGCCGCAACGGCGGCTTCGTGTTCGGCGGCTATAGCCTCGATTGCGCCGATCTGCTGAAGACCCTCGGCCCGGCCCGCGCCCGCGAACTCTATGCGCTGACCACCGACGCCGTCGATCTGATGAGAAAGCGTATCCAGCGCTACCACATCGATTGCGACGTGACCGATGCCGGCGTGATCTTCGCCAACTGGTTCGACGAACCGGCGAGGCTCGACACGCAACGTCGCCTGATGCGGGATTCGTTCGGTGTCGAGTGGGAACCCGTGGCGGCCGCGTCGCTCGCGTCGCAACTGAAGACGAGCCGTTATCACGGCGGCCTGTTCGAGCGCAACGCATTCCACTTTCATCCGCTGAAATATGTGCTCGGTGTCGCTGGAGCCGCGGCCAACGCGGGCGTGCAGATTCACGAGAAGTCGCCGGTTGTGCGCTTACAGTTTGAAGGCGCGGGTTTCGTGGTGCACACGCCGCACGGCGCGCTCGATGCGCGCCACGTCGTGATGGCCGGCGGCGGCTATGCGCGCAACCTCTATGCAAAGGTCGAACGTGCGGTGTTGCCGATCGCCACCTACGTGATGGCCACCGAACCGCTCGGCGCGCGCCTGAAAGACGCGATCGACACTCGCGCCGCCGTCTACGACACGCGCTTCGCCTTCGACTACTACCGCCCACTGCCCGACACGCGCATCCTGTGGGGCGGCCGCATCTCGGTTCGTGACCGCGCTCCCGAAGTCATTGCGCGGCTGTTGCGGCGTGATCTGCTGAAGGTCTATCCGCAGTTGCATGACGTGCGTATCGAGCACGCCTGGGGCGGCCTGATGAGCTACGCGCGGCACAAGATGCCGCAAATCGGCCGCAGCACGGACGGCATCTGGTACGCGGTCGGCTTCGGCGGGCACGGCATGGCGCCCACCACCGTCTCCGGCGAATTGCTGGCGGCGGCCATCGCCGGCGAACGGCCGATACCCGACGCGTTCGCGGCCTTCGGGCTGACGCCCGTCTACGGCGCGCTCGGTCTCGCCGCCGCCCAACTCACCTACACCGCCATGCAGACGCGCGACGCACTCGCCGCCCGGCACTCCTCGACCCGGCCGACGCCGTGACGCTATTCCCGTGACGCTATTCAATACGCTGGTCAATGCGCACCCGCTTATGCCCAGGACCCGCGCCGGGGGCCGGTTTCGCCATGCTAGAATGCGCCGTCACTGCCGCTCGAATACACAATGAAAAAGGGAAGCAAGGCCGCCGAGCCTGATACCAACGGCATCGCGTCCAGCGCCCCGCGCGCCGACGCACGACGCAAGTACGATCCCGAACAGACGAAGCGCAACATCCTCGACGTCGCGACCCAGGAGTTCTCCGCGATGGGCCTGACGGGTGCGCGCGTCGACGCGATCGCGGAGCGCACGAACACCACCAAGCGCATGCTGTACTACTACTTCGGCAGCAAGGAAGGGTTGTACCAGGCCGTGCTGGAAAAAGTGTACGGCGACATTCGCGCGCTCGAACAGGATCTGCACGTCAGCGAACTCGATCCGATCGAGGGCATGCGCGCGCTGGTCGAGTTTACGTTCGACTATCACGACCGCCAGCGCGACTTCGTCCGTCTCGTGACGATCGAGAACATTCACGGCGCGAAGTACGTCGAGCAGGTGAAGAGCTTCAAAGGCCGCAACGTCACCGTCATCCATACGATCGAAGATCTGCTCTCGCGCGGCATCGCCGCGGGACTGTTCCGCAGCGATATCGACGCGATCGACCTGCATCTGATGATCAGCTCACTGTGCTTTCACCGTGTCGGCAATCGCCATACCTTCGGTACAGCATTTGGCCGCGATCCGTCGCATCCGCGCCTGCGTGCGCGTCATCGCGCCATGATCGTCGACGCCGTGCTGCGTTTTGTGCGCAAGGAAGACTGAAGCACGTCTGAAATGAACGAAGGGGGACGTGGCCTCGCCACCTCCCCCTTTTCTATTCCATCAGGCGTGCTGTTCAATCCACCAGCACGATCCGCTTGATATCGCCGACGATAAAGATGTAAGACAGCGCGCCGATCAACGCAATCGCGCCGATGAACACCAGCGCGCCGACAAACGAGCCGGTTGCCGCGACGATGAAACCCACCACCAGCGGCGTGATGATGCCGGCCAGATTGGCGGCGAAGTTGAAGATGCCGCCCGTCACGCCGAGCAGGCCTTCGGGCGCAATGTCCGATACCAGTGTCCAGCCCAGCGCCGCCATTCCCTGCGCGAAAAACGCCACCGACAGAATCGCGATCACCGCCACGTTGCTCTCGACATAGTTGGCGAGAATGATCGTCGACGCGAGCAGCAAGCCGGCAATGATCGGTAGTTTGCGCGCGACGTTTGCCGACTTGCCGCGCCGCAGCAGCCAATCGGAGAAGATGCCGCCGAACATCACGCCGATCGATGCGGCAATGAACGGCATGATCGCGAAGAAGCCGATCTTCAGCCATGCCATGTGACGTTCGGTGGCGAGATACGTGGGGAACCAGGTGAGGAAGAACACCAGCGTCGAGTTACCGGCGAACTGACCGAGGCAGATGCCGGCCAATTGACGATGCTTGAGCAGGCGTCCGATGGTGCGCCATTCGAAGCCGCTTTTTCCAGCCGCAGTTGCCGAAGCTGCTGCCGGTGCGCCGGAAGAACCGGCGTCCTTCTTTCCGTGGGTCAGACCACCGCCTGCTTCGATATAGTCGAGCTCCGCCTGATTGATCCACGGATGCTCATGCGGCTCACGATAAAACTTCCACCAGATCAGGCCGAACACGATGCCGACGGCGCCCACCACGTAGAACAGCGAACGCCAGCCGAACGCGCCCATCAGCATGAACAGGAACGGGCTGAAAAACGCGAGGCCGATATATTCGCCAACCGTGTACGTGCCGGTGGCCATGGCGCGTTCGCTCTGCGGAAACCATGTCGCCACCACCCGGCTATTGGTCGGAAAGCACGGCGCCTCCGAAACGCCCAGCCCGAGCCGGAAAGCGAACAACGCGCCGATACCATGCACCAGCCCTTGCGCCAGCGTGCACAGCGACCAGAACGTCATCGACAGAAAATACGTGAGCTTGCTGCCGAAGCGGTCCAGAAAGAGGCCACCCGGAATCTGCGAAGCCACATAGCTCCACGAGAATACGGAGAACAGCAGGCCCATGACCGCGGCGTTGATACCAAGCTCCTTGGTCAACTGCGGCGCCGCGATGCCGAGCACCGTGCGGTCCAGATAGTTGATCATCGTGCCGATCGCCAGCAGCGAGAGAATCTGATAGCGGGCTTTCGAGCGTCGCACGGTGCCCGCGGCGGCATTCGTTTGATGTGTCGCGTCGGCGGGCGTGGTTGGAAGCGGTTGCGGCATGGTGTGTCTGTCTCCTCGGTGTGGTTACGTACCGGATATGTGTGGCTTATGTGCTGCTGGCCTCGCGTTGCAGCAAGGACTGGAAATGGCTGTACACACGCTCGGCATCGGGATCCAGGCCCGTGAAAATGCGCATGGCGTCGACCGCCTGATATACCGCCATGCCGCCGCCGCTCAGCGTGCGGCAGCCGAGCGCCTCCGCCGCCTGCAACAGTGCGGTGCGGATCGGGAAATAGACGATGTCGGCCACCCACAAATCGCGGTGCAACAATTCGACCGGCAACGGCAAACCCGGCAATTTCGCCATGCCGGTGGGCGTGGCGTGAATCAGGCCGTTAGCGCTCGCGAGCGATTCATCGAGCGATTTGAGCGAGTCGCCGGCGCTGACGGAGGAAGCCGGGAAACGCTTCTGCAATTCCCCGGCGAGCGACGCGGCGCGCGCGGCGTCCACGTCGAATAGCGTGAGCGTTTGAGCGCCCATCGTCAGCGCGGCATGCGCGACTGCCGCGCCTGCGCCGCCCGCGCCCAGTTGCACGACGCGCGCGAGCGACGCGTCCGGCAAGCCGCGTTGAAACGCGCGGGCGAAACCTGACCAATCGGTGTTATGGCCGATCCGTTTGCCGTCCTTGAACAGAACCGTGTTGACCGCACCGAGCGCACGCGCGTCGTCGGACAGTTCGTCGAGCAACGGAATCACGGCCTGCTTGCACGGGTACGTGATGTTCAAGCCGTTGTAGCCCATGCGTTCAGCGGCGACCAGCAAATCGGAGAGCGCCGTGACATCCAGCTTCAACGCTTCCAGATCGATGCGCCGGTACACATAATGCAGGCCGAGTTTGCTGCCCTCTTCCTCATGCATCGCCGGGCTGAGCGATCCACCAATACCCGATCCGATCAGACCGACGAGAAACGATTTTTCGCTTGCCTGAGCGTTCGTTTGTGGGTTCGTTTGTGGGTTCGCTCGTGAGGTCGTTTGTGGGTTCGCCTGAGTGCTCATTTAGCCCCCCGCTTCTTCAGGATGACCGCCATCCGCTCCAGCGCGAGCACATAGCCCTGCGTACCGCAACCGACGATGATCGCCTCGGCCACCGCCGACACGTACGAGTGGTGCCGGAATGCTTCGCGGCGATGCACGTTTGAAATATGCACTTCGATGACGGGCTTTTCGATCGCGCTGAGCGCGTCGGCAATCGCCACCGAGGTATGCGTATAAGCGGCGGGATTGATCACGATGCCATCGACCTTGGTGCGCGCCGCGTGCAACCAGTCGATGAGTTGGTGTTCGGCATTCGACTGACAGAAGTCGATCGACAGATCCAGCCGTTCGCCTGCGTCACGGCAAAGTTTCGCGACGTCGTCGAGCGTTTCCGAGCCGTAGATGGCCGGCTCACGCGTGCCGAGCAGGTTGAGATTCGGTCCGTTGAGGACCAGCACTGATGCAAAACTCATGACGGGTACTCCTGCAAAGTAAGGCATAAAGCGGGCCACGGCACGCGCCGCGGCTCTACAACGTGAGCGCAGTGTGCGCGCATTGGCCGCCATCGTCATTCGGGGTTTATACGAATTTGTACCATCTAGTTAGTTTGTATAAACTGTCGAAAAATTGCGTTATTGTGGGCGCTTCCGCCTGGCGACTATCAGGTTACCGGTAACCAGCTAGACCATTTATCGCATTGCAGCATGGCGGCCCGCAATGCCTGCGGACGCGCCGCGGCGGCCACCAGGCGCCGCCCCAACAGCCGTTTGATTGTTTTTGCAGGAGCCGTTCATGCAACGTTCGATTGCCACCGTGTCGATCAGCGGGACCCTCGTCGAAAAACTGACCGCCATCCAGGCGGCGGGCTTCGAAGGCGTCGAAATCTTCGAGAACGACCTGCTGTATTTCGACGGCTCTCCCGCCGACGTACGTCGTATCGCCGAGGATCTCGGGCTGAAGATCATGCTGTTTCAACCGTTCCGGGATTTCGACGGGGTGAGCCCGGAGCGCCTCGCGCGCAATCTGGATCGGGCAAAACGCAAGTTCGACGTGATGCATGAACTGGGTACCGACCGGATTCTGGTGTGCAGCAACGTCTCGCCCGACACCATCGGCGACGATTCGCTGATGACCGATCAGCTCGGCGCACTGGCCCGCGCGGCCGAAGCGGCCGGTGTGATCGCCGGTTATGAAGCGCTCGCGTGGGGCAAGCACGTGAAGACGTACCGCCACGCGTGGAAGCTCGTCAACGCGGTGAATCATCCGAATCTCGGGCTGGTGCTGGACAGCTTTCATACGCTGTCGCTCAGCGATACGGTGGACGCGATCGCCGAGATTCCCGGTGAGCGCATCGCCTTCGTACAAATCGCGGACGCGCCGAAGCTCGCCATGGACGTGCTCGAATGGAGCCGCCACTACCGCTGCTTCCCGGGTCAGGGCGATTTCGATCTGGCGGGTTTCACCGCGCAGGTCGTAAAAACCGGCTACACCGGGCCGCTTTCGCTCGAAATCTTCAACGACGGTTTTCGCGCCGCGCCGACCGCCATCACCGCGGCGGACGGCCATCGTTCGCTGCTGTTTCTCGAGGAGCAGACTCGCGCGCTGCTTGAATCCGCCCGGCAGCCGGTCGGCGAGCTCTATCAATCGCCCGCCGCGCCCGCGCACGTCGGCTATCAGTTTCTCGAGTTCGCGGTCGACCACACCACTCGCGCGCACCTCGTCGACTGGCTCGGCAAGTTACGCTTTCGCCAGGCCGGCCAGCATCGCTCGAAAGATGTGACGTTGTTTCAGCACGGCGCGGCGTCGATCGTGCTGAACGCCGAACCGGATTCATTCGCCAACGCTTTCTTCCAGCGGCATGGTTTGTCGCTGTGCGCGTCGGCATTTCGCGTGGACGACGCCAATCAGGCGTTCGAGCGCGCCGCCGGCTTCGGCTACGCCCCGTTCTCGGGCCAGATCGGGCCGAACGAACGCGTGTTGCCCGCTGTGCAGGCGCCCGACGGCAGCCTGAACTATTTCGTCGACGAAACGCCGGACCAGCCCACCCTGTTCGAAGCCGATTTCATCCTCACCGACGTCAACGGTCCGACCGAAGTGGGGCCGCTCACGCGCATCGACCATGTCTGCCTGTCGGTGCCGGCGCCTGCGCTGGATACGTGGGTTCTGTTTCTGCGGACCGCGCTCGGCTTCCAGGCCGAGCCGGGCGTGCTGGTGCCCGATCCGTATGGGCTGGTGCGCAGCCGCGCGCTGCGCAGCCCTGACGGTTCGGTGCGCATCGTATTGAACGCGTCGGTGGACCACCACACGGCGGTGGCCGAGGCATTGCACACCTACCACGGCTCGGGCCTGAACCACGTCGCGTTCAGCACCAGCGACATTTTCAGTGCGATTCCCGAGTTCATCGCCGACGGTCTGCCGGTGCTGCGCATCCCACGCAATTACTATGAAGACCTCGCCGCCCGCTATGCGCTGCCGGACGAGACGCTCGAGGCGCTGCGCGCGCACAACATCCTGTACGACCGGGACGAGCGCGGGGGCGAGTTCTTCCACGCTTACACCGAACAACTCGATCAGCGCTTTTTCCTGGAAGTTGTCGAACGGCGCGGCGGCTACGACGGCTATGGCGCCGTCAACGCGGCCGTACGGCTCGCGGCGCAGGCGCAGCGCCGCAAATAGGCGTTCGTGCCCTGAAAGGGTCCGGGCTTCGGGCTTCGGGCTTCGGGCTTCGGGCTTCGGGCTTCGGGCTTCGGGCTTCGGGTTCCAGGTTCCAGGTTCCGGGCACGGCTCGCCTTGTGGCCGTCCACCTGTGGATTCAGGCAGATCGGGCACAGCCCATGCTTGCTTCGCTCAGACGGGCGCGCCGCGCCGATATAATGGCGGCTGATCCGCGGTCCGGTGCCGCGCGCAGTCTGCCCGATGCGGGCGTCGCGCGCGCCGTCGTGCCGAATGAAACGCCAGGAGAGATATGAAGAAGTTTGCCGTAGTCCTGTCAGTTCCCCTGCTTCTCAGCGCTTGCGCGTACTTCCAGAAGAATCCGGATGCCGGCGAGCCCGTCACGGACACCACCACGCAGCGCTCGGTCAATGACGTGGTCGCCTGCCTGACGCAAGTAGCGACCAGTCACAATGCCGCGTTCAAATCGACCGAAATCCCGCAAGGCCAGATGCTCGACTTCGGCGATTCGAATATCGTCAAGGTGCGTAGCGACAACGGGGCGACGACTTATCGCTTCTACGCCGGCAAGCGCCACGTGGGCAATCTGTGGATTGAATCGGCGAGTAAAACCTGCGCGCCGTAAGGTAAGTTAGGGTAATAATCGGGCAAGTGTAACCATCGGTAACTTGTTCCGACGCAATGATAGTGTCACGGTGTTACATCACAATGGTGTCTTAAGAATCGTTTAAGACTTCATCCGCATGATCCGTTCGACACTATCCCGCACAAGGTGCGCTCCATGAATCAGCCCAATCACAACACGAACGAGACGACGGCACCAGCAAAGCGGCCCACGATTCTGCGCCGCCTGCTGAGCCATCACGAACTGGCGACGCTCCTGCTGTTGCTGCACGCGCCGATCGACGCATCCGCGAAACCCGAGATTCCGCAGCTTCACGAAGCGGGCTTGATCGAAACGGTTGCCGGCGACGCAGGCGACTCGCAAATCCGTCTGACGCCTGAAGGCAACGCAGTGCTGCGCGGACTTGGCGTGAAATAAGGCAAGGCAAGCTATAGCTCAGGCCTGCCATACGCCGTACCCCGCCTCACGCAGTCCAATCGCCAACTCAACTTCCATATCCTGTGCGCCGCGGTAAGGCATCGGATTGAACACTTCATACAGTTCGGGCAAGAGGCGCAGACCGTAATCGCGCACATAGCGATTTGCCTGAATGCCGGCTTTGTGCCGGTCGAATCTCAAATCCGGGTCCAGTCCCGTCATTCCCACGTACACGCAAGGCTTGTCGAACCGGTAATCCGGATTCGCGCGGCGAAAGCGCGCCTCGTTCCAGACGGTATCGTCCAGCACGACGACGTAGACATAGTAATGATGCTTGCGACGAACCATGGGGGCCGGAGTTCAGCTTCGTGAGGTCCCGTGCAGCAGCATCCGGTACTCGGTCGGCGTGATGCCCACGGTCGCCTTGAATTGGCGCGTGAAGGCGCTGTGGTCAGTGTAGCCGCAGAGCGCGGCGACGTCGGTGACCTTGTCGTGCGAAACCAGCAGCGCGGTGGCGGCGTCCAGCCGCGTTTTCAGCAACACCTGACGCGGCGTCAAATGAAATACCTTGTGAAAGTAGCGCTCCAGTTGCGCCACCGACATATCCGCCATGGCAGCGAGCTGTTTCAGATTCAACGGCTGCACGTAGTTTTCCTGGATGGACTGCACCACCGCGGCCAGCCGGCTGTAAGCGGGGTGACTGCTTTCGTCGGCTTTCAGATCGCGGGAGATGCCGGCGAGGCCGACCACCTTGCCCGCCGGATCGCGCAACGGCTGCTTGCAGGTCAGGCACCAACCCGGCTGGCGGCCGGGATACAGATGCAATTCCAGCTGATCGATCATCTGGCTGCCGACATTGATGATCGCTTTGTCCTGTGCGGTGTAGATGCGGCCAAAACGCCGCGGGAAGACGTCCTCGGCAGTCTTGCCGAGCAACGCGGCCTTTTCCTTGAAGCCACAGCGCGAAGCCAGCGTGCGATTGACCAGCGCATAGCGAGCGTGCGCGTCCTTGACGAAAAACACCACGTCCGGCATTGCGTCGAACACGGGCTCGAGCAACGTGAAATGCGACAGCATGCCGGACAGCGTTGCGTCGTCCGGTTCGAGCGGATGAGCCAGCGTGTTCATCATGCGGGTTCCGTGGTCGGTGCGGTTTTGCGTGGATCGCGCGTTGCTGGTGCGCGCTTGCGCTCGATTATAGGACCACGCGGGCGGAGACAATACCCGCCGGCCGCATGGATGCCGAGGTCACCCGGGCGGCGACGACTCTGCGCTCGCCGCCATCAAGGTGCCGATTTGCGCCGGACTGAACGGCGGCCGCGGCGCCGCGGCTTGCCAGCCGAAATACAGCCCGGCCGCGGCGCCGCAGATTCGTCCCTGACATGCACCCATTCCGCAGCGGGTATGCAGCTTCGCCGCGCGCCAATCCGGATAGGCGCGCACCGTGCCAAGGCTGACGTCTTCGCAACGGCACAGCAGCGTGGCGTCGTCGGGTGGGGTGCGCGCGGCGGCTTGCAAGGCAAAGGCTGCTTCGACACGGTCGGCGAAACGCCGCCATCGGGCTCGTTGCGCATGCAGCGCGGCGCGGTTTGCCGGGCTATGGCTCGCCGGGTCGCCACTCGCGGAAAGCCCGGCAATCTCGCCTTCCACACCCGAGAGCTCCGCGCCGCCAACTCCCGTGCATTCGCCTGCCGCCAGCACGCCATCCGCTGAAGTCCGCTGCTCACTGTCGACCACGATCCCACCTGCTTCGTTAATCTCACAGCCGAGCGCTTGCGCGAGCGTGATGTTCGGCACGAGTCCATACCCGCACGCGATGCGGTCGCAATCCAGTGTGAGTTGGCGCGGCCCGCGCTGAATCGTCACGCGCTCGACCCGACCGTCACCAAGCGCTTGCCTGACGACGCTGCCGGTCCAGTAACGCACACCCGCGAAGCCGCGCGTCATGGTCAGGGCTTGCCGCAACTTCGCCGGCTCGCCCAACAGAGAGACGCCGAAGCGGGCGACCTCGTACGCCGACGCCTGCTCCACCACCGCCACCACCTGCGCGCCAGCGGCACGCGCAGTAGCGAGCGCAGCGATCAGCAGCGGCCCGCTGCCCGCAATCACGATCCGTTCGCCGCGCACCGGCATGCCGCCTTTGATGAGTGCCTGCAGCGCGCCTGCACCGGTCACGCCCGGCAGCGTCCAGCCGGCGAATGGCAAGAGCCGCTCGCGCGCGCCGGTCGCGAGAATCAACCGCTCGTAGCTGATGGACACGCCACCATGCTCAGCCGATTCGAGCAGCAAGCCGCGCGAGCCCAAAGGCGCGATCACGCGAGTCGACGGCAAAAGGGTGACGTTGGTTTGCATCTTCAAAGTGGCGAGCAGGACTTGCAGCGGCGCTTGCGGCAGATGGCCGGGACCCTGCCGCCAGATCTGGCCGCCGGCGCGCGGGTTGTCGTCGAGTAACGCAACCGTGGCGCCCGCGCGTGCCGCGGCTTGCGCGGCGGTCAACCCGGCGGGACCGGCGCCTACCACGACGATATCGAAGTGTTGCTTCATCGTGTGCCTGTGATGGTGCTCGTGCCGTTGGCGGCGGTGGGGATAACAGCAATCGCGTTGCCCTCGCCGTTTGCCACGACCGTCGTGCAAACCACTTGCCCGTCGCGGCAAAGCGTCTGGCACGCCAACGCATGCGCCCGGCCGTCAATCGTGACGCGGCACTCCTGGCACACGCCCATGCCGCACAGCGCCGCGCGCGCCTGACCGCTAACCGACGTCCGCGTGCCGCTCGCGCCCGCGATCACCAGCGCCGCGGCCACAGTCGTACCCGCTTCGACCACGACGCGCCTACCGTCGATCGTCAGGTGGAGACAGGTTGCATTGGCGTTAGTCATGGGTCACTCCCTCTTGCGCAAAACGGCCCGGCAAGTACGGCTCGATGGGAATCGGTGCGACGTTCCCCGTGATTTGCGCGGCGAGCAACTTGGCGCTCGCGAGCGAAGTCGTTACGCCTAGGCCTTCGTGCCCCACCGCGAGCCACACGCCTGGCGAAAAGTCGCCGGCCGGGCCGATCAACGGCAATCCGTCAGGCGACGCCGCACGAAAGCCGGTCCACGCGCGGATGCCATTAAGTGTCGGCAGAACGGGCAGGTAGTGCGCGGCGCGCTGCAGCATCTGAGCGAGCACCGGCAGGTCGACGGCGGGGTCGGTTGTATCGAACTGACGCGACGAGCCGATCAGCAACTGGCCGGTAGGCCGCGGCTGGGCATTGAATGCCACCGAGGTGCCGGCCGCATGATGCGCGCTCTTGATGTAGCCGAGTTCGAGCAGTTGATGGCGAATCAGCTCGGGGTAGCGGTCAGTGATCAGCAGATGCCCCTTCTTGGGCTGCAACGGAGGCGAGCGCAGCAGTTGCTGGGCGCCCAGGCCATTGGCCACGATCACATGCGCGGCGCCGATGCGCTCGCCATCGGCCAGCGTCACACCGCTGCCATTGACGGTGGCAACCCGCGCGCCGAGCCGCACATGGATATTCTCGACTCCTGAGGATTGGGTCAGCAGCCACTCGGCAACGGTGGGCGCGTACACAATACTGTCGTGCTCGATCCGCAAGCCGCCGGCCATCGACTGCGCCAGCGCCGGTTCGCACGCTCGCAACTCGAACGCGTCGAGCATCTGCGCCGAAACGCCCTGTGCTTCGAACGCGGCATGCATGGTGCGGGCGGCCTGGCACTCCTCGTCGTCGGCGGCGACCCATAGGGTGCCGCAGCGGGCGAACGCGTCGCGCGTGCGCAGTTGCGGCGCGAGCGCCAGCCACAAGTCGCGCGAATAGCGGCTCAACGCGAATTCCGCGGGCGAGTCGTTCATCACGACGATATGGCCCATGCCCGCCGCCGTCGCGCCGCCGCCGATGCCCTGTGCGTCGAGTACCTCGACCCGCATGCCGAGCGCCGCCAGCTCCGCCGCGCAAGCCGCGCCGACAATGCCGGCCCCGACGATCAATGCGTCCGCGGTCATGCCGCGCGGATGCCCCACGCGAACGGATCACGCTCGTCGAAACACAAACGCCCTTCGGCCATGATGTGCGCGTGGCCGGTGATGGTCGGAATCACCGAGACGCCATCGTCGGCGTGACGGTAGCTCGCCTCGAATACGCTGCCGATAATGCTTTCCTGCCGCCACACCGTGCCTTCGGCGAGCTTGCCGTCGGCGGCAAGGCAGGCGATTTTCGCGCTCGTGCCGGTACCGCACGGCGAGCGGTCGTACGCGTTGCCGGGACAGAGGACGAAGCTGCGGCTGTCGATGCCGTCGCGCGAGCCGGGTCCAAAGAGTTCGACGTGGTCGATCAAGGCGCCGTCTGCGCCGGTAATGCGCTGCGCGATCAGCGCATCGCGGATAGCCGCGCTGAACGCGGTCAGCTCGGTAATCCGCGCGGCCTCCAGCACGTGCCCGTGGTCGGCGATGAGAAAGAACCAGTTGCCCCCCCAGCCGATGTCGCCAGTCAACCTGCCGTAGCCCGGCACATCCACCTGCACGCCTTGCCGGTAGCGATAAGCCGGTACGTTGCGCACGGCTACACTGCCGTCCTCGTTGAGCGTCGCCTCGACGATGCCGACCGGCGTCTCGATCCGATGACGCCCCGGCCCGATCCGTCCCATGTGCGCGAGCGAGACGACGAGGCCGATCGTGCCATGCCCGCACATGCCGAGATAGCCCACATTGTTGAAGAAGATCACGCCGGCCGCGCATGCCGGGTCGTCAGGCTCGCAGAGCAGCGCACCGACCACCACGTCCGAGCCGCGCGGTTCGGTGACGACGCCCGCGCGCCAGTCGTCGAAATGCGTGCGGAATACGTCCAGACGCTGTGCCAGCGCGCCACCGCCCAGCGCCGGGCCACCCGACACCACCAGGCGGGTCGGTTCACCGCCGGTGTGCGAGTCGATGATATCGAGGGTTTTCATGATGCACATGGTAGGAATGCCGGCAGCCGGAGTCTTGGTGTGCTTAATCGCGGATTGTGACGATTTCAGCATAGCCGCTGCGCTCGCGCTCGCACATCCCAATCTTTGAAAAATGAACCTATGCCCTACCTGGACAGCGCACACCCAACGGATTCGAGAACGCGTGCAAGGCCCTGCCCGTACGATTTCGACGCATTTTACGCGCCGTCCTGAAATAGCTGATCTGCTTCACCTTGTTGGGTCTACAGGCGTGAGCACTATGCTGAAATCGTCATCAGCCACGCATGAATCACGCAAGACGGCGGCATTTTCCCTGCTTACACTGCGCTTCAAGTCAACTCACTCGGGAGAGCAATTGTGGCGCATATCTGGGAAGGCGTATGGCCTGCGGTAACCACCAAATTTCACGCGGATTTCAGCATAGACCGCACATGGACAGCGAAGAATATCGATGCGCAGATCGATGCCGGGGCGGACGGCATCATCGTGTGTGGATCGCTCGGCGAAGCGTCGACCCTTTCGCTCGACGAGAAGCTGGAGGTGCTCGACGTCGCGGTCGAGGCTTCACGCGGACGCGTCCCGGTGTTGCTGACGATCGCCGAGAACAGCACGCTCGACGCCTGCCGCCAGGCCGAAGCCGGTAGCGGGCATGGCGCAGCGGGTTTCATGGTGCTGCCCGGGCTGCGCTATCTGTCGGACCGGCGTGAAACGCTGCATCACTTTCGCAGCGTCGCCGATGCGAGTGCCCTACCCCTGATGATCTATAACAATCCGCTTGCCTATGGCGTCGACATGACGCCCGAGATGTTCGCGGAAATCGCCGACGAAAAGAAGATCGTCGCGATCAAGGAATCCTGCGGCGACGTGCGCCGCGTAACCGATCTGATCAATGTGGTGGGCGACCGCTTCGCGATTCTGTGCGGAGTCGACAATCTCGCGATGGAAGCGATATTGATGGGCGCGCATGGCTGGGTGGCCGGTCTCGTGTGCGCGTTTCCGCGCGAGACGGTCGTGATCTACAAGTTGCTGAAAGCGGGCCGTCTTGAAGAAGCGCGCGCGATCTATCGCTGGTTCGCGCCCCTGCTCGCGCTCGACGTCTCGTCAAAGCTGGTGCAAAACATCAAGCTGGCCGAAACGATCGTCGAGCTTGGCACGGAGCCGGTCCGGCCGCCGCGCCTGCCGCTGGCCGGAGATGAACGCAAGGCCGTTGAAGCATTGATCCGCCGGGCGATCGAGACCCGGCCGGTGCTGCCGCAGGTTTGAGTTGCAGCGGGTTCAGGCCGCCTGCTTCTGCTCGGCCGCTTCGCCTTGCCGCAGATGCAGCAACCGGTAGCCGCTTTTGTAAACGGGCTGCAGCCGGAAGTCGTTTTGCGGCTCGATCTCGAGCAGCAGGCGCAGGCGCGACACGTGGCTGTCGATGGTGCGGGTGAACTCCCGGAACTCACGGCCCCACACCATCGCGAAGATATGGTCGCGCGACAACACGCGGCCAATATTGGAAAAGAACAGCGACGCCAGCCGGTATTGCGTACCCGACAGCGCGACCGGTTGGCCGCGCAGCATGACGAGCTGGCGATGCGTGTCGAAATGGTAGGGACCGACGTCGAAGCTCGCGGTGCTGAAACGGTCCGGATAGGCGCGACGCAGCAACGCCGTGATGCGCTCGCGGAACTCGCCCGGCCGCAACGGCAGCACCACATAGTCGTCTGCGCCGCTGACAAAGGCACGTACCGCGCTGTCTTCGGATGTCTCCGCTGAAGCGAACAGGACCGGCAAGCGGTCGCCGCCGACCGCGCGCACCGAACGCAGCACCTCGGCGCCGGACAGGCGGCCGCCTTGCCAGTCCAGCACCAGCAGATCCACGGTGGAACGGGCGAGCGCTTTCGACATGGTCAGACCATCGTCGTAGGCCATACAGGTATGGCCGGCGCTCATGATGACCTTTTCGATCGATTGACGCAGGACGGGGTCACGCTGAAGGATGGCAATGCGCATGGGATAACTCTCAACTGATAGCTCGGACGCGATTCTCAGAGGGACGCCCAAGTCATCCCATAGGAGCATTCCTAATTTGCGCATCAATCGCCCCTCTCCGACAGATGCTCGCCGCGCCCCTACACGGAAAGCGACAGCTCGTACGACGCACAGCCCTCGTGCTAGTGCAGACCGTCGAGAAGGCACGTTTTGGGGAACTTTTTCCAATCTAATTAAGCACTTCCCGAAACGAACAGCTTTCGTCCTGTAAAATCCCCGCCCTGGTCCCAGTCGTCATCACGCTTGCCCTACCCGGGCCGGCGCGCCGGTGTCCCGTGCTCCCGTGCTCTACCCAGCGCTTGCCACACTTCTCGCCCGACGACCGCCGTATTTCCACGCGCTACGTGTGGCTCCCAATTCAAGACAAGATACAAGCAATGCAAGCGACAAATCTGGGTGGAGCGCAGGCTGCCATCCCACGCCCTCTTGGGCGAAGCGATTACAAGACGCTCGGCCTCGCCGCGCTCGGCGGGGCGCTGGAGTTTTACGACTTCATCATCTTCGTATTCTTTGCGCCGGCAATCGGCCAGTTGTTCTTCCCCGCCGCGATGCCCGACTGGCTGCGTCAGGTGCAGACCTTCGGCATCTTCGCGGCGGGCTATCTGGCACGGCCGCTTGGCGGCATCATCATGGCGCACTTCGGCGACCTGTTCGGCCGCAAGCGCATGTTCACGCTGAGCGTCCTGTTGATGTCGGTGCCGACGCTGATGATGGGTCTGCTGCCCACCTACGCCAGCATCGGCGTGATGGCGCCGGTCTTGCTGCTGCTGTTCCGCGTGATGCAAGGCGCGGCGGTCGGCGGCGAAGTTCCGGGCGCCTGGGTGTTCGTCTCCGAGCACGTGCCGCAGCGGCACATCGGCTATGCATGCGGCACGCTGACGGCCGGCCTCACGGCAGGCATCCTGCTCGGCTCGCTAATCGCGTCGGCGGTGAACCGCCACTTCGCGCCGGCGGAGATCTCCGCTTACGCATGGCGCATCCCGTTCCTCGTGGGCGGCGTATTCGGCATGTTCTCGGTTTATCTGCGCCGCTGGCTGCATGAGACGCCGGTGTTCGCCGAGCTCAAACAACGCAAGGCGATCGCCGCGGAAGTGCCGCTCAAGGCCGTCTTGCGCGACCACGGCCGCGCCGTGATCGTGTCGATGCTGCTCACGTGGATGCTGTCGGCCGCGATCGTCGTGGTCATTCTGATGACGCCGACGCTGCTGCAAAAGCAGTTTCATATCGCGCCGGCCACCGCGCTGCTGGCGAACTGCGTGGCGACGCTGTGCCTGACGATCGGTTGCGTGATGGCCGGTTCGATCGCCGGCCGGATCGGCGCGGGACGCACGATTTTCATCGGCGGCCTCGCGCTGGCGGTGACGTACTACGTGATGTTCCAGCAACTCGCCGTCGATACTTCGGCGTTGGTGCCGCTGTACGCCGTGGCCGGTCTTTTTGTCGGTGTGATTGGCGCGATTCCGTTCGTGCTGGTCAAGGCGTTCCCGCCCGTCGTGCGATTCTCGGGAATCTCGTTTTCGTATAACGTCGCGTATGCGGTGTTCGGCGGCCTGACACCGATCGCGGTTTCGCTGATGATGAAGTCGAATCCGATGGCTGCGCCGCTCTATGTCGGCGCGATCTGCGTTCTCGGGGCCTTGACTACGCTGTTTATCAAAGACGCGCCGCAAGCGCGCTAATCGAGCTACTGCGCAGCGGCGCGCCGCGTGGTGCGCCGTTGTTCCATCGGCTCCGCGCCGCGCCCCTCGGGCACTCTCCGCAGTTCCGGCGACATCCATACTTCACGCCGGGCCGAAACATCGCTCGTTGAATCGGCCTAGGATGGGTGTCATGAACTCATCCCCATCACCCGTCTCGCCCGCTCTCGGCCGCATCCTCGCGACGGTCAGCGTCGGCTTCGTCGTCACGCAACTCGACGTGACCATCGTCAACATCGCACTGCCGAAGATCGGTGCGGACCTGCATGCGAATGTCGCGGGACTGCAATGGGTCGTCGACGCGTACACGCTCGCCTTCGCCGTGCTGATGCTGTCGGCGGGCGCGCTCGGCGACCGGCTCGGCATCCGGCGCATGTACGCGGCCGGCATCGTGCTGTTTGCGCTCGCGTCGCTCGCCTGCGGATTGGCGCTCGATGCCACCATGCTGGTGGCCGCCCGGGCGGTGCAAGGCATCGGCGCGGCCGCCATGCTGCCGAATTCGCTGGCGCTGCTCAACCAGTCTTATGGCCACGATCCGAAGCTCCGGGCGCGTGCCGTCGGGCTTTGGACCGCCGCGGGCGCGATTGCGATCGCGGCCGGGCCCGTGATCGGCGGCCTGCTGATTGCGGCCTTCGGCTGGCGCAGCATCTTTCTCGTCAATCTGCCGATTTGCGCGGCCGGCTGGTTGGCGACTTTGCGCTGGGTACCCGGGCCTGAGTCCGAGTCCGCGCCAAACGGCGCGCAGCGGGGGGCTCCGGCTAACGCTGCTGCTATGGCCAGGGCCAGTGCGGCAACTCAGGACCGAACCGCAACCGCGGCAGGCTCGCGCGGTATCGATCTGAGCGGTCAGGCCCTCGCGATTGTCGCGCTCACCGCCTTTGTCGCCGCGGTGATCGAGTGGCGGCCGCTGGGGTTGAGCCATCCGCTGGTAGCCGGGGGTTTCATCCTTGCGCTCATCGCCACGGGTGCCTTTATCGCCGTGGAGTCGCGCGTCGCGGCACCGATGCTGCCGCTCTCGCTATTCAGCAAGCGCACCTTCAATGCCGCGGTGCTGTTCGGCATCTGCGTGAATCTGACCTACTACGGCATGGTGTTCGTGCTGAGCCTGTACTTGCAGCGTGTGCGCGGCTACACCCCGCTGCAGGCGGGCCTCGCGTTCCTGCCGTTGACCGGCGGCTTTCTGATCTCTAACGTGGCGAGCGGCTGGGTAGTCGGGCGGTTTGGCGTACGCGTGCCGATGATTGCCGGCGCGGTCACCGCGGGGCTCGGCTATGGCCTGCTCCATTTCGTCGGTGCGTCCACGCCGCTCATCGGCTTGCTGCTGCCGTTCCTGCTCATTCCATCGGGGATGGGTCTCGCGGTCCCGGCGATGACGACCGCCGTCCTGGCCTCCGCTGAGGCCACCCGCGCGGGCACTGCGTCCGCCGTGCTCAACACCGCCCGGCAAGCAGGCGGCGCAGTGGGTGTAGCCGCCTTTGGCGCGCTGGCGAGCGGCGCTGCCGCCACGCAGATTGTTACGGGGATGCAAGCCGCGACAGCCGTCTCGGTCGGCCTGCTGGTGGTGGGCGGCGTAATGGGCTGCCTTGTGAATCCAGAGCCGCACAGGTTGACTTCGAACCCGCACAAGACAGGCTCCGGCCGGATTCCTGAATCGCGCTGATCGGCTCCTGACTTGTCGCGCGACTTACAGCGCCGCTTCCTGAATCAGGCCGGTGTCGATCGCGCGCTCGATCAGCCCGTCGTTCTGCGCCTTGACGATCGCATCGGCGATCAGCTTCTCAGGCTGTTCTATTTCGGCTTTGATCGTGCCGATGAGACCGGATGCATCCAGAATCACCAGGGTTTTCGCGGAATCGGCAAGGCTGATGATGACGCGATGGGGCGTAGGCCCTTCGCCGAGACTTGCACACAACTGCGTGACCTTGCCGCCAATGGTTTGCTCAAAACTTTGAATCATTATCTGCTCCCTTGATTACAGCCGGAATCAAACGCGACCGGCCCACACTACGCCAACCGCGTGATCAGAGATTCAGCCCCCTGCGTGGCGAACGCGCACCGTCGATACTGATGCGGCCCGCTCCGGTCACGAACAGCAGCAGGAAACCGCCGGCGATACCAATGTTCTTCCAGAAGTGAATCACCATATCGCGTTGCAAAGCAGGATCCGTGACGTTCCAGAAATCGTGGCCCAGCACCGCGGTTGCCACGGTGTAGACAGCCATGATGAGCGCGAGCGGGCGAATCTTGAAGCCGACGATCAGCAGCAGACCGCCGAGCGCTTCGACCGCGGTTGCAATCGGCGCGGCAACCGGCACGAACGGCACACCCTTCGAATGCAGATAGCCGACAAAGCCCGCATAGCCCAGCAGTTTCATCACGCCGCCCCACAAAAACAGCACGGCAAGGGCAATGCGCGCGATGAGGATCACGCCGGAATCGACGGGACGCGTCATGAGGGGCTCCTGTAAATGAATAAGCAGCAGACCCGGCCAGGCGGCCGCAGTTCCCTATTTTGCATCCGGTAACATGTGCATTGCCCGCCTTTTCCAAGCGCGGGGCGGCGTGAACGGCGCGATTTGCCCTATTGCTGCGGCGCATCCGGCGCGAGCAAGACACCTTTGGTGAACACGAAGCAGCCGTAACCGCGCTCTTCGCCGGTAGCGATCACGCAATAGGCTTTGCGCGCCCGCTCATAGAATGCGAAACGTTCGACCGAGGCAAAGGGCACCTCGCGCCCTTCCGCGGCATTGATCTCGATCTGCGCCTCGCGCTGAACCGCCGGAATCGTGTCCGGCTCGCCCACCACTTCCATTCGCGAGGCAGGGCGTTCGATGAACGTATCCAGCGGCATCACCGACAGAATCGCGCGAATTGCACGCGGTGCGTTCACGCCATCGAGACGAAGCAGCTTGCCCAACACCGTCTCCTGCGCGACGGAAGCACCCGGAAAGTTGGCGTCGCAAACGATCAGTTCGTCGCCATGTCCCATCGAGCGTAACGCATGCAGCACGTCGGCATTCAGCAGCGGGTCCAGATTCTTCAGCACGGCGTCTCCTTGAGGTCTGATTAGTGGCTAGGCGGGTCGAACGGGTTGTCCTCGTACTATCCCTGTAGCGCGTCGCGATCGATTGTAGCAAGACCGTGGCGCACGGTCCGTTGCCCGCGGCTCATCGTCGATCAGCCTTTGCGCACGATGCGGCGTGCGGCTTTGCGCCGACACGGTCCACCGTAGCCATCCAACCAGCGCGAGCAGCACGAGAGCCACGCCACCCAACACCGGCTCGCGCCAGGCCAGCAACGCAGTAAAGGTGAACGCACGCGTGCCGGCCAGCAGAGCGAAGCCGGCGATCGCGCTGGAGAGCGCGTCGACAGCGCCTGACAGGCGTGCGAACGTGAGGGCCGTACCAGGAACCGTGGCGGCAGCGGACTCGTGCATGATCGTCTCCGTTAAAAACAGTGTGTTATCAGCTAGCGGCGGGTACCTGGTCGAGGAAACCCGTCACCGCCTGCAAGCGGCCATGTGCATCGAGCACGCCGAAATCGGAGCCTTTGACGATCGCTTCGCCGGCCGGCGTGGTCAGTGCCCACGAAAAGCGCAAACGGTTCGCGAAGCCGTCGACCTCCGTCGTGCGGCGAAACGTGTGATGCGGGAAGCGT
This sequence comes from Paraburkholderia fungorum, assembly GCF_046026025.1. Taxonomy (GTDB): domain Bacteria; phylum Pseudomonadota; class Gammaproteobacteria; order Burkholderiales; family Burkholderiaceae; genus Paraburkholderia; species Paraburkholderia fungorum_E. Next base: position 82,103 of record NZ_JAQQFL010000012.1, on the reverse strand, counting down.
TCATGCACCGCACGGATCATCGCGTCGATGCCGTCATGGCCCGCCCCTGCCAGCAGTGGATCGCGATAGTCGGCATCGTTGGCCCACGTTGCGGCGATCAGCTCACGGCGGCGCACGGCATCGGTTTCATTCCATGCGTCGAAATAACGGTCGATCAGATCGGTATGCGCGTTCATCTCAAACTCCTTGATTTGCATGACTGAGCACTACGCTCGGCAGACACGTTGTATGCGGCGGGCTCGGAGTGAAGATTGGCGCCTCGAGAGCGGCGCGTCGATTACGTGAGAGGTAAGCATCTCGACGCACCACGGTGCGCAAGCGCGTCTTTCGCCTGCCGGATTGGCCATCTGGCCGAATCGTCAGGAGCGATGTCAGCCGCTAACCTCATGGAGCAAATGGGGGCCGCGCAGCGTTGCCGCACGGCATGTGACGAACTGAACGGGTGCGGATACAAACCGCTTTTTTTAATATGATTTTTCCACTTGCAAGACCGTATCCGATGGGATACACTCATCAGCAAATCGGTTCACCTCCGGTGTACACGGTCAACCGCACCGAAGAATTCGACAACTGGCTTGCCGGTCTCGCAGACTTAAGAGCGAGGGCAAAAATCCTGGTGCGGGTCCGGCGTGCGGAGCGAGGTCATTTCGGCGACGTAAAGCTGCTGGAAGACGGGGTGTCCGAAATGCGTGTCGATTGCGGTCCCGGCTATCGGGTCTACTTCGCGCGTGAAGGGCGAATGGTGTACCTGCTGCTCTGCGGTGGCGATAAGTCCACGCAGCCGGCCGACATCAAGCACGCCAAATCAATGTGGGCAGCAATCAGAAAGGAACTGTCATGAGCAAAGTCAAAACCGCACGGTTCGACGCATCGCACTACCTCGATAGCGAGGAGATGATCGCTGAATATCTCAACGCGGCGCTGGAAGAAAGCGACGCCGACGTCCTGCTCGCCGCGATTGCCGACATCGCAAAAGCACGCGGCATCGCAAAGGTCGCGGCCGACGCCGGACTCGGGCGCGAAAGCCTCTATAAAACGCTCGCGCCAGGCTCCAAACCGCGCATGGATACCGTGTTCAAACTGCTGCGCGCACTGGGTGTCAAGCTCAATGCCGTGCCGGAACGTGTGGCGCACGCCTGATTCGCGCTTGCCGTGTTGTTGCTTGGGGCAAGGCGCTGAATGCGTTGCATGTTCTTGGGTGCGCCTACGTTTTCTCGGGTATTCCGCCTGATTCCGGCATTCCGCGGTATTCCATTACCTGTCGGGTAATGGATCGCTAACGAGCTTTGGCTATCATCGGTAGCATGAACACACTCTCTCTTGCGCAAACCATCCCGTCGAACAGTCCGACGGCAAGCCGCACGATCGGCGATCTGCTACGCGAATGGCGGCAACGGCGAAGAATGAGCCAGTTGCTGCTCGCCGCTGAAGCTGAAATTTCAACGCGGCATCTGAGCTTCGTCGAGTCAGGCCGGGCGGTGCCCAGCCGGGAAATGGTCATGCACCTCGCCGAACGGCTCGACGTGCCGCTTCGTGCGCGCAATGCGCTGCTGATCGCGGCGGGTTATGCGCCGCTGTTCCGCGAACGTCCGCTAACGGACCCGCAACTGGCCGCTGCGCGCGAGGCAGTCGAGTTGGTGCTCAAAGGTCACGAGCCGTATCCGGCACTCGCGATCGACCGTCACTGGACCATCGTGGCCGCAAACAATGCGCTCGCGCCGCTGCTTGCAGGCGCGAGCCCGGAACTGCTGAAACCGCCGGTCAATGCGATGCGACTGAGCTTGCATCCGGAAGGCATCGCAGCGTCGATCATCAACTGGCATGCCTGGCGTGCGCATGCGCTGTCCCGACTCCAGCGGCAAATCGACGTAAGTGGTGACGAGACGCTGAGCGCACTGCGTGACGAGCTGGCCGCCTATCCCGCTCCGCCCGGCGCGGGAGTGGCGGACCACGACGATGCCGCGAGTCATCAGGTCGCCGTGCCGCTGCGACTGCGCACGCCGATCGGCGAGCTGTCGTTCTTCAGCACGACCACGGTGTTCGGCACACCGGTAGATGTAACTCTCTCGGAACTCGCCATTGAGGCGTTCTTTCCCGCCGACCGGCAAACCGCAGCGGCGTTGCTCGAGTTTGCCGAGAAGCAACGCACCGAGGGGAAATAGGCTGAAGCCGGGAAGCCATAGTCGGACACGAACGCCTGCGCATCTTCGAACGCTGTGTTGTTGCTTACAAGGCCATTCAAATCACGTGGAGAGACGCATTTGATCAACAACGCCCTGCTGATCCGCCAACTCGGGCCGTCCGACCGCGACGCCTATTTCCAGCTTCGCCTGCGCGGCCTGAAGGCCCATCCAGAGTCGTTCGGCCAGAGCTATGAAGAAGCGTTGGCCAAGGGCGCCCCGCAACATGACGCGATGCTGCAAGGCGCGCGCGCGACCGAAGGTGATTTTTTGCTGGGTGCTTATGCATCGGCCAACGCGACATCTACCAACACACCGTTGATCGGCGTGGTCGGATTGCTGCGCAGCCAGCGCGACAAGGAGCGGCACAAGGCCTCTGTCATCGGCATGTATGTCGCGCCGGAAGCCGCGGGCCGCGGCGTCGGGCGCGCGTTGCTCAATGAGTTGCTGGCGCGAGCGGCGCAAGTAGAAGGCCTAAGGCAAATACAGTTGCTGGTGAACAGCCGGAATGAGGCGGCACGCAAACTCTATGAGTCGCTGGGCTTTCGCAAATATGGCTGCGAGATAGACGCGCTGAGCGTCAACGGCGTGTTTCACGATGCCGATCTGATGGCGCGCTGCATGTAACCAGGCTTCATGCGGCCACGCTTCAAGCAGCAATCATCTGCCGCTCGTCAACCCAACATCATGTCCGATCTCTCCACTTCGCTTCCGCGCGTGCCCCGCCGCTTCGACATCAATCCGAAACCGCCAGGCGCAGCGCTCGCCGGCCGTTACGCACCCGTCTGGAAAGTGCCGGCCCGCTCGTTGATCGCGGCGGTGGTGGGCGGCCTGATGCTCGGCTACGGAGCCCGTCTGGCCTACGGTTGTAACATTGGCGCCTACTTCAGCGGCATCGTGTCTGGCAGCTTGCATGGCTGGCTGTGGCGGGTCGCCGCCTTCGCCGGCAACGTACCCGGCACCCGTCTGCGCCCGGCGTTCGGCCTCGGGGTCGAGCGGATTCGCGCAAACGGTTGCTAGAAGTTACAAATGCGGCCTCGTTTGTAACTGGGGCCGCACCAACCTGTTACACCTCTGATTTGTCCCCACTGCGACGTCAATGAGCGGTATTTATTACTTTTAATTGATCTCGCTTTCTACTTCCTTTCTGATTCAGTCCTGATTTTCCGGTTCCCGACCGGATGTGCACCATTGCTCAGACTAATAAGCCTGGTGCCCACCACACAAGGGTTTCCATGGATCAGACAAAATTCACAGACGGCAAAAAATCTGTTAAGCATCCTCTATTACAGCGCCGTGAAAGAGTTACCGAAATTTGATGCATTTTTTTGAGATATTTTTCCGACAGGGGATTGATTTCTTGTTTTGCCCTTCATACAATTCGTCCCAAGCTGTTACGAAATGTAACGTGATGTATCAAATGGTCGCTGTCTGTATCAGGTGGTGACATGTAGCCGGAGGACAACGTTTCCGGTGAGGCACAAAAGACATAACGGCAGAAAATGCCGACATAGTAATTCGGGGCTTCGGAAACACAGAAAATGGACCGTAGCAGCGAGACGCTGGATTCAATCCGCGAGATCAACTTGTCTTACATCATGCTCGCGCAACGTATGTTGCGTGAGGACAAACCGGTCGGCATGTTCCGGCTGGGACTGTCGTCGGAACTGGCTGATTTGCTTGCCGGGCTGTCGCTCGCGCAGATCGTCAAGCTGGCCGCTTCCGATCAGCTTTTATGCTTCTTCCGCTTCAACGACCACTCGATGTTGTCGGCGTTGACGCAAACGACGAAGCATGCAGCAGTTGCACCGACTCACGCGGCGATCCTGCTTGCAGGCCAGCCTGCTGAGCAGTTTGCTTAATCGAGGTGACCGCGATGCTCAAGCGTAGCCTGACGGAAGACGCGCAAGAAGTATTCCGCGCCATCGCGCTGATCGAACTCGGCGCGCGCATGCAGGTGCTCGAAAGCGAGTTGACGCTTTCGCGCGACCGCATGATCCGCCTGTACCGCGAGGTCAAAGGCGTATCGCCGCCCAAGGGCATGCTGCCGTTTTCGGCGGACTGGTACATGACGTGGCTGGCGAACATCCACGCGTCGCTGTTCTACAACACGTACCTGTTCCTGAAGAACGAAGCGCGTTGCTCGCATCTGGATGCGCTGACCAAAGGATATCGACTGTATCTGGAACATTGTCAGCACAGCGAAAGCGAGCCGGTGCTGGATCTGACGCGTGCGTGGACGCTGGTGCGTTTCTTCGACGCCGACATCCTGCAGTTGACCAAATGCTGCCGTTGCACCGGCAAGTTCGTCGCCCACAAGCACGATCTGCAACACAACGTGGTGTGTGGCGCCTGCCAGCCACCGTCGCGCGCCGGCAAGACCAAGAAGGCCGCCGCCGCTCGCCAGGAAGCGCTCGAAGCAGCGCAGATTGCGCAAGCCGCCTGAATCGGGTTGATTCGAAGAGGGCCGGTCCAGCCTGATTCGAGCCGAAGCACCCAGGAAAAAGGTCCGCCATCGCGCGGACTTTTTTTATCGGGCGGCCGCCCGGCACCGAACGCTCGCGACCCGGCGCGACTCTGCCACCGCCCGGGTTATCGCATCAATTCACCAGCCCCACCGTCTGCACCACCAGCCACAGGTTCGCCGCACTGATCACCAGGAACAGCGACCAGGCGAGCAGCCGCGTCGGCAGTGTGTTGGCGAATTCGCCCATCAGCGAACGATCGTTGGTCATGCGGATGAGCGGATAAAGCGCGAACGGCAATTGCAGGCTCAACACAACCTGGCTTGCGACCAGCAGTTTGCCGACGGCGCCGTTGCCCATCATCTGCACGCCGATCAGCGCCGGAATCAGGGCGAGTGCCCGCGTGATGAAGCGCCGTTGCCAGCACGGAATTTTCAGCTTCAGGAAACCTTCCATGATGACCTGCCCTGCCACCGTGCCCGTGAAAGTCGAACTTTGCCCCGACGCCAGCAACGTGATCGCGAACAGCACCGCTGCGAAACCGGTGCCGACGATCGGCGTCAGCAGCTTGTACGCATCTTCGATTTCGGTGACCTGATTGTGGCCAGTGGCATGGAACGCGGCGGCCGCGAGGATCAGGATCGCCATATTGATCAGCAACGCGATCACCAGCGAGACGATCGTATCGATGCGTGACATGCCGATCGCCGACCGGATACTGGCCGGATCACGCTTGACGGCGCGCGTCTGCACGATCGACGAATGCAGGTAGAGGTTGTGCGGCATCACGGTCGCCCCGAGAATGCCGATCGCCAGATACATCGGCTCACGGCTGCTGAGCGCCTGCCATGAAGGAATCAGTCCTTGCGTGACCGACGGCCAATGCGGCTTCACCAGCGCCAGTTCGATGATGTAGCCAACCCCAATTGTCGCGATCAAGCCGAGCATGATCGCTTCGAGATCGCGGAAATTCTTGCCCTTCAGGCCAAGCACGATCAGCGTGTCGAACGCAGTCAGTAACACGCCCGTGGTCAGCGAGCATTTGAAGAGCAGATGGAAGGCCAGCGCGCCGCCGAGCACTTCGGCCAGATCGCAGGCCACGATCGAGAGTTCGGCGAGCAGCCACTGAAAGCGCGCGGCACCCGGCGAATATCGCAGTCTCGACAATTCCGCGAGGTCCCGCCCGGTGGCGATGCCCAGACGCATGCTCAGGCATTGCAGCGCCATCGCCGCGAGACTCGACAGCAGGACGACGAACAGCAGGCTGTAGCCGTAGCGCGAACCCGCTTCGATATCGGTGGCCCAATTGCCGGGGTCCATGTAGCCGATCGAAATCAGCAGACCAGGCCCGGCGAACTGCAGGATTTTTTTCCAGAACGGCGCGCCTTGCGAGACGGCGACGGTGCCTTGCACCTCGGATGGACAAAACGGCGCCGTTGCGGTGGTCGGTAATTTGAACTGCAATCCGCTGCTCTCTTGAAGGGGATAAAGCGCGGCGCCTCATAGAAGCCGCCGCGAGCCGCCTCAAGTGTACAAAGAAACCTCCGGCAGTGTCCCGCTGAGTGCATAGCGGCCGACGTCGCGCAGACGATAGTCGAGCGGGTCATGCAGCGTATGCACGCGAGCATTGCGCCAGAACCGGTCGAGTGCGAGCGGTGCATGCGTGGCACGCGCGCCACAGGCGTCGAACAGTTTCTCGCTGACGTCGAGCGCGGAACGGTGGGCGACGATTTTCGCCTCCGAGGTGGCAAGCGCCACGTGTGCGCGCGTTTCGGCGTCCAAAGCCGCACCCCGTTGCCATGCGTCTTCGAGCGCATAGGCGGCACGTGTTGCCAGCGCCTCCGCGCTCACCGCCTGCAGACGCATCTCACCGAAACGCTGGATCAGGTAGGGATCGTCAGTGGCTTTCTCGACGCCGGAAGAGATCCACGGCTTGCCGTATTGCGTGACATACGCGCGCGCCTCTTCGAGCGCACCCTGCGCGATGCCGACGAACAGATTGGTCAGCACCTGTTGCGAGATCAACGTACGCAGACTCGCATAGGGCGTGTCGGCCCGCTCCAGCACCTCATGCGGCTCGACCAGAACCTGCGCAAAGGAGACGCTGCCGCTATCGGTTTGCCGCTGGCCGATCGGGTTCCAGTCTTCGTGAACGGTAATGCCTTCGCGCGTGGTCGGGACCACGGCGAACACCGCTTTGCCGGTGGCCGGTTCGAGCGCGGAAACCGTCATCATGTGCGAGCCGCGCGTGCCCGAGCAAAATCCTTTCTGCCCATCGAGACGATAGCCGCCGCCACGGGTTGCACGCGCAACGAGTCGCGTGTCGAGCGGATTGACGGCATTGCCCCACCACCAGCGCCCTTCCACCGTGCCGCCCAGATAGCGGGCCCGCTGTTGCGCGTTGCCCCAGACATTGACGCTGACCACCTGCAGGCACGTGAAGCCCAGCAGATGCGCGAGCGCACTGTCGACTCGCGCGATCTGACGGATCGTCTCGTAGATCTCAGGCCAACGCGCGCCGGGACCGCCAAACTCACGCGGCACGGCGAGCGTGAGCAGACCCGCGTCGGCGATCCATTGTTTTTCCCGCGCGGCGTGGCCACCGTCGCGATCGCGCTGAGCCGCGCTGGCACGCAACGCGTCGAGCAAACCGGCGAGATCGCGCACCACGGGCGCTGCGTCGGTTGGCAGCGTGTGCAGCGCCTCGGGATGACGAGGTTCGTTCATGCAATGTCCACGTGAAAAGGTTGGGCGAGCGGCACGCGGCTTATCAGCGCGGCCGGTCTGCATTCGACCAGGTGAGCGGCAGTCTCGCTGCACCCAGCATGGCACATAACATGACAAACAGCGACGTCAGCGCTGAAAACGCGGGACGTATACGCCTATTCGTCACGTAAATAGCGCTCGAAAGGCGGCCATCATGCGCGCTGCGCGAGCCGTCGCACAAAGCGGTCGCCGACAAACTGCACCGCCGTCACAATCACGATCAGCAAGACGATCACCGTCACCATCACGGTCGTATCGAAACGCTGATAGCCGTAGCGAATCGCCAGATCGCCCAGGCCGCCGGCGCCCACCGCGCCCGCCATCGCCGACGAACCGATCATGGCGACCACCGTGATCGTAAAACCGCCGAGTATGCCCGGCAGCGCTTCCGGCAGCAGCACATGCCAGATGATATGCCGGCGCTGCGCACCCATTGCCTGCGCGGCTTCGATCAACCCGCGGTCCACTTCGCGCAAGCTCACTTCGGCCACGCGTGCAAAAAAAGGAATCGCTGCGATACTGAGCGGCACAATCGCGGCCCATACGCCGATCGTCGTGCCGATCAGCAAACGCGTGAGCGGCAGCAGCGCAACCAGCAGAATGATAAACGGCGTGGAGCGAAACGCATTGACGAGCGCGCCGAGCGTGCTGTTCACCACACGCTTTTCGAAGATGCCGCCTCGTGTGGTGGTGACCAGCACCAGCGCGAGCGGAATGCCGATCAACGCCGCGACGAAGGCCGACACGCCGACCATGACAATGGTGTCGCGAATGGCATCGGCAAGTTCCGAGAGCCAGAGATCAGACATAGCCGAGCACCTCGACATGATTGGCATAGCGGCGTGCACGTTCGAGCAAGGTCGCGATCTGCTTTTGCACCGTGTCGCCGGCATTCGCGCGCACTTCCGCCGACACCACCAGACGTCCTTGCGCATGCCCCTGAATCCGGTCAATGCCGCCATGCACGAAACTCACGCGCCCGCCTTCCACGCTCAAGGCCGACGTCAACCCGCCCAGATCGGGCTCGTTCGCATCGCTGCCGGTGAAGCGCACGTCGAGCAGAATCCGCGCATCCGCCTGCGCGATCTCATGCACCGGTTTGACCCGTGTGGCCAGATCCGCTGGCAGATCGTGCACCAGGGTACGCAGCAACGCACGCGTGGCGTCATGCCGTGGCTCGCCGAACACGCGCCACACCGGACCGGTCTCCACCACTTCGCCGCGCTCGATCACCGCCACCGTATCGCAGACCTCACGAATCACCTGCATTTCGTGGGTGATCAGCACAATGGTCAGGTTGAGCCGTTGATTGATATCGCGCAGCAACGCGAGAATGGCTTGCGTCGTTTCAGGATCGAGTGCCGACGTTGCTTCATCGCAAAGCAAAATATCCGGGTCGGTCACAAGTGCGCGCGCAATTCCGACGCGCTGCTTCTGCCCGCCGGACAAACTCGCCGGGTAAGCATCGCGTTTGGTCGACAGGCCCACTAGTTCGAGCAAGGCATCGACCTTTTTGTCGATTGCCGCTTTCGGCGTGCCGGCGATTTTGAGCGGCAACGCAATGTTCTCGCGCACCGTTTTCGCGGAGAGCAGATTGAAATGCTGGAACACCATGCCGATCCGGCGACGCAATGTGACCAGTCCGCGTTCGTCGAGTTCGCCGACGCTCACGCCACTCACGCGAACAGCGCCGGAAGTCGGTTTTTCCAGACCGTTGACGAGCCGCAGCAGCGTTGATTTTCCTGCGCCGCTGCGACCGATGATGCCGAACACCTCGCCTCGCGCCACCTTCAGCGTGACATTCGCAAGCGCCGCGGTCGACACACCGCGCGTGTTGGCGAAGACCTTGCCCACGTCGTCGAAAACGACAGCTTCCTGGGCGATATCGGGCGCAGCACGATTCAAGCCGAGGGACGGCGCGTCTTCAATAAACTGCGGCACGTCGAATAGATTAGCCATGGCTTCGTTCCTCTCATGCTTCCACGGTGGATCGCGCGCCGGCTTGCGCAATCTGCGCATTGAGCCGATGCTGCGCGCCAGCGTGGACCTCAGGCAGTCGCGCGCGGCCGCCACCGAATAGCTTTTCACGCAGCGTCGGCGCCGGGTCGTAGTCTTCCTTATAGACGCCGCGATTCTGCAATTCCGGCACCACCAGATCGACGAAGTCTTCAAACGATTCGGGCATGACCGTACGTGTCAGATTGAATCCGTCCACGCCGGCCTCTTCTATCCACGAGATCAACTCGTCCGCGATCTGTTGCGGCGAACCGACCACGGGTTTCGCGCGGCCGCCGAGCGTCATCTGTTCGAGCACCTTGCGTTTGGTCCACACGCCGTTCACGCTCTTCTTCGAAATCGCCTCGACGGCCGATTGCATCGACTCGGTCTTCACATACGAAATCGGGTCATCCAGCGCGTATTGCGAGAAGTCGATGCCGGTCGAACTGGAGAAATGCGCGATGCCGCCCTCGGCGCTCGCGTAGCGCCGGTACTCTTCGAATTTCTCCTGCGCGGCGCGTTCTGTTTCACCGACTACAACGGTAATGCCGGCAAAGATCTTGATATCGTCAGGCGCGCGGCCGAAGCTCACCGCGCGGGCGCGGATGTCGTCGACAATGGAGCGCGTAAGCTGCTTGTTCTGCCCACCGACAAACACGCATTCCGCGTGACGCGCCGCGAAATCGACGCCCCGGCTCGACGAACCCGCCTGATACAGAACCGGCGTGCGTTGCGGCGACGGCTCGCTCAGATGAATGGCGTCGATCGAATAGTACGGACCGTCGTGTTTCACACGATGCACCTTGCCGGGATGCGAGAAGATGCGCGCCGCGCGATCGCGCACCACCGCGTCGTCTTCCCAGCTTTGCTCCCATAGCTTGTAGACCACGTCCATGTAATCGTCCGCGCGATCGTAGCGGTCATCGTGACTGATCTGTTGCGCGAGACCCATGCCGCGCGCCGCACTGTCCAGATAGCCAGTGACGATGTTCCAGCCCACCCGGCCTTTGGTCAGATGATCCAGCGTCGACATGCGTCGCGCGAACAGATACGGTGGCTCATACGTCAGATTCGACGTGACGCCGAAGCCGATATGCTTCGTCACATGCGCCATGGCCGGCACGATCAGCGAGGGATCGTTGATCGGAATCTGCACCGATTCGCGCAGCGGGGTGTCCGGACCACCTTGATAAACGTCGTATACGCCGACGATATCCGCGAGAAAGATCCCGTCGAACTTGCCGCGTTCGAGCGTTTGCGCAAGACTCGTCCAGTAATCGAGGTCGGTGTAATGGGCGGAACGGTCACGCGGATGCGTCCACAAACCATGATTGATATGGCCGACCGCGTTCATATTGAACGCGTTCAGCAGGATCTTTTTTTTCGCCATCGTGTGGCTCCTTGCTCTATACAACGCTAGCCGCGTGGCTGAGGTGCGTCACCGAGTTGCGTAACCAGGTTATGTAACTTGGTTATGTAACTTACCAGGCGACCGCGTACAGATTGCCGAAGGCTTTATCGAGCGCGGCGCGCACGGCGGGCGAATGCTGATAGATCGCGATGAACTTGCGGATACGCGGATCGTTTACGCTTTCCGGACGCACGACCCACTGAATCGCGTAGTTCTTGTTTTCGAGGCCATCGAACAGCAATGCGCTGTTCGGATCGGTGGTGCCTGCGAGCTTGATGAAGCTCGGGTAGCCTTGGGCGAGATCGACGTCGTCGAGCGAGCGGGCCAACTGCGATGCTTCGAGCTGGACGATTTTCAGATGCTTCGGGTTGTCGACGATGTCGAGCGTCGTGGCGCGATAGTCGATGCCCGGCGTCAGTTTGATCAGACCGGCGCGTTGCAGCAACAACAGACCACGGCCGCCGTTGACCGGATCGTTCGCAATGGCGACGGTGGCGCCGTCCTTCAGTTGATCGAAGCGTTTGATCTTCTTCGAGTAGAGACCGATCTTCATGATCGTGCCCGGCGCGATCGCGACGAAGTTATAACCGCCCTGCTTCTTTGCGTTCTCGAGAAACGGGATGTGCTGGAAATAGTTGACGTCGATATCCTTGTTGGCGAGTGCCGCGTTCGGGGTATTCCAGTCGGTAAACTCGATGATCTTCACATCGAGCCCTTGTTCCTTCGCTTCGCGCGCGGCCACTTTGAGCGCTTCGATCTGCGGGCTGGTGGCGGTGCCGATTTTCAAGGTAGGCGTGTCGGCCGCGGCTGCCGGTGCGGCCGACAAAGCCAGCGCGACGCCGAATGCGCCGATCAGCGTCAGCGCCGGAGCATGAAAAAAACGCTGCACTGCAGAGAGAGAAATGCGCATGGTGAGCTCTTTAGAATTGGGGCGCGGCATGTTTCGAGGCGAGCCGATCCCACGGCATGCTGGTAGACGCGCCGGAGTCGGTCGAACGACGGAAAACGGAAATCTGCAACGCGCGGTTTAACCGGCGCGCGGCAGCAAAAGAACGCGCGAGCGGATCAGCGCGGACAGCAGGTCGGACAGGTCATCGCCTCTCTCCAGATGAGGTGCGAATCATGATAGACGGCGGGAAACCGGCGGTCTACGAACGGATGTTGGGAAGGAAAGCGGGAAAAATGATTTGGGGACGACACGATCGCCATCTGCACTTGAAAACCACAAAAATATGTATAAAATCAAAATTTAGGCGTTTAAATTTGATTTAATTGTGAAAAAAATCCAGCTACTCGACATGCTGCCGTTCGAAGCCGAGGAAGTCATCACCGCCTTGGGATACAAGATCGCGCTCGCGCGCCGAGCCCGATCGTGGACTCAGGCGGACCTCGCCGCGAAGATGGGCGTCAGCGTGAACACCGTAGTCAATCTCGAGAAGGGCCGGCCGTCCGTTGCATTCGGGCAGGTCGTCATGGCACTGTGGTTGCTGGATTCTCTGGACGTGCTGCGCCAGGCCACACGCCCCGAAGACGATCCCGTGATCCAGAGAGAAGCGCTCAAGCGCTTGCCAAAACGCGTGCGGGGATCTAATGGCTGAAAAAACGCGACCGGTGTGGATATGGCCGCCCGGCGAAGTCGACCCAATCGTCTGCGGCACCTTCGAATGGTCGCCGGGGATCGGTCAATTCGCCTATCTCCCGGAATATAGGGCGCGCGCCGGCGCCCTGCCTATCGATCCCAGCAACCTGCCATTCTCGCGGTCGACGAAACCTGCAACGACCACACTAATGAACGGTCTTTTCGGCGTACTGCGCGATGCGGCGCCCGAGGGATTTGGCCTGGATTTGCTCCTTGCGAAACACGCCCGGCAGGATCTCGACGAAATCGACCGAATGGATCTGGCGGTCGGAGATGGTGTCGGGGCAATCGAAGTCTGTTCGCCCGACATGATCGATCGAAAGATCGCGTATCGGCCGCCATCCGAAAACGAACTGAAACTGCAACTCGCCGATGTCGAACCGGGATTCTCGGTACGTCGCGTTGTTGAGCAACTATCGGGAATAGACGACGGTACCAGTCTCGGCGGCGAAAAACCCAAACTGACCATCACGCGGCAAAGCGGCAGCGCTACACAATGGTGGATTGCCAAGCTGCAGGAACGCGGGGCCGCGCCATTTCTCCCAGCCCGTGAATTCGTAGCAATGACGCTGGCCGCGCAGTGTGACATTGACGCGGCCCAGGTGCACTACAGCAGGATGGGCCAGCACGAGGTCGTACTGGTCAAACGATTCGACCGCGACGTGGTAGCAGAAGGCGTGCAACGCTCGTTGTTCGCGAGCGCCGCAACGGTGCTGCGACTGCGTAGCGATTCGACGCGGGAAGACCCAGATCGTTCGTACGTGAAGTTCTCGCATGAGTTGCGGCGTTGGTGCGCAGATCGGAATCAAAGCTACGTCGACCAGCAACGTGAACTGTGGCGGCGTATGGTGTTCAATGCGCTGGTCGGCAACTATGACGATCATCCACGCAATCATGGGCTGCTTTACCGCTCAGGCTCCTGGGCATTGTCGCCCGCCTATGACATCGTGGCGATACCACGCCGGCGAGAAGATCAGGCCATGGCATTGAACCGCCAGGGAGATCGCATTGCAACGCCTGAGAGCCTGATCGTCGACGCGCCAGCATTTTCGTACGAGATGGAGGAAGCGTGGAACACCTTGCGCGCAATGGCCGATGTTGTGCATACGTCGTGGCGCGCATTGTTTGCGATGTCATGCGGTCTCACCGAACCGGAGATCGAGATTCAGCGCCCTGCTTTTAAACTTGCTGAAGACATCTCGACCGGACAACAGACGCTCGATCTGGTGCGGTTGGGCCGACGCCGTCGATAAAGGTTCTTCTCCGATGCCGGCAACCGGCGACAAAAAACGCCGGGCCGCGCTTTAGCTCGCGCAACCCGGCGTTCTTCATCGGCCAACAAACTGCAAGCAGATCCTAGCGCTTCGCCACCTGATCCACCGCTACAGAAGCAGAGGCCGAGGTAGAGGCAGAGGCCGAGGCAGCAATCGCGCCCGACGCCGGCGCAATCGCCCCAACCGCCGTATCGCCTGCCGGGCCCGCCGGCTTCACATCGCCCCAGCCGCCGCCGAGCGCGCGAATCAGATTCACGGTCGACACCGCCTGCGTGCCCGACAGATGGCTCGCCTGCAACTGCGAAAGCAGCACTTGCCGCTCGCCGTCGATCACATCCAGATAGCTGACCGCGCCTTCCGTGTACTGCGTGCGCGACAGATGCGCCGCACGCTGCGAAGCCACGACCGCATCGTTCTGCTCGCGCATCTGATCGTCCAGCAAACGCAGATCGGCCAGATTGTCCTCGACCTCACGGAACGCCACCAGCACCTGTTGACGATACTGCGCCACATCCTCGTCGTACTTTGAGCGCGCCTGCGCGAGGTTTGCCTTACGGCGGCCGCCGTCGAACAGCGGCAGCGTCAGCGCGGTACCGGCGAACGGCCCGAGAATAAACGCGCGGCTCGACCACATGAACAGATCGCCCAGCGTCGCCGATTCAAAACCAGCCCCGCCCGTGATATCGAGCTTCGGGAAAAACGCCGACTTCGCCAGACCGACCCGCGCATTCGCCGCCATCATCGCCCGCTCCGCCGCCGAAATGTCCGGCCGACGTTCAAGCAGCGCCGACGGCAAACCTGGCGGCACGCGCACCGTCACCGGCGCGAGCGGCGCTTCCGCGAACGAGAAATCCGCCGGCGGCTTGCCGAGCAGAATCGCCAGACTGTGCTCCGAGGCCGCGCGCTGACGCGCCACACCCACCGCGTCGGCACGCGCACTCGCCAGCTCGTTACGGGAGCGCGAAACATCCAGCTCGCCGATATCGCCTTCCTTGAAGCGGCGCTCGACCAGCTTCAGCGTGTCCTCGCGCAACGCCACGGTGCGGCGGTACAGATCCTGATCCGTGTCGAGCTCACGCAACTGGAAGTAGTTCTGCGCCACGTCCGCTTGCAATGACAACTGGACCGAGCGGAACAGCGCTTCACTTTGCTGCTCGTCCGCCCGCGACGCATTCACGTTCGAACCGACCCGCCCGAACAGATCGGTCTCATACGACGCCCCCACCTGGGCGCGCCAGATCGTGCCGTTCGTACCACCGGCGCTATCCGGCTGGAATTGCGAGGCGGCCGATGCCCGTTCACGCGTCGGGCCAAAACCCGCGTCCAGCTTCGGGAACCAGTCCGACTTGGCCGCCCGGGTCACTGCACGCGCCTGCTGCACGCGTGCCGCAGCCGCCTTCAGGTCCTGATTCGCGGCAGCCGCCTGCTCTTCCAGCGCGTTGAGTTGCGGGTCGCCGAAAATCGTCCACCATTCGCCGCGATGCGCATCGTCGGCGGGCTGGGCCTGTTTCCAGGTACCCGCCTCCTGCGGCGATGCGGCGGACGTAGCCGATGCAGCGGACGCACCCGAAGCCGCAGCAGGCGCTTCCTTGAAGGCAACCGGCGTATCCACCTGCGGCCGCTTATACGTGGGCTCCACGGAGCAGGCTGCGAGCAACGCCACCAGCAAACCGCTAGTCGCCGCCCGGCCCCACCCGCTCAAAGATTCAAAACGATTCATTTTTGTTTTCTCCTCAGGCTTCCGTCGCCGGCGCCCCAAGATGCGGTGCGTCTTTCTGCGCGACGTGAATCGTCCCGCCCGCCAACGTACGCAGCACCACATAGAACACAGGGGTCAGCATCAGGCCGAACAGCGTCACGCCGAGCATGCCGAAGAACACCGCGATACCCATCGCGTGACGCATCTCCGAACCCGCTCCGCTCGAAAGCACCAGCGGCACCACACCCATGATGAAAGCGATCGACGTCATCAGAATCGGACGAAGACGCATGCGGCTCGCCTCGATCGCCGCCGCCAGCGGCGTACGCCCGTCATGCTCCAGCTCCCGGGCGAACTCGACGATCAGGATCGCGTTCTTCGCCGACAGCCCCACCAGCACCATCAAGCCAATCTGCGTGAAGATGTTGTTGTCGCCACCCGTGAGCCACACACCGGTCAGCGCGGACAGCACGCTCATCGGCACGATCAGGATCACCGCGAGCGGCAGCGTCAGGCTTTCATACAAGGCGGCCAGCACGAGGAACACGAGCAGCACGCTGATCGGGAACACCCACAGACCCGCATTGCCGGCGATGATCTGCTGATACGTCAGGTCGGTCCATTCCAGCTTCACACCGTGCGGCAAGGTTTCAGCCGCCACGCGTTCGGCCGCGGCTTGCGCCTGGCCTGACGAGAAGCCCGGCGCCGGACCACCGTTGATGTCGGCAGCCGTATAGCCGTTGTAACGCACCACCATTTCCGGACCATACGTCGGCGTCACCGTCACCAGTGACGACAGCGGCACCATGTCACCGGCAGCATTGCGCGTCTTCAGTTGCAGGATGTCGTCGGCACGTTGACGGAACGGCGCATCGGCCTGCACCCGCACCTGATACACGCGGCCGAAACGGTTGAAGTCGTTCACATACAGCGAACCCAGATAGATCTGCATCGTGTTGAACACGTCCGTGACCGGCACACCGAGCTGCTTGGCCTTCACACGATCCAGGTCGACGTTCAACTGCGGCACGTTGATCTGATAGCTGGAGAAGGTCGGTCCGAGTTCAGGCGTTTGCGCCGCCCGCTTCACGAATGCTTCCGCTGCCTTGTTCAGCTCCGCGTAGCCCACCGCGCCATGGTCCTCCAACTGCATCTTGAAGCCGCCGAGCGTGCCGAGACCCAGCACCGGAGGCGGCGGGAACACCGCCACGAACGAATCCTTGATCGCGCCGTACTGCTGATTCAACGCGCCGGCAATCGCACCGGCCGAGAGCTTCTTGCTGCCACGCTCCTTGAAAGGCTTCAGCGTGACGAACACGATGCCCGCGCTCGAACTATTGGTGAAGCCGTTCACCGACAAACCGGGGAAAGCCACTGCGCTTTCCACGCCCGGCTGTTTCAGCGCGATCGCACTCATATCGCGAATCACCTTTTCCGTGCGATCCAGCGATGCACCGTTCGGCAATTGCGCGAAGGCAATCAGGTATTCCTTGTCCTGCGCGGGCACGAAACCGCCCGGCACGACGCGCGAGATCAGCACCGTTGCGCCCAGCAGGATCGCGTAGACCGCGAGCATCGCGCCCTTACGGCGCAACACGCCCTTCACGCCACGGCCATACTCCGTCGAGCCGCGATGGAACACCTTGTTAAAGCCCTTGAAGAAGCGGCCCAGCACGCGATTCATCACCCGTGTCAGGATGTCTTCCTTGGCGCCATGGCCGCGCAACAGCATCGCGGACAACGCCGGCGACAAGGTCAGCGAGTTGAATGCCGAGATCACCGTCGAGATCGCGATGGTCATCGCGAACTGCTTGTAGAACTGACCCGTCAGGCCGGTCATGAAAGCGAGCGGCACGAACACGGCAACCAGCGTCAGCGCGATAGCGATAATCGGCCCGCTCACTTCCTGCATCGCCTTATACGTGGCATCGCGCGCACTGAGCCCGCTTTCGATGTTCCGCTCGACGTTCTCCACCACCACGATCGCATCGTCCACCACGATCCCGATGGCCAGCACCATCCCGAACAATGACAACGCATTGATCGAGAAGCCGAATGCAAGCAGCAGCGAGAACGTACCGACAATCGACACCGGCACCGCAATCAGCGGAATGATCGACGCACGCCACGTTTGCAGGAACACGATCACCACGATCACCACCAGCGCGATCGCTTCGAGCAGCGTGTGGATCACGGCCTCGATACTCGAGCGCACGAACTGCGTCGGGTCATAGACGATCTTGTATTCGACGCCCGCCGGCATGTCTTCCGCCAGCTCTTTCATCGCCGAGCGAACCTGATCGGAAATCGCCAGCGAGTTCGCACCCGGTGCCTGATTGATCGCGAGCGCAACCGCCGGCTTGTTATCCAGCAGCGAACGCAGGCCGTACTCCGATGCCGCCAGTTCGACACGTGCGATATCGCGCAGATACGTCACGCCGCCATCCGGCGCGGTTTTGACGATGATGTCGCCGAATTCGCCCTCAGTCCTCAAACGGCCACGCGCGTTCACCGACAACTGTAATTGCGTGCCCGGCACCGAAGGCGATGCGCCGATCACACCGGCTGCCACCTGAATGTTCTGCTCACGGATCGCGTTGACCACTTCGGTCGCCGTCAAACCGCGCTGTGCGACCTTCTGCGGATCGAGCCAGACGCGCATCGCGTAGTCGCCCGAACCCCACAACTGCACTTCGCCGACGCCCTGAATCCGCGCCAACCGGTCCTTGACGTTGAGCAGCGCGTAGTTGCGCAGATACGTCATGTCGTAGCGATTGTTCGGCGAGATCAGGTGGACCACCATCGTCAGCGTGGGCGAACTCTTGATGGTCGTGATGCCCAGGCGCTGCACATCTTCCGGCAGGCGCGGCAGCGCCTGATTGACGCGGTTCTGCACCAGTTGCGTCGCAAGGTCCGGATTGGTGCCGAGCTTGAAGGTCACCGTCAGCGTGAGATTGCCGTCGCTATTGGCTTGCGACTGCATGTACAGCATGTTCTCGACGCCGTTGATCTGCTCTTCGAGCGGCGCGGCGACCGCCTCGGCGATCACCTTCGGGTTCGCGCCAGGATACTGCGCGTGCACCACCACTGAAGGCGGCACGACTTCCGGGTACTCCGAAATCGGCAGCTTGAAGAGCGAAATAATGCCCCCCAGCAGGATCAATACCGATAGCACGCCGGCAAAGATCGGTCGATCGATGAAGAATTTGGATATGTTCATGGGAAGCTCTTAACGTTGGAGCATGCGCCCGCTATGACCAGACAATGGGTAGATACAACTGGCCAGGCGCGGCGCACGAGGCTCACGAATTCTTGTCCGCGGTTTTCGCTTTCGTCTGCGCAAGCGGTACGCTGTTCGGATCCTGATCGGCGGTCATCGGCACCATATGAGCGCGCACCGCATCGCCCGGACGCACACGCTGGATACCATTCACGACGATCCGGTCGGTCGGCTGCAAGCCACCCTTGACCACGCGCAGGTTGCCTTGCATGCTGCCCACCGAGATCTCGCGATACACCACGTGATTGCCCTGATCGACCACCAGCACGAACTTCTTGTCCTGATCGGTGCCCACTGCGGCGTCGTCGATCAGCAGGGCCGGGTGCGGCTCGCTGCCGCCGACCTTCACGCGCGCATACAGGCCCGGGATCAATGCGCCATCCTGGTTATCGAAACGCGCGCGCACGCGGATCGTGCCGGACGACGTGTCCAGCCGGTTGTCGACGGATTCGATCGTGCCGCTGCGCGAGTAGCCGCTTTCATCCGCCAGACCCAGGTCCACCGGCACCTTGCGGCCGTCTTTCGCGCGGCTCAGGTATTGCAGGTAGGTTTGTTCGTCGACATCGAACGATGCGTAGATCGGCGAAACCGACACCAGCGTGGTGAGCGGCGCCGAGCTTGCGCCCGCCGCCACCACATTGCCCACCGTGATTTCCGCGCGCGACACACGGCCTGCCACAGGCGCAACGATCTTCGTGTAGCCGAAATTGATACGCGCGGTTTCGACCGCGGCCTGCGCGGCCTTCAGGTTGGCGCTCGCTTCGCGCGCGGCGTTCTGCTTCTCGTCGTAATCACGCTTGGCGATCGCGTTGTCGGCAATCAGGCGTTGCGCGCGTTCCCAATCGCTTTGCGTGTAGCCCGTGCGCGCTTGCGCCGCCGCGAGCTGGGCTTCGGCGCGATCCACTTCAGCGGCGTACGGACGCGGATCGATCACGAACAGCGTATCGCCCTTCTTCACCAGCGCACCGTCCTTGAAGTTGACAGACACGATCGTGCCCGGCACTTGCGAACGGACATCCACTTTTTCGACCGCTTCGAGGCGGCCCGAATAGCTTTGCCAGTCGGTGATGGTCTTTTGCACCACGGTGGCAACGTCAACCTCCGGCACGATGGTCGGCGCGGCGGGCGAGCTCGCGTCGACGCGAATCGCGCCGAACGTGCCCAGCCCGGCCACCACGACGACGGCTAGCGCGGCAATCGCCACACGGCGACGGGAAAGAGGAAGGATAGTCATGAGAAGCTCCCGGTATCGTTGATTAAAGTTCTACTTATTTCTGTTTCAGCGATGGGCGCGCGCATCGAAGCGCCACTGAAAAAATCTCACCGCCTCCTGCAATGCGGGCGGATGGTCGGCCAACGCGGCGTGCGAGATGCTGGGATAGCGGACCACCTGGGTCAGCACACCGGCGTCGATCAGACTGCTCGCGTATTTCTCCGCCTCCACATGCAGCACATCGTTTTGCGCCGTCGCGATCAGCGTGGCCGGCAGGCCCGCGAGACGCGACGACTCGAGCGGCGCGGCATACGGATGCATGCGTTGCGACGCTTGCGGCAGATACGCGCGATAACACGCCGCGCATTCCTTCGCGGTGATGTCCGAGCCGAGCCGCTTCTCGTCGCCGAGGCGCGTGAGGCTCGGATCCAGCATCGGTCCGAACAGCGCCTGCGCGACGATGCGCACATCACCGCGATCGCGTGCGATGAAAGCAAGGCAGTTGGCCAACTGCCCGCCGGCATCGTGGCCCGCCACGCCGACCTTCTTGCTGTTGCCACCAAACGCGCGCGCTCGTGTCTGCACCCACAGCGCCGCGCGATGGGCGTCTTCAGGCGCCGCCGGAAACGGAAACTGGGGCGCCAGCGAGTAACCGACCGAGACGACCAGGGCCGGTAAGTGTTCTGCGAAATAACGCGCGGCGTAGTCGGCCTGATCGATCGAGCCCTTGGTAAAACCGCCGCCGTGAAAATAAAGCAGCACTGGCAGTGCGGTTTTCTGTGTCTGCCGGTACAAACGCAACGTAATGTCCTGGGCGTGCCCTTCGATCTGCACGTCAGTGATCTCAAGTGCCGAACTGTCTGCCTGTGCCGGGCCGCTGCCGGCGGGCACGAAAGAGTACGGCGGTTTAAATGCATCCATGTCGAGCCGCGCAATGCGCATAGAACTTCAATGGTGCGAATTGTGGGTTCGGCAGACTCGTAAATAAATGCCTATAATCCGGCAACACAATTCGGCGTCCCTGAACAATCGAATGCGAATGCTCTGCGGATTCGATTCCTGCTCGGTGCGCCCGCCCCTTTCTGGAGGTTTGCAATGGACCGGCTTCAGGCCATGCAAGTGTTCACGCGCGTCGTCGACACCAACAGCTTTACCCGTGCGGCGGAAACGCTCGACCTGCCGCGCGCATCGGTTACCACCATCATTCAGAATCTCGAAGCGTTCCTCGGTACGCGTCTGATGCACCGGACCACGCGGCGTTTGTCGCTGACGCCGGACGGCGCTGCGTACTACGAACGCTGCGTGCGCATTCTTGCGGACGTCGAAGAGACCGAGGCCAGCTTCCAGAGCGGCAACAAGAAGCCGCACGGCAAGTTGCGCATCGACATGCCGGGATCGATCGGGCGTTTGCTGGTGATCCCTTCGCTCTGTGAATTCCACACGCGCTATCCCGACATCGACCTGCAGCTCGGATTGACGGACCGGCCCGTCGATCTGTTGCAGGAAGGCGTGGATTGCGTGGTACGTGTGGGTGCGCTACAGGATTCGTCGCTGGTGGCGCGGCGTATCGGTTTGTTCGAGGGCGTGACATGCGCGGCCCCCGACTACATCGAACGCGCGGGCATGCCGGCGTCGCTCGAGGACCTCGATAATCACAAAGCAGTCAATTATTTTTCGAGCCGCACGGGGCGCACGATCGATTGGGCCTTCATGGTTGATGGCAAAGAAATCGAAGTAAAAATGAAGGGCATTGTGTCGGTGAATGACGCCGATGCCTACGTAACTTGCGGGCTGGAAGGGTTCGGCCTGATTCAGCCGGCGCTCTTCATGGTGCTGCCGCATCTGCGTTCGGGCCAGCTGGTTGAAGTGTTGCCGGAGCTGAAGCCTTTACCGATGCCGATTTCCGCAGTCTATCCGCACAGTCGGCATCTGTCGCCTAAAGTCCGTGTTTTCGTAGACTGGATTGCCGAGCTGTTCGATCGCTGCCCGTTGCTGAGCGGACGCGGCAGTCTCGACGCGATGTGCACGAAGCGTACTTTCGAAGAACGTGAATCTGCTCCGACGCTCGATACACCGGTGATAACGGAGTGGGTTGCCTGATTCGCGCGAGCCGAGGTACAGAATCGAGGTACAGAATCTGAAACAGTGAATTCCAATCGCGGCTCTAATGCCGCGATTGCCCCGCAGTACCGGGTGACATGCATGTCACCGCGATTGTTCTGGAATCGCGACAATTCATTTCGCGAAAGTGCGATTTATCCGCACTGTGTCGACGTCTACATTTCACCCTGTCGCAGCGCTGCTCGTGCTGCAAACAAATCGACAGGAGTGAATCATGCAACGCAATCTCTTAGCAGGTCTGGTTATTTCGCTGCTTGCCAGCGCGCCGGTGTTCGCACAAGGCAATGCTGGTGGTGGGGGTATTGGCCATGCGGGCACATATGAAACGCAAGCTGTTGCGAGCACAGGTGGTAAAACGCGTGCTGAAGTTCAGGCCGAACTGGTTGCGGCGTATCGGGATGGGTCGCTGCCCGCGCTGAATCGTACTTCGTACCCGAATAAAGGCTTGATTGGTCAAACGCAGGCTGCGCGGATTGCATTGCAAGAAGGTAGAAGTGGCGATGTGACGCGGGTTGCTGATGGGCAGTAAGCTTGGTTCGCTACCGCGATGATTTGGATTCCATAAGGATTTTTTTATTGCGGTGGGTTCTGGTCTTTTATTCTTTGCAAAGGAGCATGTCATGACACCGTCTGAACTCGATCATTGGGATTTGGATGCGGCTGTTTGGATGCCTTATCGGGCGCCGCAACGGTAGAGGTTTTTTGGTTTTTTTTGCCTGCGTGGCGCTTGTCTGTGTGCTTGTGGTTTTGGCCTTTCCTTGTTTTCTTATCGGTCTATTAGCGTTCCCCCTGTGCGGGGGGCACCTACTTTTCTTTGCCTGCCGCAAAGAAAAGTAGGCAAAAGAAAGCGGCTCAAACCGCTAATTCTTAAGTGGGTCCCCTGGCTCGGAGGGGGCAGTGGTGCATCTGGAATCGGTGTTCTCGCAC
Organism: Paraburkholderia fungorum; assembly: GCF_046026025.1. Lineage (GTDB taxonomy): Bacteria > Pseudomonadota > Gammaproteobacteria > Burkholderiales > Burkholderiaceae > Paraburkholderia > Paraburkholderia fungorum_E. The sequence goes on along the minus strand of NZ_JAQQFL010000012.1, from coordinate 59,130 downwards.
ATTCCACGTTAGTGACAAAGCACTCATTCGCTCCCACTCCGCACTGCGTGCGTCGCGGACGGGTCTGCCAGGGAAACCGCAGTGATCGGTTTTGTGAAGTGCGCGTCGGCGCGCGCAGCGCCGCCGGAAGTATGACTGCCTTGTCACCGGGGCTGAATGCGCGAGGGCACGGATTCCAGATGCACCACTACCGTGGCTGTGCGGGGGACCCGCTTAAGAGTTGGCGGTTTGAGCCGCTTTCTTTTGCCTACTTTTCTTTGCGGCAGGCAAAGAAAAGTAGGTGCCCCCCCGCACAGGGGGAACGCTAATAAACCACTAAAAAAACAAGGAAAGGCCAAAACCACAAGCACACAGACAAGCGCCACGCAGGCAAAAAACCTACCTCTTAGGCACCCCGTCCCGCCACTCCCCCCAATGACTAACAATATCCTGCACAAGCGGATTCCCCGACCTGTACAGGTTCTCAATAGCAATCGTAAAGCCCCCTTGCGCAGCATAGTTAAGCAGATTATCGGCACTAGTCTGCCCATCATATGGCCGATCAAAATCCGACCCGGCCCGCAACACCGCAACGCGGTTCAAATCCACCTTATGCACAGAGGCCGCGCGCTTAAGCGCCTCATACGTCGCGTTATCCTCCTGCTGCGTCGTGCAATAAACCCCATTGCCATCGGTCAGAATCTTCGTCCAATCCCGCGCCCGCTGCCCAAGCAGCGTCCCTGACCACCACGTGTCTCCCGCCAACGTATCGCATTGAATAACGGTAGGCGGCCGGTTCGCCGGCGCATAAGAATACTTGGCACGCGCAGCCTGCGCCTGAGCACTGTCAGATAGCACCACACTCCGCGACAAAGCAAACGCTGTATCGGCCAGTTGCGTATTCAACTGAAACACCTCCGTCCGATAGTCCAGTGGCGGCTTAGCCGCAGGACTCGTGGTGTTGATCCCAAGGTACCCGGTATTCCAACCCGGCGGAATCTCCCGCCCATCGATCTCCCACTGAATCCCGAAATCCACCAGGTACTTCGCCCACGCGGCAGACCCGACCGTGCCCTGTTGCGGATCGATCCCGGCAATCCCCGCCACCATAAAGTAGGTATGCCGCAAATCGAAGCGCGGCGAGAAGGTCAACGCCATGATCGACGCGGCAGCGTTGCTATGCCCCATGCCGGTGGTCATGACACACACGTCCTGATTATTGCAATGTACCGTCGGGTAATCGGGCGACAGGCCGTCAACCGTAATCTCGCGCCACGGCCCAAGCCGGTCCAGCCACACCTGGCCCTCTGGTCCGAACATCGAAATGATCATCACCTTGACCGGCCGCCCGTGCGAGCCGCCGTCGCCTTGCGAATAACCGGCGCTGTCGTCAGCGCTGGCCACGCCGGATGTGAAAGCGGCGCAAGCCGCCAGTGTCATTGCGCAGAATGCGCCAAGTGTGCGAGTCAGCATCGGTGGTCCTTCCTTTTTTCTTTTGATGCAGATTGGGAGAGGGGCTGCCTTCAGGCCGAAAGAAGTATAGATGCGAAGAAATTATTTTCCACTACGCGTTGCGGCATTTCATGCGCCGCGGTTGAACACCGGCATATTCCGCGCGCCTGGCCGGCCCGTCGCCCTCTCAGCACGTCAACGCTGCCCTTCCTATAATGGAGGCCTCCCTGCACGCACCGCCTTTGCGCGCCTCACCCCTGGAGCACCACGATGGACTATGTGAAACTCGGCCGCACCGGCCTCGATGTATCGCGTCTTTGTCTCGGCTGCATGAGCTATGGCGTGCCCGCTCGCGGCACCCACCCCTGGTCGCTCGACGATGAAGCGGCACGCCCCTTTATCAAGCAGGCACTCGACCATGGCATCAATTTCTTCGATACCGCCAACGTTTACTCGGACGGCACCAGCGAAGAAATCGTCGGCCGCGCGCTGAAGGACTTTGCGAAGCGCGACGAGATCGTGCTGGCCACCAAGGTGAATAGCCGCATGCATCCCGGCCCGAACGGCGCAGGCCTGTCGCGCAAGGCAATAATGGCCGAAATCGACAACAGCCTGCGGCGTCTCGGTACGGATTACGTGGATCTGTATCAGATCCACCGCTGGGACGACAGTACGCCGATCGAAGAAACCATGGAAGCACTGCACGACGTCGTGAAAGCAGGCAAGGCACGCTATATCGGCGCGTCGTCGATGTATGCGTGGCAGTTCGCCAAGGCGTTGCACGTCGCCGAACGTAATGGCTGGACGCGTTTCGTGACCATGCAGAACTACGTGAACCTGCTATACCGCGAGGAGGAACGCGAGATGCTGCCGCTGTGCGAAAGCGAAGGCATCGGCGTGATTCCATGGAGCCCGCTGGCACGCGGACGTCTGACGCGCGACTGGAACACCGAAAGCGCACGCTCCGAGACTGACGCATTCGGTCGCACGCTATACGCCCACACCGAAGACGCGGATCGGCGGATCGTCGAACGCGTCAGCGCGATTGCCAGCGAACGCGGGGTGCCGCGGGCACAAGTGGCGCTCGCGTGGGTGTTGCAGAAGAAGCCGATCACCGCGCCCATCGTCGGTGCGACCAGGCTGCATCACCTGGACGATGCGGTCGCGGCACTATCGTTGAATCTGGGCGCGGACGAAATCCGTCAACTGGAAGAACTGTACGTACCGCATGCGGTGACCGGTTTCCAATAAGCGGCTAAGGAACCGGGCGTGCTCCACCCGCAAGACAACGCATCAAACCCGCGGCACGTCCGGTTCAAAAAACACCCAGCGCACTTGCGGAAACGCCGCCTGCAGGTCCGCTTCGATCACATTGATCGCATCGACCATCGCGCGGCCGCTCGCATAGTCGATCATTTCCGCCTGCACCGCCACCACCACGTGGCGGCCCCATTGCAGCGTGATCATGTTCATGATGCTGCGAATCTCGGAGCGGGCGCGCAGATGCGCCTCGATCGCGCGGCGCACTTCCGGGCTCGCCGATTCGCCAACGATCATCGACTTCACTTCACGCGCCACCAGCCACGCAATGACCATCAGCAACACACCCACGCCGATGGAGCCCAACGCGTCATAGACCGGATTCCCGGTCACCATGGTCAGCAGCACGGCGACGAAGGCCATCGCAAGCCCCGCTAACGCGGCAATGTCCTCGCCGGCCACCACCAGCAGTTCAGACTCGCGCGTTTCCCGAAACCAGCGCCACATGCTTTTGTCGGGATGCGTCTTGCGGATTTCCTTGACCGCGCCCCACAACGAGAGGGCCTCGAGCACGACCGAGACGCCGAGTACGACGAGCGCCACATACGCGTACTGCAAAGGTTCCCGCACAAACAGACGATGCACGCCCTCGTACACCGAAAACGCGCCGCCCACAAAGAACAGCAGCAACGCCACCAGCAGCGAGTAAAAATTAATCTCGCGGCCGCCGCCCATTGGATGCAACGGGCTCGCGGGCTTGCGCGCCTGGCGCAAGCCGAATAGCAGCAGCAACTGGTTGCCGCAATCGGCGGTGGAGTGAATGGCTTCGGCGAACATCGAACCGGAACCGGTGAAGGCGGCAGCAGCGAACTTGCAAATGGCGATGCCGAGGTTGGCGGCAAGCGCATAGAAAATGGCTTTCGGCGATTCTTCTTTCATCGTCGTGGCGGGGGTCCGTGAGTTTGCAGAGCGCTTTCAGTTGGCAAGAGTGCGTATTATGGACACGCCAGGTGGCATGCGTCCAACCCCGGCGCCACTCTACGTCGTCTTACGCCGGGTTTCGTCACGCATTCAGCGCATCGGCTCCTGCTCGCCCTTCGTCGCCCTTCGTCGCGCTATGCCCTTTCGAGCGCAGCCATCTCCCGCACGATCACCAGCAGCATCGACAAGCTCGCGCCGCCCGTAGCCCGCAAATCGGCAAGCAGGCGCGCGTAACGCTCGAGTTGCGCGGCGCGCTTCTCGCGCCATGCCTGAACCAGACCCTCCGGCGTGGAGGCGTCGTCGGCGTCGGCCAGCGCGCTCGTGGTCAGCGCGCGCTTCAGGCGGGCGAGTTCCGCCAGCGCGGTGGCGCGCGCCAGCATGTCCCAGTGCGTGGGTGCGGGCAGCGCGGTCGCGCGCTCGCTGATCCAGCCGTAGTTCAGCAGCGTACCGAGCGCGAAGTAGACGCCTGCCACGAGCTCGATCGTGCGGCCGCAAGTCGACGACACCTCGGCGATGTCGAGCAAAGCCGCCGAGATCTCGCCGCTGGCGATTCGCACCGCCAGTTCGCTGTCGACACCGGCGTCCGCGAGCACACGTTGCCGCTCGGACAACGCTTCGAGATCCGCGCCCGGCAGCAGCGCGGGCCATTGCGGCGCGAGGCGCTGCGCCGCATCGCGGCAGCGTGCGAGCAAGCCGGCGACATCGCCGTCGCTAACGCCCCCCGCTTGCAACTGCCGCAGAAACCACAGCGCCGAGCGTTCGACGAGCCGCGCCACCTCGACGAACATGCGTGCCTGCACGTCGTCGGCAACACGGTTGTCCAACGCGTCGATGCTGCGCCACACGTCGTCGAGATCGAACACGTCGCGCGCCATGATGCAGGCCCGCACAATGTCGCCAGGTTTCGCATCGGTCTCTTCCATCAGGCGATGCACGAACTCGCAGCCCACGCGATTCACCAGCGCATTGGTCAGATGCGTGGCGAGGATTTCGCGCCGCAACGGGTGACGTTGCATGGGTTCGCTAAAGCGCTGCCGCAACGGCTTCGGAAAGTACTCGATCAGCATGTCGCTGACAAGCGGGTCTTCCGGCATCGACGAGTCGAGCAACGCGTCGTACAGCCACATCTTGCTATAGGCAAGCAGCACCGAGCGCTCGGGTGTGGTCAGCCCTTGTTTCGCGGCCAGGCGTTCAGCGACTTCTTCGTCGGTCGGCAAGAATTCGATCACGCGATTGAGACGACCCGCGCGTTCGAGGTAGCGCATCAGGCGCACTTCGGCATCGAGCAATTCGACGCCGTAGCGGCCCGCGATCGAGAGCGCCTGGGTCTGGTAGTAGTTGTCCTGCAAGACCAGCAGGCCCACTTCGTCGGTCATCTCCGCGAGCAGTGCATTGCGCTGCTTCTCGGTCATTTCGCCGTCGGAGACGACCAGACCCAGCAGAATCTTGATGTTGACCTCGTGGTCCGAACAGTCGACGCCGGCGGAGTTGTCGATCGCATCGGTGTTGATGCGGCCGCCGCGCTGCGCGAACTCGATACGCCCCAGTTGCGTGAGGCCGAGATTGCCGCCCTCCGCGACCACCTTGCAGTGCAGATCGGCGCCGTTGACGCGGATCGCATCATTGGCGCGGTCGCCGACCTGCAGATGCGTTTCACGGGTCGCTTTCACGTAGGTGCCGATGCCGCCGTTGTAGAGCAGATCGACCGGCGCCTGCAAAATCGCACGCATCAATTCCGCGGGCGCGAGCGCCGGCGCGCTGATGCCGAGCACCGACTGCACCGCTGGCGACAACGGAATCGTCTTGGCCGTGCGTGGAAACACCCCGCCGCCCGCCGAGATCAACGACGGATCGTAGTCGGCCCAACTCGAGCGATCCAGACCGAACAGGCGCCCACGTTCGGCAAGGCTTACCGCTGGATCGGGGTTCGGATCGAGAAAGATATGCCGGTGATCGAATGCGGCCACCAGTTTGATATGCGGCGACAGCAGCATGCCATTGCCGAACACGTCGCCCGACATATCGCCGACGCCAACCACGGTGAAATCCGTCGCCTGCGTATCGACGCCCATTTCCCGGAAGTGCCGCTTGACCGACTCCCACGCGCCGCGCGCTGTGATCGCCATTTTCTTGTGGTCATAACCGACGGAGCCGCCCGACGCAAAGGCGTCGTCGAGCCAGAAACCGTATTCCTGGGAGATCGCGTTCGCGTAGTCGGAGAAGGTGGCGGTACCCTTGTCGGCGGCGACCACCAGATACGGATCGTCGGGGTCATGGCGCACCACGTCGGGCGGCGGCACCACCGTCGTCCCCGCGAGGTTGTCGGTCAAATCGAGCAGGCCGCGCAGGAATGTCTGATAGCAGGCGATGCCTTCGCGCATCCACGCATCACGCTCCGTCTGCGGCGGCGGATTCTTCACGACGAAGCCGCCTTTGGAGCCGACCGGCACGATCACCACATTCTTCACCATCTGCGCCTTCATCAAGCCGAGCACTTCCGTGCGGAAGTCCTCGCGCCGATCCGACCAGCGCAGCCCGCCGCGCGCCACACGGCCGCCGCGCAAATGCACGCCTTCCACTCGCGGCGAGTACACCCAGATTTCGAACATCGGTTTCGGTTCAGGCAAACCGGGGACATGCGCGGGATCGAATTTGAACGACAGATACGGCTTGGGCTGGCCTTGAGCGTCGAAGCGATAGTAGTTCGTGCGCTGCGTGGCCTTGATGACGCCGAGGAATTGCCGCAATATCCGGTCCTCGTCGAGATTCGGCACCTGATCGAGCGCGCTGTCGATCTTCTTCAACAATCCATCGACACGTGCCTCGCGCGTCACGCCCTGGGCCGGGTCGAAGCGCGCAATGAACAACTCCACCAGCATGCGGGCAATCTCCGGATTGCCGGTCACCGCGCGTTCGATATACGCGTCGCTGAATGTCGAACCCACCTGCCGCAAGTACTTGGCATAAGCACGCAGAATCGTCACCTCGCGCGCATTCAGTTGCGCGCGCAACACGAGGCGGTTGAAGTCGTCGCTTTCGATTCCGCCGGTCCACACCTGTTCGAACGCGTCTTCGAAAAGATTCTTCACCCGTTCGATATCGAACTCCGCATCGTCCGCGAGTTCGAGCCCGAAGTCGTGAATCCACGCAGGCGTGGCGTCGAGCGATTCGATCAGATAAGGCCGCTCCTCGTCGACACGCACGCCCAGATGTTCGAGCATCGGCAAGCTGCGCGACAACGCAATCGGCAATCCCGCACGATAAACCTTGAAACGAAACGCGCGCGGCCCGGCTTCGATCGGGCGGTACAGGTTCATGGCAAGTCGTTCGCTGCCCTGCACACGCTCGATCAGCTCGATATCGCGCACCGCGGTACGCGCCGGATAGTCGTCGCGATAACCGGGAGGAAACGAATCCGCATAGTGTTGCAGGAGACGGTTGCCCTGCTCTTCGCCGAATGCGTCGAGCAATGCGTCGGCGAGATCGTCCTGCCAGCGGCGCGTGACCTGCACGAGCCGCGCTTCGAGCTCACGCGTATCCACATGGGGCATGCCGCCCGGCTTCGCATGCACGACGAAATGAATCCGCGCGAGGGTCGACTCCGATAACAGCGGTGTGAATTCGACGCTTTCGCCGTTGAATGCATCGACTAGCAGGTTGGCAATGCGCTGCCGCAGATCGGTGTTGTACTTGTCGCGCGGCACGAACACCAGACACGATACGAAGCGATCGAAACGGTCGCGCCGCACGAACAGGCGCGTGCGCTGATGCTCCTGCAAACGCAGCACACCCAGCGCGATGTCGTAGAGCTGGTCTTCGTCGGCCTGAAAGAGTTCGTCGCGCGGGTAAGTTTCGAGCACCGTCACCAGCGATTTAGCCAGGTGGCCCTTTGGCAGGAAACCGGCCCGCCGCACGATGTTCGCGCATTTGCGCCGCACAATCGGAATTTCCGAGGCCGAAACCAGGTAGGCGGTCGAGGTATACAGACCGATAAAACGCCGCTCCCCGATTACCTTGCCGTCCGCTCCCGCCAGCTTGATGCCGACGTAATCCAGATAGCCCGGACGATGCACCGTCGCGCGCGAGTTGGCCTTGGTCAGGAAAATGGGCGACGAGCCGGAGATGATCTCGGCGGCCGCCGGCGGTAACGGCGTGATTTCGGCGGCGCCCGCGGGACGCAACGCGTCACGCAGAATGCCGAGGCCGGAGCCGGGCATCGCACGCAAGCCAAAGCCGCCGTCGTTCTGCACCAGCTCGTAGTCGCGCTGGCCAAGAAACGTGAAATGATCGGCCACCATCCATTCGAGAAACGCGCGAGCCTCGACACCTTCGGGCCCCGCCTCGCCGGCTTTCATGCCTTTGACGGTGACGCGCGCGAGTTCGACGATCTTCGGCCAGTCTTCCACCGCGGCGCGCACGTCGCGCAGCACCCGGGCGATTTCGTCACGCAATGCGTCGAGCTTCGCTGCGTCGCCGCAACGGTCGACTTCGAAGTGAATGAACGAGGCGAGCTGCGAGCGCGTATCGGTGGCATCTTCAGCACCCTGACTCACTCGCACAATACTGCCATCCGCACCGCGCCAGATGCGAAACACCGGATGCACGACCGAATGCAGCGCGAGCCCGAGGCGGTTGACCGCCATCGATACCGAATCGACCAGAAACGGCATGTCGTCGTTGACGATTTCGATCACCGTGTGATCGGAATGCCAGCCGTGCTGTTCGAGTATCGGGTTATAGACACGGAGCCGTTCGCTGCCCGGCACGAAACGCTGCGCGGTTTGCCAGTGTGCAAGCGCCGCGCCGTAAAGATCGGCGATCGCGCGGCTCTGCAGATCGTCGGCGTCGACGAAATCATAGTAGTGCCGCAGGAAAGGCTCGACGACTTTGAAGGTCGGCTCCGGCAAGCGCCCACGCGCAAATTCGAAGACATCGTTCAGCAGGTGCGTGACGGCTTCTTCATTCTTTGCTTGCATGATCAACTCCCCTGGCGGGCGGCAATAGCGAGTATCGCTCGATTCGCATGCATCGTCTGAACGGGGATTATGCGCCTGCCGCCCGAAAAGCGATGCGCGAGCTCACTTAGGTTATACCCGCTGCCGGTATGCGTCCTGCTTCTGTTTAGAGCACGGCCTTCGATTCCCTCGCCTCCTGCTTCAACCATGCTTGAACCTGCTCGCTGGTCCACGCCGGGTCGTCGTGCGGCAGATCGTGACCGGCCCATGGATGCTCGCAAAGCGTTGCGCCCCACGCCGCCGCGAGTTTCGCCGAACACACCGGGTTGACCAGCCGGTCGGCGCGCGAAGCAAGAATCAGCAGCGGACAACGCGGTTTCGTCGCCGCCGCATTGAAGCGCGCGGCCGCCCACAGTTGTCGTAACGCGTTGCCCCGGCTCACCGGCGCGCTTGCGCGAATCTCGCTCCATACCTCGAGGTCCGCGCCCAGCGTGTCGACGTTGTTGCATGTGAGCCGATGGATGCCGCTTTCCGCGCGTGACGCGTCGCGCCAGTGAGCCGCCACGCCCAGAAGCCCCGGCCACGCGGATGGACGCAAGCGCTCGTGCACGCGGCTGAACGGCCGCATACTGGTATTGATCAGCACGAGCCGCTCGATCTCGCCGGGATGCCGTTGCGCCCAGTCTGTCGCCACCATGCCGCCGAGCGACATCGCCAGCACGCGATAAGGGCCGGTTGCTCCGGTTTGCAGCGCAGCAATCCGCACGAAGCTCACCATCTCCTCTACATCCGCCGGCGCGCGCAAGTGGGTGAACTCGCCATTGCCCGGCAGATCGAGCAGCAGCAGGCGGTCCGCGCCGGCCGCCTTGCGCAGCAAGCCGGGCAAATGGCCCCAGTGGCGTGTTTCGCGCGTCAGGCCACGCAACAGAATCCATGTGCTCATAAGGCTGCCGGTTTGGACCAATGGTCGGTCGCGCTTTGCAGCAATTGCTCGCGACGATTGCCTTGCGGCAGCCAGCGTTGCGATGAGAACGCCGCGCGCGCGAGAAAATCAAGCAGATTCGCATGACGCCGCAGCACGCGCGCGGTGCGGTGCGCCTTCACCGGATTGAACATGCCCTGGCGCGAAAACAGTTGACGCGGATTCTTCTTGATCCACAGCCACGAACCGAGTTCAAGCGTCATCGGCAGGAAGATGTTCGGCGCCGGCGCGCGGTCGTACGCGAAGTCCCACAGATCGCCGTGCAGCAGATATTGATGACTCTGTGGCTCGAACGCGTAGCCATGATGCGGATGCGCGCGCTCGAACATGGTTTTCAGCATGTACATTTCCGGCAAATGCGGCATCAGTTTGCGCGTACGCGCATAAGGAAACCAGATGCTATCCCGCCAGCCGTAACCCGAGTGGCAGTCGAGCGCAATACTCAGGGGCCGCGCGGCCATTTCGGTTTCGACCACCCGCAGGAGCGCGGCCGCCTCCGGCTCCATAGGTTCGCCCGGCCGGCCGCGATACCAGGGCAGCCATGCGCCCACCCGCTGTCCGCCGGCGAGCAGCGGCACGCGTTCGTCGGCATTCTGCGGCGCATTGCGCATCAGATCGACGCCGTTGGGATTGGCGCGCGTGGCGGCCCACATGCCGCCCGGATTGACGATCGGCATAAAGATCAGACGAATCGACTGTAATTGCCGCACTAGCAGCTCGTCCCATTCCAGGCGGGCGAGCAGCGCGCGCATGTAGTCGAGCACGAGTTGCGAGCCAATCCGTTCGAGCCCGTGAATCCCGCCAAAAAAACCGATCGCCGGTGCGAGCGGGTCGGTCGAACCGATACTCGCGGTGTGCACGGCGAATTGCCGCCCTCGCACCGTCGTCTCGCACACGGTGCGAATCTCGAAGCTGGCGCTGCCCTGCTCAAGGATCGTCTTGAGATCTTCGTACTCCGCAAAACTGTCGGGAAGAAAGCTCAAAGGCTGCATGACGACATCGAAAGGGACTGCAAGGTTATTGGGGACGGCACACCGAATGACGCAATATAGCCTGGCAACACACGATCATGCGAAACCGGCCCGACCCACTGCAAATCGTGTCATACAGGTGTCATTTTTTATTCGAATGAATGACATCTCCCTGCCTTTCCGGCGACGCAAAAAAGACACGCGAAGATATAGTCGTCTAGACGTTGCGATGCCTTCACTCAACCGTCACAGACGCTTCCTAGAATGAGCCCCACACATGCCGGCAATGGCCGAATGCATCAAGGGGTACTTATGGAAACAATTCGGGAAGCCATCCGTATTGAACGGTTGAGCAAGACGTTCAGCAACGGCCGCAAGGCCCTGGACGAAATCGATCTGCGTGTCGAGCCGGGCGAAATGGTTGCATTGATCGGCGCCTCGGGTTCGGGCAAGTCGACGTTGCTGCGGCACATCGCGGGCTTCACGGCCTCGGATGCGCAGCCCTCGCAGATCGCGATTCTCGGCCGCCCGATCCAGCAGAACGGCCGCATCGTGCGAGAGGTGCGCAGCATTCGCCGCGATATCGGCTTCGTGTTCCAGCAATTCAATCTGGTGAACCGGCTTTCAGTGGAGAGCAACGTGCTGATCGGCGCGCTCGCGCGGCTGCCTTTGTGGCGCCGTCTCACCGGGCGCTTTCCGGTCGCGGAGCGGGTGTTGTCGATGGCCGCGCTCAATGAAGTCGGCATTGGCGACCACGCCCGCGAACGCGCCGCCAATCTTTCCGGCGGTCAGCAGCAACGCGCCGCACTGGCGCGGGCGCCGGTACAACGCGCGCGCATCGTGCTCGCCGACGAACCGATCGCCTCGCTCGACCCCGAATCGTCGCGCCGCGTGATGGAGATGCTGCGCACGCTGAACGTCGAGCATCAACTGACGGTGCTGGTGTCGCTGCATCAGGTCGATATCGCCATGCAGTTTTGCCCGCGCACCGTTGCCCTGCGTCGCGGCAAGGTGGTCTATGACGGCCCCTCCGCCGCGCTGAGCCCGGCACTGCTTAAGAAACTCTATGGCGACGACGCCCGTGAACTGCTCAACGAGGGCGGCGCCGATAGCACCGATAGCGCCGCCAACGGGGGCGACACCGGCGGTCTGGCGCCAGGCGCGGCACCCACCTCGACGCGCTATGCGTTCGCCCTCAATCCGGCGCACTCGAACTGAGCGCGCCCCCCATTCTGCTCACCCAACCGGACTTCAAAGCGATGAGATTCCTGCGTTCATTACGTTCAGTACGTTCATTGATCACATTGACTGTCGGTGCGGCCGCATTCGCCTGCGCCGCCACCGCACACGCCGAGGACCTCAACCTCGGCATCATCTCGACCGACTCCTCCTCCGTGCTCAAACAGCGCTGGGAGCCGTTGATCGCGGACATGAACAAGCAAACCGGCCTGAACGTCAAAGCGTTCTTCGCAACCGACTACGCCGGCATCATCGAAGGCATGCGCTTTAACAAGGTACAGGTCGGCTATTTCGGCAATGCATCGGCGATCGAAGCGGTGGATCGTTCGCAAGGCGAAGTGTTCGCGAAGGTCCTGTATGCGAACGGCGACCTCGGCTATAAGTCGGTGCTCATCACCAATGTCAACAGCCGCTTCAAGACGCTCGACGACGTGTTCAAGAATACGAAGGACGTCACGCTCGGTTTCGGCGATCCGAACTCCACCTCGGGCACGCTGATCCCGGGCTACTACCTGTTCGCCAAGCGCAACATAGCGATCAATACGTCGTTCAAGGCGGTGCTGCCGTCGAGCCACGAAGCGAACCTGCTGGCCGTGGTGAACAACAAGATCGACGTCGCGACCAACAACACCGAGATGCTCGACACGCTGAAGCAGCAGCACCCGGACAAGTTCGCACAAGTGCGTGTGCTGTGGACCTCGCCGCTGATTCCGTCTGATCCGCTGGTATGGCGCAAGGATCTGCCGCAGGCCACCAAGGACAAGATCCGCAACTTCTTCCTGAACTACGGCAAGACCGATCCGCATGAAAAAGAGGTGATGGCGTCGATCACGGGTTACGCCGGCTTCGCGGCATCGTCGGATGCGCAATTGCTGCCGATCCGCCAGGTCGCGTTGTACCGGCAGAAGCAGAAGATCGAGAACGACACGCATCTTTCCGACGACGACCGCAAGACCCAGTTGGCCGACATCGATGCGAAGATGAGCGCGCTCAATAGCGCCGTATCCAAGCAATGAACACGGTTGACCGGATCACGTCGCCCACGCGTGCGAGCGAAACGCTCGCCGCGCAGGCGGCATCGCACGCCGCGCCTGCCGCCGGCAAGCGCAGCTGGCTGTCGCTCATCGGCTGGATCGCCGTGCTTGCCGTGCTGGGTGGCGCGTGGCACGGCGCCGACATGCGTCCGCTCGATCTGCTCTCCGACTCCGGCAACATGGGCCAGTTCGCCAAGGACTTCTTCCCGCCGGACTTCACTGAATGGCGCAGCTATTTGCACGAGATGGTCGTGACGCTGTCGGTGGCGGTCTGGGGCACCGTCCTCTCGCTGGTATGCGCCGTGCCATGCGGACTGATGTCCGCACACAACATGGCGCCAATGTGGGTCGTGCAGCCGATGCGCCGCCTGATGGACGCGTGCCGCGCGATCAATGAAATGGTCTTCGCGATGCTGTTCATCGTCGCGGTAGGACTCGGTCCGTTCGCCGGCGTGCTGGCGTTGTGGGTGCATACCACGGGCGTGCTCGCCAAGCTCTTTGCCGAGGCGGTCGAGGCCATCGATCCGCGTCCGGCCGAAGGCGTGCGCGCCACCGGCGCGACCAGTCTCGACGAAATCATTTACGGCGTGCTGCCGCAAGTGCTGCCGTTGTGGATCTCGTACGCGTTATATCGCTTCGAATCGAACGTGCGCTCGGCGATGGTGGTCGGCATGGTCGGCGCGGGCGGGATCGGCGTGGTGCTGTACGAAGCGATCCGCTCGTTCAACTACGCGCAGACGGCCGCGGTGATGATCATGGTGATCGTTGTGGTGACGGTGATCGATATGGCGTCCGCGTGGCTGCGCGAACGCGTGACCTGATGCAAGGAACGACCTGAGGACGGGAGGTTTTCATCCCGCTCAGGTCACTTGTTGACCAGCGACTTTGCCGCCTCCTCCGTAAAGATTGCGCCCCTGAAGCCACTAACCGGAATCCGCGCGTTGACGTGCGACAACGCCACATGTTTGTCACCGATGACAGCCACGTCTAGTGCGCAATCTTCGAGGTTTTGCGGCTTGACACCCGCCGCGACACATTGCTCCCGTGACTTGCTGTACACCGCGGGGGCTAGATCGGCCGCGTAGAAGGGTTGGACGGGATTCGAGTCGGTCAGGGCTGCGAGACTCAGGCGCCCGGCGTCAAACAGCGACTGATTCGCCGGGACACGCCAACTATCACCGTAAGCGCTATAAAAGGTTCCAAAGTTGAATGGCGCCGGAATGACTTTCCCATCGCGCGCCACCACGGCATTGACGTTGCCTTTGGCATTGACCAGCAGGCCTTGCACGTTCGCCGGCCACCGCCCCAATCCGACGTACACGTCGATGTAATCGGTTGGAGCGCTTTGCAGGATGGCCTGCACCGAATTGCCATGCATGTCGCGCGCAACGTATGCATTACCGTGGCGCGTCAGATCACCGTCGCCGGCAAACACTCGCTTTTCTCCGTCGCGCAGTACGACCGGCGATCCGTTAGCAAAGACCTGTGGTTTGTTGCCTGCAACTGAGAACACCACAACTGTCTTGCCAATCGAGGCCGCAATGGCCTGGTTGACGGCTGCGTTGGGCCATTGAGGGGCGCCCGAGATCTGTCGCGTTTGCACCTGGAATCCCATATCGGTCAACGCCAGAACGAATTCACCTTGCGCCTGAAAATCATAGTTGAGATTACTCGCCGGCCCGTTCACCGCCTGCGGCGTCGGCGTGAAAGTATGCAGATGCGTGTCTGCGATGCCTGACGCAACAGCGCACGCAGCCGCCGACGACGATGCGCTCGACTGATCGGACAGCAGCGTTGGCGCGGCCTGCGTCGGAATCGGCGGAGTATTGACCATATTCAGGTTGTTGGTTTCACCTGTGAATCCTTCGAGTACGCAGCTCGGTGCGCCCGTTGTACTGTTGTGGACGGTTGTCGTGACAGCCAACGCCGTTCCTGCATTGAAGTTAGCGCTGTATCCGCAGCAATCGCCAACGACCGCGAACTCGGCGGTCGTCCAGTAGTCAGCCAGGCCCAGCATGTTGTCAGGACTGGTCATAACGTAATGGGTCGCGCCCGACGCCAGATCCAGACGGTCATTGCCTCCCGCCGCGACACTGCCCGTCATATTCGTTTGTGCGAGCGAGGTCGCGGGAATCAATGTAACGGTCACAGCCTGCGAGGAATTACGAAAACAACTGCCCTGATATTGAATCCACCCCGACGGGCATGAGTTTCCGTAGTTGATAAGCCAGTATTGTATATACGCCGATCCGCCGGATTTGCTGGAATACACGTATTGTTGCCAGCCCTGACAGGAGCCTGGATTGGCCGTCCCAGTACACGCGGGTGGCGAAGCGAAAAAGTTGCTATTGATTTGCAAGGTGTATGCGTTGGCCACCTGCGTGGATGGCGATTGATAGGTGTAACCATTTTCACCGGTCGTGTTCGCGGTCGAAAACGACCCGATCACGGAGATCAGTTTTCCGGAAACTTGCGCCGAATAGTCATAGCCGTTGCCGACAGTATCGGGCAGCGCACCTTGCCTGGGCGGCATCGGAATGTCCGGTGGTTTGGCACAGGTAACCTCTCTCCATCCGAGCTTCGGGTATTCGGCCTGGAAACAACCCTCATGTGGAACAGGCGTGTTGATCAGCGACTTATGCCACTCCAGTTGCAGGACCGCGAGGGCCGCTGGCGCATTCGCGACCTTCGGCTTGACCGCCGTGACCTTGTTCATTAATGGTTTGGTATCCTGTGCAAATGACATCTGGCAGAATAATGCTATCTGCATGACGAGATACGCCTTCACGGCTATCCGCACAAATGCCCACGCGTTGCCTGGTCCACATAGGATCACTTGTGATGAGTCTGGCTCTTTCACGGCTGTCTCCTGTGATTGCGCAACGTCGAAAATCTCTTCCTATCTCGACACTTTGAAATACAGTAATTACTCTAGTCCACGAGATGACGAAATACTGTAGGTATCGAAAAAATATCTCCTCATTTGAATTAAGTCCTGACTGGGATTTTCGCCTGACATGGCTATGTTCCCATTTAAATACTTCGCATTCCTTTAAAAACCTCAACACACCATCAAACGCATTCACTCCGCGTCGACTCGCATGAATTTCAGCACCGGGCGGCAACCTCCGCCTTTGCCGGATGAGCAATTTTCTGCAAGTTCATGGAAGAGGAACTGCTTACTTAGTCGGGGACTTTGCCCAGCCGAAGTCCACAGGTGCAGGAACAGAATCGCGTGAATCAACGGCAGCACGGTTCAACGCCTCGCCGACCTTGCCGAAGAACGCTTCATATTCTTCACGCGCCAGCACAGTCTTCGTGCGGGCGTCGCCGTTGCTGTCCCACACCGTATTGTCGAAACGCGCCCGCACGACGACACCTTGACCGCCTTCCGCCGCCCGTACACTGACGAGCGCCGCGGTGTACTGGTGATCGGGTTTGGCCGGCAGCATGCCGATACGCGTCTTGAGCACGCCACGCAGCACTTCGCGCCATTTCGGCGCCAGCACTTCCGCGCGGCCTGCTTCGACTAGCGCGGTGTCCGTTTCCACTGTAACCGGCGCGTAGCCGCTCGATTTCAACGCCGCTGCGACCGCCGTCAGCACCTTCTCCCGCGTGGCGCCCGGAAAGCTGCGGTCGCGCATGGTGGTAAGCGCGGTACGTTCGCTGTCGGTCAGATCCACGCTCACCTGACGCGAACTGTATTTGACAGCGGTGCCTCCGGAGCCTGTCACCCGTTCGTTCGGATCCGGCGCCTTGCATGCGCCCAGCATGGCAACGATGCCCGCGCTCATGCAGACACTGCGCCAGAACGGGCAGCGCCTCGCCTTCGGATAACAGAAAAACTGGGGTGTGGCGCGTTGCAGCACAGGCGATGCCATTGCGATGACCGGTAGTAGAAAGCTTTATCGTAAAAGCATGAAGGCGATATCCTCAATGGAAAGTTTCTGTTAGAAATACAAGCAATACTTGGATATAGGGCTTTTCATGCGCCGCCTGCCCCCTCTCAACACCTTGCGCAGCTTCGAGGCCGCCGGGCGTCTCGGCAGCCTCACCAAAGCGGCCGAAGAACTGTGCGTTACGCATAGCGCGGTCACGCAGCAGATTCGCGCGCTCGAAGACTATCTCGGGCAAAAGCTGTTCGAACGCCACGGCCGCACGCTGCAGATGACGCCGCACGCCCGGCACTATCTGGTCGATGTCGCCGGTTGTCTGAGCCGGCTGGCCGAAGCCACCGCGCAAATGAGCGGCAATACCGCGCGACGAACCCTCCGTGTGAATACATCGGGGTCGTTCGCGCACGGCTGGCTGATTCCGCGGCTCGCGCGCTTTCACGCGCAACACCCTGAAATCGACGTGCAGATCGTTACCGTCAACGGCCTGAACATCGACACCCTCGACGAGTCGCACGACGCCATCATCCGCCGCTACCAACCGAATCTGCGCCGCTACGGCTTCGACTCGCGGCCGCTCGTCGCCAATGTGGCCGTGCCCATATGCGCGCCCAATCTGCCCGGACTGGATGCGCTACGGACCCCCGCCGATTTGCTGCAAGCACGACTGCTGCACTATGCGGGCTTGCCGGAGGCCTGGCAGTACTGGTTCCACTGCGCGGCGGTGCCGGCCGGCGAAACGCTCGGCGGCCCCTTCTATGAGCAGTTCTTTTTGCTCGTGCAGGCAGCCGCAAGCGGACTCGGCGTGGCGCTCGCGCCTCAGGCGATCGTCGAAGAGGACATACAGCGCGGGCGGCTGGTCGCGCTCTTTCCGGAAGTCAGACTCGAAGGACCGCCGTTTCATTGCCTGTATCGCGTAGCGCCGCAGGATCGCGAACTCAACCTGTTTCTCGACTGGTTGTTCGACGATGCGCTGCAGGTGCCGGCAGAGGTGCCCCGAACCGCTTCAAAGCCCCTCTAGTTAAAACGTGATTCGGCCATTGCGGCGTTCTGCTGGAATAATCACGTGCTTGTGGCCGCCTCTGCGGCCTTCTTTCTCCTCTCCCTGAACGTCGATGGACACCCTGGTCGTCTCGCTGGTCCTGCTTTCCGCGCTGCTTCACGCCACCTGGAACGCGTTTCTGCATCTATCCGAAGACCGTGTATGGCTGCTCGGCATGATGGCGATTCCGTATATGGCCGTCAGCGCGGTCGGCGTGATCGTGCTGCCTTTGCCCGACCCGGCCGCGTGGCCTTATATCTTTGCGTCGGTGGTACTCGAATTCGGCTACCTGCTGGCACTGATCCGCGCCTACAAGAGCGGCGACTTTGGGCAAATCTATCCGATTGCTCGCGGTCTTTCGCCGATGCTCGTGTTCGTCGGCGCGATGGTGTTCGCCCACGAGGCGCTCAAACCGCTGGCGGCGCTCGGGGTGGCATTGGTGTCGCTCGGCATCGTCTCGCTGGCGTTTCGCCGCGGCATGCGGTTTTCCGGTGAAAGCGTGCCGTTTGCCCTGCTGACCGGCTTCTTCATCGCGACGTATTCGGTCGTCGACGGAATCGGCGCACGTGTAGCGGGCAACGGCCTGAGCTACATCATGTGGGTCTATCTGATCTGGAATATCCCGCAGTTTCTGCTCGCCTGGCATTGGCGCGGCGGCGCCCGCGGGCTGTTCATCGGCCGCACGGTGGTGCTCAAGGGCATCGCGTCCGGCGTGCTCGCGCTCACCGCCTATTGCCTGATCATCGAGGCCTACCGCTACCTGCCGATCGCGATGGTCTCCGCGCTGCGGGAGCTGAGCTCGATCTTCGCGGTGCTGATCGGCTGGCTGTTCATGCGCGAGAAGCTGACGGCGCGGCGTATCGCGGCATGCGCCATGGTTACGCTGGGGGCGGTGTTGATCCGGCTTTGAAGCCGTAAAGCCCCTCGCTCCACGCTCAGGCGAACTGCAGCAGCGTCGCGTCGATCGCATCCGCCAGCGTATTGAAGGCGGGCGCGATCTCCTCGTCCGGCACGCAGGCATAGCCGATCAGCAAGCCCGACGGCGCCAGCGCCGGTTGCGCGTAATACCCCGACAACGGCCGCACGACGATATTGCGCTCCAACGCCGCGGTCGCCACCGCGCGGTCGTCGCTGCCTTCCGGCAATTGCATCACCAGATGCAAACCGGCATCGCCGCCCACGGCCGGCAGCGCATCGCCATAACGGTGCGCGGCGGCGTCCAGCAGGGTCTGGCGACGCTGCCCGTAAAGCGTGCGCATCTTGCGGATATGCGACGTGAAATGCCCTTCCGCGATGAACTCCGCGAGCATCGCCTGCTGCAACAACTGCCCTTCCCGGTATAACTCCGCGCTCGCGGTCGCGAAGCTCTCGGCCAGTGCTTCCGGTACGACCAGGTAGCCGATACGCAAGCCCGGAAACAGCGTCTTGCCGAAGCTGCCCACGTAGATCACCTGGCCGGACCTATCGAGACCTTGCAGCGATGCCAGCGGCCGGCTGCCGTAACGGTATTCGCTGTCGTAGTCGTCCTCGATGATCCAGCACTGGTTCTGCCGCGCGTACTCGAGCAGCATGCGACGCCGGGCGAGGCTCATCACCATGCCGAGCGGATATTGATGCGACGGCGTGACGAGTATCAGCTTCGGCGGTTGCGCGAGATCGTCGGCGGACGGATTGATGCCTTCTTCATCGACGGCGATTGGCCGCGATTGCAGGCCGGAGACGTGCAGCACGCTGCGCACGCCCCAGTAGCACGGATCTTCGGTCCAGATCACGTCGCCCGGATCGGACAGCAGACGCACGGCCAGATCGACCGACTGGTGAATCCCGGTCGTGATGATGATCTGCTCGGGCGTGCAACGCACCGAGCGCGAGGTACGCAGATAATCGGCCAGCGCGTGCCGCAACGAGGCCAGCCCGCCGCCTGGCGCGTAGGTCAGCAAGTCAGGGCGCAGCCGGCGCCAATACTTGTTGTGCAAGCGGCTCCACACGCGCGCCGGAAACTTCGTGACATCCGGCACCCCCGGCATGAACGCGCCCCATTGCCGTTTCGACACCCCCGCCCCCGCGATGAGCCGCGCGCCGCGCGTCGACAGCGCGCGCTTGACCTGCAACGGGAGCGGCGGCGGCAATGATTCGAGCGGCGCGCCCGGCGCGTCGGTGTCGGGCGCACCGACGATCTCGTCCGGCGCGCTATCGGCGACGAACGTGCCGCGGCCGGTTGCCGAGCTCACATAGCCTTCGAGCACCAATTGCTCGTACACCTGGGTGACGGTATTGCGCCCGATGCCCAACTCCTGCGCCAGCAGACGCGACGACGGCACCTTACTGCCCGCCGGCAATTCGCGCGACAGGATCGCCTGCTGCAACAGCCGATGCAACTGACGATAGATCGGCTGGCCGTTGCCACGGTCGAGGCGCTGCGCCAGCCAGTCGGACAAAACGCTCGCGCGCATGATTGGCTCCTATTTTTTTATTGAAATGGCTCTGAAATTAAGAGCCAAATCTCATTATAGTCTTTGCATGTGCTGCGTTGAGCACGCAGTCCCCTGCAAAATCGAGGAGCCAAGGAGACAACCATGAAGAATGCTGAACTGAAGAGCCGCAAAGACGCCGCTACGCCGCGCGGCGTCGGGGTGATGTGCGATTTCTACGCTGAGCGCGCGGAGAACGCCGAGTTGTGGGACGTCGAAGGCCGCCGTTTCATCGATTTCGCTGCGGGTATTGCCGTGTGCAACACGGGCCACCGTCACCCGAAGATTCTGGCGGCGATCCGCGACCAGCTCGATCATTTCACGCACACTGCCTATCAGATCGTGCCGTACGCGTCGTACGTCGAGTTGGCTGAGAAGATCAACGCGCGTGCGCCGGGTGACTATCCGAAGAAAACCGCCTTCTTCACGACGGGCGCGGAAGCCGTTGAAAACGCCATCAAGATTGCGCGTGCCGCGACTGGCCGTCCGGGCGTGATCGCCTTCACGGGCGGTTTCCATGGCCGCACGATGATGGGCATGGCGCTGACCGGCAAGGTTGCGCCGTACAAGATCGGCTTTGGCCCGTTCCCGGCGGACGTGTTCCATGCTCCGTTCCCGAATCCGCTGCACGGCGTGACCACGGCTGACTCGCTGAAGGCGATTGAGTTTCTGTTCAAGGCCGACATCGATCCGAAGCGCGTTGCGGCGATTATTTTCGAACCGGTTCAGGGCGAAGGCGGCTTCTATCCGGCGCCGGCCGAGTTCGTGCGCGCCTTGCGCAAGCTGTGCAATGAGCATGGCATTCTGCTGATCGCCGACGAAGTGCAAACGGGTTTTGCCCGTACCGGCAAGTTGTTTGCAATGCATCACTATGACGTGGTGCCGGATCTGATGACGATGGCCAAGAGCCTGGCGGGCGGCATGCCGTTGTCGGGTGTGGTCGGGCGTGCTGACCTGATGGACGCTGCCGCGCCTGGCGGACTGGGGGGCACTTACGCGGGTAACCCGCTGGCGGTTGCTTCCGCGCATGCCGTGCTCGATATCATCGATGAAGAGAAGCTCTGCGAGCGGGCTACTGTTTTGGGTGACCGTGTCAAGGCCAAGCTGATCGCGCTGCAGAGCGAAGTTCCGCAGATCGCCGATGTGCGTGGGCCGGGTGGGATGGTGGCTGTTGAATTCTGCAAGGCTGGCGGGACTGAGCCGGATGCTGACTTTACCAAGCGGGTGCAGGCTCGGGCGCTGGAGCGCGGGTTGTTGTTGCTGGTTTGTGGTGTTTATTCGAACGTTGTTCGGTTCTTGTTCCCGCTTACGATTCAGGACTCTGTCTTTGATGAGGCTATGGGGATTCTTGAAGCTGTGTTGAAGGAAAGTGTTGCTGTAGCTGTTTGATTTTTTTTGCCTGCGCGGCGCTTGGTGGATGGTTGCATGCTGTGTTGGCCTTTCCTTGTTTTCTTTGTGGTCTATTAGCGTTCCCCCTGTGCGGGGGGGCACCTACTTTTCTTTGCCTGCCGCAAAGAAAAGTAGGCAAAAGAAAGCGGCTCAAACCGCCAGCTCATAAGTGGGTCCCCTGGCTTGGAGGGGGCAGTGGTACATCTGGAATCCGTGCCCTCGCACATTCCGCGTTAGTGACAAAGGATTCGCTAGCTCCCACTCCGCACTGCGTGCGTCGCGGATGGGTATGCCAGGGAACCCTAAGGTTTCAGTTTCGCGTAGCGCCAGCAAGACCGCAGCGGTGGGTTTTGTGAAGTGCGCTTCGGCGCGCCCAGCGCCGCCGGAAGTATGAGTGCCTTGTCACTGGCGCCGAATGTGCGAGGGCACGGATTCCAGATGCACCACTACCGTGGCTGTGCGGGGGACCCGCTTAAGAGTTAGCGGTGTGAGCCGCTTTCTTTTGCCTACTTTTCTTTGCGGCAGGCAAAGAAAAGTAGGTGCCCCCCCGCACAGGGGGAACGCTAATAGACCACTAACAAAACAAGGAAAGGCCAACGCAGCAGGCAAACCACCAAACCAGGCATCGAGCAGCACCCCCCACCCCCTGGAGCGAAACCCCAAAATGCCGACGCCAGTCCTAAAAGACCCCACCCTTCTAAAAACAAAAGCCTACATAGCAGGCGAATGGCAATCCGCCGAAGACAACACGACATTCGAAGTAAAAAACCCAGCCACAGGCGAAACCATCGCCACCGTGCCCCGCATGGGCACCGCCGAAACCCGCCGCGCAATCGACACAGCCAACGCCGCATGGCCAGCATGGCGAGCCACCACCGCCAAACAGCGCGCCACGATCCTGCGTAAATGGCACGACCTGATGCTGGAAAACGCCGACGATCTGGCAACGATTCTGACCACCGAACAAGGCAAGCCCCTCGCCGAAGCCAAAGGCGAAATCCTGTACGCCGCCTCGTTCCTGGAATGGTTCGCGGAAGAAGGCAAACGCGTCAACGGCGACACCATCCCCACGCCGGCAGGCGACAAACGCATCATCGTGACGAAAGAACCAATCGGCGTCTGCGCAGCCATCACGCCGTGGAATTTTCCGGCGGCCATGATCACGCGTAAAGTCGGCCCGGCACTCGCCGCCGGTTGCCCAATCATCGTCAAACCGGCCGAAGCCACACCGCTGTCGGCCCTCGCCCTCGCCGTGCTGGCCGAACGCGCCGGTGTGCCGCGCGGCGTGTTCAATGTCGTAACGGGCGAGCCGAAAGCAATCGGCGCAGAAATGACCGGCAATCCGATCGTGCGCAAACTGTCCTTCACCGGCTCCACGCCGGTAGGCCGTCTGCTGATGGCGCAGTGCGCGCCGACGGTCAAGAAAGTGTCGCTCGAACTCGGCGGCAACGCGCCGTTCATCGTCTTCGACGACGCGGATCTGGATGCGGCCGTCGCGGGCGCCATCGCGTCGAAATATCGCAATAGCGGTCAAACCTGCGTATGCACGAATCGCTTCTACGTGCACGATAAGGTCTACGACGCATTCGCCGAAAAACTGCGCGTGGCCGTCGAGCTACTCAAGGTCGGCCGCGGCACCGAAGATGGCGTCACGCAAGGCCCCCTGATCAACGAAGCCGCCGTGCTCAAGGTCGAGTCGCATATCGAAGACGCCCTCGCCAAAGGGGCTCGCATCGTCACCGGTGGCAAACGCCACGCGCTCGGTCACGGCTTCTTCGAGCCGACCGTGCTCGCGGATGTCACGCCGGCCATGAAGGTCGCGCGCGACGAAACCTTCGGTCCGCTCGCGCCGTTGTTCCGCTTCTCGTCGGATGAAGAAGTGATCCGCCTCGCCAACGATACGGAATTCGGCCTCGCGTCGTACTTCTTTAGCCGCGATATCGGCCGCGTCTGGCGTGTCGCGGAAGCGCTCGAATATGGCATGGTGGGGATCAACACCGGCCTGATTTCCAACGAAGTCGCGCCGTTCGGCGGAGTCAAGCAATCCGGTCTTGGCCGCGAAGGCTCGCACTACGGTATCGACGATTACGTGGTGATCAAGTACATGTGCGTCGGCGGTATCTGACGCAAAAACGGCCACGTCGGCATATCCGACGCGGCCGTTTTAACTTGAGCAACAACAACAACAACAAGACTTGTACTCAACCTGTAGTCAACGCATGCAGCATGCCGACCAGACCGCGTGACAACCGCCGTCGTATCCGCCATGACTTGCGCCTGGCCGCTGCATTTTCACTGCATCGGTCAGAACGAATGGCGAATGCCGGCCATCACGCCGAGTTGCCCGATGCCCGGCGCCGGTGTCGTGCCTCCGCCGCCCTGGCTCACCGTATAAGCAGCGTGCGGACTGTTGAACAGATACGCACCTTGCAGGTAAACCGCGGAACGCTTCGACAACAGATACGTGGTGCGTAGCGCGGCGATTGTGCCGCGCGTGTCGTCCGCACGATTGACGATGCGATACACGCCGCCATCGAGAATGAACGCTGGCGTCACGTTATAGGACGCGGTCACGTAGTACAGATTCGAGCGCACGTCCGGCAATGCCGGGGACACCGTTTCGACATGACGGCCAAGCCAACCCGCGCCGAGCTTCACCGGCCCGATGTGTCCATAGCCGTTCAGTTGCATCCGCACATCCTTGTCGCCAGATTGCGTCAATGCAAAAGGCGCCGTGCCGTCGAACAGATTCGCAGCCGCGCCCGGGCCGCCACGTTGTTCGTCGTAGGCACCCGCTACGCCATAGCCGTTCATGTCATAGCGCAACATCGCCGACCATTCGCGGCAACTCTGCGAACTGCCCGGAATCGACCCCACACAGGTACCCTGCCCCGGCGAATTGCCCGTACCGGCCGAATCGCGGCCGAACGAATAAGTCGCGCCGAGCGTGAAACCCGAGAACGTGCCCTTGTACGCAATCGTGTTGTCGCTGCGCGCACTCGGCATGTACTGATCGAACGATCCCGTGCCGCCGTATATGTCAGGGCCGAGCAGATCGGAATCGAGGATCGCCCAATACGTCATCGTGTACTGGCGACCGAACGTCAACGTGCCATAGGGACTCTCGAGACCGACGTAAGCTTGCCGCCCAAACAGCCGGCCACCCTGATTGAGGGTGCCGCCCTTGGTGTTAAAGCCACTTTCCAGCACAAACACCGCGGACAACCCACCGCCTAGTCCTTCCTTGCCGCGAATCCCCCAGCGCGATGGAAATTCGCCGGTGATACCCGGCATGCGCACGACACTATTGCCCGCTGCATTCGCATGCGTCACCAGTTCGATGCCGGTGTCGATGATCCCGTACAACGTCACGCTGCTCTGTGCGAACGACGAGGCGCTGATACCGAGCAACATGCTACCCAACGCGAGTTTGTATTTCATTATCTCCGTGTCTCCTGGACTGGTGCTTTGTACGAGCGCACAGCTATCCCGATGTGGCTCATACGCAGCATTTTTTATGTAGCGATACTAATTACCGACGTGTCGATACCGACCGCTATTCAAGCCGTCCGGCACACTAACGATTGACTGCCTCAGATAGCGGCGATCCGCGTATCACGCGCGATCGCCGCAAGTCAGGACATTGCGTCCCTCAAACCCCTGGCTTCGGAATATGGCGCTTGACCGCCATCAGCGCGACCATCACGATCAGCATCGCGATCCCGAGCATCCACAGATACGACGACGCGCCGCCGGCCGTAATCACCACCGCACCGGCGAACGCGCTGGCAATCGCACCGAGCCGGCCGAACGCGAGCGCCGACGCGGTACCGGTCGCCCGCACACGGGTCGGATAGACGTAAGCACACAGCGCGAACATCGTCGACTGGACCGCGTTGACGAACAGTCCGTGCACGCCGAGACCGAAGATCAGCAAGCCGGTGTGATCGGCGATGTTCACGCCGAGCAGCAACAACGCGCTCACCGCACCACCCGCACTGCAGAGAATCAACGGCCAACGCGAGCCGGTGCGAGCGATGACCGCGGCGCACAGCAACGCGCCAACCACACCACCGAGGTTGTATGCGGTGAGGCCCGAGCCCGCCACCGCTACCGACAAGCCCTGCGTGCTCAGCATGGTCGGCAACCAGCTGAACGCGCTATAGACGGCCAGCAGGCATAGGCAGAACGCGCACCAGATGGCCACCGTATCGAGCGCCAGACCCTCGCGGAACAGCGCGGTAAAACCCGTGTGCTTTTCAACGGCCTGTTCACGTGAGTCGGCAAACTCGCAGCCGCTTGCCACCGGCCGCGACATCCGGCCAAGCAGGCGTTTGAGCTCCGGCCAGCGTTGCGGGTGCCGGGCGAGAAAGCGCGGCGACTCAGGCAACGTGAAGAGCAGCAACACGCCGAGCGCGAGTGGCAGCACGCCGCCGATCATGAACAAGCCGCGCCATCCGTACGTCGGCAGAATTTCGTGCGCGAACAGCCCTGCAACCATGCCGCCGAGCGGCACGCAGACAATCGTCGCAGTAACGGCCAAGGTGCGGCGGCGAGCCGGCGTGAATTCCGCGGTCATGGTCGTCGAACTCGGCAATGCGCCGCCGATGCCTAAACCGGCGATAAACCGCAGCACGGCGATCGTCACGATGTCAGGCGCGAAGCAGATACCGCATGTGGCGGCGCCGAACACCAGCACGCTGCCGATCACCGCCCAGCGGCGGCCAAAGCGATCCGCCAGCAGCCCGGCACACGCACTGCCAATGCCCATGCCGATCAAACCGGCCGCGACCACCGGCGCAAAAGCCGCGCGCGTGACGCCCCATTCCTTGATCAGCACGGGAATCGCGAAACCGATCAGTTGACTGTCGAAACCGTCCAGGACGATCGACAACGCCGCGAGAAACACCACGGTCTTCTGCATGATGGTGTAAGGGCCTTCGTCGAGCATGCGGCCGATGTCGACCACGCGACGTCCCTCTTCGATGCCCTGCTGATTACCGGCGAGTGGCGCTGCGGCTGCATCGGTCGCGCCGGTTGCCGCACTGGCCGCACCGGCCGGTGGTACATAACTGGTCATGCAACTGTCTCCTGGTGTGTGTGCGCGATCTGAGCGCCGCGCTTTTTCTCGTCATGCTTTTGGGGCACGCTTTTTGGGTACGTTCTCGGGTCACGTTTTTTGCTCAGTATGTGAGCGAGCGCCCCGCTTTCGACATTGCCATTTCGCGTAAAAGCCATGACATGTATGCATGGCTTCCACGGCGCGCGCATCGCCGCGGCAAACCGGCGTGCGGCAACACGCAACTGCATGCAGCGAGCGAAACGGCAATCGCCCCTTCAGAAGGGGTAATGACGCGGCGTGGTTTGCACGGTAATCCAGCGCAAGTCCGTGAATTCGGCGATACCCGCCTGCCCGCCGAAGCGTCCAAAGCCGCTGCCCTTCACGCCGCCGAACGGCATTTGCGCTTCGTCGTGAACGGTCGGCCCGTTGATGTGGCAAATGCCCGATTCGATGCGCCTGGCGACATTCATCGCGCGCGCCACATCACGGCTGAACACGGCCGACGACAGCCCATATTCGTTGTCGTTCGCACAGGCAACGGCTTCGTCTTCGCCATTGACGCGCACAATGCCCTTCACGGGTCCGAACGACTCCTCGCCATAGATGCGCATCGCGGGTGTGACGTGGTCGAGCAGCGTGGCGGGCATCAAGGTGCTGTCCGCCTTGCCACCGCAGAGGAGCGTGGCGCCTTTGGCCAGCGCGTCGTCGATCAACGCGTTGCAGCGTTCCACCGTCGCCATATCGACAACCGATCCCAGCACCACCGGCCCTTTGCGTGGATCGCCGAGCGGCAGGCCACGCGCTTTCTGCGCGAGTCTGGCAACGAACGGGTCGGCGATCCGTTCATCGACGATGATCCGTTCCGTCGACATGCAGATCTGCCCCGAGTTGGCGAACGCGCCGAATGCAGCAGCGTTGACGGCGGCGTCGAGATCCGCGTCGTCGAGCACGAGCAACGGAGCTTTCCCGCCGAGTTCCAGCACCGAAGGCTTCAGATAGCGCGCACAGGTGGCCGCGATAATCTTGCCCACATGCGTGGAGCCGGTGAAATTGACGCGCCGGACTTTCGGATGGGCGATCAGCGCCTCGACCACGGCGCCTGCATCGGCCGGCGCGTTCGTGATGAAGTTCACCACCCCCTTGGGCAAACCCGCTTCCTGCAAGACCTCGATAATCAGGCCGTGCGTGCCGGGGCAGATCTCCGAGCCTTTCAGCACGACGGTATTTCCGCACGCAAGCGGCAACGCAATTGCACGCACCGCGAGGATCACCGGCGCATTCCATGGCGCGATGCCGAGCACAACACCGGCCGGCTGACGCACGCCCATCGCGAGACTGCCCGGCACGTCGGATGGAATCAGCTCGCCGCCAATCTGCGTAGTGAGCGACGCTGCTTCCATCAATCCGCCGGCGGCGAGATGCACATTGAACCCCGCCCACATCGCCGATGCGCCCGTCTCCGCGGCCATGACTTTGACGAACGCGTCGCTGCGAGCCTCCAGCGCGTGCGCCGCCTTCATCAGCAGCGCACGGCGCTCACCCGGCCCGAGCGCGGACCATGCCGGAAACGCCGCTGCCGCGGCATCGGCGGCGGCTACCGCGTCGGCAACTGTTGCCGCGGGAGCACGCGTGGCGACTTCGCCGTCGAGTGGATTGCGGCGCTCGAAGGTCGCGCCGTTGCTCGCTTCTACGGCTGCACCGTTGATCAGCATCGAAATGCTCTGCATCGTGTTGTCTCCTGCGGAAAGTTTTATGAATGCGGGTGTGGCGCTCACTCGAGATCAGGCCACGACGACTTCGACCAGCCTCGGTCCGGGCGATGCCAACGCCTCGCGCAGAACCTCATGCAGGCGTTCGGCATCGGTCACGCGCGTGCCGTGGCAACCCATGCCGGCAGCAAGCGACACGAAGTCGAGTCCCGGCAGATCGGTGCCTTGCACAGGATCGTTCGGACCAAAACCGAATTCGGGTGCGAAATCCTGCAACGCGGCGTAGCGGGAATTGTTCAGGATCACGAAGGTAATCGGCAGTTTCATCTGCACGGCGCTATAGATGGCCTGGATCGAATACATGCTGGAGCCGTCGCCAATCAGGCCGATCACGCGCGTGCCGGGCTTCGCCAACGCCACGCCGACAGCAGCCGGCATGCCATAACCGAGGCCGCCGCTATCCATCGTGTAGAAGGTGCCGCTGCGCGTGAACGGCAGATAGGTTTGCATCACCGGCCGTGAACTCGGCGCCTCCTCGACCACGATATCGTCTGCGTGGCGCACCTCGGCCAAGGTCTGCAACGCAAACGCCACCGACATCACCGCAGACGGTTCCGCGCGCGGACGCGCGACGCGCGGCGCTGGCAAGGGGCGCGCTTTCGGCGCAGGCCTGGCTAGAAGATCGGCTACGCCCAGACGAATATTGCCGACCACCGCGGTGCCGGTCGGCGCCCACGCCGCGATCGCCGGATCGTCGATCAACTGGCACAGGGTTGCTCCGGCAGGCAGATGCGGGCCGTGGCCTTCGACGTGATACGTGAAGGCCGCGGCGCCGATCACGAAGATCAGATCATGGCCACCGAGCAGTTCGACGATCTTCTCGCGCATGGCCGGCAAGAAACCGGCGAACAGGCGATGGTCTTCAGGGAACGCGCAGCGGCCTGTCATCGGCGCGACGAACACGCGGGCGTTGTGGCGTTCAGCGAGACTCACCACCTCGTCCCATCCACCGGCGCGATCGACTGCGCCGCCCAGCACGAAAGCCGGCCGTTCGCAGGCATCGAGCGCCGCGCCGATCTGCTCCAGCACGAACGGCTCCGGCCGCGTCTCGGTACTGACTACGCGTGCCGGCACCGGCTCCGCGGCGCGGTCCCAATCGTCGACGGGAATCGACACCAGCACCGGCCCGCGCGGCTCCTGCATCGCCACGTGATAAGCGCGCGCGATCGCCAGCGGCACGTCCTCGGCGCGCGCCGGTTCGATGCTCCATTTGACATACGGTTTCGGTAATTCGGTGGCCTGGGTCGACGCGAGGAACGGGTCGAACGGCAGAATCGAGCGGGCCTGCTGTCCGGCGGTGATCACGATCGGCGTGCGGTTGCGGAACGCGGTGAAGATATTGCCCATCGCATTGCCCACACCCGCCGCTGAATGCAGATTGACGAATGACGCGTTGCGGGTGGCCTGCGCATAGCCGTCGGCCATGCCGACCACGGCCGCTTCCTGCAAGCCCAGCACATAACGGAAATCGTGCGGGAAATCGCGGAACAGCGGCAATTCCGTCGACCCTGGGTTGGCGAACACCGAGGTCATGCCGAGACGGCGCATGAGATCGATGACGGCGTCACGCACGGTGAACGAAGTGAGTTGAGAGAGTCCCGATGCGTCTGAACGGGGCACATTGCTGGTCATACCTGTCTCCTGTCGACCAGAGTTAGTGCTT
Organism: Paraburkholderia fungorum; assembly: GCF_046026025.1. Taxonomy (GTDB): domain Bacteria; phylum Pseudomonadota; class Gammaproteobacteria; order Burkholderiales; family Burkholderiaceae; genus Paraburkholderia; species Paraburkholderia fungorum_E. The sequence continues at coordinate 28,988 of NZ_JAQQFL010000012.1, read as the reverse complement.
CAGCTGTCGACTGGAGTTGGCGCTTTAGCGCTTACTCCAGTCCCATGCAGAGCACTCCCGCTGGCCCCATGCAAATTAGTTGCGGCCGATAAGCGCCGTTTCCTGAAGGCCCATTATCGGAAGCCCAAGGTTAATTGAAAATTGCCTTTTTTGAGAAAAGGCATTACTTTTCAGCATGACTTTCAATCTTCAACAATTGCATGCGTTCGCCACCATTGTCGCGAGCGGCAGTCTGGGTCGTGCCGCGGAAGTGCTGCATGTCACCCAGCCCGCGCTGAGCCGCACCATCAAGCGGCTCGAGGATCAGGTCGGCGCGCCGCTGTTCGAACGGCACTCGAAGGGTATGCAGCTTACTGCGATCGGCAGCGCGCTGCTGCCGCACGCCACCCTGCTGCAACGCGAAGCCGATCACGCGCGCGAGGAAATCGACGCGATGCGCGGCCTCGCGAAAGGGACGATTCGCGTCGGCGCGGTGGCGAGCATCGCGACGCTCGTGTTGCCGCTCGCGGTGAGCGGTGTGCTCGCGCGCTGGCCGAATCTGCGGGTGGAGATCATGGAGGGCGTGTGGGACCGGCTGGCGGACAGTCTGATGAAACACGAGATCGATCTCGCGCTCAGCATGGCGGTGCCCGACACGGATGAGATCACGGCGATTGCCGATTGCAGGTGGGAAGACACGAGCTATGTGGTCGCCGCGCTCGATCATCCGCTGCGAAACAAAACGGATTTATCGCTTGCCGACACGCTCGATCAGCAGTGGTGTGTGCCCCCGCGTGGAACGGGGCCGTTCGAACATATGCAGAACGTGTTTGCCGAGCATGGGTTCGGTATGCCGCAAATCGCGGTCGAGACGCGGTCGATCACGGTGCTGAAAAGTCTCGTGACGCGCGCGGGGTTTCTGAGCTGGATGGCCATGCCGATGTACGACACCGAAAGTGCGGCCGGCGTGTTCGATACGCTGCCGATCCCGGGTCTGGTCGCACGCCGCACGTTGACGGCGTTTCGGCGTCGTCAGGGGATTTTGCCGAGTCCGGCAGTGAAGTTGCTGGAACAACTCAGACAGTTGACTGCCGTACCCGGCTAAGCGCCTGCGCAAAACCTGGGGCCGCCCGGCTGCTTCGTTTAGCGCTCAATGGCACAGCGGCCCCGCTTTCACATCGAAGTGAAAGCGGAGCCGCTGTGCAACGCTATCGATCATGCGGCTGCGAGACTATCGCTCGCACCACCGCCGATTAGTGGCCGAAGTTTGCCACCGGCGCCGAGTACGAACTCGGTGTCACGTCGCCGCGGCTGCCCGCTTGCGACGAGCCATTCGTGGCCGAACCGTAACCGCTGCCGTTTTGCGCCGCGACGCGGGCTTCGGCTGCCTGAATGTTTGCGGGGTAGTCGTCGACGTTCGCGGTTGCCGGGTTGTAGCCGGCCTTTTCCAGTTGGACCAGTTCGGCACGCACCTGGGCACGCGTCACCGGCTGGCTGGATTGGGCAAAAGCCGCGAGCGGTGCGGTGATGAGAGCAGCGATAGCAACAGCTTCGATCAGGGATTTCATGACGACTACCTCCAGAGATTGTTTTTTGCCGTGCTGCAAACCCGTTTGTTTGCAGCCAGTGGACACAGTCTAAGAGTCAGTCGGTATAGGGTAAACCCCTAATAAACAAATTCACTGTTGCTAGAATCGACACAATTGCTGCGAAAGGTCATTGAAAGCTCGGTGATAAAGACGCTGCCGGCGTTGCCTCACCAGGTAAGACCTCAGCGCCGCCATTTCTGCCGCCCGTCACCTGCCGGTCGCTTCTCGGACTCACACCGAACCGCGCGCGATACGTCCGCGAAAAATGCGAAGGGGACTCGAATCCGCACGCGACGCAAATCGCGGTGATCGACATGTCGGTCTGTTGCAGCAACTCGCGCGCACGGGTAAGGCGCAGTTGCAGGTAGAAATGCGTCGGGGTGTCCTTCAGCGAGGCGCAGAAGAGCCGTTCCAGTTGCCGCCGCGTCACGCTGATCTCCTCTGCGAGCTGGTCGGGCGTCAGCGGCTCTTCCATATGCTGCTCCATTGCCCCGATCACCTGAATCAGCTTACGGTTGTGCACGCCGTAACGCGCCGCGATTTCCATGCGCTGATGGTCCGAACGCTGCCGGATCCGGCTCACGACAAACTGCTCCGATACCGCGGAAGCCAACGCTGCGCCGTGCTTGCGGCCAATCAGGTCGAGCATCATGTCGATCGACGCCGTGCCGCCCGCGCACGTGATGCGCCGCGCGCCGATTTCGAACAGCTCCTGGCTTGCGTTCAGCGAGGCATAACGCTCGCGAAACGCCGACAACGCTTCCCAATGCACGGTCACGCTGTCCAGTCCGCCAAGAAGCCCGGCTTCCGCGAGGACGAAGCTGCCCGTATCGATGCCGCCGAGCGTCGCCCCGCCCCGTTCGAGCCGCCTCAGGCAATCGCCGAGCTCGCGCGTATAACAGGCAAGCGGCTCGAAGCCCGCGACGACGAATATCGTCTGCGCCTCATGGACATCGGCGATTGCCGCCTCCGCGTTGATCGATATGCCGTTGCTGGCCGCGACCGGTGCGCCGTCGAGACTCAGAATGCGCCAGCGGTAGAGATCGCCGCGAAAGCGGTTCGCCACGCGCAATGGCTCGACCGCCGACATGAAGCCAAGCGCCGAGAAGCCCGGCAGCAGCAGGAACGACATATCTTCGGGCATCGTGCGCGGACTCGATCAGGGACACTCGGGGACATGCGGGAACACTTAGGGACACAAACCGCAAACGAACGCGGGATTCTGGGCGAGCGTAGCAAGCAGTGCGCGATGCGGCAAGGCGCTCCAAAATTCATCGACCCATCGATGCTGCACTGCATGATGAACGATGCTGGTTTTCCCTCGTTGTCGCATGGGAGCAAGAACGGGTCGCTGACGGTCGCTTTGGCAGGAATATGGGGCATTAACGTTACGTCATTCCTGCCGCTCAGGCGCTACTTCAGCCTGTGTCGAGACATGAGTCAATGCATGGCTCGATGCACATCGCGCAATACCGGGCAGGTCCGGGGGCCGCCCCGTTTTTCTCGTCGCGGCTGGTTCGAAAACACGCTGTTCAACGTGTCAGAAGAGGGAACGTCATGAAGTTACGCGTCAAAGCCCTGCTTGCCCATCTTGTCTGTCTGGCGGCTGTCACCGCTGCGTCGCCGGTCCTCGCACAGGATCCCGACACCTGCCGCGCGGTGCATTTTGCCGACATTGGCTGGACCGACATCACGTCGACCACGGCGCTTGCGTCGACGGTATTCGAGGGACTCGGCTATCAGCCTGTGACGACCGTCGCGTCAGTGCCGATTTCGTTCGCCGGCCTGAAGAGCAAACAGCTCGACGTGTCGCTCGGCTACTGGTGGCCCGTGCAGGAAAAGGCGATTGCACCGTTCGTCGATTCGAAATCGATCCAGGTGCTGCAGCCGCCTAACCTGACCGGCGCCAAGGCGACCTTCGCCGTGCCGAGCTACGAATACGACGCAGGCCTCAAGACTTTCGCCGACATCGCGAAACATCGCGACCAGCTCGACGGCAAGATCTATGGCATCGAACCCGGCAGCAGTGCGAACGCGGCGATTCAGAAAATGATCGCCAGCAATCAGTTCGGCCTCAGCGGCTTCAAGCTGATCGAATCGAGTGAAGCGGGCATGCTGGTGTCGGTGGATCGCGCGATTCGCGAGAAGAAATGGGTGGTGTTTCTCGGCTGGGAACCGCATCCCATGAATATCCAGGTCGACATGAAATACCTCACCGGCAGCGACGGCGTGTTCGGTCCGAACGACGGCGAAGCACGCGTTTATACGCTGACGTCCCCCGACTATCTGACGCGTTGTCCGAATGCGGGCAAGCTCGTGAGCAATCTGCGCTTTTCGACGCAACTGGAGAACATGGTGATGCAGTCGGTGATGAACAAGGAGAAACCTGCCGATGCCGCCAAGGCGTATCTGAAGAAGAACCCGCAAGTACTGGATGCGTGGCTCGCCGGGGTGAAGACCTATGACGGTAAAGACGGTCTGCCTGCGGTAAAGGCCTATCTCGGACTTTGAAGGGGCCGCCCAGGTGCGGCCGGCCACCAGAGCCGCGATCCAGCCTGCCTCCCCCCAGTTGCGCATTTCAATTTACAGGAACCAGCACGCATGAATCATGAAGTCATCGTGACCTGCGCGGTCACCGGCGCGGGCGATACGGTCGGCAAGCATCCGGCCATTCCCGTCACGCCGAAGCAGATCGCCGACGCCGCTATCGAAGCCGCGAAAGCCGGCGCCACCGTTGCGCATTGCCACGTGCGCGATCCGAAGACCGGGCGCGGCAGCCGCGATCCGCAGTTGTATCGCGAGGTCGTCGACCGGATCCGCTCGTCAGGCACCGACGTGATCATCAATCTGACGGCGGGCATGGGCGGCGATCTCGAGATCGGTGCCGGCGAAGATCCGATGCGTTTCGGCGCGGCAACGGACCTCGTCGGCGGGTTGACACGCCTCGCGCACGTCGAGGAACTGCTGCCGGAAATCTGCACGCTCGATTGCGGCACGCTCAATTTCGGCGACGGCAATTACATCTATGTGTCGACGCCCGCGCAATTGCGGGCCGGCGCGCAGCGCATCCAGGAGCTGGGCGTGAAGCCGGAACTGGAAATCTTCGACACCGGACATCTGTGGTTCGCCAAGCAATTGCTCAAGGAAGGTTTGCTCGACTCGCCGCCGCTGTTTCAGATCTGCCTTGGCATTCCATGGGGCGCGCCCGCCGACACCACGACGATGAAAGCGATGGCCGACAACCTGCCGCCTGGTGCGCAATGGGCCGGCTTCGGCATCGGCCGCATGCAGATGCCGATGGTCGCGCAGGCGATGCTCCTCGGCGGCCACGTGCGGGTCGGGCTGGAAGACAACATCTGGCTCGACAAGGGTGTGCATGCAAGCAACGGCACGCTGGTGCAGCGCGCGATCGAGATCGTCGAGCGGCTCGGCGGCCGCGCGCTGACACCCGCGGAAGGCCGCCGCAAACTCGGCTTGCCCGCGCGTGGCGAGCGGCAACTGGAGCGGCGCGCGGCTGGACAGTACGCGTGACGATGCCGCGTATCCGTCACGCCGGCGATAGCGCGCTGCGGCACCTGAAAACTCATAGACAAAGGAAACATCAGCAATGGCAGTAATCGTCGATATCAAAACATTTGCGGCAATCGGCGCGGGCGTGATCGGTAGCGGCTGGGTGGCGCGCGCGCTCGCGCATGGGCTCGACGTCGTCGCATGGGACCCCGCGCGAGGCGCTGAGAAACAGTTGCGCGAGAACGTCGCGAATGCGTGGCCGGCGTTGGAACGCGTCGGTCTCGCCGAGGGCGCAACGCCCGCCAGGCTGCGTTTCGTCGATACGATCGAAGCCTGTGTCGAACAGGCTGACTTCATTCAGGAGAGCGCACCCGAACGCGAGGAATTGAAGCTCGCCTTGCATGAGCAGATCAGTCGTGCGGCAAAGCCGGATGCGATCATCGCTTCGTCCACTTCCGGGCTGCTGCCGAGCGATTTCTATGCAAGGGCGGTGAATCCGCAGCGTTGCATCGTCGGGCATCCGTTCAATCCGGTGTATCTCCTGCCGCTCGTCGAAGTACTGGGCGGTGAACAGACCGCACCGGCGACCATCGACGCTGCGATGCAGGTTTACCGTTCGCTGTCGATGCGCCCGCTTCTCGTGCGCAAGGAAGTGCCTGGCTTTATCGCCGACCGCCTGCTCGAAGCGTTGTGGCGCGAGGCGCTCCATCTGGTCAATGAGGGCGTAGCGACCACGGGCGAAATCGACGATGCGATCCGCTTCGGCGCGGGCATCCGCTGGTCGTTTATGGGCACGTTCCTGACGTACACGCTGGCAGGCGGTGATGCAGGCATGCGCCACTTCATGCAGCAGTTTGGGCCGGCTCTAGAACTGCCGTGGACTAAACTGGTAGCACCGCGGCTCACCGACGAGTTGATCGATCGGGTGGTGAACGGAACCTCCGAACAGGTCGGGCCGCGTTCGATCAAGCAACTCGAACGCTATCGGGACGATTGCATTACGAGTGTGCTGGCGGCGATTGGAGAAGCCAAGGCGCGGCACGGGTTGCTGCCTGCGGAGTGATGCGGCTGTGTGCAGGCGAGCATACTGCTGAGTAGGCCCGTTGCGTTCCCGCAGCGGGCGACACGACTCATATTGATGACGGAGACGATTGCCGATGCCGGATCACGCTGCGCTGCCCTGCTATCGCGATACCGTACGCGCCGAATGGGTCGACTACAACGGCCATTTGCGCGACGCGTTCTACATGCTGATTTTCAGCTTCGCGACTGATGCGTTGATCGACGTAATCGGACTGCCTGATCCGGTGCGCAAAGAACGTGGCCGCTCGATCTATACGCTCGAAGCGCATATCAACTACCTGCACGAGATCAAGGAAGGCGCGCAGGTTCGCGTCGATATGCGCGTGCTCGGGCACGATGCCAAGCGGTTGCATCTCTACCTCGAGATGTTTGCTGATGACGGCGTCGAACCCGTGGCCGCAGGCGAACAGATGCTGCTGCACGTCGATACCGGCGGCCCGCGCGCAGTGGCCTTCGACCCCGACGTCGCGGCGCGTGTCCGGGCCCTGGCGCAAGCGCATGCCGCCTTGCCGGCGGCGAGGTTCACGGGCCGCGTGATCGGATTGCCGGTCAAGACGCCACGGAATGCAACTGAAGGGGGCGAGCATGCTTGAACCGGAGATCGCCGCGTTCATCGAGCGGACTGCCGCCATTTACGTGGGGCATTCGACTTCATTGCCGCCGAGCGAACAGCGTGCAATTTACGAGCGCTACGCGGCGGCGCTCACGCCGCCGTTGCCAGCCGATGTGATCGCGGAAGACGCGGTATTCCGCGCGAGCGCCGGGCATCCCATCAGACTGCGGCGTTATCGAAATAGTGGAACGGCGAGCGGGACATCCGGCGGCACCGTCCTGTACTTTCACGGTGGCGGCTTCGTGCTCGGCTCATTAGAAAGTCATCAGATCGTGACAGCGCGGATTGCGGCGGATACCGGGCTCGATGTGATTGCCGTCGATTACCGGCTTGCGCCTGAACACCGCGCGCCAGCCGCCCACGACGATTGCCTCGAGCTCACGCTGGCGGCGTTGAACGGCCGGTTGCCGTTCGATTCGCTAGCGGGAGGGGCGTTGCAGCTGGCGGGGGACAGCGCCGGCGCGACTCTCGCGGCCAGCGTCGCCATGCGTTTGCGCGATACCGGTGTTGAGGGCATACGTGGACTTGCGCTGGTTTATCCGATGCTCGGCACCGAGCCACAGATGCCCGCGCGCGAAACCGAAGCGCATGCGCCGATGCTGACGCTTGCCAATGTGCATGCGTTTCGCGACCTATATTGGGGCAAACGCGGAAGCGAACCTGCGCCCTATCCTGCCTGGACGATACCGCTCGATGCGACGCGCTTCGACGGACTTCCGCCGACGCTCGCGCTCGGTGTCGAACACGATCCGTTGCGGGACGACGCGAGGGTGTTTGTCGAACGTATCAATGCGGCCGGCGGACAGGGCCGGCTATGGATTGGAACCGGACTCGTGCATGGATGCTGGCGCGCGCTCGAATCGAGTCCCGGTGTGAAGGCAATGCATCGCACGGTCTGCCAGTTTCTGGGCGAGCACTCAGCCGTCTCGTGATGCCGTCAGGCGGGATGATCGTCAGTACAACCGTCAATTCGCCATTAGCGACTTAACCCGTTCGCGCCTCAGGTCTGCGCCGCGCCACCACTTCGCTTGAACGAACTGGCAAAGAACAGCACCTGATATTGCACCGCATTCGCCCAGTACTTCCACGTGTGGCCGCCCGGCCGCTCCGCATAATCATGCGGCACGCCCAACTCGACAAGCCGCGCATGCAGCATCCGGTTCGACTGGACAAGCGAGTCATTCACCCCGCAGTCGATCGTCAGCGCAATATGCGCACTTGCCAAACTACGGGCGTTCTCAACAATCGCCTCGTTGTTCCAGAAATCCGCGTGGCGGGCCGGATCGCCAAACACTTCGTCGATCCCGGGTTCATCCTCGCATCCGCGTGGATCGACCGCCCCGCTGATACTGCCCGCAGCGCCGAATTCGTCCGGCCGGTCGAGCGCGATATGCAGTGCGCCGAATCCGCCCATGCTCAAGCCGGTAATCGCGCGCGCCTGGCGCGTTGCAATCGTGCGGAAATGCTGGTCGATATAGCCGACAACTTCGGTACCTACGTAGGTTTCGTAACGGCTGCGCGGATCGACGGGGCTATCGATATACCAGCTCTCGTGCCCCCCATCCGGCATGACGAGGATCACGTGATAGCGGTCGGCGAGTTTGCCGATCTGAGAATTCGCGGTCCAGTCGGTGTAGTCGCCGCCCGAGCCGTGCAGCAGGTAGACGACCGGGAAGCGATCGGCGGCTTTGCCATGCGTATATTGGTCAGGCAGCACCACCGTCGCGTCGAACGACTTATGCATGGCCGCACTGGGAATGGCGACGACCCTGGACTGAAATGCCCAGACCGGGTTCGTGAACAACAGCGTCAGAATGAGCCAGAACACACGATTCATTTTCATGGTTTGTCGCTCTCCCCCTTTCTATGTGTTCGATGAACACTGTCTGGCATCTGGCGGCAAAACTCTGACGACGACTCTAACAACGGCGACTTACAACCAAATTTCAACCAGGCATACGGTCTTGTCAGCTTGGCGCCGCTCCAGGGGGAGCCGGAGCGGCCAAACCAAACCGCCATGCACCGGCTCCGCCCTGAAAGCGAATACCGGGGCGGCAGCGCATCTATTCAATGTGTGCTGAAAAGCCCACCCGGTCCGGTGCAACATCAGGCCGCAATGTGAGTGCCGGGATGTCATACGCCCCGGCGTTCTGTGCGCGAAACGGTATGGGCGCGCTCGTCCACAGGTCATCGAGACGTTGTCCCAGTTCGTCGCGAATCGTTGAGAACCTTGCCTCGTCGATTCGGCTCGTCCGATGGATGACGAACGGCGGCAACACGTCGAAACCGGGGTAATGCAGCACCCCATGCTGAATCGGGAATAACACATCGTCGATCGGCCCGTTGATACCGCGCGGGCTGTAGTGCGATTCCCATCCTCCTGTTGTCACGATCAGCATCGCCCGCTTGCCTGCCATGTTGCCTTCCCCGTAACGGTCGCCCCAGCGCGCGTCGGAATGCTCGCCTACGCCGTACGCGAAACCATAGGCGTAGACCCGTTCTACCCAGCCTTTCAGGATCGCGGGCATCGAGAACCACCACAACGGGAACTGCAGAGTCACCGCATCCGCCCATTTCAGCTTCTCCTGTTCGAGTGCGATGTCGGGGCTTTGACGGCCGTCCCTGAAAGCACGCTTCGAATCGAGAGAAGGGTCGAAACGCGCACCCGGTTGCGTATCCAGGCTGTCGTTTGCATCGAGCGATGCTTTCCAGTTCATCGCATACAGATCGGATACCTGAACGGTGTGCCCCGCATCCTCGAGACGCTTTACTGCAAATTCCTTGAGGGACCCGTTCAACGACCGGGGTTCCGGGTGTGCATAGACGAGAAGAACATTCATGACCTGAGCTCCATTGCCAGAAAGGGATACGATAGGTCTGCGTCAGGTATATTGGAAATGAATTACCAATATGCCAGGTATAGCCATGAATAATCTCAGAAGACTGGACCTCAACCTGCTGGTCACACTCGATGTTCTACTATCGGAACACAACGTAACCCGTGCGGCGGAACGCCTGAACTTCTCTCAACCATCGGTGAGCGTGCATCTTGCCAAGCTGCGGGATATCTTTGGCGACCCTTTGTTGCTGCCGGGACCACGCGGCATGCGCCCCACCGCGAGGGCCGAGGAATTGCGCGAACCTTTGCGCCAGGCGCTCGATGCGCTTGAGCACGCGGTGGCGCCGGCCAGCCCCTTCGATCCGTCCGAAGCGAACCATACGTGGCGCGTGGCCGCTACCGACTACGCCGAATCGACGATCCTGCTACCCATGCTCGCCGGTTTGCGCGCGGCAGCGCCCGGCACCCGGCTCGCGATCGTGGAAGCTGCGCCACCCCGCATCGCGAAGCAGGCGGAACAGGGCGATATCGATCTGGCCTTCCATACCAGCGAAGGCGCGCCGCCCGGATTGCGCCGGCGGGTGCTTTTCAAGGAGCGGTACGTGCTGGCAGGCCGCGCGGATCACCCACGACTGAAGCGAAAACCGACGCTCGCGCAGTTCTGCAAACTGGAGCACGTGATCGTCTCACCGGACGGCGGCGGGTTTAGCGGCGTCACGGATGACGCACTGGCGGAGGTGGGCCTCGCGCGCAGGGTTGTACTCTCGGTCCCGCACTTCCTGTTCCTGAGGTCGGTCCTGGCGGATACCGATCTCGTGGCAATGCTGCCCGCGCGCCTGGTGCGCGGCAATCGCGCGCTCAGGATTGTCGAGGCGCCGGTTGAAGTGCCGGGTTACGAAATGGCGATGCTCTGGCATGAACGCGCTCATCGCGACCCGGCACATCAGTGGCTGCGTGACTGCATCACGGATTCGGTAGCGACGTAACAACGGACGTAACAGCGCGTGAGAATCCGGGGATGCAATCCACTCAAAGCGATCAGGCTTGGCCATTTCCCCCGCCGATCGCATCCAGTCCAGCGCGCACCTCGTCGCTCAGGCTCAAGCGTGCTGCCTGCATGTTTTCACGCAAATGCCCAAGCGACGACGTGCCCGGAATCAGCAGAATGTTAGGCGCGCGATAGAGCAGCCAGGCCAGCGCCACCTGCATCGGTGTCGCGCCGATCGTTTGCGCGACGTCGGACAGCGCCGACGACTGGATCGGTGTGAATCCGCCAAGCGGGAAGAACGGTACATAAGCGATGCCCTGCCGCGCCAGTTCATCGACGAGAGCATCGTCTGCCCGGTGAACCAGGTTGTAGTGATTCTGTACGCAAACGACCTTCGCGATGCCCTGTGCCTCGGCCACCTGCGCCGCCGTCACGTTGCTCAACCCGATATGGCGAACCAGCCCGCGCTGTTGCAGTTCGGCAAGCGCCACGACCTGCTTTTCAATCGACCCTTCGGCGGGTGCATGCACGCTGCCCATGACCCGCATGTTGACGACATCGAGCGCGTCGAGGCCGAGATTGCGAAGGTTGTCGTGAACGCCGCGCTCGATATCTTCCGGTTCGAGCGCCGGCAGCCACGAACCATCGTTGCCACGGACCGCGCCGACTTTGGTGACGATCACGAGGTCATCAGGATAAGGATGCAGTGCTTCGCGAATCAACTGGTTGGTGACGTGGGGGCCGTAGAAGTCGCTCGTATCGATGTGATTGACACCCGAGGCCACCGCTTCGCGCAGTACGGCGATCGCCGCGTCACGGTCTTTCGGCGGCCCGAATACGCCGGGTCCGGCCAGTTGCATGGCGCCATAGCCCATGCGTTGCACGAGGTGGCCGGCCAGCGGAAATGTGTCCACGGTGGTGAAGTTCGACATGGTGCGCTCCAGGGTGTGAGGGGGTGAGCGGCAGTATGGCGGCGATTGCACTGTTCGATAATCCGGTCTAGATTGCACGGGTTGTTAAACATTATGAACAATGGCTATGGAATTCAACGATCTTGCCGCGTTTGTCTCGGTTGCCCGCGCCGACGGCTTTCGCGACGCCGCACGCATCAGCGGCGTCTCCGCGTCCAGTCTGAGCATAGCCGTGCGTCGTCTCGAAACGAAGCTCGGTATGCGCCTGCTCAACCGAACCACGCGCAGCGTCGCCCCAACCGAAGCGGGATTGCGCCTGCTCGAGAAGCTGACGCCCTTGTTCAGCGAAATGGAAGCCGCGCTGGATGTCCTGAACCGCTTCAGGGACAAACCGAGCGGCACCCTCAAACTCAACGTCCCGGCGAGCGTTGCGCGCATCGTGCTGCCGGACGTCATCCCCCGATTCCTGAAGACCTATCCCGACATACGCGTGGAGGTTGTGGTGGAGGACGGCTTCGTCGACGTGCTGTCAATCGGCTGCGACGCGGGTATTCGCTATGACGAGCGACTCGAGCAGGACATGATCGCGATTCCAATCGGACCACGCATGCAGCGTTTTGCCACGGCCGCGGCACCGGGTTATCTGGACACGCACGGCAGACCCGAACATCCGCGCGAGTTGCTCGCTCATGCGTGTTTGCGGGGGCAATTTGCCGGTGGCGCTACGCCGACCTGGCACTTCGAGCGCGATGGCGAAGTGGTCCAGTTGAATCCGTCGGGACCGCTTCTCGTGAGACCCGGCGCGGCAATGGACCTTGCGATCAGTACCGCCGTCGCGGGCGTGGGGGTGATTCATCTTTTCGAGGACATGCTGCGCCCTCATCTCGATAGCGGCGCCCTTGAGCCCATTCTGGAGCCATGGTGGCCGCGCTTTTCCGGACCGTTTCTTTACTATCCGGGCGGTCGTCATTTGCCCGCGCCGTTGCGCGTCTTTGTCGACTTCCTGAAGGCAGGCGATTGAACAGCAAGCCGGTGATGACGGATGCCCTTCAACGTGCAGGCATCCGTCATGGCGGCCCGCGTAACGCGAGGCCGGCGAGCCCGCTCAGAATGCGTGACGCATCCCTACCGTGACCGCGACTTGCGAGTTCGACGCCGAAGGCGAGAGCGTGTTGATCATCGCATGCGAGAGCACGGAGTCAGCGGGCGCCCCGTGCACGTTCTGATAGACGCCTTCAAGATAGAAGTCGGTACGCTTGCTGATCGCATAATCGGTCTGGAGCATCGCCGTATTCCATCCCGGCGACGAGCCGTTATAGGCGCCACGCGTATAGGTGTAAGCGCCCGATACGCTCAACGCAGGCGTCAGCGCGTACTTGACGTTCGCTTCGTAGTTGTCGAGACGCAGCGAGCCACTCAGGCTTCCGGCGGAAGCATCGTTTGCACCGAGGTAGGTGCCGGTGCCGAACGAGAAGACGCCCGACACGTTGTCCAGTTGCGTGTGGCTCCAGACGAGGCCAACGGTAGCCGGTCCGAACGTGTAGTTGCCGCCCAGCGACCAGATACGCTGGCGTTGCGCGAGGAAGTTCGCGCTAGTGTCGCCCGTGGTGGAGGCCCCGCCCGCGCTGCCCGCGTTATTGAATTGCAGGTATCCGGCGGCGAGATTGACAGGTCCCTGGGTATAGGAAACGCCGAAGCCGTATGAGCGGTTGTTCGCGAAGCTGCCTGCCTTGTTGCTGAAGGCATACATTGTTTCGAAGGTAACGCCGCGATACGTCGGGCTCGTGTACTTCACCGTATTGTTGAGAACGACCGAATTGCCGGCAAGGTTGTCGTTTTCGAACGGATGCGCGGCCATGTTGCCGCCCCACGTGTTGAACTCCGCCGTGAGCGGTCCGACAAGATCGTTCATCACGTCAAACTGGCGACCGAACGTGACGGTGCCGTACGGATCGCTCTGCAAACCGACCCATGCCTGAGAACCGAAACCATCGCCAGAGAAAGCCTGGGCGCCGTTATTCAGGAGGAAGCCTTGCTCCAGCTTGAACACCGCGTGCAAGCCACCACCAAGATCCTCCGAACCCTTGAGGCCGAAAACCGTGTTCTGCGTCGAACTGCTCACTTCCTGCCAGTTGCTATGGCCGCCCTGATTATTCGTGTAGATCAATCCCGCATCGATAAGGCCATAGAGCGTCACGCTGCTTTGCGCATGCGCCGAAATAGCAAAGGCGCCCGAAAGCGCGACCACGAGTAAAGACTTTTTCATACTTGTTGGCTCCGTGATTAAGCGGTGATGGATGTAGTCAATGATGTGCATTCGATATCCACTGGCGAGCGCGCTGAACACCTGCGGATCGCCAGCGGATCGCCAGCAGGACTCGCGAACGGACAGGCAACGCACTGGCACGCCGGTGCCATGCGGATTGCGGGAAAATTCAATATCGCCTGCTGATTATTGCGCGTGGCGCATTGCAATGATTTGCCAATTGCGCTTACTGACTACAGTGTGGTTTTCAATCGTTTTCAATCGGGTTACGCGGGCGCGTCTTGCGAGCGCTGTCGAAAAAGAACAGCGCGATGATATGACATCGAAAATAAATACCGCATCAAAAAATAAAATGACGTGGTGTCAAAAGTACACGAGCGCGCCATGTTGGCGGCGTGGTTGTGAAACTCGATATGGCAGCGCTCACAACGCCGCCTTATCGCCACGCTTGCGTAAACTCCCCCACCACGCGAGACAGATGCGCCTGCATCGCATCTCGCGCCGCGGCCGGATCGCGGCTCATGATGGCGGCGAAGATACGCTGATGATCTTCCTGTGACGCCGCACGCATCGCCGGCGTATGAAAGTGTTCCTCGATCTTGGCCCATAGCGGATCGCTTCGCGCACAGTCCCACATCGCGGTGACCATGTGCAACAACACCGTATTGCCGGTGGCTTCAGCAATCCGCATGTGAAACTGACGATCCGCCGCGTCGTTCGCCTGCTTGTCGTGCATCTGCTCGCGCATCGTCGTGAGCGCGGAGAAGATACGGTCGAGGTCGCTGTCCTTGCGCTCGGTCGCCGCGAGCGCCGCCACCTCGGATTCGATCAGCGCGCGCGCGCGCAATGTTTCGATCGGACCGGGGCCGCGCGGCAGCTCGAAGGTCACCGGCCTGGCGCCGATGCCCGCCGACACATAGATGCCCGACCCTCCACGCACTTCAACCACGCCCTGCACCTCGAGCGCGATGATCGCCTCGCGAACCTGCGTGCGGCTCACGCCGAATCGGTCAGCCAGGGTGCGCTCCGACGGCAATCGCGAACCCGCTTCGAAATCTCCGGACCCGGCGATCAATGCATGAATCTGTTTCGCGAGACCGATATAGGAACGGTCCGCGGCTTCTGCGTCTTGCCGGTGGGCGAATGGCTGGGTGGGGAGATCGGTCATCAAGTGCTCGCGGATTGGCATGCCGAGGCGCCACCTTCGGCCCTCGCCGGAAAATGGTACACCAGTTTCGTGCACCGGCCCCTTTCACGTCACTCGAACCGCCGCCAGCCGCCCTCTCGTCCCCGGCAGGAAAGGCTCGGTTCGGGTATAGACTGGTAAACCACTATCGCATCAAATTGGTCAACCAATCATAATCCGGTTGAATCGGGAGACCGAACCACGCGTTCCCGTCCCCAATCAGCAAGGCCTGCGCGGTCAATCAAAGGAGTGAAGTCGTGAAGATGTCTTTCCGGTGGTACGGTGAATCCGATCCCGTCACGCTGCAGTACATTCGCCAGATTCCCGGCATGACGGATATCGTCTCCGCCATCTACGACGAGCCCGTGGGCGAGGTGTGGCCCATGCACAAGATCGCCGCACTGAAGTCGACGATCGAAGCGGCCGGCCTTCGCTTCGAAGTCGTCGAATCGGTGCCCGTGCATGAAGACATCAAGCTCGGCAAGCCGGGGCGCGAGCGTCTCATCGCCAACTATCAGCAGACCATCCGGAACCTCGCGGCAGCCGGCATCAAGGTGATCTGCTACAACTTCATGCCGGTGTTCGACTGGACCCGCACGGAGCTGGCGAAAACGCTCGAAGACGGTTCGACGTGCCTCGCCTTCAGCACGAAAGAAATCGAAGAGATCGACCCGAACAACGGCATTGCACTGCCCGGCTGGGATTCGAGCTACAAGCCCGAGCACTTGAAGGCCTTGCTCGCCGAGTACCGCGAGGTCGACGAAACCAGGCTTTGGCAGCATCTGGAATATTTCCTGAAAGCGATCATTCCCGTTGCCGAAGCATGCGGCATGAAGATGGCCATTCATCCGGACGACCCGCCGCGCCCTATCTTCGGACTGCCACGTATCGTGAAGAACCGTGACGACCTTGCGCGCATCGTCAAGATCGTGGATTCGCCGGCGAACGGCCTGACACTGTGCTCCGGCTCGCTCGGCGCCGGGCCGCAGAACAACGTGGAAGCGCTCGTGCGCGAATTCGGCGGCATGGGGCGTATTCACTTCGCGCACATCCGCAATGTGAAGATCACGCCGGAGGGCGATTTCGAAGAATCGGCCCACCTGTCCAGTTGCGGTTCGCTGGATATCGCCGCGATCGTGAAGGCCTATCACGACACCGGCTTCACCGGTTATTTCCGTCCCGATCATGGCCGCATGATCTGGGGCGAAACGGGCAAGCCCGGCTATGGTTTGTACGACCGCGCGCTCGGCGCCGTCTACATCAACGGCTTGTGGGAAGCGATGGACAAGCTGTCCTGAAGCCCAGATAAAACGCTCGATAAACGGCGCCGGCGGACTGCCCGGCCGGCGCCGTCATAACCACAACTCCGGACGGAGACTTCCATGCCACGCATCCGATGGACCATGATCTTCATGTGTTTCCTCGCCAACGTCATCAACTTCGTCGATCGCGCCAATCTGGCGATCGCGGCACCGAGCATTCGGGCCGAGCTGGGTCTGGACGCTGTCGGCATGGGGCTCGTGCTTAGCGCGTTCTTCTGGACTTACGCATTCCTGCAACTGCCGGCCGGCTGGTTCATCGACAAGGTCGGCGTGCGCGTGAGCCTGGCGCTGGCGGTGGGCTGGTGGTCGGCCTTCACGATTGCGACCGGTGCGGCACGCGGTCTCGCGCAACTCGTGGGCGTGCGGCTGATGCTCGGCGTGGGTGAAGCGGCGGCGATTCCGTCGTTCGCCAAGGTCGCGTTCAACTGGTTTCCACGCAGCGAGCGCGGCCTCGCGAGCAGTATTTTCGACAGCGGCTCACGTGTCGGATCGGCGCTTTCGCTGCCTCTGGTCGCGTGGTTGATTTCCATCGTCGGCTGGCGCGGTTCGTTCGTGATAACAGGTGGCCTCGGCGTTGTGTGGGCGCTCGCGTGGTGGTTCATCTATCGTGACCCTGAGCGCTACCGGGCGATTGCGCCCGCGGCTGTCGACGCCTTGCTGGCGCAGCGCGCCGCGCCCGCCGCTGTCAGCACGGTCGGCACCACCGAAAGCGCCGGCACCGTGTCGTGGCTCGACCTGTTTCGTTACCGCACGGTGTGGGGCATGATGATCGGGCTGTTCTGCCTCAACTTTGCGATTTACTTTTTCATCACGTGGTTCCCGAGTTACCTGCTGCAGTCGCGGGGATTTTCGCTCGCGTCGCTCGGAACGTGGGGCATGCTGCCGGCGCTGCTGGCCATTCCGGGCGGCTGGCTTGGCGGCCTCGTATCGGACAGTCTGTTCAAACGGGGCTGGAGCGCCACCGCGGCGCGCAAGACGTGCCTTGTGATCGGCATGCTGCTCTCGTCGTCGATCGCGCTTTCGGTGCTTGTCCAAAGCACGTGGGCGTGCCTCGCTTTGTTCGCCCTCGCCTATGCGAGTTTGTCGTTCGCCGGCGCCAATGTCTGGACTCTGGTTGGCGAGGTCGCGCCGACACCCGCTCATGTGGCATCGCTCGGCGGCATTCAGAACTTTGCGGGGAATCTCGCCGGTATTTTCATCACCACGTTCACCGGCGTCATGCTGGCGATCACCAAAGGTTCGTTTGTGATTCCGCTGATGGTTGCGGGCTCGCTATGCGTGGTTGGCGCCCTGTCGTATCTGTTCGTGGTCGGTAAGGTCGAACCGTTGCCGTTGCTTCCACGCGCTCGAACGGAAAAGATTGCCGGGCACGGAGCCACTTGAATCGCCGTATCAGAGGCCGCCGCGTCAAACTTTATGTTGATCTCGCCAGGCTTCTGCAAGAGATGTTCCACTATCAAAAATTGCGGTGATAATGGGTCGGAAATCTCACGCCGATGCGCCCAATATGACCGATGCACACCTTAGCCCGCTGCGCAAATTTGCCGATTTCATTCGTGAGCATCGAACCCGCCTGACCGAGCAATGGATGAAAAGCGTTTTCGGCGATGTCGACCTCGTCGAAGCGGACAAGCTCACGTATCAGCAACTCGCCGATCACCTGCCGGACATTCTTGAAGGACTGTGCCGCGCGCTCGACGTCGAGGACCTCGAACACGTTGAGCACGCGCTAGAACGCGATGCGAGAAAACACGGCATGGTCCGTTGGCGTCAGGGCTATCGGATCGAGGAACTCGTACGCGAACTCGATCTGTTTCACCAGGTGCTCGATGGAGCGCTCGAAGAATTCGCCGGCCAGGACAGCACCTTCACGCGCCGCCACGAAGGCCGGGCGCGGCGCATGGTTGCCGAAACCCTCAGCATGGTGACGCTCACGTCGATCAGGGAGGCGATCAACGAGCGGGATCGCAAGATCGACGAGTACACCGGCAGGCTCGAACGCGTCAATCACGAACTGGTGCTCAAGCAGCGGCTGGTTGGCGATCTTTACGAATCACGCATGCAGATCACCCGCAGCGTGGTCCACGATCTGCGCAATTTTCTGAACGCGTTTTCGATTGCGCTGCAACTGATCGCACGGGCGCCCGCCAAGGCAGACACAGCGTTGGCGCTGGCCAACCGGCAGGCCTCGGACATGAAGCAGCTCGTCGATCAGATGGTCGAGTACTCTGTCGTACTCGGCGACGACACGCCACTCGCGAGCGAACAGGTCAAATTGCGCGGGCTATACGATGAACTTGTCGCTTCTTCGCGTCCGGCAATCGAGGCCAAGGGACTCAAATTGCACACGACGTTCGATCCGGCGCTATCCGAGGTCACATCCAATCGTCTCAAGCTTAAGCAGATTGCCGTCAATCTGCTCTCCAACGCGACAAAGTACACGAAGTCCGGCGAGATCGAACTGGCCTTCGCGACGGCCGGCGCGGAGCACTGGGTGATTCGCGTATCGGACACTGGCGTGGGCATTGCACCTTCGGACGCGCAACGGGTATTCAACGAATTCGAGCGTGCTGCGGGCGACGATATTCCCGGCACGGGCCTCGGCCTTGCAATCGTCAAGGAGCTTTGCCACCGGTTGAACGCGCAGATCGATTTTTCGTCACACGAAGGCGTGGGAACCACGTTCGAAATCCACTTCCCGCTGGCGCCGGGCGAAACCGAATGAACCCGCACAGACGCGATGGAGACACGAGACGCGCGAATGGTAGAAATTTATCCCGCCTGATTTCCCAAATCGCACCGGAAGCGGGATATACGCGCATTCGTCTCGATACGCTTGCCGATACGCTCCTCGCACAATTCAATTATTACGATTAACAAACAAAAATATTTTAATCCGTAATAAATAGCCAGTTAACTCACGTCGGTTCCCCGAGCCGGTTAATTGACTCAAACGCCGACTCAAACGCTGACTCACGCGCCGACTCACGCGCGTATTGAGGTGCAACTTTCCGAAGTTGCAATTACGGAAACTCGGCACGTCCTTGACAAACGGCAGTGGCGTCACCTATTTTTCTTCTGCCGCCAATATACGAATATCCGATTAAGGAAACGTATTCTCAAAAGCACCGGAATATCTGATCCAGATATTTAGTTATTCTACGCATACCGCATAGAGATACAGATCTATGCGCTTTGAAGCATGTTGGTCTCAACCGCTGCACGCCGACAATTCACCGTCAATATTTCGAACTCCGATTTATTTTTTCCGGCGCGAGCGGCCTTTGTGAAATGGTATCTGAACCCACCACCAAGGATAGAGATGAAACGAGACGAGCGTCTTACCGGCCATAGCCATCATCACCATTATCGCCAGAGCAGGCTGCCGGCCATGGGAACCTTAGCGGTCGCGATCATGCTTCTCGGAGGTTGCGGCGGAGGAGACGGCGGGTCTTCTTCAGGCACGGCTGTGAGCATGCAGCAAACCGCGGCGAACCAGCAACTCACCGCCCAACAGGCCGCCGCGCAATCGCAGGCATCAGCGGTCAATCAAACCTATATCGACCCGGTTGCGTATTCAGGCAACGCCACAGATGGTCTCGCGCCGGCTCAGGCGTCGGAGAAGGCCGCGGTCATGCACTACCAGTGGAAGTCAGGCAGAGCGCCGCTTAACTACACCACGACCACCGGCCATCTGACGGCCACCGATTCGAGCGGCAACCCCGAAGCCACGATGTCCTATGTCGCGTACACCGCGCCGGGTCCGAACGGCTCGCCGCGGCCTGTCACGTTCGTCTACAACGGCGGTCCGGGCTCCTCCTCCATCTGGCTGCGGCTCGGCTCGTTCGCGCCGACGCGGGTCGCCACGCCCGACCCGGTGTTCGGGAACTGGCCGAACTATCCGCTCGTCGACAATAAGGACAGCCTGATCGACACCACGGACATGGTCTTCATCGATCCACCCGGAACCGGTCTTTCTGAGGCGATTCTGCCGAATACGAACCAGAAGTACTGGACGACCGACGCAGACGTCAACATCATGCGTGACTTCATTCAGCGCTATCTGACGGTCAACAATCGTGCCACTTCGCCGATTTATCTGTACGGCGAATCATACGGTACGCCTCGCACGGATATGCTCGCGTTGGCGCTCGAATCGGCCGGCGTGCATCTGACCGGCATCGTCCTTCAGTCTGCAATCCTGAACTATTTCGCGGACGCAATCGAGGCCGTCGCCATTACGAACTCGACGAGTGCACTGGCATTGGATACGGATACGCTGGCGGGCTATTTCCCTGGCTACGCGGAAGTCGCCGCTTACTACAACCAGGTGTCGCCAGCGCCACTCAATCAGGACCTCTACGCACTGCAGACGAGCCTGTTCGTCACGGCGGCCTACAACCAGTTCAGACGGTATTCGCAATCGTGGGTGCTCAGTCAGCTCGGCATACCCGACGCCCTGGGTACGCCGGTGTTTCCGAGCAACCAGACGCTTCAGGCGTGGACTTTCCCATCCAGTTTGACCACCCAGGCGCTGCAGGGTTATTTCGGCGCGAACCCGTTCTCGACGAGCCTCCTGCCCGGCACGACGATCGGCCGGTACGACGGGCGCGTGTCATTGCCGAATTCGGATCCACGCCTGCAAAACGACGGGGACCCGTCTGACATCCTGATCTCCCAGCCGTTCACCACGGCGCTCGCGACGCAGATGCCCGACTACCTCGGATATACGGCGCCGAACGCGACCTATTTGCCGCTGAACGACAACATCATCAACGTGTGGGATTTCTCGCATGACGGACAGCCTCTGCCCGACACGATCCCGGATCTGCTGGGCGCGCTGACGCTCAATCCGCAACTCAAGGTGCTCTCGGAAAACGGCTTTCATGATCTCGCCACACCGTTCTTCAATACCGAGAAGCAACTGGCGCGGTTGCAAACAGTGCCCGGTCTGAATCCTGACTTGCAGGTCAACTTCTTCCAGGGCGGGCACATGATCTACCTGGATGACGTCGCCCGTCCGAGGATGAAACGGGATCTGGTGCGCTTCTATCGCGGCACGCCGATTCCGGATGCGCTCGCGCTCTGGACACTGCCCCCGCCGTGGCGCGACGAGAGCGCCGCCAGTCAGCCGACCGCTACCGCCGCGGCGCAAGCCACGGCACCCTGACTGAACCGACGCGATGCGCCTCGTTCGCGATACTCTATTCACTCAATCAATGCGAGTCATCATGTCCCTTTTCGATATGTTGCGGCGTGTGTCCCCGTTACTCGTCCTCGGATGCCTGATTGGCAATGCGTACGCGTTACCGCCGCAAGCGGTAGCGCCGGCCACGCCGCCAAATGGGGCTCGAGGTGTCGACGGTCCGTTCTTTCCTCAAAACCGTGTAGCGCCCGTCACGCCCTCGACCGGCACGGCATTGCAGCAGGAAGCGCAGCAGCGGCTCGAAGCGCGGCTGGGGGCGAATACGACCCTTAGCAATGGTGCGGCGGTCACGAAAACTCAGGCTCAGGCAGCGGGGCTCGGCTATGTCGCCAAGCACTTCGATCAGATCGATTCAAACCATAAAGGGAGTGTGACCCTGGGCGACGTCAGGCAGTATCTTCAGCAGCAGGGCCGCTGACAGAGCGGTATGGCCGGGCGCTTCTGGTTTGAAAACCTGGAGCGCCCACTTTTAGCAAAACGGAACGCGCTGCGCGCATGTTTCGAGTTTCATTTTTTCAGTCAATCTGCGCCTTTGCCGGCAGGCAAACTTTCACTCCTTGCCGGCAGGCAAACAACCATTCATTACGCCGCCGCGATCGCTCAACCCGCGCACCACGACCTCGGATGATTTGCCGTCGCGTCTCGCCAATTCGGCGAGATCGAGCAACGCTGCGTATTTCGCCGAACAATCCTGTTGACGTTCAATCGCGCGACGCACGCTATACGTTTCAGTGTGCGAGACGCCCCCACCCACCGCAATCGCCACACCGGCAGCCACAATCATCGTTGCCACCACGCCTAGCTTGCAAAAGGTCCGCGTACGTAGCACGTTGAAACGTGTCCGGAGCACCCGCGCGCTTGCCTGCCCGCTCATCCGCTGCGGACCGGAGCGCCCGGCCTCATCGCGGGCTGCCGCTCGCAGGTTTTCACTCATGACCAGTGCGCCGGCACCCAGACATTGCCGACCCAGTGCCCTGGCACCCACACGACTGGACGCGGCGCCGGCGCCACATAAACAACGCGCGGAGCGACATAGACGGCAGGCGGCGGGGGCGGCGGGACGTAGACAACCGGGGGCGGCGGCACATACACAACCGGCGGCGGGACGACAACAGCCGGCGGCGGTGCCACGACAACCGGCGGCGGCGCCACGACGACCGGCGGCGGCGCCACGACGACCGGCTTGGCTGCCACCACGACCGTCGTACTGCCCGTGGTGACGACGCCCGTGGTCACGACCGTCCCGCTTGTCGTCACCGTGTTGCCACGTGTTCCCGTTGCGCTAGTCGACGTCGTCACGACACCCGGCGCAACCCGTGTCGCCGTACCGGCGTGATTCACCGTGCCGCCATCAGAACCCGTCACCGTGCCCGAACGCGAACACGAAGCGCCCGCGCAACTGGTGGACGCCGAATGATTGACGGTGTTGCCGTTCGAGCCCGTCACCGAGCCGGACGACGAATACTGGCCAGGCGCTGTTCTGGTCACATCGCCAGACGTGGTGGCGGTTTTGCTGTCCGGTCCGGTGAGGCTGCCGGTATGCGAACAGGTGCCGCCCGCGCAATTGGTGTCGCCGGCGTGTTGGACCTGGTTGCCGTAGCGCCCCGTCGCCGTGCCTGAATTCGAGAACTGGCCTGGGGCGGTTCGGGTCACGGTGCCGGTGTTGGTCGCCAGACCACCGTAGGGACCGGCCACGCCACCGGCATGCGAGCAACTGCCGCCGCCACATGAGCCGTAACGCGCCCCGTTGTAGGTGCCGCGCGAAGTGTAGGCCGTGCCATGTTGCGACCAGGCGAAAGCCGACGCGCTGCCGAGCGCGAGTACGGCGACGGTCGCGCTGAGTGCAAGCTTGCGCAACACGGAGCGTGCGGATACGGCGGTCGTCACGGAGGTGTGTGACGCGGCAGTGGCCGGGACGATGAACGAGCAGTTTTTCACGGTATGTCCTTCCTGATTTCGGGCCACTTTTGCGCACAGCGACGTGGCGACGAACGGACTATAGAAGGACCCGCGGCCTTAATCACCAGTGAAGATATGTCACCCTGTTTCACTGCGACAGAGGCCCACTGGACAAGAGTTTGCGGGCAACTCGAAGGGGCCGTGACATAGCGCGACATAAATTGTTCCGGGCCGGGCTGGTCCCGCACCGCGCGCGGCGTCAAACACGTCAACGGCAGCGAACCCTGTTCGACACCGCGCGACACTTTTCCGCAAAACATGTGTCGTAGGGTTCGATGGATGCAACGGCGCAAGCCGCTGACTTGTCACCCCGCTTACTCTTCAAGAGGCGCTCATGTCGACAAAACGCGAGTCGAAATCCAAAGCCAAGGCAAAAGAAAGCACGGCGAAAGCAGAAGGCAAACGACAGTCGGCGAGCAAGACCGCCGCATCCGGAAAAAAGGCCACCGCGCTCGCTAGCGGCTCAAAACAGCCCGCCTGGACGGCCGCCGCGACAGCGCTGCGGCCGCGGATGCTGGACCAGCCCGTATTCGCGCAGCCGCAGCCGACCGCGGACCCAACGGTGTTTCGTGTACCCCATCCGTCGGACGACGCGGCCTACAAGGAAATCGACTTGCTCAATGCGGAGCACAAGCTGTTTCCGTTGCCGTTTCCCGCGCCGAGAGGCGGCGTGGAGCCCCAGCTCACCCTCACTGAAGTCATGGGCGGCAACGCAAGCGCCATCGACAGAATCACGGCCGCCGGGCAACTGGTGTTTCACGCGCTAGGAGATTGCGGCAGTACGAAGGGGCCGGCCACTCAAAACGAAGTAGCCGACAAGTTGACCGCCGACTTCAATGAAGCCAATGCCAGCGAGGTGCCGCAGTTCGCGTTGCTGCTTGGCGATGTCGTCTATAACTTCGGCGAGGGCCAATACTATTACGATCAGTTTTACGAACCGTATCGAGGCTATCCGGCGCCGATCCTCGCCTGCGCCGGCAATCACGACGGCATGGTCTCGCCGGAAGCGCACGCCGCCAGTCTCACCGCATACCTGCGAAATTTTTGTGCGGAGAGCTTCTCCGTGGCGCCCGAAGCCGGCGGGTTGTCGCGCACGGCGCAAATCCAGCCGGGCGTGTTCTTTACATTCGATGCGCCGTTCGTGCGCGTGCTGGTGATTTACAGCAATACGCTCGAAGATCCCGGCGTGATTTCAGGCCCTGGAATCGGCAGTACGCAGCTCGCCTTTCTCGACGCCGCGCTCAAGCGCGTCAAAGCCGAGAAGTTCAACGGCGCATTGCTGATCGCGAACCATCACCCGCCGTATAGCGCGGGCGGGCACGGATCGAGCGTCGACATGCTGGCGCAGATCGATACGATCTGCGAAGCCAACGGCGTGTGGCCGCATGCGTTCCTTTCCGGCCACGCCCACAATTATCAGCGCTTCACACGCACCCGAAACGCGGACGGCACGCAGATTCCCTACCTGGTGTGCGGCAACGGCGGACACGGTCTGGTCAAGCTCGCGGCGCAGGGTGCGCCCGCCATCCGCGCGCCGCAAATCATGCAGGCGGCGTCGGCCACCACCGATCAGGTCGTGCTGGAAAACTACGACGACACCAATTACGGCTATCTGCGCATCGTCGTCACCGCCGCGCAGTTACGGATCGAGTATCACTCGGCGTCCGACGGTCTCAACACGAAAGCGCCGAACGATTACGTGACGGTCGACCTCGCCGGGCGCCAGGTGGCGCATTTTGTTGCGCCGGATATGGGACATCCGCTGGCGGCGAGAGCCGTACGTGCTTTGGTACGCCGCTAGTGGCGAGACCTCGCGTCGACGCCCGGCTCCCATGCAAGGCGCGAGGCAGGCCATGTCGGGCGCTGCGACTACGATTTTTCGCAAACCCGCGTTTACACGATGTCACCTGTTTTTACCGGGCCAAAACCATGTAATCTCTCGGTTTTCTTCCAGAACAAAAAACGGGTGGGTCGAGCGGTGGCGCGGGAACAACTACAACAAACGGCGGTGCGCGGGCGCCGCCGCCCTATCGTTCTTCGTTTGCGCTGCACTGTCGTGCTGCTGGCGTGCGGTATCGCCGCCTTCGCACGTCCCGCTCACGCGGCCGAATCCGCCTGTAGCGCCGAAGCCGGTCCGGCCGGCCGCCCCTCCGTCGGTCTCGTGCTGTCGGGCGGCGGCGCGCGTGGCTATGCGCACCTCGGCGTGTTGAAGGTACTCGAGGAAAATCGCATTCCGGTCGATTGCATCGCCGCCACCAGCATGGGCTCGGTGGTCGGCGGCCTGTACGCGAGCGGTATGACGGCGCAGGACATGCAAAACCGCCTCGCGGGGATCAATCTCGCCGACATCGCGTTCGATATCACCGACCGGGCCGATCTGCCGCAATCGCGCCGGGAGGACGAGCGGCTGTACGTGAACAGCCTCTCGCTCGGTTACGGCGCCAACGGTTTCCGCTTGCCGGTCGGGCTCATTCAGGGCAATCGCCTGCAGGCGCTGTTGCAGGACTGGACCTCCGCGGTCCCCGGCAACGTTCCGTTCGACCGCTTGCCCATCCCCTATCGCGCGATCGCCACCGATCTGCGCACCGGCCAGAAGGTCGTGCTCGATCACGGTTCGCTGCCGCAGGCGATTCGCGCCAGCATGGCGTTGCCGGGCCTGTTCGCGCCGGCCGATATCGACGGGCGTACCCTCGTGGACGGCGGCATTGTCAGCAATCTGCCTATCGAAACGGCGCGCGACATGGGCGCGAACGTCGTAATCGCCGTCGATATCGGTTCACCGTTGCGGCCGCTGGATGCACTGGCTTCACCCGCCGACGTGATGCAGCAGATGATCGGCATTCTGATTCACCAGAACGTTGCGCGCCAACGTGAGCAGTTGCAAGCCGGCGACGTACTGATCGAACCGGCGCTCGGCTCGCTGAGCTTCACCGATTTCGCCAACGCGAGCCAGGCGATCGCAGCCGGCGCCGCCGCCACGCGTGCGGCGCTGCCGCAGCTTCAGCATCTGGCGCTCTCGCCCGCCGATTACGCCGCGTGGCGCGCCCGGCACGGTACGCCCGCCATGCGTCCGGTACGGATTACGCAGATCGAGATCCAGTCGCCAGGCGCGGTGCCCGAGTCGCGCATTCGCAACGCGTTGCACGTCCAACCCGGTGACGTGTACGATCCGGCCGCGCTGAACAAGAACTTGCTGGCGCTCTCCAATACGGGCGATTTCGCCAGCGTGAGCCAGCAACTCGTCGACGACGGCGACGAACACAAGCTCGTCATCGCCGCGCAGCAGAAGCAATGGGGACCGAATTTCCTGCTGTTCGGACTCGGTTTATCGAGTAGTTCGACGGATGAAGGCGGTTTCCGGCTGCATCTCGGTTATCGCCGGCCATGGCTCACCTCGTCCGGGCTGGAAGGACGCGTGGACGGGACCGTCGGCAGTGACCTGATCGACCTGCATGCGGAGTTGCGGCAACCGCTGTCGACTTCTTTCGGTTATTACGTCGCGCCTTATGTCGAGTTTCAGCGCCGTTATGCCAACCTCTACGACGACTCCGGCAACGTCAAGGTCACGCAATACCTCTTGCAGACTCAGCGCGCCGGGCTCGACTTCGGCATACCGATCTCGCGTCTCGGCGACTTCCGGATCGGCGTGGCCTATGCGCATGGTTTCGCGGCGCCGCAATATAACTTGCCGCTGGACTTCGATGTGGCCAGCTCGCCGCTGCTGTTCCCCGATATCTACGGGCGGCAGCTTAGCGCGCGCGCACGTCTCGTGATCGACCAGCTCGACGATCCGCTGTTTGCCCGCAAAGGTTACTTCGGCGAACTACGCGTAGAACGTTCGTTGTTCGCGGGTAGCGACAGTTTCACCGAGGTCTACGGCAAAGGCCTCGTCGCGGCGAGCTATGGGCGGCACAGCATCAACGCGAGCATCGAAGCGGGTAACGACTTCGGCGGCACCAATCTGACCAATCCGTTCGGCTTCACGCTGGGCGGTTTCCAGCATTTGTCGGCTTACGCCGCCGACCAGTTGTCCGGCAACTCGATGGCGTATGGCCAGATCACGTACATGAATCAGCTTGCCACGTTCAACGCGTCGCCGATTCGCGGCCTGTTCGCAGGGCTGAGTATTGAAGCCGGCAACGTCTGGAACCGCGATTCGGATTTCGGCAATGGATCGCTGAAGCGCAGCGTGACGATTTTCACTGCGTTGACCAGTTCATTCGGTCCGATATATCTGGGTATAGCGTTCGCACCGGGCGGCCGCCATAACTTCTACTTCCAGTTGGGCCACACCTATTGACGCTGCCCAGGAGCGGCGTGCTTCACGCCACCGTACCTACCGGCCAGCTCATTTCGAAGCGCGCGCCGCTCAGCGTCAAGGGATCAGTGACGGCGATGCGGCCGTGATGGGCGCGCAGCACCTGTTGCGTAATCGCGAGACCCAGGCCATAGCCGCCGGTCTGCCGATCGAGCCGCACGAAGGCGTCGAAAATGCGCGCGCGCTGCTCGGGTGGCACGCCTGTGCCATCGTCTTCCACATAAATTTCCACGTTGCCGTGCTTGACGCTCAGGCCGACCATGATCTGCGAATGCGCGTATTTACTCGCGTTGCGCAACAGGTTTCTCATTGCGTAGGACATGAGGCGCTTGTCCATCACGACGCGTAGCGACGTGTCGACGTCGGTTTGCGCATCCAGTTGCTTGTCCGCGTAAAGCAACGTGGCGTCGGTGATCTGGCCGTCGAACCATGCCGCCAGCACGGTCGATTCAAGATTCGATTGCAGGGAGCTGTATTCGAGGCGCGCGTAGGTGAGGCTCATGTCGATGAGCTCGTCGAGTTCGGTGACGTCCTGGCCGATGCTCGCCAATGCGCTGTTGTATTCGGCCGCGGAAGCGGGCTCGCGGAGGTTTTCCAGTGCGAAGCGCACGCGGGCGAGCGGTGTGCGCAGTTCGTGGGAAATGCCGTTGGTGAGTTCGCGCTGCGCGGCGATCAGGCGTTCCATACGCTCGGCCAAGGCGTTGAGTGTGCGGGCCAACGGGCCGATGATGACGCTGTGCGATTCGCGGGCGCGGGTGTTGAAGCGTCCGCCAGTGAAGTCGATTGCGCGTTCGCGGACCATGACCAGGTCTAGCCAGACAGGGCGCATCCAGCGGTAAGCGGAGATTGCTGGTAGCAGTAGGGTTACCAATGCGATTGGGATCGATGCTTTTGCTGTTGTCAGCGTTTGCCAGATCGATGGCGAGGTTTTTAGTGTCAGGCTTAGGGTGGTTATCGATGCTGCCAGGACTACCACTGTTAGCGTCAGCAGGCGCGTGTAGACGCGCAGGTATAGCCTCGACCAGCTCGGGATTCTGTCCGCCCGCGTGTCCGTCCAGGAGCGGCGGAAACGGTGCAGGCGCCATTTGGTATAGCGGTAGGGGCTTAGTTTCTTTTGCTCCGCTGATGGTGGCATTTGTTTCTCTTTGCTTCTTTTTTGGCGGTAGTGGTCTATTGGTGTTGCCCCTGTGCGGGGCGGCACTTACTTTCTTTGCCGCGG
>NZ_JAQQFL010000011.1:0-218826 GCF_046026025.1 Paraburkholderia fungorum | reverse complement strand
ATGCATGGTTATTCTCTCAGTTTTGGTGCGCGACCGGCTCAGGCATGCGTGGCAGCGGCGGATGCCGCGCCATAGCCGGCCTTGGTGCGCATTCGATCGCGGCAGGCGTCGCCGAAGGCGCGAAAGATCGCGGTGGAAAGCGCGTCGTTGGCATGCTTCCATTCCGGGTGCCACTGCACACCCAGCGCGAAAGCACGCGCATCTTTCACACTCACCGCTTCGATCAATCCGTCCGGCGCGGTGGCTTCAGCCACCAGACCCACGCCTAACCGCTCGACGCCCTGACCGTGCAATGAATTCACACGCGCTTCATTCGTGCCGCCCGCGAGGCGCTGCAACAAGCCGCCCTGCGTCAGCGTGATCGAATGCGACGGTGCGTATTGCACGTCGAGGTCGTCTTCCTTGTTCTCGCGATGGTCGTTCAAGCCGGCCACCGCGTGAACGCTTTGATGCAACGTCCCGCCGAACACCACGTTCATTTCCTGAAAGCCCCGGCATACCGCCAGCACCGGCACGCCTGCTGCGATCGCCGCACGCAGCAGCGGCAGCGTCGTCGCATCGCGTGCGGCGTCGTGCAGCGTGCCCGGCGCGCTGGGATGGCCACCGTAGCGGTGCGGCTCGACATTCGAATAGCTGCCGGTGAACAGCAGGCCGTCGACGGCGTCCAGCACGTCCTCGGTGGAC
Organism: Paraburkholderia fungorum; assembly: GCF_046026025.1. Taxonomy (GTDB): domain Bacteria; phylum Pseudomonadota; class Gammaproteobacteria; order Burkholderiales; family Burkholderiaceae; genus Paraburkholderia; species Paraburkholderia fungorum_E. The sequence continues at coordinate 218,142 of NZ_JAQQFL010000011.1, read as the reverse complement.
TGACGCTCGCCGAGCGCCGGCAGCAACATGGCCAGCGCCTTCGAGCCGTCCACGATCGCGGCGATGTACTTCTCGCCGGTAATGTGCGACGGGTGGACTCCCATCATCGTTCTGTCGGCGCTGATGCCGACCAGGGGTTTGTTTCGCATATCAGATAGACGTGTATGTTCCCCGCGGGACGCGGCATGAACAACGTTAAACACGGCGCGGCAACATTCCGCAGCCGGACGCAAGGCGTCAGGCCACCGGGTAGTGCAGGCGGTCGTCGTCAGCGGGACGCGCCGCGCGTGGTAATTAGATTGGCCGTTCGATTCGGTCCGCTGCGGTGCGCAACGTCTCTGATTCGCGTGAAATGCGCAGACGGCAGACAGCACCGCACAGGCATAAACGCACGGCTCGATAGAGCGCGTTCACGCAAACGGATGAATCGAACGGCGAAAAGGAGGGAGGCGCTACGGCAGCAGCGAGGCGACTTCGTCCGTGCGTACGGCAATGAAGGCACGCGCGGAGATGGAATTGTGACGTCGAACTGAACGGCGGGACAGGATCGTGAAGACGGACAGGAAGCGGCGGAACGCAAGGCTGCCGTTGCTGCCGTCGGCGATGGCGCCGTCAGCGCGAGGACAACTCGCCTGACTTCGATTCCATCTCACCAAAGGGCCTCGGACTCTCACGATTACACTCTAATGTCTATTAAACATCTTGCTCAAAAAACGCTCGGGGCGTTTAAAGAAACAGGACGCTGGGATGGTCGGAGCTACCGGTTGCGAAACTGATTCGCTGCGTCGCAAAACACACTTTCGTATCTCGTGACACCGGCATGACGACCGCCTGAGAACCATCGTATACGAGCCAATAAAGCCGTCAAATCATTTTTATAAAAGATTTATCAGGGCTTTCCCGGGGGTGTCACAAGAATCCCTGGGTGTGGGAACATTCGTTGCGGCTACTATATTTCGGAAGCCTTTCAGGGGTTTTCCCCAGCGGCGCGAAGATTAAAGTGATTAGAATATTCAACACTTGCGGGCAATCCTTGCCCGGGTCCACGTGTTTCGATCGGCTCCAATGTCAGAGAATTCAGCGATGTCTATAGAAGTAGCAACCCGCCTGCAATACATCCGTAAGAAGAATGGCTTGTCTCAGCGTGAACTGGCGAAACGGGCGGGGGTGACGAATGGCACGATTTCTCTGATTGAACAGAATCGCGTGAGTCCCTCGGTTGGGTCACTGAAGAAACTGCTCGAATGCATACCAATGAGCCTCGCCGAGTTCTTCACCTTTGAAGTCGAGGTGGAGCGCTCGGTCGTGTCGCGCCGCGCCGATATGCCGAATCTCGGCAATGAGTCGATCGAGTTCTATCTCGCGGGCTCCAGTGTGAAAGACCGCAACATGGGCATTCTGCGCGAGGTCTATCAGCCGCTGTCTGATACCGGTCCGGAAATGCTGGAGCACGAGGGGCATGAGGGCGGGGTGGTGGTCAGCGGTCAGATCGAACTGACGGTGGACGGCGTCACGTGGCTGCTCGACCCAGGGGACAGTTACTACTTCGAAAGCCGTCTACCGCATCGTTTTCGCAATCCCAGCGCGGAGCATCTCTGCGAGATCGTGTCGGCCAATTCGCCGCCCACGTTCTAAAGACTCCGCGCCAACGCGCCGCGACGCAGCTCCAAGCCGCCTGAAGTCGATGCCGGCGTGCGTCGAGCGCATAACATTGAGGCATCCTGATGGACAAGAAATCTCTCGCTTTCTGGCAAGACAAGGCCGCTACGCTTTCAATCGAAGGCCGGGCGTTTATCGACGGCGAGTACCGTGATGCCACGGGTGGGCGCACCTTCGACTGCCTGAGCCCGATCGACGGCAAGCTGCTCGCAAAGGTTGCGGACAGCGGCGCGGCGGATGTCGACGCCGCCGTGGCGGCTGCACGCCGCGCGTTCGACGCCGGTGTGTGGTCGGGTCTCAATCCGCGCAAGCGCAAGACGATTCTCCTGCGCTGGGCCGCGTCGATCCGCGAGCACATGGACGAACTCGCGCTGCTCGAAACACTGGACGCGGGCAAGCCGATTGCCGACACCACCACGGTGGACGTGCCGGGCGCGGCCTATTGCGTCGAGTGGTTCGCTGAAGCGATCGACAAGGTGGGCGGCGAAGTCGCACCGGCCGATCATCATCTGGTGGGGCTCGTGACGCGCGAGGCGATCGGCGTGGTCGCCGCGGTGGTGCCGTGGAATTTCCCGATCCTGATGGCGTCGTGGAAGTTCGGCCCGGCGCTCGCCGCGGGTAACAGCGTCGTGCTGAAGCCTTCGGAGAAGTCGCCGCTCACCGCGATTCGCCTCGCCCAGCTTGCGCTGGACGCGGGCATTCCCGCCGGCGTGTTCAACGTGGTGCCGGGCGCGGGCGAGCCGGGCAAGCTGCTGGCGCTGCATCAGGACGTGGACTGTCTCGCCTTCACCGGCTCGACCAATGTCGGCAAGCTGATCATGCAGTACGCCGGCCAGTCCAATCTGAAGCGCGTCTGGCTCGAGCTCGGCGGCAAATCGCCGAACATCGTGATGCCCGATTGTGCCGATCTCGACCGCGCGGCCAATGCGGCGGCCGGCGCGATCTTCTACAACATGGGCGAAATGTGCACCGCTGGTTCACGCCTGCTCGTGCATCGCGACATCAAGGACGCGTTCCTCGACAAGCTGATCGCCGCGGCGCGCAGCTATACGCCGGGCAATCCGCTCGATCCGCAAACCTCGATGGGCGCGATCGTCGATAACGTGCAGCTCGAACGCGTGCTCGGTTATATCGAAGCGGGCCGTGCCGAAGCAAAGCTGCTGCTGGGCGGATCGCGCGTCAAGCAGGAGACCGGTGGCTTCTATATCGAGCCGACCATCTTTGAGATCCCGGCTGCCGGTGCGAGGGTTGCGCGCGAGGAAATCTTTGGGCCGGTGCTGTCTGTGATTACGTTCGACACCGTTGAAGAAGCGATCAGGATCGCTAACGACAGCGAGTATGGCCTTGCCGCTGCCGTGTGGACCTCGAACCTCACCACGGCCCATGAAGTATCGCGCAAGCTGCGTGCCGGAACGGTATGGGTCAATTGTTATGACGAGGGCGGGGACATGAATTTCCCGTTCGGCGGCTACAAGCAATCGGGCAACGGCCGCGACAAGTCGTTGCACGCGTTGGAGAAGTACACCGAGCTGAAGTCCACGCTCATTCGGCTGCGCTAAAGGATTCGCAAGCCAGCGCGACGGTGCTTGAGAAGAGCGCTGCCGCGTTCCCAATGAATCCGAGGCCGGACGTTGCACGCATCACCTGGAAGCCCCGTGTGCAACGCCGGCATGTTTATCAGGTATCAGGTCATCCATGACTGAACTCATCTACGGCGACGGCGCGATCCGTCGTTCGTCACTCTATGGCTCGTCGATCGAGAACACCTATGCCGGTGTGTTGTCGTTCATGCGCCGCAAGTACACCCGCGAACTCGACGGTGCCGACGTCGTGGTTTCCGGCGTGCCGCTCGATCTGGCCACCACGTTCCGCTCGGGCGCGCGTCTCGGCCCGGCGGCAGTGCGCGCGGCGAGCGTGCAATTGTCGGAATTGCATCCCTATCCGTGGGGCTTCAATCCATTCGACGATCTCGCCGTGACCGATTACGGCGACTGCTGGTTCGACGCGCACAATCCCATGACGATCAAGGAATCGATCGTCGACCATGCGCGCACGATCCTGCGTTCGGATGCAAAGATGCTGACGCTCGGCGGCGATCACTACATTACGTATCCGCTGCTGATCGCGCATGCGGAGAAATACGGCAAGCCGCTTTCGCTGATCCATTTCGACGCCCATTGCGATACGTGGGCCGACGACAGCCCGGACAGCCTGAATCACGGCTCGATGTTCTACAAGGCGGTGAAAGACGGCCTGATCGATCCGAAGACCTCGGTGCAGGTCGGCATTCGCACGTGGAACGACGACTTCATGGGGATCAATATCCTCGACGCCGCGTGGGTTCACGAGCATGGCACGCGCGCGGCGGTGGAGCGGATCACGTCGATCGTCGGCGAGCGGCCCGCCTACCTGACCTTCGATATCGACTGTCTCGATCCGGCGTTCGCGCCTGGCACGGGTACGCCGGTGGCGGGCGGTTTGTCGTCGGCACAGGGGCTGGCCATTGTGCGTGGGCTCGGTGCGTTGAACCTGGTGGGCGCGGATGTGGTGGAAGTCGCGCCCGCTTACGATCAGAGTGAGATCACGGCGATCGCCGCCGCGCATATTGCGTGCGATCTGTTGTGTCTTTGGCGGCAGCGGAAAGTGGCTGAACGTTAGGCACTTTGAGCGTCAGGCACTTCAGTCAGCTTGAAGCGGTTTGAAACAGCTTCAAGCTGAGCCGGCGCAATCCAGGCTCAGCCCATCGACGACGATCGATCGGGTTGACGCCGGCCTTCGCGTAAGCCGAGCGTATAGATAACGAGCGCGCCGCTCATGATCGCCAGTTGCCACATCAGCATATCGCTGCCACGCGCTTTCATCGCGAAACCGGCAATAAGCGGCCCCACAATCGAACTCGCGGTGAAGGTGAGCGACACCAGCCGCATGTTGCGCGTGAGCGCGGCCTTGTCGCTGCAGGCCGCCGCGACCATGCCGAGCGTGATGTACGCGCTGTTCATGCCGCCGAGCAGTAACGCGCTCGCGTCCGCGAGCCATGAGGCGGGCGCAGCGACAGCGAAACCGCAGATCGCCAGCGTGCTGAGCGCGGCGCAGACGATCACCGCGGCAGCCAGACCCGCGCGATCGGCGAACCAGCCAACCGGAAATTGCAGCGCCATGCCGCCGATACCGAATAGCGTGAGTAGCGTCGCCGTCTGTGTGGTGCTAAGGCCGTGGGCGTCGGCAAAGAGCGGGAACAGGCCGTAAAGCGCGCCATCACCGATGCCGCCCGCGGCGACGACCACCATGCCGAGGCTGACCAGCGGGCCGATCGGGACGCGCTTTTCGGCCCTGTGTTTTTCAGTCCTCTTGGTTCGTGTGGGCCGTGCTGATTCGGCAGCAGAATGCCCGTCGTCCGACGCGGTCAGCCACAGCGGCAGGGCCGCCGCGAACGTGAAGGCTGCGCCGGCCGCGAACGTGATGCGTCCGTCGACCGCGCACCACACCGCCAATGCCGGGCCGATTACGCCTGCGGTGGCGATCAGCGCTTCATGCACGCCCACTACGCGTCCGCTCGACTTGGCCGGTACGAGCCGGTAGAGCCACGTTTCATTGGCGATCCAGCGCAAACCGATACCAAACCCGGTCAACAGACCGGGCACGAGCCACAGTGGCCACCACAGCGCGTTCATCGTGGCGAACGCAACCACCGTGGCGGCGAGACCGAGCGACACCGTGCGCTTCGCCCCGATACGTTCGACCAGCCACGGCGCGATCAACAGGCCGATTAGCATGCCGGTCCATTGCGAAGCGGAGAAGAGGCCGGCGCGCGGCGCGTCGAGACCTTGATGCGCCAGCCACACGGGCAGCACCATGAAGCCGATGCCGAACTGACCAATCTGCGAGAGCGCCGAGACCGCGGTCAATGCGGCGATCGCCGGCCAGCGCACCGGCGCGGCGGCATTCATGGGCTGCTCCGCGCCGGCATCGGCTGACCCTGTTCACGGCATTCGACCGGACAGCCGGCTTTCAGGCAGGGGCCGTCGTCGCAGAGGCGGCATAGTTGCATGGCATGTGCAGGATCGCGGGTCTCGCGCCACAGGATCTTGATCAGCAGGCTTTCGAGCACGCCGCGCTCGCGCTCGTCGAGTTGCCCGACGATGCGTTGGAGTATCCGCTCGCGCGCCGATTGCAGACGTTTGGCTTCGCGCTTGCCGGAAGCGCTCAGGACAAGCGCGACGGAGCGCTTATCCGTACCCGGCTTCTTTTCGACAAACCCCGCTTCCACCAGACCGGCAACGGCGCGGACCGCGGCCGGATGCGAAAGGTCGACTGCTTCGCGCAATACTTCAATAGATGAATCGGGATACTGGCCAATCGCGTTGAGCATGGCGCGGGCAGTGGAGCCCGCGAGTGCGGCCTCGGCAGGCTGCGCATTCATCTCGTCCGTGACCAGCAGGGCGAGTACGCCAAGCAGATTCTCTGTGCGCTGCGTCATGGGGATATCTCAATGTGTGCAACGTGCATATATGCATGTTGCACACATTGAGCGTGAAGCGCAAGCGGTTTTTTGATCGTCAATCGCTTGCCGCGAGTCGTGTCGAAGACTTGCAGCGCCGCATCAGGACTTCGGCTGCTGCTCGACGGGCGAGCATACGGGCGTAACAGGCTGGCCTGCAAGGACTTTCCTGACGAAAGGAATGGAGTCCTCCAACGACGTGTTGACCGTGCCGTTATGTTCGCGACCTGCATACAAATGCGCCTCGACCGTGGTGCCCGCCGCGCAGGCGTCTTTTGCCAGCGAGAGTTCCAGCGGCGCCAGACCGTCGTCCGCACCGATGCCGATGAACACCGGCGACTTGATCTTCAGCGTCGGATACTTCAGATAGTCGTCCCACCATGCCTGCAAACGTGCGTTGGCGCCTGGTTTCACGGTATTTGCGGTGCTTAGTCCGGCGAGCGCTGCGTCGTCCTCGAGCGAGGCAAGGCAACTGATGCGCGACTGTTCGAGAATGGGCAGCGCCGAATCGGTGAGGATGTCGGAGGCCTTCAACGCAGGGTCGATCTGTTGCGCTGACAGCACCGAATAGAACTGGTAGGCGAGCGTTGCATCGATCCGGTTGGGATCACGCTGGTAAGCCGTCTTGAACGGCGCAAGCGTGGCAAGGGTTTGCTTCGACGCGTTGTAAATCACGCCGGTTGCGACCGTGCCGCGAATATTCAGCTCGGGCGCATACGCGCTCGCGTAGCCGGCCGCGGCGAATACCGCGGAACCGCCTTGTGATTGTCCGATCAGCACAACCTGGTTGGCGAGCCCAGGCACGCTGTGCAATACGGCGCGCACGCTGTCGAGCATCGTGTAGCTATTCGAGCGATTGTTCAACTGCGGGTTGGGCCCGGGTGTGCCGAGCCCTTGATAGTCGGTCGCCACTACGGCGAAGCCTTGCTGGAGCCACGCATTCAGATAGCGCACATCGCGGTAGGAACGTCCGAACCACGAAGGCGCGCAGATATCGGCCATACCGAAGGTGCCATGCCCCCACGCGACGATCGGCCATCCGCCTTGCGGCGGCTGGCCTTTGGGCAGGAATAGCGCGCCTGATACGGCAATCGGCGTTTTACCGCCGATGCCATCGGTCGAACTGTATAGCAGGCGCAGTTGCTGACCGGCATTGGCGAGGCCGAGTGTGGGCGGCAGTTGCTCGGCGCGCAGCAGTTCGCCGGGCTGCGCCGGAATCTCGTTCTCCCATGTATAGAACGCGGACACGCGGCCGTCGCCTTGCAGCGGATCGGGCGCCGGTGCTCTCGCGCCTGCGGCGAACACTGTGCTGGACAGGAGCAATGCCGCTAACGGCGCTGCAAACCACGGGCTGAGTTTGATGCGAGCCGATGAGCGCCCATTTCGCGCCCGGCTATTTCTGCTTTCATACTGATGCCTTGAACGATGGTGAGAAAAGTGCGGACCGCGCGAGGCTTGCCTGCGTGAGCCGTTGAACCCGGGTGGCCTTCAACGCAAGTTTTGAACCACCTGTCATACATGCGTAGCGAACCCCGGCTGGCATCGGCCTGCAACGATGCTGCCGTGTGATCGGTACACACGCCGGTTTTGCGCCGTGCGCAACAGCCGCTGATGATGGGTTGTTGGTCCAGCAGCAACATCACCTGGCTTGAGCGCGAGGCGCAGGCACGGCGAGCAGCAATGAGGCCGCGGCGCAGGAGACCGTGAGGGAAGCACGGATTGGCACGCTTGCTGCTAAATACCTCTCGCAGCGATCCCTCACTTACTTAAGGATTCAACATGTCAGTCACACAGACGCTGGAAAGCGGCGAACTGGTCGCCTTTGTCGAACGCATCCGGCGCGAGTTCGCGCAAGCCACTCGCGTTCTCAAGGAAACCCGCACCTTGTCCGCTACCAACACCTTCCAGGCCTATCAGCGTGTGCCGGGCACGGACCTCGTCGTAGCCGTGTCGGCGCCTACGCCGTGGGCACAATCGCAGGAGGTGCAGGCAGTGGTGGTCTCGTTCGACGGCAAGGTGATCCATGGCGACCCGAAGGCGTCCGGCCACGGTCCGCGCTATGCGGGTGTGTTCCAGGAGGCGCCGGAAGTCGACGTGGTGATTCACGTGCATGGTCCGTATCTCGGCGCGTGGGCAAGCGCGCACCGTCCGTTGCCGATTCTGTATGCGCCGGCGCAGCGTTATACGAAGGCCCGTGAAATTCCGATCTATATCGACCGGCGTCCGGGCGAACCGCGTTTCATCGTCGACACGATCCGGCGCGATCCGAACATACCGGCGATTCTCGAGGCGAACGGCGGCGCGACGTTCTGGGGAAAAAACATCCTCGACGTCTCGCAGTACATCCTGATTCTCGAAGAAGGTGCGTATTTTCAGGCACTCGCGGAGTCGCTCGGCGGCTCGAAGGAGTTCGGCCCGGGCGTGCTCGAACAGCAGTGGAAGATGACCGGATTGGCGTGATCACGGGCGCAAAAGACAGCGAATGACGAGGAGCGGCACGGCGTGCTCAGCCGTGCCGCTTTCGTGTCGACGCAGACGGAAGCGTTATTGCCGGTTCCGTCATACTGTTAGCTCGATGTATTGGTTCGCAATGCACGATCGGCTTGATATCGTCGAGGCTCCCTTTGGATTCCTTGCTGGTCGATCAATGGCTGTCTTCAGTTTTCCCGATCCCACGTCGCACGCCATTACGATTCGTGCGAAAGCGCTCACGTTCGACGACCCGAAGTCGCTGGTGTTGCTCGAACGTATCCATCTGGTCGCGCCGAGCGACGCCACGGTGCTCGTCACTGGCGAAAGTGGCACCGGCAAGGAACTGATCGCGCGGCTCGTGCATTCCTTGAGTGAACGCCGTGACGGGCCGTTCGTGGCGGTGAATTGCGGCGCCTTTTCGGAGACGCTGATCGAGAGCGAGTTGTTCGGTCACGAACGCGGCGCGTTCACGGGCGCGATCAGCAGCCAGCCCGGTTGGTTCGAATCGGCCAATCGCGGCACGCTGTTTCTCGACGAAGTGGGCGACTTGCCGCTTGCCGCGCAGGTCAAGCTGCTGCGCGTGTTGCAGGAGCGCGAGGTGGTGCCGGTCGGTTCGCGCAAGACCGTCAAGATCGACGTGCGTCTGGTCACCGCGACCAATGTGAATCTCGAGGCCGCGGTACGCGCCGGGCACTTTCGGGAGGATCTGTACTACCGTCTGAACGTCGTCAAACTGAGCCTGTTGCCATTGCGCGAGCGGCCGGGCGACATTGGGCCGTTGATCCAGCACTTTCTCGAGAGCTACGCAAAGCGCTTGCGAATCACGCCGCCCGCCCTCACGGATGCCGCGCTCGAACGGCTCCATGCCCACTCGTGGCCAGGCAATATTCGCGAGCTGGAAAACGTGATTCATCATGCGCTGCTGGTGAGCAGCGGCGGTTTTATCGATGTCGCCGACTTGCAGTTTTCCGCACTTTCGCTGGCGCCTCACACACAGACAGCAGACGCGCCTACAGCCGCGGCGGCGATTGCGGCCAATCCGGCGCGCCGTCCGCGTGATATTGCCGAAGCCACCGGCGCTTTGCGCGAAGCCATCGTCGATCTGCTGGAACTCGGCACGCCCAGGCTCTGGCAGCACATCGAAGACACGGTTTATCGCAGCACCTTCGAATTCTCCGAAAACAACCAGTTGCGTACCTCACGCCTGCTCGACCTGTCGCGCAACATCGTGCGTGCGCGGCTCGCGCATCTCGGCATTCTCAAGCTGCGCGATGCCGGCGAGCCGGATGCCGCCGACGCGAGCGAAACCGGCGACCGCCGTCAGGCGTGATCGCGCCAGCGCAGCAAGCGCCGTGCGACGTGTTCGCAAAGCATGCCCATTGCTACCGCCAGCACGGTGACGCCTGTCACGCATACCAGCAGCACGTCCACACGCGCGCCAGCCTGCGCGGTCTGCATCAGATTGCCGACGCCAGCCCCGGCGTTGAATAATAGTTCGCTGCTGGTTGCCGTGATCCACGCGAACGGCACCGCTTGCAGAATGCCGGCGAACACGTCCGGTAACGCGCCCGGAATCAGCACGTCGCGCAGCCAGCCAAGCCGTGTCAATTCATACGACTGCGCGAGTTCGAAATAGCGCTGATCGATCCGGCGCAGTCCGTCGAAGCTGCTCGTCACCATCGGATAGAAGGCGGCGAGGAAGACGATGAACACCTTGGCGAGCTCGCCCGTGCCGCACCAGAGGCTGATCAAGGGAATCAGCCCGAGCAGCGGGACGTGACGTAATGCCTGAAATAACGGATGCATCAGTTTTTCGGCGCTGCGCGACAACGCGGTCAACGCGCCGACCGCGACGCCGGCGATCACACCGGTGGCAAGACCTAACGTCGTGCGACGCAGACTCGCGCCGAGGTCGACGACCAGTTCGCCGCTTCTAAGGAGTTCGAAGAGGGCGCTTACCACCTGCTCGAGTGGCACGAACGCGTACTGGTGCACGGCGTCGCGATGAGCGGCGAATTGCCAGATCCCGAGTAGGACGAGTGGCAGGACAAAACCGCGGGCGCGTCGGCGTAGCGGGGACGTAGCGTGCAAAGCGATCATGGACGGTGTTTTACGTGAGCGAGAATTCAACGATTGGGCGTTTGCCAGCGCAACACGCGGCGCTGCACAAGTGCGATGCTCTGATCGAGGACGAACCCGATCAAGCCGATTGCGATCACATCGACCATCACGATGTCGATGCGCAGCATCTGGCGCGCCATCTCCATCATTTCGCCGATGCCGCTGTCGGCGCTCAGCAACTCGACCGCAACGAGCGCGAGCCAGGAGCGCGCGATCGCAATGCGGATACCGGTGAGCAGCGAAGGAATGGCCGACGGTAACAGCACGTCGCGCAACACCCCGGCGCGACCCAGCCCATAGTGGCGCGCCATTTCGACCAGATCGCGCGGCACGCCTTGCACGCCCCCGTAGGCGGCCAGTGCGACCGGAAAGAACACGGCTTTGGCGACCACCACGACCTTCAGCGGCTCGTCGATACCGATGAGCAGAATCAGTATCGGGATCAGCGTGAGCGTGGGCACCTGCCGCAGAATGTCGAAGAGCGGGCGCACGTAGTCGGAGAACGTGCGGTTCACGGCAAGCAAGGTGCCGCATGCAATGCCGAGCAAGCTGCCCCACACGAAACCGGTTGCCAGACGACGCAACGTAATCAGCAGATTGTCCTGCAGGTCGCCACCGGCCGCGAGCGTGCTGAATGTGTCATAGACCTTGTACGGCGGCACGAGCAGTTGCGGCGCGAACCAGTGTTGTGCGCTTGCATACCACCAGAGCAGAAACAGCATCGCAGGTGAGACCCACCACAGCAACGAGGAAGCGTGGTGCGTCAAAGCACGCACGCGCGAGGCGGCGCTGGCCGTTGTCTGAGTGAGCGGCGTGGATAGAGCAGGTGCGGTGGATGCCGCCACTTCCACCACCGTATCAACGGTTTGCGACATTCGTTGTGGCGCTCGCATCCCAGTAGTGTTCAAGCTTGAGGTCTCTCAGCGCGTTGTTGACGAACTGCGGCGCGAGCAGGCTATTGACGTCCACGCCGCCGGACGTGAGTTTGGCCTGCTGGCTATACGCCGACACGTCGCGGTAATGCGCGCTGAGCGATGGCGTGAAAAGCGGTGCCCATTGATCTTTCCATGGCTGCTTTTCGTCGTCGTACTCGCGCCGTACCACGTTTTCGGGTTGGCCCGACGCACTGAGAATCCTGATGAACGCATCGCGATTCTGCGCTTGCGAAATCCAGTAGGCCGCCCGTACGTAGGCGGTCGCGACCAGTTGCGTGATATCGGGGTACTGACGCACAAACTCGTCGGAAGCCCAGAGTTCCGCGCGCATCTTCCACGCGTCGGGGGCGTCCTTGGTCGACCAGATGATCTTGCCGACTTGTTTGTCCACCAATGGGTACGCGTCCGAAAGCGTAAAGAATCCGTCCACCCGGCCCGCGCTGACGGCGGCGGCGCCGGCTTGCGGATCGAGGTTGTAGATCTTGAAGTCGGACAGCTTCAGGCCGTTGGCCGCCAGCAGCTTGCCGAACGTCACTTCCCAAGGCCGGCCGCGATTGAGCGCAATCCGCTTGCCTTTCAGGTCGACGATCGACTTCGCCGTCGAATTGGCCGGCACCACCAGATAGGTGTTGCTGCCCACGCCTCCCGGCACGATCAACTTCGTATGCGTGCCGGACGCGTTGACCACGACCGAGGGCAGGTCGCCGTAACCGGCGAAGTCGATACTGTGATTCGTGAACGCCTCATTGACCAGCGTACCGACAGCGGCAGTTGATACCGGCACCCACTGCAGCTGGATATGGCGCGCGGCTAGCGCCTTTTCCAGCGACTTGTCGGCGTCGATTAACGCGGACGCGCCCGCGTACTGCGTTTTGCCGCCGCTTGAATAGGCGACCACGGCGATCCGTACGACTTTCGGCGCTTCGTCGGCGTGCGCGATGGCGGGGACCAGCAACGCGGCGGCGGTGAGCGGCACCGTCATCGACCATGCGACGAATGCGCGCCGCAACAACAGGGAGAGAGCAGATGAGCGTTTCATGATGTGCGGATCAGACCTTGAACGTAATGATGGAAACACCGGGTGGAAACACCGGATGGAAGCAGGTCGCGTGGTTCGAATAACGCGTTCGTTCACGCACGGCGCTTAAGCGGGGAATGCAGCGCATCGGCCATCGGGCGTGGATCGATCCAGTCGGCAATCTCGAAGTCGGCTTCGAGGAAACCCCACTCGAACAGGAAGTTCTTGAAATCGTCGAGCGCGGCGACCGATTCGGTTGCCAGGTTCACGCCGAGATGGTGATGCAGGTTGCCGCCATAGGCCGCATGCACCCACTCAATCGCCGAAGCTGTTTCGTGCGATACGTATTGCGCGGTTTCATCGGGATGCGTGCGCGCCCAGTCGCCCGCCGCGACTACGAGCTTCAGAAAGCCGGCGACGATGTCCGGATGATTGGCGAGCACCTCCGCATTGACCGTGAGCGGACGCGGCGTGCCGTTGTTATTGCGGATATGCGGCTCAGGATGAAAGCCGATATCGATCACTGCTTGCGCACCGATCAGTTGCGCTACCTCCAACCCGACCGAGCCCTTCACGTAGATCGCATCCACCGTGCCGCGCAGCAAGGCGCTCGCTTCGGCGGCATATAACGCGCGGCTCGCGAGGCCAAGCGGCAACGTGAAGAGTTCCGTGGCGGGATCGTCGCCGACTGCCTGCAGCGTGCGTGCTTCAACATCGATCAGTTCGACGTCGCGCGTTGTCATGCCCTCCAGACTCAATGCATTGACGAAGCCGCGTAGCGCGGATGCGCGAAAAATATCGATGCGGTCGGTCGAGCGGCGCGGAATCGCAATGCGCCGGCCACGCAGTTGCTTCACCGACTGAATGCCGGAGCCCGGCAGCGTCAGGATCAACTGCGATTCATCGACCCACGATAAGCCGATCACGCGCGTGTCGGCCCGATGCGAGCGCGCCCACATCGCCGGAATGCTGCCGCCCTGACGAAACGACATCGCCAGCGTGTGATCGCTGATCGATGACGCGTCGTGCCCGGCCGAGTCGCGCAAGGAGCGGATCGCGACGCCGTCGGCCGACGATTCGCCGTTGAGCCAGCCGAGATGCACGGCAATGCCGAGCGGCGTCGGCACCGGTGAGCGGGCGTACCAGAAGGGATGCTGTTTGTCCGATGACGAATCGGGCCTGTCTGTCATGTGCGTTTTCCATATCGAGGTTCGTCCTGCGCGCCGGCCAGCGCACGAAAGCAGTGGCGGCGGCGCGCATGGGTAAATGCAAATTCCAGGCCAGGCGAGCGCGATGGCCCTGGCGACCCGCGATGGGCATGTGGCTCAGCCGCGCATACGGATGCAGGCCGTGCGGATCCGGTGACGCACGCGCGTGCGAGTGTTGCTCCAGCAGCAGTTGTCCGAAGCGGTGTTGCGCTGGCAACAGGCGGGGTGCTGATTCAGCACCTTGTGCGCGCCGCGCCTGCGTCGGGATCGATGCAGGCCGACGAGGCCGCAACGCTTGTGGCCAGCGCGTATCGCATGCCGATCGAAGCGCTGTTCATCGCAATTGGCATAGGCCGTGCTTAGAGAGATGCCGAACCGGCTACGGCGCGTGTCATTGCGAGGCCGAGCCGATGCTTAAACCAAGGAGAACAGATCAATGGCTGTCGAATTTCTGTGGCGCTTGCCGATGCATGGCGATGGCAGACGCGCGCACGACCGGCACACCCGTGGCGAATGGAATAACCAGACGGCCTCGCGCGTCGCGCCGAAAACGGATAGTGACGCGTTTGGCTACATCGACTACCTGTCCCAGGTGGCGCGCGCAGCGGATCTGGTCGGCTTTCATGGCGCATTGATTCCGATCTTCCGCTTTACGGAGGAGCCGTGGATGGTCGCCGCGGCGTTGGCGCGCGAAACCCGCAATCTGCGCTTGCTGATCGCAATGCAGCCATGGTTCATGCATCCGGCGTATGCCGCGCAAATGGCCGCCAGCCTGCAGCGGATCAGCCGCGGCCGGGTGGAGTGGAACATCGTGACGGGCGGCGGCGGGGCAGATCAGCGCGCCTATGGCGACTTTATCGATCACGACAGCCGGTACGCCCGCACCGACGAATTTCTCGACGTGGTGAAGGGTTATTCGGCCGGTGAACCCTACACGCACAAGGGCCGCTTCTATCAGGTCGAAGAAGGCGGCCTGGTCGCGCCGTTGCGCAGCCAACCCGTGCCGCGCATCTATCTGGCCGGCGCCAGCGACGCCGCAATGGCGGTGGCCGCCAAACACGGCGACGTGCATCTGAGCTGGGGCGAGCCGCTCGCAAAACAGAAGGAGGTGATCGACCGCGCGCGCCAGGCGCTGGATACGCAAAACGCCGAGCGGGATCTGCGCTTCGGCATGCGCATCGACATCCTCGCGCGCGAAACGGAAGAACAGGCATGGGCCGAATTGCGGCAGATGTTCGCCACCGTCAGCGAATCGACGCAACTGGGTGGCACGCGGCGCACATCAGGCGTCGGCGATTCAGAGTCGGTCGGTGCAAAGCGGCAATTCGCGCTGCACCAGGGCAACACCCAGCATTTCGACGATCTGATCGTCGGGCCAAATCTGTGGGCCGGCATGTCGAAGATCCGTGGCGGTCCCGGCTGCGTGATCGTGGGCAGCCACGAGCAGGTCGCGGAGCGGCTGGCTGAATACGTGGACATTGGCGTATCGACCTTCATTCTGGCGAGCAATCCGCATCTGGAAGAAGCGTACCGCGTTGGCGAAGAGGTCCTGCCGCTAGTGGCGGGGGCGATCGACGCGCGCAGAACCGCCTCGGCATTGCGGGTCGCGCTCGCGTGATCCGGTGATCCCGGAGCCAGTGGCGATGCCGAAGCCAGTGACGCTCTTTAAAGCCGCGGCGATCGAGTCCGTGCACAACAACAATCAAGGAATCCAACGATGAGTACAACCGTGGCGCTTGCCGCGACGTCCACTGCACTGTGGTACACCCGCTGTCCCGTGCCGACCGCGCTCGGCATTGCGGTTCACCGCGGCTGGTTCGACGAGGAGTTCGGACCGGACGGCATCACCCTGAATTCGCTGCAGGAGACCCGCGAGCCTGCCAAACGCGAGTCGCATTTCGATCACAGCTTGCCGTCTTCGTTTCGCCAGGGCGGCAACATCCCGGCGCTGTGGGCACGCTCGCGCGGCGCGGCGACGCGAGTCGTCGGCCTTTCGTGGACCAATGAATTCCAGGCAATCGTCACGCTGCCGAACAGCGGTATTCGTCGTCCGCGCGATTTGCGCGGACGACGCCTGGGCCTGCCGAAACATGCGATCAGTATCGACTTCTGGCGCGCTGCCGCGCTCAAGGGGTTTCTTACCGCGCTCGAACTCGACGGTCTCGGGCATGGCGACGCCCAATGGGTCGATCTACCCGAGCCGACGCGCGGTGCGGGTGAGGAGCGGATCGCTATCGGCCAGCTTGGGCTGGCTCACGACAATGCAGCGCCGTTTCGCCGGCCGCACGAGTACGGGCTTGAGGTGGCTGCACTGGTGCGCGGCGATGTCGATGCGATTTTCGTGAAGGGTGTGGCCGGACTGGAAACCGTGCATCTGATCGACGGGCGCGTGGTGATCGATCTGGGCGCGCATCCCGATCCGCTGGTGCGTATCGGCAACGGTACACCGCGCACGTTGACGGTGGACCAGGCACTCATCGACGAGCGCCCTGATCTCGTCAGCCGATTCGTGTCCGTGGTGGTGGGAGCCGGTGACTGGGCGACGAAACACGCGGCCGAGACCGTTGCCTACATCGGCCGTGAGACCCGTTCGTCCGACGAGTGGGTGCGTTACGCGTATGGCGGCGAAGTCCACCGGCATCTGGAAACCAATCTTGCGCAGACCTCGATCGACGGTTTGGTGGCGTTCAAGGACTTCCTGTTCGAATGGGGTTTCCTCGAGCACGACTTCGATGCGCGCGCATGGATCGAACCGCGGCCGTACACCGAGGTATCGAAATATCGCCGTGCGTGGGTCGCTTAGTGCGGCGCGTTCTCGCGCGGCGCGCAAACCAGTAAGGAGTAGACCGTGACGTTTCTGACCATGGAAAATTCGGGCACTCATGCCCGGCGCCACGCGGCACGTTGGAACGGCCCGGCGGTGCACCGGCTCAATGCGTCCGCGGTTTCGCTGCCACCGCGGCGGCGCTTGCCGGCGACGGAGCACGAAGCCGGGCGTGAGACCCGAGCGACACGCAGGACATGGGGCGAGACCGGCGCTGCCGCACTGCTGATCCTCGCGTTGCACACGGGGTTCCTGCTCGTGGCGCGGCACGGACACGAGGCGCCACTCGCGCCTGTGGTGCCGCCTAAACCGCTGCCGATGACGGTCGAACTGACGCGGCCACCCGTGCCGTTGCCGCAGGCGAAGCAGGCGCCGCCGCCGGTGCCGCAGCCGCTCAAACAGCAAGTGCCGCCGCCACGCCCGCTGTCGCGAGCCGCAGCGCCAAAGCCTTTGGCGGCGCCCACGCCGCTCGTGGCGCAAGCGCCGGCGCCAGCCGACACAGCCGTCGCGCATATCCCGGCACCGCCCGCGCCGGTGTCTGCAGCACCACCCGCGCCGGTGGCTGAAACCGCGCCGATCGGCAACGCCGCGTATTTGCACAACCCCGCACCCGACTACCCGCCGATCGCGCAGGACCAGGGGTGGGAAGGGCACGTGCTGCTGCGCGTGCATGTGCTGCCGAACGGCAAGCCTGACTCGGTCGATATCAGAACCAGCAGCGGCCGCAAGATGCTCGACGACGCCGCATTGGCCGCGGTCCGGCGTTGGAGCTTCGTGCCGGCCAAACGGGGAGACGAAGCGGTCGACGGCTGGGTCAATGTGCCGATCGATTTCAAGCTGGGCTGACGTGTGCTCTGCGCATGGCGGGCAAATCGCATGCTTTCTCTTCAACACCGGATCCGGGCTTCGAAGCAGATTTCGAAAGAGATGTCGAACCGGATTCTGAATCAACAGGAATCGATCACCATGAATGGCATTTCAACGACTTTTATCGTGCAGGGCGCCCTCTGGCTATTGGGGATTTTCTCGGTAGTGACATGGACCCTCATTGTCGTCAAGGCGGTGCAAAGCGTGCGCGCAAGCGTGCAGAGCCGGCGTTTCGCGAGGCAGTTCTGGGCGGCCAGCAGTTTTCAGGCGGCAGCCACATTGGAACCCGGCCTGAGCCCGGTGGGCCGCGTTGCCGCGACCGGCTTCGAGACCTTGCAGCGCGCCGACGAAGGCAATGGTCAGGACCTCGAACATAGCTGGAGCCGCCACGATCTGCTCGAGCGTCACCTGCGCCAGCAGATCCAGAACGAGCGCCGCCGTCTCGAAGCCGGTCTCGCCGTACTCGCATCGATCGGTAGCACCGCGCCGTTTGTCGGCCTGTTCGGCACCGTGTTCGGCATCATTCATGCGCTGACGGCGATCACGCACAGTGCGTCGGCCAGTATCGACGTGGTGGCAGGCCCGATCGGCGAAGCCCTGGTGGCAACCGGCATCGGTATCGCGGTCGCGGTGCCGGCCGTGCTCGCCTACAACTTCTTCGTGCGCCGGGTGAAAGCGGCCTCTGCCGATCTCGACGGTTTTGCAACCGACTTCGTGACGCTCGCGCAGAAAGCCGGATTCCGCGTGCAAGGCGCCGCAACGCGCGCGCAGCCGAGCCTGAAAACCGTCAATGAGGCGTTCGCATAATGGCCTTCTCGAGTTCTTCCGATAACGACGACGTGCTAAGCGAAATCAACATCACGCCGCTCGTCGACGTGATGCTGGTGCTGCTGGTTGCGTTCATCGTCACCGCGCCGTTGCTGAACAACGCCGTGCATGTGAATTTGCCAAAGACGGTCGCCACCGCGCCTGCCGACCAGAAGCCGGCCGTCACTGTCAGTGTGGACGCGAAGGGCGTGGTGTATCTCGACAAACGGCCCACCGATCTGCGCCTGATTGGTGCCGAACTGTCGGTGCTCAAGGCGAACAACCCGGACGTCGCGCTCAATCTGCAGGCCGACGAGGGCGTGCCCTACGGCACCGTGGCGAAACTGATGGCGGCGATCGAGCATGCCGGCATCAGCAGGCTATCGGTCTTGACGTCCAGCAACGGTTAATCATGGTCATTGCCTAAGCTCGCGACCCTGCGAGCTCCACACCGGAACAATTCATGAGCACATCTGTTTCAGACAACATTCGGTCGATCTGGTACACGCGCTGTCCGGTGCCGACGCCTCTTGGCATCGCCGCGCATCTCGGCTGGCTCGACGAAGAATTCGCGCGCGATGGCATTACCGTGCGCTCGCTGCAGGAAACGCAGCATGCCGCGCTGCGTGCTTCACACGTCGATCACACGCTGGACAATTCGTTTCGCCAGGGCGGCAGCATTCCCGCGCTGTGGGCGCGCTCGGCCGGGGCCGATACCCGGGTGATCGCGCTGACGTGGGTCGACGAGGCGCAGGCGATCGTCGCGTTGCCGGGGTCCGGCATCCATACAGCGAAAGACCTGCGTGGGCGCCGCGTCGGTTTGCCGAAGCGCGCGGGCGAGCGGATCGATATTTTCCGCGCCGCGGCGTTACGCGGCTTGGTCAGCGTGCTGGATCTTGAAGGACTGTCCGCGCGCGATGTCGAGATGGTCGACGTAGCGGCAGCCAACCTGCGCGAACCCGCGGATAGCGGGCCGTTGCCCACGGCGTCGTTCAGCAATCCGGGCAGTGTCAGCAGCCGCCGTCTCTATTCCGCGGAAATTGCGGCGCTGCTACGTGGCGAAGTCGATGCAATTTATGTAAAGGGCTCGCTCGGGCTGGAGAGTGCCTATCTGATCGGCGCGCGGGTCGTAATCGACATCGGTTTTCATCCAGAGCCAAAGGTTCGTATCAACAACGGTTCGCCGCGGCCATTGACGGTCAATGCCGCTGCGCTCGACAGCCACCCGGATATCGTCAGCCGCTTTCTGGCGCGCGTGATCGACGTGGACGGATGGGCGCGCGGGCATCAGCAGGAAGTACTCAGCTATCTGGGCCGGGAGACCGGTTCGGGCGACGACTGGTTGCGGCTTGCCTATGGCAACGACGTGCATCAACGCCTGCGTACCGATCTCGACGAAGCGTCGATCGCCGCACTCGACGATTTCAAGCGTTTTCTCGTGGAATGGGGCTTTCTGCCGGCGGACTTCGATATCCACGCGTGGATCGATCCGCGCGCGCTTGAGCAATCGCATCGTTACGCGGCGGCGCGTTAGGACGCCAGCCGATGAGTATGTGGATAATCTGTTTTTAAACAGATTCGTCATCCTGACGGTCTGAATCGGATCATCTCATCGGGCCAGTAGCCAGTAGCCAGTAGCCAATCGCCCGCTAGCCTCGAGTCATTGGACCGTGGCCCATCGTCGCCCATGTTGGGGTGCTGCATATGCAACACCTCAACACCATCTAACGGGTGCGCTAGCAGCAATCCCCTCTCGTTTCGTTCGCACAAGCCTTGTGTGGCGGACCTCCGCGCCTGGCATTCGACTTGCAATAGAGAACGCCATGCGTGGCGCATCGCTCGCGCACGAAGATGGGAGCCCGGTTGCGGGCGCAATCAAACAACAATTGAATAAGGATAGCGAAGTCAATGTTCAAGAGAAAAACACTCGTCGTCGCGCTCGGGGGAGCGCTTGCTGGTGGTGTGCTGATATCGCCTGCACGGGCGGCTGATAACGCGTCAACCGATGCGGCAGCCGGAACGTCTGCCGAAGCAGCCGGCACGGCAGCACAGGGGAAGCCGAAAGCGAAAAGCGCGAACAAGGCCGTGGCCGACACCAATCTGGGAACGGTCACGGTCACTGCGCGCCGTCGCAAGGAAAGCATTCAGGAAGTGCCGGTTGCGGTTACCGCGCTGAGCGGCGACAGCATCAAGAATAATGAATTGCGGGTGGTCAACGACATCACCAAGTACGTGCCGAACTTCACCGCGCAGTCCACCGAGGGGCGCGAAAGGCCACGCTGGTTCCTGCGCGGCGTGGGCAGTAACGATCCGTCGGATCTGTCGCTGAGCCCGATCGGCGTCTATTTCGACGACGTTTATATCAACAGCGTGTTCGGCCAGGGCTTTCCGCTTTTCGACCTCGACCATATCGAGGTGCTGCGCGGGCCGCAGGGCACGCTGTGGGGCAAGAATACGATCGGCGGCGCGGTCAGCCTGACTTCGAAGAAGCCGACCTTCGACGTGGATGGCTACGGTAAGGTCGGCTTCGGCCAGTACAACAGCCGTCTTGCCGAAGCCGCGATCGGCGGTCCGATCGGCAGCAACGACGTGCTGGCGGCGCGCCTGTCCGTCTATCACGAGAACGGCGACAGCTTCTACACCAATACGGCGACGGGCGGGCGTTTTGGCGGCTTTCACGACAATGCGGTGCGCTTCCAGTTACTCGCGGTGCCGACTTCGAATTCAGACTTCCTGCTGAACATCCATGGCCGCAATTACACCGGCGGCGGTGACCCATGGCACGCACAAGGGGCAGGGGCGAACGGCGCGAACCAGTTCGGTTTTGTCGGGTCGAGCGATCCGCAAACAGTCTCGTTGAATGCGCCGTCGAGCGATCATATTGCGTCTTATGGCGGTTCGTTGACGGCGCATTGGCATATCAACAGCGCGCTGACGCTGACCTCGATTACCGCGCTGGAAGGTCTGAACCGCTGGTATCAGGACGATGAAGACTACTCACCTTACGACGCCGCGCGTTCGCACGATACGCTCGCGTCGCATCAGTTTTCACAGGAGTTCCGTCTTGAATCGCCGCAGAATGATCGGCTGAGCTGGATCGCCGGCGCGCACTTCTTCACCGAGGAGCTGAGCGAGCAAGGCGCGGGCGGCGGCTTGCCGGATGCGCCGGGTGGCCCGTCTTCAACGTATTACCACCTGACTGAACTGACCCAGCACACGCAAAGCGCCGCGGTGTTCGGCAGCGTGAAATATCGTTTCACCGATCGCTTCAATCTGACTGGCGGTCTGCGCTATACGATCGAACGCAAGACGATCAATCTGACCGGCTTGCAGAATAGCGGCCCCGTTTCGTTCAGCGATGTGAACAACTGGTGGGATCCGTCGTCGATCACGTCGCCGCTTGCCGTGAGCGCGCGGCAGAACCAGAGCAACACATGGCGTGCGCCGACGTGGGATTTGACGCCCGAATACGCGATCAGCAACAACGTGCGGGCTTATATCCGGTACGCGCGCGGCTTCCGCTCGGGTGGCTACAACGGCAGCGCCTATACGCAAAGCACCGTCTCGACGGTCACGCCCGAGTACCTGACCGACTACGAAGCCGGCATCAAAAGCGAATGGTTCGACAAGCGCCTGACTGCGAACGTGAGTGTCTTCCACTATGACTATCGCGACATTCAGGTGTTTGCACTGGCGCCGAATCCGCTGGGCGGCGCACCGGTGTCCACCTTGTCGAACGCCGGGCAGGGGCGTGCCGACGGTTTCGAACTGGAATTGAAGGCACAGCCGCTCAACAGCCTCTATCTGTTCGCCAACCTTGGGCTGCTGAACACGCGCTACACCGAGTTTGCCAATGTGCCGACCGCGGTGGGCAATTCATTCGCGCGCTCGCCGCACACCACGATTGATGTCGGCGGCGAGTACCGCGTGCCGCTGCCGGTCGGGTCGGTTGCCGTGGGGGGCGATATCAACTATCGCAGCACCGAGTATTTCAGCGCGACGCGTCAAACCATGCCGCAGTTGTGGCAGTCGGGTTACACGGTGATGAACGCGCACGTGTCATATATGTCGTCGAATCAGAAATACATCCTGACCGGCTACGTGACGAACCTGACCAACAAGGTCTATAAAAAGCTGGAGTTGTTGCCGTCGTACGGCGCGTATCCGGTGCTGTATGGCGACCCGCGCGTCTTCGGCCTGACGTTTACGGCGAAGATCTGATTGGACGCCGGCGCAGCGTGCCGTGCAGCCCGTCCGAAGCCCGGGCTGCCACGCTGCGTCATCGTTCGCGCCGGGCGAGCGTGCCGATTGTCACTTTGCCAATCTCGCCCGCACGGTGTACTCGCCTTCATCGCCGGCGTCTTCTTCCATATGCGCCATTGCCGTCTCGAAGTCGGGCGGCAGCGGCTCGACCGGATAACCGCGCTTTTCCCACGCGTCGAGGCCGCCCTTGAGCGCGCGGACGTGATGGATATTCTTTCGATGCAGTTGATTGACGATCCGCTTGGCCGTTGCTTCGTTAGGACAGACGCAGTAGACGACAATTGGCCGCTTCAGTAACTCGGGATGCAGCGGCTCTGGCGAATCGAGATCCAGCACCTGCGCGCCCGCGATCCGGTGCGATTCTTTCGCGCGTATGCTGCGGGGCCGCGCGTCGAGGATCAGGGGCGGTTCATTGGATTTCATCAACTCGTCGAGTTGTTCCGGCGAGATGCGCACGTGCGCGAGCCAGCGGCGAAACTGCCAGCGGCGCACGTAGCGATAGAGGAGGGCGACCACGAAGATCGCCGCGAACGCGTCGAAAATCGTCCCGCCGTTATGGCGCACGAGCAGCATGAGTTGCACGATCTGATCGTGCAGCGCCGCGCCGCCGATCACCCATACGCTCGCCCACAGCGCGGCGCCGACAAAATCCCACAGCAGAAACACGCCAACGTTGATCGGCGTGGTGCCGAGCAGCGGCGCCGAGATCAGACCGAGGCCGGGCAGGAACTTCGCGACGGTGAGAATCGGCGCGCCGTAGCGTTCATAGGTATTGCGTGCGACGCGTACGGTAGTGTCGAGCGAGAGGGAGAAGCGCACCAGTTGGTTGAGCAAGCGCCGGCCGTATGTCCGCCCGGTGAAGAACCAGAGCGTGTCCGCAATCAGCGTTGCGCAGACGGCGGCGCCTATGACGCTGGCGTAGGAGGTCTGTCCCATGGCGGCCATGGTTCCGCCGAGGATCAGCATCGGCGCCGCTGGAATCGGCAGGCCGAGTTGCGTGACGAGCACGCTCATGAACACGGCCCACACACCCAGCGAAGGCGGAATCGCAACCGGAAAATGCCACACAACCATGCTCCTCTTGATGCCATGGAAGGATTGGAAACAGTGGGCGCCGAGTCCTTGCCTCGTCGGCGTGCGTCAGGAACCCGTCACGCAAGGCCGGTTTCTGCCGCATGGCGGGAGACGGCGCCACCCGTTCAGTCAGCCGGTGCGAATGCAGCGGCATGCATGGCGGATTTAAGCACAGGTTTGTGAAAGGACGCTGCGAGGAGGGCTGAATCCGCGCGGAAATTCAAGGCGGCGGCGCGGCTATGTGCGCCGTACCTTCCCGTGCAGCCGGTCCCGGTCACTGCTCAGCGCAGCGCGCAAACGCGGCACCGCGAAGTCGATAAAACTGCGCGTTTTCAGCGGCAATGGCCCGCGTTGCGCGTGCATCAGGCTGACCGGTATCGGCTCGGGCTCGAATTCCCGCAGCACCAGTTGCAGTTTGCCTTCCTCGACGGCCCGCGCGGCCTGGTATGAGAGCACGTGCGTGAGGCCCACGTCTGCGATAGCCGCGTCGATGGCCGCCTCCGCGGTATTGACGGACAGCCGCGGCCGGACCGGCACGGCCTGCTGTTTCGCGCCACGCGGCGCGAAAGTCCAGATCGGCCCGGACGGCAACGAGTCGACATTCACGCAAGCGAAGCGGGCGAGATCGGCGGGCGTCTCCGGTCGGCCGGCTTGCGTGAGGTATCGCGGGCTGGCGCAGACGACCCGGCACACCGTGCCGACCTGGGTCGCGACCATGCTGCTGTCGGGCAGTTTGCCGATCCGCAAGGCAACGTCGATATGTTCATCGAGCAGATGCAGCGTGCGGTCGGCCAACACCAGACGCACGGCGATCTGCGGGAACGTCGCGAGGAAGTCGTTGATGATGGGTAGCAGATGCAGGCGTCCGAACACCATCGGCGCCGTTACGACAAGTTCGCCACGCGGCGTACTGTACTCGCCCGCGGCCGCGTTCTCGGCTTCGCTCACCTGTTCGAGGATCTGCTTGCACGCGGCGAGGTAGGCCTCGCCCGCCTCGGTCAAGGTCAGCTTGCGGGTGGAGCGCACCAGCAAGCGCACGTTCAGATGCGCTTCGAGCTCCGCGACCTTGCGGCTGACGGTGGGCAGCGGCGTACCTAGTTTGCGGCTTGCGGCCGAAAAACTGCCGGTCTCCACCGCGGCCACCAGAATTGACATTGCCTCCAGGCGATCCATGGACCCTCTCGGTCTGCGAGAATTGATCCAGTGAAAATACAGGAATACGCGGGCTTCTGGAAGGCGGGTTACGGGAATGTGCGGGTACGCGTGTCGCGTATGCGGTGCTCCGGGGCCCGGTTGCTACAATCCGCGTGTACAGATCGCGTGTACAGATAGACACAACGGAGACATCGCATGGCAAAGCTTCAGCCGATCAGCCGCTACCCCGTGCCCGAACCGGGCGAATGGCCGGACGACATCCGGGCGCGCATTCTCGACGTGCAGGAGAAAGCCGGTTTTGTGCCGAACGTGTTTCTGACGCTGGCACATCGGCCAGATGAATTCCGCGCATTTTTTTCGTACCACGACGCGTTGATGCTGAAAGAGGGCGGCCTGAGCAAAGGTGAGCGCGAGATGATCGTCGTCGCGACCAGCGCGGTAAATCAATGCCTGTACTGCGTGGTCGCGCACGGCGCAATTCTGCGCATTTACGAAAAGACCCCGCTGCTCGCCGATCAGGTGGCGGTCAATCATCGCAAGGCGGATATCACGCCGCGCCAGAAAGCGATGCTCGACTTCGCGCTGAAAGTCTGCCGCGAATCCGGGACGGTCGACGATGCCGACTTTCAGACCCTGCGCGAGCATGGTTTTTCGGATGAAGATGTGTGGGATATCGCGGCCATCACGGCATTTTTCGGTTTGTCGAACCGGATGGCCAACGTCATTTCCATGCGCCCGAACGACGAGTTCTATCTGATGGGACGTGTACCGAAAGCGCCGGCCGACGCGCCGCGAAAATAGCCTCGGAACGCTTGCCGCGGATTCGGGTGTGCATGCGTGCGGATGTGTGTTCACGCGCGCTTGCACCCAAGTCCAGTCGCGGCGCACTAGGCGCCTGCCGGCTCGGAGCGGATGACGTGCGTACTGACGGCCTTGTCGTCGATCGGGAAGTGCAGCATCGCGGCGATCAGTCCGGCGGCGACCGTGGCTTCCCACAGCAGTGAATAGGAACCGGTCAGATCGAACACCAGACCGCCTAGCCACGCGCCGAGAAACGAACCGATCTGGTGGCTCAGAAAGCAGACGCCAAAGAGGCTGCCGAGGTGCCGCGTGCCGAATACCTTCGCCACGAGCCCGCTCGTGAGCGGCACGGTTCCGAGCCAGGTCAGCCCCATCACGGCCGCGAAGATAACGACCGAGGTGGAGGTTTTCGGCAGCAGAAAGAAGGTGCCGATCGTCACGCTTCGAATCAGGTAAAGCCAGCCGAGCACATAGTGCTGCCGGAACCGGCCGCCGAGCCAGCCGCACCCCCAGCTGCCCGCCATGTTGAACAGGCCGATTAGCGCCAACGCCGTGGCGCCCAGACCGATCGGCATGTGACAGAGCGTCAGATATTCAGGCAGATGGGTGGCAATGAACGCGAGTTGAAATCCACAGGTGAAAAAGCCGAGCGTCAGGAGCCGGTAGCCGCGATGCCGGACCGCCTGGGCGAGTACCTTGCGAAGCGGCGCGGCGGGAGCTTCCTGAACTCGCATGCCGACACCTGGACGTCGATCGAGCACCATGCCGAGCGGCGCGATTAGCAGCATCACGAAGGCCAGCGCAAACAGCGAGGTGGCGATGCCCGAACTGAGCCGGATACTCTGCACGAGCGGGATCATCAACACCTGTCCCGCCGAGCCGCCCGCGCTGACCAGACCCATCGCCATGCTGCGTTTTTCGGGGGAAACGATGCGGCCTACCGCCGGCAATACCACGCCGAACGTCGTGCAACTCACGCCGATCCCGACCAGCAGACCCATGCCGACGATCAGCATAGGGCCGGACGGCGCGACCGCCGCGATGCCAAGGCCGGCCGCGAACGTCGTCGCACCGAACGCGACCACCGGCGTCGAGCCGTAGCGGTCCGCGGCGGCCCCCGCGAACGGTTGCGCGAAACCCCACACCAGATTGTGCAGCGCGATGGCGAAAGCGATCAGCGTGACGGGCAAGCCGCGGTCGAATGAAAACGGCCCGATGAAAAGGCCGAAGGTCTGCCGGATGCCCATCGCGGCGCTCAGAATCAGCGCGCCGGCGATGATCACGAGGGTCGCCTGACTCATCGGGAAGGCGAAGCGTTTGCTGTTGGTGGTGGACATGGTTCTGATCTCCTTCGACACCATGGTCGCAGCGAGCGTCAGACGCGGCAAAGGAAATGATTTTGACGACAGGTGAGCGTGACTCACCTGTTCAGATTGAATGAGCGATTGAGCGGTTGAGTGGTTCAGCGATTGGCGCGGCCCGATTCTGCCACTTCGCCGCCAGACGGATTGGCGAATTGCTCAGCCTCGCCGAGCAGCCACCGTTTGAAGTCGAGCAGTTCCGGGCGATGCTCCGCGCTATCCGCGTTTTGCGCGCTCACCAGCCAATATGCGGTGGACGAGGAGACTGTTTGCGGACAGGCTTCGACGAGCACGCCGCTCGCAAGGTCGCGGTCTACCAGCGGTCTTCTGCCGAGCGCGACGCCGAGGCCCATGCTCGCGGCTTCGAAAGCGAGCTGGATCGTGTCGACACGCAATCCATCGGTCAGGTCCATCGCGATGTCTTCGATGGCGACCCCGCCTATGGCGACCCCGTCGAGCCACGCCTGCCAGTCCTCGCTTGCCGAGTTCACGTGAATCAGCGTCGCTTGGCGTAGATCGACGTTGCCGTGCCCGTCGCGCGGAGTGTTGTCCAGATAAGCGGGGCTGCACACCGGCACCAGGCGTTCGCCGAACAGACGCGTCCAGGCGGTGCCCGCGACCGGGGCGCGGCTCAGGCGGATGGCGAAATCGAAACCGTCGACGGGAAAGCCAACCTGACGGTGCGATGTATCGACGGTGATATTCGCGTCCGGCCAGCGCAAGCGAAACGCGCCGAGGCGCGGCAGCAGCCAGCGCGAGGCTAGCGTGGGCGCGCAGCTTAGCGCGATCGGCCGATTCGCGCGGTGGTTCGGCAAGCGCTGCGTACCGATCGCGATCAGCGAAAACGCTTCGGATACGTACGACAGATAGTCGGCGCCTGCTGCCGTGAGCGAAATGCCACGCGGCTCGCGCACGAACAGCTCGACGCCGAGTGACTGCTCGAGGCCTACGATGCCATGGCTGATCGCGCTCGGCGTCACATTCAGTTCCGCGGCGGCGAGCTTGAAACTCTGATGCCTGCCGGCCGCCTCGAAGAAGCGAAGCGCGGGCAGAGGTGGCAGACGAAGCGGCATGGTGCATCCCAAAGGGCGCCGTGACAGTGACGGTGACGGTGCAAGAGCGCGCTGGCGCGCGCGGGCTATCTGGCGAAAGGATACCTTGTGATGCCGGTCTGCACGGTGTTCGATACGATGCCAGGCGAACGCGGCCGCGACGGGCATTTCGAAACTGTGCCGCGCTAGCCGTGCCGTGTCATTTCATGTCATGCATGTGTGTCTTTGCCCGGTCCTGCCAACTCGCAACTGGCAGGGGGCGTTGAGCGCCTACGTCGCAACGATGTGACCGCGCGCGGGCGTCGTCTCCAGATAGGTAGGGACAGCGCTCGCCCGCATGGGTCTGCCGAACAGATAACCCTGCATCGCGCGGGCGCCCAACGCCTTGACGACGTCCGCTTGCGATGACGTCTCGAGTCCTTCCACGATGCATTCGAGCCCGAGGTTTCTGCACAGATCGAGCACCGACTTGACGATCTTCTTCGATGCGCTATTGGAATCCACGTCGGTCATGAAGCTGCGGTCGATCTTGATCGTATCGAAGGGCAGGCGATGCACGTAGCTGAGGCTCGAATAACCGGTGCCGAAATCGTCGAGCGAGACCCGGCAGCCGGCTTGCTTGATCATCGTGAGCGAACTGTGGGCTTGCTCGAAATCGCGCGTGACCGCGGTTTCCGTGATCTCGAAGTTGACGTGATGCGCGGGCACGCCGCTGCCCAATACAATATCGATCAGACGGCGGGCGCGCGGCGAAGTCGAAATATCGATCGCCGAAAGATTGAACGACAGATAGAGATCGGGCGGCCAGCGCGATACTTCATCGAGTGCCTTGCGCAGCAGCACTTCAGTAACGCGCAGAATCAGATCGGTACGCTCGGCAATCCGAATGAATTCCTCCGGCTTGACCGTGCCTAACCGCTCGTTGTGCCATCGACCGAGCGCCTCCATGCCGATGGTGCGTTGCGTGTGAGCGTCGTAAATTGGCTGAAATTCGAGGAAAAGCTCGGATTCCAGGTTCGCATGGCGGAGTTCCTGGGCAACGAGGCTCGAGCGGCGGATCCGCGTCTCATGTTCCGTCGAGAAGATCACCGGCGTGCCGCGGCGGCCTTCCTTGCCGACGTACAAGGCCGCGTCGGCGCGTTCGAAGACCTGCTGGACCGTCGTGCCCGCTTCAGGAAACGCTGCCCAGCCGATCGTTCCTGTCAGTTCGGCAACGTTGTCGGCCACCCGGTACGGCTGGCTGAGCGCTTCGCAGATACGCTCGCCCAACTCGACGAGCGTTTCATTCGCCAGTTTGTGCTGGGCCAGCACGCCAAATTCGTCGCCGCCCAGACGCGCGAAGAAGATGCCGGGCTCGGCGAGCGCCAGCAGTCGTACACCCACTTCCTGCAGCACCAGATCGCCGCTTGCATGTCCGTAGATATCGTTGACCTGTTTGAAACCATCGAGATCGATCAACCCGACATTGAAGCCGTTGCCGATTCCGAGCGCCTGTTCCGATAGCGCACGCAGCGAGGCGAAGAAGCTGCGCCGGTTGGGCAAGTCGGTCAGACTGTCGATGCTCGCGAGCCGGAAGTTGTCGTCGCTGAGTCTTTGCGTGTTCCGCTGGCTCACCTGCAACTCGCGCTGCGCATGCACGACACCGGCAAAACTCCGGTAGTACAGTTCGATGATGAAGGCGAGTGCGACGCCGACCAGCATCATGTCGACCACCATCGCGATGAAAACAGGAGAGCGGGTGGAAACGAGAAGCGTCGCAAAGCTTAGGATGACGATTGAAAGCAGAAGCAGCGCGGCCGCTCGCAGATGCATCAGGCAGAACACGCAACCGACCACCGTCGTCGCCATGTAGAACGCGACTTGTGCCTGCTCATAGGGCGAGCCGTAGGGAAACAGCAGGAGCGACCAGCTGCAGAAGGCGACGCCGAACAGGCCCGCGAGCCAGATCAGCTTGCGCAGTTCGGGCACTGCCTTGTCATGTGTCAGAACCCGGTGCCGGGCGCGCCACCAGCGCGCGCAACGGATAATGCACAGCGTGCAAAGCGCCCCGGGAAAGTAGATGGACAACCATGCCGGCGCCGATCCCAGATGCGTGACGGCAACGGCCAGCGTGTTCACGAGCAGAATGAAATAGAGCAGCGGTATCTGGCGGCCGAATGCCTGAAGTTGCGAGCGCACGAGCTCAGGGTCGCCTTCCGCGACCGACAGCGCTTCCCTCAATCTGGCTAACCGAACCATTCCCGTCCTTATAACGTTTGCGCCGCACACGCAGCTTTGTATATCGGCAGCGCCGGTCAGACCTTGAGGGCGTTTTCAGCGGAAATGAAGTGGGCGGCTTGGCCTGGCGGTAAATACGCCCGGCGCGCGACTGCGGCGCGAGTCATTTATGCTGCATGAGTGTGCACGAGAGCCGCCGAGTCCCGGCGCCGGTGCATGGGCCGATTCGCCGTGCCGACCGGCGTTGCGCGGGTGGCATCACGGGACGTAGCGGTGGCGCCAGACCATGCCGAAAGCATTGCGCATGTTGCAATATGGAGAATTTTCATTGTTTTACGCTTCCCGGATTTTTTATTGCTGAGCGCGCACGGTGCTGAATACCGAATCTTTGCGATCCACCATAACATAGTAAAAAAGCATGGCCGCAGTCAGTTTGCCGCGTCTAAAGCACTGAAATTGCAACGGATTGTGATACGCCGTGGAGAGCCGTAAAGCGGTAGAAATGCGTAAGCGCGCGATTCTTATAGCACTTTGGCACAAAAAAACGTCAAATTGCCGCTGGGCGGGCGATACAAGGCTTACATCCAACGTTTGCGCGAATATGCGCCTATGCGTTAGTGTGTCGGTCCCGGCGCAACAGATGTGGCGCCGGTTCCATGATTACCATACGGGAAGTGCTATGAACAAACAGGAACTGATTGATGCAGTCGCCGCAGCGACGGGCGAAAGCAAAGCGGCCACCGGCCAAACCATCGACGCTATCGTCGAAGCGGTGACCAAAGCCGTGGTGGGTGGTGATACGGTGCAACTGGTCGGTTTCGGTTCTTTCTCGACCGGCGCGCGCGCAGCACGCGTGGGCCGCAATCCGTCGACCGGTGCGGAGATCCAGATCGCCGCAGCCAAGACGGTGAAGTTCACCGCTGGCAAGGCATTCAAGGAAGCCGTCAACGCGTCGTAATGCAACGCGCCTCGCGCCGGAGCATCCACGCGCGTTGCTGTAGCGCGCGGTGCCCGATGCATCGGGTGTGAGGAATCACGCGCTGCCTGACCCCGTGAGCGTGTTTAATCGGTGGTTAGTGCGGCGCGTGTGGCGCGCGTTGGTTGCGCGCTGACGTTGATGCCGTGGTTGTTTGCTTCTGGTTTTGCGTCATGCACGCTCGCCTCCTGGCCGTTGGTTCGGGTTGCTGGTTAGGCGAGATCGTGCAGGCCGCGTCGGCGGGTTCAGCCCGCGCGCCGTTTTCGGGCCGCTTCGGCCAGGGTGTCGAGTACGGGTTCGGTTTGCGCCCAGCTCACGCAGGCGTCTGTAATCGAAACGCCGTAACGCAGCGGCACACCGGCTTTCAGATCCTGACGGCCTTCTTCCAGATGACTTTCGAGCATGACGCCGATAATGCGGCGCTCGCGCTGCGAGAGTTGCTGCGCCAGATCCTGCACCACCTCCAGTTGACGCAAATGCGATTTGCCCGAGTTCGCATGCGAACAGTCGATCATGACCTGCTCGCGCAGCCCCGCTGATTTGAGCGTTGCGCAGGTGGCTTCCACGGACGCGTTGTCGTAGTTCGGCCCTTTCTTGCCGCCACGCAAAATAACGTGCGCGTCGTCATTGCCGCGCGTCTCGAAGATCGCCGCCATCCCCATCTTGGTCATACCCATGAACGCATGACTTGCGCCCGCCGCGACGATGGCGTCCGCGGCGATTTGCACGCCGCCGTCCGTGCCGTTCTTGAAGCCGATCGGGCAGCTCAACCCTGAGGCAAGCTGGCGGTGACTCTGACTCTCCGTCGTACGCGCGCCGATCGCGCCCCACGCGATCAGATCCGCGATGTATTGCGGACTGAGCAGATCGAGAAATTCGGTGGCCGTGGGCAGACCGAGACCGTTGATGTCGAGCAGCAGCTGCCGTGCGAGACGCAGACCCTCATTGATGCGGAAGCTGCCATCGAGACGCGGGTCGTTGATATAGCCTTTCCAGCCTACCGTTGTGCGCGGTTTTTCGAAGTAGACCCGCATGACGATCAGCAGATCGTCCTTGTAGGTCTGCGCCGCGACCTTGAGCTTGCGGGCGTATTCGATTGCCTGATCGTGATCGTGAATCGAACAAGGGCCGACGATCATCACAAGCCGGTCGTCACGGCCGTGCAGAATGTCGGCGATTTCCGCGCGGGTTTTCTCGACGAGCGTCTGCACCGATGGCGGCACAGGCAATTCGTCCTGCAACAGAGCAGGGGAAATCAGCGGACGTACCGCGCCGATACGGACGTCGTCGATGCGCGTGGTGTCCTGGGTGGCGTCGGCCGAGCCGACTTCCTGATCGTGCAAAGGATTGTCGATGGCGCTCAAAATATTCTCCCGGACCTTGGATGTGGGTGTGGCCTTGCGGCCCGAATGTGCGGATGCCGGTGCGTTGCCTGGCTGCCGGGATTATGACACTCGCGCGAGTGGACTGGATGACCGTTATTCGAGGCGCTTGATCAACGCCATGGCGGCGGCCGGATTGCGTTCCTTGAAGCCGCTGATGACGTAGAGGTAGACATCGCGCGCGGTGGTTTTTGCAGGCGCTGCTGCCGAGGTTTCCAGGTCGTCCGGCGTCGTGCCTGCGGCAAGCTGGCGGATGCGTTCGACCCAGGTGCCGAGCGTTTTGGTCGAATAGCCTTGGGCTTCCTTGTCGCTTGTCCCCATGATGCGGGCGTAGACGAAAGGCGCGGTGATGTCGGCGATTTGCGGGTAATCGCTGTCGGCCGCCAGCACGACGGCGACTTTGTACTTTCTGGCTAGCGCGATGAATTCAGGGGTCTTGAAGGTGTCGTTACGCACTTCGATCGCGTGTTTCAGCTTCTGGCCTTCTATGCTGGCCGGCAGCAGTTTCAGGAAGGCTTCGAAGTCTTCGGGGTCGAATTTTTTGGTGGTGGCGAATTGCCAGTTGATCGGGCCCAGCTTCTGTTTTAGCAGTAGTACGCCGCTCGCGAAGAAGCGTTCGATGGTTTCGTTGGCGTCCGCCAGGATTTTTCTGTTTGTTGCGTAGCGGGGGGCTTTTAGCGAGAAGACGAAATCTTCCGGGGTTTCCTGGTACCACTTTTCGTAGCTTGTGGGTTTTTGCAGGCCGTAGAAGGTGCCGTTGATTTCTATCGATGTGAGGTTTTTACTCGCGTGCTGGAGTTCGCGGCTTTGCGTGAGGTCTGTTGGGTAGAAGGTGCCTCGCCAGGGGGCGTAGGTCCATCCGCCTATGCCGATTCGGATTTTGCCGGGTTTGGGGGATGGCATTCTGGTTTTCGGTTTGGCTTTGGTGGGAGAGGTAGGTTAGCGTATTTTTTGGTTTTTGCCTGCGTGGCGCTTGTTGTCTGTGTGTTTGTTGTTGTGGCTTTTTCCTGGTCTGGATTTTTTTGGCCTTTCCTTGAATTGTTAGTGGTGTATTAGCGTCGCCCCTGTGCGGGGCGGCACTTACTTTCTTTGCCGCCGCAAAGAAAGATAAGCAAAGAAAGCGGCTTCACACCGCCAGCTTATAAGCGGGTCCCCCGCACAGTCACGGTAGTGGTGCATCTGGAATCCGTGCTCTCGCACACTCCGCGTTAGCGACAAAGGGCTCATCAGCTCCCACTCCGCACTACGTGCGTCGCGGATGGGTCTGCCAGGGAAAGCGGGTGCTTCGTTGCGCGCGGTGGGAGCCATCGGCTTCGCCGAGGCGAAGCGCCAGAAAACGCAACGGGTGGTTTTATGAACTGCGCGTCGGCGCGCGCAGCGCCGCCGGAAGAATGACTGCTGTGTCACAGACGCGGAGTGTGCGAGAACACAGATTCCAGATGCACCACTCCCGCGACTGCGCGGGGGACCCGCTTAAGAACTAGCGGTTTGAGCCGCTTTCTTTTGCCTACTTTGCTTTGCGGCAGGCAAAGAAAAGTAGGTGCCGCCCCGCACAGGGGCAACGCTAATAGACCACTAACAAAGCAAGGAAAGGCCAACACCATAGACAACCAGACAACCAGCGCCGCGCAGGCAAAAAACCCAAAACAACCCCAACTACACGCCACCAGGCGCCCCCTCTGTACCACGAGCCACCTCTTCAAACCGCCGATTCGCCTCAGCCACCTCGGCTCTGAACTGCTGCAAAGCACTAACAGCCAGATCCGGCGGCATCAACGCCGCCCACAAAACATCGATCAACTGATCCGCGGTAGCGTCAATATCAATCTGCCGATTCGTCAACGTAGCATCCCACAGCACATGCTCCATCGGCCCGAACACCATCGAGCGCAGCAGCCTCAACGGCATATCAGCCCGTATCTGCCCAGTCTCCTGGCCCCGCGCCAGCACCCGCATCAACGGCGCCGTGTACCGCCGCTGCAATTCAGTCAACGCCTCACTCAACTCATGATGCCGGGCCCGGCCCTCGGACAACACCAGAGCACACAGGTCAGTGCCATTGACCAGCATCAGCCGCAAATGCGTGCGCACAATAAAAGCGAACTGCTGCCGCACATTGCCGTCACGCGGCAGACCGGATTCGATCGCTTCAATGATCTCGTCGTACCAGTCGCCGATTACCCGCGCACATAACTCACGCTTGCCGCGGAAATAACTGAATACGGTCGCCTCGGAAATGCCTAGACGCTGCGCAATCTCCGCCGTCGTCGCGCGCTCGTAACCCTTCTCGGAGAATACGTCGCGTCCCGCCTGCAAGATCTCTCTCACGCGCTGCTGGGATTTGCGCCCGGCCGGTTGGCGGCGCGAGGCAGGTAGCTCAGCCTTCAAGGCAACCGTCATATGAGTCAAGTTCAGTTTTGTGAGGCGTATAGCCCCGATGACGGCGATATTATCACGCTATGGCAGCGCCAGCGTTGTGGAGATCAATTTCTGAGTGTTACTCAAAATACCTATTGACGCTTACGTAAATCTAGCGTGAAATGCGGCTTGAACGTTTCGCGCCTCGTGCGGGGTGGTGAGGGCGGCCCACAAGGCCGCCGCCGTCCGCTGAGCCGCACTCAGACCCGCCGCGCCTACCCAGGTTGACCGGCCGCCAACGAACTCTGGAGACACAGCAATGAGCAACCTGCCCGGTTTGCAATTCCCACTCGGCGAAGAAATCGAAATGCTGCGTGACAGCATCGCGGGCTTCGCCGCCAAAGAAATCGCCCCGCGTGCCGCGGAAATCGATCGTACGGATCAGTTCCCCATGGACCTGTGGCGCAAATTCGGCGACCTGGGCGTGCTCGGCATGACGGTCTCGGAGGAGTACGGCGGCGCGAATATGGGCTACACGGCGCACATGATCGCGATGGAAGAAATCTCGCGCGCGTCGGCATCGGTCGGTCTCTCTTACGGCGCGCACTCGAATCTGTGCGTCAACCAGATTCATCGCAACGGCACGGCCTCGCAAAAGGAAAAGTATCTGCCCAAGCTGGTTTCCGGCGAGCACGTGGGCGCACTCGCCATGAGCGAGCCGAACGCGGGCTCGGACGTGGTCAGCATGAAACTGCGCGCGGACAAGAAGGGCGATCGCTATGTGCTGAACGGCACGAAGATGTGGATCACTAATGGCCCGGATTGCGACACGCTCGTCGTCTATGCAAAAACCGACCTCGAAGCGAATTCGCGCGGCATCACCGCGTTTATCGTCGAGAAAGGTATGAAGGGCTTCTCGGTTGCGCAAAAGCTCGACAAACTCGGCATGCGTGGCTCGCATACCGGCGAACTGGTGTTCCAGGACGTTGAAGTGCCGGAAGAAAATATTCTTGGCCAGTTGAACGGCGGCGTGAAGGTGCTGATGAGCGGCCTCGATTACGAGCGCGCCGTGCTCGCCGGCGGCCCGACCGGCATCATGGTCGCGGTGATGGATGCGGTCGTGCCGTATATCCATGATCGCAAGCAGTTCGGCCAGCCGATCGGCGAATTCCAGCTGATTCAGGGCAAGGTCGCCGATCTGTACACCACATTGCAAGCGTGCCGCGCGTATCTGTACGCGGTGGGCCGTCAACTCGATACGCTCGGCAAGGATCACGTGCGTCAGGTGCGTAAGGACTGCGCGGGCGTGATTCTCTACACCGCTGAAAAAGCGACGTGGATGGCCGGCGAGGCGATCCAGATTCTCGGCGGCAATGGTTATATCAACGAGTATCCTGTCGGCCGTTTGTGGCGCGATGCCAAACTCTATGAAATCGGCGCGGGCACGAGCGAAATCCGCCGCATGCTGATTGGCCGCGAACTGTTCGCCGAGACGGTTTGAATCTAGCTCTGCATGGGACCCGAGTAAGCGCTAAAGCGCTAACTCCGGTCGACAGCTAAAGCGCTAACTCTGGTCGACACAGGAGAAGCCACCTAATGGCGATTATCGAATCAAAGCTGAATCCGCGCTCGGACGACTTCCGCACCAACGCAGCCGCGCTCGAAGCGCTGGTCGCCGATCTTCGCGCGAAGATCGAGAAACTCGCGCTGGGCGGCGGCCAGGCGGCGCGCGATAAACACACGGGCCGCGGCAAACTGCTGCCGCGCGAGCGGATCGAGAAACTGCTCGATCCGGGTACGCCGTTTCTCGAGTTCTCGCAACTCGCGGCCTATGGCATGTACCACAACGATGCGCCCGGCGCAGGTGTCATCACCGGCATTGGCCGCATCGCGGGGCAGGAGTGCGTGATCGTCTGCAACGACGCGACGGTCAAAGGCGGCACCTACTACCCGGTCACCGTGAAAAAACACGTGCGGGCGCAGGAAATCGCCGCCGAAAACCGTTTGCCGTGTGTCTATCTGGTCGACTCGGGCGGCGCGAATCTGCCGAATCAGGACGACGTGTTCCCCGATCGCGATCACTTCGGCCGCATCTTCTTCAACCAGGCCAATCTGTCCGCAGCCGGCATTCCGCAAATCGCCGTCGTGATGGGTTCGTGCACGGCAGGCGGCGCCTATGTGCCGGCCATGAGCGATGAATCGATCATCGTCAAGAATCAGGGGACGATTTTTCTGGGCGGCCCTCCGCTCGTCAAAGCCGCCACCGGCGAAGTGGTGAGCGCGGAAGACCTGGGCGGCGGCGACGTGCATACGCGTCTGTCGGGCGTGGTCGATCATCTCGCGCAGAACGACGCGCACGCGTTGGGCATTGCACGCAGTATCGTCGGCAATCTGAATCGCACGAAACAGGTACCGGTGGCGTTGCAGGAGCCGAAGCCGCCGCGCTATGACGTGAAGAGCATGTACGGTGTGATTCCGGTGGATACGCGCAAGCCGTTCGATATTCGCGAGGTGATCGCGCGCATCGTCGACGATTCCGCTTTCGACGAATTCAAGGCCCGTTACGGCACCACGCTCGTATGTGGCTTCGCGCATATCTGGGGGCATCCGGTCGGCATCATCGCGAACAACGGCATCCTGTTTTCGGAGTCGGCGCTCAAGGGCGCGCATTTCATCGAACTGTGCTGCCAGCGCAAGATTCCGCTGGTGTTCCTGCAGAACATCACGGGTTTCATGGTGGGCCGCAAGTACGAAAACGAAGGTATCGCGCGCAATGGCGCGAAGATGGTGACGGCCGTGGCGACGGCCAAGGTGCCGAAGTTCACGGTGATCATCGGCGGTTCGTTCGGCGCCGGCAACTACGGCATGTGCGGCCGCGCCTATTCGCCGCGCTTCCTGTGGATGTGGCCGAACGCGCGCATTTCGGTGATGGGCGGCGAACAGGCAGCGTCGGTGCTGGCCACGGTCAAGCGCGACGGCATCGAAGGCAAGGGCGGTTCGTGGAACGCCGAAGAGGAAGAGGCGTTCAAGCAGCCGATCCGCGACCAGTACGAACATCAGGGCCACCCGTATTACGCGAGCGCACGCTTGTGGGACGACGGCGTGATCGATCCGGCGCAAACGCGCGACGTGCTCGGTCTCGGCCTCTCGGCGACGATGAATGCGCCGATCGAAGACACGCGTTTCGGCGTGTTCAGAATGTGACGGAGCGCGACGCGCGAGGAACTGCAACGATGCAATACGAAACGCTGAATGTCGCTTTCGCCGACCAGATCGCCACGGTCACGCTGAACCGGCCGGACGTGCGCAACGCGTTCAATGAAACCATGATCGCCGAAGTGACGTCGGCCTTCACGGCCCTGAACGCGCGCGACGACGTGCGCGCGGTGGTGCTCGCCGCGAACGGCAAGGCGTTCTGTGCGGGCGCCGATCTGAACTGGATGAAGAAGATGGCCGGTTACTCGGACGACGAGAACCGCGCTGACGCGATGCTGCTCGCCAACATGCTGTCGTCGATCTACCGCTGCAACAAGCCGGTGATCGCACGCGTCAACGGCGACGCATACGCGGGCGGCATGGGCCTGATCTCGGCATGCGATATCGTCGTTGCGGTGGAGAGCGCGCGTTTCTGCCTCTCGGAGGCGCGTCTCGGCCTGATCCCGGCGACCATCGCGCCGTACGTGATCCGCGCGTTGGGCGAGCAGGCGTCGCGGCGCTACTTCACGACCGCCGAGCAGTTCGATTGCTCGACGGCGTATCGCCTGGGTCTCGTCAGCGAAGTGGTGGGCATGGAGCAACTCGACGCTACCGTGCAGCAGATCGCGGAAACGCTTTGTGCAAACGGTCCGCAGGCGGTGCGTGCGTGCAAGCAACTCGTGCAGGACATCGCCGGGCACGAATTGAACGAAGCCATGATCGAGGAGACGGCGGCGCGCATTGCGCGTACCCGTGCCGGTGCGGAAGGCCGCGAAGGCGTCGCGTCGTTCCTCGAAAAGCGCACGCCGTCCTGGCGCAATTGAGTTGCCGGGAAGGCATTTATTCCGAGGCGCAGGCGGGCCTTCACCAGAACAACCCAGCCCCTGACGGGGCACTTCGGACAATCACCGAGACACCTCATGTTCAACAAGATCCTGATTGCCAACCGCGGCGAGATTGCGTGCCGTGTCGCCGCGACCTGCAAACG
This sequence comes from Paraburkholderia fungorum, assembly GCF_046026025.1. GTDB lineage: Bacteria > Pseudomonadota > Gammaproteobacteria > Burkholderiales > Burkholderiaceae > Paraburkholderia > Paraburkholderia fungorum_E. The sequence continues at coordinate 178,911 of NZ_JAQQFL010000011.1, read as the reverse complement.
GCTCGGCATCGCGAGCGTGGCCGTGTATTCCGATGCGGACGCCAACGCCAAACACGTGGCCGCCTGTGACGAGGCCGTGCATATCGGCGGATCGACCGCGGCTGAAAGCTATCTGCGCGTCGAACGCATCATCGAAGCCGCGCGCGCCACGGGCGCACAGGCAGTGCATCCGGGCTACGGCTTCCTGTCGGAAAACGAAGACTTCGCGCATGCCTGCGAAGCGGCCGGCATTGTCTTCATCGGACCGCCGGTCGAAGCGATTGCTGCGATGGGCTCGAAGGCGGCCGCCAAGGCGCTGATGCATGCGGCTGCCGTGCCGCTCGTGCCGGGTTATCACGGCGACGATCAGGATCCGCAGTTGTTGCATCGCGAGGCCGATGCGATCGGCTATCCGGTCTTGCTGAAGGCAAGCGCGGGCGGCGGCGGCAAAGGCATGCGCGTCGTCGAACGCACCGAAGATTTCGCGGCGGCGTTGGCATCGTGCAAACGCGAAGCGGCCAGCAGTTTCGGCAACGATCGTGTGCTGATCGAAAAGTATCTGACGCGACCGCGTCACGTGGAAGTGCAGGTGTTCGCCGACCGTCACGGCGGCGCGGTGTATCTGTTCGACCGCGACTGCTCGGTGCAGCGGCGTCATCAGAAAGTGCTGGAAGAAGCGCCGGCGCCGGGCTTATCCGCGGAGATCAAACGCGAGATGGGCGAAGCAGCGGTGGCCGCCGCGCGCGCGGTGAATTACGTCGGCGCGGGCACGGTCGAGTTCATCATGACCGGCACCGGCGATTTCTACTTCATGGAGATGAACACGCGCCTGCAGGTCGAGCATCCGGTCACGGAAATGGTGACGGGGCAGGACCTGGTGGAATGGCAACTGCGGGTCGCCGCGGATCTACCGCTGCCGCTCACGCAGCAAGAGCTGAAAATCGACGGCCACGCGATCGAAGCGCGTATTTACGCAGAGCATCCCGCACGCGGTTTCCTGCCGTCTACGGGCACGCTCAAGCATCTGCGCATGCCCGAAGGCGTCGAGTTCACCATTGGCGCGGCCGGTTCAGGCGAGCCGGACCGCAAGGCGCCGGTGCGCATCGACAGCGGCGTGCGCGAAGGCGACACCATCACGCCGTTCTACGATCCGATGATCGCCAAGCTGATCGTTCACGGTGCGACGCGTGAAGAAGCGCTCGCGCGGATGAATCGCGCACTGCGAGCGTGCGAAGTGGTGGGTCCGCATACCAACGTCGAGTTCCTGCAGCGCATCGTGACGAGCGAACCGTTCGCGACCGGCGATCTCGATACGGGTTTGATCGAGCGTCATCACGATGCGTTGTTCGCACCTGTCAGGAAGCCCTTCAAGGAAGCCCTGGCGCTCGCCTGTGCCGCGTTACTGACGCGCGAAGGCGGTACCGCACATGGCGCGTCGCCGTGGGATGCGCTGTCGCACTGGCGCCTGAATAGCGGCTACTTGCAGACCCTGGGGTGGCGCAACGTCGACCACAGCGGCGACAACGAGAGCGTTTTCACCGTCACGTTTGCCCGCGACGGCGCCACGCAAACGCTCGAACATGAGGGCTTGCGCGAGGACTTCACGTGGTCGGGTGGCACGGGCGAGCACGAATACCGCGCAACGATTGGCGATGCACGGGTAACGGGGCGCGTTTTCATCGACGCCGATACGTTCCACGTGTTCTGCCTCGGCGAGGCGCTGGCGTTCGAGTGGCAGAACCTGCTCGCACATGCCGCGGATGTTGAGGGCGGCGAAGGCCGCTTGACCGCGCCGATGCCGGGCAAGGTGATCGCGGTGCTGGTCGAACCCGGCACGGTGGTGGAGAAGGGCACGCCGCTGATCGTGATGGAAGCGATGAAAATGGAGCACACGATCGGCGCGCCGGCGGCAGGCACGGTGTCGGAAGTACTGTATGCGGTTGGCGATCAGGTTGCCGATGGGGCGCAGCTTCTGGTGCTGGATGTCGGCTAGGCGCGAGGCTTGAACGTGGGTTAAATGTTGGTTAAACGAGGCGCGCATAGCCGACGGCACGCGCTTCGTTTTCAAGGTGCTCGATCCGTTCGTAGTCCGCGAGCGGCAACGTGGAAAAACCCTTCAAACGCAGGCGTTTGGCACGCTCTGGCTGGGCGAGGTGCGCTTCGCTCAGGGCCTCGCGCAGCGTCATGATCATCGCGAACGGCACGTGGCTGGAGGCGATCAAAGGCAAGCCCGGCGACGCTGCCGTCACGCCGATTTGCCGAACCTGCTGCGCCAGTTCAGGCAATTCATCGCAGACAAACGCGAACGTCACGCAGTCGATTGCGGCGACGTCCGCGCGATTCTCCACTACCGCACGCAATGATCCGAGATGCGAACCGGTGCGCAGGACCGCGCTGAAAAACGCGTCATTGCGCGCCAGCGGCGCCACCGCGTGGCGAAACACGTTCATGCCGCTATTAGAATCGTCCTGATTGTAAGCAGCCCGTGCGCCGCGGCACGCCGCGAGCGATTCGAACGGCGCCGAAACCCGCGTGACCAGTACGCTCGAATAATCCGCGCCTTCGCAGCCGGGCGCATCGAATTGTGGCGTGGCGACCAGTTGAACCTGCTCGTTCAGACCGTGCATCAGGGGATAGCCGCAGGTTTGCGAGAGCAGCACGTTAGGGCGCCGCCAGAAACCGTGCAGCTCCTCGTCGGGTTCGACGATGCGGCAGGCCGGCTTCACCCTGCTCAAGACGTCGTCAAGCCAGTCGCGCCACGCAGTAGCGAGCGCGGGCGTCACGTTGTACATCGGCAGGGCGGCGATCCAGGTCATGGCCGCAATTCTGGCACACCTAATGTCTGACCATTCGGAATTCGTCGAGCCCCAGCCGCACGGGCTCGCTGTGTTTGAACGGCCATTTACATTCCACCACCTTCAGTATCTCGAGTTGCGCGTTCTCGAACGCAACGAGCAGATCCTTACGCCGCTTGCTCGCGGCCCCGCAATAGGTCACCAGTGCTTCGGCGCTGACCTCGAAGATCTGCACCCGCTCGTCAAAACAGACCCGGAAGGCGACGGTCGCGCATTCCGTGACACAGGGCCTGAATCCTTCATCGACATATACCGACATCGCCATCTCCCACCGCCTGCCCGAGTCATCAGGCTGAGCGGTTCCTGGCTTTCAGTCTGTGGGAAAACCGGCATTTGATGTGAAATTGGCGCTATTGCAGCACGCGTAGCCGCCGCATTGACGTGATTCGCGGGCCGGCGCTTCGCGCGCAATGCCGGCCCGCGCTGCTACGTGCCTACGTGCCTACGTGCGTTACTCGCCGTTTCTCAGACCGAGGCCCGGCAACGCGCGCGTGCCTTCCAGGGCAACGGAATGCAGCAGGCGCGGATCGAGATCGAACGCCTTCAGGATGGTGGGCGCGACCTGCGTGGTCGTGACGCGCTCATCGACCCTGCGGCCCGGGTGGTGCAGCCCCGCATAGGAAACGACGAGGCCGAGGTGGCTGTCGTCGGGCGCATTGCCGCCGTGCTCTTCATCCTTCGCCGTGCTCGACGTGTAGATCACGCCGGGATTCGGCTGCACGATGATATCGGGCGTGCGGCCTTGCGCCGGATCGCCGAAACGGCTCACGAGGGAGGGGCCGGAGAGTATGTACGCCTGCGGGCCATCCGCGCAGATGCCAGGCGCATTGCACGAGAGATTCTTCTTAAGCGTCGAGACCACCGCTTCGCGCTGCGATTGATCGCGCAGCCAGATGAGCCCCACGTCGTCCGTCTGCACGAAGCCGGTGTTGACGAGACCCGTGCCGTCGTTCAGGTTGCCGCTCTTCGTGTTGTTCTGGCCGAAGTTGCCGTTCGGATCCAGATAGTTGTTCGCTTCAAGCAACTTCGTGAGCGTGTCGCCGTTCTTCACGAGTTTCGTGTGATCGGTGGGCGACTGGCCGTGCTTGGCGGTCACGATGATGAGCGTGGACGAGTAGAGGTTCTGCTGCTGGAGCGCGGCAACGATGCGGCCGAGCGCATTGTCGAGATAGCTGATTGCGCCCGTCACTTGCGGACCCGGCGTGAAGTCGGCGTCGAGATAGCCGCCACCCGTCGCCACGGTGGCTTTCTCCGCCACGCTCAGCGTCTGGAAGTTGGTGCCGAAGAGCGTCGGCACCGGTTCGTCGCGCGTGCCGGTGGCGTCCTTGCCGCCCATCTCGTTGATGAGCGCCTGCACGTGATAGTCATCGAACTTCTCGGTATGCGTATACGTGTCGAGGTAGTACGTGTTGGTGGCGGGGTCGATCGAATTGATCTCGGTGCGCGCGAGATCGTCCACGCCGCGGCCCGACGGGCCGTTCAGCCAGTCGTAGCCCCACGCGTGCTTGTCGGCCCACGCGGTGTACGAATTGGGCATGTGCTCCTTGACGACCTCGAAGATCGTGTTCGTCTTCACGTAGTCGTGCGGATAGACGGGTACGCACTTCGCGCCTACGCGAGCACGTGGGATGGCCTGCGGATTGAACGCGCCGCCGCCGTCGAGGTGCACGAGCGGGCCGCCGTTTTCGCCGTCCTTGCCGGTGGTTTCGTCGAACACGACGTTCCAGCCCTGCTTGCCGACGCAACCCGTGTCGTTGGGCGCGTAGAGCGTGCGGTCGTATGTGACGTCGTAGAAAAGACCGGCGGATTTAGGCGAGCCACCTGTTACGAGTGCGGTGAGGCCCGGGAACGAATCGGAAAGTCCAGGTGTAAACGCGTTCGCGTACGTGACGCCCGATTTCGCAAGCAGTGCGAGATTCGGACAGGTATTGCCGCCTATGCAACGTGCCACGTCCTGCTCGTGCAAGCCGTCGAAACTGATGAGCAAGACATGCTTGATACCGTCCGTCTCACTCGCCTGTGCAGGCGCGAGTGCACTACCTAGAGCGAGCGCGCCTGCGCCAAGCGCTGCCAGACCCGCTGACCATCTCCGTGTCGCTTTCATCGTTCACCTCGTTTGCTCGTTGGGGAATTCGTGCGAAGCGAGATGCAATTTGCAGACAAATTACGTCCAAGCGATGAATATCGACTTTCAATTACATTTTATTACAAGGATCCTCGTAACCGGGCATGGCGCTCTTGCGGAGCGCGTGCGGGGGGGCGGCAGCCGAGTTTGAGGAGTGCTTCGTGAATGTCAGCGCCACGTTCGAAGCGGATGCGCTGACGGGCGTGCTAGTGCGCATCGTGATGGCGACATGACGGATGTCGGGACGGTGGTTAACCCGCGGATCTGCTCGGCTACAATAAGTGAACGCATTGATAACCCAAGCGCATAACCCAAACGCTTGCGACGTTTCTCCGTCCACTTCGAGCACGCGCATGGATCGCCGCCAACCTCTTCCCCCGCTGAACCCGACCCGCGCGTTCGAGGCGACCGGTAGGCTCCTCAGTATCTCGAAGGCCGCAGACGAACTCGCTGTCACGCCGGCCGCGGTCAGCCGGCAGGTCAGGACGCTTGAGACCTATCTTGGCGTTGCGCTCTTCGAGCGTGTCAAAGGGCGTCTCGAGCTGACTCCAGCCGGCGCGCGTTATCTTGCCGAACTGATTCCGATCTTCGCATCGCTGCGCCACGCGGCAGATAGCGCTCGCGGGAGAGAAGGCGGCGCGCGTGTACTGAAGATTCGTTCCCCCGCCACCTTCGCCGTGCGCTGGCTGATTCCGCGCCTTGCGAGCTTCCACAGACTGCACAAGGAGATCGACGTTCAGTTGACGACGTCATCCGTGCTGCTGGATTTCGCGCGTGAAGACATCGATGGTGGAATCCAGCTGGGTGCCGGTAGCTGGCCCGGCCTGCGCGTGCAGCGCCTGATTCCGAACGAACTGGTGCCGGTTGCGGCGCCGTCGCTCAAGCTGAAAGCGCAGGGGAAATTGCGGGGCGAAACGATGTTGCACTCGCTCGCACGGCCGGATGACTGGTCGTTATGGCTGGAGGCGGCTGGCTTCCCCTCACGCGTCAAGCGGCCGGCGATGCGTTACGAGACGTCGCTGCTTGCTTATCAGGCTGCAATCGAAGGGCACGGCGTCGCTATCGCGCAAAAGGCACTGATCCGCGCCGAGCTCGACAGTGGCCAGCTGGTTCAACCGTTTCGCCTTGAACTCGACCGCGGCGGCTACACGTATTACTTCGCGTGGCCGACGGGGCGGCGTCCCTCTGAAGAGCTGAAAATCTTCCGCGACTGGTTGGCTACGCAAGTTCAGGTGTGAGCGTCACCTTTTAACAAAAAGTCAAAGACGGATTCGAAAAAGTCGATTGTCCGCTCGACGGCGGCTGCCTATGCTCGTCGTCATGGCTGGCCGCAATGGCACGCCGCGAGACGGGACAATCAACAATGATACGAGACAGTTTGAAGGGGGTGCGAGTCGTCGATTTCTCGCACGTTCTGGCGGGCCCGGTTTGTTCCATGACGCTGGCGGATCTTGGCGCCCACGTCGTCAAAATCGAGCCGCCGCACGGCGAAATTGGCCGCAAGATTGGTCCGCCGTGGATCAATGGCGAGAGCGCGGCGTTCATGAGCGTCAATCGCAACAAACAGAGCGTGTCGATTGATCTGAAGGCTGACTCCGGCAGACGCGTGATCCGGAAAATGCTTCGCGAAGCCGATGTGCTGGTTGAAAATTTCCGACCCGGCGTCATGGCGTCAATGGGGTTGGACTACGAATCCCTGCGTAAAGACCATCCGAAACTTGTCTACTGCTCGATCTCCGCGTTCGGCCAGACCGGTAGCAATATGCGCCGCGCGGGTGTCGACGGCGTGATTCAGGCTGTTAGCGGGCTCATGAGTACGCTCGGTGCGATCCAGGAAGATCCGTTAAAGGTGCCGATTCCGGTTGCCGACATGATCGGCGGATACCTGGCGGCAATTGCAGTACTTGGCGCACTGCATCGGGTTCACAGGGATCAGGCCGGCCAGCATCTGGACGTCAGCCTCTACAACGCGACGCTGATGCTCCAGCAAATCGGCTTTGCGGCATTTTTCGCGTCAGGTAGAAATCCTGAGAAAACGGGTAGCGCCGCGCCTTATGCATGTCCTAATGAGGCGTTTCCGACACGCGACGGTTGGGTCATGGTCGTCGCCTACGACACCACCCGCTGGAGTGCGCTATGCGAAGTCGTGCAAGCGCCCGAACTCGAGCGCGACCCGCGCTTTGCGACCAACGACGATCGCGTGCGCAATCGTCAGGTTCTTCATGAACTACTAGCGATGCGCTTTATTGAGCGAACCACAGCCGAGTGGATTGAACGACTCGTGCCACGCGACATCATCTGCGCCCCAGTTGCGACTTATAGCGAAGTGACCGGGACAACTGAATATCGTGAGAGCGGCATGGCACGCACAGTAGAACATCCAACCGCTGGGACATTGCGCACGCATGGATTCGCTCTCGGTCCATCGGATAAGCCGGTAGAAGAAGAGCTTCCCGCGCCTCTGACGGGACAGCATACGGTTGAAATGCTCAAACTGTACGGCATTCAGGACGATGAGATCGCAGATCTTCTGAACGCCGGCGTAATACGCGCCGGCGTGGCTCATGCCGTTGCGACCTGAGGAGACGATAGATGTCAAACGGGATTGTCCGGCGTGAAACGCACGGCAAGGTGGCACTGCTTCGCCTTGCATCGGAAAACAAACTGAATCCGCTGACCGACGAATTGATCGATGCACTGGTCGCGGCGCTACAACACATCGAATCCGAATCGGATGTGCACGCCACAGTGCTGACCGGATCGGAAAAGGCCTTTGCTGCGGGTGCGGATATTGTCGCGATGTCGAAGCTCGACTATCCGACGGCGTTCTGTGAAGAGTATATCGGCCGCGGTTGGGATCACATCCGCGGCTTGCGTAAGCCGATCATTGCCGCCGTGGGCGGGTATGCATTGGGAGGCGGGTGCGAACTCGCCATGATGTGCGACATCGTGATCGCGGCAAGCGACGCGGTATTCGGGCAACCCGAGGTCAAGCTGGGCATCGTGCCTGGTGCTGGCGGTACCCAACGTTTGCCGCGAGCGACGGGGAAATCCACGGCAATGCTGGCATGCCTGACTGGCGAGTCGATGTCTGCGCAGGAGGCACTGCTGTGCGGCCTGGTCTCGAAGGTCGTACCACGGGACGGGTTGATCGATGAGGCCATGCGAGTAGGCGAGCAGGTTGCGCGGCATTCGCTACCGGTACTGCTTGCGATCAAGGAATCGGTTAACCGCTCATTCGAATCGTCGTTATCCGAAGGATTGCTGTTTGAGAGGCGACTCTTTCATGCGGGATTTTCCCTTGCCGATCAGAAGGAGGGGATGGCGGCTTTCCTCGAGCGACGCCGGCCCGACTTTGTGAACCGGTAGTCACCGAACTTCTCTTTTTTTTATCCAGAGGTCAATCGTGTCATTGCAGCAATCAGAAACAGAGTTGGTCACGAGGTCGGTCGAATCAGGTGTGCTCACTCTCACCATGAATAGCGCCGCGAATGGAAATGCGCTAACGGTGGTCATGACCGAAGCGCTATCGGACGCACTCGAGTCAGCGGATCTCAGCGAGGATGTGAACTGCCTTCTGTTACGGTCTTCTTCGAAACATTTCTGCACCGGCGGTAATGTCAAGGACATGCAAAGCGGCAAGGATCTGATGGGCGGAAGGGTAGAAGATGTGCGCGACCGCCTGCAAAAAAGCCTGCATCGAATTACGCGGGTTATGAGCAATCTGGAGATTCCGTCGATCTGCGCTGTGAATGGTGCAGCAGTAGGGGCAGGTTGCGACCTTGCCCTGATGTGTGACATCCGTCTTGCAGGTGAAAGTGCGCAATTTGCGGAAAGCTTCCTGCGGCTCGGATTGGTATCGGGGATCGGCGGCGCGTGGTTCCTGTCACGCATCGTAGGCCCTGCCAAGGCACTCGAGATGACACTCACCAGCGAGTTCCTCGACGCCGCGGCGGCAGAACGCTTCGGCATCGTGGCCAAGGTCTTTGCAGACGACCAACTGGATGGCGAAGCACTTGCGCTTGCCAGACGTCTTGCGAAAAATCCGCCGCGAGCCATGCGAATGGCCAAAAAACTCGTGCGCGAGTCCGCGAGTTGCTCGCTGTCTGCGGCACTCGAGATGGCGGCCAGCATGCAGGCCATCCTGCTGTCTGGCGAGGAGCACAAACAGGCAGTCTCCAGTTTTCTGGAGCGGCAATCTCAGGAGAGGAAAAACCGGATGTAGTTAGCAGCACCGGCGCAACGGTGAAAACTGCGCGCTGCTGATCCATACATATAAAGGAGACTGGCATGTCCAATAAGACGCATGCTCACGATCATCAACCAGGGATGGTGCGGATCATCGCAACTTCATGCCTTGGAACGATGCTCGAGTACTACGATTTCTTTGTCTACGTCGCATTGACCGCGACACTGACGCATTTGTTTCTCCCTGGCACGGACAAGGTCGTCGCCGCTTTTGCAGGCGTTGCGACTTTCGGCATAGCATACGTCGCGCGCCCGTTGGGCACGATCGTCTTCAGCCCGATGTCGGACCGGATCGGCCGCAAGAAGACGTTCGTGATTACGCTGGCGTTGATGGGGATTGCCACCGTGGGTATCGGATGCTTGCCGACCTATGCCATGGTCGGGGCAGCCGCACCTGTTGCTCTGATCACGCTGCGGATTGTTCAAGGCGTCGCACTCGGTGGCGAGTATGGATCTGCGGTCGTGTATGTCATGGAGCATGCACCCGAAGGCCGCAAAGGCATGTCGACAAGCATATTGCAGGGCACCGCGAGCATTGGTCTACTGCTTGCGCTTGCCATTGTTTCCATTCTGAAACTGTCGCTCGATACGTCCAGTTTCGAGGCATGGGGATGGCGTATGCCGTTCATCATTTCCGCACCCATCGTTGCAGTGGCGACATGGATCCGGCTCGGCATGACCGAGACACCCATTTTCTCGGAAATGAAAGAAGCGGGGCGTCTGTCGAAAAATCCGCTGCAGGACACGCTTTCGAGTAGATCTTCGTGGAAAGCGATTCTCGTCGCCATGTTCGGTGCACAAGGCGGTACCTCGGTGTCGTTATACACCTCGATCGTGTACATGCTGTATTTTCTCCAGAACGTGCTCAAGGTGGAACCGACAACGGCGAATCTTTGTCTGGGCACGGCCATATTAATCGCTGCACCGTTCTATCCTGTGTTCGGGATGCTTTCGGATAGGATCGGGCGTGCCCGAGTGATGCTGATCGGCATCGTGCTATGGATCGTTGCCGCCTATCCGGCCTTTGCGGGCATCAAGGCGAGTGTATCGTCGGCCCAATGGGTGCAGGTTTCTTTGCTGATCGCGGTGCTCGCAATCCTGACGGCGATGATCATGGCGCCGCTGCCCGCGTTCATCGCAGAATGCTTTCCCCCGCAAAGCCGCACCACGGGTTTCGGGCTGGCCCAGCAACTCGGTAATGTTCTGTTCGGAGGCTTTCTGCCGCTGATCAGTCTGACACTCGTGAGCTGGACCGGTAATCCGCTTGCCGGTGTAGGCTATTCGATTGCGTCGTTGCTTCCCTGTCTTGCCGTAACGTGGGTCTGGGGGTTGAGGCAGGACGCGCGAGTCAGGAGCCTTGAGCGCCACGCAGGGAAACGTGTTTCCGGAAATGAGCGGTTGACGGCTCGCTGATCGAGCGCACGGATCCAGCGATACCAACAGGCGCGATTTTTAAGGATCGCGCCCGTAACACCTCACTGTCACACCCCATGCTAGCTGGCGTCGTGCTGCAGATATTTGTGGGCGAACGCGATCGCCATGCTGCCCTCACCAACCGCTGAAGCGACGCGCTTGACCGGGCTCAACCTCACATCCCCGCAGGCAAACACGCCAGGAACACTCGATTCGAGGAGGTAGGGATCCCGGCTATGCGACCAGCGTCCCGCCTTGACGACGTCGTCGCCGGTGAGAACATAGCCACGCACGTCGCGTGCGATTTCCGCCGGCAACCACTCGGTCTCCGCATCGGCCCCGATGAACACGAACAATCCACCACAGTCATGTCGACGCACCTCGGTACTCAACCCATCGCGTACGTCGATTGCAGTCAAATGGGTATCGCCGCGCGCACCAACGACTTCCGATCGCAGTTGCACCGCTACGTTTGACTTCCCACGAAGCTGCTCGACAAGGTAGCGAGACATGCTTTTCTCCAGCGAATCGCCTCGCAGGACCAGCGTCACCATGCGTGCATGATTGGCAAAGTACAGCGCCGCCTGGCCTGCCGAGTTTCCACCGCCGATCAGATAGACGTCGAGTCCGTGAGTAGCGCTCGCTTCGCTGCGTGACGCGCCGTAGTAAATGCCTTTACCGATAAACCGGTCGAAGCCGTCGATCGCGAGGTGGCGCCACGTGACGCCAGTCGCGAGGATGATCGTTCGCGACCGGATGACGTCGCCTCCGTCAAGGTGAACGCAACGCCCGGCGATATCGATTCGAGCGACAGACCGTGTCACCAGAATCTCTGCACCGAGCCGCCTTGCCTGTTGCAGCGCACGGCTTGCCAGTTCGTCGCCGGACACCCCGTTGGGAAAGCCGAGGTAGTTCTCAATGCGCGAGGAGGTTCCGGCCTGCCCGCCTGGCGCTTCGCGCTCGAGCACCACAGTACGCAAGCCTTCCGACGCCCCGTACACGGCCGCAGCGAGACCGGCCGGCCCGCCACCAATGATCATCGTGTCGTATTCGGCGAGGCGGGGCTGTGTCTGCAGCCCCAGCAACTCCGCAAGCTCGCGTGTCGTAGGTCGGCTCAGCACCGTCCCGTCGACCAGTCGCAATGCTGGGCAATCCTGCTCTGGCGGACAGGTTCCAGGCCAGCGCGCCGTCAGTTCGGGCGCATCCGGTGTCATCCAGTCGTAGCTGATCTGGTTGCGGGCGAGGAACTGGCGCAACGCCGTACAAGCGGTGTCCCAGCGACTTCCAATCATGATCACGCGGGCCTTGGGCGGCTCAGCGGAGAGGCCCTGCAATCCGCCAATGCGCTCGCGCGCAAGTGCGCCCATCCTGAACGCAATTTCCGGCGACGCCGCGGCAAGTACGTAGTAACTCGGCGCATCCACACGCATGACACGTGACGGCTCCGCGGCCCGATAGGCCCCAGGAAACGGAGAACTCAGCGCGAGCGGCACTTCGCCAAAGATGGTTCCGGGCAGACGCCAGCCCAGCGTGCGCTCGATACCGTCGAACGTCTTGATGACTTCCATCTTGCCGGCCAGAACGGCGTACAGTGCGCGCTCTCCACCTTCATGGACCGCGAATTCACCCGCGCACAGATGCAGGTCTGCGGACGTGTGCGCGAGATGCTCCAGTTCGTTGTCAGGGAGCGTCGAGAACAGCGGAACCGCCCGGATGTCGTCGATTGTCAGCATGGCTTCGTCCCAACAGGCAAGTGAGATGACGCTCGGTAGCGGTGCCTTCCGGTTGTCTGCCTGACAAAAGGACATGCGCAAGCAGACCGCTCAGCCACCTGACGTTCAAAATGCGTCAGGTAAGCTAAATCTCAAATGAGGTTGACGTCAAGCGGGCGGCACCTGCTGACACTCCGTCTGGAACCAGCGATCGACCTGGCGCTGTGCCGCCTGCAGGTCCCCCGGATAGTATGGGTCGAACCACCTTGATGGGTCGTAGCCGGCTTTCCTTAACGCTGCCAGTTCGCTGCGATTTCGCTCGGGGGTTGGGGGAGCATTGTTCCTGAGCGCGGCCAGGTCACGGCATTGCACCGTGCTCAGGTGCGCCGCGCTTTGCGGCATGCCGCCTGCCGCGCAGCCAGCGAACACGATAAGCAACGGTGAAAGCAGCAGACATTTGCGCGGTTGGTTCTTCATATTACGTATCCTTCCAGTCCGATTTTCCCCAAGCGCGCCAGACCGGGTAGGGCACCGGCGTGTCACCTCTGGAGTGCCGGCGCGTGTTCGTAGAACGTCAATCCTTCAAGGAAGCAGAATCGCGCTTTCGCGGAGCGCGTTTTCCGCTTTCCGTTTTCAATGCCGCCGGGGTGTGCTTTTTTTGCGGTGTGCGCCTGGAAACCTGAACGCGCCGTCCAGTCGCGAAAGCTTCCGCGCGAGCGGTACGTTCCGCAGCCCATGCTGGATTTACCCGAGTTTCGACCTGGCTGAAAGCAAAAGGTAAATCCTCTTCTTCGGGTTGCCAGTCGGTGCCAATTACCGCGCCGGTTCGCCGATGCATCATGGTCACAGCGCCTTCAGCCTTCGGGTCCAGCCCGCAGTGCCGCATTCCCCACAAACGAAGGGTCAGCATCATGCCGTCAAGCTCGCGCGCCTTGTCAGTAATGCAGTAGGCGTGCCGCCTGGGTCGCTCCTGATAAACCCGACGCTCGATGAGCCCGTTGTCCTCCATTATTTTGAGGCGCTGGGTAAGCAGGTTGGGCGACATTCCGGTCTGTGCCTGAATGCCGTCGAAGCGGTCATTGCCCATTCTCAACTCGCGCAGGATCAGGATCGTCCAGCGATCCGCAATGACGGCAGCCGCGCGAGCGAGAGGGCAAAGCGTCTCGCCAGTAGTCTGTTGTTTCATCTTGGTCCCTCACTGAACCCTGCATTGTGAACCTGTCCGGTTTGCTTTCCAAGATCGCCACCGTTCGCCGATCCCACGTTATGTCCTTTACAAACCTAGTGACTTCAAATATTGTAGCAACAAGGTCATCCAACCAAAGGGACATCCGGTATGACAAACCAGTCGAACTCCGAGCTGACGTACGAACCTGAACTGACAGGGCTGTTGATCGTCGATCCCTACAACGACTTCCTGTCGGAGGGTGGCAAGCTCTACGAACTCAGTCGCACGACCCTCGAAGCGAACGATGTCGTCGAGCATATGCGGCAAGTCCTCGCTGCAGCGCGTGCAGCCAACGTGCAGGTCTTCATCGCGCCCCACCATCGTTGGCATGAAGGCGATCTGCACAGTCATTGGAAGACGACACCGCCAATCGGTGTGGCCGCTGCCAAGGGACGCAGTTTCGCTGAAGGAACCTGGGGCGGAAGCTTCCACCCCGATTTCGAGCCGCGTCCCGGTGAGGTCGTCGCTCAGGAACATTGGCTCTCAAGTGGCTTCGCCAACACCGATCTCGACCTCCAGCTCAAGAAGCATGGCGTCCGCAAGGTCATCGTGATCGGCATGCGCGCCAACACGTGCATCGAATCCACCGTGCGCTTTGCCGCCGAGCTCGGTTACGAAGTCACGCTCGTGAAAGACGCCATCGGCAGCTTCGGTCACGCCGAGATGGACGCCTCGCTGCAGTTCAACTTGCCGGCTTACGCGAACGCCATTGTCTCGACCGGCGAGATCGTCGCGAAGCTGTCAGCTTGAGCATGCGGAGATCGACAAATGACCGATGAAATCATCGCCAGGTCGATGGCCGAAGCCACCATTCATGCGCCACTGGCTTCCATCGATCTGACCGAATGGGTCTTCACGCTGACCGACAGCGAATATCAGGCCTGTTCGAAGAATCACATTGCGGCGGCTGCAACCCTCACCCCTGAGGGCAAGCGTATGTCTATCAATGTGGAGCGCGTTGGCAATCTGATGGTGCAGCACTATGTCGAGGACATCGCGGAGCGAAGCCAGTGTCGACTGGTGTCGTTGTCGGACTCAATCGGTCCGGACACTGGCAGCAGCGTCAAGATCGTCGTGATCTGGTCTTTCAACGTCGACGCGATCGACGCGGACACGACAAGGTTGACTAACAGCGTTGAGGTCCACTCCGCCCCGGGCTATCTCGAGGTGCTGGACAAGCGTGGTGTGCCTTTCGCCAAGGCAAGCGAATTCGCGCAGCAGGCTTTAACTGCGCACAATGCCGAGGAGACACCCCTGTTCGCCAGGGACATCGAGGGTAAAGCGCGTGCCAAACGGTGGGGGTGAGATAGCGCCCGGTTTGGCCGGCTCACGCTGCAGCAGGATCGCTGATCAGATCGCTGCCGTTCTCCAGTCGCCCGGCGAATCGGCGCACGAACGCAGGTTGTACATCGACCGTGACACTGAAGTCGTACCAGTTGCCGGATTCCACGACAGACCAGTGTGCGTCCGCGACACTGCGGGCTTTTACCGCGAACGTCCACGGTCCATCTTTGCGATATGCATTCGACGCCACCGTAAACGTGCACGGACCGTTGCCGCTATTCATCAACGTCAGATAGACGGCGCTGTTCGCGACGTCATAGCACACGCGAATCTCGGGATTCGCCGCAGATGCGGCCGCTGTCGCGGCCACCTCGCCGCCGAACACCCTGAGAAAGCCATTTGCACCGCGCAGCGCCAGCGCGTACCGGCTCCCCGTCAACGTCGAAGCGCGCCATGAATCCGTTAGCTGCTTGCCAGCATCGACCGCGTAACGGCGCGGTGGGTTGGCAGGCGTCGCGAGATCATAGGCGGAGAACGCCGCGCCTTGCGCACCGCTGTTCGCGAGGGTCATCGAGAACGTGGCTCCGGCCGGATCGACCCGTCCGCTTGCGTGAAATTCGTACGGCAACGCGCGCGAAGGTCGCGTGCCCGGTTCCTGCTTCGGCATGGACTGCACGGCCGGAATGGTCGGCGCGGGCAATGAACCGCACTGCCGATCGGCCGCCGCGACGTAGCCGCTTGTATCCGGTAACTTCGGCCAGTCAGCGTGAGTACTCCGGAAGTTGAACGCCGACGTCAGGTCGCCGCAGACCGAACGACGCCACGCACTGATGTTCGGACAATGCACGCCGAAACGTTTCTCGACGAGCTGGATAATCGACGTGTGATCGAAAACCTGCGAACACACATAACCACCCTTGCTCCAGGGGGAGATCACCATCATCGGTACGCGAAACCCCAGGCCGATTGGCTGGCCACCGGAGACCTCGCCTGTCGTCGTCATCGTCGTCAGACCCTGAGCGGCGGAACCGGGCGGGGCAGGTGGGGGGGAGTGATCGAAAAAGCCACCCTGTTCGTCATAGTTCAGCAGGAACACCGTTTTCGACCACACGTCCGGCCTCGCGACCAGACCTGCAAGCAGTCGCGCGGTCATGTCTTCCCCGTCGGCCGGATGGTAGTTCGCGTGCTCGGAAAATGGTGTGGGTGCGATGACCCACGACACCTGCGGCAAGCTTCCCGCGACAACATCCGCGGCGAATGCCTGTGCGATATCCGGCACGGTCGCAAGCCCTTTCCTGTGCAAGGCGCTGCCCACTGGTGCAGCCTTGAAATTCTGAAACCAGGCGAGCGCATTGTCGTCGAAGTTGTCGACCTGCTGATAGACCTTCCAGCTAATATTCGCGGCTTCGAGGGTTTCAGCGAAGGTCGGCCAGCCAAATCCCGGCGTTGGCTCGAGGTTGCCCAAGGTCGGCGGCTGGCCCACGGACAGCCCGTTGCTCCCGCTAAAAACGTGCAGACGGTTCGAATTTGTCTGCGTCATCACCGACGCATAGTACTGGTCGCAGATCGTGAACGCGTCAGCCAGCGCATAGTAGAAGCTCAGGTCGCTACGCATGAAGTAACCCATGCCGAGACGCGGCGGCCGCGCCGTATTCCATGCGTTATAAAGACCTTGATTCCAGATTGCCATGTCGATTGCATAGTTCATCGCGGGGGCATCCACGCACATCGCGCTGGTGGTCGTCGAATCTATGCGGAACGGCAGAATGTAGCCGGCCGGATTGCCCGGGTAGGGCTGTTTCCAGACCGGGTTGCCGTTTGGCAGTGTAATCGCCAGGCGGTCGTTGAAGCCGCGCACGCCGCGCAGCGTGCCGTAGTAGTGGTCGAACGCGCGGTTTTCCTGCATGAAAATGACAATATGCTGGATATCGTCGATCGTGCCTGTCACTCCCGCCGCGGGCGTGGCGAGTGCGTCGCGGATCAGCCCCGGCATGACCGATGCGGCCGCCGATGCAGCAGCCGAGCGGGCCGCGAGGCGCAGGAACTGACGTCTTTGGTTAGAAATTTTCATCGGGTCACCCTGGAGAATACAGAGCGCGTATGTGCCCGGCACAACGCGCGACGCGTTCATCGGGAACTTCTTCGGTTGTTGCGCTAAGGCGCGCAGTGCAGCTCGGGTGCGGTGGGCGTCGAAGCGGCGCCTGTATTGGCGGCTGGCTGGTTTGCTGTCCTGCCGGACGACGCGCTGCAGGTCGTTGCGCCGGGACCGCAGCAGCCGGCCAGCGCAAGGGCGAGAGTCAGCGGCAACGCTTTCGCGCCGAGACTCGCGTGCTGGGGCAATCCCGCGGACATAAAATCCGACCTGGAAGGACAGGTGTTCATTTTGATCTCCCCGGATCAAGGAACGCGCATGCATGGCGGGGGCTTCGAGTTTTATAACGACGCCGCCAGAGACTGCGATGACATTCTTCCACATTCCGGGGTCGTTGTAGACCGATGTTTTCAGCAAGCTATTGCCGAGGGTCCTGAGGGGTACTTGATCTACTGCGCGCTTCGCTCTATCGCAAACAACTCGGCGAACGCTTTGCCGCGTGGCATCGCTTTACGGAGCGTGCCCAGAATCTGCCCGCTCTCTGTGCAGAACCGCGTCGACTGCGCTTTTGCGCCATCAGCAATTCAACGTGATAGAACCATCGGAAGCAGGTGCGTTCCCGTGGATCAAACCGGACGGATGATCGTGCACCGGATGCGCAACCGGAGCGAATGCGTAAAGCTTCAGCCATTCGCCGTAACCCTTCACCAGAAAACCTCCCGAGCGCTCTATGTAGTGCTCGCGCGACGTTTCATAGACATTCCGGAGTGCGAACCACGGTACATGCGGCAAGTCGTGATGAACCAGATGGTAGTTATTATTCAGAAACAGCAGCCGCCAGAACCACGCGGCTTCGTTGACGACGGTGCGATGCTCGTACGCAGGTGCCGCGCGATGTTCCCGAAACGAGCGGATCGAACCCAACGACAGCGATCCATACCCGCCACCGACGATAAAGACCCATGCCGGGATTGCACAGACGCGCTGAAGCCACACCGTCAGTGCGGCTAGCGCGGCCAGATGAGCGAGCCACGTCGGCATGTCGCGCCAATCGCCGCGTTTGATTTTGCCGAGCGCGTTCGCGGCCGTCGCCGCAATGGAAAAAGCCGGCCCAACCAGCAGGCGGCCGACAAACGTATTGCGCAAGGTGAGCAGCGTACGAATCGCAAAACCCGCGCGTTGCCATACACGCTCACTCACGAAATAGCTTTCGGGGTCGCGCTCCGGGCGCGTCAGATGCGGATCGTCGTGATGCTGCAGATGCGAATCACGGTAGACGCCATACGGAAACCACACCGCGAGCGGCGCGAATCCCAACAGCGCGTTGAAGCGCGGCGAGCGTGTCGGATGACCGTGCAGGAGTTCGTGTTGCAGGGACATGTACCACGCGCCCAACAACGCCAGCAGCGCGACGGTGAGTGGCAGGCCCAGGGTGCGCGCGTGCGTCGCTGTACCGAACCATCCGCCGTAAATCGTGACGATCAGCAGCCACGTCGGCCATTGGGTGCGCCATGTCCAGCTTGCAGCCTGGTGGGCGAGTGTTTTACGTTGCGTGTCGTCGAGATAAATCGCCATCGGCTGGATCGGTCGGAATGCAGGTTTAGACCGATCCTACGGACCAATGGGCAGCACCAGAACCATTTTGTTCAGCAATGCATCTGCGTATAGATGCAAAAGCGATGCAAAAGCGATGCAAAAGCGATGCAAAAGCGATGCAAAAGCGATGCAAAATCCGGGGGACACATCGCGGGCCCTTACGCCGAGCCGGGTCGGTACTGTCTGCTGCTCAGAGCGTCTTGCAAAACCCAGGCAATCGACACTCACTCAATCACTGTCACCCACGCGACAAGCATGATCGAGCAGACCTTCCGCCGTGCCGCTGCCGTTGCCGACATCCAGACCGCTATTGACGATCAGCCAGCCGTCTTGCTGTGCCGACGGCCCCGCACCTGTCACAAGGATGGTTTGCATGGCCATTGCCTGGCTGTCCGGATTGTCGCGCGCGACAATGCGAAACGGATTGTTCGCCTGCGTGAGCGAGGTGACGCGCATGACCCGGTAGCGCCGGCCGTCGAGCGTGTCCCACTGCCACTCGCCTGGTGCGTCCTTCGCGTGACGCGCGAGTGCGGCGCTCACGCTGCCTTGCATGCAATCGATATGGATATGCAACTGGTTTTGCGAGCGGCGGTATGGCGAGTTGATCTCGAGGCCGAGTTGATCGTCGGGCAACATCTGCTTGACGGACTTCTCGACGTAAAGCCGCGAAGCCCACGCGTCGTCCCAGTAGTCCTGTGCATTCGGCTCCAGTACGAATGGGCTTTCTATGCCGGTGACGCGGTCGGTGGGAATCAGCAGATGCTGCGAGCGGCCGACGATATCCTTCAGGATCGCATAGCGTTTGTCGAGATTGACGACCGTGCATTGGCCCGGCGTGCCGGTGGCCTGTTGCGACGGTACGCAACGCACATCGACGATTTTCCAGAGCGCGTTCGAATCGACCGCGGCAAGGCGCGCGCAGGCGGCGGCGGTGCAGGCGAGCGCCAATGCCGCGACGGATCGCAGAATCGTTTGCCGCAGACGGCGCGGCCTTGGCACGCTCGTCAGTCTGCGGAACGGCGTTTTTTTAGTGCTGTTTTCAGCGGCATTCTTGAGAGACATCGTCAAGCCGCGCGCTCAGAGCACCGGCGCCTGCAGCACGCCGAGCAATTGCTCGAACGCGACGCCGATCGCCAGCAGCCGACGGTCCTCGCCAAGCGGGCCGTCCAGTTCCAGGCCGACCGGCAGGCCGCCGGCGGTCATCCCGGCCGCCAGCGACAAGCCCGGAATGCCGGACGTGCTGGCTGGGTCGGTGTTGCGCAGGAACGCTTCCATGGTATCGAGTGGCGCGGCGCCATCGATCGAGACGGTCGACGAACCGTTCAGGTCGTCGATCCGCACCGCGGCGAGGCGCGTGGTCGGGAACAGCAGCGCGTCGAGGCGCTCATCGGCGAAGGTCGCCGCGATGTACTGCTGCAAACGCGGCCGCCATTGCAGCAGTGCCGCGTCGTAACGGTCGCCGAGCACGTCGGCGAGCACATCGTCGTAGATCGCGCGTACATCCGGGCTCGCGATGCGGGCCGCCAGTTCAGCCACCGTCTTGACCGGCGCATCGTTGGCGACGAGCCAGGTGCGTACGTCCTCGCGCGCCTCATGGATGGCGATCGGACCGCCTACCAGGCCGTTCAAGGTTTCCAGTTCGCTCATCGCGACGGGCACGAAGGTGACTCCCGCTGCTTCGAGGCGCCGCAAGGCGGCGCGCGCGGCGTCGTCCACCTGCTTTTCGAGCCCTTCCCAGAGCGGTGCGGGCAAGCCGATGCGCAGGCCGCTCAAGGTGAGCGTGGGCAATGGCCCCGCTCCGGTGATCACGCCGTCGAGCAAGGCGAGATCGGCAACCGTGCGCGCCATCGGTCCTACCGTATCGCGCGTATGGCTGATCGGCACGACGGCATTCGGGTCGTGATAGCGCCTCTCGGCGCCACCGTTGCCGACCGACGGACGAAATCCCGCGATGCCCGTCAACGCCGCCGGAATGCGCGTCGAGCCGCCGGTGTCGGTGCCGAGACCCGCGGGCGCGATGCGCGCGGCGATCGCGGCGGCCGTGCCGCCCGACGAGCCGCCTGGGATCAGGGTGGGGTTGTAGGGATTGCGTACCGGTCCGGCATGCGTGGCGAGATTCGTGCTGGTGATGCCGAACGCGAGTTCGTGCATGTTGGCTTTGCCGAGGACGATTGCGCCGGCGTCGAGAAGGCGCTGTACCGAAGGTGCATTCGTCTTCGGCACGAAGCCCTCAAGAGCGGGCGTGCCGGCCGAAGTCTGCAGGCCGGCCGTGTTGACGTTGTCCTTCACGACGATCGGCAAACCGGCGAGCGGCAACTGCGCTCTGGTTGCGGGCGGCAACGCATCGATGCGTTGCGCGGCGGCGAGCGCGCCGTCGAGATCGAGCGTGGTGAGCGCATTGAGGCTCGAGAGCGACGCCGCGCGCGCCAGCAGCGTGGCCATATAGTCGGCGGCTTTGAGGCGCCCGGACTGGATCGCGGCGATCGCTTCCGTTGCGTTTAGGGCTAACTGTTGATCGACGGTCCACGTCATTGCAGGCGACTCCTTGAACTCAGGTGTCGCCTATTCTGGCACAGTCGTTTTGAAACCGACGTCAGGGATCGCAAAGAGGCCTGCGTGAGTCGGGTTGCCGGTCAGCGGCACCGCTAAGCCCTGCTGGTTTTGTACGCGTGACCGGCGTGCGCGCAACGGTGAGTAGCTTGGGCACTAGCAGACGTGCCGTGGGTTGCTAGATGTGCCGCGAGACGTGCCGCGGCTATTTTCGGCTGTCGATCCACATGCGCCCCCAGCGGAACGCATAGGCAAGCGCGTGCTCTTCGTCGAAGAAGTAATCGAGCGCGTCGAACGAGTAGGCCTGACCGTGGTTAGCGGTGGTTTTCTCGATAGTCAGGTTGGCGGCGAACAGGCCGTTGGGTAGCCGTTGTGCAGCCGGTGCGACTTCGTAGCCTTTGTAGCGGATGTGTGAATTCATGATCGTGGCAGTGAGTGTGCCCGCGTGTGTTGCCAGGGAGCCGGCAAGCGGGACGCAACCCTGTGCGTCGGGCAACCGGTGAGTCAGCGGGCAGGATCAAGCGTAGGCCGCGCCGCGCAGCGGGTGAACCAATCTTTCCTCGTAAGCAAATCAGCGCGATTCTGGAACGGTCTTCAGGAGGACGGATCGGTCCATAGTCGCCAGACGTGAAGACACTATCCCGCCTTGTTCACGGACGGTCTGTTATGTGGCGCACGGTTTGGAACGGAGCGGGCGCGGTGCGGTTGGTCGAGGAAACCGGCCGGCAACGGGAATGTGGGGGAGTGCGGGAGATTGGCGCAGGATTCGTGGATCGCGAACCGCGATCCACGATGTCGTTCGGTTCGCGCTTAGACCGCGTGCAGCAGGCGGGCGGGTTGCGCTTCCTTGACTGCCTGGCCGAGCGGCGCGGCGCTCGGAGTGAGGTGCGCGTTGAACGCCAGCGCGAATTGCGCGGCCTGCTGGCCGACCGTGGCGAGCTGATCGGCAACCTTGGCGTCGGAACAGGTATCGACGGTGTCGAAGCGCGTTTCCAGCGTGTTGATCCCGGCACCGAACGGCGTGGGCCAGCCGCGCAACGCGTGGACGATCGAGCGCAGCGACGTCAGCACCGAGCCGGCAGCCTGCCAGCCATACGCGGTGACGATACAGCCGACCGCGCGGCCATCCAGATACGGACGCTCGTCGGCGCGCAGTTCCTCGAGCGTGTCCAGCGCGTTCTTGACGAGACCCGAGACGCCGCCGTGATAGCCGGGCGTCGCGATGATCAGCGCGTCCGCATGGCGCACGGCCTCGATCAGTTCGAGCTGTTCGTCGGTGCGTTGAGGATTTTCGGGGGCATAGTGGGGCAGGCTATGCAGGAAGGTGCCGCCGAACAGCCTGGTATTCGCGCCCGCGGCTTCCGCGCCACGCAGCGCAAAGCCGAGTGCGCGCTCGGTCGAGGACGCCGCGCGTGTCGTGCCGCCGATGCCGATGACGAGTGGCCGGCGCTGATGATCGAAACTGGTCAACGAAATGCTCCTTCGGTAGCGGCTCACGGGACGCTGGCGCGGGGCTGCGCGTAGACGAACCGGGGCGAACCGGACTTTGAAGCGTTATCTTAATGATCGCCGCGACCCGGGCGAAGCGACTTTTTGTTCTAACGATATAACCGCGCGGGGTTATTGGCGGCTCGGCGGCATGTTTGACCGATGCTGCGAACCCGGCTTCGAACTCGCTCCAGACCCGATACTCCATCCTGTGCAATGCAGTTGAAGGCGCGCCGGATAAGCATATGGCGAAGCATTGGTTGGGGCGGCGATGACGCAAGCTTATGATCGGGTCGTCTCCTCCATGACATCTCCTTGACATGGGATTCGGCCTCGCTACGCCAGTAGCGGGGCCTTTTTTTCGTCTGGCCTTTCAATGGCGTGAGCGTCGGCCGCTTCACGAGAAAGCCGTTTTTTGCATGCTACGATGGTCCGCGAAATGATTCCCGGCGAGGTCGAGCAAGCGATGGCAACTCTATATGACATGCTCGGTGTGCCCATGCACGCCACCGACGAAGAAATCAAACGGGCCTACCGCAAGGCCGCGATGAAATGGCACCCCGATCGCAATAGCGGCGCCGAAGAAGTTGCGCGCGCCACCTTCCAGGAAATCAAGGACGCGTACGCGATCCTGTCCGACGCGGCGCAGCGCAGGGTGTATGACAGCGTCTATACCGAGCAGATGCGCGGCTGGGAAGCGCAGCGTGCGCGCCGGCAAAAAACGCAGACCGAACGCGAGGCGGCGGCGCGTGCCGCGGACGAAGCGGCCTACGCCGAGATGGTGTCGCTTGCCATGCGTTTCGCCGACGCGGGCCACAATCGCGATGTGTTGTTCGGCGTGCTGCTAGGACGCCAATGCGAGGCGCGGCGGGCCGCGCAGATCGCTGACAGTGTCTCGGCCTTGCAGGCGTCGCGGCGCGAGGCGGAGAAGGCGCAAACTGCGGCCGAGGCGGCGGCAAATGCGGCGGACGTCCCCGATGTTGCCTCCGCGGCGCAGGCGCAAACGCAAGCCAGGAACGATGACGCCGCCGTC
This sequence comes from Paraburkholderia fungorum, assembly GCF_046026025.1. Lineage (GTDB taxonomy): Bacteria > Pseudomonadota > Gammaproteobacteria > Burkholderiales > Burkholderiaceae > Paraburkholderia > Paraburkholderia fungorum_E. The sequence goes on along the minus strand of NZ_JAQQFL010000011.1, from coordinate 155,308 downwards.
AATCGAGGCGCGCCGCCTAACCCCGGCAATCACAGCAACCCCGGCAAGCGCGAAGAAAGCGCGAACGCTGCCCATCCTGCCAGCGTACTGGGTGGACTCTGGTTTCAGTTCCTGAACGGCTTGAAGTTCTGAACGACATCCGGGCGGCACTCAAGCCGCCCGGATGGTTACTGGCAAACCTGCTCGCGTGGCAGGCAGAAGGCGAGACATGCGCCGGAGAAGAGCGCGGCGCTCAGCAGGCCCACGCCCGCCATCAGGCTCGCGACAGCGAAATGCCAGCGGCGTTCGCGCATGCGGCCGGCTCGCGATTGACAGCATGCTGAAAGATTCGACTTTGCGCTCCTGAACTTCGTCGCAAATGCAACGCGCGATGCCAATGGTGGCAGCGGTGCCGGCGGTGCCTGCTGGCTGGCCGTTCCGGCACACAGGCACTTGCAGTGCCGCGGACCACGTCATCGAAGTGTCACGAGCGCGCAAGACTGGCGCGGCAGAATCAGTCGGAGAGATAAAAAGAACACAGGTACGGGGTGAGCGTGACCAGAAAATACAAGGTGCTGTTTCTCTGTCGCGAGAATTCAGCACGCAGCATCATCGCAGAGGCTTTACTGCGCGAACTGGCGGGACACCGGTTCGAGGCATTCAGCGCGGGGCCGGAACCGGCTGCGCGAGTTCATTCCATTGCGATCGCGCAATTGCGGCCGGGTATTTCGGACCTCGGCGTGCTCAGTCCGAAAAGCTGGCTGGAATTCACGGGCGAATGGGCGCCGCGGATGGACCTCGTTATCGCCATGGACGAATGCGTCGCAGGGCAACATGCGCCGCTCTTTCCCGGGGACCCAACGCTCTGTAGCTGGATCTTTGCCGATCCGCTCGTCGAGCGCTTGCCCGAGCCGGAGCGAGTGCGCGTGTTTGAAAAAGTGTTCTGGCAAATCGTGCGGCAAGTCAGCGCATTCATCGAATCGCCGCGCTTCGCGGCGGCGCGGGAGGCTGCCGCGAGCACGCCGGCGCCGGCTTGCGTGGGCGACGGATTGTGAACGGCCGTCGCCGTGCCATCAGGTTCAACGACACCTGGCGCAAAATGAGGCGGCGATTTACTGCCCGGTTTTCGGGGGATTCATCGTGCTGTCAGGCGACATCGATTGCATGTCGGTTTCGCTCGGACTCATCTTTTGCATCATGTTGCCTGGCCACCTCGCCATCGGGCTGTTGGCCGGGTCGCCGTGATACGTCATTCCAGATGTGGCGGCGCTGTGCGCATCGCCTCCGCCCGTGCCGCCCTGGCCGTTGCCGCCACCTTGCGCGAACGCCGCGCCGCTCGCGGCGGCAATCGATAAAACCGCTGCGGCAATACCCCATTTTCCTTTCATGACCGGACCCCTCAGGATGCAACGCGTTATTGCGCTGCTCTGACCGGATATACGGCGGGCCGGGATGTCTGGATGCAAACCGTCGGGACACAACTTTTCTTCGCCAGCGTGGATGGCGCGAAAGTGCGACCGTCGACGGACGTGCGAAGCCGGTTGTTCCTGGCAGAAGAGTGCGGGTTATGCGTTTGCGCTGGCGATTGGGCGATCTGGCGGCTTAGCGGTTGTTCTGGCGCGCAAGCGGGCTGCCTGCGAACGGGTCGTTGACCCAATCCACCTGTTTTCTCGGCTGCGGGGCGGGTGCCGGCGTGGCCGATAATTCAAAGTGGTCAATTGATTGACCTGCGCTAATTGCCTGTTTAAGCCATTGGGGCATGTCCCCCTGGCCGTCCCAGCTATCTCCGGTGGCGCTACGGTAGCGCGCGGCGGCTTGCCTCTTCGGTTCCGCCGCCAGCACGGCGGCGAGGTCTTCTGGTTTGATACCAAACTCTTCCATGCGATGGCGGAGATACGCAATCATGCTATCTCTCTTCCTTTCGTCCATAAGATATTCGTCCTTCTAAAGCGTGTGGCGTTCTGTCAGTTACAGATTGCAAGGGGAAGCCGCGCAAGCATTGCGCCCATGTAAATGGGGTCTGCGCGCGGCAAGGTGATTGATCGAAGGAAATTCCACTGGCAGCGTCAAAAACGGTGCCTCATAAATTGCGTTACTACGTATGCCCAGCGAGGCTGCCTATACGGCCAACCGCGCCAATGAGTAAATTTTCAAGCGCTCCGCCGCGTAGCAGGTACGGCTGGGTAAGCCTTACGGTCGCGATGGAAAAAACGGTGATGACGAAACACTGATTGCGAATCGCCGGTCTCATGCCCGCGCACCGTCTTTCGCCGGTGTCTCGCGCGGACTGATTTGTGCGTTATTCCAGCATCATAGCGCACTGTACGGGTAAAGCACGCACCAGCCCGGCGGATTTTGTTGTTGCAGGTTCCTGAGTGGGGGACGACCGGGGGTAACCGGCGCCTCGAACAGCTTGCCGTGCCGGGTTTGAAATCCTGAGCGGCCGACCTATAACGAAACAGCGGAACCACAATCCGCGTTTCCAGCCTGGTGTCGACCGATTCCGGCAAGCCACGTGTGCACACCCGACGTCAGTTTCAGGTTTGGCAACTAATTACTCGTTTAGTTCGGTGACTCGCCGCAGCAGTCCCGCATAGGCATTCGCCCGTCCGTCAGCTCGATCTGGCGACATGACGTTTTTTCGCGGATCAATTCTTTTCGAAGGGAATGACAACTGCTGCGCCGGATTCGAGGAGTCTGGACATGAAACTACGTTTATTGATGGCGTTGGCAAGCGCCGCTTTCTTTCTGGCACCGATTACGGCTGGCGCGCAAGGCCGCCAGCAGGGCGAAGCCGCGCCTGACCGGGTGCTAATGCACAACGCAAACGAATCAGCGCAAGACATCACCGACATGTCGTTCGGTGAAACCGGGCAGGCCACGATGCCGGCCGCTCAACCGGCGCAGAACGTTTCCTATGGCGGCGTGGCCGCGGGCACGACGGGAACGGGAGGCCGACAGGAGCGGCCATGCCCTTCCGGGCCGCAATGCAGGATCTACTTCGGCCAATAGCAGGCTGGCCGTTCAGAAGGCGGTGGGAGCAGCACGCCGCCTCTCTCATCCATGCGCGCCATGTCGCCCTGATCGGAATACCCACACGCCCAACTGCAATTTTACGGAGTCGCCAGCGGGCGATTTAATACGATGTTAAGGTGTGTCCCATTCAGGGTTTCACCCACCGTCTTTTCCAATTGCAATCATTAGCAGGCCAATACCGCCTGCTTTTTTATTCATGATTTGCGGTTCGTGAATTGATTAGTCCGGTGCAACTGCTCCAATCCCACCCGTTGTTGAGTTACTCGCAAACAATACTATGTTGATGGAAGATAATCTGCCGGCGAGCATTGCCTCGCCGGACGATGGCGCCTCGTCGTCCCTGCGCTCATGGCTTGCCGTTGTGGCCGTTGCAATCGGTGCATTTGCATTCGTGACCACGGAGTTTTTACCGGTCGGACTGCTGCCACGCATCGCGGCGGATCTGGGTGTGATGCCAGGCACGGCCGGATTGATGGTCACGGTACCGGGCGTCATTGCCGCCATCTCCGCGCCCGGTTTGATGCTGGTGGCCGGACGGATGGATCGCCGGCGCGTGTTTCTATTGCTCACGGCCTTGCTGCTGGCGTCGAATCTGATTTCCGCATTCGCGCCCGATTTTCTATCCATGCTGGCCGGGCGGGCGCTGCTCGGCGCGGCATTGGGCGGCTTCTGGACTCTGGCAACGGCTGCATCGGGGCGCCTCGTACGGCCGAAGGATTCGGCCCGAGCCATGGCAACGATTCTGACCGGCGTGACCTGCGCGACGGTGATCGGTGTGCCGCTCGGCACGTTCATTGCCAGCTACGCGTCGTGGCGCGCGTCGTTCATGGCGACCGGCGTGCTGGTCGCCATCGCGCTCGTGGCCCAGTTTTTCTTCGTGCCGTCCTTGCCGTCGAATGCCGCCTTGCGGCTGCGCGATCTGGTGGCGCTGTTGCGCCGGCCGCATCCGCGCAGGAGCATGCTGATGGTGGGGCTCGTATTCGGTGCGCACTTTTCCTCGTACACGTACATCACGCCGTTCCTGTTGCGCAATGCGAGCTTCTCGATGTCGACGATCACATGGTTGCTGCTCGGCTTCGGCATGATCGGGTTCTTCTCGAACTTCGCCGTTTCGTCGACGGTGACGCGCAACCTGAAAATATCGGTTGGCGCGATGGTTTCCCTGCTCATGTTCGCGCTGGTGGCAATGCCGCTCCTGCAACAATCGCAGCTCGGCGTCGCCGCGCTCGTGCTCGCGTGGGGTGTTTCGTTCGGCGCGCTGCCGCTGTGTTTCAGCGTCTGGATTCAACGCGCCACGCCGGACTCGCCGGAAGCGGGCTCGGCGCTGTTTGTCAGCATCATTCAGGTCGCTATCGCGCTGGGATCGCTCATTGGCGGTGTCGTGGTCGACCATGTGGGCATTTCCGCCGACTTTCTGTTCGGCAGCGGTTTGGCGCTGCTGGGGCTCGCGGCGCTCGTGAGTTTTGGACGGAGTGCACAGGCGGTCCCGGCGGAAGCGATTGCATGTCCGGCGTGTACGGATTGATGCGCCAATGAGTGCGGGTCAAGCACGGGCCGCGGTGAATTGAACGCAAACCAAAGGCACCGTGGCCTGACAATCAGACGTCTCTACGCCTCGCGCCGCTCGGCCTGCTCACGAATGGCGGCTGTGAATCTGTCCGCGTCCCACAGTTCTGTCAGCGCCCGGGTGAATAGCGCCTGCTGACTCTCGGGCGCGAGGCCGCCCTGTGGCGGATCCCGGTCCAGGTTGGTTGGAAACGGATAGCCTTCGGCACAGGATGTAATCACCGCGTCGGCCTCGTCGCGCGTGATGTTCGTCGTCCGCATTCGCTCCAGCAAGACCGGATACAACACCTCGCACATCCTGGTGCGATTGAGCGACTCCATTGCACGGCCGTAGGCCGACGAAATCTGCAGAAGGTTGGCCATGCGCTGAACCGAGGCCGTGCGGTTCGAACCGGCTGCATGGAAGAGCGCGGGATTGAAGAACAGCGCATCGCCTTTTTCGAGCGGTAGTTGGACGTAGTGCGTTTCGAAGTAATCGCGGAAGTCCTGGCGACGCCATGCGAGATACCCCTCGGCATAGCGCTGCGAGAAAGGCAGCAGCTTGGTCGGCCCGCTTTCCACGGGCATATTGGTGTGAGCAATCGCCCCTTGCAGCGTGAGGAAGGGGGACATCGCATGAACGTGAGGCGGATAGCGTTCGGCTTGCGCGACGGTTTGAAAACCGAGGTGGTAGTCGCGGTGTGCCTGTTGCGCCTGTCCGCCGGGTCGCACGACATTGACCTGCGAGGTCATCTGGAAGTGCGGACCCAGCCACGCCTCAGCGATCGCGCAAAGTGCCGGGCTCGCGAAGTAGCGGGCAAACACGGCGGGGGCGCGCAGGCAAAGCTTCTCCTGTGCGTTCCAGATACGGTCATTGGCGCCCGCCTTGGCGAAGTGGTCTGCCGCTGCGCCGCCGGCTTCGCGCTCCTCGTGAATGACCGATTCAAAGACGCGGGTCGCTTCATCAATCGGCCCTGTGTCGGCATAAACCCGCTTCAGCACCAGCACTCCGGCGCCCGCGTTCAATACATTCGCCCACTCGGCCTGCAGGTCCATGCGCAGCGTCGTATCTTCAAGCACACTGCAAAGCTCATGACAGTCGTACAGCGGAACGTGGTCGACGATGTCAGCGGCGAACCCAGGTTTGCCGGTATCCGCGTGGGGTTGAAGTACAGCGACAAAGTCCTGAAGCGAACAGTCCTGCTCCCGGTACCCGTGGCGTACGCGCGCGTCGCTATGAAGTGCACTGGCGTTCATGACGTCTCCTTCCGTTCTTGACCAACGATAGTCCTTCAGCGGGCGCTTGCGTTACCATGAACACCTCAAAAACACCTCAAATCGGGGCGGGCTCAAGGTGGCGCATCGCTTCCTCATGAAGGAAATCGCCCTTCAGGCGGGCCTTGGACTCGCCACGGTCGACCGGGTGCTGAACGGCCGGGAGCACGTCCGTGAACACACTCGCCAGCGCGTGCAGCATGCGATCAAGGAACTGGAGAAGCAGCAGTTCCAGTTGGCGACCAGCGGACGCAAGCTCGTTGTCGACGTGCTTGTCGAAGCGCCGCGCAGATTCTCCGACGAGATCCGTGAAGCATTGGAGTCGGCATTGCCGGGATTGCATCCAGCCGTCTTCCGGCCGCGCTTCCTGATGCAGGACATGATGACGACGGCGCAGGTCGTGGATGCGCTGAACGCGATTGGCCGAAGAGGCAGTCATGGCGTTTTGCTCAAGGCGCGCGACGTCCCTGAAGTTGCCGGCGCTGTTGCGGACTTGCAGCAACGGGGTATTCCGGTCATCACCATCTTTACGGACATTGCGCAGTCCGCTCGCATTGCTTACGCAGGTCTCGACAATCGGATGGCGGGAGCGACAGCCGCCTATCTGATCGCTCAATGGCTGGCGCGCCGGGAGGGTGACGTCCTCGTCACAATGAGTCACGAGCGCTTCAGGGGCGAAGAAGAACGCGAGCGCAGTTTCCGTGATGAGTTGCTGCGACGATCCCCGAAGCTGAAACTCGTCGACGCGAGCGGCGGCCAGGGTCTGGACGCTCAAACGGAGGAGCGGGTAAAACGGGCCGTTGGTTCGGGCCGCAAAATCGTGGCGGTGTATTCGATGGGCGGCGGCAACGTGGCGATACTGCGCGCACTCAAGTCAATGGGCCAGACGCCGAAGTGCTTCATCGGGCACGACCTGGACCGGGACAACGTTGCGTTGCTGCGCGAGGGAAAACTGAGCGCAGTATTGCACCATGATCTGCGCCAGGACATGCGAGTCGCGTGCCATTACATCATGCACTTTCATAAACTGCTGCCGACGTCGGCAGTGGGATCGTCTTCGTCGGTGGTGGTGGTGACGCCGGCGAACATTCCGCAATCTGTCGAGCAGCGCTTCGGCAAGTGAGGCTGTTAGACCGATTGCCGCGCCGTTGCACCGGCCCCTTGCGGATCGGCTATCGCGCAGCAGCGCAGGCGCTCACCGATCCACTTTTGTTATCGCCCCCTCCAATACACGGATTGTTAGCGCATCGCACCGCTCGTATATTGACTGAACGAAAGCAGACGCAGCACGATCAGCAGAAATACGACAACGGAAAGGCAGGTCGCCCAGGCCTGCCGCAGGAGCACAGCAATGAATCGAATCGATCTGGAGGGGCGTGTTGTCGCCATTACCGGCGGCGCGCGCGGCATTGGCTACGCGGTGGCGCAACGGGCGCTGCAATCGGGCGCATCGGTCGCGCTGTGGGATATCGATGCCGAGCGGCTCGCGCGCAGCCAGCATGAGCTCAGCGAACTGGGCAAGGGCAAGGTAACGGCCGTCACCGTCGAACTTACCCAGGAAGCCTCAGTCGTTCAGGCGGTGGCGCAAACGCTCGCCGCGCATGGCGCGATCGACGTGCTGATCAACTGCGCCGGCATCACGGGCGGCAACGGCGCGACGTGGGAGTTGGATCCTGAGGTCTGGCGCCGCGTGATCGACGTGAATCTGATCGGCCCGTATCTCACCTGCCGCGCGGTCGTGCCGCAGATGCTCAAGCAGGGCTATGGCCGGATCGTCAATATCGCGTCGGTGGCGGGCAAAGAGGGCAACCCGAACGCCTCGCATTACAGCGCCTCCAAAGCCGGCCTCATCGGCTTGACCAAATCCCTAGGCAAAGAGCTCGCCACGAAGAACATCCTCGTCAATGCGGTCACGCCGGCCGCTGCCAAGACGGAGATCTTCGATTCGATGTCGCAGCAGCATATCGACTACATGCTTTCGAAGATTCCAATGAGCCGGTTCCTGTTGCCGGAAGAAGCAGCGTCGCTGATTCTCTGGCTCTCGTCCGAAGACTGCGCGTTCAGCACGGGTTCGGTATTCGACCTGTCCGGCGGCCGCGCCACTTACTGAGGCATCGCTGCGTGACATGAGCGGTGACATAAGCAGTGACATAAGCAGTGACCGCAGCAGTGCAGGTGGCAAAAAAAGAACCGCAGAGCGCGACCCGCGTGCCCTGCGAAGGAGACGACATGAATCCGCATTCGCCCGCTTCGCTGGAGGCGATCAACAGCAAGGTCATGCGCCGGCTGTTGCCGTTTCTGTTGTTGATGTATGTGCTGGCGTTTCTCGATCGCGCCAATATCGGTTTCGCGCAGAAGGCGTTGCAGCACGATACGGGGCTGTCCAATGCGGCGTTTGCTTTTGGCGCGGGCGTATTCTTCGTCGGCTATGCATTGTTCGAAGTCCCGAGCAATCTTCTGTTGCATCGGGTCGGCGCACGCGCGTGGATGTGCCGGATCATGGTGACGTGGGGGCTCGTCTCGGCGGCAATGTGTCTTGCGCATACGCCGACTGCCTTCTATTCGCTACGTTTTCTGCTGGGTGTCGCCGAAGCGGGCTTCTTCCCCGGCGTGATCTATTACCTGACCCACTGGTTTCCACAAGCGGCGCGAGCACGCGCGGTCGGCGTGTTTTACTTCGGTGCGCCGCTGGCATTTATCTTCGGTAGTCCGTTGTCCGGTTCGTTGCTCGAATTGCATGGCGCGATGGGTTTGGCCGGCTGGCAGTGGCTGTTTCTGATCGAGGGCACGTTGGCCTCGCTGGTCGGCGTATGGGCGTTCTGGTATCTCGACAATCGCCCCGAAGACGCGCGTTGGCTCGATACAGAAGAGTGCAGTACCTTGCGCGGCGCGCTGGACGACGATGCGCGCGCCGCATCCGCTCATGGACCGCGTCATATTCTGGCCGCGCTGGTGGACCGCCGGGTGTTGCTGCTCTCGGCAATCTATCTGCTGATCCAGATGAGTGTCTACGGCGTGATTTTCTATCTGCCGCAACAGGTGGCCGCTTTGCTCGGTACGACGGTCGGCTTGCGCGTGGGCCTCGTCGCCGCGTTGCCGTGGCTGTGCGCGTTGGCGGTGACATGGTACGTGCCGCGTCGTGCGGACCGAACGGGTGGACACCGGCGCTGGGCAGTCGCGCTGCTGGTGCTCGCGGGCCTCGGCATCGGCGCCTCGGGGCTCTCGCATAGCCCGTCGATCGGCTTGATCGCGCTGTGTTTCGCAGCCAGTGGCTTCATCGCGGCGCAACCGCTGTTCTGGACATTCCCGACGCGCTATCTCACGGGAGCGGCGGCGGCGGGTGGGATCGCGCTGATCAATTCGCTCGGCGGCCTGGGCGGATTCATCGCGCCGAGCCTGCGCACCGCTGCGGAACGGCTCTTTTCGTCGAGCTCGGCCGGGCTGATCGTATTAGGCGTGTCGAGTCTGCTGGCGGCGCTCATGATCGGCACGCTGTTGCGACGTGACGGCGCGCTGTCATCCGGCGGGTCTTTCCAGAACTTGCTGCACCGCGCCCGCTAGGCGCATTTTCGGTTGCGCGTCGACGCACCAACAACGGAGCCCTCTTCATGGCCATGCCTACTATCCGGCACGTGCGTGCCTTCATTGTCCGCGGTGGCGGGGCGGATTATCACGATCAACCCGACGGACACTGGATCGACGATCACATTTCCACGCCGATGGCGCGTTACCCGGAGTATCGTCAGAGCCGCCAGTCGTTCGGGATCAACGTGCTCGGCACCCTGGTCGTCGAGATCGAAGCGAGCGACGGTACGGTCGGGTTCGCCGTGACGACGGGTGGTGAGATCGGCGCCTTCATCGTCGAGAAACACCTCGCGCGTTTTCTCGAAGGCCAGCTTGTGACGGACATCGAGAAGATGTGGGATCAAATGTATTTCTCGACGTTGTACTACGGTCGCAAGGGCGTGGTGCTGAATACCATCTCCGGCGTCGATCTCGCGTTGTGGGATCTGCTCGCGAAAGTCCGCAAGGAGCCGGTGTACCAACTATTGGGCGGACCGGTGCGCGACGAGCTCGTGTTCTATGCGACCGGCGCGCGTCCTGACCTCGCGAAGGAGATGGGTTTCATCGGCGGCAAACTGCCGTTGCAGCATGGTCCTGCGGAAGGCGAAGATGGTCTGCGAAAGAATCTGGAGAAGCTCGCCGAGATGCGCAGCCGGGTCGGCGATGATTTCTGGCTCATGTACGACTGCTGGATGAGTCTCGACGTACCGTATGCAACACGCCTCGCGCAGGCCGCGCACGAATACGGTTTGAAATGGATCGAAGAGTGTCTGCCGCCGGACGACTACTGGGGTTACGCCGAACTGCGCCGCAACGTGCCGCGCGGCATGATGGTGTCGACCGGCGAGCATGAGGCGACGCGTTGGGGCTTTCGCATGCTGCTGGAAATGCAGTGCTGCGATCTGATCCAGCCGGATGTGGGCTGGTGCGGCGGCATCACTGAACTCATCAAGATCTCCGCGCTTGCCGATGCCCACAATGTAATGGTGGTGCCGCATGGTTCGTCGGTGTATAGCTATCACTTCGTCGTCACGCGGCACAACTCGCCGTTCGCCGAATTTCTGATGATGGCGCCGAAAGCGGATGAAGTCGTGCCGATGTTTACGCCGCTATTGCTCGATGAACCGGTGCCTGTGAACGGGCGGATGAAAGTGCCGGACACGCCGGGGTTCGGTGTGCGGCTCAATCCGGAATGTGCGCTGGTGCGGCCTTATCCACGTTGAGCACGCTAAGCAAGCAGAGCACTCGGCGTGCGTACCAAAGACGGCGTGACCTCGATTACACCGCGCAAGACTTTGCATTGATTCAGCCAACAGGAGAATGACGTGTTGCTCAAGGACAAGGTCGTGATCGTCACAGGCGGTTCGCGTGGCATTGGCCGCGCAATAGCCGTTGCGTGCGCAACCGAAGGTGCGGATGTGGCGATCAACTACTGGGGCGACAACGACGCATCCTATGGACGCCGTTCAGCCGTCGCGGAAGTGGTCGGCGAAATCGAGGCGCTGGGGCGGCGCGTGATCGCGGTCGAAGGCAATGTCGCCGTGCGCGAAACCGGCCACGAACTCGTTCGCCAGACCGTGGAAGCGTTCGGCAAAGTCGACGTGCTCGCGAGCAATGCCGGCATCTGTCCGTTCCACGCCTTTCTCGACATGCCACCGGACATATTGGAGTCGACAGTGGCCGTCAATCTGAACGGCGCGTTCTATGTCACGCAGGCCGCCGCGCAGCAGATGAAAGCGCAGGGCACCGGCGGCGCGATCGTGGCGACGAGTTCGATCAGCGCCCTGGTAGGTGGCGGCATGCAAACGCATTACACGCCGACCAAAGCCGGTGTGCATTCGCTGATGCAATCCTGCGCGGTGGCGTTGGGGCCGTACGGCATTCGCTGCAATTCGGTCATGCCCGGCACGATCGCGACCGATCTGAACGCGGAAGATCTCGCCGACGAAGCAAAAAAAGCCTACTTCGAAAAGCGCATTCCGCTGGGCAGACTGGGCCGTCCGGAGGATGTTGCCGATTGCGTCGTGTTTCTTGCCTCCGAGCGCGCACGCTATGTCACGGGCGCCGCGCTGCTGGTGGATGGCGGACTGTTTGTCAACCTGCAGTAGCGCGCGATGCCGACGCTACGTGGCTGCTCTCAATGGACCGGTGTGGATACGCTCGTAGGCTCGGCCGTTGCGGCGGCAGAATCGTCGCGAGCGAGCTTGCGTGAGAAGCCGCGCAGCAAATCGATGAAACGCAGCGCCGGATCGGCGAGTGTTTCTTCCTTGCGCGTGAGAATGCCGAACCCGGCGAGGCTCTTGCCGATTTCGAGCGGCAGCGCGACCAGCAGCTTGCCACGCACGTGATCGCGCACGACCGATTCGGGCAGCATGGCCACGGCGTCGTAGTTCTCGAGCAATTGCAGCGTGGCGAAGATCGACGCGCACTCGGTCAGATTGACCGGTGTCGCAAGACCGGCACGCGCGAGTTCCTCTTCGAACAGCACGCGCGCCGGACTGGTGACCGGTTGCGCGACCCATGGCCAGTCGATCAGCTCGCGCAGCGTAATGTGCGAGCGCTGCGCCAACGGATGCACCGAACGCACCACCAGCAGCAAGGTTTCGCGAGCGAGCGGCTCGAAGCTGAAATCGTTGTGTTGCAACGGACTGGTCAGGCGGCCGAGCGCCAGGTCAATTTCGCGGCGATGCAGCAACTGAACGACCTGGTCGCTGGTTTCGCCCAGAATGCGCACGTTGAGCAAAGGGCTTTCGGTTTTCAGCGCGGCGACCGCCATGGCCAGCAGATCGGGCGCGGCGCCCATGATGGCGCCGACCGTCAACTGTCCATGTCCGCCGCGGCGTTTGACGTCGAGGTCTTCGGCAAAACGGGTCAATTCGGCCAGTGCCCGCCGCGCATAGGCCAGCGTGACCACGCCGAGCGGCGTGGGCGTCATGCCGCGTGCGTTGCGCTCGAACAGCAGGAAGCCGAAGGCCTCCTCGATGTCGCCGAGCATGCGGCTCGCGCTGGGTTGCGCGACATTGATCGCTTCAGCCGCCTGGTGGAGATTGCGTGCGTCGTCGAGCGCGACGAGCAGCGCGAGGTGTTTGAACTTGAGCCGATTGACGAGTGCGATGGCAGCTGAGTGTTGGCTCATGGTTCCGGTGCGATTCGGTTTGTGGATCGCCCAATCCCAACAACGGATTGAGTTGCTATCGACGCAGGAATTATAGTCGTATCAGACGCTTCTCTGAGAAGGCGCCCGGATACGACGGGAGACAGGCCGCAATGGAAACAATCGCTTTCCGGATGGTGCTCAACCCCGGCATGCGCGAAGAATACGAGCGACGTCATGCGCAAATCTGGCCTGAACTGGTTGATGCATTGCACAACGCCGGTGTGCACGACTATCGGATTTTCTTCGACGCCGAATCGAACCACCTTTTCGCCGTTCTGACGCGCACCACGAATCACACCATGAACGCGCTGCCGCGACTCGACGTGATGCGCAAATGGTGGGATTACATGGCGGACATCATGCAGACAGCTCCCGACCATACGCCGCTTCAGCAGCCGCTCGAGCCGGTTTTTCATCTGAATTCACTTAGCTGACTTTGTCTGGACCCAGGCGCGGAGGGTGTCGCATGCAGGTTGTCGATTCGCATATTCACTTGTGGGACCTGAAGACGCATCGCTATCCGTGGCTGGAGAACCCGGGCGTGTCGTTCGTGGGGGACGCCCGCGCGCTGAAACACGACTACCTGCTCGACGATCTGCTGGGCGAAGCGGGTGATATCGAGGTGCTGAAACTGGTGCACGTGGAAGCGAATCACGATCCCGCCGATCCGGTCGAGGAAACCCGCTGGCTGCAATCCATTGCGGATCGTCCGGCGTCGCACGGTATGCCGGATGCGATTGTCGCCGCGGTGGATCTGTCCGCGGCGAACGCACCGGAACTGCTCGAGGCGCACGCGTCGTTCGCCAATACGCGTGGCATCAGGCAGATCCTGAACGTGCACGAGAACAAGCTGTTCGATTACGTAGGCCGTCATTTCATGCGCGAACCCAAGTGGCGCGAACATTTTGCGTTGTTGCGCCGATACGACCTCTCGTTCGATCTGCAACTGTATCCGTCGCAGATGGAAGCGGCGGCGGAGTTGGCGCGCGCCCATGGCGATACGGTTTTTATCGTCAACCATGCGGGCATGTTCGTGGACCGCAGCAGTGTCGCCGGCTATCGCGCGTGGCGCGACGGCATGCGAATGCTCGCCGCCTGCAGGAATGTCGCGGTGAAGATCAGCGGACTCGCCATGTTCGATCATCAATGGACGGTGGAAAGCCTGCGGCCTTATGTGCTCGAAACGATCGACACGTTCGGTGTCGAGCGAGCGATGTTCGCGTCGAACTTTCCGGTCGATCGTCTGTTCGGCTCTTACGCGGATTTGTGGCACGCGTACGCGTCGATCGTCGGCGGCGCGAGCATGGCTGAGAAAGACGCGTTGTTTTGCCGTAACGCGGAGCGCTTTTATCGTATCTGATCGTACCTGACGTGCCGATCCCGATGTACCGCATCGGCAGCACGCTCGAAAGCGAAGAAGAAGGAGGAGACAAGTCGTGCAGCAATCCCCATCCGCTGTGCCCAGGCTCGAACTACGGCACGCGAGCAAATCGTTCGGCCGGGTCCGTGCGTTGTCGGACGGCGATCTCGCGTTATGGCCGGGCGAAGTGCATGCGTTGCTCGGTGAAAACGGCGCGGGCAAATCGACACTCGTGAAGATTCTCGCGGGCGTGCATCAGCCGGATACCGGCGAGCTGCGGGTCGGCGGCGTGGCGCGCCGCTTCGCGACGCCCGCCGAAGCGCGCGACGCGGGTCTCGCGGTGATCTATCAGGAGCCGACGCTGTTCTTCGATCTCTCGATCGCGGAGAACATTTTCATGGGACGTCAGCCGGTCGACCGGATCGGCCGCATTCAATACGACGCCATGCGGCGCGAAGTGGACGGCTTGCTGGCCTCGCTCGGGGTCGATCTGCGGGCGGATCAACTGGTGCGTGGTTTGTCGATTGCCGATCAGCAGGTGATCGAAATTGCGAAGGCGTTGTCGTTGAACGCCAACGTGCTGATCATGGACGAACCGACCGCCGCCTTGTCGCTGCCCGAAGTGGAGCGGCTCTTTGCGATCGTGCGCAAGCTGCGCGAACGCGACGTGGCGATTCTGTTCATCACGCACCGGCTGGATGAAGTGTTCACGCTGACGCAACGCGTGACGATCATGCGCGACGGCGCGAAGGTATTCGACGGGCTCACCGCCGACCTCACCACCGAATCCATCGTCGCGAAGATGGTGGGCCGCGATCTGGAGACGTTCTATCCGAAAGCCGACCGGCCGCCGGGCGAAGTCCGCCTGTCAGTGCGAGGACTCACGCGCGTGGGCGTTTTCAAGGACATTTCCTTCGACGTCCGCGCCGGCGAGATCGTCGCGCTGGCGGGTCTCGTCGGCGCGGGCCGCAGCGAAGTGGCGCGCGCGATCTTCGGTATCGATCCACTCGACTCGGGTGAGATTTCGATTGGCGGCCAGCGTCTCGCAGCGGGCAGTCCGGCGGCGGCAGTCCGTGCCGGTCTTGCGCTGGTCCCGGAGGATCGTCGCCAGCAAGGGCTGGCACTGGAGTTGAGCATCGCGCGCAATGCCTCGATGACGGTGCTCGGGCGTCTAGTGAAACATGGCCTGATTTCCACGCGTAGCGAAACAGAGTTGGCCGATAAGTGGGGCACGCGCCTGCGTCTCAAAGCAGGTGACCCCAATGCGCCGGTCGGCACGCTTTCCGGCGGCAACCAGCAAAAGGTCGTGCTGGGCAAGTGGCTCGCCACCCATCCGAAGATTCTTATCATCGACGAACCCACCCGCGGTATCGACGTCGGCGCCAAAGCCGAGGTGTATGGCGCGCTCGCGGAACTGGTGCGCGACGGCATGGCCGTGCTGATGATTTCGAGCGAGTTGCCGGAAGTGCTCGGCATGGCCGATCGCGTACTGGTCATGCACGAGGGCCGTATCAGCGCCGATATCGCGCGTGCCGAAGCCGACGAAGAGCGCATCATGGGCGCCGCGCTCGGTCAGCCGATTCCCCCGTTGGGGCACGCAGCATGATGCGCCATTCGTCAACTCATCCCGCGCCGGTTCAGGCGCCGGCCGCCAGGCGCACCGGTAGCGCGCCGGGCAGCTTCATTGGGAGTATCGCGAAGAGCCGTGAGACGACGCTCTTCGTCGTGCTGATCCTGTTGATTGTGGGCACGGGGCTCGCAAAACCGCAGTTTCTGAATTTGCAGAATCTGCGTGACGTGCTGCTCAATGTGTCGATTATCAGCTTGCTGACCGCCGGCATGACGGTGGTGATCCTGATGCGCCATATCGATCTGTCGGTGGGCTCGACGGTCGGCATCAGCGCCTATGCGGTCGGCAGTCTGTACGTGGCGTTTCCGCATATGCCGGTGATCGTCGCGCTGCTGGCCGGAATCGCGATTGGTCTGGTGGCGGGCAGTATCAATGCGTTGCTCGTCGCGGTGGGGCGCGTGCCGTCGCTGGTGGCGACACTCTCCACGCTCTACATCTTTCGCGGTGCGGACTATGCGTGGGTACACGGTGGGCAGATCAACGCGACCAGTTTGCCCGATGCGTTTTCCCGTCTCGCTACCGGCACATTCTTTGGCATACCGACGCTCGCGCTGATCGCGATGGTGGTGCTCGCCGGTCTCGCGGTCTATCTGAAGCAGTTTCGCGGCGGGCGGGAACACTATGCGATCGGCTCGAACCCGGAGGCGGCGCGGCTTGCCGGCGTGAACGTCGAACGTCGCGTGATGGCGGGTTTTCTGCTGTCCGGCGCGATTGCCGGTTTCGCGGGCGCGTTGTGGCTGGCACGCTTCGGCACCGTGGATGCGAGCACCGCGAAGGGCATCGAATTGCAGGTGGTTGCCGCCGCCGTGGTGGGGAGTGTTGCGATTACCGGCGGTGTGGGCACCATTCTCGGCGCCACGCTCGGCGCGCTCGTGCTGGGTGTGATCAGCATCGCGCTCGTCGTGCTGCACGTTTCGCCATTCTGGGAGCAGGCGATCCAGGGCGCGCTGATCGTCGCCGCGATTACCGCCGACACTTTGCTGGCCCGCTCCGTCGCCAAACGCATGATGAGGAAACGCGATCATGGCTAAACCCGATTCCGCGCTGCTTACGCGCAAACGCGAAACGCCGTTGCAGTGGGAAGTGCTGCTGATCGTCGTGCTGGCCCTGTCGCTCGCGCTCGGCCGCCTGTTGTCGCCGGTGTTTCTCACCGGCGCGAATGTCAGCAATATCCTTGCCGATCTGACTGAGATCGCGTTGATGGCGCTACCCATGACGCTGATTATCGTCGCCGCTGAAATCGATCTGTCGGTGGCGTCGGTGTTGGGCGCCTCCAGTGCACTGATGGGCGTGCTGTGGCACATGGGCTTGCCGATGCCGCTCGTGATCGTGCTCGTATTGATTGCCGGCGCGCTGGCGGGGCTGCTGAACGGTCTCGTGATCGTCAAGCTCAATCTGCCTTCACTCGCGGTCACCATCGGCACGCTGGCGCTGTTTCGCGGACTTGCCTACGTATTGCTCGGCGATCAGGCCGTGGCGGATTTTCCGCCCGCTTATACGGCGTTTGGCATGGACACGGTCGGCTCGAGCTTCATCCCGCTGCCCTTTGCAATCGTGATTGTCGGCGCAGTGCTGTTTACCGTGCTGCTGCAGTCCACCGCCTTTGGCCGCAGCCTCTATGCAATTGGCGCGAATTCGACCGCCGCGGCTTTCTCCGGCATCGAGGTCGCGAAGATCAGGCTGCGTCTATTCGTGCTGTCCGGCGCGATGAGCGCGCTGGCAGGCGTCGTCTATACGCTGCGGTTCACCAGCGCCCGCGGCGACAACGGCGAAGGTTTCGAATTGTCGGTGATCGCGGCGGTGCTGTTCGGCGGCGTGAGCATTTTCGGCGGACGCGGTTCGATGTTTGGCGTCCTGCTGTCGCTGCTGATTATCGGCGTGTTGAAAAACGCGCTGACACTCGACGACGTGTCGAGCGAAACGCTCACGATCGTGACCGGTGTGCTGTTGCTGGCCTCGGTGCTGATTCCCAATCTGGTTGCCCGCTGGCGCGCGGCGCGTGACCGGCGTTTTATCGCAAAGTCCGCTGCATCCTCATAACGTTTTCTCAAACCGGCTCCAGAAGAAATACCGCATACCAAATACCGACAACCCGGACAAGCATTCGTCCGACAACAAAGCAGGAGACGCCTCATGTTCAATCCTCTACGTCACACCGGCAAGACCGCGCTGTGCATTGCTCTCGTCGCGATCAGTTGCGCCGCGTCCGCTGCGGGCCTGAAAAGCGGCCTGAAGATTGCCTTCGTGCCGAAGCAGATCAACAACCCTTATGAAGTGATCGCCGACGACGGCGGCATGGCCGCGATCAAGGAGTTCAACGGCGCGGGCAAGGTCGTGGGGCCGTCGGATGCGGGCGCATCGTCGCAAGTGCAATACATCAACACGTTGATCACGCAGCGGCAGGACGCGATCGTGATTGCGGCCAACGACGCGAACGCGGTCGTGCCGTATCTGAAGAAAGCGATGTCGCAAGGGATCAAGGTCGTGACCTTCGACTCCGACACGGCGCCTGAGGGCCGTCAGCTGTTCGTGAATCAGGCGAATGCGGAGGGTATCGGTCGAGGCCAGATCCAGCTGGTTGCGAAGCTGATGGGAGGCGAGGGCGAATTCGCCGTGCTGTCGGCCACGCCGAACGCGACCAATCAGAACACGTGGATCAAGTGGATGCAGGAGGAGTTGAAAAAGCCCGAGTACTCGAAGATCAAGCTCGTGAAGATCGCGTATGGCAACGACGACGACCAGAAGTCGTTCGTCGAAACGCAAGGTTTGCTTCAGGCGTATCCGAATCTGAAGGCGATCGTTGCGCCGACCACGGTAGGCATTGCAGCGGCGGCGCGTTATATCTCGTCGTCGTCAAGCAAGGGCAAGGTGCAGGTGACCGGGCTGGGCACACCGAACCAGATGCGGGCGTTCGTGAAGAACGGGACGGTCAAGGCATTCCAGTTGTGGGATCCGAATCAGTTGGGCTATCTGGCCGCCTATGCGGCGGCGGCGCTGGCCTCAGGGACGATTGCCGGCAAGGAAGGCGAATCGTTTGATGCAGGCAAGCTCGGCAAGCGCACGATTGGACCGCAAGGCGAAATCATTCTCGGACCGCCGACCACCTTCGACGCGAGCAATATCGATAACTTCAACTTCTAGCCAGCGAGCCGGGCGCCTCAACGCGAGGTGCGTGAGGTGCATTAGGTGCGTGAGGCGCGCGATGTGCCACAGGGCATCGCGCGCCATACGGAGACCTGACAGCGGGCTTGTGCGCTGTCTGGTACGGGATATGCAGACCTGCCGATCAAAACCCGAAGTCGCCTTGAATACGCGCAAGCGGCTTTGGCGCGAACTTTGAGACCTATACTATGAGTCGGTAAGCCGACCGTGGGCGTCGTGTGCCCGAACTGCTATCTTGCGTGACAACCGTTCGGACAGCGGACGATCACCGGCATGGCGTTCGATGGCCGTGGTGTTCGGCGCGGACAAGGGCACACAGTCGGAACGGATGCCGTACACGCGGACAAATCCCTGCCTGGAGGTGCATGATGATCGATACGACCTGGCTTGTGGTGGCTGACGGAGGTCGCGCCCGGGTTTTCCTGGCGCCGGGGCTGACACTCGACTTGCAAGAGAAAGAAGCCCTCATCAACACGGAATATACCGGCACGATGCTCACGGAAAAGGACCGTGAGAAGTTCGCGAAGCGCGTTTCCGACTATCTGGAAGAAGGCAGGCTCCATCAGCATTACAACCGGCTAAGGCTCGCCATCGAGCCAAAATTCCTCGGCATGGTCAAAGCGAATCTCCGCGAAGAAACACGCCGGCTGATATTCGAGCAGGTTAGCGAGGATCTGTCGACGCTCAATGTCAGGCAAATCGAGGCACACCTGGGGCGACGGCACTGACTGGCGATCAAGGTGCGGACAGCATCCGCATGGTGAATGCTACGTTGCCTTGAATTCTGCCGCGCAGGTTTTATGCGTCACTGACGCGTGGTTCCGAGCCACCGGATTCTTCGGTATCGCGGAACCAGGTTTCTGCATGAGACCGCTCGGCAACCCAGGAGCGTGACTGCGGTGTGTTGAACTCGCGATCGATAAACCGGCGCCCCCATTCGACCCCGTCTCTCACTGCCTCCTCCTCGGTCAGCCACTCGGGTTGAACGGTCATGGGAATAACATCGACAACAGTCTGGGCGCCGCGACTCACGCTCACATTGGCGATCCAGGCGCCGAGCTTGTTACGCTCAGGGTGCACGGTAATTTCAAATTCACCGTAAGAAACAGAGCTTGTTGGCATCGTTTTCTCCTGTGCCGCGTTCATGATCGATAGCTGTCCGCAATTCAGCGTGCATGCTGCCCCCAAGTGTCATGGCGCCATCATGCCGCAATTCCAGCCTTCCAACACATGGGTAGCGCGGCTGAACGGCAAACCACCCGACATATTTGACCAATAGCTAGCATCGGAGAGCCCCATGTTCACAGGGTCATGACTTGTTCATAGACTTCCAGTACGAAGTAATTGCAGGACCTCATTTCATCCGGTGGCGGGAGGCTGTATGACACAAAATGAATTTTCATATCGACGGTTTCTGATTTCCGCAACGATCGCACCTCTGCAAGCAAGCCGGGGGATCGCCACAGTCGATGTCACGACCGCGGACCCGGAACGCATCGCCGATCTCGGAACTGAACGCTTTATTCATGTGGAGCGGTGGGTTGAAAGAAACGACCCTGCGTTCCTTCAGGTCGTGGTGGACGAGTGCAAGGTCGCTATCGACCATTACGCGGACAACGTTGACGATAGTTGATTTCGCCAGCGCGCTTGCGCCGACTCTCGCATAAGGTGTTGCAATGCAAGAATTCGTCGAGATAGCGCGTCGACCTCTGCAAATTAGGACTATCCTGACCTTACGCTGGATGAAAGCGCACTGTCGCATGACAGTCGTGCGGTGGATGCAGGCAACTGCCGGTCTTGTGCGAAGCCGTATGGGGTCAGGGAGAAAACCATGTCGGAGCAGCAGGGCAACTTGAGTGACGAATTCATCGCGCAGCAGCGTCTGCGCCTCGAAGCATTGCGCCGCGAACTGTTGGGCGGAGAAGAGAAGACGACCGCTGACGAACGAACGGCCCAGGAGCAGCACGGCGACGAGGCCGAAGAGTCGGAGGACGTCGCGCAAGGCATGGCGCAGAACGAGGTCAATCAGGCGCTGCACGACGTGAACGACCAGCGCATCAGCGATATTGAACGCGCGCTACGCAAGATCGACGAGGGTACCTATGGTCTCTCCGATGAGAGTGGGGACCCGATACCGAAAGCCCGGCTCGAAGTCGCCCCCGAGGCTATCCTGACCGTTGAAGAGCAAGGCCGGCGCGAGGCCCGGCAATGATAGCTGCCGGCGAGCTGTGGTGTCGGCAGCACGCTCAATAGCGATCAGTAGAGTTCCGTTGAAGCCCAGTAGGGTCCAGGCCCCAGCGCACCCCGTCGCTGCGCGGCGCAGCATGTCCGCAAATCAGATCCCCTGGTTGAAATGCAGCGGCACAGGCGCCGCCCGATGCCTATCATCGGAACAGCCAATATTCCTTTCCTGACACTCCCCTCATAGAATCCAGGTACGGTTTCGGGGGGTAGCGGGGGGGGGGGGCGTTATGCTAATCATGTTGAAAGCGTCACGATGATCAATTCGCGCTTTTCCGACAATGCTCGTCGAAAACGGACGAGCTCAACAACCTCGGAACATGCCGTGCCCGATGCTCCATCGCTATTACGACTCTCTACTTATTGAACAAAAACAAACGGACCGTGGAGGGTGGGTCTGGCGTGTTCGCAATTCACATGGACGCGTCCTATAACCTTTGAACTGGCCGCATGTTTTAACCGATAAAGGTGACTCCCGATGCCCGCCCTCTGCGAAATCTGTAATGCCCGTCCTGCTGTTGCCCGTGTGACCGTTGTGCAAAACGGCGAGCGGAAATCCATGTCGATCTGCGACTACGACTACCGGCAATTAATGCGGCACCAAAGCATGCTCAACCCATTTGATTCACTGCTCGGGGGAGGCGGCCTGTCGCGCTTCTTCGGCGGCATGGAGGATGGCGACGAGGACGAAGATGCCGGTTTCGCCGCCGAGGTGCCGCGTGAGTCGGTCGATGCGACCGATGCTTTCAGTGAGCAGACGCTCGAGTTGCTGCAGCGCGCCGCGGAGAAAGCCCATGAGCTTGGCCGTAACGAACTCGATTCGGAACACCTGCTGTACGTGCTCGCGGACACCGACGTGTGCGCGGCGCTGCTAAAGGAGCTCAAGCTCTCGCCGCAGGACATCAAGGGATATATCGATCAGCATGCGCAAAAGGGCACCGTCGATCCCGACGCGCCGATGGACAAGATGACCGTCTCGCCGCGTTTGAAAAAGGCGTTCCAATATGCGTTCCAGGCGTCGCGCGATCTGGGGCACTCTTATGTTGGCCCGGAGCATCTGCTGATCGGCCTTGCGGCCGTGCCGGACAGCATTGCGGGTACGTTGCTGAAGAAATATGGCGTGACGCCGGAAGCGTTGCGTCAGAAGGTCGTGAAAGTCGTGGGTAAAGGCGCGGAGGACGGACGTGTCGACGCGCCAACCGGCACGCCCAACCTTGACAAGTTCGGACGCGACCTCACGGCCATGGCGCGTGAGGGCAAGCTTGACCCGGTGCTGGGTCGTGCGCAGGAAATCGAGAGCACGATCGAGGTGCTCGCCCGGCGCAAGAAAAACAATCCCGTGTTGATCGGTGAACCGGGTGTTGGCAAGACCGCGATCGTCGAAGGGCTGGCCCAACGCATCTTCAATGGCGACGTGCCTGAAGTTTTGCGCGGCAAGCGGCTCGTCGAGGTGAACATCAATTCGATGGTGGCAGGTGCGAAGTATCGTGGCGAATTCGAAGAGCGTGCCAAGCAGTTGATCGATGAAGTCACGGCCAAAAAGGATGAACTGATCCTGTTCATCGACGAACTGCATACGATCGTGGGCGCGGGACAAGGTGGGGGTGAAGGCGGGCTCGATATCGCGAACGTGCTCAAGCCCGCGCTTGCGCGTGGCGAACTCAGTCTGATCGGCGCGACGACCCTCAACGAATATCAGAAGTACATCGAAAAGGACGCGGCGCTCGAGCGGCGCTTCCAGCCAGTGTTGGTGCCGGAACCGACGGTCGAGCAGACCATCGTCATCCTGCGCGGCCTTCGCGACAAGCTCGAGGCGCACCACCAGGTGACGTTTGCCGACGATGCGTTTGTCGCCGCGGCCGAACTGTCGGATCGCTACATCACGTCGCGCTTTTTGCCCGACAAAGCCATCGACCTCATCGACCAGGCGGCGGCACGTGTGCGCATCGGCGCGACCTCGCGTCCTGCGGCCATCCTGGAGCTCGAAGCCGAGATCGCCCAGCTCAAGCGCGAGCAGGATTATGCGTCGTCGCGCAAGCGCTTCGATGAGGCGAAAGCGTTCGAGGCACGGATCGGCGAAAAGCAGGAGAAGCTCGAAGAACAGATGGAGACATGGCAGCGCAAGACCGGCTCGGAAACGCTCGAAGTGACCGTGCAGTCAATCGCCGAAGTCGTCTCGCGTCTCACCGGCATTCCGGTTACCGAACTCACGCAGGAAGAGCGCCGGAAGCTTCTGGAGATGGAGAACAAGCTGCGCGAGCGCGTGATCGGACAGGACGACGCGGTGGTTGCCGTGAGCGACGCCGTGCGCCTGTCACGTGCGGGACTCGGCCAGACGAACCGGCCTATTGCGACATTCCTGTTCCTGGGACCCACTGGCGTCGGCAAGACCGAACTCGCGAAAGCGCTCGCGGAAACAGTGTTCGGCGACGAGCAGGCGGTCGTTCGTATCGACATGTCCGAGTACATGGAACGTCACGCGGTCGCACGGTTGATCGGCGCGCCTCCGGGCTACGTCGGTTATGACGAGGGCGGCCAACTGACCGAGCGCGTCCGGCGCCGCCCTTACTGCGTGATCCTGCTCGACGAAATCGAGAAGGCGCACCCCGACGTGTACAACGTGCTGCTGCAGGTATTCGACGACGGGCGGCTGACCGACGGCAAGGGCCGGGTCGTGGACTTCAGCAACACGATCATCATTGCGACGAGCAATCTCGGCGCATCGATCATCATGGACAACCTCGAAAAACCCGAAGCGGATCGCCAGGGTGAGAAAGCGATCCGCGAGGAATTGATGGGCGTGCTCAAGGGACACTTCCGGCCCGAATTCCTGAACCGGATCGATGAGATCATCGTCTTCCATGGGCTCTCGCGCGACAACATCCGCTCGATTGTGCAGATCCAGCTCGAACGGGTGGTGCGCACCGCGGCCGCGCAGGACATTACCCTCAAGATAGACGAATCGGTGATCGATCACCTAGCCGAAGCCGGTTATCGACCGGAGTTCGGCGCCCGCGAGTTGAAGCGCCAGATTCGCCAGGAGCTGGAAACGCGGCTTGCGAAGCAGATGCTCGGCGACGTCCTGAAGTCGGGCGACAGTGCTGAGGTCAGTTATGACAAGGAAAGCGGCGAAGTGAAGTTCACGAAGAGCGAGGCAGCGTCTGCGTCTAAGGCGGCGAGCGGGAAGGGGAGTAACGGACGCGCGAAGAAAAAACCGTCTAAAGACGGCGGCAACCCCGAGCCAACTGAAAGCGCCGCCACGAAGCAGTGATGTCTGCCCGTATCCCAGCCTTATGCCGTGAGACGGCGCAATCCCCCACGAGAAGGCCTTAAGACCTCCTCAGGCAGACCTGGAGTCTCATATGACCACGCGACGCGAAGTTCCGGGAATCCGGCCCTATGACGCACCCGCTGGAGGGTGGGGCGCGCTCCGAGCGACCGCTCAAGCCGTTCGAACCCAGATGGAAAGCATCGAGGCGCCCATCACGCTGATGCGGACCAATCAGCCTGACGGCTTCGACTGTCCGGGTTGTGCGTGGCCGGACAAGGAACACAAATCCACCTTCCAGTTCTGCGAAAACGGCGCCAAAGCCGTCACATGGGAAGCAACGACCAAGCGGGTGACGCCGGAGTTTTTCGAAAACAACACGGTAACGTCGCTGCTGCAACGAACGGATTTCGAACTGGAGGATCTCGGCCGGCTGACGCATCCGCTCGTCTACGACCGCGCCACGGACAAGTTCCGGGCGGTCGAATGGGAAGACGCATTCGCGCGTATCGGCGAAGTGCTGCGAGGCTTGTCCTCGCCCGACGAGGCCGAGTTCTATACGTCAGGCCGCGCGTCGAACGAGGCTGCCTATCTCTTTCAATTGCTCGCCCGCGAGTATGGGACGAACAATTTCCCGGATTGCTCGAACATGTGCCACGAGCCGACCAGCGTTGGCTTGCCCCAGTCGATCGGAATCGGCAAAGGCACGGTATCGCTCGAGGATTTCGACAAGACCGAACTCATCCTCTCGATTGGTCACAATCCCGGGACCAATCACCCCCGGATGATGGGGACACTCCATGAGTGCTCGCGACGCAACGTCCCGATCATCGTGTTCAATCCGCTGCGCGAGCGCGCGCTTGAACGCTTCGCCGATCCGCAGAGCGTCATTGAAATGGCGACGTTCGGATCGACCCGGATCGCGTCGACCTATTTTCAGCTCGACGCCGGCGGAGACGCAGCCGCGCTCAAGGGCATCATGAAAGCGCTGCTGCAGATGGACGCGGAGCAGGGCAACACAGTCCTCGACCACGCGTTCATCGCGGCGCACACCCAGGGTTTTGACGCGTTTGCCGCCGATCTGAAAGCGACGTCATGGGAGGATATCGAAAAGGCCAGCGGGCTCACCCGGGAAGATCTCGATGAAGTTGCCGTTGCCTACGCAAAATCGAATGCGACGATTGTCACCTACGGTATGGGCGTCACCCAGCATAACAAAGGCACCGCCAATGTCCGTCTGATTGCCGATCTGTTGCTATTGCGCGGCAACATCGGCAAACCCGGCGCGGGCATCTGTCCTTTGCGCGGGCATTCCAACGTGCAGGGGAATCGTACGGTCGGCATCACCGAGAAGCCGTCCGCCACCTTCTTGAAGCAGATCGAAGATGTCTTCGGGTTCACGCCGCCGGCGGCGCACGGGCACGACGCCGTCCAGGCGATGCAGGCGATGATCGCCGGTACGGCCAAGGCTCTGATTTGCCTCGGCGGGAACTTCGCGGTTGCGTTACCCGATTCCGGGCAGTCCTTTCCTGCAATGGGCAAGCTCGATCTGAGCGTCCATCTCGGTACCAAGCTCAATCGTTCGCATCTGCTAGTGGCAAAAGAAACGTACGTGCTGCCGGTTGTGGGCCGCACGGAACTGGATATCCAGGCGACCGGCCGGCAATCCATTACGGTCGAGGATTCGATGTCGATGGTCCACGCTTCATCCGGCAAGCTGACGCCCGCATCCGAACACCTGCTGTCCGAGCCGGCGATCGTGGCCGGTATCGCAACGGCAACGTTGCCGAACAGCAAGGTGGCATGGTCGGAGCTGGTTGCCAACTACGACAGGATCCGTGACCTGATCGAACAAACCGTGCCGGGATTCGAGGCATTCAATGAGCGGATCCGGGTGCCGGGGGGATTCCGCATGCCGCTTCCCCCGACCGAGCGCGTGTGGCCCACGCCGTCAGGAAAAGCGATGTTCTCGGTGTACGGCGGCGTGACGGAAGACGCAGATGTTCTCGGCGCCGAAAATGTGCTGCGTCTCATCACGATCCGCAGCCACGATCAGTACAACACCACCATCTATGCGCTCGACGATCGATATCGAGGCGTGTTCGGCCGGCGTGACGTGCTGTTTATGAACGAAGACGATCTTGCCGAACGTGGACTCGAACATGGCGATCTGGTCGACATTGAAACCATTTCAGCGGGCAGACAGCTTTGCCTGAAGAAGATCACGGCGATCGCTTACAACATCGCGCCGGGTTCGGTGGCGGCCTATTACCCGGAAGCCAACGTGCTGGTGCCGCTCGACTTCATCGACAAGGAGAGCGGTACGCCTTCGTACAAGTCGGTTCCTGTTCATGTTGTGCGTTCGGCCGAAGCTTGACATGGATATCTTCGATGCATTCCACCTTGCCAGGTTGCAGTTTGCGTTCACGGTTTCGTTTCATATTATCTTTCCCGCTATCAGCATCGGCATGGCGAGTTTTCTCGCCGTGCTGGAATGGCGCTGGTTGCTGACCGGCGACGTCGCCTACAAGGACATGTTTCTGTTCTGGTCGAAGATCTTCGCGGTCGGCTTCGGCATGGGGGTGGTCTCGGGCGTGGTGATGGCCTACGAATTCGGGACCAACTGGAGCGGATTTTCCAGCGTTGCGGGCAACGTCACAGGGCCTCTGCTGACCTATGAAGTGCTGACGGCGTTCTTTCTCGAGGCCGGCTTTCTCGGGGTCATGCTATTCGGCTGGCAACGGGTCAGTCCACGCGCGCACTTCTTCGCCACGCTCATGGTGGCGATGGGCACGCTCATTTCCACGTTCTGGATTCTCGCGTCGAATAGCTTCATGCAGACGCCGCAAGGGTACGCCATCGAGAATGGCCGGATCGTCCCGGTCGACTGGATGAAAGTGATTTTCAACCCGTCGTTCCCGTTTCGCCTTGCCCATATGACGATCGCCGCGTTCATTGTCGCGGGCTTCATCGTCGCCGCCTGCGGCGCGTGGCATCTGTTGCAGGGCCGGCGCGACAAACCTGTCACGCGCAGTTTTTCGATGGCGTTGTGGATTCTGCTTTTTCTGGCGCCGATACAGATTTTTGTTGGCGATGCGCACGGCCTCAACACACGCGAGTATCAACCGGCCAAGATCGCTGCGATCGAAGGGCTGTGGGAAACCGAGAAAGGCGGTACGGCGCTCAATCTGGTCGGCCTGCCTGACATGAATGCGGAAGTAACGCGCTACACGATCCAGATACCGCACCTGGGCAGCCTGATCCTGACCCATAGCTGGAACGGAGAGATCCGTGGGCTGAAGGAGTTTGCGCCGCAGGATCGCCCGTACTCGCCGATCATCTTCTGGACCTTCCGGATCATGGCGGGTCTGGGCATGTTGATGCTATTGACGGCGCTGCTCGGTTTGCTGCTCCGGCTGCGCGGCCGTCTCTACGAGACGCGCTGGTACCAGATACTCGTGCTGTGCATGGGACCTTCCGGAATTGTGGCGCTACTGGCGGGGTGGATAACGACGGAGGTCGGCCGCCAACCGTGGACCGTCTACGGCGTTCTCCGTACCGTGGACTCCGTCTCGCCGGTCAGCGCGCAGCAAGTCGGCGTTTCACTGCTGATCTTTGTGCTGGTGTATTTCCTGGTGTTCGGCATGGGCTTCTACTACATGATGAAGATGATGAAGCGCGGACCGGAGGAGCATATCGACCGCGGCAAGTCGCGCAGGCATCCGGTGCTGACCAATCGCCCGCTCGACGCACTGGAAGGAGAGTGACGCCATGCAAATCGATCTTCCTGTCGTGTGGGCCGCGATCATCGGACTTGGCGTTTTCATCTACGTGATGCTGGACGGATTCGATCTCGGCATCGGCCTGCTATTTCCGTTCTTCGAGGAGAAAGGCGACCGGCAAGTGATGCTCAATACCATCGCGCCAGTCTGGGACGGTAACGAGACCTTCCTCGTGCTCGGCGGCGCCGGCCTTTACGGGGCGTTTCCCGTGGTCTATTCGACGCTGCTGCCGGCGAACTATCTGCCGCTGATCCTGATGGTGGTGGGCCTGATCTTCCGTGGGGCCGCCTTCGAGTTGCGCGCCAAGGCCGTCAGGACCCAGCACGCGTGGGACCTTGCCTTCATTGCCGGCTCAGCCCTTGCGGGGCTCTGCCAGGGCATCGTGCTGGGGTCGCTGCTGCAAGGCATCAAGATCGTCGACGGCCGGTTCGCCGGCGGTCCGTTCGATTGGCTCTCGCCGTTCAGCCTGTTCTGCGGGATCGGCGTGCTCTTCACGTATGCGACGCTCGGCTGCGGCTGGCTCATCCTGAAGACGGATGGCGAATTGCAGCGCAAGATGCGCGAGGTGATGCGGCCGCTCGTGAGCATTCTGCTCGGGGTGATGGGCGTCGTGAGTCTCTGGACCGTGACCGGTTTGCCGGCGGTGGCGTTTCGCTGGTTCGGGAGCGGCAATCTCGGCTGGTTTCTGCCGGTGCCGATTCTTGTCGTTGCCTGTGTGTGGGGTGTGTTCCGTTCGCTTCGGCTGAAGCACGAAGCAACCCCGTTCCTTCTCACGCTCGCGCTATGCTTTCTCGGCTATAGCGGTTTGCTCATCAGCATCTGGCCGAACATCGTGCCACCGTCGCTGACGATCTGGGAGGCCTCATCGAGTCACTCGAGCCAGTTGTTCGCGCTGGTCGGTACCGTGATTGTGCTGCCGGTCATCCTCGTCTACAACGTCATGCAGTATCGCGTTTTTCGGGGCAAGGTGCGCGAAGGGGACGCCGGCTACCACTGAGGGGGACGGCGCAATCAATACACTAAAAGAGCACATCATGATTGTCAGACCAGGGGAAAACTGGTTCCGGCTGCTGTTTATCTGGAACGGTTCCGTGTTGCAGTCGATTATTCCGCAGCTAGTCGTCATGGGGATCGTCAGCAGTGTTGCTGTCCTGACGCAAGGGCGCATTTTCGGCGAGAAGATCCCACTGAATACCGCGCCGTTCACCTTGTTCGGCCTTGCGCTGGCGATCTTCCTGGCGTTCCGCAATAACGCCAGTTACGAACGGTTCAACGAGGCGCGCCATCTCTGGGGCAGCACCCTGATCTCGGCGCGCGCGCTGACGTCGCAAATGCTGTGTTACGTGCCACGGGGCGATCACAACATTCAGGTGGCCCATACACTGATTGCGTGTGTGTACGCGCTGAAGCACCAGTTGCGAGGAACCGATCCGACGCCAGATCTTCTGCGCTTTCTCGGACGCACGCGAACCGAGGCATTGCAGCACACCTGCTATAAACCGACGGCCCTGCTCAACGACGTTCGCCGTGATTTCGCCGATCTCCAGGTTCGGGGCTTGTTATCGGATACGAAGCTCTGGATGATCGACGCGCAGATCAACGAGTTGGGAAGAACCGTGGGAGGATGTGAGCGGATCGCGTCCACGCCCATTCCGTTTGCCTACAGTGTGTTGCTTCACCGCACCGTCTATGCCTATTGCGTGCTGCTGCCGTTCGGTCTGGTCGATTCAACGGAATTCTTTACGCCGCTTCTTTGTGTTTTCATTTCTTATACGCTGATTGCGCTCGAGGCGATTGCCAGCGAAGTCGCCGAACCGTTTAGTCTCGCGCCGAATGCGCTGGCGCTTGACGCCATGACCCGCAGCATTGAACGATCGATTCTGGAACTATGTGGCGGTGAGCTTCCCGCCGAGGTCTTACCGGTGCGCTCGTACCAACTGACTTAGGGGGCGGTCTTCGACGCGTCAAACTGTACTCCTGGAACTGGACGGGATCGAGACCGCGCGCGGTCGGACTCGCGCCGATCAAGGTCAACACGGTCATCGAGCGAGGCGTCAACGACAGCCAGATCCTGCCGCTTGTGCAGCAGTTCAAGGGCACCGGCGTGGCCGTGCGCTTTATCGAATAAACAGTGGGCGGAGCATGCCACGGATCTGAAGGAGCGGCTTGGGTCGGCGAACGAGAGGCTGTTGTTTATTGATTCACGCAGCAGAAGCTTATCAGCGCTTCGATGGCAGAACGGTTTGCCCAGAAGGGCTATCGGTATGACCCGACGACGGCGGTTATGTCGAAAGTGGAGCGGTGACTTTCTGCAGGCCATCGATACTGCCGGCCAGACTACCGAAGCCCGCCGGATCTTTTGATCCGGCGTCTGCGTTGCCGTCGTACAGGCAAGTCATACGGCTCACCATTTATGCCGAAGTCCGATCACCGCTGAGACTTGCGACTTGGTGGTGGACGGGGAAAGCGAATAAATCTGCGCGTAGTGCGCGTCACCCGCCGCTCTCTGATAGATGCCGACGAGGAAGACATCAGTGCGCTTGCTGAGCAGGTAATCCACGCCGGTATTCACCTGATGCCACTTTGGACTATTGTCCTGCGGGTGATATTGCCCGGTGGTGAAGATATACGCGGCGCCCAGAATAAGCTGCGGCGTCACGTAGTCGGTCAACGAAACCTCAAAATTCTGAAGCGTCAGGCGCGACGTGTCGACATAGTCGAACCGCGCGTTGGTATAAAGCAGCGATAGGCTCGCAGGGCCGAACGCGTAGGCGCCGCCCGCGCCATACATTCTCTGCTTGCTGACGCCCGCGTTGGTCGCCGGATTCGTGATGAACGGCGACGTGAAGCCATAGTCGTTGACCACCGCACCGTTCGTGTTATTGGGGTCGTTCGGTGTGTTGACCTGAAGGTAGGCGAGGCCTGCTGACAGCGGCCCGTTGCGATATTGCACCGCGGCGCTATAGGCATTGTTGTCGGAGAAGCCGCCGGCCTTATTCGAGAAGCCGTAGAGCCCTTCAAACTGAAGACCTTTGTAGTCGATGCTCTTGTACTGGACCGCGTTATTGATCCGGAACGTGTCGAATACATTGTCACTGTCGCCAATGTGCGCACCGTACGCCGCGAACTGACAGGCCGACGAGAATGTACACAGTGTTACCGCCTCGTCGTACTGGCGGCCCAGCGTCACCGTCCCGAGGGTATCCGACGACAAGCCGACAAACGCCTGCCGGCCAAACTCACGGCCGCCTTGCGACAATGCGCCAGTCGCCACGCTGTAGCCGCCTTCCAGCGTGAAGATGGCCTTCAGGCCCCCACCCAGATCCTCGATACCCTTTATCCCCCAGCGCGGCGTCTGCATCGGCCCGCTCGCGAATTGCCACGTCGCGTGACCTTGCTTGTCGGCCCCTTTCTGGTTGTTCGCATAGACGATGCCGGTCGAGATCAGCCCGTACAGCGTCACGCTGCTTTGGGCGGATGCCGTCTGGCAGAACAAGGCCATTGAAGCGAGAACAAAGATGCGTCGATTCATGATTTCCTTTGAGTGCTTGTTTTGGGAAAGTTAAAGCAACTACTTGAATCTGAATTATTTTTAGGAAAACGAAGCAAAACCATTGCACCGCGAAAGCTTCGCGTCTCCGATAACCGTCTCAGCTTTACAGGGTGAGTGGACAGCTCAACAAGGCGCTCCCGCGCCTCGACGGTCTGTCACTACGACTGACTTTCGATGATCGACCCGTACGACGACGCGAATCTGATGCGATTGCAGCCGATTCTTGCGGAACAAAATTCGCGACGGCTAGCACTGAATTTGATCACCAGTGATCGAATTTTTAGCGCGCTAAGGCCGAACTGGTGCACGAATCACGCACGCTTGTGGGCACATTGTCAGAAAAGCTGCACAAGTGGGGTGCTCTAATTTTGGCATCACTCATCTTCAAAATTGATGCTTGCGGGGACACTTTTGGCTCTTAATAATCGTTTGGACCGGCAGCACTGAGCGTTAAACGACCGGCCCCTTGTATCCAGGAAGGACCAACGGAGGAGATGATGTCAGTAATCGAAAATGCCGGACGTCGGCGTTTGCTGCGGATGACACTCGCGGCGGGCGGCATGGCTGCAACGGGCGCACTGCTCTCTGTGCGTGCCTTTGCGGGCGACAGAGCAACCGTCAACATGCAACTGGGCTGGATTCCGGGCGGCAACCAGGTCGGAGAAGTGACGGCGAAGCGGCTCGGCTATTACGATCAGGAAGGCATCGATTTTCATATCCAGCCGGGCGGCCCGAACATTGACGGCGTCGCGATTGTCGCCTCGGGCCGATCCGACGTCGGTGAGATTTCGTCGAGTCCGTCGATCATGCTTGCGGTTTCGGAAGGCCTGCCGATCAAGTGCATTGCGACCGGTCTGCAGCAGCATCCTTACAGTTTCTTTTCGCTCAGGAAGAATCCGGTGCGTACGCCGCACGACATGATTGGCAAGCGTATCGGTATCCAGTCGACGGGCATGGTGCTGCTCAAGGCGCTGCTCGCGAAGAACAAAATTCCGGAAAGCCAGGTCAACGTCGTGCCGATCGGCGCGGACATGATGCCGCTACTGAGTGGTCAGGTCGATGCGGTGACCGGCTGGCAAACCAACACCACGGCGCTCAAGCCGCTCGGCGCAGATCGTGTCGACCTGCGCCTATGGGACACCGGCGTGCGCCTCTACGCGCTGCCGTACTACGCGAACACCGCGACACTCAAGGATCATCCCGACATCGTCGCGCGTTTCCTGCGCGCAACCGCGCGTGGCTGGCTCTACGCGAATGCGCATCGCGACCAGGCTGTCGATCTGCTCATCAAGGAATATCCGAACCTGAACCGCGCCGACGAGCGTGTCGCGATCGATTCGCTGATGGGCTACGCGTTCGATCAGACCACGCAGATCCAGGGCTGGGGCACGATGGACGCGAAGGTCTGGGAAGAGCAGATCACGATGTACGGTCAACTGGGCCAGTTCCAGAAAAGTCAGCCAAAAGTCGATGACGTGATGACGATGGACGTTCTCAACGCTACCCGTTCCTCTCGCCTCAAGGTGTAATCCATGCATGCTGCCACTATGAATCCGCCGCGCGCGGAAGGGTCCGGCTCGTCTGTCGGCGCGCTGCAAGACACCAATCTGGCTATCAGTTGCCGCAATATCAACGTGCGTTTCTTCACCGACCGGCGCAGCGTCACCGCGATCGAAGGCTTGAGCCTTGATGTCGCAGCCGGGGAATTCCTCACGCTCCTCGGTCCCTCGGGCTGCGGGAAGTCGACGTTCCTGCGCGTCGTCGCGGATCTCATCAAGCCGAGCCGCGGCGAGATCAGCGTGCTCGGTGCGGCACCCCGTGTCGCACGTGAGCATCGGGACATCGGCTTCGTGTTTCAGGACGCGGCGTTGCTGCCGTGGCGCACAGCGATCCAGAACGTGCAGTTGCCGCTTGAAGTCGCGGGCGGCAAGGCACGGGCGGGCCGGGCGACACCGCGTGAACTGCTCGAACTCGTCGGCCTCAAGGGTCGCGAGGACGCCTACCCGCACGAGATGTCGGGCGGGATGCGCCAGCGCGTCGCGATTGCGCGTGCCCTCGTTAGCGACCCGAAAGTCCTGCTGATGGACGAGCCGTTCGGTGCGCTCGATGAAATCACACGTGACCGTTTGAACGAAGAATTGCGCCGCGTCTGGAAAGAGATGGGCCTCACGACGCTTTTTGTCACCCACAGCATTTACGAAGCGGCGTTTCTCGGCCAGCGCGTGCTGATGCTGGCCGCCAACCCTGGGCGGGTGAAGGAGATCGTCCCGGTTGGACTGCCAGAAGACCGCACGCTCGATATCCGCGAGACCCGTGAATTCGTCGAACTCGCTGCCTATCTGCGGCGCGTACTGGAGACCTGCTGATGACCACGTCCGAAATGCAATTGAACCTGTCGTCGCAAGCGGCGGACCCTGAAGCGCAAGCATGGCTTGCGCAACGCCGCCAGCGTATGTGGCGCGCGCGCCTCCTGCCGGTACTCGGCGTCTTTGGTTTGCTGTTCGCGTGGTGGGCGGTGGTGGCGGGCTTTCATGTGAAGCCGTTTATCGCGCCGTCGCCGTTCCTGGTTCTGGAGACGCTTTTCAGCAAGAGCGATGTGCTGTTGCAGAACCTGGTGCCGACGGCGATTGAGGCAGTGGGCGGTTTCATGCTCGGCAACCTGGCGGCGATCCTGATCGCCACCGTCTTCGTGCACAACAAGACGCTGCAGGACATCTTCTATCCGGTCGCCGTGATGATCAACTCGATTCCGGTGGTCGCGAAGGCGCCGATTCTCGTCCTCATCATGGGTAACGGTCTTGAGCCGAAGATCACGATCGCAGCGATTGTCTGTTTCTTCCCGACGCTCGTGAACATGGTGCGCGGGCTGCAAGCGGTGAACCCGCAGGCGATGGAACTGATGCAGATCCTGTCGGCCAGCAAGCGTGAAATCTTCTTCAAGCTGCGCCTCTACGCTTCGCTGCCTTATCTCTTCTCCGCATTGCGCATTGCCGCATCGATGTCGGTGATTGGCGCGGTGGTCGGCGAATGGATCGGCGCCACGCAAGGGATCGGCGCCATGATCATCCAGGCGACCTACAGCTTCGATTCGGCCTTGCTGTACACGGCAATCATCATGAGCGCTGTGCTGTCCGGCATGTTTTTCCTGGTGATCGCGATTATCGAGCGTCTGGTGGTCAGATGGCAGCCCGAAAGTACGCATTGAACCGAATACGACACACCCGAATTCTCAGAGGAGACAAGTGAACATGATCAGCGATTTGATTCAGGAAAGCGTGCGTGATGTGCGCGTGGCGGCCAAGGCAAACGTGGTGGTGGTGGGTGGCGGCCCCGCAGGTCTGTCGGCAGCGATTGGGGCGGCACGCAACGGCGCCGAGGTGATTCTGCTGGAGCGTTACAACCACCTTGGCGGCCTTGCGTCCGGTGGCATGGTGCTGGTGCTCGACGACATGTGGGACAACCACCTGCAGGAAATTTCAGTGCGCGGCGTCTGCATGACCTTCATCGAACGGATGGCGGCGCGCAAGCTGGCGATGTTCCCGCGCTCGGACGAGTGGGGCGAGGATCCCGCCGCGTATCGCAAGTGGGGGCGCTGGGGCACCTTCGACTTTCACAGCCAGAAGACGCCTCACCCCGTGTGCTTCGCCGCAGCGTTCGATCCGGATGCGATGAAGCGCGTCGCCCTGGAGATGGTGGAATCGCTCGGCATCAAGTTGCGTCTGCATTCATGGTTTTCGCGCACGCTGGTCGAAGACGGTCAGGTGAAGGGCGTGATCTGCGAGACGAAGAGCGGTCGTGAAGCGATCCTCGCCGATGTGGTGATCGATGCGACGGGAGACCTGGATGTGGCGGCGTCGGCGGGCGTGCCGCATGTCGGCGGCACCTATATCACGACGACGGTATTTCGACTCGGCGGCGTGGATACGGAGGCTGCCGAGCGTTTCGAAGCCGAAGAACCCGAAGCGTTTGCGGCACTGGATCGTCAGATCAAGCGCATTCTCGGTGGCTCGTGGGGCTACTGGTGGTTGAAGACACCGTTGCCCGGCGTGGTGTGGTGCAACTGCCCGCACATGGCCGGTCTCGACGGCCTCAAACCCGAAGACCTGACACGTGCTGAAGTGCAGGGCCGGCAGCACATTCACGCGGTGGTCGATTTCGTGCGGGAGAAGCTGCCTGGTTTCGAGCAGTGTTACGTGATCGATGTCGCGCCGCAAACCGGCGTGCGCCAGACGCGCCTGCTCGAAGGCGAGTATGTAATGACGAAGGATGACCTCGCGCAGCGTACCCGTTTCGACGACAGCATCGCGCGTGGCCGTGACTACTACATGCCGTATCGCGTGTTGCTGCCCAAGCAGATCGACAACCTGCTGGTTGCCGGCCGCCACTATTCGGCGACCTCGCAGGCGCAGAAGATGTCGCGTGAAATTCCGCCTTGCATGGCAATGGGCGAAGCCGCCGGTGTGGCTGCCGCGCTCGCGCTCGATGCGGGCGTGCGAGTGCGCGACGTCGATGTGCACGCGCTGCAGAAGACCTTGCGTGCGCAAGGCGCCGATCCGGGTGACCAGACCGGCCGCAACGCCGACGTCCCGTCGCTTGCCGCACACATCCAGAAGCAGGAGGCCGCATGAGCGTCGCCGACAACGTTGCAAAGACAGCTGACTTGCCGCTCGCCGGCGTGCGCGTCGTCGATCTCACGCAGGTCATGATGGGTCCGGTCTGCACGCAGATGCTCGCCGATTACGGCGCCGATGTGATCAAGGTCGAGAGAAAGGGCGCGGGCGACTTGAGCCGCTCGACGTTCGAGCCGGTGGCCGGCGCGGACAATCCGATCTTCTGCAGTCTGAATCGCAACAAGCGCAGCGTGGCGCTCGACCTGCGCGACGCGCAACAGATGGCTGATCTGAAGGCGCTGATCGCGGACGCAGACGTGGTCGTCAGCAATTTCCGCGCGGGCGTGATGGACCGTATGGGCGTCGGCTATGAAGACTGCCGTCGATTGAACCCGCGGATCATCTACGCGATCGGCACGGGCTTCGGCGAAACCGGACCGTATGCGCACAAGGGTGGCCAGGACGTGCTCGCCCAGGCGATGAGCGGTGTGATGGCGCGCCGCGCCGATGAGTCGCTGCCGATTTCCGTGTACCCGACAGCGCTCGCCGACTATTCGGCGGGTATGCACATGGTGCAGGGCATCCTGCTCGCGTTGCTGCATCGTGAACGCACGGGCGAAGGGCAGAAGGTCAACGTGTCGCTGTACAACTCGATGCTCGCGATGCAGATGCAGGAAGCCGCCATGATCATGATGGCCGATTCCGAAGTGAACTGGGCCGCGATGCCGCTCTCGGGTGTCTTCGATACCCAGGATGGTGCGCTGGTACTGGTGGGTGCGTTCAAGGCGAATCCGCTGCGCGACATCTGTACCGCGATGCAGATCGAAGACCTCTCGCTTGACGCGCGCTTTTGCAATCTCAACCAGCAGTTCGTTCACAAGGCGGAATTGCAGCGCATCTTCCGGGAGCGCTTTGCGAGCAACACGCGCGACTTCTGGCTCGCCCGGCTCGAGGAGCAGGACCTGCTGTGTGCACCGGTGCGTGATCTGCGTGAAGCGCTGGTCGATCCGCAGACGCTGCATAACCAACTCATTCTGGAGGGCGAGGGCGAAGGCCAGCCGGTGCGTTTCATCGGCAGCCCGATCGAACTTTCGCTCGCGCCGGTGGGCTTGCGGCGTGGGCCGCCGCGCCTCGGCCAGCATACCGAAGAGGTCTTGCAACAATTGCGCGTCAAGGTCGCCACGGAGGCTGTATGAGCGTACGACTTGTTATCGACCAGCACGTTGCCACGGTGACGCTGGCGCGGCCGGAAGCGCTCAACGCCGTGGACCTTGCCACCGAAGCGGAACTGCAACGCGTGTGGACCGAGCTCGAGCATAACCGCGACGTGCGGGTCGTGGTCCTGACCGGCGAGGGCGAGCGCGCGTTCTGCGTCGGCGCGGACCTGAAGAATCCGTCGGTGAGCGGCGTTGATTACTGGGCGGCGCCGCGCCCAGGCGGCTTTGGCGGCATTGCGCTTCGCGAGACGCTGAACGTGCCGGTTATCGCGCGGGTCAACGGCTATGCGCTGGGTGGCGGCTTCGAAATGGTGCTGGGGTGCGATCTGGTGGTCGCTTGTGACGAGGCGAGCTTCGGGCTGCCGGAGGCGCTCGTCGGGCGCATGCCGCTCGACGGCGGCATGACCCTGCTGCAACGCCAGATCCCGTACCGCCAGGCGATGGCGATGCTGATGACCGGCCGCCGCGTCTCGGCGCGCGAAGCACTCGACATGGGCCTTGTCAACGAAGTCGTGCCGCGTGCCGAACTGGACGCCGCCGTCGAGCGCTGGGTCAAGGCGCTGCTCGCGTGCGCCCCGCTGTCGCTACAGGCGATCAAGCAGGTGGTCAAACGGACCTCCACACTCTCACCAGCGGACGCTCAGGCGCTGCGATTGCCCGCATTGGTCGCCGCGTTGCAATCCGAGGACGCGAATGAAGGTGTGCGCGCGTTTCAGGAAAAGCGCAAACCCGTCTGGAGTGGACGCTAATGGCCTACGTCATCACGTCGCCGTGCATCGACGTCAAAGACGGGGCGTGCGTGCAATGCTGCCCGGTTGACTGCATCTACGAAGGCGGGCGCACGCTCTACATCCACCCTGAGGAATGCATCAACTGCGGGGTGTGTGTATCGGTGTGCCCAACCGAAGCGATCTTTCACGATGAAGAACTCCCGCGATCGGAGGCTATTTTCGCCGCCGTGAACCGTGATTTCTTCGGGCCGGCCGGGAGTGCGCTCGGTTCCCCGGGTGGCGCATGCGACGTGGGCAAGGTAGCCTGCGATCATCCCGTGGTCGCAGCATGGACGGTGCGGCCGATGAACTGAGAAAACACGATGCATGCGAATGTCCTGAAGTATTTTGTCGAAGTGGCTCGGTGCAGTTCGATCCGCAAGGCCGCGCAGAACCTCTATGTCGCGTCGAGCGCGGTCAACCGGCAGATCCTCAAGCTCGAAGCGGAGATGGGGACCGAACTGTTCGACCGGCTGCCGAACGGCATCCGCTTGAACGCCGCCGGTGAGCGCATGCTGCAACACATTCGCGCGACGCTGAACGACTTCCACTTGATGCGCAGCGAACTTGACGACCTCAAGGGCGAGCGCAAGGGACACGTCTCGGTGGTAGCCATGGATTCGCTTTTCGTCGACTTTCTGCCGGCGACCGTCGAGGAGTTTTCGGACGCCTATCCGGCTGTCACTTATTCGATCGCCGCGGTGCCGCCGCACGACGTACCGACGCGGCTCGTGAGTGGCGAGTATGACGTCGGCATTACGTACATTACCAAGCTGCCCGCCGGGCTCGATGTCGTGACCGAGGTGTCGTTGCCGCCGGGTGTGGTCATGGCATCGTCGCATCCGCTAGCGAAGACGGAGCGCATCAGCTTCGACGAATGCCGCAATCACGCGTTTCTGCGTCTCGAAGGACGATCGCCGATGCAGGGCGTCGTCGCGACCGATTTTCCCGAGTACTGGGAGTCGCTGCAGCCGAGC
The DNA here is from genome assembly GCF_046026025.1 of Paraburkholderia fungorum. Lineage (GTDB taxonomy): Bacteria > Pseudomonadota > Gammaproteobacteria > Burkholderiales > Burkholderiaceae > Paraburkholderia > Paraburkholderia fungorum_E. Next base: position 116,182 of record NZ_JAQQFL010000011.1, on the reverse strand, counting down.
GTCATCTGCAACTCGACGACGCTGCTCAAGCGGCTGATTGCGTCAGGGCGCGGCATTTCATTTTTTTCCAAACTGGCTTTCCTCGACGAACTGGCGCGTGGTGACGTGGTATGGAGACCGCTCGACGACGTGAATGTCAACGCACTTACTGTTGGCATCATCACACCCAACCAGCGTGCGCTGCCTCACGTGACGCTGGAGTTCGTCGAACGTATCGTGCGGCGCCTGCGGCACGTCGAATTGGCGTTGCGTGACGCCTGATCTTCAACTAACAGGAACACAACATGGTTTCATCAGGCTATACCGATACGCGTCTTCTGATTAACGGCGAGTGGTGCGACGCCGCCAGCGGCAAAACCCTCGACGTCATCAATCCTGCCACCGGCAAAGCTATCGGCAAGGTGGCCCATGCCGGCATTGCCGATCTCGACCGGGCGCTGGCCGCCGCGCAACGCGGCTTCGAAGCCTGGCGCAAGATTCCGGCCAACGAGCGTGCCACCACCATGCGCAAAGCCGCCGCCCTGGTGCGCGAACGCGCTTCCGACATCGCCCGGCTGATGACCCAGGAACAGGGCAAGCCGTTCGCCGAGGCGCGCGTCGAAATGCTGTCGGCAGCGGACATCATCGAATGGTTCGCCGACGAAGGCCGCCGCGTCTACGGCCGGGTCGTGCCGTCGCGCAATCTGGCGGCGCAGCAAACGGTGCTCAAGGAACCGATCGGTCCGGTGGCCGCCTTCACGCCGTGGAATTTCCCGGTCAACCAGGTCGTGCGCAAGCTGAGCGCTGCGCTCGCGTGCGGCTGCTCGTTCCTCGTGAAGGCGCCCGAAGAAACCCCGGCATCGCCGGCGGCGCTGCTGCAGGCGTTCGTTGAAGCCGGCGTGCCGGCCGGCACGGTCGGCCTCGTGTTCGGCGACCCGGCGGAGATTTCCAGCTACCTGATTCCGCATCCCGTGATCCGCAAGGTCACCTTCACCGGTTCGACGCCGGTCGGCAAGCAACTCGCCGCCCTCGCCGGGGCGCACATGAAGCGCGCGACGATGGAATTGGGCGGTCATGCACCCGTCATCGTGGCTGAAGACGCCGACGTGGCGCTGGCCATCAAGGCCGCGGGTGCCGCGAAGTTCCGCAATGCCGGGCAGGTCTGCATCTCGCCGACGCGCTTTCTGGTGCACAACAGCATCCGCGAAGAATTCGCCGCGGCGCTCGTCAAGCATGCTGAAGGCCTCAAGCTCGGCGACGGTCTGGCGGAAGGCACGACCATCGGACCGCTCGCCAACGCGCGCCGCCTTACTGCGATGAGCAAGGTGCTCGACGACGCGCGCAAGACCGGCGCCAGGATCGAAACGGGTGGCGAACGTGTGGGCTCGGAAGGCAACTTCTTCGCGCCGACCGTGTTGACCAACGTATCGCTCGACTCGGACGTGTTCAACAACGAGCCGTTCGGCCCGATCGCCGCGATCCGCGGTTTCGACACGCTCGAAGAAGCGATCGCTGAGGCGAATCGCCTCCCGTTCGGTCTCGCGGGCTATGCGTTCACGAAATCGTTCAGCAACGTGCACCTGCTGTCGCAACGGATGGAAGTCGGCATGTTGTGGATCAACCAGCCTGCCACGCCTTGGCCGGAAATGCCGTTTGGCGGCGTGAAGGATTCGGGCTATGGGTCGGAAGGGGGGCCGGAGGCCATGGAGGGTTATTTGGTGACTAAGGCGGTGTCGGTTATGGCTGTGTAGTCTCGATTTGGGTCGGCCGCTGTGGACGTTCGCGGCCGACCGCACATCGGTGGGTAGCGAATGACCCCTTCAGGGCGAGGCGTCGGACCGTAGTCGATTTCGGTGGCCAGACGATTCAGTGACAGGAGGTACAGACCGGAGAGCCACCATGACAACACTGCAGCCCAGTGATCGCACCCGTCCTGACGTACCACATGTCGACGAGCGTGCCACTAACGGGCGCACATTGCGACGAGCTTGCCCACGGTAATCACCGCCTGTTCGATTTCGCTGGACCAGGGGCTGCTGTAGTTGAGGCGGATGAAATTCCGATAGGTCGTCTCCGAGACCGAGAACATATATCCGGGTCCAATGGTGATACCCTGGTCGAGTGCGAGCGTGTAGAGCCGCATCGCGTCGACCTTAGGCGGCAGTTCGATCCACAGCACGTAGCCGCCCGCGGGGTTGGACATGCGGGTTCCTTCAGGAAAGAAACGCGCGACGGTTGCCTTCATCAGTTTGGCCTGCTGCGCATACGCCCTTCGAACCCTTCGCAGGTGGTGCTCGTAACCGTCGCGCTCAAGGAATTCCGCAATCGCCATTTGCGGAATCGACGGAGAAGTCAGCGTGTTCAGAAACTTGAGCTTCTCGACCTGATCGCGATAACGGCCCGGCAGCGCCCAACCAATCCGGTAGGCTGCCGTGAGCGTCTTCGAGAAAGAGCCGCAGTGAAGTACCAGCCCCTTGGTGTCGAAGGACTTCAACGTGCTCGGGTGCGTGCTGTCATAGTGAAGCTCGTTGTAGACACCGTTCTCGATGACCGGAATGTCCCGCTTCGTCAGCAATTCCATGAGTTCGCGCTTGCGTTCGTCAGGCATCAGAAAACCCAGCGGATTCTGGAAGTTCGGCATGACCATGCAGGCGGTGATGGTGTGCGAATCCACGATTGCGGCGAGCGCCTCGATGTCGATGCCGTGCTCAGGATGCGTCGATACCTCGATCGCTTTCATGCCCATCCGTTCGATTGCATGCAGCATCGCGTAGAACGTCGGGGACTCGACCGCGATCACGTCGCCCGGCTTGGCGACCGCCTGAAGGCACAGGTTGATCGCCTCAGTCGCGCCGACCGTGATGATGATCTCGTTCGGATCGACGGCCATGCCGTTCTCGAGGTAGCGACGCGCGATCTGGCGCACGAGTGCCGCATTGCCGGGCGGAAGCGCGTCCGTCACGGCCCACCGCGTCTTGCCGCGTCCCGCGTCGTAAGCGTAGCGGTTGAGCTTTTCGAAGGGGAAGAGACCCGGGTCGGGGTAGGGCGAACCCAGCGGCACGGCGTCGTCGACACCGATCGAGCGCAAGGTGGAAAGCACCAGCCGGCTGACGTCGACCGGCGACGATATCGGAATCGGTTTTGACGGCCGGAGTTCAAGCGTTTTCCGTTCGCTCCCATCGCCCCGGAAGTTGACGAAATAACCCGACTGGGGCCTGGCCGTCAGCAATCCACGGCTCTCGAGCAGCAAATAGGCGCGGATGACGGTCGTCACGCTGAGCCGATGCTGCTGGCTGGTCTGCCGTACCGATGGCAGACGTTCGCCATGACCGTACACGCCCTGACGGATCAGTTTCTCGATATCGTCAGCAAGCTTGTCATACAGATTCATCGGACGATTCCATGGGCGTTTTGCTGCGGTAAATTGTACTGGCCCCTTTCGTGGCTTACCCGCGTTCGCGTCGCCATGCTCCCGCCTGACGCCCGCTTCGCAGCAGAACTGTACTGACCCGAGTCGGCCCGATGTGTGCACTCTGCGACTGTTGACCCGGCCTTAACCTTTACTCCATCGAATGAACATTGCCAGGTCCCCACGTTGGGATCTTTCGACGCGTAACGGTTGGTTTGAGTGACGCGCGATCGGCACACAGGGAGGTTGGGCACAATGAATCTGCTAGAAGCCATGCGTATTTACGTCAGGGTGGTTGAGCGAGAGAGTATTTCCGGCGCGGCGCGAGACCTCAGTATCGGGCAGCCGGCTGCAAGCGAGCGCATCGAGCGGCTCGAGACGTACCTTGGCTGCCGGCTCCTGCTGCGCAGCGCACGCGCTTTCAATTGCACGCCGGAAGGCCTCATCTTCTATGAGCGTAGCAAGAAGATTTTGCTCGCCGTGGAACAGGCGGTCGCTGAGGTGTCGAACGAGGGGCAGGATCTGAAGGGCACGATTCGTATCGCGGCCCCTCATTGCCTTGGCGAGACGGTCGTGCCGGAGGCGCTGACGCTGGTGCGCGCGGCCTATCCGCAACTGGATCTGGAACTGGTCCTGAACGACCGCACCGTCGACCTCGTGACAGAGGGCGTGGACATTTCGTTTCGTCTTGGGCCGCTTGGAGAAGGGGCCTTCATTGCCCGTCAGTTGGGTCAGGTCGGGCGTGCTCTCGTTGCAGCGCCTGGTTATCTGAGCCAGCACGGTCCGATCACGGAATCGTCCGATCTGGTCAAACACGCGTTTATCCGGGTGCAGGGTATGTTCGGCACGGAACAGTTGCCGCTCAGGCACATGGCGAGCGTCGTGGAGAGCGCGCCGATCCGTACCGCAATCAAGACGAGTCATTGGCGGCCCATGTATGAAATGATCCTCTCGGGCGTCGGCATCGGGGTGCTGGAAGAGCCGGCGTGCGTCGATGCGCTCGCCGATGGCCGGCTCGTGCGCATCCTGCCGGAATTCGAGGTGCTGCCCTTCGATCTGAATGTACTGATCCAGGCGCAACGTCCAGTGCCGCCACGGGTAAGGATGCTTGTGACGATGTTAAGAAAGTGCACCTCGGAAATCCTTGAGAGAGTGCACGTGGACTGCGGCGAAGTAACCAGTGGCTTTGAAGTCCTGCCCGACGAGGAGGTGTTTGCACTGCTAAAACCGTCGTTGCGAGCCTGAGCCCGCAACGACGGCCGTCGCGAGAATCGTCGTCATGGCCGGCCTCCATAGGCGTGACTGAACGCCGGCCAGAACGGCGCGTAGCGGGTCAGGCTTTGTCTTGCCGACCGTTGATCCAGCGATCGAGCAGTTTGCCGGCCGCCTCGCGACCACCCAGGCCGAACGACAGCGCAACAGCCACTGCAATCGCGCCGAGTACGAGGCCGAAGGCGAGCTGGACAATCTCGTTCGCAATGCCCATGGCGTGAAGACCCATTGCGAACACCAACCCGAGAATCGCAAACTGCGCGATCCGCGCGAACAGGACACTGTGTTCGCCGTCGGCCTGCTGAATCAACCGGCGGGTAAGATCGGCAAGCCAGAAACCGATGATGAGAATCACCGCGCCCATCAGCACGTGGCCGCCGAATTCGATGAACAACGTCACGACGTCGCGCACCTGAGAGAAGCCCAGACGGTTCGCGGCTTCGACGACGGCGAAGAGCATGGCGAAGAACATGATCAGGCGTGCCACCAGCACCGAGGGCAGCAACATGCCGGTAAACACGTGGCCTACGCCAAGCAGGCCTGGTAGCGTGTCAGCGCCGGCAGTCCTAAGGACCTTCTGCGCGAGCGCCGCAAGAAAGCGAGCAACGTAAAACGTGACAAGCAGGATGACAATCGCAGCGATCAGATCCGGAATCGCGCCAAAAAACTCGTTGAGCATATCGGTTGCGGGCCGCGAGATCGCATCGATGCGCAGCGCGTCGAGCGCGGAGATCAGCGTCGGGACAAACACGAACAGGTAGACCAGGGTCCCCGCCAGATTCGCCAGCTTGACGGGCGTCGGGCTTCCGACTTCCTGCGGGAGGCGGTCTGCGCCCGCCGCATTGAGCAGGTTCGTGACGAGACCACGCAGCACGCGCGCCACGATCCAGCCGACGAAGCCGATCGCGATCGCGGCGAACAGGTTCGGCACGATGTCCAGCAGCCTGTTTATCATGCCCTGCACGGGGGCAAGCAAGCCGGACAGCGCGAACGCGGACAGGATCGCCGGCAGAAACATCAGGATGACAAGCCAGAACAGGACGTCGCACAGGTAACCGCTGGCTGGCTTCACGTCCGCGTTCGCGGACAGCCGTTCGTCGAACTTGCCGGCCTTCAGCGCGCGGCGCGCGACACCGCGCAATACCAACGCAAGCAGCCAGGCGATGAGCGCCAGCACGGCGCCTCCGATCAGGTTAGGCAGATAGTCCACTATCTGCGCGAGTAGCTGCGAGAGCGGACCGGAGACGGAGTAGAGATTCAGAACGTTAAAGATGCCGACTGCGGTGACAAGCAGCACCAGCCAGAACAGGCCGCCCGCAATCAGTTGTTCGACGAACGCGCCTTGCCCGGCGTTCTCGGCAATGCGCTCGTCGATTTTCAGCATGGAGAGCAATTTGCGCACGCCCGCGCGCACCAGCACGGCGACCAGCCAGCCGACAATCAGGATGCCGATAGCAGCCGCGATTCGCGGTAGATACGCCCAGAGCGAGGCGGGAAGGGCCATAGCGAAGTTGGATGGTTCCATTTTTCTTTCTCGTGGAGTGGCAAAAACCCGATGAAAAGACCGCACGCATTCGGCCTGGCTGGCTGAAGCGGTCGACGATTTGGCGTAGATACACGCCCGACCTGAACAACACGACGACATAAACGTCTTGCAATTCGTTTGCGGCTTTCCGTACAAGTCCACTTTGATTTAACTATCGAGCCATTCGCTAACCTGAAGAATCCTGGCGCACTCCGATTCTGAATCTCAGTTTATGCTATCTCTCAGTTTACCCAGCTATGGATCTGGTATGACTCGCCTCTACCGATAGTAGGAATCGGAAATGAACGTGTCGCAACTTTGAGGGTAATCGCTATCTTCTGTAGAGCGTGCAGTCCGCTTGCCTTATTCCACTTGTGTGAGCGACACCGATGCTTCGCTCGTCAGCATCAGGAAGGTCAGCGTTTCGCGCAGATAAAGGCGCACTACCGTGTCGGTATGGCTCGCATAACCGATCGACAGCTCTTCGCCGAGGTGCAGTTCGAAATCGCCGCCGCGCGTGGATATCACGCTGCCGCCCGCAAGCGCGGGCGCCCAGATGATGTCGCCATTCACGATCCGCTTGATGTGCCCGATGACCGGATAACCCTGGTCGCGTGCTTCGGCGAGCGCCGTGTAGGCGTCGGCGCCAAGCAGCACGGAGTAGGGTCCGTCTACGCCGGCAAGCCGCAGCTCTTCGAGCGCGTTGCTAATCATGTTCGGATAATCGGCGATGTCGGCCGGCAGGGCGAGCGACGGATTCGACGAACCTTCGCGCAGGCCGCCGATACCCGCGGCCTTGTAGCCGTCGAAGATCGCGCGATCTTCGGCGTAGGCGAGTTCTTTTGCTGCTTCCTTCGCGGGCTGCCAGTCCGCATCTTTCGCGCCGCGCAAGACGCTGTCGATCGCTTCGCGCTGCAGTTCGAACGGCACGGTCAACTCGACGAGGCTCCTGACCTCGGACAGTTTCGCCACGACGCCCTGCTGCGGCGCGGCGATCGCGATCTGGTGCCCCGTGCCGACGCCGGATAGCTCCGTTCCGCCCGGACCCTTGACGTCGACCACACGACGGCCGGCAACGCTGCGCTTGAACGTGCGAGCCACTTCGTCTTCGATCTGCGACCAGGCGGCATGGGAGATGGGGGCAAGCTCGCGATGCAGATTATTCATGTTGAGTGATTCCCTTGAGAGAGCCAATATTCAGCGAACCGTCATGACGCGGCTCGGCGGACGAAGAGGGGTCGGGCGCTTGCGCGACAGCGGCGGCAGCTTGGGGATCGCGATCCGCGAGCGCCTCGAGCAAGGTGGCCGACGGGACGAAGAAGAGGTTGCCCGTGACCGCGCGGCTGTAGTCGAGCAGCCTGTCGTAATTGCCCGGCGGCCGGCCGACGAACATGTTTTCCATCATCAGCTCGATAGGTTCCGGCGAACGTGCATAACCGATGAAGTAGGTGCCGAACTCGCCCATACCGGGGCGGCCGAATGGCATGTTGTCACGGAGAATCTTCACTTCCTCGCCGTTCTCGGTGATCGTGGTGAGCGAGCTGTGCGAACACGAGGGTTTGACTGCTTCGTCGAGTTCGATGTCGGCCAGTTTTGTGCGGCCGATAATGCGCTCCTGAGTCTCGACCGAAAGCGCGTTCCAGCCGGTCATGTCGTGCAGGTACTTCTGCACGATGACGTAACTGCCGGCCTCGAATTGCGCATCTTCGTCGCCGATGAGCGTGAAGTCGACGGCCTCGCGGCCTGCCGGATTCTCGGTACCGTCGACAAAGCCCACCATGCTGCGCAGATCGAAGTTGCGAAAGCCGTGTACCTCTTCGATCACCGTGACCGCATCGCCGAGCCGTCCTGCCAGTTGCGTGGCAAGTTCGAAGCAGAGGTCCATCTGATCCGCGCGGATGTGCAGCAGGATATCCCCTGGCGTGCTCACGGCGCGGCGTTCGCCCGAGCCGAATTCGCGAAACGGATGCAGGGCCGCCGGGCGCGGAGCGCCGAACAGCGTGTCCCATACGTCGGAACCGAAACCGACAACGCACGAGAGGTTGCCGGACGGGACGCGCTTGCCGACGGAGCGCACCAGGGCGGCAACGTCGCCGCACCAGGCACGCACTTGCTCAGCGGGGTCGTGACCATCCTTGAGCGTCGCGACGATAAAGATCGCACTACGGGTGATGTTATTACATACGGCTTGCGGTTCTGGGATATCGTCTTTAGGCATCGGATTGATTATTGATTGACCGTCACGGATTCCAGGAGTGGAGCGAATGTTTTCCACCATCTATGCATCAGGGGATGTTATACCGCCCCGGCACTTTATGGAAAGTGCGCAAAGGTCTTCAGTGAGTTCGCATGCAGCGTCTGGCGGCCAGAATGGCGGATCGATTGCGCTTCGATTGCGTATCGCATGCGAGGCCCGCCGGCATTGTGTCAGGCGGCGTCGGCCGGCGTTGGGCGCCGACAAGGTCCGACATTATTTTGTCGTAAATCTCTGCTTCTCCTTCGATACTTCATATCGGGTCTGGCGGTCTTTCATTCTCCCGTCATACCGTTACCATCCGAACAGGTTTCGCTATCGTGGCAAGAAAGGCAGTGTCAATTAATTCGCATTGCGAATGGAGCTTGAGTGGGGGGACTCTGCTCGAAGCCATGCGTATCGAGGATATCGGAAATAAACAATGGCACGCGCTGCGAAAATCGCTATCTTTGATAGACACCGTCAGTGAGACGAGGAGCTATCAAATGGCACGGCAATTGATTGTTGCGGTTTTCGACAACGTGGACGTCGCCGAACGAGCCGGTCGGGATTTCAGGAATTTTGAGGAAAAAGACCTTGGTTTCAAAATCGAGAGCGGCGTGCTGGTTCAAAAGGACGCGACAGGTCAGTTGATCTTGCTCGACAAGCACACCCGGCCGTTTTGGGGCACAGTGATCGGTGCGCTTACCGGCGGGTTGATCGGAATGCTGGGCGGTCCGGGCGGAGCTCTACTTGGCTTCACGATAGGTGCGGGTGAGGGCCTCGCCGGGCACGCGGTCAAGGACACACTCGATCATGATCTGGTCGCGTCGATATCCGGCAAATTGAGCCCTAACCGCGTGGCGTTTATCCTCGAAGCGCAGGAAGCGTCACCGTTTGAAGTCGACAATATCGTGCTCGGTTACGGCGGGAGCGTTTTTCGCCAGCCACTTGCCTGATTGCGAGCGCTGGGCATTCTTCAGGAGTAAGCGGACATGACCCCAAGTTCCGACGAAGCTATCACCCGTGAAGCGATTGAAGGGATCTATCGCGCCTTCGAGCAGAAAAGCGTCCCGCTGTTACGAAAGGTCGTTACTCCCGATTGGGAATATATTCCCGAGCCGGCCGGCGCGGTGCCGGGACCGGACCAGATGGTTCCAATCTTCGCGACCATTTCCACTGCGCTGCCGGATATGAAAATCACCATTCTCGACGTGCTGATTCACGGGGACCGGGTGGGCGTTCGCGCGGAGGTCAGTGGCACTCAAAGCGGGCCGCTTCTCGGTATTGCCGCAAGTTCCAAACACATCAGTTTCGCGATTCACTCTTTCCACCAGATGCGCGGAAGTCTGATTGCGAAGACATGGCACCTCGAGGACTGGCTATCGGTATTCCGGCAACTTGGGCAGTTGCCGCCAACGCTCGAGCGCTCTTGAGTTGTACTCGCGGGCGGGGATGCCGGGGAAAGTGCAATGCTAGTGATGCATTGCTGCGCTGACCAGAAGATGAAACGGCAGCACAAGCAGCGCCGTGCCGCCAACGCCGAGCAGCCACAATGCGATGAACCATAGCAGGCCGTGGCGCGGCGTCTTACGGGTATCGCGGCTTGTCTGTGACATGGTGCTGCTCCTGCCGAGTGGTTTGCAGCTAGCGCCTGTTCGGGCTGTTCGATTTATTCTAGGTCATTGGATGGTGTGGGTCTATCTGAAAGCAAACGAGCGAGGCGCGCCGAAGGATCGATCTTCGACGCGCCTCGTTTCGCATCTGGATGCTTTGGTGTTCTGGATGACTCATCCGTTCCAGGACGTCAGAACCGATGCTGAATCCCCGCCGTCACACCCGTTTGTGTATCCGCCGCGCCGGTCAGATCACGCGACAGGCTGACCGCATTGTTATGCTTGGCCATCGCATAACCGCCCGCCATATACAGCACCGTCCGCTTCGACAAGGCGTACTGCGCGCGCAGGGAGATCAGCGTCGGATCGGCGTCGCTCGCGTCCTTGATGTCCTGATGGTAGACCGCGGCGAACAGCGAGAAGAACGGCGTCACGTCGTATTGGCCGCCGAGCCAGTACATATCGCTGCGCAATGTCGGCGCGGCAGTGTGGAAGGTGCGCCGATAGTTGCGATACCCGGCCATTGCCTTCACCGTGCCGAAGTCATAGCTCAAACCGGCATGAATGCCCTGGATGTAATTGGTGGTGTCCGCAGGCGTCACGCTGTCGTTCGCGCCGTTCTGCCGGTCGAACGTGACGACAACGGCGAACGGACCGTTCTCGTAGCCCAGACCGAAGTCATACTTCGAGCTCGACTTCATGCTGCCCGGCACGTTGCCGAAGCCGTACATGGCACCGAACTTGAAGCCGGAGAACGTGCCGTCATAGCGTACGGCGTTGGCCGAACGCGAGAACAGACCGTCCTTACGGCCGCCCGTTGCAGTGGATGACGTTGCCCACGAGTAGTTCGGCGCGTAACCCATCGGGTCGAACTGCAGCATGTAGTCGTAGGTGGTCGTGAAATTGCGGCCGAGCGTGATTTGCCCGAAGCGGTTTTTCAGGCCGATCGTGGCGCGGCGATCGAAGATCGCGCCGGGTCCATCGTCGAACTGGCCGTTTGCGATGTTGATGCCGCTTTCCAACTGGAAAACCGCCTTCAGACCGCTGCCGAGGTCCTCGACGCCACGTAGACCCCAGCGCGAGGTGTTCTTGCCGCCCGAGACGAGACGCGTGGCGCTGCCGTCCTTGCTCGCGTGATTCACGTATTCAACGCCTGCATCGACGATCCCGTACAAGGTCACGCTCGATTGCGCATGCGCCGTTGCTGCCAATCCGGCGAGGCCGGCGCAGGTTACGCCAAGGGTCGCCTTCGTCATACTCCACTTCATCAACAGTCTCCTGTGCTTGGTTTTTTTACTTCGGTTGGGGATACGGTGCGGCTGGGTTCATCAAGTGATGTCAGCTCGCCTGTGCGAAGGCCCAGCAGTCGTTGGCGGGGAATTCGATCCAGTGACGGCCGGCCGCGCGCGGCACGTGGCCGAAGGCACGCAGGCGCAGATCGCCGCAATGGAACAGGTATTCCCAGCGGTCGCCGAGATACATCGAGGTAATCAGGTCGGCCTCGAGGCGGTTCGCGCCCGGACCGTCCGCGACCTGCACGCGCTCGAGACGAATCACGGCCTGCGCGTTCTGTCCGGTGCTGAGTGCTTCGCGCGCCTGGGCCTGCAGTTGCCAGCCATCGCCCGCCAGCGTCACGCGTTCGCCATCGACCGCGGCCACGCGCGCGTCGATGCGGTTGTTGCTGCCCATGAACTCGGCGGTGTAGAGCGAGCGGGGCGCGCCGTACAGATCGGCGGGCGTGCCTTCCTGTTCGATGCGGCCGTTACGCAGCAGCAGAATGCGGTCGGACATCGCCATGGCTTCCGTCTGGTCGTGCGTCACGCACAATGCGGACAGGCCCAGCGAAACAATCAGTTCACGCAGCCAGGCGCGTGCTTCTTCGCGCAGCTTGGCGTCGAGATTCGACAGCGGCTCGTCGAGCAGAATCACGGGCGGGTTGTAGACCAGTGCCCGTGCAATCGCCACGCGCTGTTGCTGGCCGCCGGAAAGCTGATACGGATAGCGCGCAGCGAGATGACCGAGGCCGAGCTGGTCGAGCGCGGCCTGCACACGCTTCTTTTGCTCGGCAGCCGACACGCGCCGCAACTTCAATCCATAGCCGACGTTGTCCGCTACGGTGCGATGCGGCCACAGCGCATACGACTGAAACACGAGACCGAGCGAGCGTTGCTCGACCGGCAGATCGACCTTGGCGGCGCCGTCGAAGAACACCTTGCCGTCCAGTTCGATACGGCCCGAGGAAGGTTGTTCGAGTCCCGCGACCGCACGCAGCAAGGTGGTCTTGCCGCTGCCCGACGCGCCCAGCAGGCACACCACTTCGCCGGGGTTCAGTTCGAACGACACACCCTTCAGGATCGGGTTGTCGCCATAGCTGAGAAACAGGTTGTCGACCGAGAGCTTATCCATGCAATTTCACTCCGAAGCGCAGGGCGACGCCGAGTCCGACGCCGACCATCGCGATGTTGATGACAGAAAGCGCCGCGACCTGATCGACCGCGCCGGTCGCCCACAGCGACACCAGTAGCGCGCCGATCACTTCAGTGCCGGGCGAGAGCAGATAGACAGCGGTCGAGTATTCGCGCTCGAAGATCATGAAGATCAGCAGCCATGCCGCGAGCAGACCGAAACGCACGAGCGGCAGCGTCACGTCGAGACTGACGCGCGCGCGGGTGCCGCCGACGCTGCGGCCCGCCTCTTCGAGTTCAGGGCCGACTTGCAGCAGCGCGCTTTGAATCAGGCGCATGCCGTACGCGAGCCACACAACCGTGTACGCAATCCAGATGCTCCACATGGAGTTCTTCAGTTCCTTCAGGCCTGGCACGAAGAGGAAGATCCACAGGAAGGCGAGACCGGCGAGCAGGCCGGGCACCGCGCGCGGCAGCAGCACGAGGTAGTCGAGCAGGCGCGTCGCCCAGTCGTTGCGGCGATGCCCGGCAAATGCGACCAGCGAATAGAAACCCACTGCCAGCGCGCCACCAAGCACGCCGATGCCGAGCGTGTTGAGAATCGCGCGGACCAGGTTGTCCTGTTCAAACAGTTCGGTGAAGTTGGCGAGCGTCAGTACTTCGGCCAGATTCACGCCTTCGCCCCAGTTGGTGACGAACGCGCGCAGCGTGATGCCGGAGAGCGGCACGAACACCGTGAGCAGCAGCCACAACGCGACGATCCCGAGCGCAACCCAACGCCATGCGCCGAGCGGCAATACGGTCTGACGTCCCGCCTTACCCTTGACCGTGACGAAGCGGTTCGCACTCTTCAGCAAGCGTCGTTGCAGCAGTACCAACGGGAACGTGATCGCGACGATGCACACGGCGACCGCGGCCATCAGGTGATAAGAGGGCACGCCGAGCTTGTTGGTGAGCTTGTACAGATACGTCGCCAGTACGAGATGCCCCTCAGGGTCGCCGAGCACGAGCGGCAGGCCGAACACTTCGAAGCCGAGGAAGAACACCAGCACGCCGGCGAACAGCAGCGCGGGCAACGTCATCGGCAAACTGACGTCGAGTGCGACCCGGAACGGCCGCGCACCGGCGACACGCGCGGCTTCTTCGACATCCGAGCCGAGATTGCGCAACGCCGCCGACGAATACAGGTACACGTGCGGCACATGTGTGAGCCCGACGATGATCGTGATCGCCAGAATCGAGTACACGCTCCAAGGCGCTTCGGCCGCGCCGAACAGTTCCTTCCACCAGACCGAATAGAAACCTACTGGGCCGGCCGCGACGACATAGCCGAACGCGAGCACCATCGGCGAAACGAATACGGGGGTGAGCAGCAGCGGTTCGAGCCAACGGCGCCCTGGTAGGTCCGTGCGCACCATCAGGAACGCGAGAATGCCGCCGAGCGGGATCGAGATGAACAGCATCCCACTCGCGATGACGAACGAGTTTTTCAGCGCGGACCAGAAGTCGGGGTCGCTGAAAATAAATTCGAAGCCGGCAAGACCGAGCGTGCGTTTGGCGTCGAAGAACGGCGCGTTCAGCACGCTCTGGAACAGAATGAAGCCGAGCGGCAGCGCCACCGCGACGGTCAGCACCGCGACCACGAGCCAGCGCAGCAGCCCCGCAAACGGCTGCAGAGCGCCGCGCGGCAGCGCGCCTATCGTGCCGCCGTCGGCCGCGCGTGGTGGTGCATCGCGGTGTCCGGTTGCGCTAGTGGAAAGCATGAGTGTCCCCCTGCAGCGTGAAAGCCGCATATCGACAGGTAGTGAAGGAAGGTGTGGCGCGCGCGTTTCTGCGCGCACGCCGTCAAGTCAGTCGAGGCTTAGCGCTTGATCGACTGTTGCCATTGCTTGAGGAATTCAAGCCGCTTGGACTGATCGAGATAGACCAGCAGGCCCGCGCCGATCGGGATCGGCTTGAGCGAGTCGCCGAGTTGTTTCGTGAGCCCGGCCATCGACGTTTCGCCGTCCACGTCCGCGCGAATCGAGAACAGGCTGGCCTGGTTCGCAAGCAGGGTCTGGCCGCGTTGCGACAGCAGATAGTCGACCCACAGCTTCGCCGCGTTGGGGCTTTGCGCCTTCTTCGAAATCGTCACGAGGCGGCTCACCACCAGGGTGTAGTCCTTCGGGTAGACGTAGCCGATCGACGGGTCTTTCTTGGCTTTGGTGAGCGCGTACGAACCGAGAATGTTGTAGCCGATCAGGTTTTCACCCGACGAGATCCGCTCCATCATCGCGCCGGTACTCGATTGCAGCTTCGGGCCGGTTGCGCCCATGGCTTTCACGAGGTCCCACGTGACTTGCGGATTGACGCGCGCGTCTTGCGTCAGATAGTTGAAGCCGACGCCGGACTTTTCGATGTCGTAAGTCGTGACCTTGCCTTTGAACTGATCGGGCTTGTTTTGCAGCAGCTTGATCAGATCGGCGCGCGTTTGCGGCACTTCGCCGGCGGGCAGCAGGCGCTTGTTGTAGACGATCGCAAGGGGTTCATACGTGGTGCCGTACGCCTGCTTCTGATACTGCGCCCATTGCGGCAACTGCTTCGCTTCGGGCGATTCGTAGCTGGCCATCAGACCGTCGTTGACGAGCTTGACCTGCAGGTCCATCGCCGAGCTCCACAGCACGTCGGCGCTGGTGCTGCTGGCCGCGTTTTCGCTGATGTAGCGGTTGTACAGCTCGGTGCTGTTCATGTCGTTGTACTCGACCTTGATGCCGTACAGGCTTTCAAAATCCTTGATGAGCGGGCGCACGAGGGCGGTGTCCGTGACCGAATAAACGATCAGTTTGCCTTCCTTCTTTGCCCCGTCGACCGTGGCCTGGTAATCGCTGGGATAACCGGCCGGGAAGGCCGCCCATGCTGAGTTTGCGGCGAATGCAACGGCTACGGCGAGATACTTCAAAGAGATTTGCACGTCTTCCTCCAGAAAACATTGTGTTTGTTTTGTGTAGGCGAATGGTAAGGGACTCATACTTTCTGAATGCTTTCAGTTTTCGAAAGAAATGCGTCACAATGGTCGAATTCGCCTCATGGATTTCCCTGGGATTCTGTTTATGCGTGTGCTGCTCGTCGAAGACAATCCGATCCTTTCCCGCTCGCTGACCGATGCGCTGACCAGCGCGAAACTCACCGTCGATTGCATGCATGATGGCGAGTCGGCCGACCATGTTTTGCGCACGCAAGATTACGCACTGGTGATTCTCGATATCGGTTTGCCGAAGCTCGACGGCCTCGAAGTGCTGCGCCGTTTGCGCGCGCGGCGCAACGCGGTGCCGGTATTGATACTGACCGCGCATGGTTCGGTGGAAGAGCGCGTGCGCGGTCTCGACCTCGGCGCCGACGATTACCTCGCCAAGCCTTTTGCGCTCACCGAACTCGAAGCGCGCGCACGGGCGCTGCTGCGCCGCAGTCATGGTCAGGAACCGCTGCATGCGCAGTGCGGCACGCTGCTCTACGACAGCGTCGACCGCGGCTTCACGCTCGACGGCGAGCCGCTCGCGCTGACGCCGCGCGAACGTTCGGTGCTCGAAGTGCTGATCCTGCGCAACGGCCGTGCAATCAATAAGGACACGCTCTCGGAGAAGATCTTCGGGCTCGATGAGTCGGTGAATGCCGATGCCATCGAAATTTACGTCCACCGTTTGCGCAAGAAACTCGAGCGCAGTTCCGTCGGCATCGTGACATTGCGCGGGCTCGGCTATCTGCTCGAAGCGAAGGACGCATGACGCATGACGCGGCCAAATCTGCGCGTTCGCGTTGCACTCTGGTTGTTGCTGCCGCTGCTTCTGCTGCTGGCTTTCGACGCATGGCTCACGTATCAACGTGCAATGAACGCGGCGCACGCGGCCTTCGACCGCACGTTGGAGTTTTCGCTGCGCTCGATACGCGACGGCATCCGTTTGCGCGATGCTCAGATCGAAGTCGATCTCCCGTATCTCGCACTGGAGATGTTCGAATCCAACGGCGGCGGCAACATCTACTACCAGATTCGCGAGGAGGGTGGCCGGGTGGTGACCGGCTATCCGGATCTGCCGTCAGGCACACCGGTGCCCGCGGATCTTTACAGCGTGCAGTTTTACGACGATACGTTTCGTGGCCGTCCGCTGCGCATAGCGATGCTGCGGCTACCGGTTCACGATGTGCCGAGCGCGCAAACGCGCGTGGTGCTGGTGCGGGTCGGCGAAACGATTGAGCAGCGTCAGGCGCTGGCGCGCGAGATCCTGATCGGCTCGTTGCAACAGGAGTTTCTGCTGGTGGTGCTCGCGCTAGGCATCGTGTGGCTGGGGGTGGCGCGCGGGTTGCGGCCGCTCAACCGCTTGTCGGCCAAAGTCGCCGCGCGTGCCGAAAACGATCCCACGCCCCTCGATACGGTGGGCCTGCCGAGCGAAGTCGCACCGCTGGTCGATTCGATCAATCAGTACATTGGCCGCACGCAGTTGATGCAGTTGTCGCGCCGGCGATTTTTTAACGACGCCGCGCATCAATTGAAAACGCCGCTCGCGATCATTCAGGCGGAGTCAGAGTTGGCGCTGCGCGATATCGACGGCGGTGAAGAGACTTCGAACGGTAGTCGTCGGCAAGGCGTGCATTTGCGGCGGCTGAATCGGGCGGTGCAGCAGGCGGTGCGGATTGTCCAGCAGTTGCTGTCGCTCTCGCGGCTCGATGCGGACAGTGGCTATACGGTCAAGCATGGCGCCGTGCCGCTGCATAAGGTGGCGCGCAGCGTGACGCTCGACTGGTCGCCGGTGGCGCGCTCGCGTGGCATCGATCTCGGTTTCGAACAGGACGTGCGTATCGACGTGATGGGGCAGACCGATCTGCTGGCGGAGCTGGTCGGCAATCTGATCGACAACGCGATTCGTTATTCGGGCGATGGCGCGGTGATTACCGTGCGCGTGGCATGTGAAGACGGGCAAGCGCTGCTGCAGGTGATCGACAATGGTCCGGGGATTGCCGCCGGCGAGCGCGATGCGGTTTTTGAACGTTTCTATCGCAGCGAAGCGACGCAGGCGGTTGAGGGCAGCGGCCTGGGTTTGTCGATCGTGCTGGAAATCGCGCGCGTGCATGGCGCGGTGGTCGCGCTGAGCGATGCGCCTGGCGGCGGGCTCGTGGTCAGCGTGCAGTTTCCGACGCTAAAGGTCATGCCCGCGTGACAATCATGCTGTAGCGACAACGCTATGCGCGGATCGTGAAGCTTTGCGCGTAAGCCTCGGATGGCGTCTCGCTCCCCCACACCTTCCCGTCGATCAGCACTTGAGAACGCTCATCGTCCGGGACCCCTACGCCAACGTGCGCGGCTGCCTCGCGATACAACTGCGTCTGATTGATCTGCGTCGCGATTTCCGCGTAATCCGTGCGTGGGTCGATCATGCCCCAGCGTTCGAATTGCGTGAGGAACCAGGCGCCTTCGGCGGCGCGCGGATAGTTCACCGCGCCGTTGTCGAAGAAGCGCACGGGCAGGCCACGCGGCGCCGAGGCCGCAATTTCGCTGCCGAAGCGTGCGGCGATCAGGGCCTCGTCGATACCGATAAATTCGGGCCGTGCGAGCCAGCGTGCAATCTCCTCGCGATGTCCCGCGCCGTCAAGCCAGCGGCACGCTTCAAGCATCGTCTGCACGAGGGCGCGCGCGGTATTCGGATTCGTGCCGACAAAATCGCGCCGGCACGCCAGCACTTTCTCGGGATGATCGGGCCACACCTCGCTCGTATAAGCGATCGTCCGGCCGACGCCGTTCGCCTGCGCCATCGCGTTCCACGGTTCGCCGACGCACAGGCCGTCTAGCTTGCCTTCGGAGAGCGCCGTGACCATTTGCGGCGGCGGAATCACGACGCTTTCGGTGTCGCGCAGCGGATGCACGCCTTGCGAGGCGAGCCAGTACGGTAGCCACATCGCGTGCGTGCCGGTCGGAAAGGTCTGCGCGAATACGGGCTTGCGGCCGAGCGTGGCCAACGCCTTGGACAAGCTGCCGTGTTCGGCCAATGCATCGGCGAGACGCGTTGACAGCGTGATGGCCTGGCCGTTTCGATTGAGCACCATCAACACAGCCATATCCGTTTGCGGACCGCCGAGGCCGAGTTGCACGCCGTAGACGAGACCGTAGAGCACGTGCGCCGCATCGAGATCGCCCGACAGCAGTTTGTCGCGCACGGCGGCCCATGACGGCTGGCGGCACAACTCCAGTGTCAATCCATGGGCGTGGCCGAACTCGAGCAGCTTGGCGGCGATCAGCGGCGCGGCGTCGGACAGTGCAACAAAACCGAGCCGGAGATGGGTTTTCTCGAGCGGCGCAGGCACGGATGATGGGGAGAGAAGAGTGGGAGAGTTCATGAGCGGCGCTTCATTTGAGCGAATCCGCCGACGCGATGACGGCACGCGCGACTTCGGCGAGTTTGACACCCTGGTTCATTGCGCGCTTGCGCAGGTTGGCGTACGCAGCGTGTTCGGTGATCTTCAATTGATCCATCAACAGGCGTTTGGCGCGATCGATCAGCTTGCGTTCGGTGAGTTCGCTCTCGACTTGCGCGAGGCGTTCACGTAACTGCGACTCCTGCGCAAACCGGGCGAGGGCTACTTCGAGAATCGGTGCGAGCCGTTCCGTGGCGAGACCTTCGACGAGATAGGCCGTGACCCCCGCACCGACCGCGTCGCGGATCAATTGCTGGTTCGCGTCGTGACTGAACATCAGCACCGGACGTGGCGCCGTGGCGTTCATGACCGCGAGTTGTTCGAGCGTATCGCGCGACGGCGATTCCGTATCGATGATGATGACGTCCGGCCGTTCGCTCTGCACGACGCGGTGCAGCGCTTGCGGCGTCGCCGTGCCGGCCAGCATCTCGTAGCCAAGTCGTGCGAGGGCATCGCGCAGATCGCCTATCGGCTTGTCGGTATCGGTAACGAGAAGAACACGCAGCATGGAGTGGAGTTTATCGACGGCTGGCTAGGTATAAAGCAACGTGTATGCCAGTGCAATGCGATTGCGATGAAACGAGTGCAATCACGGGCTTATGAACGATGTCGGCAACGGGGGCCGCACTTGTGCGGTGCATGCGTGAGGCGTGCACCGAAGCGGGGCGCGAGGTATGAACATTGTCCCAACGAACTCAAAGCCGGGTTGCCGGGGCGTCGCGCCACAGTTGCAGCGCAGCCCGCACTTCTTTGACGAGAGGATCCCATTTGCCGAGTTCCCGTTGGCGGAACAGGCGCATCGACGGATACCACGGACTATCGGTTCTGCCGGTCAGCCATCGCCACTCGGGATAGGCGGGTATGAGTACCCAGACAGGGAGTCCCGCCGCGCCGGCCAGATGAGCGACTGACGTGTCGACGGTAACGACCAGGTCGAGTGTCTGCAGTATCGCTAGCGTGTCCGTAAAATCGTCGATCGCGGGGCCCAGTGTATGCATGTCGTACTCATATGCCAGGTTTTCGCTTTCTTGCTCGTGGATGCCTTTCTGGAGCGAAAACCACGTTATGCCGTCAAGCCCTAAAAGCGGCTTCAGCGCGGCTAGTTGGATGGACCTGTAACGGTCCAGAACATGATGAGGGTTGCCGGCCCACACTACGCCGACGCGTTTGTTTTGCGCCTGCTTGTTGCGTTGTGGCATCGCTTCGATATGAGCCGTCCAACGACTTAGTTTTTCCGGCGTTGTCGCGAGGTAGGGCATCGCAATCGGAAGCATGGGTAAATCGAGTTTGGTATGTTCCGGCATCCTTAGCATATGACACCAGTAGTCATATGCACCGGGCGGTAGGGTAGTGAATACGGCTTGCACACCGGTCACGCTCGCGGCCAGCTCCGCGAGCGGCTGACTGACTAGTACATCTACTGCTGCACCTTGACGATTCAACCATTCGGCGAATCTGAGGAACTGGATTTCGTCTCCACGCCCCTGTTCGCCGATGAGCAGGAACCTGCATCCTGCGACGGGTTCGCCATGCCACTCGGTGAAACCTGGGCGAACCGGCTCATTTCCCGAGCCGGGGAGCGCGTAAAACCATCTGTACCTCTTCCAGCCTTCTTCGAACTCACCAAGGGCAAGCAACACACCGGCAAGATGAAATTGCAGGTGCGGGTTATCCGGCAGAAGCCGGGCCGCTTCGATACTATGTGGCCGGCTTTCGGCAACGTTGCCGATGATGCTGAGTGCTCTTGCCGCGTTGTGATGGAGGAGCGGATGGTGCGGATCGACGTCGAGTCCCTGCCGGGCCACGCTGAGCGCTTCGCTAAAGCGGTCGTGAGTGTTCAACACGTAGGCTAGCGACTTAAGCGTATCGGCATTGTCCGCAAAGCGGGTTCTGACCTGCCCGATCGCTTCATCGAGCTCGCGATTGTGGCCGGCTTGAATCAGTGCCGCGATCAGGTCGAGTCCGTCTTGAGGATTTGCCGGGTCGAGCATCCACGCGCGCAGCCAGTAGTCCGCGGCGGCGTCGATTTTTCCGAGCGCCGTGCAGATCCGGGCGAGTGCTCGAGCGGCGTGGTGCACACCCGAATCGATCTCAATGGACTTTTCATAGTGGATCATGGCCTCATCGAGACGATTGGACAGCCGCAGGCAGTCGGCAAGGTTCCGGTGAACACTGGCGGTACTGCCTGCCAGGCTGATCGCACGACGATAGGAGGCTTCAGCCGACGCATGGTCCCCCTTCAGCGCGGCAAGCAGGCCCGCGTGCTCCCACAACTCAGCACGCTCAGGGGCGGCTTGCAATGCCTGTTCAAGGTATTCGCGCGCGCGACCGATTTCATCCGTATGAACACAGATGAGTCCCATACGGTGCAGCGCGTGTGCGTCGCGAGGGCGCACGGCAAGCACCTTCCGGTAACTGGTCATCGCCTCGGTCATCCGTCGCGCGGAAAAATGCGCATCTGCATGCGCGACGACAGCGTTCACTTCTGCGTCATCGTGATTCATTGCGTGGCCGTGGATTGTGGGAAATGCGCCCCTGCGATCCGCAGCCAAGATACAGGGGTGCAATTCTGACGTGGCCGGGTTATTGCGTGTAGGTGGCGAGGAGAGAAACGCCACTCAGTTTTGTGCTTGCGCTCAATATGCCGTAGTAAGTTCCCGCTACCGGGTTGGTGATCGTGCAGGTGGCGGCCCCACCTCTGACCATAACGGACTCACAGTCAGGATGGAACATGGATGGCGTACCGGCCCTGACATACAGTGTTGCGACTTGGCTGGTTGTCTCCGGCGACAGGGTGAACGTCAGGCTCTTTACGCCCGCCGGAACAACCAGATCGTAATTCTGCATATCGCCGTTTTTCGCTGAGATCGTCAACGGAATACCGGCGCTTAGGGCCGTGAGGCTCGGAGGCATGACCTGAAATGGGCGCGTCAGCCTGCTAACGGCTCCGGTGCTATCCGTCACTATTAAGGTGATTTCATACGTGCCAGGATAGTCGTAGTTCACATAGGGCGTGACTGATTGCGTGCGCACCATATCAGGACCACCCGTGCCGAAATTCCAGGCCCATGACTTGATCGGCGTACCCCGGGCGGTAGACAGGTCCTTGCATGTCACCTGCATGATCGTTGTCGCTTCTGAGCACGCAAAATCCGCTGCCGCTGGAATCTTCCCTGACCTGGCGGCGACGACAGTCGCGTTCGCATCCAGAATGCCGGACCCGATAGGTTGATCCGGTTTGCCGTTGGAAAACGGTTGCACATTCTGCGTCAGCAGCGCTCTCATTTCCGTGGAGGTCAGGGGCGTCGGCGCGACTGACTGAGCGAGCGCGATCACGCCGCTCACCATCGGTGCTGCCATCGACGTGCCGTCCATGTATGTATAGCCTTCGGTGCCCGGCACGGTGGTTCCGTTGTTATAGGTGGACCAGATCGAGTCGCCAGGCGCAGCAATGTCGACAGTCTGTCCGTAGTTTGAAAGAACCCACTTCAAACCGGGGCGATTGCTGGCGCCGACACTGATCACGTTCCGGCAGTTCGCCGGCGTAAAATTCGCTGCGCTGTTGCCATCGTTGCCAGCCGCTGCGACTACAACGGCCCCCCGACTGACGGCATAGTCAATAGCGTTCTGAAACGTCATGCCGCAGGAACCCCCGCCGCCAAGGCTCACATTAATGACCTTCGCCGGGTAGGCGTTGTTGGGGACACCCGACACGCTCCCGCCGGCGGCCCACGTCACACCGTCGGCGACGTCGGATGTAAAGCCTCTTCCGCATGCATTCATGACCCGGACCGGGACGACCTTTGCGGCGGGCGCAATCCCGGCTATACCAACGCCGTTGTTGGTCTGCGCGGCCATGATGCCCGCGACGTGGGTACCGTGCCAGACGACCGGGCATGTCTCGGTGGTGATGCCCGGATTCGTGCCGTCGCCACCCCGGTTGTTCGCCGTGAAATCGTATCCAGGCAGGATATTGGCATTCAGGTCGCTATGACGGGTCACACCGTTGTCTATCATTGCGATCACGGTCCCGGCACCGTTAGCCATGTCCCACGCACCCTCTGCCCGTATTCCCGCAGTAGTGACACCGGGTTTCTGGTTCGAGGTCAAGCCCCACTGTTTGCTATATTCCGGGTCGTTTGGAGCCATTGTTGCGGACATCGGCGTATCAGGCTCCACATACTCGACGTCAGGGTCCGATGCAATGGCGCGCATGAATGCTTTGGCATCCCTGGCGTTCAGCTTGCGTTCCGTTGTAACCACATCAGCCCCAATTCCCATGCGGCGCAGATGGCGCGCTTTCGCGGGGAAGGCGTTCGTTAGCCGGTCCAGTCTTGACTGGACTGCCGAGGTTGATCCGCGTTCAACGGTGCCGGTCTTGTACTTGATGATGAAACGGTCGTTGGATGCGTCCGAAGACAGGCCGCTCACATTCATCTTCAAGGACAATTGCAGGGCAACGGTGCTGGAGGCCGCCGCTAGTGCCGCCGCCCTTTCCGGAGTCGGTGCTGTTTCAGACGTTGTATTGCCGCCGTTGTCTCCGCCACATGCTGCGAGTGCCAGCGAAAGTGAAAGACAGGCGGTGCCTGCAATCACCCGACGTGCATTTTCTTTCGACCACAGCGCGCCGACTTCCGCAAAGGTTGTGGGGGAGTCGTGCAGCGTGCTCTTGCATCTCTGTCTTTGCATGTGCTTATCCGTTGTACGGCATATAAAAAGGATTGCCTCTGTTGTTATGCCGCAGTCGTGCTGTCGCCATAAGCCGTGCGCCAGTCCGTGCTCCTCTGGTGTAGGCTATACGGCAAGCACATTAAGATTCCTAACTAATTAATGTCGCTGACGTTTGCGTGATGGGTTATCTTCCGACGCGGTTAGCAACGGCTCGTTGCATTCCTGCGTGGCGCGAAATCGATAGCCTGGACGGGAACGTAATTAGCTTAAAAAAGATAATAAATAGCCTGATTGTTATAAACAATCAGGCGTTTCTATTTGTTCGTCGGATAACTTACTCAATACGTAAGACTATCGGTGCCTGCTCGTGCAGGCCAAAGGGGCAGCTCAGCCAGCCGATCGGGGCGAGCGAGGATGTGATGAGGAGGGCAGCGGCCAATTTCGTGCAACGGCGGCAAGCCTCGCACCGTTGGCAGATTGGTGGGTGATTCGCTATCTGTGCTGGCGATAGAGCGCCGGTGTGCGCGCGATCTCGCGATGAGGCTCGACGCGCACTCGCGCAGCGCTATCCAATCAATTCCATTCCCTGTAGCTCCGGGGCGAAAATAAAAAACTCACTGCAATCATGGCGGCCACGCTAACTGCCAGCATGATCCACGCAGCCCCGAATCCGCCGCTCAAACCACGAACGATGCCGGCAAAAACGGGCGCGACGGCGGCCACGATAAACCCGACACCCTGTGTAAACGCGACCAGTTTTCCCGCGACACGGTGATCGGCCGAATGATCCATGGCGGTGACGAGGGTCAGCGAGAACGTCCCGCCAAGTCCGGCGCCGGCAATGCCGACCCAGACCAGCGGCGCCGCATCGGGCCACAGGATCAACCCCAGCAAGCCAACGAATTGGGCGGACAAACCCAGAACCAGCCACGGCCGCCGATCCCGGAACGGCGCCGCGGCCAGCGGAAGCAGTAAGGCCGCCACAGCCTGAAACACCGTCATGCTGGCAAGCAGCGAGCCGCTTTGCACGACACTCACGCCGCGCTGCTGATAGAACGCCGGTAACCACGCGACGAGCGTCGTGTACCCACCGTTGACGATTCCGAAGTAGAGGCCAAGCGTCCACGCACGCCGCTTGCGCCACAGGAAAAGCGCCACGGGGCTCGCGGTAACGGGCGGTGCCGCGGCGGCCGTCGAAGGCTGAAGATTCAAACCCAGCCAGCAGATCAATGCAATCAACGCGGGAATGGCCCACACTGCGAGCCCCGCATGCCACGCCCCCCACGCATTGCTGACCCATGGACTCAAGCGCGCCCCCAGTCCGCCTCCGCCCATGATCGATGCCGAGAAGACGCCCATCGCCAATGGCACCCGTGTAGGGAAGCGCTGCTTCATGACGGCGGGCAACAGAGCCTGAATCGCCGCGACGCCGACGCCAGCAAGAGCCGCCGTCAACAGCAAGGTCCCACCACTTGCCGCCATCCAGCGCGCGCCACAAGCCAGTGCGATTGCCAGCAAGCCGAGCGCGACGCCGCGCGTTTCGCCGATCGTACGGGTCAGCGCGCCGGCGCCGAACGCGCCGATGCCCATCGCGAGAACCGGCAAGCTTGTCAGCAGTGAAGCGCCGTAAAAGCTCAGGCCAGTTGCCGTGCGGATCGTCGTCATCAATGGGCTGATCGACGTCAGCAAGGGTCGCAAATTAATGCCGATCACCACGATGACACCCAGCCATAAGGCGTCGCGCCACGTTAGCGAGTGGGATGCATGGTTGGCGTCGGTACGGGCGGGAGTGGCGCTGGAGTGCGAATTCACGATGGGCCTGGTGGCGTGGCTGGAAAAGTGCGTCGAGCGAAACTAAAAATCCGTTTCAAGCTTAATTTGGTCAACAATAGTACCATCAAATGGTTAACCATTTTTGTGATTCCCGGTATGGGCTACCGCGTAGCCGCGTCATGAACACATGGCGCAGGCCGTAGACCGTCGCTACAATGCCGGGCGATATCGCTCCATTCCTGTCACTGAATTCATGGCCCAACGTTCCCGAAGTGCTTCGTCTGCCGACACAGAAACGCCTCGTCCCAAGGTGATCGAAGACGACTCGGTCACGATCGAAGAGCGTATTTACGCGTCGATTACCGCGGCGTTGTTGCAGGGTCGTCTGCGGCCAGGCGCGCAACTGGTCGAGCGCGACCTTGCTGCCGCGTTTGGCTGCACGCGTGGCGCATTGCGCAAGGTGCTCGCGCGGCTGGGTTTCGAGGGCAAGCTGGTGCTCGAGGCGAATCGCGGCGCGTTCGTGCCGTCGCCTTCGGAAGAGGACATTCGTCAGGTGTATCGCGCCCGCCAGATTGTCGAGGCGGGCATTGTCGCGGCTTTATGCGGGAGTTTGAGTGCGGCTCACAAGCGCCGCCTGCGCGCCCATGTGCGTGGCGAGGAGAAGGCATCTCGCGCCGGCGCGGTTGAGGAATCCGTGCGGCTCGCGGGCCAGTTTCATGTGCTGTTGACGGAACTGGCGGGGGGGACGGAGTTACTCGGGCTGGTTGGGCAACTCGTCGCGAAGACCGAGTTGTACAAAGCGTTGTTCGACCCGTCGAAGGGGTCGACCTGTTCCGCGGACGAGCACATGCAGATTATCGAAGCGCTCGACGCAGGAGATCTGCGTGCGGCACTCGCGGCGATGCGCGAGCATCTGTCGGAGCTGGAAGAGCGGGTGATCGAACAGGTGCGCAGAAGCGCCGCGGGAGAGGATCTCGGTGCGGTGTTCGGGGTGTAGAAAAGCGTAGGGAGGGAGGGGTAATACGTGCGACACCGAAGCACGCCGCTCAGGCTCGAGTCAACGAATCAAGCCGGAGAGGGCGCGCAAAAGGCTTCGCGAACAAACAGACAACACCAGACGACAGCAGTTGGCCACGCCTTGACCGATCACGAAGCAAGCCGATAGCAAGCCAATGAGCGGTCAGCGTGCCGCCAGCCTTAACGGCGACGGAATTGCGTATTGCGTGCGCCGCCGCCACCGGTGGCGCGCTCGTCTTTGTGACGGAAATTGATCCGGCCTTTGGTCAGATCGTAAACCGACAGTTCCAGCGTCACGCGGTCGCCCGCGAGAATACGGATGTGATTCTTGCGCATGCGTCCGGATGCGTAAGCGCCAACCACGACGCCGTTGTCGAGCGTCACGCGGTAACGACTATCCGGAAGTACTTCGTCGACGATACCGTCAAGTTCAAGCAGTTCTTCTTTCGCCATGCATAACTCCTGGTCGATGGGATAAGTGGGTGTTGGCCGTGCAGCCGAGCCGCCTGGCGCAACATCTGATACGGTTGACACTTGGCTTTCAGGCCAGCTGTGTTGCGGCACCAGCGGATTCGCTGATAGTACCGCTCAAAGATCGGCGACGGACTGGCCGTCTACACGGCCGTCGATCAATTGCTCGGCATGGGCCATGCACGCAATGCGCGCCTTGCCTGTGCCGTCGAACGGAAACAGATACTGCAGGCGGAACACACGCCCGTCGGCGGCCGGATTGGCGCCCACGCGGCAGATGCGCACCGACGCGTCGTAGCCTGCGTCCGGATTGCGGCCCGTTTGACCGTCCGCCGGGCGGCGCGGATAGACGAGCGGGTGAATTTCGTAACCCTTGTACGTCTTGATAACTGAATTCATGAAGCACATGTCCTGTATTACGTGGCCCCCGTGTCACGCGTGTTACGCGCGGCACGACAGGCCCGGCAGCGCAGCACCTTGGGGCGCGCCGCCATGGAAAAAGATTGGCGCAGGCCCGATGGCAAGGGCATGAGCGCGGCCGCGCAAAATCGCGGATTCGATGGAGAAGAAACACGCTGATGTCGCGCAGACATCGGGCGCGTAAAAGCTGAACCACTCAGCTGCACAACTCGCGACGGCGAATGCAGGCGGCGCATTGCCGGAGTGACGGGATCGCCGACAGGCGGCGGTCGAACAGTCGGGGGTGGTGCGGAGGCGCCAATTGAAACTGTGCTTGATACTGCCGCTTGCGCTTGTGTTGCCCGCTTGTATTGCCGATAGTGCGGATGCGGAATACAGCTATTCCAATATGATGCACTAAATGGGGCTAATTGGATAGTAAAAAGTTCCGCGTGCGGGCAAACCGCCCAACCGGCGGGGTGGTGGGCGAGAAAAAGCTACCACGGACTACCACGAGCGGCGCGCCGGCAGACGTCCTGCGCGCCGCGGTTGAGGGGGTACCGTGATGGCGAAGGGGCGGCGGGCGTCAGCGGGTGGTTTCGGCAACGCGCTTTTGCAACTCGCGTGAAGCCGCGAGTGGAATGCGCGCGTCGTCCCAGCCGGCCAGCCATTCGACTTCCTTCGACGTAAAAATCTGCCCGTGATTGCGCAGCGTGTATTGCAACGAATCGATGATGTGATTGCGAATGATTTCCGGCGTGCCTTCGTCATCGAGCACGGCACGAAACGCTTCGAGCGTGGCCATCTGTTGCTCCGTGGAATAGTGGATTCTTTTATCGCACGAAAAAAAAGCGCTTGCCACGCGAACAAAAATCGTTCGGTGCGGATGCAACAACCAGAACGTGTGGTCGTCATGCGGTTGAGCGCCCATCAAGGCGCGGCGCGCGATGCGGCCCCGCAATAAAATTGCCGCCGCACGGTCGTCATGCCGTCGTCATGTCACCGTGATCCCCGCGGGCGTTTGGGGTCGTTACAATGGCGCGTTGCAGCGCCTCGCTAGCCGGCCGCGTTGTGCTCGCCGCGCCTGCCCGGCCATAATCTCGGCGCCTTGCCTCGCTCATTGGAGCAGAGGCGCCGCCGCATCCCTCGAACTCTGCGATTTCTCAATGCGCAAGACAACCGTCTCTCCCGTGAAAGATTTGCTGCTGGAGCGCTACGCATCCATTGCAGACGGTATCGCGGCGCTGTTCTATCCGTGCGCCGAAGTCGTGATTCACGACCTGCGCGATCAGACCATCGCCTACCTCGTGAACAACCTGTCCAAGCTCGAAGTCGGCGGCCCTTCGGTGCTCGATGAAGTTCACTATGCGGCACGCGGCCGGACCATCGGGCCGTACGAGAAGCTGAACTGGGACGGCCGTCGCATGCGCTGCGTGAGCAACATCCTGTTCGACGATGACGGCAAGCCGGCTGGCATGCTGTGCGTCAATTTCAACATCGCGGTGTTCGAAGACGTGCGCTCCACGCTCGATCTGTTCATCAAAGGCGGCAGTCTGACGGCCGCGCCCGCGGAGGAACT
Organism: Paraburkholderia fungorum; assembly: GCF_046026025.1. Classification (GTDB taxonomy): domain Bacteria; phylum Pseudomonadota; class Gammaproteobacteria; order Burkholderiales; family Burkholderiaceae; genus Paraburkholderia; species Paraburkholderia fungorum_E. Next base: position 87,392 of record NZ_JAQQFL010000011.1, on the reverse strand, counting down.
GTTTCGCGACGACTGGCAGGACCGCATCAACACGTTCCTGCACACCTGGCTGCGCGAGCGGCAAATCGGTATCAATGCGCTCACGCGCGAACACAAACGGGAAATCGTCGAGGCGCTGCACGCGCAGGGCGCATTTCGCGGTCGCAGTTCCGCAAACTACGTGGCCGCCGTGCTGACGATGGGGCGCGCTACCGTCTATAAGATTCTGAAGCAGATGAAAGAGGGCGGCTGACGGCCCTCGGAAACGCAGCGGAATAGCGCGGGGTTTTCACGGCGCTGCGCGAGCGCGAGCAGCGTGCGATACCGGCATAGCGAGACGTCTCGGCCCATTACCGCAGGGTCGTGTCGATCCGGGTGCCCCGTTTGATGAACAGGGTGACAGGCGTTTTTTCGCAGATTTCGGCAAGACGGGTCCGCTGGCTATCGTCGAGAGGGCCATCGACGGAAACGGTGCGCCGAATGAATTGACCGCCGTCGCGCTCGACATGCAATTCCGTCTCGACTTTGATCCTGCCGCCCGGCCATGCTTTCTTCTGCATGTACATCCGGAGCGTGGCTGCGGTGCACGCCGCAAGACCCGAGAGCACGAATTCGAAGGGCGCCGGACCGCTATCCTGCCCACCTTCGCGCGGCCCTTCATCACCGAGCAGGCTATGCGTGCCCGCATCGATTTTGACGAGATAGTTGGGTGCGTCTGCATCCGAAATGGCGCTTGCGATCGCGAGAGTCATCATTGTCCTCACTGTTTATTCGTGGCCCATCCGGGCCATCTGGCCCGCCCTGCCGAACCGCGCGCCGTTGAAATGCGCGGTTGCCTGCCGGATCCAGGCGGCCGCATTTACCACAAACGGGCCCTGCACCGGAGGCAGGATATCAACGCCGCCTCGTGTACGCATCCTCGCGCCCCACATTCCCGCATCAACACCTCAAACCGACGCCGTCTGGCGCGCGTCATCGTCCGCTTGTGCCGATCGACCCGACGACGCGGTTTGAGTCCTCGCTTGCTTTCGTGAAAAATAGATGTTATTTTTTCATGAAATTAATGATGTATTTTTTCACGGAGCAGCGCAGATGTTCCACCAGTCCGCCGAGCACATCGCTAGCTACTATGCACGCGCTTATCCAGGCCCGATTCCGCTGCGCCCGGCTCTGGAGGAGCGCCTGGACGCCGAGGTGTTAATCGTCGGAGCGGGCTTCAGCGGCTTGCATACGGCGTTGCGTCTTGCTCTGGCAGGCAAACGCGTGACCTTGCTGGAGGCGAGCCGGGTGGCGTGGGCGGCGTCCGGACGCAATGGCGGTCAGGCACTGCTCGGCTGGTCCTGCGATATGCCGCCGCTGGAAGCGGCACTCGGGCGGGAGCGTACCCGCCGGCTTTGGGACAGCATGTGCTGGGCCGCGGGGGAGATACGTGAGTTGCCGCAGCGGCATGGGTTTGATGCTGACTATCGCCCCGGCAGTCTGTGGGCGGCGGTGCTGCCGCGTCGCGTTGCGCTGTTGCGGCAGGCCCAGCGGGAGGCCGAGGAGAAGTGGGGCTACGACCGGATGCGCTTCATTCCTCGCGAGGAGATGCCGATGTGGATTGCGAGCGAACGCTACCAGGCGGCGCTCTACGATCCCGAGGCGGGTCACCTGAATCCGCTGAAGCTGGCCCAGGGCCTTGCGGCGGCGATTGAACTGGCCGGTGGACGCATCTTCGAGCAGAGCCGGGTGCTGGACTACCGCGAGACCGCTGGCGGGCCTGGCGGCTATGTGGCGCGCACCGACAAGGGCGAGGTGCGTGCGGACGTACTGGTACTTGCCTGCAACGCGTATATCGATCGCCTCGACCCGAAACTTTCCAGGCGCATGCTGCCGGTCGGCACTTATCAGGTGGCCACGGCGCCGTTGCAGCCGGAAGTCGCCCAATCGCTGCTGCCGCGCAACAGTTGCGTGATCGACAACCAGTTCGTGCCCGATTACTTCCGTCTCAGCCCTGACAACCGTCTGCTATTCGGCGGTGGCTGCACGTACGCGGGTGGCATTCCGAAGGATATCGCCGCGGCCACCCGGCCTTACCTGGAACGGGCGTTTCCGCAACTGCGCGGCGTGGAGCTGGAGTTTGCCTGGGGCGGGCATATCGATATCAGTATGAAACGCACGCCCGATGTTGGCCGGGAGGGGCAGCGCTACTGGCTGCAAGGCTATTCGGGGCACGGCGTGCTTCCTACGCTCGCGGCTGCGCGGGCCGTGGCCGACGCCATCCTCGGTGACGACGACTTGCTAGGGCTGTATCAATCCATCGACAACCCGCCGTTTCCGGGCGGCGCGCTGCTGGCGGCGCCGCTGGAGGTCATGGGTAAGACCTGGTATCGTCTGCGCGACAGAGTCTGAGAGATAGAGAAGGAGAGGGGGCGGAAGATGAACAAGCAGGAAGAAATTGAAGGTCTCGCAATACTGATTCGGGATCTGCGCAAGCATAAGAAAGTAACGTTGGGCGCCCTGGCGGAAAAGATCGGCCGCTCGGTGGGATTCCTCTCCCAGATCGAGCGCGGCCTCTCGCGTCCGACCGTGGGCGACCTGACTGCCATTGGTGAAGCGCTGGGCGTACCCACCACGTATTTCTATAACCTGAGCAAGCCGCGCGCGCTGCCTTGGGTAACCCGGCCGGACGAACGCCGCACTCTCTATTACGCCGAGGGCGTGACTGACGTGCTGGTGTCGCCGAATATGTCGGCGGGTTTCTCCATGCTGGAAAGTCACCTGGCCCCAGGCGCCAGCAGCGGCGATAGACCGTTGAACGACAGCGACGAGCAAGGTGGCTTCGTCCTTGAAGGCGAGTTGACCATCTGGCTGGACGACGGGGCGCAGCCGGTGACCCTTGGCCCTAACGACGGCTTCCAGGTGCCGGCGCACGCGCGATTCCGCTACGCCAACCTTTCCGATCAACCGACACGGGTGCTTTGGGTGTTCGCCTAGGATTCCGGTCGAACCTGCAGGCAGCAGAGATGCTGCGCTGAATAAAAATTCGGATCGCTAATTAATGGGCTGGTAAATGAATGCGATGAGCGGCCGTCGTGAATGTCACGTGCCGCTGTGTCGCCGACCTGCCTGTCCCGGTCCATCGCAACCTTGAACTGAATTTCAATCATCACCTTTTGCATGAGAAGGACAACACCATGACTTCCCCCAGCGCAGACCTGCTTAGCGAAGTGAGAGCCTTCCGCGCGGCCTATCCCGAGGTGCGTTACGTCGACCTCATTTGCCTGGATATTCCGGGGCACTTTTACGGCAAGCGGTACCCCGTGGATATGCTTGAGAAGGTTGCGGCAGGCAGTCTCCTGAAACTGCCGCAGAACTGCATCCTGCTAGGCGCGCAGGGCGGCCTGTACCCGATTGGCGACTATTGCTTCAACGACGGCGACCCCGATGCGGTGCGCCGCCTGATTGCCGGCACCCTCAAACCGGCGCGATGGGAAAGTCAGCCGTTGGGGCAGATGTTGATCAGCTCGGACGGCACCGAGGCACCTATCGAGTTCGAACCGCGCGAGGTGCTGGCGCGCGTGCTGAAACGCCTCGAGCGGCGCGGCATCCGCCCGGTCGTGGCGTTCGAACTGGAGTTCTACCTGTTCGACGCCAGGCTCGAGAACGGCCTGCCGCAGTTCCCACGCGATCCGTTCTGTGACGACCGTGACGATCAGCCAAACATGCATATCGAGCGGCTGTCGCGTTTCTCCGCTGTGCTGGGTGAGATGGTCGACGCCACGCGCGAGCAGGGCGTGGAGGCGACCGTGATCACAGCCGAACTGGGACCGGGGCAGTTCGAGATCAACTTTGGTCACAGCGACGATGGTCTGCGCGCGGCGGACTGGGCCGCCTTGTTCTGCCGTAGCACGCGCGGCGTGGCGATGAAACATGGCTACCGCGCCAGCTTCATGAGCAAGCCTTATCTACATGCGCCGGGCAGCGGCATGCACGTGCACGTGAGTCTCTACGATGAGGCCGGCAACAACCTGCTGGCAGCGGACCGCCAGCGTCCATTGCGCCACGCGGTGGCCGGGTGCCTCGCGCTGCTGCCGCATTGCATGCCGGTTTTTGCTGCCAATCACAACGCGTTTCGCCGCTACGGCTGGAAGGCGAATGCCGCGAGCCGCGGCAGCTGGGGTTTTGAAGACCGTGACGCCTGCATTCGCATTCCCGAATCGGATGATCGCAACCTGCGCATTGAACATCGCGTAGCGGGTGCCGATGCGAATCCTTATCTTGTGCTGGCCGCCATCCTCACCAGTATGGAGCACGGGCTGGACGCCGGTCGCGAGCCCATCGCGCCGCTCAACGAGGACCGCACAAGTGGGATCGACTTCCCGAAAGACATGCTCACGGCCGTCGCCGCGATGCAGAATCATCCGGTTGTGCGCGCGGGAATGGGCGAAGAGTTCGTCATGGTCTACTGCGAGAACAAGCGGCAGGACCACCTGGATTTCATGAACGAGGTGAACGCGCGCGAGTACCGCTGGTTCCTTTGAACGCTGGCGCGTTTTGCCACGTGGGCAGCCATGCATTGCGATTGTCGATCGCTTGTCGCGTGAGTCTCTATCCGTGATTTTTCACGCACCGTCACGGTTTAGAATAGCGCTCGCAACAAAACCGCGTGCTCTGTTTCGGAGCACGTCGGTCCGTTTATAGAAATTCCGTCGACCGGGACAGGAGCAGTTGAATGGTGCGTTATCGACACTACAAAGGCGGTATTTACGAACTGGTTTGCGAGGCCACGCTGGAGTCGAATCCAACGGTCACGATGATCGTGTACAAAGCCAGCAATGGTACGATCTGGACGCGTCCGGCTTTGGTGTTTTTCGAGCTGGTCGAAATCGACGGCGCCAAGGTGCCGCGCTTCGCGCCGATCAACTAGGGCGGCTCGCTCAAGCGATCGCAAGCGCGGCCGTAGTTGAAGGACGCGCGCCGCCAGGTCAATACAAACAGGAAATCTGAATGCGTTTATTGCTTGCCATCATTCTGCCGTGGTTTCAGTTCTTCACGATTGGCCGGCCGTTTGCCGGCATCATTTGCCTGTTCCTGCAGATCACGCTGATTGGCTGGATTCCGGCCGCGATCTGGTCGGTGTATGCGCTGAGCCAGTACAACACCGACAAGAAAATCGCCCGGGCGATGGGCAACGGCCGTTAAGGCCGGATGTGAAGTCATCCGCCTTGCGGCTGAAGTTCGGCCGCATCCGGCGCGTCGAGCACCACGTCGGTTTCGGCGATTGCCACGCACGGCAGGATGTAGCCTTCTGCTTTTTCTTCCCGGCTGAGGCCTGGCCATTCGATCGTGTAGCGCACGCGTCCCGCAGTCATTTTGCACATGCACGTTCGGCACGTGCCATTCCGGCACGAGCGCGGCAGGCGCAGATTCGCAAAGCCGGCGGCTTCGAGGATCGTGAGCGAAGCGGGCGCTTCGAAGCTTTGGCCGAGCGGCTCGACGCGAACGAGAGGCGGGCGGGTGGAGTCGGACATCGTGTGAGCGGGTGACGGATTGCGCCACACTTTACACGTTACGCAACGCGCTTACAGCGCGGCACAAGGCAGAACGTCCAGGCCTCAGCGTCGCGAGATCAATGCGTTGTGCTTCCACGCCGCATATATCGATACACCGTGTTTCGTGCCAACCCCAACTCGCGTGCCGCCGCCGACACATTGCCGTCGAGCCGCGCGAGCGTTTGTGCGATCAAGGTAGCCTGCCAGTCTTCCATCCGGGCGGACGACGTATTCACCGGCGCGGCCGTTTTCTCGCGCCCGCGGCTCGCATCGCCATTAGCTGATTGCGCAGCGAGCGGCTGGACGCCAGCGCCGGCGCCGGCCGGCGAATCCCCGCAATCCTGCAGAAAATCATCCGGCAAATCATCGAGTTCGATCTGCTTCGCACCTTCGGCCATGATGCTTGCGGTGCGCAGCACGTTAGCCAATTGCCGCAGATTGCCGGGCCAGCGGCATTGCGCAAACCGTTCCAGCACCTCATCGGACACGCGGCGCGGCAAACGCTCGTCATCCGGCTGCAAGTCCAGCATGCGTTCGACGAGCGCCGCCAGATCGCTCCGTTCGCGCAGCGCCGGCAAGGTGACGGCAAGGCCGTTGATCCGGTAATACAGGTCTTCGCGGAAAGTACCGGCTTCGATCATCTCGCGCAGATTGCGGTGGGTCGCGCAAACAATGCGCAGATCGACCGGAATCGCCCGCGTGCCACCGAGCGGCACGACGGTGCGCTCCTGCAGCACGCGCATCAGGCGCACTTGCTGGGCGAGCGGCATATCGCCGATTTCGTCGAGAAAAAGCGTACCGCCGTCGGCCTGCACGATCTTGCCGACACTGCCGCGTTTTCTTGCACCCGTGAACGCGCCGTCCTCATAGCCGAACAATTCCGCCTCGATCAGCGTATCGGGCAGCGATGCGCAATTCAGCGCGACGAAGGGCGCGGCCCGCCGCGGCGAATCGTGATGGATCGCGCGGGCGAGCCATTCCTTGCCGGTGCCGGTTTTGCCGAGCACGAGAATGGGAATATCGCGGCCGCGCAGCCTGGCGACTCTTCGCAGGATGGCGCTGACTTGCGCGTCGCCCGTATCGAGCGTTTCGAGTGTGGCAGGTGGCGCGGGAGGCGTGGCTTCGCTGGGTCTGGCCGCGGCCCGCGCCCCGTTGGAACTGGCGGTACGTGCCGTGTCAGGCATGGCTTCTGCCGACGCCACATAGCGCGGCGTCGCAAATTCACCGCGTGCGACCACGCGCACGCCGCTCGGCAAGGTCAACTCGACGCTTTCGCCGGGCGCGCGGGCGATCTGCTGTAGCAGCCGGGCGAAGGCGATACCGAATAGCGCATCGAAGCTTTGGCTTCGCAGGTCGGCGAGCGGCTGCCCGAATTGAAACAGCGCGCTGCGATTCGCGGACAGAAACGTGCCATCCGGCGCGAACGCGGCCAGTCCTTCGTACAACGTGCCGATGAATTCCGAGCGTGCGTGAAAGTGGACACGAATCGCGTCGGCGAATTGATTGGAGAACAGATGATTTTCGATCATCTGCGCCGACATCCGGACGAGCGCAAGCGTGTGCTTGTGGAAGCCGCGTGTGTCGCCGCTGACATCGAGCGCGCCGATCGTGCGCCCGAACGGATCCGCGATCGGCGCGCACGAACAGGTCAGGATCCGGTTCGCGTGCAGGAAATGCTCGCCGGCATGCACGACGGTCGGTTGTCCGTCGACGAGGGCGGTGCCGATCGCGTTCGTGCCGCGATCCGCTTCGGCCCACGATACGCCCGGACACAACGCGACGCGATTGGCTTTTTCAACGAAGTCGCTGTCGCCGAGACTGTGGAGAATCACGCCGTGATTGTCGGTAAGCAACACCATGCTTTGCGTGTCGACGATTTGCGCGTGCAACGTCTCCATGACGGGGAGCGCATGCGTATAGAGCGACTGATTGCGATCGACAAGCTCACGCAGCGCAAGGCGGCGCAGCGGATGAAAGTCCGGCGTTTCCGACGCACGCAGGCCGACTTCGAGTGAACGGGCGTGAGCTTGCGCGATGACATCTGGCCGACCGACGGTGGGCGGCGTGGCAGGGCGATGAGTCAAAGCATGTCTCCGGTTATCGGACCCGGCAGGTGCATTGCCCGCCATTGCGTTGCGCAGTGCAGCATACGGGAGCGTGCGTGCTTGCGGCTGAACACCGATATTACAGGACGAAACGGGACCGGGGCGAAAGCCGCACGGCAGCAAAAAACCAGCTCGCGGGATCAGGAAGCGGTGCCTCAAAACAGCACGTCAGGCACCAAAACAAAGCAAACGGAAAGGAAAACTTGCGCAGCGCCCGAAGTCGTCTACAGTGAATCCAATCACCTCCGCGGGGCGCGAAGTACGCGCGCGTAACCGTGGGGTGACGGATCCGCGCTATCAGCATCCGACCGGGAGGAAAAAGCGCTGCAGGTGCGACCAGATTCAACCCGCGTGCGCAGTACCAATGGACCCATGCGCAGCACTCAACCTTTCAGGTGAATCCCATGCAAATCCAATTCCCGAACGAAACTCCTGAGTATTCAGGTCGCGAACTTACCTTGGCGTTCCCGGCAATGATCGATGGGCAAAGGGTGGAGTGCATGATCACGGCTGAGGCGCTGGAAGATCACTTTGGCGCTGCCTCGCCGCGTCTGGAAGACATGGTCGACGCATTCGACGCGCATCGGGCCCGGATCGAAGCAGCGACGAGACGTCTGCTATCGGAAACGCGGGCGCAGTGCCTCGTGCTCAGAAGCGGCTACGTGCGTTTCTATGAGGCGAACTGGCGCAACTGAGCGCTCCCGCCGAAGACCTGAAGCGGATCAAACCATCCGCCGCAGGGTCCGATCCTTGAACACCACGTGGTGCGCGATCGCCGCCAGTGCGTGCAGTCCGATGACCCAATAAAACGCGTTGCCGAGCCACTCGTGCGCGGTTTTGAGCGCGGGCCGGGCAACCGGGTCCGCGCCGACCAGCGTGTAACTGAAGTTGATCCAGGCGAGCGTGACCGGATGCCCGCCGGTATTGATCAGCAGGATGCCGAGCAGCGGCTGCGCGAAGATAAAAACATAGAGGGCGAGATGCGCGCCGCGCGCCAGAAACGCGAGCAGCCGGTTGCTCGCGATTTCCGCGGGCGCGCCGGCCCAAAGCCGCCACAGCAGGCGCAGGACCGCCAACGCCAGCACGAGGGTGCCGGCCCAGAAATGCACGCTGCTCCAGAACGCCCGGCTGTCAGACCCTTTCGGCCCGCGTATTTCGATTGCAAGATAGGCGAGCGCCACCAGCAGAAAGATTGCCCAGTGGAAAAAGATGGCGGGCGCCGTATAGCGGTCCGAGGCGCGGTTGTAGGACATGCAGGGAACTCCGGTGACCAGATTGTTGGTTTTTTTCAATCATCGGATGATAAAGGGTGCCCGACCTGAACGGGCGCCTTCTGCAAAACGATTGTTGATCCAGACCGAATCGTGGCCAGACACGGCGACGCTGTCGCGACGCTTTACGTCGGGGGAGCGACGCGTGGCGCCGCATTACATTGCGCACCATCGCGTCACGCCACATCACGCCCCGCCACGTCTTGTCCCGGGCTTGTTCCAAGCTTTCGCGCCAGGCGTCGATGTGCTTATTCGCTGCCGAGATAGAAATAGCGGAACAGGAAAATCGCCGCGATGATCCACACCACCAGTTTCACTTTGCGCGCCTGCCCGGTCAGCAGTTTCAGGCCCGCATACGAGATGAAACCGAACGCGACGCCGTTGGCGATCGAGTAGGTGAACGGCATCAGCAGTGCGGTGAGGGCGGCCGGCACGACTTCGGTGGCGTCGTCCCACGGCAGATCGAGCATTTCGCGCAGCATCAGGCACGACACGTACAGCAGAGCAGGCGCCGTCGCGTAGCCGGGCACCACGGCCGCCAGCGGCGCGAAAAACAGCGCCGCGAGGAACAGCACGGCGACGGTGATCGCCGTCACCCCCGTCCGGCCGCCGGCCTGCACGCCCGACGCGCTTTCGATATACGCGGTGGTCGACGATGTACCCAGCATCGAGCCGGCCAGAATCGCTGTGCTGTCGGCGAGCAGGGCGCGATTCAGCCGGAACATCTTGCCTTCGACCAGCAGCCCGGCACGATTGGCCACGCCCATCAGCGTGCCGGTCGCATCGAACAGTTCGACGAGGAAGAACACCAGGATCACGTTCAGCACGCCGGTGGAGAGCGCGCCGCGAATGTCGAGCTGGAAGAGCGTCGGCGAGATCGACGGCGGTGCGGAGACGATGCCGTGGAACTGATTGCCGCCGAAGAAAAAGCTCAGCACGGTCACGCCGACAATGCCGATCAGGATCGCACCGCGCACCCGCAGGAAGTCGAGCGTGACGATCGCGAAGAAACCGATCACCGCGAGGATCACATGCGGGTTGTGCAGATCGCCGAGCGTGACGAGCGTGGCCGGATTGCCGACCACCACGCCGGCTGTCTTCAGCGAAATGATCGCGAGAAACAGGCCGATGCCGCCGGTGATGGCAATGCGTATCGAATGCGGAATGCCGTTGACGATCACTTCGCGCACGCGAAACAGCGTGACGATCAGGAACAGGCAGCCGGAAATGAAAACCGCGCCGAGCGCGGCTTGCCACGTGAAACCCATGCCCTTCACGACGGTGTATGCGAAGTACGCGTTCAGGCCCATGCCCGGCGCGAGCGCGATGGGATAGTTGGCGTAAAAGCCCATGATCAGCGAGGCCAGCGCGGCCACGATGCAGGTCGCGACGAACACCGCGTCCTTCGGCATGCCGGCGTCGCCGAGAATCGCCGGGTTGACGAAGATGATGTAGGCCATCGTCAGGAAGGTCGTCAGCCCTGCGAGCACTTCGGTGCGCAGGTCGGTGCCGGCGGCGTCGAAGCCAAAGTATCGTTTTATGGAGTCCATGTGGCGGGTCTCTCGTTGTTTAAAAAGCGTTTCTTGTGATTGATACGGGCTATGCGCAGCCGATGGGCCGGCAACTGCGCGACGATTGCGCGATGACTGCACCGTCCGGCACGGCTCTGATGCGCCACGCAGGCAAGTCTACCGGCGGATTGTAATCACGATTGGCTGCGGCGCTCAAATTGCGTGAGCGCGGGCTTCGTCGAAGGGGCGAGATGATACCTCGTCAACGCGCCGCGCGGCATGGCGTGGCAAGCGGGTTTGCAATGTTGCGGCGCGGGACGGCAGGCTTTGAGGGCTGTGAGGGCTGTGAGGGCTGTGAGGGCTGTGAGGGCTGTGAGGGCTGTGAGGGCTGTGAGGGCTTTGAGCGGGGCGGGAGGCGGGAGATGCAACACGGGAGACGGGACGCGCATGCCTCAACTCCGCGCCCAAGTGCGAAGAAGTAAGGCACAACAGGCCGGCGTCGCTAGCGACCGTTGCAGTCGCCGGCGGCCGGCTTGCCATTTCAAGGCAGGGGTGAAACTGATTACTGCGTCATGCTCCCGCCCATCTGCTGCGCCCGTCTTGCGGCGACAATGCGGCCGGCGCGTTGCGCGTTGTCTGGATAGTCGATCCAGTCGAGCGGATCGTACCCGGCGGCGCGCCAGTCGGCCAGATCGGCTTTCACCTGGGCGCGCGTGAGCGGCGCCGACGGGTCATAAGGCCGTGAGGTTTGCGCAAACGCGGTGCTCATGCCAACGGCGGCCAGCAGCGCGCCGAGTCCAACTAGAGAAACGATTTTCATGATTGGCTCCTATGGAGCGGTTAAAACGACCCTCGTATTTTAATTTTCGTAAGCATTTTGATTAAGCCGGTGGAACGTAATGCACCATTTCATCCAGCGATCCAAAGCGGCGCCGGTTGCGGCCGCGTCATCCTCGCTTCAGGAGGCCGACGGCTTGGTGAAGCGATCCAGCACCGCGCTCAGCAGATCGATCGGCAGCGGGAAAACGATCGTCGAATTCTTGTCGGCGGCAATCGTCGTCAGGGTTTGCAGGTAACGCAACTGCATGGCCTGCGGCTGTTTCGACAGCGTCTGCGCCGCCTCCAGCAGATGCTGCGAGGCCTGCAATTCGCCTTCCGCATGAATCACCTTGGCGCGCCGTTCGCGCTCGGCTTCGGCCTGACGGGCAATCGCGCGGATCATCGTTTCGTTGATGTCCACGTGCTTGATCTCGACGATCGACACCTTGATGCCCCACGCGTCGGTCTGTGCATCGAGCACCTTCTGGATGTCGGCGTTCAGTTGCTCGCGAGCCGCCAGCAGATCATCGAGTTCGTGCTTGCCAAGCACCGCGCGCAGGGTGGTTTGCGATAACTGGCTGGTCGCCTCGAAATAACGGGCCACCTGGATCACCGCCTTCTCCGGATCGACGACGCGGAAATACACCACCGCATTGACCTTCACCGAAACGTTGTCGCGCGTAATCACGTCTTGCGGCGGCACGTCGAACACGACGGTGCGCAAATCCATGCGCACCGCCTGCTGCACGATCGGGATGATCAGCACGAGACCCGGTCCCTTGACCTTCCAGAAGCGGCCGAGCATGAACACCACGCCGCGTTCGTACTCGCGAAAAATCCGTATCGACGAAGCAATCAGTACGGCAATCAGCAGAATCAGAATGCTGCTGAAGCCAAATGTGAAACCGATCATGTGCGTTCTCCTTGTTGTTGTGCTTCCGCGGGCACCACGGTCAGCGTCAGTCCGCGCCGCGCCGTGACGCGCACCGCGTGACCGGCCGCGACCGGGGCCGTGCTGGACACCCGCCAGCGTTCACCTTGCACCTGCGCCCAGCCGGCCAGCGCGCCACCCGCTGTTGCGTTTGCGTTTGCGATTGCCATTGCGCCAGCCGTTGTATCCCCGGGCGGCGCGCCGCCGTCCGGCGTGAGGCCTCCGTCGAGCACGACCCCGAGACTGCCGATCAGCCCTTCCGAGCCGGTCACCACGGGCCGGCGCCGCGCCCGCAACGCGAGCCTCGACACCCCGAACACGAATACGACGCTGAACACGACCACCGCCGCGATCAGGGGCAGCGGAATGCCGTAGCCGGGCACGTCGGTATCGATCAGCATCAGCGCGCCGATCACGAAGGCGACCACGCCGCCGAAGCCGAGCGAGCCGAAGGTTGGCAGAAACGCCTCGCCGATCAGAAACGCGATGCCGAGAAAGATCAGGCCGAGCCCGACGTAGTTGACCGGCAGCATCTGCATCGCGAACAGCCCCATCAGCAAACTGATGGCGCCCACCACGCCCGGCAGCACGAAGCCCGGATTGGCGAACTCGAAGAAAAGGCCGTACATGCCGATCATCAGCAGCATCAGCGCGACGTTCGGATCGGTGATGACCGCGAGGAACTGGCTGCGCCAGTCGGCTTCGAGCGTGACGACCGGTGCGTTGGCGGTGCTGAGCCTGACGTCGCCCCGGCTCGTGCTGATCGTGCGGCCGTTCAACTGGCGCAGCAGATCGGGAATGTCGCGCGCATTCAGATCGACCACGTGCTGCGCGAGGGCTTCGCCGGCCGACAGGCTGACGGCTTCGCGCACGGCGCGCTCGGCCCAGTCGGCATTGCGTCCGCGCATCTGGGCGAGGCCACGGATATAGGCGGCCGCGTCGTGGACCTGCTTGCGCATTTCGGTGGATTGGGTGTCGAGCGGCAGGGCGGCGCTAGCCGAGGTGGCCGCGCTTGCCACGTTCGGCGAGTTCGCCGGGCTGGGTGAGGCGGGCGCGCCGGGTCCGTTCTGTTGTCCGCCCGTGCCCGTGCCGGCTCCGCCGCCAGGCAGGGCCGGCATACCGCCGCCTGCGGGCGGTTCCGCACCGCCGATACCCATCTGGATCGGCGTCGCCGCGCCGAGATTGGTGCCTGGCGCCATCGCCGCAATATGGCTGGCGTAGACGATATAGGTGCCGGCGCTCGCGGCGCGAGCGCCACTTGGGGCGATAAACGTGGCGACCGGCACGGGCGAACCGAGAATCGCCTTGATGATCTGCCGCATCGACGTATCCAGCCCGCCGGGCGTATCGAGTTGCAACACGGCGAGTTGCGCGCGGCTGTCGGCGGCGCGCTGCAGGCTGCGTACGATGAAGTCTGCGCTGGCCGGACTGATCGCGCCATTCACGGGGATCACGATCACGCTATTCGGCGCGATGGCGCCTTCCGCGGCCCAGGCCGGCGGCGCGTTTTCGCACAACGCGAACCCGAGCGTCAACAGGACGCCGAACGCGGTTATGCCGCGCATCAACCGGCCCACGACGCCGCCACGGATAAGCGCGGCGCGCGAACCAGACTGCCGGAACGGGAGACGCGGATACGTGCTCATCGCTGACGGCTGCCGCGCCATGCCGACGGGTATCGGCCAGCGCGGGCCGCTACCCCAAAAAGGCTGGCCTGCTCCTTACAGCTTAGTCCGATTCCGTGCGACGCGTGAAATCCGCATGCGCCGGCCGGTAGTCGCCCGGCCGCATGCCGGTCCACTTGCGAAACGCGCGATGAAACGCGCTCGGCTCGGCAAAACCCACGGCGGCGGCGATGTCGGCGATCGTGCGCCCGCTGTCCTGCAACTCACCGATTGCGATGTCGCGCCGCAAGTCGTCCTTGATCGACTGATACGTATAGCCTTCCTGCTTCAGATGCCGCCGCATCGTCGCTTCGGCGACGTTCAGGCGCAGCGCCATCTGGTCGGCGGCGGGCCAGCCGGCCATCGGCAGCGCGCGCAGCATCTTGCGCACCCGTGCGGTGAGCGAGCCGGGATTGCGGTACTTGACGATGAAGCTGCCGGGCGCATCGCGCAGAAACGGCTTCGCCGACTGGGCGGTCTGGATCACCGGCAGATCGAGAAACGCAGGCGAGAGGTCGACATACGACTCGGCCTGATCGAACGCCATGTCGTCGCAGAACATCAGGCGGTACTCATGCGCGGCGGGCGGCTCGGGGCAGCGAAAGCGCGCCTCGATGAGCGGAATGCGCCGCCCCACCAGCCAGCACAACAGGCCGTAGACGAGGATGAAATAGGTCGCGTAGGCGAACATGGCGGGCGGCCTCGCGCCTTCGCGTTCGACATACCGCAGCCGCACGCGCTGCGCATCCGTGTCGATCTGCGCGCCAAGATCGTCCAGCACGAAGCGCATGAAGCGAACCGCCCGCGCGAGCGCTTGCGCGCCGTTACGCGCGCCGAGCGCCATCTGTGTCATTGCGATGAAGCTGCCGCTTTTCATGCGATGCGAGTCCTGGCCGAAGAATTCGTCGTCCAGCGCGCGGGCGATGCCGGCCCACAACGCGCCGTACTGCGCCGACGAGACCCGGCTTTTCGGCGACGCCAGCAGGGTTGCCGCAATGCCGGCGGCTTCGGCAAGCGGCAGCGCATCGAAACCGCGTGCCCGCGCCAACGCCAGGGCCTCTTCGACCAGGCTGACGGAAACGGTGCCCCGATCGCTTTTGAAGTTCTTCATGGTTTTCATCACTGTCTGGCAAACGCGCTCAACATTTTCCTTGGGGTGACCTGCTAAACCCTTGAAAAATTGGGCTGATCCGGTCTTACATGATACCGGCATGGCAAATGCGCTCAAACAGAATGATCGGGCTGAGCATCGAACCTGTCCGGCGGCTTGCCTACACTTGAACTGAATCGATCG
Organism: Paraburkholderia fungorum; assembly: GCF_046026025.1. Classification (GTDB taxonomy): domain Bacteria; phylum Pseudomonadota; class Gammaproteobacteria; order Burkholderiales; family Burkholderiaceae; genus Paraburkholderia; species Paraburkholderia fungorum_E. The sequence continues at coordinate 72,284 of NZ_JAQQFL010000011.1, read as the reverse complement.
CGGAACGCAGCGTCCGGAGACACCACGGCGAGGCAGACTACGCCCGCCACGCGTTGCGGAGGACGACATAGCGCCTCGCCGCCGCGATTCGATGCACATAACAGGATCGAGCCATGGACAGCTTCTACACCGACGAACAGCGGATGATCCGCGACGCAGCCCGCGATTTCGCCACTGAGCGCCTTGCGCCGCACGCCGCCCAGTGGGATCGCGAGGCGAGACTGCCGGCGGAAGTCGTCACGCAAATGGGCGAGTTGGGTTTTCTCGGCATGATCGTGCCGTCCGAGTGGGACGGCTCCTATACCGACTACGTGGCCTATGCGCTCGCGATCGAAGAGATCGCGGCGGGCTGCGCTTCCTGCGCGACGCTGATGAGCGTGCACAACTCGGTCGGCTGCGGGCCGATCCTGAACTACGGCACCGACATACAAAAAGACCGCTATCTGAAGGATCTCGCCACCGGGCGTACCATCGGCGCGTTCTGCCTGACCGAACCGCAAGCCGGCTCCGAGGCGAACAATCTGCGCACCCGCGCTGTGCTCAGCGACGGCAAATGGGTGCTCAACGGCAGCAAGCAGTTCGTGACCAACGGGGCGCGCGCCGATATCGCGATCGTGTTTGCCGTCACCGATCCTGAGCGCGGCAAGCGTGGCCTGTCGGCCTTCATCGTGCCGACCGATACGCCGGGCTTCAACGTCGGCAAACCAGAACATAAGCTCGGGATTCGCGCATCGGACACCTGTCCCATCTCGTTCGACGATTGCGCGGTGCCCGAAGCCAATCTGCTCGGCGAACCGGGCGAAGGCCTGCGCATCGCGTTGTCGAATCTCGAGGGCGGCCGCATCGGTATCGCGGCGCAAGCGGTCGGCATAGCACGCGCCGCGTTCGACGCCGCGCGCCGCTACGCGAACGAACGCGTGCAGTTCGGCAAGGCGCTGAAAGACCACCAGACCATCGCCAACATGCTCGCCGATATGACGACCCGTCTGAACGCCGCGCGTCTACTTGTGCATCACGCGGCGCGGCTGCGCACGGCAGGCCTGCCATGTTTATCCGAGGCATCGCAAGCCAAGCTGTTCGCCTCGGAAATCGCCGAGGACGTCTGCTCGAAAGCCATCCAGATTCACGGCGGCTATGGTTATCTCGAGGACTACGCGGTGGAGCGCCACTATCGCGACGCCCGCATCACGCAGATTTACGAAGGAACGAGTGAAGTGCAGCGGATGGTGATTGCGCGCCAGCTCTAAACGCGAATCAAACGGTGTTTGAGCGCAAAATAGGCTGTGAGCCGGGCAACACGTAGAAGCTAAAAAGCAGAGCGCATAGCGCGCCACCTGGAGACGACGATGACTGTAGCGAAGGGCTTTCTCGAAGCGCGTGACCTGTTACTGCGCCACCGAACCGATTACGACCGCGCCTACCGCGAATTCGCGTGGCCGGCGCCGGGCGAGTTCAACTGGGCGCTCGACTACTTCGACGTGATCGCGCGAGACAACGACAACCCGGCGCTGTGGATCGTCGACGATCTGGCCAGTAACGGCGTGCGTCTCTCGTACGCGCAGATGTCGGAGCGCTCGTCGCGCATGGCGAACTTCCTGCGCGGTCTCGGCGTGGGGCGCGGCGACCGCTTACTGCTGATGCTGCCGAACCGCGTCGAACTGTGGGACGTGATGCTCGCGGCCATGAAGCTTGGCGCGATCGTGCTGCCGGCCACCACCCAGCTTTCCGCCGACGACGTACGCGACCGCGTGCAGATCGGTGGCGCGCAATTCGTGGTTGTGGATAGCGCGGAGCTGGCCAAGTTCGATGCGCTCGACGTGCCGCTCACACGCATCTCCGTCGGCACGCCACGCGAGGGCTGGGTCGACCTTGCCGCAGCCTATGACGCAGCGCCGCAATTTACGCCCGAAGGCGTCACGCGTTCCACCGATCCCCTGCTGCTGTACTTCACGTCGGGCACCACGTCCAAGCCCAAGCTGGTCGAGCACACGCACCAGAGCTACCCGATCGGCCATCTGTCGACCATGTACTGGATCGGTCTGCAGCCGAACGATATTCACTGGAACATCAGCTCGCCGGGCTGGGCCAAGCACGCGTGGAGTTGCTTCTACGCGCCATGGAATGCGCAGGCCTGTGTGTTCGTCTACAACTTCCCGCGTTTCGTGCCGAAAGACACGCTCGACGTGCTGGTGCGTTTCAACGTCACCACGCTGTGCGCGCCGCCCACGGTCTGGCGCATGCTGGTGCAGGAGCATCTCACCGACTATCCGGTGAAACTGCGTGAGATCGTCGGCGCAGGCGAGCCGTTGAATCCGGAGATCATCGAGCGCGTCAAGCACGCGTGGGGAATCACGATTCGCGACGGTTTCGGCCAGACCGAAACGACCTGCCAGATCGGCAACCCGCCGGGGCAACCGGTGGTGGCTGGGTCGATGGGCCGGGCGCTGCCGGGTTACCGGATTGAACTCCTCGATGCCGACGATCAACCCGCCACTGAAGGCGAAATCTCGCTGCCGCTGGCCGAACGCCCGCTCGGTTTGATGACCGGCTACGCGAACAACGCCAACGCCACCGCGCAAGCCATGCGCAACGGTTTCTACCATACGTCCGACGTCGCGTTGCGCCGCGATGACGGCTACTACGTCTACGTCGGCCGCGCCGATGACGTCTTCAAATCGTCCGACTACCGGCTCAGCCCGTTCGAACTCGAAAGCGTGCTGATCGAGCACGAAGCGATCGGCGAGGCCGCCGTGGTGCCGAGTGCCGACGCGCTGCGCCTGTCGGTGCCCAAGGCGTTCGTCACCGTGCGTCAGGGCTATGAAGCCGGCCCTGAACTCGCACGCGCGGTCTTCGCGTTCTCGCGCGAAAAGCTTGCACCGTACAAACGGATTCGCCGTCTGCAATTCAGTGAATTACCGAAAACCATCTCCGGCAAGATCCGCCGCGTCGAATTGAGGCGCCGCGAAATGGAGCGCGAGGCCGAGCCCGCGCGCCTGCCCGGCGAGTACTGGGAAGAGGACTTCCCGGATCTGCGTTGATTTTTTAATCCCAGTCATTGTTCGGCCATAGACAGCCACTGATACGGCCACTGCCCAGGAGTTCCAGCATGAACGCAATCGTTTCGAACCCGGTTCCCACCGTCAAGTTGTTGATTAACGGTGAGTTTGTCGAATCCAAAACCGCCGAATGGCGCGACATCGTCAACCCGGCCACGCAAGAGGTGCTCGCACGCGTGCCGTTCGCCACCGCCGATGAAGTGAACGAAGCGATCCAGGCGGCACACGCTGCGTTCAGGACGTGGAAGGACACGCCGGTCGGCGCGCGCATGCGCATCATGCTGAAGTTCCAGGCGCTGATTCGCGAGCATTCGCCGCGCATCGCCAGGACCCTGAGCGCCGAGCAGGGCAAGACGATTCCCGACGCGGAAGGCGATATCTTCCGCGGGCTCGAAGTCGTGGAGCACGCCTGCTCGATCGGCACCTTGCAGCAGGGCGAATTCGCCGAGAACGTCGCCGGCGGCGTGGATACGTACACACTGCGTCAGCCGATCGGCGTATGCGCCGGCATCACACCGTTCAATTTCCCCGCGATGATCCCGCTGTGGATGTTCCCAATGGCGATCGTCTGCGGCAATACGTTCGTGCTGAAGCCGTCCGAGCAGGACCCGCTATCGACGATGCAACTCGTCGAACTGGCGCTCGAAGCCGGTGTGCCGAAGGGTGTGCTGAATGTCGTGCATGGCGGCAAGGAGGTCGTCGACGGGCTCTGCACGCACGATCTCGTGAAGGCGATTTCCTTCGTCGGCTCGACGGCGGTGGGCACGCATGTTTATCGCCTCGGCAGCGAACACGGCAAGCGCGTGCAATCGATGATGGGTGCAAAGAACCACGCCGTGGTGCTGCCCGATGCGAACCGTGAGCAGACCTTGAATGCGCTGGCGGGCGCAGGGTTTGGCGCCGCGGGACAGCGTTGTATGGCCACCTCGGTGGTCGTGCTGGTTGGTGCCGCGCAGCAGTGGCTGCCCGATCTGGTCGCGAAGGCGAAGACGTTGAAGGTCAATGCCGGTAACGAACCGAATACGGACATCGGCCCGTTGGTCTCGCGCGCCGCGAAGCAGCGCGTTCTCGGCCTGATCGAAAAGGGCGTGAAAGAAGGCGCAACGCTCGCGCTCGACGGCCGCGACGCGAAAGTGCCGGGCTATGAGCAAGGCAACTTTATCGGCCCGACGGTCTTTGCCGATGTCACCACTGACATGGAGATCTACCGTCAGGAAATCTTCGGCCCGGTACTGGTGGTGCTGCATGCAGCCACGCTCGACGACGCGATCGCGCTCGTCAACCGCAATCCGTTCGGCAACGGCGTGGGCCTCTTCACGCAAAGCGGCGCGGCGGCGCGCAAGTTCCAGAGCGAGATCGATATTGGCCAGGTCGGCATCAATATTCCGATTCCCGTGCCGGTGCCGTTCTTCAGCTTTACCGGCTCGCGCGGCTCGAAACTCGGCGACCTCGGGCCGTACGGCAAACAGGTCGTGCAGTTCTACACGCAGACCAAAACCGTCACCGCCCGCTGGTTCGACGACAACACCGTCAACGACGGCGTCAACACGACCATCAGCCTGCGCTGATCGCTCAGGTCTACTGCTTTGCATGGAATGAGAGACGACACCATGAAAATAGGCTTTATCGGACTCGGCAACATGGGCGCGCCGATGGCGCTCAACCTGCTCAAGGCGGGGCACGCGGTCAACGTATTCGACCTCAGCGCACAAGCGGTGCAGGCGCTCGTCGACGCGGGCGCCACCGCGGCGGCTTCTCCGAAAGCGGCGGTGACCGGCGTCGAATGTGTGATCACGATGCTGCCCGCGGCCGCGCACGTGCGCAGCGTGCTGAGCGCTGATGACGGCGTGCTCGCGGGAATCGCGAAAGGCGTGACGATCATCGACTCGAGCACCATCGACCCGGCCAGCGTGAAGGCGTTTGCCGAACTGGCCGCGCAACGCGGCAACACCTTCGTCGACGCACCTGTCTCGGGCGGCACCGGCGGCGCGGCGGCGGGCACGCTGACCTTCATGGTCGGCGGCAGCGCAAGCGCGTATGAGCAGGTCAAACCGGTGCTCTCGGCGATGGGCAAGAACATCGTGCATTGCGGCGACACCGGCACGGGCCAGGTCGCGAAGATCTGCAACAACCTCGTGCTCGGCATCACGATGGCAGGCGTGGCCGAGGCGATGTCGCTGGGCGAGGCGCTCGGCATCGACACGAAAGTGCTGGGCAGCATCATCAATACCTCGACAGGCCGCTGCTGGAGTTCCGACACGTATAATCCGATGCCCGGCGTGATCGAAACCGCGCCGTCCACGCGCGGTTATACCGGCGGGTTCGGCACCGATCTGATGCTCAAGGATTTGGGCCTTGCCACCGACGCCGCGAAATTCGCGCGTCAGCCGGTGTATCTCGGCGCTTTGGCTCAACAGCTCTATCAAACGATGAGCACGAAGGGCGCGGGACGTCTGGACTTTTCCGCGGTGATCAAGCTCTATCGCAAGGACAGCGACGACGGCAAGGACGGGAGCGCGTCATGATCGAACTCGACTACGCCCACGACGGCGCCGTTGCGCTGCTGACGCTCAAGCGGCCGCCCGCGAATGCATTCACGCCGGACGGCTTGCTGATGTTGCAGCAGACCGTCGAACGTCTGAATGACGAAGCGCGTGTGCGAGCCATCGTGATCACGGGCGAAGGCCCCAAGTTTTTCAGCGCGGGCGCCGACCTGAACACGTTCGCCGACGGCAATCGCGAGGTCGCGCGCACGGCGGCGACGCGCTTCGGCTCGGCGTTCGAGACCTTGCAGAACGCGCGGCCGGCGGTGATCGCGGCGATCAACGGTTATGCCATGGGCGGTGGGCTCGAATGCGCGCTGGCCTGCGATATCCGCATCGCCGAACAGCATGCCGTGATGGCGCTGCCCGAAACGGCGGTGGGCTTGCTGCCCTGCGGCTGCGGGACGCAGACCTTGCCGTGGCTGGTGGGTGAAGGCTGGGCCAAGCGGATGATCCTGACCGGCAAACGGGTCGATGCGGCGACCGCGTTGCGCATCGGTCTCGTCGAAGAAGTGGTGGAAAAGGGCGCCGCACGCGAGGCCGCGCTGACCATGGCGGCGCGTGTCGCAACATTGAGCCCGCAGGCCGTTGGTTTTAGCAAAATGCTGATTCACCAGGGCCGTAACGGCGTGCCGCGCACGGCGGCTCTCGCGGTGGAGCGAGAACGCTTTGTCGATCTGTTCGACGGCGCCGATCAGCGCGAAGGCGTCAACGCGTTTCTCGAGAAACGTGCACCACGCTGGCAGGTGACGCAGGCTGAGTCTGCAGGGAACGCCGGGCAGGTCGCCAACGTCGGGCAGGAGACTCGTCGATGAGCGCTTTGCAGAGCGTCGCCACCGATACGAGCGTCGAAGCGGAACGGGAGATTCTGTTTCGCGTGGTCAACCGCGTGGCGATCATCACGCTGAACCGGCCTGCCGCGCTCAATGCGCTGTCGCATGCGATGGTGCGCGAGCTTGCCGTACTGGTCGAACATTGCCGTACCGATGACGGCATCGTGGCCCTTGTGCTGAAGGGTGCGGGCGCCAAGGGTTTTTGCGCCGGCGGCGACGTGCGCGAGGTGCACCGGCTCGCGAAGAATGGCGACAGCCGGTGGCTGGCGTTTTTCGTCGATGAATACCGGCTCGACTACGCGCTGCACACGTTTCCGAAGCCGGTAGTCGCCTTGCTCGACGGTATTTCGATGGGCGGTGGCATGGGGCTCGGCCAGGGGGCGCGGCTGCGCATCGTCACGGAGCGGAGCAAGATCGCGATGCCGGAGACGCGCATCGGCTTTCTGCCCGACGTCGGCGCGACGCGTTTTCTGAGTGTGATGCCGGCCGAGGTCGAACTCTACGTTGGGCTCACCGGCGCGACCTTATCCGGCGCCGATGCGCTGCGCCTGCAACTGGCCGATCTTTGCGTGCCGGCCGAGTGGCTTGGGACTTTTGAAGAGCGCCTGCAGCGCATGTCGCACGCCGGCGACCTGATGACTGGCTTGCGCGGGGTGTTTGAACCGCCGTGCAACATCGTTCCGCACGCTGCGTTGGGTTCGTTTACCCCGTTGATGCTGAGGCATTTCGACCGGCGTTCGAGCGTCGAGCGGATCGTCGCGACGTTGCGACACGATCTGGAGCGGGAACCGCCGCGCGAAGTGAGGCAGTGGTTGCAGTCGGCTTATGACGCCATGGTCGGGCATTCGCCCACGATGCTGTATGTTACGCGCGAGGCTTTGCTGCGTGGGCGGCAGATGACCTTGGCTGAGTGCTTCCGGATGGAGTTGGGTATCGTCAGGCGGGTGATCGAGGAGGGTGATTTCTGCGAAGGCGTGCGGGCTCAGTTGATCGACAAGGATCGTAAGAGTCGGTGGGCGCCCGCGACGCTCGCGGAGGTGCGGCCGGAACGGGTGAGGCATTTTTTGGCTTCGCCGTGGAAGCGGGAGACTCATCCGTTGGCGGGGTTGGGGGTGGAAGAAGGTTGAGGGCCTGGCGGCTGGCGCGGTTGATTCGGGGGTTTTTTTCTGTGTTCTGGCTTCTTTGGCCTCTCCTTGATTTGTTATCGGTCTATTAGTGTTGCCCCTGTGCGGGGCGGCACTTACTTCTCTTTGCCGGCCGCAAAGAGAAGTAAGCAAGAGAAAGCGGCTCACACCGCCAGCTCTTAAGCGGGTCCCCCGCACAGCCGCGGTAGTGGTGCATCTGGAATCTGTGTTCCCGCACACTCCGCGTCTGTGACACAGCAGTCATTCTTCCGGCGGCGCTGCGCGCGCCGATGCGGTCGTTCCGGAGGGGGGCGCGTTGCTCCTTTCTCGTTACTCCTTACTCCTTACTCCTTACTTTAACCTTCTCCTACTGTGGTGCCTCCCAAGACGCGGGTCGGCGGTGGTGCGCTTTGCGCCCCGTGTACTCGTGATACCCAGAACACCCCAATCAGCGCGACGGCGACCGCTGCCCAGCCGACCGTTCCATATCCCACGATCTGGCCGGTTGGTGAGTTGCTCAGCATAAGACCACCAATCCATGCGCCGCTCCCCGTGCCCAAGGCTTGCAGTGCACTATTGGCGCTAAGAAAAGCGCCTCGGCGCGTGGGCTCCGGGACAGTTGTCAGCAGTGCTTGCATTGGTATCATGCGCGCGGACATTAGCACCATGAAGAATGGGAAAAACATGACCAGTGCGTAGAACGGCAAGTCCGGCAGATGCGTTACGAACAGGACGGGTAGAAACGACAGGAGCGCCGCAATCCGGAAGACGCGCTGCGTGCCAAACCGGTCAGCAAGCCTGCCCACCCGGCGCGATGTGAAGAACGTTGCCGCGCCACCCGCCATGTATAACCAGGACAATTGCGCCGGCGCCACGCCGTGATTGGCAACCAGTACCGGTGAGATAAAAGGGATCACCAGCATATGCGCGATCATCATCATGAACGTCAGCGCAAACGCATTCATATGCCGTGGGTTGCTCAGGAGTCGCCACAAATCAGGCAGCACCTCGCCAAGCGCCGGCTGACGGCGGCTCAGGTGCTCGGCAAGCGAAGGCACCAGTCGCCAGCCAGCAATCCAGACGACCAGCGACAGCACCACCAGCAAGTAGAACGGCGCGGCCCAGTTGAAGTGCGCGCCCAGCATCACGCCAGCCGGGACGCCGGCAATCGCGGCCAATGAAAAGGCCGTCATGATCGTCCCCGTCGCCGCGCCGCGGCGTTGCACCGGGATCACGTCGCCGACGATCGCCATGATCACCGAGCCCAACACGCCCCCCGTAATGCCGGCAAATGCGCGCGCGGCAAGCAGAAGGGGAAAGCTGGTCGCCAACGCGCACGCCAGATTCGACAGCGCGAACAACGCATAGACGGTCAGCAACAAACGGCGCCGGTCGAAACGGTCGATATAGGTCGCCGCGAATAAGCCCGACAACCCGGAACACCACGAATACGCGGATACGGCCGTTGCAAACGCAGCCGGTGTGATGCTGAACGAGTGCATGATCTGCGGGCCGAGCGGCATCATCACCATGAAGTCCATGATGATGGTGAACTGGGTCAGCGCAAGCAGCCACAGTAATCGGCGCTCGTGTCTGGTGCTAATTGAGTACATCAGTCAATTCCTTGTCTATTGGTTCGAAGCTCACCGCTGCCGGCGGCCCACGCATCGGGCGATGCTCATAGGGACGATGCGGGTCATGCATCCGCCACGGCCTGCGTATCTCCCGCGATCGAATTTCCCGTAGCCCAGACAGCTCGCTCGGCTCACTCGGTTTGACCGACGTACGCACGCACGTCGCTGCGCGCACGCGATGGACGGTCAATCGTCGAGCGATTCGTGTACCGCTTCGGCACCTTGTTTCCAGTAGCTGGCCGCGCGAATGCGCGACTTGTCGACGCCGCGCTCCGTGCACAGGTGATAGCGCACCGCACGCATCGTCGCGGATTCGCCGGCGGCCCATACGTAGCCTTCGCCATCGTCCGGCAAGTAGATTTCGCGTACGGCCTGCAGCAACGCCTCGCCGCGATAGGCCGATTCGCTGCGATGGCGCCAGACCATATGCAACTCGGCCTGCGTCGCGAATTCGATCTGTGCCGACGGATCGGCCACTTCGATCACCGCCGCGACGCGTGCGCCGGCCGGCAGTTCTTCAAGGCGGCGGGCAATGGCCGGCAATGCGGTGTCGTCGCCGATCAGCAGATGCCAGTCGAAGCCGGTCGGAATCACCAGCGAGCCGCGCGGGCCGCCAATTCCGAGGTACTGACCCGCTTTGGCTTGCGCCGCCCACGTTGCAGCCGGACCGGCCTCGTGCATGGCGAATTCGATGTCCAGTTCGCGCGCCTCGGCATCGAAGCGGCGCGGCGTGAAATCGCGGGCGATCGGCCGCGGCTGGCCGGCGGGAAACACGGGACCGTCAGGACCGGCTTCCGGCAACACCGGTTTGTCGGCGCCGGGTTCGGGGAAGAACACTTTGATGTGGTCGTCGAACGAAGCGGACACGAAGTCGTGCAGATCCTCGCCGGTGAAGGTGACGCGAATCAGATGCGGGTTCAGCGCGTGGACTTGCTTGACCTGCAACAGACGGAACTTCAGCGGATGCCGTACGCGATGGACTGCCAGATCGGCGCGATTGTCATTTGTCAGCATAAGGGTGTCATTCCTCGTAGTTGAATTGGCGCGCGAAGGCGAGCATGGGCGCCTTCACGCGCGAGTGCCGGGTGGCGCGATCTCAAACGGTCGTCTCGCCGCTGGCTTCGTCGCTGCCGGGGGTGCCTTCGCCTTCGATTTCATTGACCGCGCGCATCAGGATGGCGGCGATGCGGCGCTGCTCGTCGGCCGGCACGTTGTCGCGGCGTAGGAGCGCGTGCTTCAGCGCGCGGCGCGCCTGGCTCAGTTCCGGCAACCAGCCGCCTTCGCTAACGTCGGCCTGTTCCTCGCCGGCAAACGCGCGGCGCACGGAGTCCATCTTGCGGGCGATGTGCGACAGTTTGGCGAGCATCAATTCGACGCGGTCGCGATTGGCGTTCAGGTACTCGCGGCCCGTTTCCGACAGTTCGTAGCGCTTGCGGTTGCCTTCGAGTTGCACGGTCACGTAGCCGAGTTCTTCCAGATACGTGAGCGCCGGGTAGACCATGCCCGGGCTCGGGCTATAGAAACCGTTCGAGCGCGTTTCGAGCGCTTTGATCAGTTCGTAGCCGTGGCTCGGCTGGGCGTCGATCATCGAGAGCAGCAGCAATTGCAGGTCTTCGGAGCTGAATTTGCGGCCGCGCGGAAAACCGTCGCCGTCGCCGCCGAAGCCGCCCGGGCCGCCGCCGAAGCCGCCTGAACCACCACCGAAGCGTCCGCCACGACCGCCGCCGCGATGCTCGTGATCACGGCCGATCGCGTGCCACAGTGCGTGAAGCGAGAAGCGGTCGTAGCCGAAGCGGGCGAAGCGGTAGCCGTCGTGGTCGCGGCGGCCTTCGCCGCGCTCGCCATGACGGCCATGGCCGCGTTCGCCGCCATGAAATTCGTGGCGGCCGCCACGGCCACGCTCGTCGCCCTGAAACTCATGCCAGTCGCCGCGACCGCCGTGACGGCGGTCGGAACCTTCTTCGCCACGCTCGTAATGACGGGCGAACGCATGCCAAAGCTCACGCAGGGACGGGCGGTCATGCCCGGCGAAGAAACCGTCGTCCGCGCCACGCGAACGGGAAAACCGATGGTGATGACGCATCTTGGGTACTCCGTTTGTGTCTTAAGATGCATCGTAAGATATATATCTAAAGATAGTTTGTCAAACTTATTTTTGCGATGTGGGGTGCCGGAAGGTGGTGTTACAAATGGGCAGGGCGTGAAAACGAACTTCCCGCAATTGCCCGGTTGTGCGTAGCCAATAACGGCAACGGCGGCGATTGGGTGCTTAATCGTTGAGATCCTGGCGCAATCGAGCCTGGGGCGCCGCGCGGCCGGGATTGGAGGGCGGCGGCGCTATACGTAGGACTATCGAGCGTATGGGGTGAGTCGCGGCAGCGCGCGTTGGCGAAAGGGGAAACGCATTGTCCGAACATCGTTCACCCGCGGGACGCATATTTCTGCTTGTTGCCAATTCGTACCAATGTTGGTACGATCAAAGCATTCAATAGATGTCAATTCTTCTGAGCAGTCGCGATGTCAAAGACGGTTCAAGTTGTCCTTGCTGTTAAATTTTTTCGGACGGATGCAGGTAACGAGCCAGTTCGGGAGTGGCTTAAAAGTCTCAGTGCAGAAGATCGCAGGATTGTTGGTGAAGACATAAAAACCGTACAGATCGGCTGGCCTATTGGGATGCCGCTGGTGCGCAAAATGGGCAAGGATCTCTGGGAAATTCGTATTCACCTTCCCCGGCGGATCGCGCGAGTGCTGTTCACTTTGGTGGCTGGCGATATTGCCCTGCTGCATGGATTCATCAAAAAGTCTCAGGCTACGCCGCAGGAAGACCTGGATCTTGCAAAAGACCGATTGCGTCAGTTGAGAAACGCCAGGTAAATTTTAGGATGAGTGATGGCCAAGGAGTTAAACATGGCAAACAAGCATATTGGCAGTGATTTTGATGACTTCCTGGCCGAAGAGGCGATGCTGGAAGACGCCACTGCTACGGCGATGAAGCGTGTCATTGCCTGGCAGATTGAACAGGAAATGAAAGCCCAGCATCTGTCAAAGACCGCAATGGCGGCAAAGATGAAGACCAGTCGCGCGGCACTCAATCGACTGCTGGATGAAACTGATACGAGCCTGACGTTGACTACGTTGGCGAGCGCGGCTGCGGCGCTTGGGAAAAAATTTCGCTTCGAACTTGCAGCTTGAACGAACGGCACACGAGCGTGCCGTTCAACGCGTTTCTTGATGAGCAAGGCGGTCGTGAATGCACCTGCAGGTAGCAGGCCAAGGAAAAATCCAGATCAAAAAATCGACCGCCCCGTGTAAGTCGTCAACCATTCCAGCGCCAACACCCCCGCCAGCGAATTCCCGTTACCGTCGAGCCCGGGCGACCACACGCACACAGCCATCTCGCCCGGCAGCACCGCGACGATCCCACCGCCCACGCCGCTTTTCGCCGGCAAGCCGACCCGGTAAACAAAGTCGCCTGCCGCGTCATAGGTGCCGCAGGTCAGCATCAACGCGGAAAGCCGTTTTGCGGAGCTGGTGTCGAGAATCCGTTCGTCCGTAGTGGGCACCACGCCATGATTGGTCAGAAACAGCGCCGCCTTCGCCAGCTCGACGCAGCTCATCGAAATCGCGCACTGCCGGCAATAAGCGTCGACCACCACCTCCGGCGGCATCTCCATGTTGCCGAAGCTCGCCATGAAATGCGCCATCGCGCGGTTGCGGTGGGCGTGCTGCAACTCCGACTGGGCGACGCGCGAATCGTAGTCGATGCTGATTTCGCCCGTCAGCCGCCGCATGAATTCGACCAGCGCGGTTTCGGCCTGCACGAAACGGCGGCACAAGACGTCGGTGACAACCAGTGCCCCCGCGTTGATGAACGGATTGCGCGGCTTGCCGTGTTCGGCTTCGAGCTGGACCAGCGAATTGAAGGCGTTGCCCGACGGCTCGCGCCCCACGCGTTGCCAGAGATCGTCGCCGAGCAGCCGGAACGCGAGGGTGCAGGCGAATAGCTTGGAAATACTCTGAATGGAAAAGCGCGTGTCGGCGGCGCCGGTACGGAACACGTCGCCCGAAGCAGTGACGATCGCCATGCCGAAACTGTCGGCCGGGACGTTCGCGAGTTCGGGAATGTAATCGGCGACCTTGCCGGCGCCCAGAAAAGGCTGAAGATCGCGATGAATCTGTTCGAGGATGGAGGCGTAGTTCATTGGGCTCGGACCGTTGGAGCCGCGATTCTACTGGCAACCTGGCGCGAATTCGAGGGGCGCCGGCGCGACCGCACGCACGGCAGCGCCGCTTCCCGCACAATCAGTGTGCGCCGGCTGCACCCGGTCCGCCACCGCCCTTGGCCGGCTTTGTAATCCAGATCAGCGGGATGATCAAAATAAAAATGATCGCCGATACATAGAAGATGTCGTTCAGACCCATCATCGCGGCCTGGGTGTTCACCGTGAAATCGAACAGCGCGTTCGCCGATTGCGGATTCAACTGCAGCAGCGACTGGGTCGAGTCGATCTGCTGGTTGAATAGCGGATTGTTGATGCTGGCCTGCTCGGTGAGCCGTGCATGGTGCAGCACCGTGCGGTTATTCCACTCGTTGCCGGCGATCGACGTGCCCACCGCGCCGCAAAACACCCGCGCGAAATTCGACAGGCCGGCGGCCGCCGGAATCTTGTTCGGCGGCTGTCCGGACAGAATGATCGCCGTCAGCGGCACGAAGAAAAGCGCCATCGGAATGCCTTGCAGCAGCGTGGGCAGCACGAGGTGCCACGTGTCGATTTCGATCACGTACTTCGAGCGCATATAAAACACGATCGCAAAGCCGATAAACGCGAGGGTCGCGATGATACGTGCGTCCGAACGCGGCAGCACGCGGCCCATCACCGGCGCGAGCAGCACCGCGAAAATGCCGAGCGGCGCGGTCACGAGGCCGGCATCCACGGAGCGGTAGTTCAGATACTCCTGCATCCACTGTGGCAACAGCACCAGGTTGCCGAAGAACACGCCGTACGCCACTGAAATCGCAATCGTGCCGCCGAGAAAATTGCGCTGCTTGAAGAGCCGCAAATCGACGATCGGATGCTCCTCGGTCAACTCCCACACGAGGAAAAACGCGAAACTGATCAACGCGGTGATGCCGAGAATCGAAATCACCGGCGACGAGAACCAGTCGAGATCCTTGCCCTTGTCGAGCATGATCTGCAGCGACGCGACCCACGTCACCAGCAGGCCCAGCCCGACCACGTCGATTGGCGGCTTGCGGGTTGCCGATTCGCGCGTGCGATAGATCATCCAGGTGACGCCGGCCGCGAAAATGCCAACCGGAATATTGATGTAGAAGATCCACGACCAGCTATAGCTATCCGTGATCCAGCCGCCGAGCGCGGGGCCCGCAATCGGGCCGACGGTGGCCGTCATGGCCCATAAAGCGAGCGCCGTCGACGATTTCTCCTTGGGATACGAGCCGAGCAGGATCGCTTGCGAGAGCGGAATCAGCGGGCCGGCCACCGCGCCCTGAAACACCCGCGCGACCAGCAGGATCGGCAGCGTGGGCGCAATGCCGCATAACCACGAAGCCAGCACGAACATCAGAATCGCGCCGACGAACAGCTTGACCTGGCCGATGCGTTGCGTGAGCCAGCCGGTCAGCGGAATCGAGACGGCATTGGCCGCGGCGAACACCGTGATGACCCACGTGCCCTCATCGACCGAGACGCCAAGGTTGCCCGAAATGGTTGGAATCGCAACGTTCGCAATCGACGTGTCGAGCACGTTCATGAAGGTGGCGAGCGCGACGGCGATGGTCGCCAGAACCAGTTTGCCGCCTTGCAGCGGTGGCGGTGGTGCGGGTGGCGTGGCCGCAGGCGCGGAAGAGGGCTGGCTCAAAACGATTCTCCCGATTGCGGTACAACGGATGTTTGATACGACGTTATGCGCTGCCCAGGCAGTCAGGCGGGCGGCCGGACGAAAGCTCAGAAAAGCATACCTGTATTCACGTTCTGGCGTCGTCGAGCCGCGCAGATCAGGCGGCGCAAACCCGTCCGGCGGCGTATGCTCCCGGCTGAAGCGCCGCGCAGGACCATACGTTGCCGCTTGATTGGCCGCGCGTGCGGAAACACAAACCGGAAGTACAGCGAATAGAGAGAGGCTTTGACTATGGCATGGGTGCAATTCGAACACGGCTGGCGGCGCGCGCCGGCGACAACGCCGGCGAGAGCGCTGGTGGTGCTGATGCACGGTGTGGGCAGCAATGCGCGCGATCTGATGCCGCTCGCGGACATCTGGAGCGAGAACCTGCCGGACGTCGCGTTCACCTCGCTCGACGGTACCGATGCCTTCGACGGCGGCTTCGGCGGACGCCAATGGTTCAGCCTGCGCGATGTCAACGAGGGTAATCGCGAGACCCGTGTCGCTGCCGCCTATCCCGCGTTGCGCCGCGTGCTCGAGGCGGAACTGGCCCACTGGCAGCTTTCTTTCGATCGCCTTGCGCTGGTCGGCTTCTCGCAGGGCTCGATCATGGCGATGCACCACGTGGCGACAAGCGCGGAAGGTGCTGCCGCCGTCGTCGCGTATTCGGGGCGGCTCGCCTCGACGATCGTCGCGCGCAACGGCACGCCGCTCACACTCGTGCATGGCGAGGAAGACGAAGTGATCCCGGTACAGGAGCTGGAATACGCCACGGATGCATTCAGCAGCGCCGGCTACACGGTCGATGCCTACGCTTTGCCCGGCATTGGTCACACGATTAACGCGGACGGTGTCGAGCTCGGCAAGCAGGTTCTTGAGCATGGTTTGGGCGGTTTGTTGCACGACTGACTCGCCCCGAATTGAAAAGTGGCCCTAAAGATTCTGATTTACTTGCCGTTAACTGCTCATTGGTATGAAAATCACCTCCGCCGCGCGGATTGCGCAACGCCCACCTGGGCGTGCCAAGCGGTTCGGGTAACCGGGGGCGCATTTTCAGACTGCCCAGCAAGGGCGGATAACGACACATCAGAGCCTTCCTATGGCCAGACCGACGCCGCATTACCCGATATTTGATCGACTGTTCCGTCATTCTGTGGCGGTGGACCTCGGCACGGCCAATACCCTTATCTATACCGACAATGGCGGCATCGTGCTGAACGAGCCGTCCGTCGTGGCTTTCCAGAAAGAGTCCGGCGCCGGGCACAAACGCGTGGCGGCCGTGGGCACCGAAGCGCGCCAGCTGCTCGGCCGTGCACCGGCCAACGTCGAGGCCGTGCGGCCGATGCGGCACGGCGTGATCGCCAATTTTTCCGCGGCCGAGCAGATGATCCGGCAATTCATCGACATGGCGCGCCCGCGGCCGCTGTTCAGCCGTCGTGCCGCTTTCACCCTGTGCGTGCCGGCGGGCGCGACCCAGGTCGAGCGCCGGGCCATCAAGGAAGCCGCGGTGGCGGCCGGCGCATGGAAGGTCAGTCTGATCGGCGAATCGCTGGCGTCGGCGGTCGGTGCGGGCCTGCCGGTATCGGAGGCGGTCGGCTCGATGGTGGTCGATATTGGCGGGGGCACGACCGAAGTCGGTGTGATCTCGCTCGGCGGCCTGGCCTATAGCGGCTCGGTTCGCGTAGGCGGCGACAGTTTCGACATGGCAATCGTCAGTTACGTGCGCAACCTGTATGGCGTGTTGCTTGGCGAGCAAACCGCCGAACACGTCAAGAAGGGTATCGGTTCAGCCGTGCGCGACGTGCCGCTCGAACATATGAATGCAACCGGGCGCAGCGTCGACGACGGCTTGCCGCGCACGGTTCAGTTGAGCAACCACGATATCGCCGATGCGATCGAGGGTCCGCTGCGGCAGGTGATCGGTGCGGTGAAACGCGCGCTTGAAACGGCGCCGGCCGAGTTGGTGACCGATATCGCGCACAGCGGCATCGTATTGACGGGCGGCGGCGCGCTGCTCGGCAATCTGGGCCGCCGCCTGACCCACGAACTCGGGCTCGAAGTCTGCGTCGCTGACGAACCGCTCACTTGCGCGGTGCGAGGCGCGGGCGCGGCAGTCGCCGCCGGTTTACTCGACGATAGCGCCTACGAGTGATCTGATTCGTCACACGCCGCGGCATGTCGCTCGAACGAGCCTCGGCGCGGTTTCAACGGCTGTGTGACAATACGCTCCGTATCCCAATTTCAGGGATGCGAACTCGCTGTTTTCTTCGAATCCATTTCAAGCCGTCGCCGCTGACAGGTTCAGCCGTCGCCGCGCTGTCTGTGACCCACCTGTGAATCAATCCGTTTCCGCGTCGTCCTCTTCCGCATCCCCGTCTTTTATCGAGTTGCATAGCGGCCTGCGCATGCCCTATGTGGAAGCCGGGGAGGGCGAACTGCTGCTGTTCGTGCATGGCTCGCTGTGCGATTACCGCTATTGGCAACCGCAATTGGCGGGTTTGTCGAAGCAATACCGCTGCGTCACGGTGAGTCTCACGCATTACTGGCCGGTGACGGATACCGAGCCCAACCAGCCGTTCAGCTGGAGCGAACATGCGGACGACGTGGCCGAATTCATCGATCGGTTCGGCGCCGGGCCGGCGCACGTGGTCGGCCATTCGCGTGGCGGCTGCGTGGCATTTCATTTCGCGCGGCGTCACCCGCAGTACGTGCGCACGTTGACGCTGGCCGACCCCGGTGGCCCTTTGCAGATTGCAGGCCGACCGCCGGCGAGTTTGCCGGAGACCGTCAACGCCTTGCGTGCGAAAGCCGCGCATCTGATCGAAACGGGGGAGGTGGAAGCGGGCTTGCAGTTGTTCGTCGATTCGGTGAGCCGGCCCGGTTTCTGGGCGATGAGTACGCCGGGTTTTCGCAGGATGGCGACCGACAACGCCCACACGCTCGCGCGTCAATTCCGTGATCCGTTGCCGGCTTACGTACCCGAGCAGGCGGCCGAGGTGCGCTGTCCCGTGCTCCTGATCGACGGTGAGAAGAGCCCCGACATGTTCCGCCGCACGGCGACGGCATTGCAAACATGGCTGCCGGATTCGCGCCGCGAAACGGTGCGTGGCGCTTCGCACGGGATGAATCTCGCGCATCCGGCAGCGTTTAATCGCTACGTCGACGAATTCATTCGCTCAATGGACGTTTGATCGACGCGCGCCACGCGCTGTGTGCCCGCCGCAGGGGCGGGGCGCACTTGCAGTTGATCGCGGGACGCCGTTCAGGCCTTGCGATGCGCGTCTTTATCGAGCGCGAGTTCCGCGGCTTCGCCCACGAGGCCGTGGTAATACAGATGCACGCCGATCGCGAGCGAGTCGTTGCGAATTTCGTGGAACGCTTTCCATGCCTTCACGGGGTCTTTGAAGAGCAGATAGTGCGCTTCCTGCGCGATCAGATCAGCCACTTCATGCAGACCATGGCCGTGCAGGACATTCACGAGTGCGTCGAGACTGTGATGGGTGCGCGCGTCGGTGCGCGGGTAAAGCATATGCAGTACCGCCACGTTTTGCGTCTTCAGTGCCGCCGACAACGCCACGACGATGTCCTGGTGATTCAGTGCGGTGACGATGTTGTCTTCGTTGTGGACGTGATCCGGAAACAGCATTTCGAGCGAGGCGTTCATCTGGTCCTTCCTGTTCTTCTGGCTGATTAAAAAGGCCCGCCGTAGGACGGCGGGCCAAAGACAGCGATGTGTTCGCAGGGGAAGCAAAACACGGATTCAGTATGGCAGAGCAGCATGCCTTGTGCAGCTTGACTGCCGCAAAACATTGTTGCAGTAAGTGCGCTAACTTTCATTTGGCTGGCAACGCCGTTGAGCGGGTGCAACATTTGCACGGGCTGCGTGTTTACCGTTTATCGCTGCGCGTTTCAGGCGATGGCGCTTATTTTTCAGTCAATGAATGTTGCGCCAGTCGAGATGGATTGTTGCGGTCAATCGTCGCAATCAAAGCCCTTTCGGACCGTAGAATGCGAAGCGGAGCCTGAGCATGCCAAGCGGTGATCCGATGATCGAGCATGCCGGCACGTGTGCGATGTGAAAGTAAAAGGAACGTGTAGATGAACTCGAAGACACACGCAACGCTGAGCTTTTCCGACAGCGATCAAACGATTGATTTGCCGATTTACCAGGGCACGCTCGGTCCGGACGTCATCGACATCCGCAAGCTGTACGGCCAGACTGGCAAGTTCACGTACGACCCGGGCTTCATGTCCACGGCCGCCTGCAATTCCGAAATCACATATATCGACGGTGACAAAGGCGAGCTGCTGTATCGCGGTTATCCGATCGACAATCTGGCGCAAAACGCCGACTTCCTCGAAACGTGTTATTTGCTGCTGAAAGGCGAATTACCGAATGCGCAGCAGAAGGAAGAGTTCGTCACCACGGTCACGCAGCACACGATGGTGCACGAGCAGATGCATTTCTTCTTCCGCGGTTTCCGCCGTGACGCGCACCCGATGGCGATTCTGGTGGCGGCGGTTGGTGCACTGTCGGCGTTCTATCACGACTCGCTCGACATCAGCAATCCGCAGCACCGCGACGTATCCGCGATTCGCATGATCGCGAAGCTGCCGACGCTGGTTGCGATGGCGTACAAGTACACCGTGGGTCAGCCTTTTGTTTATCCGAAGAATGACCTGTCGTACAGCGCGAATTTCATGCGGATGATGTTTGCCAATCCGGCGGAAGAGTACGAGGTGAACGACGTGCTGGTTCGTGCGCTGGACCGCATTCTGATTTTGCATGCGGATCACGAGCAGAACGCGTCGACCTCGACGGTGCGGCTGGCGGGTTCGTCGGGTGCCAATCCGTTTGCCTGCATTGCAGCGGGCATTGCGTGTTTGTGGGGTCCGGCGCATGGCGGTGCGAACGAAGCGGCTTTGAACATGCTGGAGGAGATTGGTTCGGTCGACCATATTCCTGAGTTCATCGCGAAGGTGAAGGATAAGAATTCGGGTGTGAAGTTGATGGGTTTTGGTCACCGCGTCTACAAGAATTACGATCCGCGCGCGAAGCTGATGCGTGAGACGTGTCATGAGGTGCTGGAGGAGTTGGGGTTGCATGATGACCCGCTGTTCAAGCTTGCCATGGCGCTTGAGAAGATCGCTCTGGAAGACGAATACTTCGTTTCGCGCAAGCTGTATCCGAATGTCGATTTTTACTCTGGCATCGTGCAGCGGGCGCTGGGGATTCCTACTGCGATGTTTACGTGTATCTTCGCGATGGCCCGGACGGTGGGGTGGATCGCGCAGTGGAATGAGATGATCGCCGATCCGGAACAGAAGATTGGGCGGCCGCGGCAATTGTTTGTTGGGGAGGGTCAACGCGAGGCTCGGGCGCTTGATCAGCGGTAGAAGGAGTGGCCTGCTCGGCGTTTTGTTTGGCTGTTTGGCTGTTTGGCTGTTTGCCTGCGGCGTTGGGCTTTTCTCTGGTTTGGTTTCTTTGGCCTTTCCTTGATATGGTTTCGTTGGCCTTTCCTTGATTTCTTATCGGTCTATTAGCGTTCCCCCTGTGCGGGGGGCACCTACTTTTCTTTGCCTGCCGCAAAGAAAAGTAGGCAAAAGAAAGCGGCTCACACCGCTAGCTCATAAGCGGGTCCCCCGCGCAGCCACGGTAGTGGTGCATCTGGAATCTGTGCTCTCGCACACTCCGCTCTGGTGACAAGGCAGTCATACTTCCGGCGGCGCTGCGCGCGCCGACGCGCAGTTCATAAAATCACCCCGCTGCGTTTTCGCGCTCGTGCCCCCCATCCTTCGTGAGACCACCCGCTAAGCGTTCGCTCCCGCGGTTTGCCTGGTTCCCTGACTCGTCGTTGCATTGTCGCCGGAGGCATAACCGCGGCAGCGAATGCGGCTTGTCGTTGCCAAGTTGTCGCCGGCACAACCGCGGCCGCGCAGCGAATGCAACGCATCGACATTTCATTTGAAGTGCGGGGCTCGCCAATTAGTGCGGGAGCGCCTCGCCGAGGCGAAGCCGACCCACCACATCCAACCGAAACTCCTGGTTTCCCTGGCATTCCCGTCCGCGACGCACGCAGTGCGGAGTGGGAGCGAATGAGCGCCTTGTCACTGCCGTGGAGTGTGCGAGGGCACGGATTCCAGATGCACCACTACCGTGGCTGTGCGGGGGACCCGCTTAAGAACTAGCGGTGTGAGCCGCTTTCTTTTGCCTACTTTTCTTTGCGGCAGGCAAAGAAAAGTAGGTGCCCCCCCGCACAGGGGGAACGCTAATAGACCAATATCAAATCAAGGAAAGGCCCAAGAACCCAGATCAACGAATGGCCCAAGAACCCAGACCAAGAAAAGCCCACCACCGCAGGCAAACAGCCAAACAAAACGCCAACCAGACCCCCACCCACAGACAAACAAAAAAAACAAACCCCGAAACTCCCACGTAATAAGTTCATCTGACACGTGCAGACCTTCTACAATCGGAAACGACCGAGCAGCCCCCGGCTGCCAACCGAACCGCGCAAGCGACCATCACAGGAGCGACCCTGATGCAGCAGCCAGAAGCCCTCGGCGGCCTATCCCACTCGGGTGGAATCGATCACCACGAACCCGAGCCGGACGGCGCATTCATCCCGACGGAAAACCTCAACGTCGCGAGCGCCACCCAGCATGTGCTCAAGTCTGGCGACACCTTCATCGTCAACGATCCCCTAGGCGATATCACCGGCCACGACGACGGCCTGTTCGTCAACGACACCCGCGTTCTCTCCGCATTGCGCCTCACCTTCGGCGGCCGCGCGCCATCGTTGTTGTCGGGTAGCGTCAGCAGCGACAACACATCATTCACCGCGCATCTGACCAATCGCCCGCTGCCGCCGCTCGGCGGCGACAGTACACCCGAAGGCGTGATCCACGTCGAACGGGTGCGCGTGCTTTCGGGCACCGTGCTCAACGAAGCCATCGAACTCACCAACTACGGCACGAGCGATGCAGTCGTGCCGCTGTCGATCTCCTTTGCCAGCGATTTCCGCGACATGTTCGAAGTGCGCGGCCTCAAGCGCGACAAACAGGGCCGTGTCGAACCGGCGCGCGTCGAGAACCGCGAGGTGCTGCTCGGCTATATCGGTCTCGATGACGTGGCGCGCAATGTGCAGATCGCCTTCTCGCCGGAACCAGACAAGCTCTTCGCCGATCGCGCGGATTACACCGTCAAGCTGCCCGCGCAAGCCTGCGTATCGATCTATCTGTCTGTCGCGGTGCAGGTGGTCCCGCAAGCCGACAAGCCCGCCGCTGGCGTCGCGCAACCCACGCACGCGGTGAGCGAAGCGCATCTGTCGCAAATCGACGCGGAGCGCCCGCGCGTCGGGCGCGCTGCGGTGCGCGCCGCCCTGGTCGACGCCCATCTGGTGATGCGGGAACGGCGCCGCGTCACGGCGCGCGTGCGTTCGAGCAATCCGCTGTTCAACGCGTGGATCGACCGGTCGCTGGCCGACCTCGGTCTGCTGACGACCGATCTCGCCACGGGGCCGTACCCCTACGCCGGCATCCCCTGGTTCTCGACGCCGTTCGGGCGCGACGCCGTCATCACGTCGTTGCAAACGCTGTGGCTCCAGCCGAATCTGGCCGCGGGTGTGCTGCGTTTTCTCGCCGAACATCAGGCGCGCGAGAATTCGCCGTTCCGCGATGCCGCGCCCGGCAAGATCATGCACGAGATGCGCAAGGGCGAAATGGCCGCCACCGGTGAAGTGCCGTTCGCGCTGTACTACGGCGGCGTCGACACGACGCCGCTGTTCATCGTGCTGGCCGGCGCCTATGCGACACGCACGAACGACTTCGAGCTGATCGACGAGTTGTGGCCTGCGCTGGAGCGCGCGGCGCAATGGGTCGCGGGCGTGTGCGACAAGAATCGCTATGGTCTGCTGGACTACCAGCGCGAGTCCGATGGCGGCCTCGCGAATCAAGGCTGGAAAGACAGCCACGATTCGGTCTTCCACGCGGACGGCCGTTTCCCCGACGGTCCTATCGCGCTCGTCGAAGTGCAGGCGTATGCGAGCGCCGCATTCGACACGATGGCTCACTTTGCCAAGCTGCGCGGCCTGCACGATCAGGCAAAGCAGTTCAGCGAACGCGCGAAGAAAATCCGTCAGTGCGTCGAAGAAAAGTACTGGATGGAAGAGTCCGGCTTTTACGGCATCGCGCTCGACGGTCACGGCGAGTTGTGCCGCGTCATGGCGTCGAATGCGGGCCACCTGCTGGCCTTCGGTCTGCCCGCGCGCGAGCGTGGCGAGGCGGTGGTGCGCGCGCTCGACTCCACGCTGTTCCATACCGGCTGGGGCGTGCGTACGCTGGCCGCGAGTCAGGCGCGCTTCAATCCGATGGCGTACCACAACGGCTCGGTCTGGCCGCATGACAACGCGCTCTGTGCACGCGGCCTGTCGCGCTATGGCGGCAAGGCGGCGGCCGTGCGGCTGCTGCAGGCGCTATTCCAGGCGGCGGTCAATTTCGACATGCGCCTGCCCGAGCTGTTCTGCGGTTTCCCGCGGCGGCGCGGCGAGCCGCCTACCGCCTATCCGGTCGCCTGTCTGCCGCAAGCGTGGGCGGCGGGATCGCCCTTCATGATGCTCGAAGCCTGTTTGGGCATCACGATCGACGCGGAGCGGCGCGAAGTCGTGATCGAGCAACCCATGCTGCCCGAGGGCATCGACTGGCTCGAAGTCGGCGATCTGAAGGTGGGCGACTCGTCGGTGTCGATCACGTTCCGGCGCATCGGCGACAAGGTGGTCGCGTCGGCCGAGCAGGGCGACGTGCGGGTGGTCGCGCTTCTGTAGATACGTGCTTTCCCGAGGGATGAGGCGCACGCTGGAAGTTCTGTTGGCTGCGAGGCACCGGGTGGTAACATTTGTTGTCATCCTTATCGGCCGTTCACCCGGACCTTCGCATGCCAGACAGTTTTGACCAGCTCGCCGCCCTGATCCGGGCGCGCTTCTCCGAACTGAGTCCGCAGTTCCAGATGGGCGCGGCGTTCCTGCTCGACCATCCTGACGAAGTCGCGGTCTCGTCGATGCGCAAAGTGGCCGAGCGGGCGCAGGTGCAACCGGCCTCGCTGGTGCGCCTGTCGCAGCAGTTGGGTTTTCCCGGCTGGAACGAATTACGCAACCTGTTCGTCGCGCGCGTGCGCACGCGGCCCGAGCCGCTCACCAGCCGCGCGCGCTCGCTCGTCAAATCGAAAGATGCGCTGGCCAACGACCTGCTGGTCGCGCAACAGCACAACCTTGAAGTCACCGCGGCGCATAACGGGCGCGTGATCGTGGAAGCGGCGCGTCTGCTGCGGCGTGCACCGCATGTGCATGTTGCAGGCTTTCGTTCCTGTTATGCCGTGGCGTTCGGCCTGGTGTACGGCTATCGGCTGTTCCGTCCGTCGGTGTCGCTGCTCAACGGCGAAGCCGGCACGCTCGAGATGCAACTGCGCACGGTGGAACGTGACAGCGCCACCATCGTCATCAGTTTCGCGCCGTATTCAGTCGAAGCGGCGCGCGTAGCCGAGGCCGCGCTGGAAAAAGGCAGCAAGCTGATCGCGATCACGGACAGCGCGGTCTCGCCGATCGCGTTGAACGCAGACAAGGTGCTGATCTTTTCGCACGAAAGCCCGTCGTTCTTTCCTTCGCTGGTGGCCGCCACGGCGATTTCCGAATCGCTGGTCGCGCATCTGCTCGCGCTGGAAGGGGCGGGCGCGGTCGAGCAACTCGGTATTGCCGAGCAATCGCTGCACGACAAGGGCGCGTACGTGCCTTGATGTTCGTCGTCTGAGTCAGACAGGTATCCGCCGCATGGAGCAGAGCCGCTGCGTTTGTTTCGTCGTCACATCGTTTGACAACAAATGTTGTTTAGAAGTATAAATGCGTACCGATTGTTGAATGGGTGCGAGCCGTGATGTCGAAGCAGGAATTGAGTCTCTTTCAGGTGAACGGTGAGCCGTATGACATCGGCTACCGGCTGGGCGAACTCGCCAGACCGGTATTCACCGAATACATGGAACAAAGCAGTGCGTGGCGGGCGGTTCGGCGCTGGCGCGGCGAGCCGTTCGTGCAGCAACTGCGCGATGCGGCCCGCGCACATTTTCCGGCGCTGCTGACCGAACTCGACGGCATGGCGGCAGGCCTGGGTTGGTCGGCGGAAGACATTTTTCTGTGGAATTGCCGCGGTGAGTTGATTCACAACGCGCCGGACGGTTGCACGACGTTGGCCGCCGTAGAAGGCCATGCGCGTTTCATTGCCCACAATGAAGACGGCGATCCGTATTTGCGCGAGCGTTGCGCGCTAGTCGAGGTTCAGCCCGCCGGCAAGCCCGGCTTTGTGAGCTTCTATTACCCAGGATCGCTGCCGGGGCACACCTTCGCGGCCACTCGCGCCGGACTCGTTCAAGCCATCAACAATCTGCGGATTCGCGTCCCCGCAAGCGGCGTGCCGCGAATGATTCTCGCGCGCGCGGTGCTCGATGCGGCTTCGCTCGACGAGGCGCTGCGCATTCTGCGCGGCACTCCGGCTGCGAGCGGTTTTCATCACACGCTCGGCTGTGCGGGCGACGAGCGTCTTTTGAGCATCGAAGCAAGCGCGCAGCGATGTTCCGTGCAGACGGTCTCCACTATCGCCGGCCACGCTAATCATCTGATTCATCCCGGTTGCGAAGCCGAGGCGCAAATCGTCACGGGTTCTTCACGTGACCGGCAGGCTCGCGTCGACCATCTGTTGAGCACGCGCTCCGGTCCAATCAATCAAGCTGCCTTGCTCGGCGTGTTGCAGGATCGCGCGCCCGAGGGCTTGCCGATCTACCGCGACGACCCGCTCGACCCCGACGACGAAAACACGCTTGCCACGGCGCTGTTCGACATCGGCAGCGACAGTGTTTCGATGACAGTCTATCGACAGGGTCAATGCGCATTCGACACAGCCATCGCATGCGAGCGGCCCGCGCAGCCTAGCGCCTGAGCAGCCGTCGCCCATACAAAGGAAAAGGAAACCATGTCCACCGTATTCCATCGCTCGCCTAAGCAGTCCCTGCCAGCGGCTGTTGCCGGCGACGGCATCGAAATCATCGATTCCACCGGCAAGCGTTACATCGACGCCTCGGGCGGCGCAGCCGTCTCGTGCCTCGGCCATAGCAATCAGCGCGTGATCGACGCGATCAAGCGGCAGGCGCAGCAATTGCCATATGCGCACACGTCGTTCTTCACGACCCAGGTTGCGGAAGAACTCGCCGAGCGTCTGGTGGCGAGCGCACCACAAGGGCTCGAACACGTGTATTTCGTGTCGGGCGGCTCGGAAGCGATCGAGGCGGCGTTGAAACTGGCGCGGCAGTACTTCGTCGAGAAGGGCGAGTTGCAACGCCGTCACTTCATCGCGCGACGCCAGAGCTATCACGGCAATACGCTGGGGGCGCTGGCGATCGGCGGCAATGCGTGGCGGCGCGAGCCGTTCCTGCCGATCCTGATCGAAGCGCATCACGTGAGTCCGTGTTACGCCTATCGCGAACAACGCGCCGACGAGACCGAAGAGCAGTTCGCGCAGCGTCTCGCGGATGAACTTGCACAGAAGATTCTTGAACTCGGCGCCGACACGGTGGCCGCATTCGTCGCCGAAACGGTGGTGGGCGCGACGGCCGGCGCCGTGCCGCCGGTGCGCGAGTATTTCCGCAAGATCCGCGCGGTGTGCGATCGCTACGGCGTGCTGCTGATCCTCGACGAAATCATGTCCGGCATGGGTCGCACGGGCTACCTGTACGCATGCGAGGAAGACGGCGTCGCGCCGGACCTGCTGACCATCGCCAAGGGGCTCGGCGCCGGCTATCAGCCGATCGGCGCGACGCTGGTCAGCGACCGCATTTACCAGACGATTGTCGGCGGCTCGGGTTTCTTTCAGCACGGACATACGTATATCGGCCATGCCACCGCCTGCGCTGCGGCGCTCGAGGTGCAGCGCGTGATCGCCGACGATCGGCTGCTGCCGAACGTCCTGGCGCGTGGCGAGCAGTTGCGTGGCCGGCTGCGTGAGCACTATGCGCAGCATCCGCATATCGGCGACGTCCGTGGGCGAGGCCTCTTTGTCGGCGTCGAACTGGTTCGGGACCGGGCGACCAGAACGCCGTTCGACGCCGAGCTGAAACTGCACGCTGCGATCCGGCGAGAAGCGTTCTCGCGTGGGTTGATGGTGTACCCGATGGGCGGCACGGTCGACGGCAAGATCGGCGATCATGTGCTGCTGGCGCCGCCGTTTATCTGCACCGCGCGCGACATCGACGAGATCGTTAGCCGTCTGACCGACGCCATCGAAGGCGCACTGGCCGCCATCTGACACCCTTTCCATTCCTGCGAGATTTGCGATGACCGAGCGTTTGCCTCACTTCGAACTGTCCGATGCCACGCCCGAACAGAAGGCCGTGCTCGACGAAATCCTGTCGGGCCCGCGTGGCAACCTGAACGGACCGTTTCTGGGCTGGATCCATAGTCCGGAGTTGGCGCAGCAGGCGCAACGGCTCGGCGCGTTCTGCCGCTATCGCACCGGCTTGCCGCTACGCCTCTCGGAGCTGGCGATTCTGGTGACCGCGGCACGGTGGCAGGCGCAGGCCGAGTGGTACATCCACTATCCGATTGCCCTGGAAGCGGGCGTGGCCGAAGCGGATGCCGAGACAATCCGCCAGGGGCATCGGCCGTCCTTCGCGAATGCCGATGACGCCTTGATTCACGACTTCGCGAGCGAACTCTACGACACGAAGCGCGTCTCGGATGCCACCTATGCGAAGGCAGTCGCGCGCTTTGGCCATCAGGTGGTGATCAACCTGGTCGGTTTGCTCGGTTACTACGCTCTGGTGGCAATGACGCTGAATGTGTTCGACATGCGGGCCGTGGGGCAGGAGCAATTGCCGTTCGCCGAGTAGCGGTTGTACCGTTTTTTACCTCCATCTCCACACCTCCGCTAAAAAGCACCGCCGCCGCGATCTTCGCCGCGGCGGCGCCGTGCCTTCCAATGCGCTGCGCAATCCGCGAACTGTAAGCCGCAATCCGTAGGCCGCAATCCTTAGGCCGGCGTCGTCACGACACTGGCACACGGAAGCGCCTATGATGAAGTTCGGTCCACGCCCGCGCCTCTCGCGCCGCGCGGCACGCCCCGAAGGAAGTCCTCCTGGGCGACTCGCGACCGATGCCGATCCCACGAAAATCCGGGCTGGACCGTTGCGGGCGGCATCACGTAGGGTTGAGGAGCGGCACGAAGCAGGGCACAAACAGGAGAGAGCAATGAAGCGCAAGGCATCAGCAGTCTGGCAAGGCGGCCTGCAGAACGGCAAAGGCTCGATTTCCACCGACAGCGGCGTCCTGAAGGAAACCCAATACTCGTTTTCCACACGCTTCGCGGACGGCATCGGCACGAATCCCGAAGAGCTGATTGCGGCCGCGCACGCCGGTTGCTTCTCGATGGCGCTGTCGGCGGAACTGGGCAAGGCCGGCATCACGCCTGAACGGATCGGCACCACGGCAACCGTCACGCTCGACAAGGACGGCGGCGGTTTTTCGATTACCGCGGTGCATCTCGATGTGGCCGTGAAAATCCCCGGCGGCGACCAGGCCGCGTTCGAAAAGGCCACCGCGGATGCCAAGGCGGGCTGTCCGGTGTCCAAGGTGCTGAACGCCGCCATCACGATGGACGCGAAGCTCGAAACCTGAGCGTGCGATGTGTGCCGTGGTGTGTGCCGCCGTTCGTGCCGCGGTTTGAGCACTAGAGACGCATGCAGGACCGGCAGGCAGGGGTAGGGAGTCCGGCTGCCGGCTACCGTTTTCTGTTCGTTTCACTCATTTGCAATCTAACGAAGATGACGACGATCCGGCCGCGCTTGGGTGCGAAACGCCGGTCGCCGTTTTTGATGGGACCGTCAATGACAACGCAAACCGAAAAAGCACGGCAATTCCACTCATATCACGCAGCCGGCGAAGCCTTCATCATCCCGAATCCGTGGGACATCGGCTCCGCGCGCCTGCTCGCGCTGGCTGGTTTCAAGGCGCTCGCCACCAGCAGCGCGGGCTACGCGTTTTCGCGCGGCCTGCCGGATAACTCCATTGGCCGCGCACAGATGATGACGCACCTCGCCGAAATCGCGGCGGCGACGGATCTGCCGGTCAGCGCCGATCTGGAAAATGGGTTCGGCGATACGCCGGAAGACTGCGCCGAAACCATCATGCAAGCCGCGGCTGCGGGCGTCGTTGGCGGTTCGATCGAGGACGCCACCGGCCGCGCCGACGAACCGATTTACCCGTTCGAAGCCGCGGTGGAGCGCGTACGCGCGGCCGTCGTTGCGGCGCGCACCTTGCCGTTTCCATTCACGCTGACGGCGCGAGCCGAGAACTATCTGGTGGGCCGGCCCGATCTGGACGATACGATCCGGCGTTTGCAGGCTTATGAGGAGGCCGGGGCGGATGTGCTTTACGCGCCTGGCCTCAAGACGCGCGAAGAGATCGCCGCGGTGGTCGGCGCACTCCAGCGGCCGGTCAATGTGCTGATGGGGTTGCAGGGCGTGCTGCTCAGTTTTGACGATCTGCGCTCGCTGGGCGTACGGCGTGTCAGTGTGGGCGGTTCGCTGGCGCGCGCGGCGTTGGGCGCGTTTCTTCGCGCGGCGCACGAAATGCGTGATCACGGCACCTTCAACTACACGAAAGAGGCCGCCAGCGGCAATGAGATCAACCAGCTCTTCACCGCCGCCGCGCAGAAGTGGGGCGAGCACACGGGCGGGTGATCTTGATGTCCACCGGCCTGTTTCCGCGTCGCGAAGTGGGCGCGTGAGTTTTTGCCGGACAGTATCGAGGCCCAATCTCGCCTTGCTTTCTTGAACGGTTAGTCATAATATCCGTTCCATGACGCAATCTGGCAACTGGAAGCAATCCGTGAAAAAAGGCGGCGAGGCCGCCCGGGGGCGTCCTCGCGAGTTCGATACGGACACGGTTCTGGCGAGCGCGAGCCAGGTGTTCTGGCATCACGGCTACCACGCCACCTCGATCGACGACCTTTGCAAGGCCACCGGCCTGCTGCGCGGCAGTCTGTACGGCGTCTTCGGCGACAAGCACGGCATCATGCTCGCCGCGCTGGATCATTATGCGGAAGGCTCGGTTGCGCGGCTGGCCGAGCGGCTGAACGCACCGGTGCCGGCGGACGAGGCGCTGCGCAACGCCTTGCTGCATTACGCCCGGGTGGCTTGCGCGCTGTCCGGCGAGCGCAGTTGCTTCATCACCAACACTACGCTGGAAATGCCGCGCGACGACGAGACACTGCGTACGCGCGTCGCGGCAATTCAACGCCGTATGGCGACCCTGCTGGCGGCAGCGGTGATTCGCGGGCAGGCGAGCGGCGCCTTCAATTCCACGCTTGACGAAAAAGCCGTCGGCGATTTCCTGCTGTGCGTGATGCAAGGGCTGCGAGTGCTGGGCCGAGTCGCCCACACTGAGGATGCGCTGATCGGGATCGTGGACGTCGCCATGCGTGCGCTCGTCTAATTTTTTTACCTATTTCTTGAACGAGCGGTCATGAATAGAGACGCTATTAAGCCCGCTTCGGCGGCACTAGTCGGTGCGGAAGGGGGTGCCGTTGCAGTCTGCCCCGGCGCAGGTGCGGTGGCCGCCAATGCGGTGGCCGCCAGTGCGGTGGCCGCTCGCGCGGCGGCAACCGCCGGGAAGGCTGCGGCCGGCTTCGAGCGCCCGGGACTCGCGCTCGCCGTGCTGTTCGTGGGCGCCTTCCTCGCGCCACTCGACTATTTCATCGTCAACCTCGCGCTACCGTCGATTCACACCGGCCTGAACGCCACCGACGCGCAACTGCAACTCGTGGTGTCCGCCTACGCATCCGCTTATGCCGTGCTGCTGATCACCGGCGGGCGCCTCGGCGACCTGTTCGGCCGGCGTCGCATGTTCATGACGGGGATGGCGGCATTCGTGGTCGCCTCCGCGCTGTGCGGCTTTGCCACCAGCGGTCACATGCTGGTGATCTCGCGGATCGTGCAGGGCATCGCAGCCGCGGTCATGGCGCCACAAGTGCTCGCGACCATTCGCGCGGTCGTGCCGTTGCACCAGCAGACCAAGGTGATGAGCCTCTACGGTTTCGTATTCGGACTGTCGTCGATCGTCGGCCAACTGGGCGGCGGTGCGCTGATCACCTATCACCCGTTCGGGCTCGACTGGCGCATCATCTTTCTCATCAACATTCCGATCGGCATCGTGGCCTTCATCGGCACATGGAAGTTCGTGCCGGAAAATCAACCGGCCACGCAAACCGGCATCGACCTGAAGGGCGTCGCGCTACTGTCGATGGTGCTGCTGCTGGTCATCTATCCGATGACGCACGGCCGTGAAGCGGGGTGGCCCGTGTGGACTTTCGTGATGTTCGCGCTGGCCGTGCCCGTGTTCGCGCTATTCGTGGCGACCGAGCGGCGTGTCGAACGCGGCGGCGGCCATCCGCTGGTCGACCTGCAATTGTTCCGCAACCCGGCTTTCGCACTGGGTCTCGTGCTCGCGTTTCTGTTCTACTGCAACAGCGCGTTTTTCCTGACCTACGGGATCTTCCTGCAAACCGGTCTGCACTGGACGCCGCTTGCCTCAGGCATGGCCATCATGCCGTTCGCGATCGGCTTCGTGGTCGGGCCGCTGACGTCGCCCGCGGTGGTCAAGCGCATCGGCGGCCATGTGCTGGCGCTCGGCTTCTCGATGATGACCGTCGGTTTCACCGTCACCGGCTGGTCCGCCACCCACGCCGCCACCCCGGATCTGCTGTTCTATTGCGGACTGGTGTGCGCGGGCGTCGGTCACGGCCTGCTGCTGCCGTCGATCATGCGCATCGTGCTGCAGGAAGTTGTCCCGGAGAAGGCGGGGCTCGCTTCGGGCGTCGTGTCGTCGACGCTGCAGATCGGCTCGGCGTTCGGCACTGCGGCCATCAGCGGCGCGTTTTTCGGAGTGATCGGCGGCCGCGAGACGCCGGGCGCCTATGCGCAAGCGTTCCAGTACAGCCTCGCGATCAACGCGTGCCTGATGTTCGTGTGTATCGGCTTGAGCGTGCTGCTGGTGCGGCATCAACAGTTCGCATTGCGCCGCAGCGCACAGCCGGTTTGAAAATAACGAGCCGGAAATCGTTTTCAACGGAAGCCGCCGCGGGCTTTTATGCCGTTGAGCCAGGTCCGGTTCGCGGCTCGATATTTACCGGCTGGTTTTTTGTTCACTGGTAATTCCGGGTTTAGGGTGATTGGAATAAAGCTGAATCGGTTTGTTAGCTCCGCATTAAATATGACGAATGCAATGCGCATTTCCTACTTGCGATTCGGGTTTTCCAGAGTAATTCTTGCTGCCGGGTAGCATTGCCAGGATGGCTGACTGGCATGGCTTTGAGGGTTTTTACCAGTTTTTCCTTGGTGCCCGGCGAGGAAAAACCTATTCCCGCTCCGATGAAAACGGTATCAATAAAAAGCACTTGCCGTGATTAATTCAGATTGTTAATCTTGGCAAACTTTTTGGAGTTTTCCTTCGGTAGTTCGATGTTGCAAGGCACCAGGCGATAACTTAATTCCGCTCAACGGGTTCCGGGGGACTGAATATGCTGACCGCTACCATTGATGCATTTGAAACACTGCCATCCGCCCGCTTCAACGTTGGTGACGTCGTCACGTTGAAAGAAGGCGGTTCGCGCATGACCGTGACCTACTCGGGACCAGTGGCGCTCAATCCTGGCGACTGGCTGATTTGCGAGTGGTTCGACGAACATGGCGAACTGCGCCGCGAGATGTTCGCGCACGAGAGCGTGCGGGTCGAGCCACGTTCGATTCCTGCTGGTTCTGTGGTGTGGCGCAAAATGGGCCGGGCGGCCTGACGCGTCATCTGTTGCGTCACCGGTTATTTTTCCCCGCGCTCACGCGCCGCAGCGCGCCTTTGTACGCGCATCATAAGCGCCGAAGAAAAGGCCCGCATCCCCAAGATCTTCCGCGCCTGCACGACTTCGCCGGCCACGTTTTTCGGCGGGTTCGGCTGTAACGACCAGTAGAGCGCGAGCAGCCAGCCAAAGCCCGTCCAGCCGAGACACGCATTGAAGAGCGCCAGCGTCAGCACGTCATGGCGCTTGCGCCGGTCCGCGAGAATACTCGGCAGAAAATACAGCGCCAGCGCGAGCACCGCGGCGATGATCTGAACTACGACGTTGCCACCCATAGTCATAGTCTGCCTCCCCAGCACACGACATATGCAGCGATTGTCGCGCGATTGTCTGTTTTGCGCAGTGCCGCCGTGAACGCCGGCCGTGTGCTTGCAAGCGCGCCGAGGGGTTCAGCGCATCGCGCATCAGGACTATCATGCAGGTTTCGACCGACCAGATCCGCCACGGACCCCACCATGATCTCCGACGATACGACCCAGCAGACTCAGCGCATCAACCAGGACACGCTACGCGAATTCGTAGACCGCAAATGGAACGACGAAATCGTGCCTGCGCTCACGGACTACATCGCGGTGCCGGCCAAAAGTCCGGCGTTCGATCCCGAGTGGGTCAAGCACGGCTATCTCGAGCGCGTGATCACCGACGCGGCGCAATGGGCCGAGCAGCAACCCGTGCGCGGCCTGAAACTTGAAGTGATCCGCTTGCCGGGCCGCACGCCGGTGATCTTCTTCGAAACCGCCGCGACTCGCTCGGGCAGCGACGAAACCATCGTGCTGTACGGCCATCTCGACAAGCAGCCTGAATTCGACGGCTGGCGCAACGACCTCGGCCCGTGGACACCGAAGCTCGAAGACGGCAAGCTGTACGGCCGCGGTGGCGCCGACGACGGCTACGCGATCTACGCGAGCCTCACGGCGCTGGCCGCGCTGGACGCGCAAGGCATCGAGCGTCCGCGCTGTGTCGGTTTGATCGAAACCTGCGAGGAATCGGGGAGCTACGATCTGCTGCCGTACGTCGACGCATTGCGCGAACGGCTCGGCAAAGTCGGTCTCGTCGTGTGTCTCGACTCGGGGGCGGGCAATTACGATCAACTGTGGCTCACCACGTCGCTGCGCGGGCTGGTGGCCGGCGACCTCGAAGTCCAGGTGCTCGACGAAGGGATTCACTCAGGCGGTTACGGCGGCATTGCGCCGTCGAGCTTCCGCATCATGCGGCAACTGTTCGACCGTCTCGAAGACTCCGCCAACGGCACCTTGCTGCCGAAGGGTTTTCACGTTCAGATCCCGGCAGAGCGGTTGCGCGAAGCGGAAGCGACCGCGCAGATTCTCGGCGACGACGTCTGGAAGAAGTTGCCGTGGGCCTGCGGCCAGGACGGCCGTCAGGTGCTGCCCACCACCACCAATCCGCAAGAAGCGCTGCTCAATTCGACATGGCGTCCCTCGCTGTCGGTAACTGGCGCAGCCGGCTTGCCCGCGCTCGCCGATGCCGGCAACGTGCTGCGTCCGCGCACGGCGTTCAAGCTCTCGCTGCGCCTGCCGCCGATGATCGAAGCGGAAAAGGCCGTCGCCGAACTGAAGGCGCTGCTCGAATTCGATCCGCCCTATAACGCCAAGGTCACGTTCAAGCCCGATGCCGGTGCGGCGAGCGGCTGGAGCGCGCCCGATCTTGCCCCGTGGCTCGCCACCGCGCTTAATGACGCGTCGCGCGCGCACTACGGCGCGGACGTGGCCTACATGGGGCAGGGCGGCACGATTCCGTTGATGAACGTGTTGAAGTCGGGCTTCCCGAAGTCGCAGTTCATGGTGTGTGGCGTGCTCGGGCCGAAGTCGAACGCACACGGACCGAACGAGTTCCTGCACGTGCCGTACGGCAAGAAACTGACGGCGGCCGTTGCGCAGGTGATCGCAGCAGCGCCTTGATGAGCGCTTTGCCT
The DNA here is from genome assembly GCF_046026025.1 of Paraburkholderia fungorum. GTDB lineage: Bacteria > Pseudomonadota > Gammaproteobacteria > Burkholderiales > Burkholderiaceae > Paraburkholderia > Paraburkholderia fungorum_E. The sequence continues at coordinate 37,317 of NZ_JAQQFL010000011.1, read as the reverse complement.
TCACCTTTCTTGCAATAACGTTGCGGGCAAATCAGCGGGCGCTATAAGGCGCCCGCGTTTTATTATGCGGATTGAATAGTCCGTCTGCTGGACCACAAATCAGAAAGCAAATCTCCGCAAACACTATTTTCGATTGCATTACCTAATCGAAAGCCATTTCTTTTTCTTTCAAATCCGGCACGAAATTCAGGCTTTGTTCGTTCGCTAATTTATTGCGGCCGACTGTCCAATCCAGGCTTAATTTCGCCCATTTTCGGTGCGCAAGCGTTTGCGCCCGCGCATCTTTCCCCCGTGTCTTTTGCTTCCCCCCAGAGCGCCGCCCGGCGGGGTTTCAAGCGCGGGTTGCATTCATCTGTTGGTTACCCCGCTCCCATCCGATTCCGGTCTGCTTTAGGCTCGCATTGCAATGCCAATGTTTAACCTTAAAGGACCATTCAAAATGAATCTGCATAACCATCACGCCTGCCGCCCGTTCCTCGAGGCCGGTAATTTGTCGCAAATCTCGGCTTACTATGAAGAAGGCCGCAACATCATGTGGATGATGCTGCGGGCACAACCGCGTCCCTGTTTCAATCTCGATCTGGTGCATGACATTCTGGGGCTCGCGCAGGCAGCGCGAGAATCGGGCTTGCCGATCGATTTCTGGGTGACAGGCTCGCTGATTCCAACCATGTTCAACGTCGGGGGCGACCTCGATTTCTTTGCCGACTCGATCCGCTCGGGCAAGCGTCAGGCGCTGATGTCGTACGCGCGGGCCTGTGTCGATTGCGTGCACGCGGCGGCGCGCGGCTTCGACACGGGGGCGATTTCGATCGCGATGGTGGAGGGTACCGCGCTGGGTGGGGGATTTGAGGCGGCCCTCGCGCATCATTTCGTGCTGGCGCAGAACGATGCGCGCATGGGCTTTCCGGAGATCGCATTCAACCTGTTCCCGGGCATGGGCGGCTATTCGCTGGTCGCGCGCAAGGTGGGCATGCGTCTGGCCGAGGAGTTGATCGGCGTGGGCGAATCACACACCGCGGAGTGGCACTTCGGCAAGGGTCTCGTCGATCATCTGTTCGAGCCGGGCGACGCCTATATGGCGACGCGCACGTTCATCGACACGCTCAGGCCGAAGATGAACGGCATCCGCGCGATGCTGCGGGCACGCCAGCGCGTGTTGCAACTCTCGCGCGCCGAGCTGATGGAAATTACCGAGGACTGGGTGGACGCAGCCTTCATGATCGAGGAGAAGGACCTCGCCTTCATGGAGCGGCTGGTGATGTTGCAAAACCGCCGTAATTCAAATTTGCGCCAGACGGCCTCCAGTGCGGCCAATTTCGCCTGAATCGATCCGGTCCCGACGACATCGACCCGCAGCGGGCGCGACACGCCAATTCTGCAAGGGGACTTCTGTCGGCGCGGGGGACTTCCTGTGGGGCGCGGGGCGTGCGGAAGCTCAGGCAATCAGTCTGAGCTTCTGTCTATCCTGCAACCAGCGTTCGAACTCCGCGACCGGCATGGGTTGACCGTACAGGAAGCCCTGCACATACTCGACGCCCAGTCCCTTCATGAACATCTCTTCGGATTCGGTTTCGATGCCTTCGGCGACCACCTTGAAATTCAATTCCTGCGCGACCACGACCATCGAGCGCACCAGGGCCTGAGCTTTGGTGTCGGCATTGATCGAGCGGACGAAACTGCGGTCGAGCTTGATGACGTCGAGCGGAATGCGGCCCAACTGCGAAAGCGACGAATAACCGGTGCCGAAGTCGTCCAGGTGAACCTGGGCGCCGAGCTGGCGGAACTGTGTGATCAGATCGATCGCTGCCGCTTCGTCCTCGATCAGACAGCTCTCGGTGAGTTCCAGGTCGATCAGGCATGGATCGAGACCCGCGCGCTGCAGCGCTTCGCTGAAATGCCGGACCACGGCGGTATCGACCAGTTGCCGTGCCGACACGTTGATCGCGACGCGCAGGTTATAGCCGTCCGCCTTCCATTTGGCGGCTTGCCGCGCGGCCGTTTCCATGACCCAGCGGCCCAGCACGCCGATCAGCCCGGATTCTTCCGCATAGCGGATGAATTCCGCCGGCATGATCTGGCCGCGCTCCGGCGAATTCCAGCGCACCAACGCCTCCGCGCCCTGCACCGCGCCGGTGGCGAGCGTGAGCTTGGGCTGATAGTGCAGCGTCAATTGGCCCTCTTCGAGACCGCGCCGCAAGTTGGTGTCGAGCCACATGTACTCGGCCACCTTGCGGTTCATGTCCGGCGAGAACACGCGATAGGTGCGCTTGCCTTCATCTTTGGCCACGTACATTGCCGTGTCCGCGGAACGGATCAGCGATTCGAGGTTGTCGCCGTGTTCAGGATGCAGCGCGATGCCGATCGAGCAGCCGGTGTAGACCTCGACGAGCCCCAGGCTGAACGGCGTGCGCAGGCGCTCGAGAATGCGCTGCGCGGTGGCTTCGAGATCGTGCGCGGTGCCTTTCGCGGCGAGCACGATGAACTCGTCGCCGCCGAGGCGCGCGAGCGCGTCGCCTTCGTTCAGGCAGGTGCCGATGGCCGCCGACACGTCGCAGATCAGCCGGTCGCCGAAAACGTGGCCGTAGTGGTCGTTGACCTTCTTGAAGTTGTCGAGATCGAGAAACAGCACGCCCACGGATTCGCCTGACCCCGCTTCTTCGATCGCGTCGCGGATCTTGTCCTGAATCGCGTTGCGATTGGCGAGGCCGGTGAGCGAATCGGTGTTCGCCAGTTCAGTGAGCCGATCCTGCGCGAGCCGTTCTTCGGTGATATCGGTGCCCGAGCAGATCAGAAACTGTTCGTCGACACCGCTGCCGCTGTGAACGAACTTGTTGCGAAACAGAAAGAGCCGTTCGCCGCGCAGGGTTTTCACGCGCCGCTCGACTTCGTACGAGACGCCGCGATTGAAGAAACCCGTGATGTTCTGGCTCGACGCCGCGCCCGATTCAGTGGACATGAACAATGCCCACACGTTGCGGCCGACAATGTCTTCTTCCTTGACGCCGGTGAGCTCCTCGGCAAGGCGATTGAAGCGCTGTATTCGGCCGTGCCTGTCGACGATCACCACCACCGAATTGACTTCGGAGACGACCTGTTCGGCGAACGACAGACCGTGGACCAGATCGCGCGCGACTGACTCCGTATCGTCGTAGGCCGAAGCGGTGCCTGCCCACGTATTGCTGGCGAGTTTTTTACCCACGAGGTGCAGGCGCAGCGGTTCGCCGAACAGCCGCACGTCGAGAATCAGATGCGAGGTGATGCCGGTGAGGCAGCGGATTTGCGAGGCCTGTTGGGGATTCAGCGGAATCGCGACATTGGCTGGCACGTCGCCGCTGACGGGCGTGAGTTCCAATGCGTTGCTGTCGTTCGACAGACGCCAGCAAGGGCTGCTTGTGCCGAACTGCGCAAAAAGCACCTGATCGTGTTGGTCGTCGTTCATGAGATCCCCGGGCGGTGTGCCGATGGGCCCCACCATGAGGGTGGATTGGCGGCAAACTGTCTTCATCATACTTAAAGACTGGCCTCATTGTAGCGAAGCAACTCGCGTTCGGCCCTATAAAACGTTAACGATCAGAATGGTCCATGTCTTTAATTTTTTGTTTCGGCCCACATGAGTGCGAAGTCCTTGAAAACGCATAGAAATTGTTTCAGAACCGAATCAAAATCGCTTCAGAATCGTCGGGCCAACATGCTTCGCGCGTGCTCCCGTTGCGCGGGAATGGCTTCAACTTCGGGGGCAAACCAGAATGCACCGGCAATCAGTGTCGCGATAACAACACCGTCCCGATACAGAAGCCGATTTCCCGCCACGGCAGGCACCCGTTCGCCGACCAGCAACGTGCCGGCAAGATTCAAAGGGTCGCTTGCGGCGACACACACGTAGGCACCGTCGTTCGCGTGCCGACGAACTTCCCGCAATAACGGAATTGCTTCCGGCAACGCGAATTGTTCGCCAGCGAGGCCATTCACAAATCGTCCGCCGCGAACCGTGCCGCGCGCTTCGAGGCGTTGGAACACACGCAACAGATCCCGCCACGGCGGCAGCCATTCGGCTTCGCGTTCGAGCAAACGCCAGAACACCACGCCATAACGGCGCAGCAAGGTCATCGCGACGTGTTCGAGTATCTCGGGCGCGAACTGCGGGCGGCGCGCGGGCGCGGTTTCCGGTGCGGCAGCAACGGCTTGCCGGTTGACGAGCGCCCAGCGTCCCGCGTCGTCCATTCCTCCGATCAATGCGCTCGACCTGACACGCCGGCTGCCGGAATAGGCACTGCGTTTGGCGACGGGTTTCAACAGCGCCCGCAAGCCGGCGAAACTGTCGGAATTCACGAGGCCGGCTGCAACCAGTTCGCCTAACGCGTTCTCCAGTTCCATGCGCAGACCGCTGACTTCGGTCAGCAATTCGTCGAAGAACATCGCGCCATGTTGCGATAACGTCTCGTGGACGCGCTGCGCGCGAGCCGATAGCTCCGCTTGCTTCGAGGGGTCGATCAGCGCGCTCCATATGCGTATCCGAGCACGCGGCAACAGCACGATCGGCGTGCTGCGCACCGGTCCCGCGGCACCGCGCGCCCGTTCGGTCAGACGGGTCCAGACGATCTTGCCGGCCCGGCATAGTTCGTCCAGCGAAGTGTTCGCGTACGCCTTCACGCGCGCCGGCAGAATGTCTTCTTCCCATGCGCCCGCCGCGGCCTGAAAGCCCTCCATCTGGTCGAGCACGGCGGCCAGAGCGTCGCGTCCCTCGCTACGGGTGTCCGGCGTCAAATGCTGCCACTCGAACAGAAAGCGCATGAAGTCGTGCCGTTCCACCGGCTCGATCTCGCGTCGCAGGCGTTTCACCGTGTAACGGTGTATCCGCGCAAGCAAATGACGCTCGCACCATTCTTCCTCGCTTGCGCCCGGCGAGAACCGGCCACGCATCACGTAACCTTCCGCCTCGAGGCGCGTCAAGGTCTGCTCAACGGATGCCACGGGCAGCCGCAGCGCTTGTGCAATCGCGTACACCGGCAGCGGGCCGAAACCGGTCAGCCGGGCGCGCAGCACGTCGAGCAGGGCGTCGTCGGTGTTCCAGGCGTCGGTGAAGCCCTTCGGTGCGGTGAGCGGCGGTTCGAACGGGGCGTCGGGATAGAGCGCCTGAAAACAGGTCAGGCGCTCGGCGGGCAGCCACAGGGTGTCGTCGGCGGCGATCCGCAGGCAGGTTGCGCGGCCGGATTCGGCAAGCGGCGCGAGCCATGCCGGCCAGCCTTCATTGTTGCGCGCTTCGGTCCCGGTGATGCAGGCGAGGCCCGTCAACGCTTCGTGCATCTCGTCGGCGGAGCGCACCTGCGGCCATGCTTCGCCGCGCACGCTGTGGATGGCGTCGGCGTCGAGCGCACCCAGGTCGTCGGCGCTGGCAGGATCGGTCCAGCGCCGGTTCAGCACGGCTTGCGTGCGGCGCTCCTCGATCGGTGCGTCGTCGAGAAAGGCATACGGCCTGGCGTTGAGGATTTCGGCGGCAAGCGGCGAGGGCGCCGGTAAATCGCGGGCGATCAGGTGCACGTCGCCCTGTTCGATACGACGCAGCAAAGCAAGCCAGCGTTCAGTGTCCATCGCTTCGTGCAGACAGTCGTCGACGGTTTGGTCCACTAACGGATGGCGCGGGAGCTCCCGTTCGCCGACGATGTTCTCCAGGCACGCGGCTTGCTCGGGAAACACGCTCGCCAGTAAATCTTCGCTACGCATGCGCTGCAATTGCGGCGGGGTCTTGCGTCCGCCGGTATAACGCGGCAGGCCGAGCGCGGTGGTCGCGTTCCAGCGCCAGCGCACGCCGAACAGCGGCGCGTCGAGCAGCGCCTGGATCAGCAGATGCTCGGCGCTGTTCGAATGCAGATAACGCCACACTTCGTCGAGTACGAACGAATGGCTGCCGGTCAGCGAGAGGATGATCGCGTCTTCGGTGGCGGCGGCTTGCAGTTCGAAGTTGAAGGTCCGGCAAAAGCGCTTGCGCAACGCAAGACCCCACGCGCGGTTCACGCGGCTGCCGAACGGCGCGTGGATCACCAGTTGCGTGCCGCCGGATTCGTCGAAAAAGCGCTCCATGACCAGCGTGTTTTGCGTCGGCAGCACGCTTAGCGCCGCGCGCGCCCGGGCGAGATAGTCGGCGATCTGGCGAGCGGCGGCTTCGTCGAGATCGAGGGTGTCGACGAGCCAGTCGACTGCGCGCTGGAGGCGCGCGGCCATGGAGCCGGCGTCGGCCGCCGTCCCGTCGAGCAGGCGCTCGATCTGCTCACGCAAGCGCGCCACGCCGAACGACAGTTCATCGCTGCGCCCCGGCGCCTCACCCAGCCAGAACGGAATATTCGGCGGCTGCCCCTGTGCGTCCTCGACTCTCACGCGCCCGCTCTCGATGCGCAGAATCCGGTACGACGCATTGCCGAGTTGAAACACATCGCCGGCCAGACTCTCGACGGCGAAATCCTCGTTGACAGTGCCGATATTGATCGCCTGCGGTTCGAGGATCACCGCATAGTCGGCATTCTCGGGAATCGTGCCGCCAGACGTCACGGCAACCAGTTTGCCGCCACGCCGGCTGCGCAACGTGCCGCTCACCACGTCGCGATGAATATAGGCGCCGCGCGGGCCGTTGCGGCTGGTATAGCCTTCAGCCAGCATGCGCAGCACGGCGTCGTATTGCTCCCGTTCGAGGTCTGCGTAGGGGGCAGCCCGCCGCATCATCTCGAAGAGGGCGTCTTCGCTCCATTCGGCGCTCGATATCTCGGCGACGATCTGTTGGGCAAGCACGTCGAGCGGCGCGCGTGGAATCCGCAATGCGTCGAGCTCGCCCCGCCGCACGCAGTCGAGCAGCGCCGCGCATTCGATCAGATCGTCGCGCGAAGCCGGGAACAGCCGGCCCTTCGGCATGCCGCCGACATGGTGGCCCGAGCGCCCCACACGCTGCAGGAACGGCGCGATCGCGCGCGGCGAGCCCATCTGGCAAACCAGATCGACGTCGCCGATGTCGATACCCAGTTCCAGCGAGGCGGTGGCGATCAGCACCCGCAACTCGCCGCGTTTCAGACGCTGCTCGGCGTCGAAACGATGCTCTTTGGCAAGACTGCCGTGATGCGCGGCGACCACGTCCTTGCCCAGACGCTCGCTCAGATGGCGCGCGGCGCGCTCGGCCATGCGGCGCGTGTTGACGAAAATCAGCGTGGTGCGATGCATCGCGACCAGTTCGGCGAGCCGGTCGTATACGCGTTCCCACACTTCGTTGGGCATCACCGCTTCGAGCGGCACCGGCGGAATTTCCAGCGCAAGATCGCGTTCGCGGATGTGGCCCACGTCGACGATCGCGCAGTCCGCGGGAATGGCGCTTTCGATGCTTGCGCCGCCCACCAGAAAGCGTGCGACCGCGCTAACGGGTTTTTGCGTCGCCGACAGACCAATCCGGGGCAAGCGCCGCTCGCACAGCGCGTCGAGCCGTTCGAGGCTGAGCGCCAGGTGACTGCCGCGTTTGCTGCCGGCGAGCGCATGAATTTCGTCGACGATCACCGTGCGCACGGTCGACAGCATGCGGCGGCCGGAATCTGAACCGAGCAGGACGTACAGCGATTCCGGCGTGGTCACGAGAATGTGCGGCGCGCGTTTTTTCAGGGCGTTGCGCTCCTGCTGCGTGGTGTCGCCGGTGCGCACGGCGGTACGGATTTCGAGCGGCGGCAGGCCGCGCGCGTCGAGTTCCGCGGCGATGCCCTGCAGTGGCACTTCCAGATTGATGCGGATGTCGTTGGACAGCGCTTTGAGCGGCGAGACGTAGACCACCAGGGTTTCGTCGGGCAGGGCGCCGTGGCTGGCGAGGCCCTGCTGGACCAGTTCGTCGAGCGCGGACAGGAAGGCGGTGAGGGTTTTGCCCGAACCGGTGGGCGCGGCGACCAGCGTTGAGCGCCCGCTGCGAATCTGTGGCCAGGCCTCCGCCTGGGCGTCGGTGGGAGCGGGGAAGGTCTTCAGGAACCAGCCGGCGACCGCGGGATGGAAGTCATCCAGCGCGCCGGCCGTTAGAGGCCTGGAAGCGTGACCCCACGTGGCGTCGGGCGCGGTCCGCGATGCCGGATCGAAGCTGGAAGAATCAGAGGGCGCGCACAAGGCTGTCGCGGATGTCGAGGCCGAAGTCATGCTGGCATAAGTGGGGGCGCGGCGTGCCATATCCAGAGGGCGGCAAGCGCCGCCCTGTTACGAAGATCAGCGATCAGTCTGGCAGGTTTTTGCCGGCTGTGCCGGGGGAAAGCGTTCGGTGGCTACCAATGAGGCGTGTCGCGCCCTGTCGAAACCGGCCAACTGCAGTACTCTGTACGACTCCCCGATTCACGAATCCATGATGGAGTCTCGACGATGCGATACAACCCGTTAGGCCGTACTGGTGTGTTTGTTTCAGAGCTATGCCTGGGCACGATGACTTTTGGCGGGGGCGAAGGCATCTGGAAGCAGATCGGCGATCTGCAGCAAGGGGATGCGGAACGGCTGGTCGGCCGCGCGCTCGACGCGGGCATCAATTTCATCGACACAGCCGATGTCTACGCGGAGGGGCTGTCCGAACAGATCACGGGTCAGGCGCTGAAGAACCTTAAGGTGCCGCGCGACCAGGTGGTGGTCGCAACCAAGGTATTCGGCCCGACAGCAGAATTTCCGAATGCACGTGGCGCTTCGCGCTATCACATCATCGACGGTGTCAAGGCGAGCCTGAAGCGCTTGCAACTCGATCACGTCGACCTGTATCAGATCCACGGTTTCGACCCGGCTACGCCGATCGAAGAAACGGTGCGCGCGCTCGATACGCTGGTTCAGCATGGCCATGTACGTTATGTCGGCGTGTCGAACTGGGCCGCGTGGCAGATCGTGAAAGCGCTTGGCATCGCGGAGCGCCTTGGCCTCGCGCGCTTTGAAACGCTACAGGCGTATTACACGCTGGCGGGACGCGACCTCGAACGCGAACTCGTGCCGATGCTGCGCAGCGAAGGTCTTGGGCTGATGGTGTGGAGTCCGCTCGCGGGCGGCCTGCTGAGCGGCAAATATGGCCGCGAGCAGCAGGGTGAAGCAGGCAGTCGCCGCGCGACGTTCGATTTTCCACCGGTCAATCGCGAGCGCGCTTATGACTGCATCGACGTGATGCGTGATCTCGCGGAGACGAAGAACGTCTCGGTGGCGCAGATCGCGCTCGCGTGGCTGCTGCATCAACGCGCGGTGACCACGGTGATCGTCGGGGCGAAAAAAATCGGGCAACTCGACGACAACATTTCCGCCACCGGCGTCGCGCTGAGTGCTGACGAGCTTGCCAGACTCGATCAGGTCAGCACGCTGCCGGCCGAGTACCCGGGCTGGATGCTGGAGCGCCAGGGCGAGGCGCGCCGCAAGCAGCTTGCAGAAGCGCGTCACCCGCTATAAGGCCTCGCAATAGGTGAGGGAAGCCGCCGCTTCCCTCACGCCGCGGGTTTGCTGTCCGCTTGATAAGCGGCGACGGCGTCCATGGTGCGTGCCGAGTACACCATGGCGGCGCCCGCGTTCACGGCGATCGCCACGCCCAGCGCTTCGGCGATTTCTTCACGTGTCGCGCCGTGTTTCAGCGCTTCGGCTGTGTGAACGGTGATACAGCCGTCGCATCGCACGGTCACTGCCACCGCGAGCGAAATCAGCTCGCGCGTCTTCGCGCCGAGCAGGTCGGCCTTCTGGCCTGCGCCCGACATCGTTTGATAGGCCTTCACGGTATCCGGCGACAGTTTGGCGATCTCGCCGATGCGGCCGAACAGTTCTTTGCGGTAATCGATCCAGTTCAACATGACAGCGCTCCTTGGTGGGCAGCAAGCCGGCGGGTGCCGGTGCCGTGAGACAAAGTATTGCGCTGCGCCGCGACATCCTGAATACTCGATTCGCTCAACTTTTAGCGCGATCGTCTCATGGACACACTCAGCCGGCTGATCGACCTTGCCCGGCCGCAAGCCAGCCTCGATTTGCGCTGCCTGCTCACGGGGGGCTTCGACATCGATCACGCGCCGATGGAGGCGGGGGTTGCGCCCTTTCATCTGGTGCTGGACGGCGCCTGTGTGGTCGAGACCGCGAGCGGCGCACAGATTGAATTGCGGGCAGGGGATTTCATGCTGTTTCCGCGCGGCGCCGCGCATCGGGTGCGCGATGTCGGGCGGGCCGCCGCCGGTGCGCCGCTCACGCTGAGTCACGACGGCATGCTGCCTGTGCGACGTAATGACGGACACGGCGCCGGGCACAATCGCGCTGCCGGCGATGCCAGCCGCGCAGCACGTGAACACCTCGGCAATGACGCCGATACGTCCCATTCCAACGGCGAGCGCAATATCGGCGTGGATCTGGATCTTCTATGCGGCCGGTTCGTCCACGCACCCGGTTCCTCCGCGTTGCTGCTCAACGCGTTGCCTGATCCTCTTCATGTGTCGCTCGGCGGCGTGCAAACGCTCGGTGCGTTGCAGACCGTGATCACGCTGATGCGCACTGAAGCCGAACACCGTCAGCCCGGCGCGCTTGCGATCGTTACCGCACTGAGCCTCGCACTGTTCGCGATGGCTTTGCGCGTGCATGGCGAACGGAATGCATCCGGTTCAGGTGTGCTGGCGCTGCTGGCCGATGCGCGTCTGGGCGCGTCGGTGCAAGGCATGCTGAGCGCGCCCGAGCGGCCGTGGACGATTGCGGCGCTAGGTGCGATGGCGGCCATGTCCCGTGCGACTTACGCGCGTCACTTCAACGAACGTGCGGGCATGACGGTGATGGACTTTCTCACGCAGGTTCGCATGACCATTGCATGCGATTTGCTGCGGCGCACGCAGCGCAGTGCCGCGGAGATCGGCGAGGCAGTGGGGTATCAATCGGAAGCGGCTTTCGGCAAGGCGTTCCAGCAGAGCATCGGCGCGACGCCGGGACGTTACCGGCGTCAGCCGCAGGAGCGCGAACCGAACGTGGTCTAGGCCTTCCGGGGTCTGCCGAGCCAGCGCTTCTCGAGCCACGACATGATCCAGGTCACCAGCAATGCGCAGACCGTACCCAGCGTAACTTCGCCGAGGCGAAGCAGGGCCTTGTCCCACGGCGAACCGACGCCCGGCACCAGCAGCATGATGGTCGCCGTAATGCCGCCCAGGCGCGCGGCGCTCCCCACGTTCACGACCCAGCACGTCACGATTGCCACCGCGACCGTGGCCGCGTAAGCCGCCAGATTGCCACCGCCGAGCGTTGCGCCGACGAGGCCGCAGACGCCGCCCACCATCGCGCCAATGAACTGGTCGCGCGAGAGATTGCGGGTGTCGATATAACTATGCTGGCTCACCGCGATCGCCGTAATCGCGGCCCAGAATGCCTGTTCAGTGTGCAGCCAGCGGCCGATCGCGAAAGCGAGGCTTGCACCGGCCACCGCCTGCGCGGCCATCGCGGCGCCTTCGGCCAGCCGGTCGCCCAGCGGCAGCGACTTGAGAAACGCAAACAGCGAATTGGCGGCGTTCGTCCGTGCTGCACGTCTTGAATCGTCGGGAGCGGTCATCGAATGGGGGAGCCTGTTGCAGCACGAAGGACCCGTATTCTAGCGACTCCGATTCTTGCCCGGCCGGATGGGGGGACAAGGGCCGACATGCAGGCGAGGGACGCGCGGCCGGTTTTGAAAACATCGTGTTCGATGTACGGAGAACTGAGCAACCGGTGTTTCATCGATTTTTCCCTCGATTATTTCCCTCGATCGGCAGGAAAAATTCCCCACGAGGCATAGCCCTTGCTGAGTACCTGCCATGCAGGCTGACGACAGCGTGGATAGTAGCGTGCTCAACGTGCTCAACGTGCTATCAGGCCGCCGGGTGGCCCGGCCCGCTTCGATAGAAGTGCTCACCAGGGAGAAAATGCATGACATTCCGGTATTCCCTACATCACCTCGCGGTGACGCAGCAACTCGCCGGCGCCATGAAGGGTTCGTCATGAGCGCGACCCTGCCGCGACCGGCCTATGAGGATTCCCTTATGCACATTACTTTTCCCGACGACCAGCCGGTCTTCGACGGAGCCAATCTGACCGTGCGGTTCATGGCGCGTGTCGATGGCGAAGCGCTGGTGTGCGCGATCACTGCCGAGGCGCTGGAAGATCATTTCGGCGCCGATTCCGCACTCGAATCCGCCCTGATGGAGGCGTTCGACAAGGGGCGCAACCGCATCTGTTCAGTTTGCGCGGAAGCACTCGACCGGAACGGCGCAGAAGGCGTAGTGTTGCATAGTGGACTGTTCAGAGTGGAAGGCATGGAACCCGATCGCGGCGCTGCCGCATAGTTCGGGTGTGTGCCTGCCGCCTTGCGCGTATTTCCGGCGCAACGGCTGTGCGGCGGCGTGGTCCGCAAAACGCCATTCAACGATGCAAGGAGGCCTTATGTCACTCATCGTCGCAGCACGGTTTACGACGTTCCCTGCCGCTGAAGACGCGGCGCAAAAGCTCTTTAACGCAGGTTTCGTCGAAGAAGACGTCACGCTGTTTTTTGTCAATCCACGCGGCCAGCACGCGCGTTATCCGATCGGCGGCGACACCGCCACCGACGCGGCCGCGAAGGACGCGCCAAAAGGCGCGGGCATGGGTGTCACCATCGGCGCGGTAGTGGGAGCGGTGGTCGGCGTCGCGATCTTTGCGAGCTTCGCGGCGCCTTTGCTCGTGTCGCTGATTGCGGCCGGCGTGGGTGCTTATGTTGGCTCGCTGGCCGGGGCCATGGCACGCACCCGCGAAGGCGGCCATGTTGGCCACCATGTGCCATTTCATCAGGAAATGCGCGATTCCGGCGTGCTGGTCGCCGTTCATGTGTCGCCCGACAATCAGTTCGACGCTGCGCGCGTGTTGCGCGAAGCCGGCGGCGCGGCGATCGAACGCGCGAGCGGGCGCTGGCAGCAGGGGCGTTGGGCTGATTTTGATCCGCGCAGGACGCCCGAACCGCTTAGCGAATTCAGCGAGAAGCACGCTTGAGCGATGTGAAGCAAGGGAATGCTTTCGTTTGAGCGAGTGCGAGTAAAGAAGCGGCGGATAACGCGGCAGATGACAAAACGGCCCGACACATGTCGGGCCGTTTTGCATTCCACGGAGAAGTCTCGCGCTGTTAGTCGGCGACGATCTTCAGATGGTTCTTCACGCTCGAGACGCCGTCGACGCCTTTCACGACCTCTCCCGCCGCGGCCTTGTCGTCGGTGCTCGGCACGGAACCCGTGAGCCACACCACACCCTTGCGGGTCTTCACGTGAATGTGGGTCGACTTGACGTTCTTCGCACTGAGCAGTTCAGCCTTGGCCTTGGTGGTGATGGTGCCGTCGTCGACGTGCTGGCCGATGGTTTCCGATCCGGCCGACGGGGCTGAAGCACTGGTTTGCGCCGTGGCGTTCAGTGCGAATGCAACACAGGCGATGCTGCCGGCGGTCTTCAGAAGTCGAATAGTCTTCATGGTTTCTCCATTGAGTATTGATGAAGGATGCGATCAACGATGCGGTCCGGTTGCCTGCGATCATCCGTATGCAAAGACCTGCACCTGTCCACACCGGACTCATCCGCAAGGTGTGTGCCCGGCCCGCCGGGTCAAAGCTCGATGTGGGGAATTCCGTTACGGCATAAGCATTTAGCCTGAAGAATAGGGAAGAAGCGGGCAGCGGCCGGTCCAGCTCGTCAACCCGTGGCCCGCAGGCCGCGCGACCGGAAATTGCCGGGCGCTTGTAAAAAATGGGGCACGCCGGTTGCGCAATCGATGGACCTGAAACGGCAAACCTTAGAAAAAACAGCGTGTTGGACAAACTGGTATGACAGTTGCTCTATTGAGGTCACGTACGATTTTTCAGCTATTCACGGGACCTCACTACAATGCCGTCAATTGAACTCCGCACAAGGCAGTCTCTCGCACTCACGCCTCGTCTGCAGCAATCGGTGCGTCTGTTGCAGTTGTCGTCTCTTGAGTTCCAGCAGGAGCTGCGCACCGCGCTCGACACCAATCCGTTTCTCGAGTACGACTCGAGCGACACGGAAGACGTCGCGCTCGCCACCACGACGCCAGGCGATGACGCGAGCGCCACGCCTGCCACGGACCAGATCGCGACAGCCGAATCGGAAATGCCGCCGGCTGAAACCAGCGGTAGCGACACGATGGAGAGCGCCGGGCAGGACGACATGCCTGGCGATTTTTCGGGCGACTACAGTAGCCGTGGCTCGATGCGCCAGAACGGCGATTCGGACAATAGCGATCCCGCTGAATGGGCGCGTAGCCAACCGAGCTTGCGCGAACAATTGCACGACTCGCTGCGTCTATATCGGCTCGACGACCGTGACCGCGCGGTCGCTCGCTTCATCATCGAGGCACTCGATGATGACGGCTATCTGCGTCAGGAGCTTCGCGACCTTGCGGACAGTGTCGAGCTCCAGCCTGAATTGACCGAAGAGGAATTACGGGTCGCGCTGCGTCTCGTGCAATCGCTCGATCGCCCGGGTCTCGGCGCTCGCTCGCTGTCCGAATGCCTGTCCTTGCAAGTCGACGCCTTGCCTGCTGATACGCCGGGACGCGATGTGGCGCGGCAGATCGTCGAGCATCATCTTGAACGTCTTGCGCGCCGCGAACAGGCAGAACTGCAAAAGCAGATCGGCTGCAGCGCCACGGAACTGCGCGTGGCCTGCGCGCTGGTACGCAAGCTCGATCCGAAACCGGGCGACTGCTACGGCCGTGCCGACGACAATTACGTGGTGCCGGACGTCATCGTGCGCCAGGTGCGCAACAGGTGGGCCGTCTCGATCAATCCGGCTGTGCAGCCGCGCGCCCGCATCCATCGCATGTATGCCGAGTTGTTCGCGCAGTCGGCCGGTGCGAGCCGCTCGCCGCTCGCGCAACAATTGCAGGAAGCGCGCTGGCTGATCCGCAATGCGCAGCAGCGCTTCGATACGATTCAGCGCGTGGCCGAGTGCATCGTCACGCATCAGAAGGCCTTCTTCCAGTACGGTGAAATCGCGCTCAAGCCAATGGTTCTGCGCGACGTGGCCGAGGAACTCGGTCTGCACGAGTCCACCATCTCGCGCGCGACCGGCAACAAATATATGGCCACCCCGCGCGGCATTTTCGAGTTCAAACATTTCTTCCCGCGCGAGCTCGGTACGGAAAGCGGCGGCACCTGTTCGGCCGCGGCCGTGCGCGCGCTGCTCAAGGAAATGATCGCGGCGGAAAACACGCGCGATCCGCTGTCGGATGTGACGCTTGCCAGGATGCTCGCGGATCAGGGCGTGCTGGTGGCGCGGCGCACGGTTGCGAAGTACCGCCATCTGATGAAGGTGCCGCCGGCCGAACTGCGCCGCCAGGTTTAAACGGACTTAGCTCCTGGTAAAACAGCGCTTCACCGGAGAGTCACGCGAGACTGACCGCTCGCGTGACTCTTTTTCGTATCTGGACGTTTCGCGCGTGCCCCATTACATTGGCGGGTCAAGTCGAAACGGGGTGAGTCAATGAAGTACTCGAATCTGGTCGTGCGTTTGCAGGGCAAGCGCACGTCGGCATGGGAAATCCATCGCGTTGCCCAACAGGCGCTCGCCAATGGCGAAGACGTGATCGTGCTGAGCGTGGGCGACCCTGACTTCGCGACACCCGCGCCGATCGTCGAGCGCGCAATCGAGGCGCTGCGCGGTGGCGATACGCATTACAGCGCCGTGTCGGGGCGTGAGCCGCTGCGCGAGGCGATTGCTGGGGAGCATGTGCGTACCACGGGTTGCGCCGCGAGTGCGGCCAACGTGATCCTGACAGCGGGCGCGCAGAACGGCGTGTTCGCCGCGTCGCTGTGCCTGCTGGAAGCGGGCGATGAAGTGATCGTCCCCGAGCCGATGTACCTCACCTACGAGGCCTGCGTGCGCGCCGCGGGCGCTACGCTCGTGGCGGTGCCGGTCGATCCCGCGCGGGCGTTTCACCTCGACTGCGACGCGCTCGAAGCGGCGATCACACCGCGCACCCAGGCCATTTTCTTTGCCACACCCTGCAATCCGACCGGCGTGGTGATGCCGCGTGCGGACCTCGAACGCATCGCGCGGCTTGCCAGTCAGCATGACCTATGGGTGCTGTCCGACGAGGTCTATGCGGATCTGACATTCGAGCGCGAGCACGTCAGCATCGCCGCGTTGCCGGGCATGGCGGAGCGCACGGTGACGCTCGGCAGTCTGTCGAAGTCGCATGCAATGGCGGGGTGGCGCGTGGGCTGGGCGATTGGGCCCGCCACACTCATCGAGCATATGGGCCGGTTGGCGCTGGCTATGCTCTATGGCTTGCCGGGGTTCATCCAGCAGGCCGCGTTAACGGCTTTGCAGAACAAGGCGCCGATCGTTGCCGAGATGCGCGAAATTTACCGGCGCCGCCGCGACGTCGTGTTCGAGCGCTTGCATCGCGTGCCGGGTCTGCGTTGCCTGTTGCCGGAAGCGGGCATGTTCATGATGGTCGACGTCAGCGGTACGGGGCTCGACACAGTCGATTTCACCTGGCAACTGTTTCGCGCGCAAGGCGTGTCGCTGCTTGACGCCAGCGCATTCGGCGAAACGGCGAACGGTTTCGTGCGGCTGGGTTTCGTGGTCGACGAAGCGAGCCTGATCGATGCGTGCGAACGGATTGCGGCATTCGTCGGTGGATTGCCGGTACGCAACCTGGCGTAAGCGGGGTGCAGGGACAAGAAACGCTGCTCGAATCTTGAGCGCCAGATAAAGTCGTCGCGGGGGGGGGGGCAGAATAGATGAGTGGCTTTCTTAAGTATTTCGGATTGCTTTCGTTTCCCCTCAATGAAGCAACGTGGTGCGGCGGCAGAGACGCATTGGAGCCGGTTAGAAGCCGTTTTCGATTGACGTCTTTTATGCTTGCGTCAAGAATCGTTGGCCGAGTTCGTCTTAGTCTGGATAGCCGGAACATCGGCGCCTACCGATTCGCAGACGGGAACCGCATGGCCATTCGCTTCTACCTCGCGTTGCGCCGGTCGCTGATGGCCGGATCCGTGGCGGCCGCGCTGCTTGCGATGGTGCTCGTCCTCGCCATCATCGCCACGTTCAGTCAGATGTGCGCGGCGGCCGAACTGGACGAACCGTCCGCCGCCACGGCCGGCACGGAACCAGTCCTATCCCCAGGGAGCCCAGCCAGTCCGGCGAGCGCGCCCGGCGTGCCGGATACCCAGACGGGAACGGTCGGCCTCTCCGTCGATGCGAACGGTCAGCCAGTCAAGGAGCCGCGCGCCAATCCTGCTCATACTGGCCGTCTGCCGCGGGTTGCCGCCACCGGTCAGAACGAGTCGCAAGACAACGCGCTGCACACTGCCAAACCCGAGACCGTGACGATCCCCGTGCCGCCGGAGACCACCACGGTGACGCAGCATTCGATCCGGCTCGACGGCCGCAAGATCGATTACACCGCGACCGCCGGCAACCTGCTGCTGCGTGACAATACCGGCCAGGCCAATGCGAGCGTTTTCTATCTCGCCTATACCGTCGCCACGAAAAACCCTTCGACGCGGCCCGTCACCTTCCTCTTCAACGGCGGCCCGGGTGCGGGCACCGTGTTCCTGATGATCGGCTCGTTCGGGCCGAAGCGGGTGCGCACGGCGAGCCCCGCGAATACGCCGCCCGCGCCATATGTGCTGGACGACAACTCCGATAGCCTGCTCGACACCACCGACCTGGTTTTCATCGACGCCGTGGGCGCCGGCTTGTCGCGGATCGTCGGGCATGGCACGGGGAAGGACTTCTGGGGCGTCGATAAAGACCTCGCCGCGTTTTCGCAGTTCATCGATCGCTACCTGACGGTGAACCAGCGCTGGAATTCACCGAAGTATCTGCTTGGCGAATCGTACGGTACCGCGCGCGCCGCGATGCTTGCCTATGAGTTGGGGCAAAACAATATCGCGCTCAACGGTGTGATCCTGATGTCGTCGGTACTCGATTCCGCGGCGTTTTCAGCCGGCTCCGACTTCCAGAGTGAGAGCTACTTGCCGAGCTTCGCCGCCATCGCGTGGTATCACGGCAAGATCGTGCCGAAGCCGACCAGCCTGCCGGCCTTCCTCGACGAGGCCCGTGCGTTCGCACGTGGACCCTATGCCCAAGCGCTCGCCCAGGGTGACGCGTTGCCTGACGCACAGCGCGACGAGATTGCTGCACGCGTCGCACAGTTCACCGGGCTCGACGTCGAGTACGTGAAGCGAAGCCGCCTGCGTCTTTACCCGTCGCGCTTTCGCGATCAGTTGCTGCGCGATCAGTCGCGCAGCGTCGGCCGTTTCGATGCGCGCTTCGAAGGGCTCGAGTATGACGGCGTGTCCGAGCACCCCGATTTCGATGCGTCGGTGCCCGGCGTGTCGAGCGCTTTCGACGCCGGGCTTCATCAGCATCTGGCGCAGGACCTGCATTTCACGCCCGCTGACCGCTATCGCGTCTTCAACGACGATGCCTTGAAGCAGTGGGACTGGAAACACCGCGAGTGGTGGGGGGAACATCTGAACGAGCCCTATGCCGCGGGCGATCTCGCCGAGGCGATGCGGCAGAACCCGCATCTGCGCGTCATGTCGTTGAACGGTTATTTCGACCTTGCCACGCCGTTCTATGCAACCGAGTACGCGCTCGCGCATCTCGGTGTCGATGCGTCGCTGCGCGCCAACGTGCGTATCACGTACTACCCGACGGGCCACATGATCTATCTCGACGATGCTGCGTTGCATACGCTCAAGCGGGATCTGGCGAGCTTCTATGCGGCGGGTGCGAGCTAGCTGACTAACGGTATAATTCGGCTGCTTTGCGTCCACTTTGACGCGCCCGTTCGAAGGCGCGTCCATGCCGTTGTCCACGGCGTCGCCAACCCGGTCTTGCCAACCCAGCTTTCACCCGCGCTGCCCATGCCATTTCTTCCGATCCAGTCCTTCACGCGCAAACGACTTTCCGACGTGGTGTCCGACCAGATCAAGCAACTGATCTCGGACGGCGCATTGATGCCGGGCGACCGGTTGCCGGCTGAACGGGATCTGGCCACGCAGCTCGGCGTATCGCGGCCCTCGTTGCGCGAAGCGCTGATCAGGCTGGAGGCGGACGGCTATATCGAAACGTCGGGGCGGGGTGGCTTCACGGTTGTAGACGTCACCGCGCCGATCATCTCCAAGCCGCTCGCCGAACTGCTGCTGCAAAATCCGCGGACCAGTGCCGACATTCTCGAATTGCGCCAGGGTCTCGAATCGATTTCGACGGTCTACGCCGCGCAACGCGCCACGGCGGCCGACCTGAAAAAAATTACTGAAGCGTTCGAAGCGTTGAAGGCCGGCTCCCAGTCGCAAGACCGCGTGAACCTGGCGGAACTGGATGCTGCGTTTCACCTCGCCATCGCCGACTCCACGCACAACATCGCGCTCGCCCATGTGATGCACGGCATCCATACGCTGATTCGCGAAGGCATGCGCCAGTACCATCGGCTGATCGATTACGACGACGCGATGGAAAAGCAGTTGATGAGCCAGCATCAGGCCATCTACGACGCGGTTATCGCACGCGATGCGCCAAAGGCGCGCAAGGCCGCGGAACGTCACCTGTCCTATGTGCGCGAGATGTACAAGGAAGACGCGACGAACCCTCGCCAAGCGTGATTTCCTGAGTCTGCCGGCCTTCTGCTCTTGCTGTTTTTCTGACCGTTTGTGCACGGCTCGCGCTCGTCTCGCGAGCGTCGGATCGCACACCCGCGCTACCACGTAGCGACGCACACAGCCCGTCCCATCAGCGATTTCCGGTTGACACCGTCCGGCGTCTTCCTTATATAATTCGTGGTCTGACCAACATGACCAGCCTGACTGAGTGGTAGTAATGAGTGGTAGTAATGAGTGGTAGTAACGAGTGGTTGTGATGAGCAGCCGCAGTGAGTGAACACGCTGACCTGTCACGCGCATGGCGTCGGCGGGAAACACCTGCGCTGCCGTGATTCCCACAGTAGAGTGGATGACTCACCGGCCGCCGCCTTTCTTTCCAATGAGCTTATGAAAGTCGCCCTGTTTATCCCGTGTTTTATCGACGCGTTCTATCCCGAGGTGGGGATCGCCACGCTCGAATTGCTCGAACGCTTCGGCATCGAGGTCGACTATCCGCAGGAGCAAACCTGCTGCGGCCAGCCGATGGCCAACAGCGGCGCACAAGCGGAGGCAGCCGGCGCAGAGCGCGTATTTGCGCGCAACTTCGCCGGCTATGACTACATTGTCGGGCCGTCTGCGAGTTGCATTCATCACGTGCGCGAGCATTTGACCGCGATCGGGCAAACCGATGAGGTGAGGAAGGTTCGCGCCAACGCGTACGAACTCGTCGAGTTTCTGCACGACGTGCTCGGCGCACGCGAGTTTCCGTGGGCCGAATTTCCGCATCGCGTCGGCCTGCATAACAGTTGCAGCGCGTTGCGTCATCTGAAGGAGGCGTCAATCTCGGAGATTGCCGCGGCGCCGTTCTCGAAACCGCGCACCTTGCTCGAAGGCGTTAAAGGCATCGAATTCGTCAAGCCGTCGCGGCCCGACGAATGCTGCGGTTTCGGCGGTACGTTTTCAGTGACCGAAGAACCGGTGTCGGTGCGCATGGGGCAGGACAAGGTCCGCGATCATCTCAGCGCGGGCGCCGAGTACATCGTATCGGGTGACATGTCGTGCCTGATGCACCAGCAAGGCTGCGCGGAACGGATGAAAGCCGACGCGCGCTTCATTCATATCGCGCAGGTCCTCAACGGAGCACGCGCATGAGCCGTGTCGATCACGCGAAAGCCGCGGGCGCTTTCATCAGGAAGACGGAGCACGTCGCGTTTCACGACAGGCGTCTATGGGATTTGCGTGAGAAGCGCGATGCGCAGGCGCATGGCATCCCGGAATGGGAGACGCTGCGCGAACTGGCGTCGGGCATCAAGGAGCACACGCTGTCGCATCTGTCGGACTATCTCGAACAGTTTGCCACGGCGGCCGAGGCGAATGGCGTCGTGGTGCATTGGGCCGCGACGGCTGAGGAGCACAATGCGCTGGTCCATCAGTTGATGTCCGAGCGCGGCATGACCACGCTCGTCAAAAGCAAGTCGATGCTCACCGACGAATGCAAGATGCGCGAGTATCTTGAACCGCGTGGCATCACGGTGATGGAAACCGATCTTGGCGAGCGGATCCAGCAACTCGATCATCAGGATCCGAGCCATATGGTGGTGCCCGCAGTGCATAAATTGCGTGCCGACGTGGCTGAACTGTTCGGACGCACCATCGGCACCGATCCGGACAACAGCGATATTCACTACCTTGCCGAAAGCCAGCGGATGAATACACGGCCGTATTTCGTGCGCGAGAAAACCGCCGGCATGACGGGCTGCAATTTCGCGGTGGCGGAGACGGGCACGGTCGTCGTGTGTACGAACGAAGGCAATGCCGACCTGTCCGCGAATGTGCCGCCGTTGCATATCGCGTCGATCGGAATCGAGAAGCTGATTCCGAAGGTGTCGGATCTCGGCGTATTCATCCGCATGTTGTCGCGCAGTGCGCTCGGTTCGCCGATTACGCAGTACACCTCGCATTTTCGCGCGCCGCGTCCGGGTACCGAGATGCATTTCATCCTCGTCGATCATGGCTGCTCCGAGCGGCTCGCGATGGAGGACTTCTGGTATTCACTCAAATGCATTCGCTGCGGCGCGTGTATGAATACCTGCCCGGTGTATCGGCGCAGTGGCGGCTTGTCGTATGGCGGCACGTACTCGGGGCCGATTGGCGCGATCATCAATCCGACTTTCGATCTGAAGCGCTATAGCGCGTTGCCGTTCGCGTCGACGCTCAACGGCAGTTGCACGAATGTGTGCCCGGTGAAGATCAATATTCACGAGCAGATCTACAAATGGCGCACGGTGATCGCCGAGCGTCACGAGGTGCCGTTCGTGAAGCAGGAGGTGCTGAAGATGGCGGGGCGCCTGCTCGCGAGTCCCACTCTGTATCGGGCGACGGTGTCGTCGATGAGGGGCGCACTGCGGCGGCTGCCGAATTTCGTGCTCTATAACCCGCTCAATATCTGGGGCCGGCAGCGCGAGTTGCCGGAGGCGCCGAAGCTGACCTTCCACGCCTGGTACAAGAAAAATCGTGGAGGTGGCGATGGCAACGCGTGACGCTTTTCTGGCGAAGGTGCGCGAGGCGCAACCACCGGCGCGTCCGCGGCCCGATGTGCCGTTGTTCGCTTCGGTGGGTGGGGATGTGCGGGCGCGCTTCACGACCGCATTGCAGGCAATGGGTGGGACTTGCGTCGACGGGTCGGCTGCGGGTGACGTGCTTGCGCTGATCCGTGAGCGGTTCGGCGCCGCCGCGTCGGTGGCCTCGGCTACGCCCGAAGTGCCCGGCACGCGTGAAATCACGGCCGAAACTGAACCGGCTTCGTTACAGGATATCGAGGTGGGCGTGGTGCGGGCGCGCTTCGGTGTTGCTGAAACCGGTTCGGTGTGGTTCAGCGAGCGTGAGTATGGGGTCAACGCGCTGGGGTACATCGTGCAGCATCTGGTGGTGCTGCTCGATCCGGCGCAGTTGCTCGACGGCTTGCAGGACGTGTACCGTCGCGACGACTTCCGCGAGGCGCGCTTTGCGGCGCTGGTCACCGGCCCTTCGGCCACGGCGGATATCGAAGGTGTGCTGATTCGCGGCGCGCAGGGGGTGAGGTCGCTGACGGTGGTGTGGGTGGCGGGGCGGCAAGGAAGCTAGTGCATGTCATGGTCCCAGGGGGGGCGATGCAGGTTCTTCTTCGGGTGTGTTAAACTAACCCGGAGATCGATATTTGTTTGAATTTTATTATTTTAATCATTGAGTTATTGCTTGATTAAGATCAACTTGATGAGCGGAGTTTGTTATGGTCCTTGAAGATCGGCTGAGGATAGCGATTGCCAAGCGGGCGTCCGACGTCTTCTTGCGGACCGAACTCGCTCGTCTTGGTAGTGAAGCCCAGGTCGGGCGGGCGCTTCGCAAGTTGCTGGAGAGTGGCGTCATCGTCAAACTTGGCGTTGGCGTGTATGCAAAAGCTAAGCGCAGTGTCCTGTCAGGCGTGCCGATTCCTGTCCAGCCAGTTGAAGTTCTGGCCGAGGAGGCCCTGGGCAGGATGGGCGTCAAGGTCTACCCGAGCCAGCAAGTCGCGTTGTACAACGCGGGTGAAACAACTCAATTGCCGGCCGGAACCGTGATCAATACCGGCAATCGTCGCATCGTGCGGAAATTGGGTTTCGGCAACAAAACTGTTCAATATGAAAATAATCTCGGAAGAACAGAAAGAGCTTATTGATTCGATCACGGCGGAGGGGCTGGCCGGAAACCTCTCTGCCTTCATCCTCGAGAAAGATATCCATGTCACTGACGCCTTGCACGCGTTGGCGAAACTTCAGCATCGGCACATCCGGTTCGTATTTTGCGGCGGCACGAGCCTGTCCAAAGCACATGGTTTGATCGAACGGATGTCCGAGGACGTCGATCTGAAGGTGGAGCTGAATGCCGATCACGGCCTCACGCAAAGCGGCATGAAGACTCATCTTGGCAAGCTGAAAAACGCTGCAATCGACGTGATGAAAGCATTGGGCTTTCAGATCATTGAAGAGGAACAGCGGGCGCTCAACGCGAACCGTTACTTTGCGTCGGGTTGGCGTTACAAAACGCGCTATACCGCTCACACCAGCTTGCGGCCTCATTTAAGTCTCGAATTTACAGTGCGCACGCCGAGCTTCGCTGTCGCGCAAAAACCCATCGGGTACCTGATCGACCGTCTGGCGAATCGCGCAGGGGCGCCGGTCGGTATGCCGTGCGTTGCCGTCGAAGAAACGCTCGCCGAAAAGGTTCTATCGTTTTTGCGCCGTCACGCGGAACACCGTGCGGGCGTGCGGGAAAAGTGGGATCAGGCACTGGTGCGTCACATTTACGACACCTACTGCATTGTTGGTTCGAACGCGGCATTCGTCGATCGAGCGGCGGCTCACTTCAAAGACTGCGTTGAATACGATCGCGCGGAGTTTCATCATCACACAGCGTTTGTCGAGGATCCGAAGCAATCCATGACGGCGGCCCTGGCAATCGCGGAAACAGAAGAGCAGACGAAACGTGAGTATGAGCGGGTGCTGCTGCCGCTTGTTTATGGCGTGACGAGGCCGACCTTCGGGGAGGCGTTCTCAGTATTCAAGTCGACAGCTTTGAAGCTTCTGGCGACGCTTTGATCGCCGCCGGCCTTGCGCCACTCCCAACAAAGCGTTTGCCGGGCGGTCCTGCCACGGATTTTGCTATCATCACTGTATAAACATACAGGTTTCGTGAAAAAGCCCCGTGGCGATAGATGCTCCGTCAGACCTCCGCGCTGATACCCCTTACTACCTGCTGAACTTCGAGCGTGCGCTGGCATGGCTCGCCGAGCGTTACGACGATCTGCTGGATGCGCACGAACACGGCTTTCTGCGCGATTTCGCTGCTTTGCCGCAAGCCTCGCGTGCGTTGCTGGTTCGCATGCTGATGCGCAAGGGCGCGCTGTTCCGCGCCAGCCGCCTTTCTTATGACGAGATCGGTTGCCCGTTGCAAGCCGTTGCGCCTCTTGCCGCGCTCGGCTGGGTCGATACCGAACCGGACCTGACGCTCGACGATCTGTTCGCGCTCACCACCCGTCCCGAGTTAGTGCTGATCTTTGCGGACGCCATCGCGTTGATTCCGGGCGCGAAGGGCTTGCGCAAACCCGATCTGCTGGAAACGCTGCGGCCGTTGTTTTACGAAAGAGAAAACGAAGCCGAAGCCGAAGCCGCGGAACGAAGCGCCACCGCGCATCCATTGTCCACGTGGCACAGCCAGACCACCGACCGTGTTTTCCACGTCGCCATCGCGCCGCTCTGCGAGCGTCTGCGCCTGATGTTCTTCGGCAATCTGCAGCAGGACTGGTCGGAGTTTGTGCTGGCCGATCTCGGCGTGTTCCAGTACGAGAAGGTGGCATTCGCGCCGTCGTCGCGCGCATTCCAGCAACGCGCGGACGTGGACGTGTACCTGGCGTTGCATGCTTGCCGTGAAGCACTCGACTGGCTGCCCACGGGCGATTCCGAAACCGGGGCGATCGACGAGCTCGTCGCCGTGATTGCCGCGATCGAAATCTCGAACCCCTGGCTCGAGACGCGTCGCGCGAAACTGCTGTTTCGTGTCGGCCAGCATTGCGAGCGTCAATGGAACTGGCCTGCTGCACTGGCCGTCTATGAGCGTTGCGCGTGGCCCGGCGCGCGCCATCGGCGCGTGCGTGTGCTGGAGCGCTGCGAACGATTCGACGAAGCCTTCGCCCTCGCTTCGCAAGCCGCGACCAGGCCGGAAAGCGAAGAGGAAGCGCAACGCGTCGCGCGCATGCTGCCGCGTTTGCAGCGCAAGCGCGGCGAGCGGGTCGCGCGTGTGCCTGCGGCACGGCCCGTCGAGCGCAGCACGCTGGTGCTGACGAAGCCCGAAGCGCCGCAACCGGTCGAATATGTCGCCCGAGATCATTTGACTTGCGAGTCGGCGCCGGTTCATTACGTCGAAAACGCGCTGATCAATTCGCTGTTCGGTTTGTTGTGCTGGGAGCCGGTGTTCGCGGCGCTGCCCGGCGCTTTTTTCCATCCGTTCCAGCGCGGACCGGCCGATCTGCATGCGCCGGATTTTCATGCGCGCCGCGTGGAACAATTCACCGCATGTCTCGCGCAACTCGACAGCAGCGCCTATCGCGAGACGATTCTGCGGCATTTGCAAAGCAAGGCGGGTCTGCAATCGCCGTTTGTATTCTGGGGCGTATTGACGCCGGAACTCGTCGAGTT
Source organism: Paraburkholderia fungorum (assembly GCF_046026025.1). Lineage (GTDB taxonomy): Bacteria > Pseudomonadota > Gammaproteobacteria > Burkholderiales > Burkholderiaceae > Paraburkholderia > Paraburkholderia fungorum_E. The sequence goes on along the minus strand of NZ_JAQQFL010000011.1, from coordinate 11,516 downwards.
GGCGCTCGATTGCCTGCCAGCCGCGCATCTGAAGCTCTGGTTCGAGCGTCTGCTGCGTGACATCCGTGGCAACCGCTCAGGTCTGCCGGACCTGATTCGTTTCTGGCCGGCTGAGCGCCGTTATGAGTTGATCGAAGTAAAGGGCCCCGGCGACCGCCTGCAGGACAACCAGATCCGTTGGCTCGCATACTGCGCGCAGCACGGCATGCCAGTGCGCGTACTCGACGTGCGATGGGCCGATGAAGACGCCGCCGGTTCTGACGGCGCGCTGGAAGATGCGGCGGCGAGTCCCATAGAGACCATTGCAGAAATCGCTGCGGTGACCACCAAAGAGGCCGGCACATGACCTACGTGGTCGCCGTGCGGGCGATGTGCGAGTTCACCGCGAGGCGCGGCGATCTGGATCTGCGCTTCACGCCCGCGCCCACTTCGCTGGAAGGCATGGCGGGCCACGTGACAGTCGCCGGGCGGCGTGCGGGCGGTTACGAAACCGAGATCACGCTGAGCGGCACGCATCGTGGCTTGACCGTGCGTGGCCGCGCCGACGGCTACGATCGGGTGTCGAACCGGCTGGAAGAGGTCAAGACCCACCGTGGCGCGCTCGAACGGATGCCCGCCAATCACCGCGCGCTGCATTGGGCGCAGGCGCGGGTGTACGGCCATCTGCTATGCCGCGCTCGCGGGCTCGCCGAATTGACGGTCGCGCTGGTGTACTTCGATATCGGCAGTCAGAAGGAAACGTCGCTGACCGAAACGCACACCGCGCGTGAGCTGGAGATTTTCTTCGTCGAGCAATGCGAGTGCTTTCTCGATTGGGCCGTGCAGGAAGAGGCCCATCGCGCCGCGCGCAATGCCGCGCTCGGCGCCTTGCAGTTTCCGCATGGCGAATTTCGCAGCGGGCAGCGCGAACTGGCGGTGTCGGTGTATCGCGCCGCGCGTGACGGCAAGCCGTTGATGGCGCAAGCGCCCACCGGTATCGGCAAGACGCTGGCAACGATTTTTCCACTGCTCAAGGCGTGCGCGTCGGACCAGATCGACCGCGTATTCTTCCTCACCGCGAAGACGCCGGGCCGCGCGCTTGCCCTCGACGCGATCGAAACGCTCCATCAAGGCGCCACGCCGCCCCTTGCGCGCTTGCCGCTCAGAACGCTGGAACTGGTCGCGCGCGACAAGGCCTGCGAGCATCCCGACAAGGCCTGCAACGGTGAGTCCTGTCCGCTCGCGCAGGGTTTCTATGACCGGCTCGACGCGGCGCGCAGCGCGGCGTTGGCCGGCCCGAGGCTCGACCGGGCATCCGTGCGCGAAGCGGCGCTCAAGCATGAGGTCTGCCCGTACTATCTGGCGCAGGAACTCGCACGCTGGTCCGACGTGGTGGTCGGCGACTACAACTACTACTACGACAGCAGCGCGATGCTGTATGCGCTCACGCAGATCAATCAGTGGCGCGTCGGCGTGCTGGTCGACGAGGCGCACAATCTGCTCGACCGGGCACGGCGCATGTACAGCGCGTCGCTCGATCAGGCGGCGTTCCGGCTCGCGCGCAAAACCGCGCCCGCGACGTTGAAGAAACCGCTTGAACGGCTGCAGCGCGCGTGGAATGCCGTCAAGCGCGCGCAGACCGACACCTATCAGGTCTACGCCGACGTACCCGGTCAGTTGCTTTCGGCCGCCCAGAACCTGATCGGCGCGGTGACGGATCAATTGGCCGACGCACCGCTTTCAATCGACGAAGCGTCGTTGCGGTTTTTCTTCGACGCCATGCATTTCGTCGCGCTGGCCGAGCAGTTCGGCGAGCATTCGATTTTCGACATCACGCTCAGCGCGGATCGCTACGCGCCGCGCGACAAGTCGAACGCCACGCTATGTGTGCGCAACGTGATCCCGGCACCGTTCCTCGCCGGGCGCTACGCCGTCGCGCGCACCACGGTGATGTTCTCCGGCACGCTCAATCCGCATCATTTCTATCGCGACACGCTGGGTTTGCCCGAGCAGACGAACTGGCTCGACGTCGAAGGGCCGTTTCGCGCCGAGCAGTTGCAGGTGCGCGTGGCGGGCCATGTCTCCACGCGCTGGCGTGACCGCGAACGTTCGCTCCTGCCCATCGTCGAGCTGATCGCGAAGCAGTACGCGGCGCAGCCGGGCAACTATCTCGGGTTCCTGAGCAGCTTCGAGTATCTGCAGCAGGTGGTGGGCTTGATGCGCGAGCGCCATCCGGAACTGCCGGTATGGACCCAGGAGCCGGGCATGGACGAGGCGGCGCGCGACGCGTTCCTCGCTCGCTTTCGCACCATGGGTCAGGGCGTCGGCTTCGCGGTACTGGGCGGGGCGTTTTCCGAGGGGGTCGATCTGGTCGGTCAGCAACTGATCGGCGCCTTCATCGCGACGCTCGGCCTGCCGCAGATCAACGACGTCAACGAGCAGATGCGCCGCACGATGGACGCGAAGTTCGGCAACGGCTACGACTACATGTATCTGTATCCGGGTTTGCAAAAGGTAGTGCAGGCCGCGGGCCGGGTCATTCGCACGGAGCAGGACCGGGGCGTGGTGCATCTGATCGACGACCGCTACCGGCGGGCGGAAGTGCGCCGGCTGTTGCCGCGCTGGTGGCTGGTGCAATAGGCCGCTAGCCGGCGGGCCACAAGCCGATCTCTTTACCTCCCGGGTAATCGACCTGCCTACCGCCGCCTGGCAAAGTGGCGGCACGGCACAACGATTCCAACCCCGGCAACCCAAGGTAAAGAGGCTCTCATGAACGCGACCGCACCGTATCTCACCGACACCCCCAACACCATCCGCACCGCCGACCACACGCGTCTTTTCTACCGCGACTGGGGACACGGCGCGCCGATCGTGTTCCTGTCCGGCTGGACGCTGAATTCCGACATGTGGGCCTATCAGATGGAACCGCTGTCGCGGCTAGGTTACCGTTGCATCGCGTATGACCGGCGCGGCCACGGCCGTTCGAGCGATCCGGGGCGCGGCTACGACTTCGATACGCTCGCGGATGATCTCGACAGCGTGCTGAGTACGCTCGATCTAAGCAACGTGACATTGGTCGGGCATTCGATCGCAAGCGGCGAAGCGGTGCGCTACCTGACGCGGCATGGGTCGCAGCGCGTGGCCCGGGTTGCGTTCATCGCGCCCGCCGCTACGCCGTATCTGCTGAAAACCGAGGACAACCCGAACGGGATCGACGCCGCCCTGTTCGAACAAGGCCGGCTCGCGCTGAGCCGTTCTTTCCCCGACTGGATCGAGGCCAACGCCGCGCCTTACTTTGGCCCGGGCGTGTCGCGCGCGCCGCTCGACTGGACGATCGGCATGATGCTGCAAACCTCGCATCAGGCCATGCTCGAACTCGCCCAGCTCCAGACCGTCACCGATTTCCGCGCGGAACTGGCCCGAGTGCAGGTGCCGTCGCTGGTCGTGCATGGCGACCGCGACGCTTCGGCGCCGCTCGAACTGACCGGCCGGCCCACGGCTGCGCTGATCGAAGGCGCTTCACTGCGCGTCTACGAAGGCGCCGGCCACGGTCTCTACTTCACGCATGCGGAGAAGTTGAACCAGGATTTGCTGGCGTTCCTGGGCCACCGGCCGGCTTAGGGTCGGCGGGCGGTTGATCTTCAGGCGGCGCGTCGGGTTTCCCGGCGGCCGCTTTTTGCGCAGCGTCGGCGGTTGGCGTTGAAGGCGTTGCGGCCTTCGCTGGATCGTTTCCGGCGTCATTGGGTCCGCCGGTCGATTCGACTGTGGCCGGTGCGCTTTCCGGGTCCCACGTCAGCAAATGCCGTTGCGGATTCGCGATGGCGATGCCGCGCGCGCTGAACTGATCGAGAATGCGCCGGTTGAATTCGCGCTGCACGCCCCAGCGCGCGCTGTCGCGGCACTGGATCTGGCCGGCCAGCGTCACCGCCGAGCCATCTACCCCGTCCACGCCCCAGAAGCTGAAGTCGGACAGGATGCCGTCCTTGTACTTCTCATCCTCGCGCAGCGCGGCGCCGATTTCCTTCAGCGTGTCGATCGCCAGGTCGACGTCCTCGCCGAACACGATATTCACCTTCACCGCCGCATTGCCGAGCCCGCGATTGGTGTTGTTCACCGTGGTGACCGAACTGAACGGCACGGTGTACAGCGAACCGTCGCTGCCGCGCAGCCGCACGGTGCGGATCGACAGATATTCGACCGTGCCGGACACGCCCGCGAGCGTGACCCAGTCGCCGACCTGCATGGCGTTTTCCATCAACAGGAACATGCCGGTGATGAAATCCTGCACCAGTTTTTGCGAGCCGAAGCCGAGCGCCACGCCGAAGATACTCGCGCCCGCCAGCAGCGGCCCGATGTTCACGCCGAGTTCGCTCAAGCCGGTGAGTACGACCACCAGCGCGATCAGGCAGAAGAGCGCGCTGCGCAGCATCGGCAGGAGTGTGCGCAGACGTGCGGCGCGCACCAGGTCGCCGCTGGTGGTCCAGCGGTCGAGTCGCTTTTCGATCGCTACGTTGACCGCTTCCCACACCAGCAGCGCGATCGCGGCGGCGACACCGATCGTGACCAGCGCAGAAGCCAGACGGTGACCGATCGAGCCGGCCCGGAACACTTCGCTCACGTTGACGCCCCAAACCTGCAGCAGCGCGAGTGCGGTCACGATGCCGATGATCCACGAAACGACCCGCCGCAGTAGCGGGTAATAGCGGTAGGCGTGCTGCTGTACGAGCGACGCCGTCGCGTCACCCTGTACATTGAAGAGGCGCGCCATCGCGCCGAAAATCACGATTGCGATGACCCGCGCGCCCACCAGGATTGCCAGCGTAAAGCCGCCGAGATGCAGCAGGGTGTGATAGCCGTTCCGCACGTCGAGCGCCCAGATGAACCAGAGCGCCATCACGATGAACGCCGCGAACCATGCCCACGCGTCGGCGAGCGCATTGCCGAACATCTCCAGCGACTTGCCCGCGGCGAAGCGCTTGCGGATCAATTCGCCGACCGGCTTCGCGCATTGCAGGATCAGGACCGAGAGCATGATGTGGCCGGCGAGCGCGACCACTTTCATCAGCGCGAGATGCGCCGCGTCGTTCAGGCCGAGCGATTGCGCGACCTCCGCGATCGCCGAGCCCGCACCGACTACGGTGACGATCCGCACAATCCAGCGCTGCACGAAAACGGCCCATGCATCGCTCATGCGTAAGAGACGCAGGCGCGGCGCCGAGTGCTGCAGGAAGAAGCCGCTGCCGATGACGATCAGGCGGCACAGCACATAGATGTCGATCAGCGAATCGAGCGCGCGGTCTTGCGGCGTGCCGTCGTCGGTGAAAATCGACATCAGCGCGCTTGCCGCGGCGACGAACACCGCCAGCGGCAGCAGGCGCAGCACGACGGTCAGCAGCGCGCGCGGCAGACGCTGCAGGAGCGTCCAGTGATGCACGGCGTTCTGCTTGCCTTTGGTTTCAGCGGCTGTACCGGTGGCGGCCGTGGGCGCCGTGGTGGATGCGCCGGGCTTCGCCGCCTGTGCCGTTGCATCGGGAGAAACGGGCAGCGGCGGTGCGGCGTTCGGCGCATCGGCCGGTTGCGGCAGGACGTCGACGGGCAGATCGGCTTGCGGCGCAGCGTTGTCATTGCCCTGTTCGCGACGCGCGGCGAGGGCCGTGTACGCGCGGCGCAACACGCGGCGCGCGAGCCATTCGAGTCCGAGCGCGGGCAGCAGCGCCGCCAGCAGCGACCCGACGACATGAGCCAGCAGGCTGCGCGCTTGCGGATTGGTCGATTGCCAATTCCACCAGGCACGCACCGACGCGACGTCGAGCAGCGCGCCGATCGAACTGCGCAATGACATGCCGAGGTGCACGGCCCAATGCGCACCCTGACGCGCCAGTTGCGAGGCGAGGCCGTTGGACTGGAATGCAGCTGGCACGATCGCGGCGGCACCGCTTGCTGCTTTGGGGGCTGAAGCCGCCGCAGCCGCCGAGGCGGGCGGTGCGCTGAGTGCGCCCGCTGCGGCGATTGCCTGGAGTGTGTCGCTGACTTGCGCGCGGCGGGTGGGGTCGTTCAGGACGCTGAGCGCCTGGCGAGCCTGTTCGGGCGTCAGAGTGAGCGCGGCGCCGGATGCCGCGGGGGCGGCGGCGGGTTGCGCCGCGGCGGCAAAGACCGGCGCGGCGCTCAGGAGGAGAAAAAAGAGGAACCAGGCGTGGAGTATTTTGCGCATAGGGTGTAAGGCGGGGTACCGGGTGCGGGCGGTGGAGCCGGAACGTGTCGCGTCGTGCGGTCGGTGGCGTGACCTTGAACCGACACGGGTTTGGCCGTACAAGTTCCGCCCGAGGCAGCTTTCGGTCGTCACGCGAGGGTTCGGCTAGCCAGTTTGAATTGTAACGTCAGGTAGCAAAAAGCTTGCCTGTCAGACGGCGTCGCCAAACCCCGGTGGCGTGAAAGCGCACGGATGCCGGGCCGGATAGATCGCGCGGACACGCCGGCCCGGCGGCGCCTACTCCGTTGCGTCCACGGCGCCCATTGCCGCCACCCCAAGCGTGCCTTCGACCACCTCGGCGAAGGTGCGCTCTTCGCGCAGAATGAAGCGTTTCGTCTGCGCGAACTGGAAATTTTCGCGCGCTTCGGCATCGGTTCGCAGCCTCGCCCGATAGGTTTCGTAGGCGGCGAGGCTATCGAACGCAATCAAGCCCCAGGCGATGTCGTTGGTCCCTTCGTGGGGCAGAAAGTAACCGATCAGATGACCGCCGCAACGGGGAATGATGCGCCCCCAGTTGCGAGCGTAATCGTTGAAGGCATCGCGTTGGAATGGGTCGATCTGATAGCGGATAAAGCAGGTAATCGTCATGTGCAGGCTCCCGATCGGGTCGTTGTGGTGGTTTGAGGTACCCGGCTATCAGTATGCTGATGAGTTGACCGCGACGTTTCACGATTTTCCGAACTATCGATGAAAGAGTGCGGGTTTTCTACGGCACGCGCTGCGCGCGGATCGTCAAAGTCGCGAGCGTTGCGCCGCCCAGCGCGCATAACGCCGACACTAGCGCCACCGCCCGCAGCGCAGCACCCAAGGCCTCGGCCTGAGCCTGAGCCTGAGCCTGAGCCTGAGCCTGAGCCTGAGCCTGAGCCTGAGCCTGAGCCTGCGTCACTTCGGCATGCGAAGCGCTTTGCGTCACGCCGGACGGTGCGACGCCCGCATCCGTATCCGGGTGTTCCATGCCGGTTTGCGCGAGGTGGCCCGCCTGACGCACCGCTTGAGGCACGTTCAACGCATTGAGCCGCGCGTCGAGCGCCGCGTCGTGCGACCACACATACACGATCCCGAGCACTGCAATCGCCAGCAGACTCGCCACCCTGGCAACGGCGTTATTGATGCCCGAGGCGACGCCGGTACGTGCAGCGGATACGGATGTCATCACGGTGGTGGTCAGCGGTGCGACCGTAATCGTCATGCCGAGCCCGAGCACCACAAGAGCAGGAAAGAAGCCGCGCCAATATTCACCACGTACCCAGGGCAGCGCGAGCATCGCGAAGCCGACCGCTGCGACTGTCGGCCCGATGCCCAGCAGGACCCGGGCCCCATAGCGGCTCGTCAGGCCGCCGGTGAAGCGCGACAGCAGGCCGATCGTGACCGGCACCGGCAGCAGCGCGGCGCCTGCTTCGGTCGCGCTGTAACCGTATGCGCGGATCAGCGTGAACGGCAGGAAGAACAGCGCGCCGCCCAGGCCAAAGTAGAGCAGCAGCGTGACGAGGTTCGCGCCGACGAAGTCGCGTGAACGGAACACGTCGAGCGGCATCATCGGATTGCGGGACTTCGCTTCGAGCGCGACGAAGCCGCTCAGCACGAGCAGGCCCGCGAGGATCAACGCCAGCACCCAGCGCTCGCCGAAGCCGCGCGTCGAGGCGAGCGTCAGGCCGTAGGTCAGCGCGGCGAGTCCCGCGGTGGCCGTGACGGCGCCTGGCCAGTCGAGCCTGAGCCGCGCGTGGCCGTCGAGCACGGGGGAAGGGGCGGACGGATCGTCTTGCTGCCGGCTATCCGGCACCGCGATGACCGCCAGCGCGATGGTTGCGCACGCAACCGGTACGTTCAGAAAGAAAATCGCCCGCCACGAAAACGCATCGACGAGCCAGCCGCCCGCCACCGGGCCGAGCGCTGACGTAATCGCGCCGACGCCGGCCCAGGTGCCGATTGCCTGGCCACGCTCCTTGTCGTCGAACACCGCGCCGATGATGGCGAGACTGCTCGGCACCAGCAGCGCCGCGCCGATGCCTTGCACGGCGCGCGCCGCGATCAGGGCGCCCGCGCCAGGCGCCAGGCCGCAGCCGATCGAGGCCAGCGTGAACAAGCCGATTCCCGCGATGAACACGGTGCGGCGGCCGAGCGTGTCGCCGAGCGTGCCGCCCACCAGCACCAGTGCGCCGAGAAACAGCAGATACGCATTGACCACCCACTGGATTGCCGCGACGCTCGCGCCCAGTTCGGTCTGGATCGACGGCAGCGCGACGTTGACCACGGAGCCGTCGATGAACGCCATGCTCGAGCCGAGGATCGTCGCGGCAAGCGCGAGTTTTTTGCGCCGGCACGGCGGACCGAGGCCTGGGGGCTGAGCGTGGATGACAAGCGTGTCGCACGGACTCGCCTGGGCCGGGAGGGCGGAGGGGTGGCGCGCAAGCGCCGGAGCGTGCTGATCGGCCAAGTCCACTCCCGGGTGGATGAACGGCTTTCAGCATAGCAACGCCAGGCGCAATCCGATAGGCGGTTGTAACGCCGGGTGGCGCTGGGCTACAGGAATCGTCGCAACCGCCGCAACCGTCACATGGCAACCGGCACAACCGCAGCAACCGCCGCGGCAATCTTGCGGAAGTTCGTCCGCTCAGATGGCTGGCGAGATCAAACCAGCGACTGCGCCTGCCGCTCCGCCTCCTCGTCGGCATCCGGGCCGCCGTTGGCATTCGGCGCGCGCCCGGCCGCCGGTTCCTGATGCAGCCGGTTCGCATGCATCAGCCGATACAGCGTGGCGCGTGAAATACCGAGTTCGGCCGCGGCCTCGGACAATTTATAGCCATGCCGCTGCAACGCGTGCTCGATGGCGTCCTTTTCGGCCTTGCTGCGGATCTCCGCGAGCGTCACGGCCGGTCCGTTGTCGGATTCCGGCAAGCCAAGGTCGCTGGCGGTGATAAAGCGCCCCTCGCTCATCACCACGGCGCGGCGCACGCAGTTGATCAGCTCGCGCACGTTGCCCGGCCACGGATAATTCGACATGGCGACGATTGCGTCGCTCGACAGCCCGCGCAATTTGCGCGCGCCATCCTGCCGGTACATGCTGAGCGCGTAGTTCGCGAGCAGCTTGATATCGCCGCCGCGCTCGCGCAACGGCGGCTCGACGAGCCGCAGCACGCACAGGCGGTGATACAGGTCGGAGCGGAAACGGCCGTCTTCGACGGCGCGGTCGAGATCGACGTGGGTCGCCGAAATCACCCGCACGTCGACCTTGATCGGGCCATTGCCGCCCAGCCGTTCAATCGTGCCTTCCTGCAGGAAACGCAGCAGCACCGCCTGGCACTCGTGCGGCATGTCGCCGATTTCATCGAGAAACAGGGTGCCTTCATTGGCGCTTTCGATCCGGCCGATCTTGCGTTGCAACGCGCCCGTAAAGGCGCCGCGCTCGTGGCCGAACAACTCGGCTTGCAGCAGGCTTGGTGGAATTGCCGCGCAATTGATCGCGACGAACGCCCGGCCGGCGCGCGGCGAGCGCTCATGAATCGCACGCGCGGTCAATTCCTTGCCGGTGCCGGATTCGCCGGCGACGAACACAGGCGCATCGGTCACGCCGCATTTGTCGACGCGCCGGTATAACTGCTGCATCGCCTCGCATTGCCCAACCATGCCGTGCCGGCCGAGCGAGGGCTCCGGTACGACTGGCGCGTGCCGCAGGCTCGACAGCCCATGCGCGTGGCCGAGTGCGAAGACGAGCCGCTCGTTCAGCCAGGGCCGGGTAATGAAATCGAAGCAATAGTCGAGGATGAAGCGGCTGACCAGTTCGTTGTCCGACTGGCCCGGTGCGATCTGCGCGACCCAGTTGGTTTCGACGCGCCGCATGCAGGAGGCCAGCGCGGACAAATATTGGGACGTGCAGTCGGCTGGCAATTCGACGAGGCCGACCTTGATGTTGCCGCGCTCGAGCATGCGCTCAGCGAGCGCCGTGCTTTTGGCGTGCACCGCTTGCCAGCCCGATGCGCCCAGGAAGCGGACGAGGTCCTGATCGGGCGAGTTCGACACGTATAGAACGGTGCGCTCGGTGTCGACAGGCATGCTAGTCGTATTCATATAACCCCCGGATCGTTGCTTCTCTCAGAACGGCTTTCGACGAATTGGACAGACCGGCAATGACAAATTCACGGTAGCGGCAATGACGGGGGCATGAAGCGGCGTGAGCCGCGAGGTACTGCACATCGAACCGGCAGCAGATTAGTGTTCAATGCTGAAACTGCCTGGCTATTTCATCCCCGAATCACCAAAGCTGTTTTCTATCTCGGTGGCCTGACACAGGCGCTCTACGTGGCGCATGGCCTAAAGATAAGCGAAAGCGCTTTAGAGCGCCATACAAACAAATCTGGAGTCGGAAATGTTTTTCCCGTTGCGACGTGTCAGCTTGCCGTTCAAAAATAGCAGGTCAACCCCGGCTATGCGCGCAATACCACACAACGTTGTAAATCGCATGACGTTAATCATGCAACGGATAGCGCATCGCCGAATTACCGCGAATTACCGCGTCTCAAGCTTGCGACATTCCGGGCACCTGCTGAAAAAGGCATTTCGTGCCCCGAAGCATCGGCATATTTGACCGGGCCACGCCGCAAAACGCGGCTGCGCTGGGCCGGCGACGCGGGCTTTCCGTCATGCAATCAGGTAGATCGTTCCGCCGCGCGTCAGAGGGTCGATCCATCGCGTCTCAAATCCGAATCAACGTGTGACGCGAGGCACGGTACGGCAATGTGCGTTGCAGCAAACTTCGTGATGCAGCAAGGGATTGAGGCTGCCTGGCACAGCCATTGCAATAGGAGACTCACAAGAAGATGGTTTGCCGCCTGGCTCCCGGTGTACGGGGTAGCAGCAGCCGGGGGTCCGGCGGCAAAGATTGTCTTCGCAAGCGCGGCCGGGGAAGCCAATGTGTCTTGCGAGGGGGCGGCGGGGCCACTGAAAAACGGATGTCAAAAAAGGCGGGGCGAATGAGCGTTACGAAGTAGCGGTCATTCGTCACCGGACGACGTGAAGCATTGACCTCGCCACTTTCTCCGTCCAGTTGGATGGATTTGAAGTTGCGGGCCGAAGTTGATCGTCATAACGACAGATACCGCGTTCGGACAGAAAATCGCGAGCGCGCGACGCACAGAACAGGGAAGGGGCAGCGCACGGTCGGCACCGGCCGGCGCGAAGAAGCGGGGAGGGATGGCTTGAGTCTCCATAGAGAGGCGCACGCTACGAGGTGAACCGGGCGCCGGGGGGGGGGGGGGGGGGGGGGGGGGGGGGGCGGGGGGGGGGGGGGGGG
>NZ_JAQQFL010000010.1:0-219731 GCF_046026025.1 Paraburkholderia fungorum | reverse complement strand
TAACGCTGCGGGAATGATGAGAGTGGAAGGCGCGAGAAATCGCGCCTTTTTTATGGGTCAGGTTATGTGCTGCCGCCTGAAACCCCGACCCACATTTCGAGATTTCGCCGAAATAGATCTGCCCACCGGGTCCCGCATCACGCGACCGTTTTGGCGCTTGCCCGCTTGCTCGTGTGTCCCGCCTTTCTCTCATTCTTCAGTCGATGGCTCTCGCCGCTGATTTGCACGATGTCAGGGTGATGTGGATGCCTGTCGAGCATCACTGCCATCAACGTCTGATCGTCGGTGAAGACCGTCGCACACTGTGTGAGCAGTCGCTCAAACCGCGAATTCCTAAGCGGGTCTCCTGGCTTGAGAGGCCAGTGGCGCATCTGCAATCCGTGTTCTCGCACATTCGGCGTGAGCGACATAGCAGTCATTCTTCCGGCGGCGCTGCGCGCGCTGTGGTCGCACGTCATCCAAAGCGATGTCTTTTACGCAGCAGTGCTTTGCGAGGGCTTCCGCTGCCTTTCAACCCTCGTAAGACCACGCGTGCACCAACCTGAATCGCATCAATGCATCAATTAGGTGCACAAGTCCCCTTCTTCCCCGCCAGCCCATGCTGCACCGCCATGGCACACACCTTGCATCAAAATCCCCCACGATGCTGCCGCGTCCTGACGGCAGCCGACCACCCGCCACCACCGCTCACCTAACATGACCCGTTCGACTCTTCGCGCCGCACGTCGCGCCTGGCTCGCCGCACTCTTGCTCTCACCCATCCTCGCGATCCAGGCGCCCGTCGCCCATGCGGACACGCTCGACAACATCGCCAAAGCCGGCGTGCTGAAAGTCGCCGTGCCGGAAGACTATCCGCCGTTCGGTTCGGTCGGCGCGGATATGAAGCCGCAAGGCTATGACATCGATACCGCCGCCCTGCTCGCGAAGTCGATGAACGTGAAGCTCGAACTCGTGCCGGTCAACAGCGCGAACCGCATTCCGTATCTGCAAACGGGTAAGGTCGATCTGGTGATCTCGTCGCTCGGCAAAACGCCTGAGCGCGACAAGGTCATCGATTTCTCGACGGCCTATGCGCCGTACTACCAGGGCGTGTTCGGTCCCGCGGACGTCAAGGTCGCCGGCCCCGCCGACCTGACCGGCAAGACGGTCGGCGCCACGCGCGGCGCGCTCGAAGAAATCAGTCTCACGCAAATGGCGCCGAACGCCACCATCAAGCGCTTCGAAGATAACAATGCAACTATCGCCGCGTTTCTGTCCGGTCAGGTGCAGTTGATCGCAGCCGGCAACATCGTCGCCGCCGCGATCCTCGCGAAGAATCCGCCGCGTCGTCCGGAACCGAAGTTCGTCATCAAGAGTTCGCCGTGCTTCGTTGGCATGAACAAGAACGAGCCCCGTCTGCAACAGAAGGTCAACGCGGCCATCGCGCAAGCCAGACAGGACGGCACACTCAACACGATGTCGAAGAAGTGGTTCGGCGCGCCGCTGCCGACCGATCTGTAAGCGCGTCGTTAGCGGAACTTGATACCGTGGCTGGCTTATCCGGCATCGCACTCGTCGTGGACTCATCCTGTGCTCAGCACGCGATCGCGGCCACGACACGCAACGCCTAACATTGTCGCAGCCGGCCCCACTCGGAGCCGGCGCAACCCTACGCACACATTCAATGAAGCTGACACCTCGCGAGAAGGACAAGCTGCTGATCTTCACCGCCGCGCTGCTTGCCGAACGGCGCCGCGCTCGCGGCCTCAAACTGAATTACCCGGAAGCGATCGCCTTCATCACCGCCGCATTGATGGAAGCGGCCCGTGACGGCAAAACGGTCGCCGAGGTCATGCACTACGGCACCACGCTGCTGACGCGCGCCGATGTGATGGAAGGCGTGCCGGAAATGATCCCCGACATCCAGGTCGAGGCCACGTTCCCCGACGGCACCAAGCTCGTCACCGTTCATCACCCGATCCCCTAATCACGCAAGGCAGCCCCATGATTCCCGGCGAACTTCTCATCGACGACGGCGAACACGAACTCAACGCGGGCCGCGCGACCATCACGGTGGTTGTGTCGAATACGGGCGACCGTCCGGTGCAGATCGGCTCGCACTATCACTTCCATGAAGTGAACGAGGCGCTCTCCTTCGATCGCGACGCGGCGCGCGGCTTCCGGCTCAACATCGCCGCAGGCACCGCCGTGCGCTTCGAACCCGGCCAGGAACGCACCGTCGAACTGGTCGAACTGGCGGGTGACCGCGTCGTCTATGGCTTCAACGGCAAGGTGATGGGCAAGCTCTGATGCGCCGAGCGCGCATCCCTGCTTCGACCGCCCTGCTCATTTCCGGACCCACACCATGACCTTACGCATTGGCCGCCGCGCATACGCGGAAATGTTCGGCCCCACCACCGGCGACCGCGTACGCCTCGCCGATACCGAGTTGCTGATCGAAGTCGAACGCGACTTCACGACCTACGGCGAAGAAGTGAAATTCGGCGGCGGCAAAGTGATTCGCGACGGCATGGGCCAGTCGCAACGCGTGCACGCCGACGTTGTCGATACCGTCGTGACGAACGCGGTGATTCTCGATCACTGGGGCATCGTCAAGGCCGACATCGGCATCAAGAACGGCCGCATCGCGGCGATCGGCAAAGCGGGCAATCCCGACATCCAGCCGAACGTGACGATCGCGATCGGCGCATCCACCGAAGTGATCGCGGGCGAAGGCCTGATCGTGACGGCGGGTGGCATCGATACGCACATCCACTTCATCAGCCCGCAGCAGATCGAGGAGGCGCTCGCAAGCGGCGTGACGACGATGCTCGGCGGTGGCACCGGTCCGGCAACGGGCACGAACGCGACGACTTGCACGCCGGGTCCGTGGCATCTCGAACGCATGCTGCAGGCGGCCGATGGTTATCCGATGAATCTCGGCTTTCTAGGCAAGGGTAACGTGAGCCAGCCGCAGCCGGCTTTGGAGCAGATCGCCGCGGGTGCGATCGGTTTGAAGCTGCACGAAGACTGGGGCACGACGCCGGCTGCAATCGACAATTGTCTCTCTGTCGCCGACGATACCGACACGCAGGTCGCGATCCACACCGACACGCTAAATGAAGCGGGTTTTGTGGAAGCAACCGTGGCCGCGTTCAAGGGTCGCACGATCCACACGTATCACACGGAAGGTGCCGGCGGCGGCCACGCGCCGGACATCATCAAGGTCTGCGGCGAAGCGAACGTGCTGCCCTCCTCGACCAATCCGACGCGCCCGTACACCATCAACACGCTCGAAGAGCATCTCGACATGTTGATGGTGTGTCACCACCTGGACCCGTCGATTGCGGAAGATATCGCGTTCGCCGAATCGCGCATCCGTCGCGAGACCATCGCCGCCGAAGACATCCTGCACGACCTCGGCGCGCTATCAATGCTGTCGTCGGACTCACAAGCAATGGGGCGCGTGGGCGAAGTGATCATCCGCACATGGCAGACCGCGCACAAGATGAAGGTGCAACGCGGCGCGCTGCCCGAAGACAACGCGCGTCACGACAATTTCCGTGCGAAGCGCTATGTCGCCAAGTACACGATCAACCCGGCCATCACGCACGGTATCTCGCATGAAGTCGGTTCGATCGAACCGGGCAAGTGGGCCGATCTGGTGTTCTGGGAGCCGGCGTTTTTCGGCATCAAGCCGTCGCTGATCCTGAAAGGCGGCATGATCGCGATGGCGCAGATGGGTGACCCGAACGCGTCGATTCCAACGCCGCAGCCGGTCCACTATCGCGAGATGTTCGCGACGCGTGGCGGTGCGCTGGGACGCACTTCGCTGACCTTCGTTTCGCAGATGGCCGCGGATGCGGGTGTCGGTGAACGCTACGGTCTGAATAAGCGTATCGTTGCCGTGAAGAACTGCCGCAAGATCACGAAGGCGGACATGATTCACAACGCGTGGCGCCCGGCGATCAGCGTCGACCCGGAAACGTATCAGGTCATCGCGGACGGCCAGTTGCTGACTTGCGAACCGGCCACCGTGCTGCCGATGGCACAACGCTACTTTTTGTTCTAAACCATGCGCACTATCGACAAACTGATTGCGCCGCATCTGAAACTGGCACCCGTGCTGGTGAAGCGCGCGCCGACCTTGACGCTCGCTTTTGACGATCGTCGTAAGAGCCGTCTCGCGGCTACGCTCGATAACGGCGAGGAAGTCGCGCTGCTGTTGCCGCGCGGCACCGTGCTGCGCGACGGCGATGTTCTGGTCGCCGATGATGGCGGCCTGGTGCGCGTAGTCGCCGCGTCCGAAGCGGTGCTGGTTGTTCGCGCGAAAGATGCGTTGACGCTGACGCGCGCGGCGTATCACCTTGGCAATCGTCATACGCCGGTCGAAGTCGGCGCGGATTATCTGAAGCTTGAATACGATCCGGTTCTCGCCGATATGTTGAAGCGCATCGGTGCGAGCGTGGATCAGGTGTCGATGCCGTTCCAGCCGGAATCGGGCGCGTACGGCGGCGGTCATAAGCATGGTCATGATGAGACCTTTGCGGAAGACTATGCGTTAGCTCAGCAGGTGTTCGGCGAACATCATGGGCATTCGCACGACCATGAGCATGGGCACGGCCATTCGCATGATCACGAGCATGGACATGATCACTCGGATCATGAGCACGGGCATAGCCACGCCCAAGGTCACCCGCATGAGCATGACCACGGCGCCGACCATTCGCACAATCAAAAAGACAACGATCACGTCCACGACGAGTCGTGCGGCCACGGGCATCATCACCATGCGCATCGCTGAACTCACAGCGTTGCTGCATCTCGCGTCGCCGGCCTTGCCGATCGGCGCGTTCAGCTACTCGCAGGGCCTCGAAGCGGCGATCGAAGCACAACTCGTCACCGACGCGGATTCCGCGCGCGATTGGATCGCAAGCGGTTTAACCGATGTACTCGCGCGTGGCGAGCTGCCGTTTCTTGCACACCAGATGGAACGCTGGCGCGCGCACGACGCCGACGGCCTGAAGGAAGCAAACAGTGAATTCCTGGCAAGCCGGGAGTCCGCCGAACTGAGACGCGAGACGGAGCAGATGGGCTGGTCGCTGCGACAATTGTGCGTCGCGCTGGAATGGGGCGACGCCGAGCGGCGCACGACGCTGGCATCGCTCAAGCCCCTGGCGCAACCCACGGCTTTCGCATTCGCCGCTTTCGCTCACGACGCAGCGCCTGACGCGGTGCTTGCCGCCTACGCCTTCAGTTGGGTGGAGAACCAGGCCGCCGCCGCATTGAAGGCCGTGCCGCTCGGCCAACTCGCCGGCCAGCGCATCATCGTCGCGTTACGCGAGCCGATCGATGCCGCCGTCACGCGAGCCTTGGCCACCTCACCCGACAACATCAACACCTTCGCGCCGCAACTCGGCATTCTGTCGGCGCGTCACGAGTCGCAGTATTCGCGGCTGTTTCGCTCATAAGAAGATCCATCATGAACGCACCTCATCACCCTGCTCACCCGCCTGTCCGCACGAAGAAACTGCCGCCGCTGCGCGTGGGTGTCGGCGGCCCGGTCGGCTCGGGCAAAACCACGCTGCTCGAAATGCTCTGCAAGGCGATGCGCGAACAGTACGACCTCGTCGCGATCACCAACGACATCTATACGAAGGAAGACCAGCGTCTGTTGACAGTGGCAGGCGCGTTGCCCGCTGAACGGATCATGGGCGTCGAAACGGGCGGCTGCCCACATACGGCAATTCGTGAAGACGCCTCCATCAATCTGGAAGCCGTCGACCGTATGCTGACGCGTTTTCCGGATGCGGACATCGTGTTCATCGAATCGGGCGGCGATAACCTCGCGGCAACATTCAGCCCGGAACTGTCGGACCTGACGATCTATGTGATCGACGTGGCGGGCGGCGAAAAGATTCCGCGCAAAGGCGGTCCAGGCATTACGAAGTCGGATCTGCTGGTGATCAACAAGACCGATCTCGCACCGATGGTCGGCGCGAATCTTGAGGTCATGGCATCAGACGCGAAGAAGATGCGCGGCGAGCGACCCTTCGTGATGTGCAATCTGAAGGCGCTCGATGGGCTGGATGTGGTGGTGAAATTTATCGAGAAGAAGGGGCTGTTGAAGGCTTAAAGCCCGAGGGGCGTGTTTCAAAGCTTCGTAGCTTCGAACCTTTGGAGTCGAGGCGCTTTCGCGCCTCTCCTCACTCCGGCAGCACCGCCATCAACACATCCACGGTCCGTGCCGTCGCGCCGCGGTGGCGCGCGGCAAACGCCGAAGCCGCGCCGCCCATCGCCAACCGCCTTGCTTTGTCGCCGAACAGTTCGCGCAGAGCTCGCGCCAGATCAGCCGGGTCCTGCACCTGCACCGCCGCGCCAGCCGCGACGGCATCCGCGGTGGCTTGCGTGAAGTTGAACACGTGCGGCCCGATCAGCACCGGTACCCCGACCGCGCATGCCTCAATCAGATTCTGCCCACCCAGCGGCAGCAAACTCCCGCCGATAAACGCCAGATCCGAAGCCGCGTAGTAAGCGCCCAACTCGCCCATCGAATCGCCGAGCAACACGTTCACGTCCGAAGACAGCGCGGGTACACCACCGCCCGCGGATGAAGCTGCAGCCGATGCCACCGTCGCCGCGGGCGCCCAGGCCGAACGCCGCTCAAGCCGCAAACCTGCCCTCTCGACCGACGCCGCCACTTCGTTAAAGCGTTGCGGATGACGCGGCACCAGAATCAGCAATGCATCGTCGATGCCCAGCGCCGCGAACGCCTGCAGCACCAGTTCCTCTTCGCCTTCACGCGTACTCGCCGCGACCCACACAGGCCGCGTGCCGATCGCCGCACGCCACGCATGACCACGCGCCGCCAGTTCCGGCGGCGTGCTCATATCGAACTTCAGATTGCCGAGCACCGCGACGTTACGCGCGCCGAGTGCGGTGAGCCGCTCCGCATCCGACGGACTCTGCGCCAGCACCCGCGAAAATCCGCCGAACACGTCCTTGGTCGCATGACCGAACTTGGCCGCGCGCTTATACGAGCGTGCCGACATCCGCGCGTTGGTCAGCACGAGCGGCACATCCGCACGACGACATTCGTCGATCAGCGTCGGCCACACTTCGGTTTCCATCACCAGACCGAGCGACGGCCGCCACGCCCGCAAGAACCGCCGCACCGCATGGGGCATGTCGTACGGCAGATAGCTGCGCAACACACGGTCGCCGAAAATCTGCTCGCCGGTGGCACGACCACTCGGCGTCATGTGCGTCAGAAGAATTCGTGCGTCGGGACGCGCCTCGATCAACGCGTCGATCAGCGGTTGCGCGGCACGCGTCTCGCCCACCGACACCGCATGCACCCAGATCAACGGTGCATTGTCTTCCGGCAACCGGCCGCGCGCATAACCGAAACGCTCGGCGATATGCTCGCGATAGCCACGCTCCTTGCGCGAGCGAATCAGCAAGCGCAGCACGGCAAGCGGCGCGATGATCCACCAGAGCGCGTTGTAAATCGCCCTCAGCATCGGGACTCCGCACACCCGAGCACGAACCCGAATGCAAGCGCGAGTCTCAAAGCACGATAGAAACCGACGGCGGCGCTCAAACTAGCGCCCTGCCCTTCAGGCGCTCGAGAATGCCGAGCGGCGCGCAATCCGGCTGCGCCATCGCCTTGACCGGCAGGAAGAAGGTCTGCTCCAGCATGAACTGCCCGGACATCACCGCATGCGAAGTCTGGTCGGAGAAGCACACCCACACGCAGCCCGGCGGAAACGGCATGGTCTCCTGCAGGCTCGACTTCTGATACTCGAGATCGGCCTTCATGCTGTCGTGCAGATTCAGCATCAGATGGTCGTATTCGCTGCGCGGCGATTTGGTCACGTGCAGCAGATTCAGCAGCCACGCCGAACCCGGCATCTGCGGTTTGATCCGCGGCAGGAAGCGCTTGGCCATATCCTCGAACGGTTCGCCGACGCGCCACACGCGCGGCTCACCATGCGGATTCACGTTGGTGAACACGCGCAGAATGCGCTCGCCGTAATTCGGCCGCGACGGAAAGGCGTCGACGTGCAAACGGCTGTCGTCCTTACGCCAGGACGTCTCGCGCCCTTGAACCTGATGCAGCCGCAGGCTCGTCGGCGCGACGCGCAACTTGCCGTTGTATTCGGGAAAGAGCCCATCGACCAGCGTGCGCGCATTGGACTGATAGCGCGCGATCAACGCGCGCACCGCCGATTGCGTGACCGCATCGCCGGCCACGCCGTGCAACGCGCCGCCGTTCGGCTCGAGACTGATGTTCTTGCGGCTCGGATCGGCCAGCGCGGGATCGAGCAAGGCCTGCTCGCCACCTTCGATGGCAAAGCGCAGGTTCGGGAAGTACAGCACTTTGCCGCGTTCCACGCCGGCCAGCAGCGTCTCGCGCGGCACGGACAGATTGCGTCCGTGCCAGTCGGCGTTCGCTACTTCGATGATCTGGGTTTCGTTCATGGTCGCCCTTGAAAACGGATGGCGCGTAAGGCGAAGCACGCCGCGTTACAGCATTACAGCAGGCCGAAACCGGCCAGCGCGGACTTGACTTCCTGCAGCGTGGGCGGCTTGCCGGCCGTACCGAGATTGACGACGTTCGGCGACCAGTAGCCGCCGGTACGCCACGCGGTGGCGAAATTGTACAACTCGACTGTCGGCCGCTTCAGCGCCGCCGCAATGTGCACTAGACCTGTGTCAACGCCGACGGTCGCGGCGGCGCCTTCAATCAGGCCCACCACCGCCGGCAACGACAGCTTGGGCGGCACAATGGCCGCACCGCCGAATTCCTTCGCCAGACGTTCGCTGGTGGCGCGCTCTTCCTCGCTGCCCCACGGCAGCACGATCGACGCGCCGCGCCGCACCAGCGACTGGCCGAGTTCGATCCACGCGGCATCGGGCCACTGCTTGTCGGCGCGCGAGGTGGCATGCACGAACACCACATAAGGCACCGGCAGGTTCAGATTCGCTTCCGACAACGCCAGCGCCGCGCGCCCGGTATCGATGCCGAAATCGATATCGTCGGTGGGTTGCGGCTGCGGATCGCCCAGCGCCGCGGCCACCAGTTGACGCGTACGTTCGACTACATGAGTGCGCGGCTCGATCGGCACCCGCTTGTCGTAGAAAAAACGCACGGGCCATTCGAAGCCCGCGCCATCGGTACGGTTGGCAAGGCCGACCAGTGGCCCGCGCGCCATGCTCGCGACCCACGCGGTTTTGATGAGCCCCTGGCAGTCGATCACGAGGTCATAGTTCTCGGCGGCGAGCGCCCGGCGGAACGCGCTGATCTCGCGCCAGTTGTCGACCGAGAGGATGCGCTTGCGCCAGCGCCGCAGCGACACGGGAATCGCCCGCCGCACGCCGCTGACGAGTTCCACGAGACCCACGAAGCTTTCTTCGACGAGCCAGTCGATCTGGGCTTCGGGATGGCGGCGTCGTATGTCGGCGATCACCGGCATGTTGTGAACGACGTCGCCCAATGACGACACCCGCACGATCAGTATCTTTTGTACGCTCAAGTGTGGGAAAACCGGCTATCCGGCCCGAAGATGCGTTGAAAAGTCGCAATTCTAGCGCGACACAGGTAAATGGCATGAAAAAACGCGGCGCGGTAAGTGAAACCCGCGCCGCGTTCGACAGCTACCGCGGTTCGCCTCGAACCGCAGCGCCGTTGATGCGTTCAGAACGGCAGCTTCGCGTCAGGCTTTTCCGCCATGATGACGCGGCGGAAGTCTTCCTGAATGCGCTTCAGCGCTGCGTCGCTATCGGCTTCGAAACGCATCACCACCACCGGCGTCGTGTTCGACGAGCGCGCGAGGCCAAAACCGTCCGGGTACTCGACACGCAGGCCATCGATCTTCACGACCTCGTCCGCGCCGGTGAATGTGGCGTTTTGCTGCAAACGCGCGATCAGTTCGAAGTTTTCGCCTTCTTCGAGCTTCAATTGCAGTTCCGGCGTGGAATTCGAGTTCGGCAGCGAATTCAGCAACTGGCTCGGATCGGCCACGCGCGTGAGGATTTCCAGCAGACGCGCGCCTGTGTACAGGCCGTCGTCAAACCCATACCAGCGGTCTTTGAAAAACACGTGACCGCTCATTTCGCCCGCCAGCGGCGCACCGGTTTCACGCAGCTTTGCCTTGACCAGCGAGTGGCCGGTCTTCCACATCAACGGTTCGCCGCCCTTCTCCTTGACCCATTTCGCAAGATTGCGCGTGCACTTCACGTCATAAATGATCTGCGCGCCCTTGTTGCGCGATAGCACTTCTTCGGCGAACAGCATCAGTTGGCGGTCCGGATAAATGATCTGGCCGTCTTTGGTGACGACGCCGAGGCGGTCGCCGTCGCCGTCGAACGCGAAACCGATTTCAGCGTCCGTTTCCTTCAGCGCGCGAATCACGTCCTGCAGATTCTCGGGGTGAGCCGGGTCCGGGTGATGGTTCGGGAAGTTGCCGTCGATCTCGGTGAACAGCTCCACCAGTTCGCAGCCGAGCTGCTTGAAGAGCTTCGGCGCGAGGCCGCCTGCCACACCGTTGCCGGTGTCGACCACGATCTTGATCGGGCGGGCGAGCTTGACGTCGCTCGTGATGCGATCCAGATAGGCATCGGCAATGTCGTACTCGGTGTACGTGCCGCCGCCTTCCGAAAAGTTCTCGTCGACAATGCGCTGATGCAGCGCGAGGATCGCCTCGCCGTAAATCGCCGCGCCGCGCAGGACCATCTTGAAGCCGTTGTAGTCCGGCGGATTGTGGCTGCCCGTCACCACGATGCACGAATCGACGCGGCGCTCGCCGCCATCCAGCTTCAACGGCACGCTGGCGGCGAAGTAGCCGACCGGCGTCGGCACCATGCCGACGTTCACCACGTCGACACCGGCCGCACGCAAACCGTCCGACAGCGCCTGAACCAGCTCGGGACCCGACAGGCGTCCGTCACGCGCAACCACCACGGCGTCGCCGCCTTGCGCCCGCACTTCGCTGCCGAACGCGAGGCCGATCGAACGCGCCGCATCGGCGTCGAGCGTCTTGCCGATTACGCCGCGAATGTCATACGCCTTGAAAATAGATTTGGAGATCATGTTGGCTCACTTGCGTGCAATGGAAAATTTTGACCGGCGCATTGCCGAGGGATCGGTAAAACACTCTGCAAACCGGGCGATGCGCCCTTGCCGGAAGCGATCCGGTTCCAACTTATAATTGCGCCTTTCGGACCTGCCTTATAGACGCCTATTCTAATGCTTAGACGCCCTCCTTTTGGAAAGTTGCCGCGACAGTCGGCCTGCGGGTGGGCGTTCGTGCACGTTGCCGCCGCACAAACCAGGCAAACCGCGCAAGCCACACAAGCCGCGCCGCTCGCGCGCCCGGCGCAACGGGCCCGGTGGGTATCCACCGGATGTTGACGCTCAAACGCTTCGCCAATCCCGACGTCACGCGCGCCTTCGCCAATATCGTCTGGCTCGGGCTTGAGCGGCTCACGCAGATCGGCGTGGCGATCGTGATCAGCGGCATGCTGGCGCGCTACTTCGGGCCGGACACCTTCGGCAAATGGCAGTACGCGAATACGCTGCTGCTGGTGCTTTCGCCGATCACCTGGGTGTGCGGCGCGGAGATTCTGGTTCCCACCATTGTCGGCCGCCCGCCCACCCAGTTGGGCACCGTGCTCGGCAGCGCCTTCGCGCTGCGCTTCTCGGTTTCGGTCGCGGCGTTGCTGCTGACGTGGCTCGGCATCGCCTTGCACTTCTTCGAGCCGCTGGTGGGCGCCATGCTTGCCGGCCTCGCGGTGACGATGCTGTTTCGCGAGCCGTTCGTCGGCGTGATCAACGCGTGGCTGCAAAGCATGACGTATAGCAAGCCGCAGTTGCTCACCAGCATGAGCACCGCGGTGCTGAAGGCCGGCTTCGTCTATCTGCTGGTGCGCGCGGCGGCAACCCCCGCGCGCTTTGGCTGGCTGTGGGCCGCCGAATCGGCGGCAATCGGCGCGGTTCTGCTGATCTATTACATCCGCCGGCATGGCGGTCAGCTCGGCTGGCGCCTCGACCGCTCGCTCTTCAAGCACTTCGCAACCGCCGGCACGGTGTTCTGGCTCGGCCTGATCTGTATGTATCTGTTCCTGAAACTGGACAGACTGATGCTCGAGCGGGCCATTTCCTTCGCCGATCTCGGGCGTTATTCCGCCGCCCAGCAGTTGAACGAAAACTGGATCACGCTCGCGCTGATGCTCGCGCAGACAATCGCGCCCGCCTTCGTCTACCGTGTGCAGGATGCCGCGCACTTGCGCCGCAACGTGTGGCGGCTTACCGCCATGACCGCCGCGCTGATGGTGAGCGGCGCGATCGTGCTGGATCTGCTGGCCGGCTTGATCATCCGCCGCGTGTTCGGACCGGACTTTGAAGGTGCCATCGAAATTTTCCGTTGGGCCGTGTGGCTTTCCGTGCCGGCCGGCATCGAAGCGATCGGCAATCTGATCGTGCTCAAATATCAGGCCAAATTCGTGTTGCTCTCGAAGTGGCTGCTGGCGCTGGCTGTCGCATTCATCGTCAATCTGCTGGCGATTCCGCGGCTTGGCGCTTACGGTGCGCTCGTGGGTCTCGCGGCCGGTTATCTCGCCGCCGCATCAGTTAATCTTTATTACATTCGTTTCAAATTGCGCCCATGACGAATTCATCCGCCACCGCGCATGGCTCCCTCGACGATGTCGCCGTCCTGATGCCCGCGTACAACGGCCAGGCAGACGTCGATCTCACGCTGGCCTCGTTCAGCGAAAGCGCGCGGGTCCACGTACTGATCGTCGACGACGGCAGCACGCCGCCCATCGTCGCGCCGGCGCTCCCGAACATGCAGATCGACGTGTTGCGCATGCCGCAGAACGGCGGCATCGAACGCGCACTGCAAACCGGAGTCGACGCCCTTGCGCAGCGCGGCTTTCGCTACGCAGCCCGCATCGATGCAGGCGACCGCAGTGTGCCGCAACGGCTCGCCAGACAACGCGTGTTCATGGAGTCGCATCCGCAAGTGGCGGGGCTCGGCATGTGGACGCAGGTCGTCACGCGTGAAGGAAAACCGCTGTTCATGCTGACGCCGCCCGCCGAGCCGGCACAGATCCGGCGTCTGCGCTTCTTCCGGTCATGCCTCGCGCATCCGTCGATGATGCTGCGCATCGACGCCGTCCGCGCGGTCGGCAACTATCGCGCGGCGTATCCTTCCGCCGAGGACCTCGATCTGTTCGTGCGCCTGATGGCGCGCTACGACTGCGCGAATCTGCCGGAGCTCGGGCTCTACTACGAGCTGAACGAAGGCGGCATTAGCGCCACCAAACGGCGCCGTCAGGTCAGCTCGACGCTGCGGCTGCAACTGCGCTACTTCAACGTCACCAATCCGTACGACTGGCTGGGTCTCGCTAAAAATCTGCTGCATTTCGTGACGCCTTACCGTGCATTGCAGCGGGTCAAACGCACGCTGCTCGCGCCGCATGCAGGCCATTGATGCCGTTACTCCGTCTTTCAACCAGTCATTCACCGTCGAGCCTTGTCCCGCATGAAGCCTGCCTTTAAGTCGACGCCCGCGCTGCGCATTACACTCGTCTGTAACACCGCCTGGGCAATCTATACGTATCGGCAAGGGCTGATCCGCATGCTGGTGGGACGCGGCGTCGACGTCACGGTGCTCGCGCCACGCGACCGTACCTTCGAGCTGCTTACCGCGATGGGGTGCCGCTGCATCGAATTGCCCGTGGCGTCCAAAGGCACCAGTCCACGCGAAGACCTGCGCACGCTTTTGTCGTTGTATCGTCTGTATCGAAGCATCCGGCCGCATGTCGTGTTCCACTACACAATCAAGCCGAACATTTACGGCTCGGTCGCCGCGAAACTGGCGGGCGTGCAGTCGGTGGCGGTGACCACCGGGCTCGGTTACGTGTTCATCCAGCAGAGCCGCGCGGCTCAGGTCGCCAAAAAACTGTACCGTTTCGCCTTCCGTTTCCCGCGCGAAGTCTGGTTTCTGAATCGCGACGACCAGGCCGCGTTTGTCGAGCAGAATTTGTTGGTGCATCCTGAACGGGCGCGTCTGCTGCATGGCGAAGGTGTCGATCTCGAACAGTTCGCCTTCACGCCGCTGCCGGAGCGCTCGGAGTTCAAGTTCGTGCTGATCGGACGGCTCCTGTGGGACAAGGGTGTCGGAGAATATGTCGAAGCCGCGCGGCGTTTGCGCGGGCGCTATCCCCAGGCGCGGTTCCAGTTGCTCGGGCCGGTCGGCGTCGACAACCCTAGCGCGATCACACGCGCAGAGGTCGCCGCGTGGGAGCAGGAAGGCGTCGTCGAGTATCTTGGCGAGGCGCACGACGTGAGGCCGTTCATCGCCGGCGCGGACTGCGTGGTCCTGCCGTCCTATCGTGAAGGCGTGCCTCGTACACTGATGGAAGCGTCTGCGATGGGACGGCCCATTGTGACAACGGACGTGCCCGGCTGCCGCGAAGTGGTGGCGGACGGCGTCAACGGATTGCTGTGCGAAGTACGCAATGCAGAAAGTCTCGCGGTGAAGCTGGCGCAAATGCTCGATATGAGCGGCGCCGAGCGCCGCTCAATGGCTGAACGCGGTCGACAGAAAGTCGCGCAAGAGTTCGACGAACGCGTCGTCGTCGAAACATATAAAGACCTGGTGCAAAAAATGACGGGCGTTTTACTTTAACGGAGCAACAGAATGAGCACGAAGGGTACGATTCTGGTAACGGGCGGTGCAGGATTTATCGGCTCGCACACATGCGTCGAACTGCTGAACGGCGGTTACGACGTCGTGGTAATCGACAATCTCGTGAACAGCAACCGCGAATCGCTGCGGCGTGTGGAAAAGATCACCGGTAAGCCCGTGACCTTTTACGAAGCCGACGCGCGCGATGAAGCAGCGCTCAACCGTATTTTCGACGCCCATCCGATCACCGGTGCGATCCATTTTGCCGCGCTCAAAGCGGTGGGCGAATCGGTCGCCAAGCCCGTCGAGTACTACAGCAATAACGTCGGCAGTTTGCTGGCGCTGCTCGGCGTGATGCGCGATCGCAATGTGAAGCAGTTCGTGTTCAGTTCTTCGGCGACGGTCTATGGCGTACCGCAGAGTTCGCCGATCGACGAATCGTTTCCGCTGTCGGCCACCAATCCTTATGGGCAATCGAAGCTGATCGCCGAGCAGGTTTTGCGTGATCTGGAAGTGGCCGATGCTTCCTGGCGGATTGCGACGCTGCGTTACTTCAATCCGGTTGGCGCGCATGAGAGCGGCCTGATTGGCGAAGATCCGGCCGGCATCCCCAACAATCTGATGCCTTATGTGGCCCAGGTCGCAGTGGGTAAGCTGGAAAAGCTGCGCGTATTCGGTGGCGACTACGAGACGCCGGATGGCACCGGGGTTCGGGACTATATCCACGTTGTGGACCTGGCGCGCGGGCACCTGGCCGCGCTGGATGCGCTGGTCAAACGCGATGCCAGTTTCGTCGTGAATCTCGGAACGGGCCAGGGGTATAGCGTGATCGACGTCGTCAAGGCATTCGAGAAGGCCGCGGGCCGGCCAGTGCCTTACGAGATCGTGGCTCGCCGCCCGGGCGATGTGGCTTCGTGTTTTGCGGATCCCGCCGCAGCCCTGGAAGTGATTGGCTGGCGCGCGGAGTTTGGGATCGAGAGGATGTGCGCGGATCATTGGCGGTGGCAGTCGACGAACCCGCGCGGATTTGCCTGAATGAAGTAAAGGTCGACAGCGCAACGAGTTGCCTGGCAGGGACTCAACCGCTGTCGATCAGCCTGATCTCGCATGGCTTGTGTTCCATGTCGAACAGTCTCCAGTCACCCCCTGTGCTCGTCAGCGACGTTCGTCAATCCAGCAAAGAAAAATCGGTTTGATATTGAGCCACGCGTACGACCTCAATCTCCGCAATTAGCGAACTTCTGCTCCTTTATATACCGAGTTCGTCCATTTCGAATCCGGCCGGATTCAAATCGTAAAAGATCGTCAATTCAGTTTTATTCCGCCACCCTGCCGCTTTGATTCGCATTCTTTTTGCGGATAGGACCTAGTTCATTCCTACCATATTGAGAATGCCTTCTTAATCATTTCGCAGGCCTATTTATATATGCATTTTCAGTGTGCGCTATCACACAGAGACATTGGCGCTGTGAAGACAAGATCAAACCGCAGGGGTACCTCCATCTAGCTGAACCGTCCCATCACGCCTACCAGAATCTCGCCCACGGGAACAGACACATGAAAGACATCGTTCATATCACGGAAGCCTTCGGAGGGGGGGTTCTGTCGATGCTAGTCGAGCTTTCCAATCGTGCCGCGGAGGCCGGGGCAAATGTTTCAGTCATTTATTCATTGCGGCGGGAAACGCCTCACGATTTCGCGCGTCTGTTTCATCCGAAGGTCAAAATGACGTATGTCGCGATGTGCAGGGAGATCAGCTTCAAGAAAGACTGGTCGAGCCTGCGCGCGTTGGTTCAGAACCTGCGCGACCGCAATCCCGAAGTCATCCATCTCCATTCGTCGAAAGCAGGCGCGCTCGGGCGCGCCGCGGCCAAGATCGCGTCCCCTCACGCCAAGGTACTGTATTCGCCGCACGGTCCCGCCTTCCTGCGGCGCGATGTGTCGGCCACGAAGCAGTTTGCTTATTTGAGCTTTGAGCGCCTCGCCAACTACATCGGCGGAACGATCGTCGCATGCTCGCGCAGTGAGTTGCATGAAATCAAGGGCAGAGTTCACGCACGCGCAGCGATCATGATCGAGAACGGGGTCGACGTTAGCGAAATCCCGGTGCACTGCCAGCGAAGCGACAGTAAGGTCGTGATCGGCATGACAGGACGCGCGTCCTTCCAGAAGAACCACGAAGTGTTCATTCAACTTGCGAATGAACTTCAGGACCCCACGGTCAGCTTTGTCTGGATAGGTGGAAACGCAGAAGATGTGCCGGAGCGTTACCAGGACGATGCCGTCACGTGCAGTGGTTGGGTGACCCGTGAGCGCGCATTGGAGTTGATGTCCGAACTGGACGTCTATGTGCAGACCTCCCGCTGGGAAGGCATGCCGCTCGCGCTAATCGAAGCACAGGTCGCGGGTATTCCCGCAGTTGTCACCAACGTGGTCGGCAATCGCGATGTCGTTATTCACGGCGTGACCGGCTTTGTTGCGTCAAATGCCGAGGAAATGGCGATCTACGTTGCTCTGCTTCGCGACAACTGGACGCTCAGGCAGCAAATGGGGGCCAACGCCAGAAAACGGGCCATGGCGCGCTTTTCCATGGACGCGATCTTTCGGGAATGGCAACAGCTTTACGGTCTTGCCGACGAGCGGGCCGGCAGCAAAGAACCCTTGATTGCCGACATCGCGCTTCCTTATGAAGTCAATCGCTAAATCTGGCTTCCGGGAGACAACGGTGTGAAGAATATGGTCCCAGCTACCCCAACGTTCATCTACAACGGTCGGTTCGCCACACAGAAGACGACCGGCGTACAGCGCGTGGCACGTGAGCTGATCGCCGCGCTTGGCCATTTGCCCGACAACGGCGAAGTCACCGTCGTCGTTCCGCCACAACAAGGGCTTCAGTCCGTGGGGGGGAGTACAAACACAGTCAAGATCGGATTTGGAAACGGCGTGTTCTGGGAGCAACTCGTTCTCCCCCTGTTTGCCGGCCGGCATTGCATTGTCAATCTCAGCAACTCGGCTTCGATCTTCCGCTTCAATCAGGTTATCTATATGCACGACGCGGCCGTGTTCGATACACCCGCTCATTTCTCGTGGCGCTTTCGGGCATGGTACAAGCTGATGTTCTGGATTCTTGCGCGAACGTCGAGTTGCGTGGTCACCAATTCGAACTTCTCGAGACAGCGTCTCGCGCTTCATTGCGGCGTGCCGGCAGCGCGAATCAGCGTGGTTCCGCTTGGCGCGGATCATCTGGACGCAATCACACCCGATGTCAGCGTATTGCATGAACACGGTTTGGTATCGAAGCGTTTCGTGCTCGCGGTCAGCAGCAGGAATCCCACCAAGAACTTTGGCCGGATATTGGAAGCCTTCCGCCAACTCGGCGATCCGACGATCGATCTGGTGATCGTGGGGATGAAGAACGCCAGCGTATTTGGCAATGTCGAGGATGTTCAAGGCGTTGCGCCCAACGTCAAGGCAGTGGGATACATCAGTGACGAGAAGCTCAAGGCGCTGTATCAGCACGCACAATGCTTCGTCTATCCGTCGATCTATGAGGGATTCGGCATCCCGCCACTCGAGGCAATGCGAAGCGGCTGCCCGGTTATCGTGGGCCGGTCGACAGCATTACCGGAAACCTGTGGGGACGCAGCGCTCTATTGCGACCCCTACTCGTCAGAAGATATTGCCGACCAGTTGCGCACCCTACTCCGCTCACCTGAACTGAGGGCGACGTTGATAGAGCGAGGTCATGCGCACGCCGCCAAGTATCGTTGGGGTACGAGCGCCGAGATGCTCTCGCAAGTAATCGATCGATCCCGGCGCAAGGCGTGAGTTTCGCAATTCTGTCTCGCAACCCGTGCCGGCTTTCCGGATCAGGGTTCAGGCTGTAGGTGCACTCGCAGGTCATATTCCATCGTAAAGGGGAGCATCAGTGAGGTTAGGCATCTATTGCGATTCGGGCGTCAACGGTGGCCACGAGGAAATGCTCAAGCGGCTTGTTCTCGCACTTGTAAAGTGCCCGGGCATTGTCAGCCTCCACATTCTCGTGCCGACCGGGAATGAACCTATGTCCGCCTTTGCGAAAAACATCGCCGGGCGGCATCGTCAGGTCACGACTATCTCCTTGCCCTTCACCTCCGAGTTGATTCACCGCAACCCTCTTGCGCTGTTGTCGGCGACATGGCGAACGGCTGCCCTATTGCGCACGCTTCATCTGTCGAAGCTTGTCATTGCCCAGGGAACCATCGTGTCTGCCCTCGCCGGCTTGCTCGCCGCGCGCTTGACGCGAACGACAGCCGTCAGCTACATCCCATTGGTCGATGACGATGCACAAGCCGGCGCGCCCGCGACGGAGCGCATCAAATCGCTCGTTAAACGCGTGCTGTACCAGCTACCGCAGCAGTACATCACGCTCAATGATCATCTGCGCGGAAAACTCCTGAAACTGGCGCCAGGAACACCTGTCTCGATCCTCGAAAACTGTGTCGACGACAAGTTCAGCAACACTGCCCTCACGCGCGACGCGGCACGCAGCGTGCTTTCTTTGCCGCAGAGTGGAAAGTTTATTTGCGCGCACATTGGCCGGATTCACTTTCAGCATAAGCGGCAAAACTTCCTGCTCGCTGCCATAGAACGGAATCCGGATGCGTTTGTCGATACGCTGGTGCTTATCGTCGGTGACGGCCCGGACGCGGGGAAATTACGGCAAGCCGTACGAGGTAGCGAGATCCTGTCCCGATGCGTCAGGATCATCGGTCCGCAATCCGACGTCCTGCCTTATATCGTGGCCAGCGACGTCATCGTGCTGCCTTCGGCCTATGAAGGTGTGCCGCTCGTCATGATCGAGGCCATTCTGGCAGGTCGCCCTATCGTCGCATCGCAAGTACCGGCACTCGGATCGTACCTGCCTGAGGCATTGCTGTTTCCCGCTCACGACCATGACGCGTTCGTCGAAAAAATATTCTCCGCGCGAACCTATCCGCTCGACGAGCTGACTGATTCTTTTCGCCTGCGGTTTTCTCGCGATGCGTTCGACGCTCAAGTACAGCGCGTACTACTGCAGACCGTGCCGCAACGCTGCTTTACGGACCATCTTAAACACAATCCCTCTGATCTCGGCACAAAGTAGCGATCGGTCAAGCAAAAACGTTACGCCGAAAACCGCTGCGCCAAGCGAAACTTCGGCAATCAGCCTCAAGACATGTCCTGTTGAAGAGGCGTCAAGCAGTTCCGACGCGATCAGAACGCTTGCCACCATCGGCATCGTCATTCTCAACGGTACGAAGCACGCATTGAGAAACTCTCCGGAACTCGGACCGAGCACGCGCTTTAGCATGAACTGGTACATCGGCAGGATCGTCATTGCTTCGACCGTGAAAAGCGCAATCGCAACGCCCAGCGCGCCGCCCAGATAGGCGCCAATGATAATGGCGGGCAACATCGCCACCGTCTTCATCAGGTTGAACCAGAAACTCACGCGAATGTTCGCCGTCGCCATCATCAGCGACGCAACCGGATTGCCGAGGCAGCGAAATGCGCCAACGAGGCAAAGCACTCTCAATACCGGGGTAGCCCAGAGCCACTTTTCACCGAACATGCACACGACAAAATCCGGCGCCACGACCATGAGCCCGAACACTAATGGAAAGTTGAACATCGCGATAAAGCCGGTCAGTTTGTAATAGTTTTGACGAAGCTTTGCCGTGTCGTCCTGGATGATCGAGAAGACGGGAAAGAGTACGCGTGTAAAGAATGGATTGAGTCTCGCCGGAAAATTGACGGCGCAATTGAGCGCCAGGTTATAGCCGCCAAGCGTCGCCGCACCTAACGCCCGGCCCGCGACGATGCCGCCAAAATTGGAGTTCAGGTAGTTCACCATCGAATCCATAGCCTGGAAGACGCCGAAGCTGAGATACGACCTCGTCTCCGACAACCTGAAGTGCAATCCGGGTTTGTGCAGCTTGCGCCCGTTGAGGTTGAGCAACACCACGCGGCACACCGCGGCGGTTAGTGCGCCGATAACCGGCGAGTAAGCACCATAGCCCCGCAACGCGGCGACAAGCGTCGTGATGAATAACACCATGCTCGACGCGACCTCGATCTTGGACAGCATGTCGAACATCAGTTCACGCGCCATCAGCGACTGATACAGCAAGCCATGGGGTGAAACGAAGAACATCAGTGCAGCGAGGGCGACCAGTGTCTTCAGTTCGGGCTCCGAAAAAAACCACGCGGCCAATCCGCTGCCGGCGAGCAGAATTCCGCCTAGCACCGCACCAAACAGTACATTGAGCCAGTACAGCGATGAAAGCTCATTCGCGACCACATTCTTGCGCTGTACGATCGCCGTACTCAAGCCCATATCGAGAAACATATCGGCAAGCGTCGTCACCAGTGAAACCATGCTCGCCAAACCGAGCTGGCCCGGCTTCAGCAGGTGCGCCAGTATCGCCACCTGCAGGAACTGGACGCTGACGATCGAGATCATTGATGCCGCCGACCACTTTGCCCCCGAAATCGCCTTCTCACGTAATGACATTATTTTCCTTGCGGTCCGGGATGCGCTTAATAGCGGCGGGCGCCGTTCAGCGCGTAGTCATCGCGTTCACCATATCGCGAGGGAAGAAAGCCGTTGAAAATATGCCCCCCCACTTTCGCACCGACGTTCGCCAGCCGCTGAAGCGCTTCTTCGACCTGACGGGAACCGGTGTAGTCGGCGCGCGACACGAGCAGCACCAGGTCGCAACCTTGTGCCGCGATCGATACAGCATCGCTTACAGGCAGAACAGGAGGCGAGTCGATCACCACGAAATCGTAGCGCTCACGCAGCGTGGTCAGCATGTCGCGGAAGGCGGGACTGCTGAGAAGCTCCGCGGGATTCGATGGATAGGCTTCGCCTGCGCCCAGAATCGACAGATGGGACCCCTCGTTGCGCACAATCGCATCGTCGAGTTGCGCCGTTCCCTTGATTACCTCCGCGAGTCCGGGCCTGTCCTGATCCGCCCAGAGACGGCTCAACTTGCCTTGCCGCATGTCGCCGTCTATCAGAAGGACCGATGCTGCAGTCTGCGAAAGCAGATAGGCAAAATTAGACGAAACAAAGCTTTTGCCAACGCCTTGAGTTGGGCCGGTAAACAGAACCACCTTGTTCGTCAGTCCGTTCGCGTTTCCGGCGAGCAGGGCTCTCACGCTGCTCGGCAATGCGCGTAATGCTTCAACGCTCGGATCGCCTGGGCTACTCACGGCCAACAACTTCACTGGCTCGTCGGGACGGCCACGCGAATCGGCAACACCGCGAAGCTGGGCCTTGGACCGAGCGACAACAGCCAGGCGCGGCAAGTCCGAAACGGTGTTAATTTCCTGCGGCGTACGGAGTTCCTTTCGATTGAGCGACACGAGATGAACGGCCAGTGTGCCGCCGAACAATCCGGCAAGGATCGAACCGAGCAGAATGATCGTCTTGCGCGGCCACGAGGGCTTCTCCGATGCGATTGCCCAGTCCAGGATGCTTACACCGGATGCGGTACTCGCCGCCGCCACTTCGAGTTGATTCACGTTGGCCAGCACGCCGGTGTAAAGCTGCTTTTTGATGCCGGAGTCACTGGATAACCTCACATACTCGCGCTGCGTAGCCGGCAGGTTCTTTACCTCGTCGGTGTTTTTCGCAAGATCGAGCTTGATCTGAGCTAATTGTTGACCCAATCCCCGAATGATCGGGCTGTCTTGACCGAAGGTCTGCTGCTTGTCGTCGAGATCGAGTTGCAAGGCCCGCTGTCTTTCGGCCAGCGCGGTCTTGGTCGAAATGAGCGCCGCGCCTTGCTGCTCCATGTCGATCGCTTGATGCTGCGTACGGAAATCGCTAAAGCGGTATTCCGCATCATGCATGTCCGCCTCCAGTTGAGGCAGGTGCGCGCGCAGAGTTTCCAGCTTCAGGCGTGCCTGGGCGGCACGATCGTCGATATTGCGTTTGACGAACGCCTGCACGATCGCGTTGACCATCAGCTGCGCGGTGATGGGCGAACTGGATTGGTAGCTCAATCTCATCATCGACGAATCCCGCACCGACGAATTCTGGCTGGAAACAGTCGTCTTCAACTGATTGCTGACGTTCTCGTAAGCCGTTTGCATGGACACCTTGGACAGCGTGAACTCCACGCCCGGCCGCGCGCGCAATACGTCGATTCTCAATTGCCCCGGTGCGGTCCCGTCATCGGTCGTGACCTGGAACGGCACGGTCTGTCCAACGCGGCCTTGCGCAAGCTGATGGCTGTCCTTGTCGTATAGGGTCCAACTACCCGCTTCACCCGTCACCACGCGAAACTTGTCACCCAACGCAGCGCCCGGCACCTCGAAGATGCCGGGTTTCAGCCGTTCACCGCCCCAGGCATAGCCACTCAACCCCAGGAACGGCGGCGACAACTCGGTGGCGGCCGCATGACGGGATGCAAGGTAGCGGCCAATCAACGGAAAGTGACTTTCCGTCTGCACGCTAATATCGGCTCCCGTTTCCGTGATCGCTTCGCCGACGATGGTCCGCGACGTCAGCACGTCGGTCTCATCGTCCGCAGATTGATCCGCCGACGTCGTTCCCGATACGTCGGACAACGCGCTGACTGATGCGCCTGGTTTGATCTGTACTCGCAGCAATGCGTCAGAGCGGTATTGTGGCGTCGCCAGCAGAATGTACAGGCCGCCCGCAAAGCAACAGGTGCCGAAGATCGCCGCGAACAGCAACTTGTGCCGGGCAATGTTTCGCCAAAGACCGGTTAGCCCGTCGTTTTGGGCTGGAATAACACCCACTGCCGATTGTCCGATGAATGAACTCATTTCATTTCCCGCGATAAAGGACGAAGGGGAACCCGTTGGAGCACAAGCTTCCAGCTATCGAATAGGCTCATCTGCAACTACTGAAAAACTTTCCCGCCACACCACATAGGGGGCGCTACCGTTTAAACCGTGATGAAAATCGGGCCACGCGTTTCGGGAATTGCAAGCACGCCTTTCGCGGATAAAACCCGTCCAAACATGTCGGTGATCGTCGCATGTCCGGGCAAATGCGAAGCGTCCAAGTTCAGTGCATTTCCGTCGCCATAAGACCAGACCACATATTTGAGCGCACCGGCCGTGGTCGCTAACCTGAGGACGACGTACTTGTCGTTCTCGTCGATAAAGTACTTCGCGCTTGCCGTGTTTGCCGTAAACGAAAACAGATACTTCGATGCGTCATAGGCCGGCAGTTTGTTATTGTTCGCATCCAGCAGACCAAAGTTGTGTTCCCGATTCATCGGATCTTTACCGTCGTCGCGCATGTCGTAATAGGCCGTGAGCCCAACACCCGCTATCCAGTCGACCAGGAACCGCCGCACCGTGTACTTGGCCTGAAGTGCCAGCGCCTTTGGCGAATGACCGTCTCCGATCCTGGCGACGTAAACGTAGCCGTAACTCGGATAAGACCACTCCGTCGTCCAGATTGCGGGAGCATTCTTATAGCCGGACAAGTCTTCACGCAGCGTTCTGTAATCCGAAAATACGGACTCCGGATATTCCTGACGATACGCATGCACACTGATCGCGTCCGGACCACGTTCAGTCACAGTGGCAATGTCACCAACCGATCGAACGAACCTGAGGTCCATTTCCTGCACCCCTCCCGAGGCAATAATCACCTTCGGATTGGCTGCCCGGGCCGCCTTCACTGCTGTCACCAACAGATTCCGATACTGCGATGGAGAGGGCTTGGCGAGCCAGTACATCTCGTCGTTCTCTTCATTCCATACTTCAAACCTGACGTCGGCACCGCTGTAACGATGCACGGACTGGTAAACATAGGTGTAAAACGCGGCAAGCTGACGCGTTGTGGTTGGCGGCTGATCCGGGCTGAACACGTAGTGCTTGTAGCCGAGGATAAAAAGCGCACCTAATTTTCTCTGCGCGAGGTTGGATACCAGTGTGTCGAACTCGCCAAAATGCCACCCATCAGGTGCTTGAACCGCTTCCCAGAACAAATCCGTGCGAACGAATGAGAAACCCACATCGCTTACCGCATCCAGCAGTCGCGTGTCTTTGATGTCGTGAATCGCTACGCCGGTGTTGGCCCGCGCTGCTGCGAACGACGGCAGATCGACGTAGGGCCTGGCGTCCGACTGTGCCGTTCCGTCCAGAACAACCAGCGGGGTTGCCGGCGTTGCAAGGGCGCGAATAGTCAGTGCCCCCGCGAGCGCAAGGACCAGGCCCACGCACCCCGCGACGGCGATTCGACCGAATCTCCTGTTTCGCTGAACCTTCATCTACAGCCCCCAAGGCGGCACAGTGGGTATACCCCGCGTCGCCAATATTGGATCTGCCACGACTACCACGTCACAGCGTCGACTTTCTTTCCCTGACTGACATCATCAAACGAGGATTCAAACGGAAGCGTTGTTCTTCCGTGTTTAGCCATAGCGATTTCGCTGCGACGCCAAAGAACAGCAGGCAACCAAGCGATTCAAAGATGTCCGTGGTAATGCCGCTGATCAACAGGAACAACAGCATCGTCCATGCAAGCCTATCCTTGGATTCACTAAAGAACAGTAGTCTTGCCAACAGAATGGAGAAGATAATCACGCCAAATGCGCCAAAGTTTGCGATTGCATACAACGCAATGTTGTCCGCATAGCCAACGTTGAAGCCGAAGTTCTCGTGATAGTAGGTAGTCGCCGCGCCGAACCCGCCTGGACCGATTCCCAGCCAGATCAGATTTTCCCGGAGCATGCCCTGCAGCAAAAGCGGCCATGTATTCTCGAATCGATCCTGGAACGACGAAAGCGCGCCGCCGCCGATCATCGAGTGGTTGATCGCCGCCGTTATCGCAAACGACGCGAGCGGCAGCAGGAGCGCCGAGGCCGCTGCCCAGATAGCGGCTCGCCTGATCGTGTCGAGTTTCCCGAAGCGCTCTATGCCCAGCACAATTGCAAGCGCCACCAGCGATGTCTTGTTGGTCGTTGCCCAGATAGAGAGTCCGGCTATCACGAGCATCATCGTCGCGAACGTGAGCGACCGGAATCTGGGTAGCAGCCATGTCGACAGCAAACCGATCATGAGCCCGGTCGCGGCGCTATCGCGCCCGAATCCTGGCAAACGCGGCGTTTCCCCAACGAAGTTCGAGTTCGTGACGTGCACAGCCGTGCCGTCCACCACCGTGCTCGCCCCCACCCATGGCAACGGCATGAAATAGCCGAGAAAATTGACCAGTACGCCGACCATGCAGACCACGGCGACAACCAGGAATGCCGCCCGGACGCGCGGCCGACCAAGGATCTCGAGCGCTTCAGGCGGGGCCAACAGGGCGAAAAACATCGGCAACACGGTCCAACCCCAGAAGGCGACCGCACCCGCACCAACGCCATTGAAAAGCGACACGCATGCCTGCATGCCGAGGTACAACAGGATCAGCAGGTGGCTCACCTTAGGTCGATGCGAAATGATGAGCACGATGCAGACAGCCATCATCAACTTAGGCAAATAGATGGCTTGTGGCGCGCCCGCCAGCGACGTGTAGTAACGAATCGCCCCCGACATGACATCGCCCACCACACCGATGAAGAAGGTCAACACCCAGAGCGCGCCCATCATGTGCTCCCGGCATCAATTGGCGTTCGATGTTCGCCGCGTCCGGAGGCCAATGAATCATGCGGCGCCGAGGCTTCCCGTGAGACGTCATGAGTGGTGACGTCTGAGAACGTGTGAATCACGTTGTGGGTAATCTGCGAAACGATCGCGTGACTGCTGGCGCCGTTATCGCCCAGAATCCGCGGC
This sequence comes from Paraburkholderia fungorum, assembly GCF_046026025.1. GTDB lineage: Bacteria > Pseudomonadota > Gammaproteobacteria > Burkholderiales > Burkholderiaceae > Paraburkholderia > Paraburkholderia fungorum_E. The sequence continues at coordinate 193,263 of NZ_JAQQFL010000010.1, read as the reverse complement.
CAATCTGTCGTACCACAATTGAACACCGTCCCTTGATTCGCCCCACCACCCAGATCCGGCTTAAACACGCCCATCGCACCGGCGCCGCCAACCTCCCAGCCTGCAAGCTGTGACGTATTAGCGAGCGTAACGAAGCCGTTCGGAATGGGCGGCACGCCGTCGGCCTCATAGCCGACCAGATGATCTTCCGCACCGAAAGTTTGCCCATCTTTGACATGGGTACCGGCGAATGCCCAATGGTCCGCGCGCTGCACGGTGAAGCCGATCGGCTCGCGTCCAGTTTTGACCCATTTACGCCTGAACCGACTCCAGATACCATACGACCCGCCGCCGTAGCCATAACTCAGGCCGATCAGATTGCTCTCGTTGAAATCCGGCCATTGATCGGCGAGCCGATTCATTTCCTTGATGTTTTGCACATCCCCACTCGCGCCGAAATCGATCGGCCGGTAGCAGGTGTTCCCGCTGAACACGGCCAGATTGCCGCCGCCGGCAATGAAGCGCGCAACATGGTCGCGCATCTCCTGAGTCCAGTATTCGTGGTGACCCACGCTGAGCATGCAGCGATACTGAGTCAGATCGAGATCCGTCCCACGATGCAGGTCCACGTCCGTATAGAAGTCACATGCGAAATGATGAGTGCGTAGCCAGCGGATAAACTTCGCGTCCCAATGCGTGAAATGCTGCCGGGGCGAGCGCTTGTCATACGGATCTTCGGCGTGGCCGATTTGAATGCCGAGGCCGCCGCCCGGCCGGAGGAGACTCACCTTTCGTGCAGGATGTGTGCGGTAAACCGGGTCGCCGTAGAAGCAGCCTCCGCCCATCGAATTGTATGCATGGTACGTGGCGATCGGAACGATATACGCGATTGATGCGACCGGCGAGCGCGGCCGGATGACGATGAGCGCCATACTGTCGCTGTCCGGCGGGCCGGCGAAAACCGGCAGTCGTGCAGCGCAACGACGCCCCAGATCCGTCAACGGTTCGCCGTTCGACCCGACTTCGTACGCAATCGCGGCATACGCCCCGCTCTCCAGCGCGTCAATCTCCGGCCTCACTGTGATCGTCGGCCAGTTCCAGTCACTATCGAATCGAACCGGCTTGCGCTCACGCGACGACTCGAATACGTAGTTGCCGTTGATCAGCCTTACTGTGACATCCCGCGTTCCGGCCGCGATCACCCCGCTTACGCTGATCAACGATTCATCATCCTGCTGCTGATAGATTGCGACAGAGAACCGGCTACGCGGTTGCACCGCCAGGTCGAGTGGCTCCCCGGCAGTAAAGGATGTTTGAAGTGGGTAGAGTTGCATGCTTCGTGCGCCTCGAATAGTCACTTGTCGGTTGCCGGTTCAAGGAAGATTGTCCACACCACCTGAATCGACACGGCTCGGCGCTGCTACAGGTGGCCGCAACTCCAGGCCCAGCGTGCGCTTTATCAACCCCTTCACCTGAAACACGCGACGGTTGACCGATATCTGTGTGCGAAAGCGCAACGCAGGCAACCGCTCCTTGTGTTTTACGGCGAAGGCCCGATACTGCGCGGCGCTCGCCTCGACGAGCTTCATGGCTTCGGGAAGTGCGGATGCGTCGACACGAGAAGCGAGGAAGCACTGGTTGGCGAAAAACTTTCTGAACAATGCGAGCCAGTAAACTCTCTCTTCTTCCGTCTCGCTCTTTTCCAGGGCATCCGCCGCAAAGTGCGCAACGCATTCGACGGAGAAGAGGGTTGTGGTCTGCGTGATGCTCCCTGCACGCCGACGGTAGTAGTAGAGATTGTCGCGAAGGCCGTACAGGGTACGAGCGCGCCGGTACACCAGCGGAATGGCAAAAGAGTCTTCATACACGCGACCAACCGGGAACTCGACACCGTCCCACAACTCGCGTCGATAGACCCGCGAGCCGGAATGCACCTGGCAAATGCGCGCGAACTCCAGCAGCGCCACCATACTGTTACTCCGTAGGCCCGCCGTAGCATCGTCCACCATTTTCAACTCACCGACGACGCGGCCTTTTGGGTCCACCATCCCGACATTGAATTCGATGATGTCCGCGGTGTCTGCATCGAGCAACGGCATGACGACATCCGAAAAATTCGCCGCCCATTCGTCATCGGAATCGAGAAAGCCGATGTAACGGGATTTGGCGCGCGCAATGCCTGCATTGCGGGCAGCGCTCACGCCCTGGTTTTCCTGATGAATCACCGTGATGTTGTGCCCGCTCGCGCTTTCCTTGACCTGAAGAATCTGCTTCAACGTGCCGTCCGTCGAGCCATCGTCGACCACAATCAACTCGATCTCCTGAGATCTCGGTTGAGCGAGGGCCGATTTGAGTGCAACGCCGATATAGTGCTCGACGTTAAAGGCCGGAATGACCACTGACAAAATTGTCTCGCCGCTGCGTCTATCCACAGGTTTCATAGGATGGGTGAGCCTTCAAGATCGACGTTGATTCGTTTGCGCGGACCACGCGAAGTTCGGTACGCCCCCTGTACGCCTGCATATTGCGGTGCGGCGACGATATCGTACGTTCGGAAACACACAATGCCGGACCACATGCGCGACGGCGGGATCAGGCGATCACGGGTGCAAAGTGCAGACAATTGACGCAGTTCTCTCGTCAAGACTTGCGACATGGGCGTTTCAGGCATTTCCGCGAGAATTTCGATTCCCGCTGATTCATCAAGACAGCACACCGAACGGGAAATGTGACATATCGCACCGACCCGAAAACACCGGCTCGCTACCGTCATCCAGTCGAAAAATGTTCGGGCAAGTGTGCAAACAAGAAAGCTGGCTTACACGCTTATGTCATAGCAATGACGGTCCGACACCTCAATCTGGAAACCTCGCCGATGCCAGTTCCAAAAGTAAGCGTTCTGCTGCCTATCTACAACGTCGAGCCTTACGTTGAAGCTTGCCTCATGTCGCTTTTGTCGCAGACGTGTACAGACTTTGAAATTATTGCCGTCGACGACTGCAGCCCGGACCAGTCCGGCGAAATTGCGGCACGCGTTCTGAGTTCGCAGAACAAAGTGGCGTGGAAGCTGGTGACGAACGAGCGCAATCAGGGGTTAGCCGAAACGCGCCGGATTGCCGCCATGGAGGCCACGGGCGACTATGTCCTATGCGTTGACAGCGACGACTACGTTCATCCCGATCTGATAGAGCGAGTCATCGAGGAGGCGGTGAAGCATGATGCGGATGTTGTGATTTTCGCCGCGACCAACGTCAACCCCAATGGCACGGTGAACTATCAGATTGACAGCGACGACAAGGTTATCAGCGGCGTCGAGGCGGTTGAGCGGATCATGGATCTGTCGTTGCAGGCGTACTGCTGGAACAAGCTCGTGCGGCGCTCGATCTTTGTCGGCGTCCACCATCCGAGTGGACTCATTTACGAAGACATATGTGTGTCGGTCCAGACCTTGGGCAGATCGAAGACCGTCCGCCTGATCCCGGATCGCCTGTATTTCTATGTGCTTCGCGATAGCGGGATTTCGACCCGGTTCAATCCAAAGATTCTCGATCTTTTCGCGATCATGGACCTCGTGGAGAAGACCACCGCGTCGCTCCCGATCCAGAACCGCGAGCGACGTCTTTTCAGGCTGAAATACATCTATGGCTTTAGAACGGTCGCTTTTCAGGTAGCGATGAGGGCACCGACGTATCGGCTGGCCAGCCCGATCCTGCAGACCGTTGCCGAGAGATTGCATCCTCAGCACCTTTACCGCATGTATGCGGATAGCCGTCCGAAGTTGTCCTTCGTGATGTGCCTGCTCAAAATACATCCGAGAATTTTCTACAGCTTCGTTCGGCGCTTCTCCGAACGCTAAAAATTTTTCAACACGTAAAACTGCGGCCGATCTCCAATCCGGGACACTGTCCATCGGATTGGAGATCGGCCGCTATGCCTGCACGAAACAGCTCAGATGATGCACGAGACCATGCCTCACGTGTCGCATCATCCGAGCTGGTTGAGCGTGTCATGCGCAACCGGGTCATTCACTTGCTTATTGCACCGGCGACGCTGCGATCGCCGCTTTAAGCGTTGCGTAGATTGGCTTCTGGGCCGCGCTACTCGTCATAATCCCGTAGTTTCCGGTTGGGTCGTCGTACAGTTCGTACCAGTTGAAACCGATCACGTTGTACGTAGCCTTGGCCGCGACGAGTTCAGGAATCGTCTTGTTGATATACGTCTGCGCCTGCGCGGTGGAGAAGTCGGTGTTGATGCCGATCTCGGTGAACATGATCGGGAGGTTGTACGCGGTGTGCAGGGACTTGAGAACGTTGTAGTTCGTACCCGTCACGCCCCACGTGTTCTCAGGATCGCCACCGTCAGAGTACCAGTGCAACTGAATGATGTCGGTCTTCACAACAGGGTGTCCCGTCGTGCCGTCCGGCTGGGTGCCGGTCAGCATGCCCTGATACCAGCCCAGATGCAGGAAGCCCGATGAAGCGGTGGCAATGACCTTCGTCGTGCCGGCCGTATCGACCGAACGCCAGCCGTCGTAGTAACCGCGCAGCGCCCCGCGCCAGATTGGCCACGTGGTGTTGTCGTAGTCCGAGACATTGGCGCCGTCGTTAGCCACCGGTTGGTTGTGGCTATCGAGATCGTATTCGTTGCCGAATTCGACTGCCGGGATACCCTTGAACTTGGTCGCTGCGTAAGCCGCCATCGAGTAAGCGTAGGCGTAAGCGCTCGCCTCAGTCGGCGTCTGACCGTTCAGCGACGGGTCATCCCACGGGTACGCGTCGATCATTGGCAGGACCGTTATCTTCGAGCCCATGCCAGGTATCACCGTGTTCGCGACAGCGTCGAGCTGGTCGTAGGTGTGAATATCCTGGCGATTCCCCACCATGCCGAGATCCGAAAGCGTTGCAGCTTGAGTGGCGAGCGGGATCGACGTGTAAATGCCGCCGTAGTTGTAGTGCTCGTTGACGCCGAAGAACGGGATCGCTGCAGAGGTCGCGGGAGGAGTGGTTGTCGCAGGCGTGCCCGACGCAGCGGAGGAACCGGAGGTGGAACCCGAAGTAGAGCCCGACGTGGAACCGGAGGTAGAGGCCGGACGCGGATCAGCCGATGCCACCCAGTTGCTGTTCTGCCAGACCCACCATTGGTTGTCGACGTTTTCCTGATACATCTTGCCGGCGTACCAGAGCAGCAACGTGACATTCATCGTAAAGCCAGCTTTCTGACCTGCCCGATAGGCCACGCCACTCTTCACCGACCAGACTGCGCCCGACGAATCGTTGATCGAGGTGGACGGGGGAATCGCGGTGCCGCTAACTGACGCCGGATGCTTGGCGACGTTCACAACGGATACCGGATCAACGGCGTTGGCAGCAACGTTTGTAGGGTCACTCCCTCCGCTGCCGCCACCACATGCCGAAAAAATTGGCATAACTAAATAGATTGAATAATTAAGTAAGGTTCGTAGTTTCATCTTCGTGACATCTGAGCTTTTAACGGCCCTGAACCAGGAAAAAGTTCACCCGGGCGTCCTCGTAGGAAGCCATTGGCGACTGGATCAGGATGAAAAGAAGGCAGGACGGCCTGTGCACCCCGACAAACCGGGCGCAACTTCACAACATGCGTACCGCCTAGGCAGAACGTTCCTTTGTTCTGTCCGATAAGGTGAGGCAATGTTACACAGATGAAACGTTTTTAACGAGTTTTGAACCGTAACAACGTGTAACGTCTGACAATTAACCGGTAACTTTCACTTTTATATTAATAATATAAAAAGGAGAGCTATATACGCCGCTCGCTCGATTTCTGCCGCGAGAACATCATGTGTCGAGCTGCTAACGAAGGAAAATCACCTGGGCGAGGTCGTGAAAAATAGTCGTTCAACGGCACCACGCGGGTGTACCGGAGAACGACTGTCTCAATAGCTCAGGTAGTCTGAAGAGGTAAGACGTTATGCAGTGCAGACGGATCTCTTCTGCTATGAAATCCATTCAATGCGACCTCACCGCCTGTCATCACTGATGCATCGTCGAGTCGGAACACCGCGACTGCATCACGCAATGCAACCGCATGCTCTTCCAGTGATTTGGCCGCCGCCGCAGCCTCTTCGACGAGTGCCGCATTGTGCTGTGTGACTTCGTCTATCTGTGAGACCGCCTTATTGACCTGTTCGATCCCATCGCTCTGTTCGTGCGCCGACGCTTCGATCTCATTCATGACGCCTGTGACGCGTTGAACCGCATCCATGGCTTCGTGAATCGTCTTCTGCGCGTCGGACACGAGCGATGCCCCCTGCTCTACCTTGGCAGCCGATTCGCCGATCAACTCCTTGATCTCTTTCGCCGCCGAGCCGGATCGCTGTGCAAGGCTACGCACTTCCGAGGCAACGACCGCAAAGCCGCGCCCCTGCTCTCCCGCACGAGCCGCTTCGACGGCCGCATTCAAGGCAAGGATGTTGGTCTGAAACGCGATTCCTTCGATCATGCCGATGATCTCGGCGACCTTCCTCGACGACTCGCTGATCCCATCCATCGTCTCGGTAACACGCGACACCACAGCGCCACCACGCGTCACCGTGTCCAACGCACCCTGCGCCAATCGGTTGGCCTGCTTCGCATTATCCGCGTTCTGCTTCACCGTCGCCGAAAGCTGCTCCATGCTTGCCGCGGTTTGCTGAAGTGCAGCAGCTTGCTGCTCAGTGCGTGACGACAGGTCGGCATTACCCGCGGCAATCTCGTTTGCGCCTTGAGTAATCGCCGTCGTACTACCGCGCACCTTGGCCACCGTCTCGACGAGACCGTCGCGCATCTTCGTCAACGCGCCGAGCAACTGGCCCATCTCGTTGCGCGAGTTGCTTTTGATGGCGATCGTCAGGTCGCCGCCGGCTATCCGCTCGAAATGTTTGATGGTCACGTTGACCGGTTTAATCACCGCCGCCGATAAACCGATCCGCGCCATCACGCCAATCACGATGGCAATCGCGCCAATGCCGGCGAACAGCAGCGTGGCCATCTGGAAGCGCTGCGCCGCCGTCTCGGCCTGCTTGCGCTGACTGTCCATTTGCAGGCGCTGGAGAGCGTCGATGGACTTCGAATAGGTCGCGTAAAAGGCGTTCGCCGTTTCACCCTGGATGTTGCGGAAGGTGTTGAAGTCGAAGTCGTTCAGCGCCTTGAACTCCGGCTCGATCGCTTTATCGACGAGCGCGCTGCGTGCCTGCTCGACGGCCTGCGCGAGCTTGTTCTCGCCCTCGCTCGCAAACGGGCCCGCCATGTAGTTGCCAAAGTCCTTGTTCGATTCGACCAGCACCTTATGCGCGGCCGGCAACAAGTCGTCCGTTTGCTTGCCGACGCTGAAGAGCGTCTGATAGGAGCCGAGTGCGAGTTGCACCTGCAGCAGCTTCTCGGAGCTTGCCTTCAGATGCGACAGTGCCACGGCGCTGTGCTGCGTTTCATCGAGGCTGCTATTCGCGAGCTTCAATGCACCGTAGCCGACGCCGATCACGATCAGCAGGAAAGCAACGAACACGCTGATGACGAGCGTCAGGCCGCCACGAATGGTGATGTTATTGAGCATTGGGTCTCCGGAACGTCCTATTGAGCGGCGGCGAACCCCACGATGTGCCGGCAATCATCTTTTTTGCCTGCAACTTACACTTCGCCGCATCCAGGTTAACGGCGTTCCGCAGACCTCGTTAAATAGGTGAAATCCATGACGGGCATGGGTTTGCGGGCGGTTAAAGCCTCACTATCTGGGATTTTCCGCATAATCGGAGCAAACCCTGCTTTTCAGGACGGTATGCGTTTCATTTGTATAATTCGGCGTCTTCGCTCAGGCCCACTTTCATGCTTAGTTTCGCGCTCGGCTTCCTCGTTTCACTGCTGATCACGCTGTTGATCGTGCGCTATGCGCATCTGCATGAAAAATTCTCCACCGATTCCGATCTGGCCGGTGTGCAGAAATTCCATGTGCGCCCGGTACCGCGCATTGGCGGCGCCGGGATTCTGATCGGATTGATCGCGTCCGCGGTGCAGTTGCACCATGCTTATCCCGCCGTGTCGGGCGGTATTCTGGGGCTGATTGCGTGCGGCATGCCGGCGTTCGGCTCGGGCCTCGTCGAGGATCTGACCAAGCGGGTGTCGCCGCTCGCGCGGCTCGTCTGCACGATGGCGGCAGCGGCCCTTGCCTATTTCCTGCTGGATATCGCAGTCACGCGCATCAGCGTGCCGCCGCTCGACTTTCTGCTCTCGTATGCGGTGATCTCCTGCGCGGTCACCGTGCTGGCCGTCGCGGCGCTTGCCAACGCAATCAATATCATCGACGGCTTCAACGGCCTCGCATCGATGGTCGCGTTCATGATGTTCGCCTCACTCGCTTATGTGGCGTTCCAGGTATCCGATCCGATCGTGCTGTCGGCATCGTTCATGATGATGGGCGCGGTGCTTGGCTTCTTCATCTGGAATTTTCCGGCGGGGCTGATTTTCCTTGGCGACGGTGGCGCGTATTTCATCGGTTTCATGCTCGCCGAGCTGTCAATCATGCTTGTGATGCGCAATCGCGATGTGTCGGCGTGGTATCCCGTGCTGCTTTTCATGTACCCGATCTTCGAGACCTGCTTCTCGATCTACCGGAAGAAATTTGTTCGCGGGATGTCGCCGGGAATTCCTGATGGCGTGCATCTGCATATGCTGGTCTATAAGCGGTTGATGCGCTGGGCGGTCGGCACGCGTACCGCTCGCGAACTGACGCGGCGGAACTCGCTGACGTCGCCGTATCTGTGGTTGCTATGTCTGATCGCAGTCGTACCGGCAACGCTGTTCTGGCGGCATACGCTGCATCTGTTCTGCTTCGTGGTGGTGTTTGCGGCAACGTACGTTTGGCTCTATATGAGCATCGTGCGATTCAAGTCGCCGAGGTGGATGGTGGTGAGGAAGGGCAAGCGGTGAGCGCGGCTCACCCCTCCCCATATCAGCAGCGTTAGGGCCGGATCAGCCTTGTCTGCGCGCGCGGACCTCCTGTATGCGTCGCAGGTGCTCAACGAGGGCGTCGGAGCGCGTGTCTGCATGTCGCAGGATCATGTCGATGATCGTGCGACATGCAGACGCCTTGTCTCGGTGCGCGCCAACGGTGCTGGCATACCCTCAGGTGCCGGTGAAGTTCGCTACGCTCGAGCAGCGCCGCTGGAAGCGGGGGAGACAACGCTACCGCTTCATGGAAAAGGAACCAGTCCGCAACAGGAACCGTACGGATAACTGTGCGCGATCAAGCACCGCATACGAAGGCGAGAACATCTTGCCCATCGCACCGATGACCGGACGACGATTTAGCCGGTTCAGACAGCTAACCCGGAAAGCTCTGGCAAATCGGGGACCTTTGCGGCGCGGGACCCGTGTGCGCATCGTTGGTAGAAAGCTTCCGCCCGGCCTTGCCCCTTGGTCTCGGGAACATCAACCCCTCCATAAGACACACCAGGGCACGCTAGACCAAGGCGCGACAAGTGGCCAAGAGCGGCGTGGTAGCAAACTCACGGCGCGCCTTTTCCCGGCGCACTTTTCTCCAGATCCTGCAAACGCCCCATACCGCTTTCTTACCTTGCGCGTGGCAAAACGCCCGTTTCGCGCGCAGTTCCGCCGGATAAATACCGAAGGGTAAAACGGTGTCTGAACCGGTTCAGACACGTGCTGTCCGGGTAGCCGCCCTAACCCGTTGAATAAAAAGCAGAACGCCTGACGAAGCAACGATGCTTGCACGTGCAATTCATACGCCACTGCGTCTTCGATGCAGAAAAAAGCGAAAGCTCGCGTATGCTCAGCGCAGCACGCGCACTGGCAGATTTCGATCGCCGTTCACACCAACGCAGCGGATCAATTATCGATCTCGCTGGCGAGCCACGCGATCCCCAAAAAGCCTATACCCAACCTGGGCGCCCCGGCGATCCGTAGTATCGTCGCCACCGACATCGCTGACGTACTCGAAGATATCCGCGCTTCTGCCTTCACATACGGGACAAGCGCATCCGTGATGCTTGCATCCCGCACCGGCGTGAACTGTTTGGTCGGCGCGGACTTGCTGACGCCGCGCGATCCTCGTGTCGGCCAACTGATTGCAGCAAGCCAGTGCCGCCTGACGGCAAGTGCCCCCGACTTACGAGAAAAGGCGAACGGATAGGGTCTCCATTTCAGGCGTAGCGTCGCCCGAGCCGATGCTACGATAGCCGATGCCGACACACAGACAGGTCAAAACCGAAATCTCCACTTGAATAGGACTTAAGGCCTCAGCATGACCGAAAAATTGCCCGCACGCGCCCATAACCCTGCGTACATTTTTATCCCGACCCAGGCAACCATCGGTTATCCGAACCGATTCAAGAAACTGCGCGTTGTAACGCAACGTCGTCGGAAATTCCTTGAATTTTCGCAAAAACTACACAGCATACTCGTTCCCCTATCGGGCGAGCACTACGCCATCTACGAAGAGTTCACGGTCTTGACGATTGACGGATTCGCAGGCCGGACGATCACGGCTGACTGCGTCGTCTTGACTAGCTTTGGAGTATTTATTGTCCGAGATGTACCGTGCTCGGGACGGGTACGTCGGGGTAGCGATGCAAACACTGTGCGCATCGAGACGGCAACCGGCGAATCAAAGATTTACGCATGTCCAGTCGCGCAATCTGCACCCGCAGTTCACTTCCTCAGCGCGCTGCTTGCCGACTTTCGGTGTCCGATTGAAACCATCGCCATCATCGACGATGAACTTTGCGACCTCGGATTCGGCGTCTCAACATCAATGCTCAAGCTAAGCGAGCTCCATCACTTCTTTCGCGTGAGACGTGAGCGCGCCTGGGATGGGAATCAGTCCTTCGACATCCACGCAATCGGTGAGCGCCTACGGATTGGCTGCCGACTAGTCACGGGCTCCCGTCCAGAACCTGTGGAGGAGGACGACTGAGAGGAAGGAACTGTCTCAGCGTTCCAAGCGACCACCTAGCAAGGGAACTTTCGCTTTGGTGAGGCATGACACTGTTGTTCCGACCGCCCGATCGCGCTGCTTAGGGAAAGAGGCACGAAATCAGACAGCTTTCTCGTCGGCGCGAGCTTTAAGCGCCTGACAACCATAGTTTTCTCGGCTCTGCTGAACCGGGCGGGTCAAACGAGCCGGCTCACCGCCTTAAGCCCAAATGCTTCCTAAGATTGCGGAGCTTTTGACGGCGGGTTCGAGCTGAATCGCCTGTGGAGGATTTCACTTCGCGCTGTTCCATGTTGCGATTCATGACTAGAACCACTCACTACTCGCAATGCTCATACGTGCCGCTCGCCGACCGCTTCGGTCAATTCCCGTACTGTTGCCATGCTGAGCCGCCTGGTCATAAGTCTGTGCCGCCACCAGTCTGACAGGTACCAAAATACTTAACTCAAGAAGCCTAGCCCGGTAACAAAAGACCTGAGTCAATGCGCCGGCCAAGACGATTGGCGCTGCGCAGCTTTCCGAACAGCCGGGAGTCTTGCTGAGCCCAGTACATCCGCAGTTTTCGTGGAGAGCGGGTGCGGCTGGGAACCCCATCGATCATGCCCGACAAATTCAAGGCCGAGATCCGCAAGACTGCAATGATCTTGCCCCGCGTGGTTGCCAAAGTTGCGAATCAGACACCGGACGGGATTGCCGGATATCACTGGCCACATACGCGGCACTTATGCGGACACGCCGCCGGTTTTGACGATGCTGCGCCCACAAGCATTGTCCGCAACGCGGTGAGACGTCGCTGCTGAGCAGGCAGGAGATGAAACTGCTCACCGATGCCTGCGATGCGAGTGAGCCAATATGATGGGCCGAAGTATTCCGAAGCATCGCCCACGCGACTGTCGACCAAGTAACAGACCACCGTTTCGAGATGCGCTATTTCAGTGTCAGCGAGCGCCGCGGGCCGCTTCCGTCGATGTTGTTCATGCGCAATCGTTGCTTTCGGCTTCATCGGAGGACGCCCTCCGACTGGCTCGAAGCCGGATTAAGCAACGCACAGCCAGACGCACCACGAGCTCGAATGAAAACCCAGCCAGGCGGTAAAGCTGCGACGCGCCCAGAATTGCGGATGTTGCTGCGAACGCCATCGGGAGGGTTGTCGCAAATGTCCTTATGACCGCCTCTGCGTTCCGCGTAACCTTCGCTCACGCCGGGACGCCGGCAATACAGTGTTTTGGAGTGCATGGCTCAATGAAATCGCTTTCGGTGATTTCATCTTGCCGAGATCAAAGAGAAGTCAAGACAGCTCGGTCGTTCGACCGTCGCACGGAATATAAAGAACTGCAATTTGGCATCGAGCCCGGAAAACCGTAGCCCGGTCGATCACTCAACCGCGGTAAGCAACGAATCACGACGTCGCTACCTGCCGGGTGTTCAGGGCCGTGCCCCCCCAGCACACGTCCCGACCGGCTGAGAAAATGCTGGCTGCAGTGAGTCTTGTCCCAGCGGTCAGTTTGACGGCGAGGCGCGCCGTATGCCGCAGAAAGTGCGGGAGCGCTGCTGTGGCCATCGGGGAGGGGAATGGACGGGCGTTGACCAACGCCGCAAAGGCTTGCGCAAACACGGCAGCGGAGTCGTCCGCACGAGTTCCGCCAGCAGACGCATGAGCCACTGTCCGGCGTAGCGGCATCGCTCATGCTTACCCAACTGTCGATCGTGCTGGTCGTACGCAATCGCGACGTATCCGCGTGACATCCGGTGCTGCTCTTCGTATGTCCGATCGTCGAGACGTGCTTCTCGATCGACTGGAAGAAGTTTATTCGCCAGATGTCGTCGGGGATTCCCGACAGCGTCATCTGCATATGCTGGTTGTATGCGGCTGATGCGCCAAGCAGTGGGCACGCGGACTGCGCATGAATGACCGGGCAGAACAGACTGACGTCAGCCTGTTTCTGATTACTCTGTCTGATTGCGTTTGTGCCGGCGACGTCGTTCTGGCGACATACGTCCGCAATCGCTTTTTGGTGGTGTTTGCGGTTGCGAATGTCTGGCCGTATGTGAGTAGTGCGCGGTTCAGGTCGCCTGAATGGATGATGGTGGGAAGGAAAGGCGGCGAGCGCGGTTTATCCCTCCCCATATCAGCAGCGTTAGGTCTGGCTTAGCCTTGTCCGCGCGCGCGGGCCTCCTGTATGCGTCTCCGGTGCTCAGCGAGGGCTTCCGGACGCGTATCTGCATGTTGCAGGATCACGTCGGCAATCGTGCGAATGGGTAGGCGCCCCGTCCCGGTACGCGCAAACTGCTGCTGGCGCACCCTCAGGTGCCGGTAAAGTTCGCTACGCTCGAGCAGCGCCGCTGGAAGCGTGGGAGCTACCATTGCCGCTTCATGCGAAAAGACACCTAGCCCTTCGACGATCCAAAGGCGAGGTGGGAGCAAGTCGCGCAGAAACCGCACCTTTGCCGCGTTCTGCCGGATTGGCGACGTGCGCAGGAGCCGCTGACCATCAACCGTCGTTAGCGCCAGCGTCTCATCGGTTTGGCCATGTGTCACGACACCGGTCCAATGCTTCGTTTCGATCACGAAAATTCCGAAGGGCGTGATCGCCAGATGATCTATTTCAGCGGTCGGAAACGTGCTCCCCGGCGCGTGAATCAGAATAAGACCGTCCAGTACTAACCAGTCGTCGCCGCACAAGCGCGCGAGGTGCCGCCGCAACTCGGCTGACACCTGCCTCTCGCCCTCCTCCCCCCGCTTCCGGGAAGAGGTCGGCCGCCCCTTCGAAGGGTCGTCATTAGGCAAACGTTTATCGCTGAGGCTTAGATACGCGCAGAACAACGCGGCCGCGAGCCCGAAGACTGTCTGAATCAGCATGCTGGTTTCTCCTTTATTGACGTAGGTGAAACCAGCGTATCGAGTGCCAGGAGAAGTCAAGCGTCAGGTCAGGATCGTGAGCCCCGGAACAAGCTGCCTGTCTTGTGGACGACCTTCTCTGAGGGCCTCACATACGGAATGCTTGGTTGTCCCCAGCGCGCGGGCCGCCTTGCGCAGGTTGCCCCGGTGCTCCATGATGGCCTCCATTGCCTTATCACGCGTGAGCACGGGAATGTCCGGTCGCGAATAGGTAGCCGCATGCGAGCATCGGAGATATTCATCTTGGACACTCGATGCATCTGTGACAAGAGTCATATTGAGCAGGGCAATGAGCACGCGCTTTCTGATCCACAATAAAAACTGGCGCCAATGCTCGAGCCTCTCGGCCACCTCCTGAGATGTCAGCTGCTGCACGGACCAAACACTGATGAGAAACCGCAAATGCTTGCCAGAGAAGTTTCGCGGCGTATGTAACGCATATCCGCCGGCGCGCAGCACCTCGAATCCCGCCAATACCTCTGCCACCCGCCGACATTGTGTTTCCGTCGGCACCGGATCCTTGGCACCAGTGCGCCGATCATACGTCGAGGTGACTCGACCTCGAGCGAGCCTGCGGAATTCCCGCCATAAATTCAAATGGCAGACTGCTGCGGGCAATCACGTACCGGCAGTCGTAAAGAGCGTACATGTATGTTTTCCTTGTATCGAAACCGTGACTTGGTCGATGCGGCTTGGGCACCCAGCGGCGTTCAGCGGCGCGAGCGAGCGCGCTGCCGTTTTGAGTGCGCTGTTTATCGGGCCGCGCGCGCCACGGACAAGGAAATGTGCAGGCGATGGCTAGCGGCCATCGGGACGCAGTCAAAGGTGGAGTTGAGGCAGCCGACGCTACGTGTCACCTCGATGGGGACGATCGTCAGAACTGCGCAAGTGAAACAAAGAAAAACGATAGCCAAAAAAGAACAGGCGCTAGAGCTCACTGCATCGGAGAGCCGCGTACGCTGTCCAATATGAAATGGAGGCGTAGTGACAACGGCCCTGCGGGCAGGCTGGGTCGGGTCGAAAAAATATGGGCTGCTATGGCAATCCGCGGTCGATGCATCGGAGACGCACGCATAAATATACGCTGACGCCATTGAAACTGGCAAGCTTGCCGCTCAAGGTGAGCATGCTATGCTGAATACACCGAAACAACGGGAGACTAGCGTGGATATCGCATGGCCGTTATTTGGACTCAATGCAATATTTCTAGGAATAGCTTGGTCGATGAAACGTGGTGTGCGCGAGCGAAGGGAGCAGTTGATTGCGCGACGTCCGCCGGTCGTCTCTTCGCCTCAAAGAGAGTTGCCGCCGCATGCCATCGCCACCCATGCGGGAGAACTACACTGCCCCCATTGCGGCCATACCATCGACGACCGGGATTTCGCACGGCAGCACGCGCCAATGGCCTACTGGCCGGCGCGCGAATCGCCGTACTTCAGACGACCATCTAGCTGAGCGCAAAAGCACTGAGAGACGCATGAAGCAGGCGATATTTCCCTTGGCGCACGCGGAGAGGATGACTTCGCGAGGATTTCAGGGGTCGATAACGTTCAGTTGAGCGTTTTCGGATGGTGCCCCATGCTTTCTTACGTCGAGCGCTGCGGCGATCTATTCCCGCTTTGTGTGCCGCGCCGGGACAACGCGGCTGTCACCGTCTGGCGACGAACGGCGCAAGCGTCGCTGAGACCGGTGATGGTCCGACGACAGGCTGCTCCCGGTTCGCATTAACCTGCGTCCGCCGACACGCCAATCGTCCAAGGAAGGGGCACCAGGAAATGACCATTAACGCGATCGCTGGCTTCCTGGACGGTGTGCAAGCGCATGGCGCCACATATCGCCAGCTCAACGTCGCCGGAAGACCCCAAGCTTGCTGAGAGCAACCTCTGCTCGCCGGCAAAACGACGCCCCCTTTTGCTATCGCTGCAGGTATGTTCTAATCATCGTATTAACGTTCGCTCACGTCACGAGCATCGACCATGACACTCCCTATTATGGGGGTCTGGGGGTTATTTTGGCCCAATTTTGTTACATGCTTGGCTCGGCGCCACAGAAAACAAGCATTTCCGAAATTCGCGTCAGCAGCAGTGACGTGAACGAAACCTGCGCAGCTCAATCAGGGCCCACGCCTGTCAAGGCCCTGAAGTTCCCGACGCTTCACTCCCTTAGTGATGCCTCTCTCACTGTTTTCAGACAGGACACGCAGTCGGTGTCGCGTCTCAGCCAATCACTGGCCCGGCGATAACTGATCGCCCCCCAAGCAAAATTCCAATGAGGCGAATTTTTTAACGCGTCAGGGACTTGCTCTTTGACGCCCTCCCGCCCCACGCACGGGCGATTTTTGACCGCGCGACGAAGCCGTCAACGTATTTCCGACTGCGACGATACATCTTCATTGTGCGATACACATCGCGGCATCCATCAAAGCAAACCTTGCGTTTCATTCATCCTCAGATGTCGATGATGGCCGCAAGCGCTCCAATTGCGATTCCTGTTCCCGTAACGGGTGCAGGAGAAGTGTCTTTGCCAGACACCAGCCGCTCACCGCTCCAGCAGTAACGCAGCGTCTGCTCGCGAGCTTCCCTTTCCCATCCAGAACTTGCATTCCCCGAGGGCTTATCCGTAACTGGATCCCACAGCTCAACGCACTACCCGGCCCTCTCCCGACTTCGATTGCTTACGTACGCGCTGGCCCCGCCCCGGCCCAGCCCCGTGATTACAGACATCCGACGTATTCCGGATCTGTCACGAGCTCTTCGTGACTGGGGCCGTGTTCGCCTTTCCCCCGCGGGCGAACATAAGTTGACATCGGGGTAACAGCCGGGAGTTAGCCAATGAGCATGATGTCCAAAGCCATACACAATTCCGCAGTAAGCAGCAAAAAGGCAGGCGGCAGCTTTGCAACACAACAGAACAGGCGGCTCGATACAACGGGCCTTCTACGCTTTGCCAGGCAGGTGGGCGAGTTACGTGCGTCAGTCAGTGAAATTCCGACATGGGTGATTCATGCCTATGCCCAATACTGCATGGCACATGGCAAAGCCGCGGGCACGCTCGCGAATATATTTTCGGCTGTCCGCGTCACATCGCACCATGCCGGCAGGAACAGACACGACGAGTGCAACAACAGGGAACTTCGACTAGTCCGACGAACACGGAAAGGAACAAAACGGGCCATGAATCCGCCGGAGATTGATCAGTTGATGGCGAGAGCGAAGGAAATAGACCAAGGGCTAACGCACATGATATCGCTCGCAGTGCATCTCGGACTTCGACGCAAGGAGGCGCTGATGTGCGGGCGCGATCTCGAGATGTGGCTTGACGCACTCGTGCGTGGCGATTCCTCGCTCCCGCTTATGCGTGGTTCGAAAAACGCAAGGCCGAGGCAGGTGCGGATCATCCAGAGCGCGCGGGCGCAGACGGTCGAAGCGGTCCGTTCTGCGCTCGCTTACGCTCGCGAGCGCAATCTCGAATTGATTACTGGCAATGGCAAGACGCTCAAATCTGCGAAGAATCGACTCACGGCACTGCTGCGCCGCGCAGGTATGGTTGGACCAATCAGCTTTCATTCGCTTCGCTACACCTACGCACTCAACAGTGCACTCGAAATGCTAGAGGCAGGAATAGCCCCCTATGAGGTTCTCGTGGAACTCAGCGAATCGCTCGGACACGGCCCTACACGCATTCAGATGATTCTTGGACACTACTGCCAACCGATCAGGGACAGGTTTGACGGGCATATATCGCTGAACGATATCGAAGCCAATCGTCGCCGTCCACCAAGCAAACTACCGCGTGCGACAGCGCGTCTACTGGCAAAACGTCGACATGGCGAGTTAAGTGGCTATCCTATTGGCCGACCCACTGCGGCGCACGATCTGGCATATTCAGCAAACGACGCGCTAATCGAAGAGCACCTTTTCAAACCTTGAGACACCTCTATGTCCGATTCTTCACTGCTCGAGCAAGTCAAGCGTTGCGCCGACAAAATCGGATGCAACGACATGATGCGCGTCATCATGGCCAAGATCTGGCTCGAATTTGAACAGTCCATCGCCCCATTTTCGTCGCATCCACGCCAACTGCAGGACCTTGACGTGGTTTTGCTTGCAGGTTTTGTCGAAATGCGCTCGAAGCGATGCGTTGATGTCGAGTTACTTCTGCTGGAAATCACCTGCATCAGGATGGTCCTGCTGGAAGCAGGTTTCCTCCACAACCAGCTAAGTGGACTTAGTGTCCGCATAAAGCGGGTGCGGCTTGCCAATGACGAGAACGGTAAATATCGATTCGTAAAACAACTTTATACCTGACCTATAAGCACTAGGTTTGGGAGGCCGATGACCTAGCCGGCCCGTACGACAGTTTGGCCGGAAGCGAGTGGGAGAGCCAAGGCATGGTTCCTCATAACCTCAACGGGTGTGTCGCATGCGACGCGGGCAACGCTTATGAAAAAGTGGGTCGCTGTGCCACCATGGGCGCAGCATCGGCGTACAGCCATGTGCTGCGGCCGGAGGTGATCCGCGCCCGCGTTTTTGACGACCTCGTTTCTCGTTGCGATGCAGAACGCCCCTACGACTCACGTCACGCGGGTTACTCCTGCCTGCGGCGATGAACTGGATGACGAAGGCGAGAGCCATAGCGGGGCTTCGTGCTATGACGTGAAGCTAACGATTCGCGATCATTCAGTTAGGCATCCTATTTAAATGTCACGAACTAAATACGCCACGGAGAACCGCCGACGCCTCGGCTCGAACTACCGCACGTTTGCTATGGATATCTTCTTAGCCCTTGATTACGCCTGAACGCGCCCCCCAAAAGCATTAATGACATGCCGCAGAAGCTCGTGAAGATCTTGAAGCGTCACAAGGCTACATAATGACCGAAGCCCGTAAAACAACATTTCGCCTTATTTGCAACTCTTGCCCCAATCATTACATCGCAACTGTAAATATCTGCCGATTCTCTCGGAATCGAGATATTGGCGATGGTTGTCGCGAAAGCGATTCATCCGCGTGCGCATAAAGTGATGGAGCTCAGACGCTTGCAGAATTGTTTCCGGCAACTTTGGATCAAGCGCGCAGTGCGATGCAGCGAATACTGCAATGCATTCAACCGGGCAGCCGTATTCGGCCAGTAAGCCACGCAAATGTCGGAGAGCGGGCTTTGCCCTGCGTAATGGAGACGTCTGCACCGAAACAACACCAAGCTTTTCATGCACAAGGACTTCGTCCTCGTTTATCGAACGCCTCACGGTTCCTGTCCAATCGTATCGATCAATGACAAACGCTCCAAACTCAGTCACAGCGAGACAGTCTATCCACGTCATCGGGTTGCACGTGCCCGGTGCATGCTCAATTATGACGCCACGGCGTACAACGAGCGCACGGTCGGACATTGCCCGCAGTACCGCTGCCACGTTTTTTGTTAGCGGAAGAGACAAACGGCGTTGACGCCCCATCCACCCATTGCGGCCGCAGGTCGGTCCCGTGAAATCCACAGCCAGTTCCTGCGGGCAGGCGATACTACGGGGTGCATCTGTACCCGCAAGAGAAAACTGCGCTTCATTCTGTTTCATTTGTATTTCCTTTCGTTGACTGCAGAGAGCAAACGAACAAGCTCATCTACCACCCGCAAGCATTATCAGCACATTAATTATGATATCTAATATATTTATACAAATCGATGAAGCAATTTAAGTTGCGATATCTTCGATGGCTGAAAATCGGCGCTCGAGAGAAGCTTCTCTCTCCCGACAGCCTTGATCACTCCACCAGGGCCGACCAAACGTCGCAACGCCTGCTAGCGCTCCAGTCTCGAGTCCGCCCATCGGGTTGTGAAGTTCGATGGCTGCCGGGCCAAAACTGTCGGTTGACTGGCGCAGGGAGGCATAAGGTCTCATTGCAAAGCAGTATCTCGATGACTTGAGCATGCCACGTTCAACAAGAAGTCAAGGCAACGCCTCTGTGTTGATTGTCCTCGGCGACGGTTGGGCGTATTCCGTCGGCTTCATGCTTGCCAAGCTGTCGATCATGCTGGTGATGCGCAATCGCGACGTGTCGGCGTGGTATCCGGTGCTGCTTTTCATGTACCCGATCTTCGAGACCTGCTTTTCGATCTACCGGAAGAAATTTGTTCGCGGGATGTCGCCGGGAATTCCCGATGGCGTGCATCTGCATATGCTGGTTTATAAGCGGCTGATGCGCTGGGCGGTGGGTGCGCGTACCGCTCGCGAGTTGACGCGGCGGAACTCGCTGACGTCGCCGTATTTGTGGCTGCTATGTCTGATTGCAGTCGTGCCGGCGACGCTGTTCTGGCGGCTTACGCTGCATCTGTTCTGTTTCGTGGTGGTGTTTGCGGCGACTCAAGTGTGGCTTTACGTGAGTATCGTGAGGTTCAAGTCGCCGCGGTGGATGGTGGTGAGGAAAGGAAAGCGGTAATAAAAAAGGCGCCCAGGCGCCTTTTTTTGTCACATCCGCAGTACGACCACCGGCACGTTCCCAGTCCATCAAAGCGAAACGCGAATACTAGTCGCCGTCGAGACACTCTGCAGGGGTGGCGCAAGGTTCGGCTGATACTCAGGCACCCAACGCCGCAGGTCGCGACGCACTTCGTCGTCTGCCAGTACACGGTGCTGCATCAGCCACGGCAGTAGTTCGTCCAGGAAGTTGTCCGGCACGCCGCGCGCCTGAGCGGTCCGCAGTTTGGGATGTGGCGTAAGAGTTGTCGTTTCGTCGTCCGCAAGCAATTCCTCGTACAGCTTCTCGCCGGGTCTCAGCCCCGTAAACACAATGCGGATATGCTCCTCATTGAATCCGTATAAACGGATCAGGTCGCGAGCCAGGTCGACGATCTTCACCGGCTCACCCATGTCGAGAATAAATATCTCGCCGCCGCGCCCCATACTCGATGCCTGCAGCACAAGCTGCGAGGCTTCGGGAATGGTCATGAAGAAACGCGTGATCTCCGGGTGCGTGACGGTCACAGGACCGCCCTTCGCAATCTGCTGCTGGAACTTGGGAATCACACTGCCGGCGCTGCCCAGCACATTGCCAAAACGCACCGTCTCAAACTGTGTACGCGTGCTGGTTTGCTGCAAGGCCTGACACGCCATCTCGGCGAGCCGTTTGCTCGCGCCCATAACGTTGGTTGGGTTGACCGCCTTGTCGGTTGAGATCAGGACGAAATGCTTCACGTCATGACGGATCGCCGCCCGCGCCACGCGGTAGGTGCCCAGTACGTTATTGCGCACCGCCTGCCACGCGTTCTGCTCTTCCATCAACGGCACATGTTTGTAGGCCGCCGCGTGAAACAGGATGTGCGGCGCATGTCGCGACAGCACCTGATCGAGCAGCAGCGAATCCTTCGCGTCGCCGATCACCGGGATCACCGGCAAGCCCGGGAAACGCTCACGCAGCTCTTCCGTGAGCTTGTACATCGCATATTCGGACAAATCGAACGCAATGAGTTGCGCGGGTTCGAAGCGCAGAATCTGACGGCACAGTTCCGAGCCGATCGAACCACCTGCACCCGTTACCATCACCGCGCGATTGCGTAACAGGGCTTCAACGTGCGGTGTGTCGATCTTGACTGGATCCCGGCCAAGCAGGTCTTCGAGGTCGATCTGCCGTACCCGTGACAGAAATGCTTGCCCCTGCGTCAGCGCGGTCAACGCCGGCAGCACCATTGCGCGAACGCCCGCGCGTACGCAAATCGTGGCGACGCGTCGCTGCGCCTCCACGGACGCAGAGGGAATCGCAATAATGGCGTATTCAGTCTTGAGCGACTCAGCCAGCTGCGGCAGTTCGCTAATGGCGCCAAGTACTTTATAGCCGTAGATTTCACGGCCGTGTTTGGCCACATCGTCATCCAGAAGGCCGACCAGACGCCATTCACTGGAGCGCGACAGTTCGCGCGCAAGACTCGCGCCTGCTGAGCCGGCGCCGAGCACCACGACCGGCTTGCCTTTGCCTACAAGGCCGCCGTAAAGATAGAACTCCTTGGTGGCGCGGTACAGTGCACGCGCACCTCCCATCGCCAGGAACAACAGCAACGGGGAAACCACAAGAACAGAGCGCGGAACAATCGGTACCGGCTGCACCATCACGGACGCGACCATCGCTATAAGCGCACCGGCTATCACGGCTTTTGAAATGCGCATGAGGTCCGGCAGGCTGGCAAATACCCACATGCCCCGGTACAGGCCGAAGATGCGAAACATCACGCCATAGACCGGGAGAACCCAGAATAACGAGTGCATCGCTCCCATTCTGAACTCCATCGGGACAACCCCGTTGAAGCGAATGAGGTACGAAGTCAGCCACGCGGTCGCAACCGCGAACAAATCGAACAGGAAAGCGCTGAGAGATAGCCAGGAGCTCTTGTTTCTTAACATCAGCGAGATACCTCAGACGAACGTTCGGACAGTGTTGATTGGAAACGACGCCAACGCAGATCCACAACTCCTCCCATCAGGAAAAGGATGCCGATCCATATCGCAACGACACTCCACTGAAACATAGCGGGCCAATCAAGCGCACTGACCGCGAGTACGATGCCGACCACCATCACGGCGTACCACATCCACGCGGTTCCAGCGTGACCCGCACCGGAACGTACCAGACGTTGATAGTAGTGCTCCCGGTGCGGTTTCCAAAATTTTTCACCGCGTAGCAAGCGTCGCAACAATGTGACGGAGGCGTCAGCGATGAAAGGTGCGAACACCAGCGCCGGAAACCAGATCGGCCAGACACCACCCCGCCAGCCCCAATAACCGAGCGCGCCAGCCAGAAAGCCGATTGAAATCGATCCGGCATCGCCGAGGAAAATGCGCGCCGGGTGAAAGTTAAATATCAGGAAACCCAAGGCTGCGCCTGCAATTGCCGCTGATGCCAACGCCAGTTCAGGCACCGGATGCACGCTCAACAGTGCGGCCACTGCATAGCCGGAGAATCCAAACAGCGTCATGCCACCTGCGAGGCCATCGGCGCCATCCATGAAATTATAGAGATTGACCAGCCACATCATCAAAAAGGCCAATGCAGCGAGCAACCACCATGGCGCAGCCGCCGGGTAGAGCGCGACATATGCCGCGACCGCGATGAAGTGCGCCGCAAACCTGACGCGCGCGGGCAGCCCACGGCGGTCGTCAATCTGCGACACCGCGGCGAGGAACGCGGTACCCAGTGCCGCGCACCACAATGACGGCGCGGCAAGCAGAATCGCCACCACGGCTACTGGCACGATGCCCCAGCCGCCGACCCGTGGTGTCGGACGGACATGTAAGGAACGGTCGTTCGGAATATCCGTGGCGAGCCGCCACGCCAGTCCGGTTTTCAGCAGGACAAGCAAGATCGCCGCGCTCGCGCATGCCGCGCTCACGGCTATCGCAGCCACAGTCATCCAAGGCAAAGTCAAAAGAGCATGCGTATTCATGGACTGTCTTAGCGCTTCTTCGATCGATACCAACTGGCGGTCGCAGCCAGACCGTCATCGGCTGTGTATGGCGGATTCCAGTCAAGCACGCGGCGAATGTGCGTCGTGTCGACCTGCAAACTGCCGATCAGGCGTTCGACGTGCGCAGAACGGCGTGCCAGTCGGCCAACGAAACGCAGCCAGCTGACCGGAACCGGAAAAAGCCGTGCCGTTTTCTGCAAATGCCTGCCGATGGCTTGCGCAAGTTCGGCAACAGTCGGATCGATCCCGTCAGCGACGTGAAAGCACTGATGTGCCGCGCGCGGGTCCGTCGCACAACGAACGAGCGCGTCGGCGAGATTACCGACATAAACCAGGCTGCGTTTCGCACTCACGGCCCCTAGCGGCAGCGGCACGCCGCGCCAGATGCCGTCCATCAGACGCAAGAAATTTGCCCGCACCTGCGGGCCGTAAACCAACGGCGGGCGCACGATCACGACGTCGAGCCCGCTTTCACTGCCATAGCGGATCAGGGCCTGCTCTGCTTCCCGCTTCGAGCGGCCGTAGGCGTCTTCTGCATGCGCCGGGTCATCTTCCCGAAGCGGACGCCCGCCATCCGTTTCAGCCACTGCCTTAATACTGCTAACGAATACGAAGCGCCGCACGCCGTTTCGGCTGGCCACCTCCGCGAGTCGCAGCGTGCCTTCGACGTTGGTCGCGCGAAATGCGGCGTCGGGGTCAGCCGCATCGTCGTGCATGACATGAACGCGGGCTGCGAGATGCACGACGCAATCGGGCTTTAGCCCTTGCGGCCATGCGTCGGCGACACCGGCAAAATCCTTGCCGTCATGAACCCACTCCTGTACGCCGTCCACGCAGCCGTCCGGTTGACGAACCAGCCCGGTCACCGTGTGACCTGCGTCAATCAGAGCGCGTCCGAGCGCTCGCCCGACAAATCCATTCGCACCGCTTACGAGAACGTGCGTCATAGCAACTTCCAACCGAAGCGGTTAAAAAACCTCACCGCCGACGCCGCGAACATTCGAATATGCGCGGACCCTTTGCGCGCCGCGCCTCCGCCGTGGTGCAGGACACGAACAATGGGCAGATACGCAACGCGGGCCACGTCGTGGGTGCGCAGGCTCAGATCGTAGTCTTCGAAGTAGAGGAAATAGCCCGGGTCAAAACCCTCGAGCTTTTTCAGCACACTCGTTCGAAACAGCATGAAGCAGCCACTGACAATAGGCGGATCCCACACTATGTCGCGCCCGTTGATCACATCGTGCATCTCGTAACGCGCCAAACGCCGCGCAAAAAAACTGCGCGCGCTCGCCGGCAAGAATCCCCGCACGAATAGATCGAGCAACGTCGGGAAGCGGCGGCAGAGATACTGGATGCGCCCCTGATCGTCGCAGATCTGGGGCGTCAGCAGCCCAAGCTCCGGATGTGCCTCGAAAAAATCGAGTGCCTTGATCAGTGCATCGTGGTCAAGGTCGACATCGGGATTCAGGACCAGGTGATAGCGGCTGGCCGACCGTTCGATTGCCAGATTATGTCCGCGCCCGTAGCCCACGTTGCCGTGCCCGGCGATGATCGTCGCAGGAATCTCGTGAGCGCGAAGCTCGCTGAGCAAGCTGCTGACCTCGGGCAGGCCGCCGTTGTCGACCAGGTAAAGCTCGACCTGAAGATGAGGCCTCGCCACCATCAAGGCATCACGGGCGACCGCGAGACTATCCAGCGTTTGCGCGAGTTGCACCGGGTCCGGCCGATAGACAACCACCGACACGGAAAGACCCTCGACTTCGGAAATCAGCGCACTAGTATTCATGTAAATGAAGCAACGTGCCTGATCGCGGCACTTGTATTTTTCGACGACGCGCCGACGGAAGCTTTTCAGTCTGCTCAAAATGTCCGGGTCGGACAACCTGCTTTTCGTTTTGTTACGTGCAAAAGTGGCATCCGACCCTCCGCATTCACCGCCATTTTAACGCCTGATGAGAAGGCGAACATTTTCGCGCGGCGAAGCCGTCGTTGGCAGCAACGCCAGATGTCGCCGACCAGTGCTTACAACAGGTGTAACGAGCGCGGCAGCCCTGCTAGACTGTCGAACCGCCGGGACAAACCTGCGCGGCTGATGAGGGCATACAGAACTCACCGAACGCTTGGGATCGAGCGCATCCCGCCATCAGGGTAAAGGAAAGGCAGGGCGCCGTTGATCGCGACAGCGCTGTCGGCCCTATTATAAATGAAGGTATAAGCAAAACTCGTCGGAAGTATCGTCGCTCGTCGCTTAAAAATCATTCGCAAGCTGCGAAATGAAAATTCATGCGACGTCAAGGCCTCTGACAGACACTCGAATACACGGAAAGATTTCTTATGAAAGAGCGGGCTTTATTCCTTGACAGGGACGGCGTTGTCAATGTTGATTTCGGATACACACATCGGCGAGAGCAGTTCGAGTTCATTCCGGGAATATTCGAACTGGTGGCCGAGGCAACGCATCTGGGATACAAAACATTCATCGTAACGAACCAGGCAGGCATAGGCCGAGGCTATTACACGGAAGAAGATTTCTGGAAGTTGATGGATTGGGTGACTCAAAAATTCACCGATGCTGGTGGCTCGATAGAAAGAACCTATTTTTGCCCCCACCACCCAGAATACGGAATCGGCGTGTACCACCGGGAATGTGCATGCCGCAAACCTGCGCCAGGCATGCTGCTGCAAGCCGGACGCGATTATCAAATAGACTTCGGCCGATCAGTCTTTCTTGGCGACAAAAAGACCGACATGGCCGCTGGCCATGCGGCCGGCGTGGGCACATTGCTCTACATGGGCGACGAACCGGATTATCAGCCGGCCATTAAAACGGCCTCCCCGCTCGATGCGATGCCGTATCTTCGCCTCGCCACCTGACCGATAGGTTACATTCCGGCTAGGCATCGCAGCGCACCAATACCAAACCGCGAAGACCGCATCACGAAAATCAACGCTCAAGAGAATGGAAATTCCCACGTCGCCCCGCCCCCTTCTTACTATCGCGATCCCAACATTTAACCGGGCCGCCTATCTCGAACTGTGCCTGCGCCAGTTTCTGCCTGACGTCGACCTGTTTGATGACGGCTTGGTGGAGGTTCTGGTTTCCGATAACTGCTCCGCCGACCACACCGCAGCGACCGTAGAGGCGCTCCGTGAGCAAGGATTGAATATCCGGTCGATTCGGAACGAGCAAAATATTGGATCTGACGCCAACATCGCCCAATGTTTCAATACTGCACAGGGACGCTACGTGCAGATTCTGGGCGACGACGATCTTTATCTTCCAGGAAAACTCAGGCACATCATTAGCCTGTTGCAACAAGACGACTATGGCGTCATTTGCTTGAAAGCGTATGGGTACGAGCACGATTACGTGAAGGAACGACCAGTCGGAACCGGCGGCAGGCGCGATTTCACTGATGTGTCAGATTTTCTGTATGAGGTAGGTCCAGTGATCACGTTCATATCGGCCTGCATCATAAATAAGGACCTGCAACGCGAGATCGACGCACAACTATTTTGCGGAAGCAATCTCGTTCAGGTACATCTGGTGATATTGCCGATTTTACGATCCAAACGTAATTCGTACGTCCTCGATTATGTCCTTGCGTGCAAGCGAGCCAATTCCGGTGGTTATGATTTTTCAGAAATTTTTGTCGAAAAATTTTTTGGCATTCTGAAGTCATATGAATCCGCGGGGTTACAAGCTCAGGCGATCAATCGCCTGGGGAATAAAATGTTAATCAGTTACTACCCGTTCAACTTACTGAGACAACGTCTCGCTGATCACGGTAGCCCATCAACCACGCTCAGACGCTTCAAGGCACAGTTCGGCAATCGAGCGGCTTTTCTGTTCTTTTGCGCCCCGATCATTGCCTGGCCTAAACCGCTCGCCATCCTATGGGGATGGGGCGCGGTTTTAGCAGGAAGAGCGTGGAATGGGGAGTTGCGGCGGGGATGGTATTTTGCGCTGCATCGCTTGTCTCTGCTGGCCGCCAGTCGCAAGGACAATTCGGCCAAATCACGAAACGGTGGCTAGACGGCGTTCCGTACGCCATGTTGGATGGGGGCACCTATGCGACGAGTCACCCAAGCCGTACAATCATTCCAGCATCGGCCGGCACGACCTCTCCTCGGAGCAGCCCCGACCTAAGTGCACCGCAAGCCGTGCTTATGCTTAGCGGTGCCTTTTGAAGACGACGAAGCGCGAAGGATTCACCCTCCGGTTCGAGAAACCGAAGACGATGCGACAGATCATATGTGAGCGAGTGTCTCTATGCTCCATGATTTGCGCCGACACACCCTTTTTAACCATGACGGGACAATCCCCGATGACAAATGTTATGACGAGCACCCCGAACCCCGCAGATATTCTCCAGAGCAATGCGACTCAATCCATCCAGGCAAAAGAAGCGCTACTCAATGACACTCGCTTAATCGAAACCTTTTCGAAAGCCGCATCGCACGTCGTAGCATGCTACAAGTCGGGCGGTAGGCTTTATATCGCCGGCAATGGCGGCTCCGCCGCTGATTCCCAGCATTTGGCGGCGGAATTCGTGAGCAAGCTCGCACGGGATAGAAATCCCCTCCCTGCCGAATCGCTGACAACGGATACCTCTATTCTTACCGCTATCGGCAATGACTATGGCTATGAACACGTATTTTCCCGACAATTGATCGCAAAATTGAAGCCCAACGATGTATTTCTGGGCATCACGACATCCGGAAAATCGAAGAACATTCTGTCGGCACTGCAAGTGTGTAAGCAAATTGGGGCAAAATCGATCGTGTTCACGGGCTTCGGAGGCGGAGAGGCCGCGACGCTCGCAGACTATCCTCTGATTGTTCCGGGCAATCGGACCAGCACGATCCAGGAACTACACATCCTGCTGGCACATAGCGTGTGCGAGACGGTTGAACTGGCGCTCTTCCCGATGGAAGAGGCAGCACACTGACTACCGACGCGACACTCTGGCCGACGGATGCAGCGTGCCGATAAGGCATCGCTGCATAAAAACGGTCCGCAGTCCGTGCGTTAAGGGAATGACTGCCGATCCTTTGACCATCCGGATGCTGGTGCCAGTCAACTCACCCGCGAATCGAACCTACCTGAGTCCAAGGATAGACAAACGTTACACGCACGCGTGCCCCTTCGGCGAGAAGCGCTTCACCCTCGTGCGCCTCTGCGGTAACATTGCGTAGTGGCAGGCACTCTTTCGGCGTGCGTTTTTAGTCAGATTTCTTACACAATTTACAATACTTGCGATGTCTCTGTTCGAGCGTTTCGGCCAGACTCAGCAAGACGCTCATTGGCCAAGATTTCCCCTCTCCATGTCGACGCATCAGGCGTACGCGCAGTAGTTGGGCGGCGCAACGCACGACAGTGCGCGGCTATCGTCGACAGGAACTGGCTTTAGCTTCTGAAGCCGAGCGGCTTCACGACGTCGACAATCTGTAACTTCCCTTGCTCGTTTGCAACGATGTCTAACGGTATTTTGAGGCCTGCCACTCTAATCGTACAATCGCGGATTGTCTGATGCTGTTCTCCTGACGGGACTCTGACAGCTGAAAACCGCCAACACCGCATCAATTGTTACTTTTTGTTACGCGACATCAGGTGCTCGTTAGAGCAACTGCGGGATTGCCCAAACCAATATTTCCGAGGGAGCTACGCTTAGATGAAAGTTGTATTGCTTGCAGGGGGTCTCGGGACCCGAATTTCGGAAGAGACATCGGTCCGGCCAAAGCCGATGGTCGAAATCGGTGGCAAGCCTATCCTGTGGCATATCATGAAAATTTATGCTGCACATGGCTTGACCGATTTCATAGTCTGTTGCGGCTACAAAGGGTATCTGATCAAGGAATACTTCGCCAACTATTTTCTGCACATGTCGGACGTGACGATCGACCTTGCAAAGAACACGTTGGAAGTACATCAGAAAAAGGCCGAGCCGTGGCGCGTGACGCTGGTCGATACCGGCGAAACTACGCAGACCGGTGGCCGTCTGCGCCGCGTACGAGACTATATCGACGGCGATTTTTGCATGACATACGGCGACGGCGTTGGCTCGGTCAACATCACTGAGTTGCTGGCATTCCATCACGCGCACGGCAAGCAGGCGACGATGACTGCCGTTCAGCCTCCGGGCCGTTTCGGCGCATTGGAAATGGACGGTACGCAAATACGTTCATTCATGGAAAAACCGACCGGCGACGGCGGCTGGATCAATGGCGGATTCTTCGTCCTGAATCCGTCTGTTATCGACCTGATCGAAGGAGACGAGACACTCTGGGAACGTCAGCCGCTTGAAGCGCTTGCAAAGAGCGATCAGTTGCAAGCTTACTTCCATCCCGGCTTCTGGCAGCCGATGGATACTCTGCGCGACAAGACCCACCTCGAGGAACTTTGGACTTCAGGCACTGCGCCGTGGAAAACGTGGGAGTGAGAATGGTCGTTGATTCTGCGTTCTGGCGCGGCAAGCGCGTATTCCTGACCGGTCATACCGGCTTCAAAGGCGGGTGGATGTCGTTGTGGTTGGCGTCCATGGGCGCCAAAGTGGCCGGCTATGCGCTACAACCGAACACTCAGCCGAATCTTTTCGAGGCAGCGAGCGTGCTCACCACGCTGGAACAGAACCATTTCGGCGACATCTGCAACCGGGAAGAACTGACGGCTGCGATGGTCGGCTTCCGCCCCGACATCGTGATTCACATGGCAGCGCAAGCTCTGGTGCGCTATTCGTATGCGGCGCCCGTAGAAACGTACGCTACGAATGTCATGGGCACCGTACATGTGCTCGACGCGATTCGCCAGTGCAACACAGTACGGGCGGCCGTCATGGTGACGTCCGACAAGTGTTATCAAAACAATGAGTGGCCTTGGGGCTATCGTGAAAACGAGCCGATGGGCGGGTACGACCCGTACAGCAATAGCAAGGGCTGCGCAGAACTCGTGACATCGGCCTACCGGCAGTCCTTCTTCCCGGCTGAGCGTTATGCAGACCATGGCGTCGCCATCGCCTCCGGAAGAGCAGGCAATGTGATTGGCGGAGGCGACTGGTCTGCTGACCGACTGGTTCCGGATGCTATTACCGCGTTCCAGAAGGGTGTACCCCTGCTGATCCGCAACCCTGGCGCCATCCGCCCCTGGCAGCACGCACTGGAGCCCGTGTCGGGCTATCTGATACTGGCGCAGGCGCTTGTGGAGCAAGGCGTCGCCTTCAATGGCGGCTGGAACTTCGGCCCCAATGACACCGATGCGCGAAGCGTGCGAGAAGTCGTCGACCTCGTCATTGAAAAATGGGGCAAGCCAGCTCGCTGGCAACAGGACGGGGCGGAGCAACCCCATGAAGCCAATTTCCTGAAGTTGGATTGTTCGAAAGCCAAACAGCACCTGGGCTGGGTCCCAAGCTGGGATTTGTCGACGGCGATTGAAGCAACCGTTGCATGGCATCGCGGCAGAGCGAACGGCGAGGACATGCAGCAAGTCAGCCTCGCACAAATTCAGCGTTATTCAGAGGCTGCGCAACAACGCGCGGCGAGTAAGTAATCAAGATTCCAATAGGATTCCCCAATATGGCCATCGAAATCATCGACTCCGGCAAACAGGCACAAGCCGTGCTGCGCAGCAAAATCGCGGCACTGGTTGACGAATATGCGGCGCTTGCCTATGCAGACAAACCTTTCGTCCCCGGACAGACAACCATCCCTCCGTCGGGCAAGGTTATTGGTGCGCCGGAGCTGCGCAACATGGTGGAGGCATCGTTAGACGGCTGGCTGACGACCGGTCGCTTTAACGACGAATTTGAGAAGCGCCTCGCCCAGTATCTTGGCGTCAATCACCTGATCACGGTCAACTCGGGCTCCTCAGCCAACCTGGTCGCATTCAGCACGCTCACGTCTCCGAAGCTTGGCGAACGCGCCATTCTCCCCGGCGACGAAGTGATTGGCGTAGCAGCAGGATTCCCGACCACGGTCAATCCGATTCTGCAGTTCGGCGCCGTGCCGGTCTTCGTCGATGTCGAACTCGGCACCTACAATATCGACGCATCGAAAATCGAGGCCGCGCTCTCCAGCAAAACGAAGGCCATCATGCTGGCCCATACGCTGGGCAATCCCTACAACCTCGGCGTGATCAAAGACATCTGCAAGCGGCACAATCTGTGGTTGATCGAAGATTGCTGCGATGCGCTGGGCGCGACCTACGACGGGCAGAAGGTCGGCACGTTTGGTGACATCGGCACATTGAGCTTTTACCCCGCGCACCACATTACGATGGGCGAAGGCGGTGCAGTATTCATGAACGACACCGAACTGAAGATGATTGCGGAATCGTTCCGCGATTGGGGTCGTGACTGCTATTGCGCACCGGGCAAGGACAACACGTGCAACAAGCGCTTCTGCTGGAAGCTCGGGAATCTGCCGGAAGGATACGACCATAAATATACGTATTCGCATCTCGGCTACAACCTGAAGATCACTGACATGCAAGCCGCCTGCGCGCTTTCGCAACTCGATCGTATCGACGATTTCATTGCGAAGCGCCGCGCCAACTTCGATTTCCTGAAGACGCGTCTCGCAAGCTGCGAAGAATTCCTGCTGCTGCCGCACGCCACGCCGAACTCCGATCCCTCCTGGTTCGGCTTCCCTATCACGCTGAAAGACAATGCGCCGGTCAGTCGCCTTGATCTGCTGACTTATCTCGACGAAAACAAGATTGGCACCCGCCTCCTGTTCGCCGGCAATCTGACGCGCCAACCCTACATGCTGGGCCGGAACTTCCGCGTGGTCGGCGATCTGACCAACAGCGACATCGTCATGAATCAAACGTTCTGGCTCGGCATCTACCCAGGGCTGACGAACGAGCACCTCGAGTACGTTGCGACGAAGATCGAAAATTATCTCGGTATCGGATTCTGAGTATGACGTCGCCCAACGAGATGCAGGCATCGCAACGTCCATTTCTGGACATCGCCAGTTCCGACTTCGCGAGACTGACAGCGCACATCGATTGCCACGACATCGACGGCAAGACCATCCTGGTCTCCGGTGCGACCGGCTTTTTCGGCGCGTGGATACTGGCGCTGTTCGAATGGTTGCAAAAGACACGCAACGTGCGATTCCGTGTGCTTGCGATATCACGCGATCCGCAGAACTTCCGCAGCAAACATCCCTGGATTGACGACGTGGATTGGTTGCAGTGGATCACCGGCGACATCCAGGATTTCGCCTTTCCCGAGCAGGCGATCGATTACGTCATCCATGCGGCAACCGAAACGTCGGCGGCTGCCGGAAGAATGCCGGCTCTGTTGCTGAACTCCATCGTGCGCGGCACCGAGCGTGTCCTCGCATGTGCCAAAGCGGGTGGGGCAAAGCGTGTTCTACTGGTAAGTTCGGGCGGCGCATACGGCGGCCAATCCACCGATACACCGCAGTTGCTCGAGTCATCGAGAAACGGTCCTTCGACGATGGATGTCGCCAGTGCGTACGGCGAAGGTAAGCGCGTGATGGAACTGCTCGGCGCGATCCATGCGCATGAAAACGCGTGTGAAGTCGTCGTCGCCCGATGTTTTGCATTCGTTGGCGCGGGTCTGCCTCTCGACGGGCATTTTGCGATCGGCAACTTCATCCGCGACGCGCTTACGCAGGATCGAATCTTGATTCGCGGCGACGGCAAAGGTGTCCGCTCCTATCTGTATGCGGCCGATCTGGCTGTCTGGCTAATGCATTTATTGTTGAACGGCCAGAACCGTGGGATATACAACGTGGGTTCCGATCAGGAAGTGACGATCGCTGAGCTGGCGAGGCAGGTGATTTCCACGCTGGCGCCGGCAAAGACGGTCATAGTCGAGGGTGCCAGCAATGGCCCGGGTGCCGGCAACCGGTACATCCCTTCGATCGACCTGGCCCGCAGCCAACTCGGTCTCGACGTCTGGACCGCGTTGCCGCTGGCGATTCTTAACACTGCCCTCTGGTCTTCGAAGAAATCATGAAAGCCCTGATACTTTGTGGAGGACTGGGCACCCGCCTGCGTGGCGTGATCGGTGCGTCGCAAAAAGCGGTGGCCGATATCGACGGGCGCCCATTCCTTTCTTTTGTCATCGAACAGCTCGCGAAAGCCGGCATTCATGACCTCGTTTTTTGTACCCATTACCAGTCGGAGCAGGTGGGAAGCGTCGTGGCAAATCTGCCCGCCGACTCTGCGCGCGAGGTTGCAATCGTGTGCGAGCCGTCTGCCATGGGAACCGGCGGCGCCGTGCTGTACGCGCTGTCCCAGCTTCAATATGAAGGCCCGTTTATTGCGTTGAATGCGGACACCTATCTTGATGCCGCTGCCTATCGAGCCGCCGCGGAGAGCGCACCGCCCGTGATCGTCGTCACGCCGATCGACGATTGCGAGCGCTACGGCGCGGTGCAAATGGATGAGAATCGCCAGGTTCAAACCGTGACCGAAAAAGGCAAGACCGGTCCGGGCCTGATCAGTGCCGGCGTTTACGGTCTGCATACTCGCCATCTCACCGCCTTCCCTGTCGAGACGTTGTCGATGGAACAGGACATCATTCCGGCGCTGATCTCGCAGCAGCTTCTGACGGCACAGGTGTACGAGGGT
Organism: Paraburkholderia fungorum; assembly: GCF_046026025.1. Lineage (GTDB taxonomy): Bacteria > Pseudomonadota > Gammaproteobacteria > Burkholderiales > Burkholderiaceae > Paraburkholderia > Paraburkholderia fungorum_E. The sequence continues at coordinate 159,370 of NZ_JAQQFL010000010.1, read as the reverse complement.
CCTTTCCTGGATATCGGCACGCCCGACAGCCTGAAATTCATTCGCGAACAAGGTGTGCAGAAACTGTAATGAAAGACCATTTCACAAATCTTGTCGTAAAACACGATCAACCTGTCGTGGATGCGATTGCAGCCATCGAACGCGGGCCAACCCAGATCGCACTGGTGGTCGACGCAGATGAGGTATTGGTAGGCGTACTCACCAATGGTGACCTGCGGCGCTTTCTGGTGAACGGCGGCCAAACGTCGACACCGGTTCACGAATGCATGAATCGCAAGTTCCATGCGCTGCCTCACGGAACCTCGCGCGAAGAGCTGCTGAAGCTATTCGATCTTGGCTATAACGCGGTTCCTTTGCTCGATCCACGTGGCAAGCTCGTCGAGTTCGCGACCCCGGATTTCTTCCCGCCAGCGAAGGAAGTAGCGGTGCTTTCGCGCGCAAGAGCGCCGGTGCGCATCAGCTTCTCCGGCGGCGGAACCGACCTCACCTATTACTTCATGAAGAACGGCGGTGTCGTTCTGAATGCATCGATCGCGCTGTACGCGCACGCCACGCTGATTCCGTCCGCGGGACCGGAGATCAATATCATCTCGCATGATATCGACCGCCACGAGCACTATCCGACGCTGCGCAGCCTCCTCGACAGCCCGGACAAGGGGCTCCTCTCCTCTGTGGTGTCGGTGATCCGCCCGGACTTCGGCTTCGATCTGTTTGTCCACTCCGACTTCCCGGTAGGCTCTGGCCTCGGCGGGTCGTCCGCCGTGGCAACAAGCGTCGTAGCGGCGTTCAACGAACTGCGGCTGGATAAATGGAGCACCTATGAGATCGCCGAACTCGCGTTTCAGGCCGAGCGACTCTGCTTCGCGATTTCCGGCGGCTGGCAAGATCAATATGCATCCGCGTTCGGCGGCTTCAACCTGATCGAGTTCGACGGCAAGCGCAACATGGTTCATTCGCTGCGTCTCGAGTCGGCGATCGGCAACGAGTTGGAAGAATGCCTGATACTGTGCAATACCGGCATCGAGCACAACTCGGGCAAGATCCATGAGCAGCAGCGTGAAGACTTCAACAAAATCGACCGCAACCAGCAGTTGCTCGATATGGTGGACCTTTGCCGGCGCATGCATAAACACTTGATTCGCGGCGACCTCAATGAGTTCGGCACCAGCCTGCATGAGGCGTGGACAATCAAGCATGGCCTGTCGAGCGCAATCAGCGGTAATGCCCTCGACGAGATCTACCAGGCGGCGCTCGATGCCGGCGCGCTGGGCGGCAAGTTGCTGGGCGCAGGAGGAGGTGGTTTCTTCCTGTTCTACGTGCAACCACGCCACCGCGCTTCGGTGTCGGCCAAGCTCAAGTCGCTTGGTTGCACATTGAGCACCGTCCGTTTCGAACAAGAAGGCGTAACTTCGTGGAGAACCAAAGTAGCATGAACGAATCGACATTCAAGATTGGCGATTTTACTGTCGGGGGCCCACGCACGTTCGTGATCTCTGAAATCGGCAACAATCACAACGGCAGCCTGGCATTGGCGAAAGAGCTAGTGGACGCGTCGATCGACGCTGGTGCGGATTGCGTCAAGTTTCAGATCAGAAACCGCGCGGCGCTCTACCGGACGGCTCCGGGGGCCGAAGGCTCCGAGGATCTGGGTGTCGAGTACATTCAGGACCTTTTGAACAAAGTCGAACTGACGAACGACGAGCACCGTGAACTGCGCGAATATTGCGCGCAGAAGAACATCACCTATATGTGCACGCCGTGGGACGAACCCAGCGTCGACGTGCTGGCGGGATTCGACGTGCCGGCACTGAAGCTGGCATCGGCCGACCTGACGAACCCCTATCTGATCCGCAAAGCGGCGAGCCTCGGCAAACCGCTGATCCTTTCCACCGGCATGTCGCTCGAGCCTGAAATCGAGGCCGCGGCGAAACTGGTCAAGAGCCTGGGCGTGCCGTTTGCGATGCTTCATTGCAATAGCACCTACCCCGCTCCGGAAGCCGACATTCATCTGGGCTATATCAAGCGCCTGCAGGAAATTCACAGCGTAATTGGCTATTCCGGTCACGAGCGCGGTACGGCGGTGACCATTGCCGCCGTGGCTCTCGGCGCGAAGGTTGTCGAACGGCACATCACGCTCAACCGTAACATGGAAGGTCCCGATCACGCGGCGAGTCTCGAGCCGGGCGAATTCAAGGCACTCGTGGACGGCATCCGTCAGGTCGACCAGGCACTGCCCTGGACAGGCCCTGGCCGGCAGGCAAGCCAAGGGGAACTGCTCAATCGCGAAAACCTGAGCAAGAGCGTCATCGCCGCACGCGCCATCAAGCAGGGCGAAACCTTTACCGAGGAAAGCCTGCGCGTCGCCAGTCCCGGCCAGGGTTTGGCGCCGTACCGGCTGCCCGATCTGCTGGGTAAAGTCGCGCATCGGGATATCCGCATCGGCGACTTCCTGTATGAAGGCGACCTGACCGGTCAGAAAACGGTGAAGCGCTCGTACCAGTTCCCGGGATACTGGGGCGTGCCGGTTCGTTATCACGATTTCGAGCAATATGTCGCGATGATCGATCCGGACCTCTATGAGTTCCATCTGTCGTATCGCGACCTGTCGTTGAAGCCGGCTAACTATCTCAAGCAGGTCGACTGCAAGCGTCTGGTCGTTCACGCGCCGGAACTGTTCGAAAACAGCGAATTGCTTGACCTGACCGCGGACGATCTGAGCTATCGCCAACGCTCCATCGACAATCTCAAGCGGGTGGTCGAGGCAACCGAGCAGATGCGCAGCTTCTTCCCCGCAGCGGATTCGGCGTTGATAGTGGCGAACGTCGGCGGTTTCTCGATGGATGCGCCCTTCCCTCTTGCGCATCGCGCCGAGCTGTATGACCGCTTCGCCGAATCGTGCGCGAAGATCGACTTCGGTTCCACCGAACTGACGCCGCAGAACATGGCGCCGTTCCCGTGGCATTTCGGCGGACAACGTCACCAGAACATCTTCATGATGCCGGACGAGCTGGCTGAGAAAGCCAAGGAGCTCAAGCTGCGCTATTGCACCGACCTGTCGCATCTGCAAATGACGTGTAGTCATTTCGGGCTCGACTTCCAGGACGCAATGGCGAAGCTGCTGCCGCATAGCGCGCACCTGCACGTGGCCGATGCGCTTGGCGTCAACGGCGAAGGCGTCGTGATCGGCACTGGCGACGTCAACTGGCCCGAAACCTGGAAGAAGGTCTCGGCGTACCCGTCCGTCAGCTTCATCCCCGAAGTGTGGCAAGGCCACAAAGACCACGGCGCCGGCTTTTGGCACGCGCTGGACTTCCTCACCAAGCTCAACTAAAGGGGCGAATCGGGCGTTTACTGGCCTGTCTCGCTGCAAACGCCTGCTTCCCCGTCTAACCTGACTTTTCAGCTCACACCAACCGCGAATTGCCAACGCAACGCGGTTGCGTGTGCCATCCGCAGCAACCCGTTCCGAAATCTATCCTCGCGATCGCAGACAGTTATCCAGTGCACACCGTTACATCGATCCGCGTCAATACGCTGGCAGGGCTGACTTCGTCCTTCGCCCTCGTTCCCGAATGCATCGCGTTCGCGCTCGTCGCGCACGTGAACCCGCTAATGGGCCTCTACGGCGCATTTATCATCTGCACGATCACCGCCCTGTTCGGCGGTCGCCCGGCCATGATCTCCGGCGCAGCAGGTTCGATGGCGGTCGTCATTGTTGCACTCGTCATCCAGCACGGTGCGCAATACCTACTGGCCACGGTCGCTCTGAGCGGCATCATCATGGTGCTTTTCGGCGCTTTGCGGCTGGGGAAACTGATCCGAATGGTCCCACATCCGGTGATGCTCGGCTTCGTGAATGGCCTCGCTATCATCATCGCCATGGCGCAACTGGAGCACTTCAAGGAAGCCACCGCCGATGGCATCCACTGGCTTCACGGCACGCCGCTGATCGTGATGATGTCTCTCGCGGCGCTCACGATGGCGATCGTTTATCTGCTGCCGCGATTCACTCGTGCGATTCCGCCAGCGCTAGCCGCGATTCTCGGTATCGGCGTGGTCGCACAACTGCTTCATCTTCCGACGCACACGCTCGGTGATATGGCCCACATCGCCGGTGGGCTGCCCATGTTTCGGTTTCCGGACGTCCCTTTCACGCTCGAAACACTGCAAATCGTGCTGCCGTATGCGGTATTGATGGCGATCGTCGGATTGCTCGAAACCCTGCTGACCTTCAACTTGACGGGCGAACTTACTGAGACCCAAGGCCAGCCGAATCGCGAGTGCGTTGCGCTCGGCATCGCCAACGTGGTGTCCAGTGTGTTCGGTGGAATGGGCGGCTGCGCGATGATCGGCCAGACAGTAATCAACCTGAGTTCCGGCGGCCGCACGCGTTTGTCGGGATTCGTCAGCGGCGTGATGATCCTGTTGTTCATTCTGTTTCTGTCACCGCTGATCGAGCGGATTCCACTTGCCGCGCTGGTCGGCGTGATGTTCGTCGTTGCACAACAGACCTTCGCGTGGGGCTCGTTGCGCGTGCTCGGCAAGGTGCCGCGCAACGACGCGGTTGTCATCGTCGCGGTCACCGTCATCACTGTGTTCTCGGATCTCGCGATTGCCGTGTTGTGCGGCATCGTGATTGCCGCGCTGAATTTCGCGTGGCAGCACGCGCACGAAATTCATGCAGACGTCGGGTCCGATCACGCAGGCGACAAGACCTACGCGCCGCGCGGCACGCTTTTCTTCGCATCGACGACACGCTTTCATGCGCTGTTCGATCCGCAGCAAGATCCGGCGCGAGTGACGCTCGATTGCAGCCATCTGCACCTCGCAGATCATTCGGCAATCGCCGCCATCGAAGGCCTGTATCAGCGCTACGCGAAAGCAGGTAAGGAGTTGCGCTTCAAGAACCTGTCGGACCGGGACGCACGACTGCTGCAACGCGCTGGATCCAACGTGGCGGCCGCACGATAAGGAAACGGATCAAGGACCCGTGGGCAACGCTTTTCGGCTAGCCGCGAAGCTGACCGCCGTCCAGGACGAACAGCGCGCCGGTCGCAAAACCCGTTTTTGCAGAGCATAGAAAGGCGGCCATGTCAGCCACCTCTTTCGACGTGCCAAGACGCGCCATTGCGACCTCCTGCTTTAGCATGGCTGCGACCCGATCTGGGTCAGCCGCGAGCTTGCGCTCCCACGTCGAACCTTCGAAGAGAATATTGCCAGGGACCAACGCGTTGATGCGGATGTTTTCTGGTGCGAGGTACCGAGCGGCCCCGCGGACAAAACTATCGAGTGCCGCTTTTGCGGCTGAATAGGCCACGGGCGCGCCAAGCGCAGCGCTTCCGCAAATCGATGAGATGCACAGAATCGCGCCACCACGTGTGCCTAGATGCGGGCGAGCGGCCGCGACAGTATTCGTCGCGCTGATCAGATTGATTTGCAGCATGCGATGCCATTCGGCTTCGTCTTCCTGGCCCGGAGGTACAGAAGCGCCGCTACCGACATTGCAAACGACGATGTCGATCTGACCGCGCACCGCGACTGCCTGCTCCAGCACGGCAGTCGCGCCGGCACGCGTCGATACGTCGCCCACGGCGGGCGTCGCTCCGAGTTCCGTAGCAACCTTGTTCACCCCATCCGCATTGCGGCCATTGACGACCACATGGCACCCCTCGCTCGCCAGCGCCGCGGCAATCGCCTTTCCGATCCCGTGAGATGACCCGGTGACGAGTGCTACTTTGCCGTTGAGTTCGAGGTCCATCACAGCCCCTTTGCAGTCCAGCCGCCGTCGATGATGAAATCAGCACCAGTGGCGTAAGCGCTCGCTCCCGACGCCAGAAAAATCGCTACGCCCACCATGTCTTCGACTTGCCCCCAACGTCCAAGCATCGTCCTGCTAGCACGATCCTGGTTCTTCGCAGGATCGTTAAAGCTGCCTGCCGTCATGTCAGTCTGAATATAGCCTGGCACGATGCAGTTTACGCGGACATTGCTAGGACCCAGGTCAAGCGCAAGCGCCTTGCTCATCATCCGCAGCCCGCCCTTGGCCGCAACGTAGCCCGGGTTACCGGGAAACCCCATCAAGGCCCCAATACTGGCTACGGTAATGATAGAACCTCGGCGGCGGCGCGCCATTGACTGACCGATCAGCGAACAGGTGCGATACGCGCTAGTCAGGTTCGTTTCGAGCGTTTTGGAAAAGATCTCGACGGGCTGAACATCTGAGTCCGAAGGCAAGGTGATGCCCGCGACGTGCACGTACACGTCGATTCCACCGGATTGCGTCTCGATGTCACGGATCAATCCGGTCACGGCTTCACCGTCGTTGAGATCGCACTGGCGATAATCGAATGATGCCCCCTCGCTAACAGTAGAGCGGCCAAAGCCGATCACCGACGCGCCTGCCTTCGCGAGCCCATTGGCCAAGCCAAAACCGATTCCACGCGACGCCCCGGCGACAACGGCCGTCAGGCCATCAAGAGAAAACATCGACATATCCGTGCTCATGATCGAGTTCATTCCCCGATCAGCGGGATGTACATGTTGCGCTTCAACTCGTCGCGCTCGAGGAACGGGAACAGGTCTTCGAGCGGCGAGGATTCCATTTTGCCGTTATCGAGCCGGCGGGTGGCGATGCGCGGAATCCGCGGTTCTTCTGGTAGGACCATCACCTCGCAAAGCACCGGGCCGTCCGCGTTCAAAACGGATTCGAGGTCATGTTTGAGGTTGGCACCCGAGGCGATACGGACATATGGAACACCGTACGCATCAGCCAGCTTACCCAAATCGGGCAAAAACAGTCCGCTCGTTGCGTCCGCCCCGACGAGCCTATTGAAATAACCGACCTGTGAGGTGCGAATGGACGCATATCCGGCATTGTTGATAACAAAACACTTAACCGGAAGCTTCAAGCTGGCGAGCGTCGCCAACTCCTGTGAATTGAATTGCAATCCACCGTCGCCTTCGACACAAATCGTTCGCTTGCGGCCAGACGCAACGCACGCGCCGATTGCCGCCGGCAAACCGAAGCCCATCGCTCCCGTTCCGCGATTATGGAAACAGCGTTGATCGCGCTTCAGTCGCAGGGCCAACAAAAACAGCTCAGCACAGAAGCCTGCGCTTCCCGATGCGATGACATCGCCTTCCTGCATGACCGACGAGAGAACGTCCGAGAACTGATAGAGACTCAGTGGACCTTCCGTCGTTGCGTGAGACGGCTGCAACAGCGGATATTCCGCCTTCCACTCGGCGATTCGTCCGATCCAGGCTTCGTAAGAAGGCAATGCCGGTGCCGCGTCGAGCACGGTGTTCGCCACTTTGAGAAACGCACCTGCGTCCGAGACGATGGGTACCGCGATATCCATGCGCATCTTGCGAATTTCGGCCGCGTCGATATCGACCATCACCTTGACCGCACCACGCGCAAACCGTTCATGCGCATAGGCGGTCATCGCCATATCCAGCCGCGCACCGATGACTAGCACGAAGTCTGAGTTCTGAAGCGCAAAATTGGCCCACCGCGGCGCGATGCTGCCCGGCCGGCCGCCATAGAGCGGATGCTCGTCTTCGATCAGGTCCATTCCGAGCCACGTCGTCAGCACCGGCACTTGGACCCGTTCGAAGAAGCTGCGGAATTCACGTTGCGCACCCGAGAGTCGCACCCCGTGCCCAGCGATGATGACTGGGCGCGACGCCTTCGAAAGAAGCCTCATCGCTTCGCTCACCTGCGCCTCGAGGGCGGCGGGATCAGCGCTTTCGGTCTGGTCGTCGAAGTGTGCACGGCGCAGCGTCGACGGATCGATCTCCGTGCCTTGCACGTCGAGCGGCACGTCGAGCCATACTGGACCTCTGCGCCCCGTCAATGCCGCGTGCTCAAGCTCGTCGAATACGTAGGCCACGTCTTGCGGATTCCGGAGCGTCACGGCTTTCTTCGTGATCGACGACACGAGTGTGACGATATCCGCTTCCTGAACGCCCAACATCCGCAGGCCGCTATCGCCCTTAAGATCGGCAACCTTTACTTGACCAGAGACAAAGAAAACCGGCGTCGAATCTAGCCAGGCGCCCAGCGTCGCCGTCATCAAGTTCGTCCCGCCGGGCCCCCCGGTCACCAGACAAGCGCTCACGTCCCCCAGCAACTTGCCTGCCGCTTCAGCCGCAACGCCGCACGCCTGCTCATGTAAGCCCAATACCGGCTCGAGATCAGGATGCTTACCGAGCGCATCGTTCAAATGCATCGCTGCGCCGCCGGGTAGAAAGAAGACTTGCCGCACACCGAGCAAAGCCAGCCGATCCATGATGTAGTCAGCAACACGCATAATGTTTTGTCGTACCTGAGAGGATGTGTTCGGATTGCTGGTCGATATAGACCATTGATTGTCTGTTGATGCGGGTGCTGCACACGAGCGAAGACAGGCAGTAGGATCGGTTTGCTCCACTTACAGCCTGCACCATCGCTGTCGCGAGCGGTATGTCGTTCACGGGCCGCCGCGTATGCCTGGACAGCATCGTTGCAATACAAACAACGATGATCTCAGGCCCGGCCTATCGGCGGGCATCGAACTCACCAAACGCTGCGGCCGCCATCGACCACGAGATTTACACCATTCATGTAAGCAGAAGCGTCGGAGCATAGAAAGCCGATCGCTCCGCAATACTCGTCATTATTGGCCATACGTCCCATTGGAATCAGCTTGACCAATTGGCTCACGAAAACGTCGTTCTGGCCGGCGTAGATTCCGCCGGGAGACAACGCGTTGCAGCGGACACCTTGGTCGCACCAGTACGTGGCCAGGTACTTCGTGAGACCCACCAGTCCGTGCTTGACGACGGAATACGTCACAGGCTTCACTGGCTGCTGATCCGGCGCAAGACCTTCGACTTGGTAAAGCCGCTGATCCGGCGCAATGACGCTAAGGTCGGACGCAATATTGAGGATCACGCCGCCCTGCCCGGTGCCGGCCATATGAGCGCCATACACTTTCGCGCAATTGAACGCACCGCCAAGTCCAACGTCAATATCACGCAACCATTGCTCGCGTGGAAAATTCTCGAGCCGCGAGAAGTTGACGCCGCCAGCTTCTACCTTGGGATTGTTCGCTGCGTTGTTGATCAGAATATCAACGCGGCCATGCTTTTCGAGCACAAGCCGCTTCGATTCAACGATAGCATCGAGGTTCGTAATATCTGTCTCGATCACTAGCGTGTCGATATCGAATTCCCGCTGCAACAATGCTTTGTTGTTGTCGAGGCCAGCGCGACTTATGTCGAGCAGTACGGGGATGCCACCAAGGCTTGCGACTGCGGCGGCGTGCTGATAGCCAAGCATGCCTCCGCCCCCTGTGATAATCGCGACGCGGTTATTGAGGCCGAAGATATCAGAAACCGATTTGCCCTTCATCAACACATACTCCTTTTCTATTACGCGCCGGACATCGTGCAGCGTCCATCCGGCGTGTCGCCGCGTAGCCATGCGCGGGCGGCATCAGAAACTTTTCTCAACCATTCCACTTCATCGCCCGACACTCCACGCGCGACCTGCAGCACAAAATCACCGCGGTAGCTGATGTCAATGAGCCCAGCGCGCAAGCTGGCGAAGTCTGCATCGCCGGACCCGAGCGGGACGGTCGAACTGCCCATCACACGATCTTTGATATGGAAGCTACCAATTCTGTCGCCGTACGCGGCGAATTCTTTCGCAGGCGCATAGCCAAGCGACGAACTGTTACCAGAGTCGTAATTCACCTTGACTAGTGGATGGTCAATCTCGCCGAGGAACGAACGGAAGTCGTCTGGGTTGAAATCGGCCTCGAGATGCAATTCGACCGACGATTCGACGGCGTCGGGCAGCACCGTATGCAACGCCGAAAGCACGCGCTCCTTGTCATTGCTGTCGATCATTTTCGATGCATCGACAAACGGCAAGACTACGCGCGTCACGCCCATTTCGGGGCAGATGGAAATCAACCATTTGAGTATTTCGAGACGCTTGCCAAAGGTCTCAGTGTCGACGCGAACCAGCGGGCAATCCATGAAGTAATCTGCACAGATCGATACGACGCTGACACCCGACGCTTTCAGCGCTTCTCGAAGCTGGCTGCGGCTTTCTGCTGTCTCCAGCGGATTGGCACCTTCGCCATAAAGATCAAATATCCATTCAATACCCCGCAGACCCGCCTTGGGCGCGGCTTCGATCTCTGCGGCCCAGCTAGCGCGAGGGAACGATTGAAAGCGGCCGGCTTCGGGCGCGGAGAGCCGGCCCTGCATGACATATAGGCCGGCATCGGCATATTGCTTGAGATAGTGGTCCGTCATGTTTTATCCAGTACTTGAATTTCGGCTCGCCCATGGACCGCGATGCCGATCAGATCCACGCTTCCGCTGGGGGCGGCCATGCGCGGAATAAAACTGACGTCAGGAGTGACGATTGAGCTAAGTCGACGTCGTCGCGTCACACAACCGCACCTCTCGTGGATTCCTCTGCGTGAGCAACACGTAGGTCGGTCGCATGGGACGGCCAATGCGTCGATACGCCCTAAAAAATCAAGCAGAGATCGTCGCAGGTCGATGGGCGCATGTCAAGTCGGGCGTACAGACGCAGAGTTACAACGACCTTGCGATTTGCGTTCGCAAACAACGTGATCTATCGCACTATTGATGAAATTTGTCACAATATAGGCAGCGATTTTGTCCGCGCTTGAGCTTTGAAGTGATGTCGCGTAGAGTCGAAACGACTCGACTTTCCCGACAAGCTGATGTATGCGAAAGGCTTCGCAAAGCACGGTTTCTAAGAAAAGAGGGGGGGCCGATCTGGCTTCCCACCCCTCCCAGCACTTTTAATTGAGGTAAATGTATGGGAAGTCCATTGATTTCTGTGGTAGTTCCAACTTCAGGTAAGGAAAAAAATCTATCTCGCTGCATTAATTCCCTAGCCTACAACGCGCCAAAACAATTTCTCGTTCAGTCGGAATTGATTGTTTTTCTAAACGAAGATCCGATTTCACCGATTAATTACGAGCGAATCGATGCTTATCTGGCGACTATCAAGGACTTGTTTGGCTCACTCAAAGTAGTACGTGCGGCGCGCTTTGAACTCACCGCTGAAGAATCTGCACATTCTGCGTCAGAGCACGCAACGGGAAAGTTTATCTGGCTGGTTGGGGATAAACGCATATTCTTACCGGAAGGACTTCGCGTCCTGAGTAAATGGCTGGAAGCGCCGACGGCGCCTGCCGCATATTTTAATTCGGCGTGGATATCGTCGAATGCGCTGACAAATAACTACACTTCCACCCATCTGACGTCGACACAAGCGATTCTCCCGTACAAACTGTTTGTCATGAGTACTGGAATAAACTACATGGCTACAAATATGGGCACGTGGATTTTCGAGCGGAGATGCCTGGATCGTGAGATTTGGGGCGAAATCATCAAGAGGTGCGGCCCGCACTTTTCCCATGTGACGACAGCTCTGGCAACGCTCGGAGAAGAATCGCTGCAATGCTTTTCACTGTTTCTGTGTCAGATGGAAAGCAAGGCCTATCACACCGGAGACGACACCGAGTGGGTAAGGTATTCGCGCCTGACCAACACCTATCGCTTCTACGCGTGGACGTTGGGCCTGGTCAGGCAGTTTCAGTTCCTGGTCGATCGCGGAGTGTACGAGTACGCCGACATTCGGCGTTCGATGTGCTCGGAAGGTGTATTGCTGCGTCGCCAGATTGATGAGATTTACACCCACGTCGCCGGCCAGTTGCGACAGGGATGGTTCGATAAATCGCAGAGAGTGACGCAAGAAGAGTTTGAGGAAATATATCAATTCCTCGTTCGCGTGTGCCCGGAGAAGATCATTTTGAACGATCATTTACGGGATATTTTTAACGGCTATGACACTCTTGGAGACAAGGATTTCTCCCGTCGAATTACAATGATCTACGACGCATTTGGCGTCGACTTTTCTGCGACACGCTTCGGCTCACTTATCGTCAGCCAGATTGGCGATCAGTTTTTGCGCCTGCATCCAAAAGGCTTTGTTTTGTCCCCTGTAAAAGATAATGAGGATTTCCTCCTGGCATATAAGTTCCCCGACGCGCCTGCTGCCGGAGGTCAGTGGAAAATACTCAGTCAGGAGGAACTGGATACGTTCGAGCACGGGGCGAGACTGACCAAGTTCGGAAAAATCATACCCGAAATTAATTACGTCAAACCCAAAAATAACCTTATCAGGAAATTCACTGCCAAGTGGGTCGTACGGTTTTATCGTCGCCGAATCGCCTACAAAATCGTCTCTCTTTTGCCCGGACATATCAAGCGTCGGCTGAAAGCCATGTTGATGTAATGAGGGCGATGTTGAGGGTCATGAACTGAACCCGCGCAATCACCCTGGCGGGATTCGCCGGCCACTTCTGCAGCGTGATAATCACCGAATGAACCTGCGACCGCCACGGACGGTCGCACACCTCACCCCGAGTGAATCGATCACGTCCGCGTCGACCCGAAGCTCTCAACAAAAAGTGAATCTGTAATCTGCCCCGAATCCTTGAAGGATTACATCGACATCGGCTTCAAGGGTTTGGGTGTCGCGGGCCTCGAAGGCCAGCCACTCGTATTTCATCTTGTGCCAGAGCTTCTCGATACGATTGAGCTCCGGGCTGTACGGTGGCAGGAAGCACAACGTCAAGTCTTTCGTTTGTAGCAGCCCGAGATAAGGCCGCAGTGCGCGGGCCGTGCGGACCGATGCATTGTCGAGAATCACGGTTAGCGGCTTGCCGACGTGTTCGACCAGCAGGCCGAGAAATCCGACGAACAGCATCGAGGTCATCTTCTCCCACAACTTCACTGCAAACGACCCTCTCGAGGACAGCAGTGCTTGCGACCACGTTCAGACGCTTACCGCGCCAAGCGTCAATCATGTGTTGCTCCCAGACTGGTATCCAGGCACTTCGATTCGACTGCGCTTGCGCGAAGCTAGCTTCGTCTACGTAGGCGAGTTCGATTTCGCCACGCCGGACTTACTGGACCAATACCCCGATTTCAGATTGGGCTTGTCGGAACCGTTGTTCGTCCCGCTTTTTTAAGCTATGTCGGGTTCGCTTCCATACCAGCCCCGCTCGCTTGAGAACCCCTGTCAGCGTATTGCGATGAACCCGAATCCCGAACTTTTCTTCGAGTCGTGTCACCAGTTCCGGTGCCGTCAGCGCCTCCAGCGTCGCCGACACCTTCAACTGCTCAACCTGCTCCGGCGACAGCTTCAACGGCGCACCGCTACACGGCGCGTCCGACAGCCCTGCCGTGCGTTTGTCCAACCAACGATAGCGCTTCTCGTACACCGCCTCCAACGTCAACTCCTGCCGCCTGGCTATCTCCCTGGCTGGCACGCCGCTGCTAAACATCAGAATCGTCCGGGACCTGTCTCGTGTTCGCCAATCACGGCGGCTTCTCGCCAGAACCTCAAGCTCGCTACGTTCTTCCTCCGTCAGTTCCGGTGGTTTCGATACGGCCATCGTCTATGTCGCGGTTCTTGTTCGGCCCGGCAGTATAGAGATACTTCTCGTGAGGCGCTTAAATCGACGATATGAACTCAAATACCAGCGTCCTCTCAACTCCTTACTGAGTTCCCCGATTTCCTGTTCGATCCGGCGTTCACTGAGCGCGCTCGCCTTTCTCCCACAGCCCTCACCCGCACCAATAGGTTTCGCGGTGCTTGCGCTACCGTCAGCGTTCCTTCTGACGTTGGGCGGATTCACCGGTGCTCCGCTTTCACCTCGATTTTTTTTTGGTGACAAGTGGCGAAGTGGCGGTCGGAAAGCGAGCAATCAAGATCTGTAACTTCCTCGGCGATCTGTCGTTCCCGCTGTACCTCTTCCGCATCCCGGCGATGCTGGTCGCGCTAAAGCTCGGCTCCAACCGCTTTGTGATCACGCTTGCCTCGATGATCCTGCTTTCGACGGCCGCGCTGTATCTCGTCGGTTATCCGAGTCGCAAGCTGTTTGGCCGGAAATCATCGACACGCACACGCGCGCAAAAGGATCCTCCCCCCGATAGTGCCCTTCCGCAATGGGACTTTGACGTCTGGCCGTACCGTGCGCAAATGGTTATCCCTTGGCTTTGTAAGATGGGGCAACCGTGGATTGCAATTCACGCGACATGCATTGGAAAGGTCATCGTGAACCTAACAAATGTCTGATTGCGCGCCCGAAGACACGCATTGGTGCTGTGACACCCCAAGATGTGCTTTTATAGACCCGGGAAAGTTCTTCTCGCAAGGCGTCGAGTCGTGCTTCATCTCGTGTTGCATGGGGTACCGACAGGTCGGCGAGTTGCTGCTCTAAATGCTGCCTAAGCAAGTTAACTTTGTTGTGGGTCGCCCTAGCTTCGTCCCGTGCAATACGCGTTTCAAAATGAATCTCGCGGAGTCGCTTTTCCGGCATTAAACTCTGCGCAAGAGCGGAGCATTCCAACATCGCGACTAGACTAAGGGGGCAATACCGCGAGGGGTACTCGAATACGGGAACAAGTCCAGCAGCCTTAGCAAGTTTCACGAGGCTGCGGCGCGAGAAGTGCGTGATGTGTTCATGCATCTCGTATAGTTCGCCGCCGTACCTCTCCTGCCAGAGGAGACCCTCAGCCAAGTTCGAGTGTGAGGGCGCCGGAACATCGATAAAAATGAGTCCATCCGGGCGCAGTCTTCCGGTAAGTTCGCGCAGTACCGGTACAGGGTCTGAGAGATGTTCAAAGACGTTCGACGCAAAAATCATGTCGAATTTTTCTCCGATCTGGTCGGCGTTACCTGCGCAGAGATCGTCGACGGTAACAGTGGACCAAGGGAACGCTCGGGCGGGAACGGTTCCGTCCCCCCCGAAGTCCAGTATTCGTTTGGCTTCCGCCATCTCTGGATACACGTTGACGAGCTCGATATAGTCGCTAACGCGAATCATGTAGTAATCCGTAGAAAGAGGATCATCAAATAGCGCAAGGTATCGCTCATATGATGGCTCGATCTCCAGTCGGACTCGAGTGTATTCCTCGCCGCGATAGTTCGTGTATAGGCGCGCCGCCTCTTCGTCTGTAAGGCGGCGTTCGAAGAACACCAAATCGCATTCCGGACAGTATCGAGTTGTCGTCTCAAGCGAACCAATCGCACAGTAGCGCGATAGAAATGGTGCTATCTTGGCCGCTTTACCTTGGGTAGGACCATTGCAAATGAGACATGAGACTCGATTCACAATCAACTCCTTCACGTTTCGGCTAAAGGTATCTGCATCTGCGGGCGAAAATGGCTGCGGGTCAATAGTACGTAGAAAAGATCTGCCCAGCTAATAAAACAGATTTTAGACATACTGTTTTTTTAAACAGTATCCATTGGCGCTCTCGTAACAGCTTCCGCCTCCCCGAACTTCCCTGCGCGGGGTCCAAGCAGGTATTGAACATGTGAGGCAGTCGGGTCTTCGACCATAGGTCGATAGTTGTGAAATCGAATATCGGTTACGTGAGGGATATGTGAACCCTTGCTTATACATGCCTCGAACTATCTGGAATGTTGTGTAAAGGGCACGTGGTGTCAGGGACCAGACTTGAACCGGCAAGCCGTTAGGCGGCGGATTTTAAGTCCTTAGTCACTGTAGGAAAACGCAGGCTTCGGGCCTCACTTTCACAGTGGCATAGGGGTTTGCGGGGTGTCTCCATACTGTATATGTGAACAGTAATTGAACGGTTTACGATAGAAAAACCCACGCCCTTTCTGGCGAATATGTACTGTATATTCATACAGCCATATGTCAGCGCCGTGGTCCTTCCTCCATTTATCCCGCCTACGCTCGCCGAGCTGCGCGAGTGATATCGGCCGTACAAAGAAACCGGAATGTTTGGCACCGGGTCCTAGAGGTTCAGCATACGAGAGAGATGCTGACGGAACTGAATAGGCTGCTCGCGAAGGCGACGCGCGCGGCCCAGCGTTCGGAGTTCGGAGTTCGGAGTTCGGAGTTCGGAGTTCGGAGTTCGGAGTTCGGAGTTCGGAGTTCGGCAGGCTCACCGGTGAAGACGCGCCTCTTCGCGCGGCGTGCATACTGATCGATACGGAAATGTTTCGCGTCGGGCCAATCGGTAGCAAAGGAAAGCGCCGACCTCCGGCGCGGTCGATTGAAGGTGCTGCGGGGTTCGATTTCGATCCTGATGACCCAGCTGATCGCGCGGCGTTTCTGATAGCACGAAGTCACCAGAAACGGTGTTAGACAGATTGATGCGCGCCAGCGGGCGTATGAGATGGATGGAAGGCACAGCCCCAAGACTGTAGCCGCCGAATGCAGCAATTGCTGTTACGCCGGCACACCAGAGCCGACGATAACCTCGTTCGGCGCCAGCATCTACACCGTCGGTCGCATCGGCATCGGCACCTGCTCCTGCGCCAGTTATCTAGGTTGCCGTCTTCGGCGACGATGCAACGGCGGGCGTGGCTAACGCGTATGCATGGAGCTTTAGCAGGGTTTCGCCAGACGAAGCGGACGCGCTTCAGATGCTTTTGCAGGGCGCATCCAACGACACCGGCATCACCCTTGGTAACAATGCCAGAGGTGGAACGGCAAGTTCGTTAATGAACATGCTGGATGGCATGGATGGGTCCGGCGCTCCATTTACCGCAATCCTGGCTGAAATCCCCGCACCTATCGTCACCGACAATCACGCGGTCAACGATCCGCTCAGCGGCGAGACGCTTGCCGATTATTCAGGCTATCTGGCGCAGTACATCGCAGATGTCCTTGCGGCGGGAGAAATTGCGGTCCTTGAAGAGCCGGGCCCGGTCTGTGACGGCCAGCACCCGATGTTGCCTCAATACATTCAGGCCATGGACGCTGCGGCTGCGCAGTACGGCGTCGCGCTGGTGCGCCAGTACGCATATTCCCAGTCAAATCCCGACTGGTGCAGCCATATGGCGCAGAGCTTTTATTCGGACGCCTGTATCGACTCGCTGAAGATCAAGCAGGAACATGCAGTTGTCGGGCCGCTCGTCAAAACCATTCTCGGGGAATAGCCACGAAAACCATTATTCAAGCGTCGCGCAACCGACACAGAACGCGCTCGTCCGTTCAAAACAAGGTTCGCCACCAATGCGCATCGTGGCGCGCTGCCGCAATAGCCATGTCGCTCGGCTGCACTCTCTCGGCTTGCGGGGGTGGTGGGGACGGTTCCGCGCCATCATCTACAGCCGCTGCGGCCACACCAACTCCCGCGAAACAAGCCATCCAACTGCCGATCAAAATCTCGTGGCGGCGTGATTCGACGAATTACGGAGTTTGCACTGCGCCGCAATACGCACCCACTTATCGTCGCGCAGAAACGCCCGCCATGCTTCTGCAGGCCGACTTCAACAAGACGCTTGGCACCGGTGTCGTGCTCCTGGTGGATCAGTCCGCGCCGGGTTCAAAGTTGAAGCAGGACTTGACCGGTACAGGCTCTTTTTCCTCCACTGCGTACGGTACGGGGTAGCCATTGGCAACCGTACTGGCGAGCACGGACCAAGGATTTAGCACTGTAACGGGCAACTATGGCATCAACGACGAACTGGTCGAGCAGCGCACGGTATGAGTACGACACCGAATGGCAGAACTGGATCACCACCGTCCAGGCCGCAGGTATGGTCCCGATTGTCCTGGAGCAGAACCCAGTCGCACCGACTTCGCTGAATGGCGCGACCTACAATAGATCATGGATCAACGAACTAGCCTACGACGGCTTCAACGGACGGCACGGCGGTCGCACCGCCGTATCAGGCGTTCATCCACGTGATCAATTGGAACGTCACGCTGCTCGGCCCCGAGCGCGTACACCCGCATCAGAACGGCTATCTTTACAAGGAACAGCAGTATTTCCCTACAATGCTGTCAGCCGTCAACAAGGTGCTCGCCAAGTAAGCGCCGCCCTCCAAAAAATGACCGAACCGGTGGTTGGTGCATAATATGCCCCTCGCCGCCGGTTGAGCGCATGACGGACCATGATCAGACTTCTCTGGAAAACCTTAAAACGAGCAGCCAATCTGGTGCTCCGGCTCGTCATTGAGCCGCGCGAGGTAGACCGGCGTCGGAAGACCGTCGCGTATCAGCTTGGTTTGATGCATTCATTCTACGAAGACAACGATTTCAATCCGAACCGCGAAGGGACGGATGTCCACCGGATCTGGAAAATGGGATACCGGGAGGCCGAACGGTTGGCCATGATGCTCCGATAGGCATCGCGACACTTTAATACCTGATTCATCGGAGTCACCATTGATTCATGAAAAAGAAAGCGCCGCTCAATGGGGCGTTCTGGCCGCTCTGCGATTTTTCCTCGCCGGCACCGTAGCCATTGGCCATTTTGCGCTGTTTGTCAGACCCGACCCAACGCATCTTTTTGGTAACGGCTACCTGAACCCGGGGAGCGCGGTATTCGGCTTCTTCATCCTGTCTGGGTTCAGCATCGCTGCCAGCGTCGACCGCGAAACAAAAGGCTTCTACCGGCGCAGATGCATTCGTATCTGGCCGCTATACCTTGCGACGATTGCCACTGGTGTGGCACTTTCACTCTGGATGCCAGGCGGCTTTGTACTTCCTAGCGGCGACACGATCCCGGCCGCATCGCCTTCGACGATCATCGCATCGCTGTTCATGCTCCAGACGGTCATCGGCATGTCGCTGCCGATGGTTGGTCAGATATGGTCGCTCAGCCCGGAGTGGTGGCACTATATGTTCGCGCCAGCACTTAAGAAAGTACCGAACATTGCATTGGGAATCTGGATCGCCCTGTCATTGTGGGCGTTCATGAAAATTTCACCACCACCCGGTCATGGTATTGAGGGCCTGTCGCATGGTCTTCCTTTCCTGACCCTGTCGTGGCTATGGATCACCGGTTTCCTGTACCACCGGATGAGTGGAACGCCGCTCGGTTTCGTAGTGCTTGCGCTACCGTCAGTATTCGCGCTGACACATGGTCATTTTACCGGCGCTCCGCTGTTTATCACTATTTTCGTTTTGGTAATGAGCGGCGAACTGACGATGGGCAAGCGGGCGATCAAGATCTGTAACTTCCTCGGCGATCTATCGTTCCCGCTATACCTCTTCCACATTCCGGCGATGGTAATCGCGCTAAAGCTCGGTTCCAACCGCTCAATAATCACGCTAGCGTCGATGATCCTACTTTCGACGGCTGCGCTGTATCTCGTCGACTATCCGAGCCGCAAGCTGTTTGGCCGGAAGCCATTGACTCGAACGCATGCACAACTAGACGAGGAGCCGACGACAACCTGATCTGCAGCAGCGGACGCTTAAGCGATTGTCGCGCTCGCTTCAAGAAGTGCCGCCAGTGTGCCGTTCTGGCATTTGTAAAGAACCGCCACATATACACCGGCAGCCGTGAAGAACGCCTTTGCCTGCGTTGGGTTGAATGTATGGTTTCCCCGGCTCATGTCGGGTCATACAACTGTCGTGGTGTCGTCGGCGAAGATCGTGCCGCCAATGATGGGCCACTCACGCCATACGTTCTATCTAGGGCAGACGCCAATGTGGACGTGATTGTGGGTCCGGTGCCCATCGCAGTTGCAGCCTGTTCGGCAAGTGTAGGTGGAACGACAACAGGTGCCACATACGGGTCGACTGTTACCTGTTCTTCCGAGATAGCCGCGATAAGCGCCTCAAAAGCGTCAGGGGTTGCCACAGCATGAACATGGTAGGTCAGCCCGCCAAGTGCCCCCACGTAGCCATGAGTCGCGGGCGTTGCCGATGACGCCATGTCGGTAGACGCGAACCCCATCTGTGTAAAAATCAGTGGCAGTATTGGACTCTCCATGCCCAGCTTTGAGCGTTACTGCTTGAGGGGGTCAAAATTGACCTGCCACCAGCGAGAATGCCCGCAATCGCCCCCTGCGGATGTCGCCGCTGTATTGGGATCGCATAGACCCATGTGCCGCCAGCCGGCAACGAATATTTAGTGGAAGTGGTGATCTGCACGAAGTCGCTAGGGGTGCTATTCGCCGCGTGTGGCCGCACCGTGTTACCGATTGCGCCAGAACCGCCCAGCCCGCTGTAGGACGTGCCATCGCATTCCAGCGTAACACAGGTATTTGCGGGCAGCACGATGCTCGTCGTAGCCGCCCCATAGGCAGTATTGAAGTTGCCTGCGGTTAGCGTAAGCGTGCCTGTCGAGCTGTTATAGATAGTGATCTGCTTGCCAGCGTTGCCTGTAGCAGCAGGTAGTCCGATGGTGTAACCGCCTGCGCTTCCGGTACTCGTCGCGACAAAGCACCCGAGCAGAACGTCAGAACGTAAGAACTTGCCCCTGAGGCGAGCGCCGGGTTCCAATAGACGAGCGCGTTGCCATTCGCGACTAATTCATTGCCTTGCAGCGTGAGATGCGCGCCGCTGACCAATGGCTCGACTGTTCCGGAGGTATTCAGCGTCGACACCCCCGTGTTCGTCGTCTTTACCTTGAACGACAACGGCACCCAAGGCACCGGTGTGGTGAGCGCCGGCGTGAATGCGACGACTTAAACATTCGCCGCGCCAGTGTCAACTTCAACGTTCGCGGTCCTCCCTTGTAATATCGTTTGAATTGCAGCGAGCAACGGATTCCATGCGCTCCTGTTCGGCGCCAGCCCTGCGGCGATGATGACGTTGTAAATTTCAGCCGAAGCATATTCCACGCATAGGCAGAGACATCGATCACTGGCGTGTTCGTGATCGGATTTCCGGAGGGCGCATATTGCGGTGTGCCGGTCGCAGGTGCAGCCCAAGTAAGTTCGATCGGCTTGCGCAATTCGATGGTCATTTCAAACGGCATGACCTTGCGCGGTTTCTTTTTCTGTTCTTCGTTCATGGATTAACTCGCGATCTGCTCCGACACCTGCGAGCCTTCGAAACGGACCGTCAGTTTTGCGTCCTCCGTATCGACCTCTTGAACGTCGACGGCGCCCATGTTCCGGCCGGTGACGATCTTGCGGCTCGCCAGCGTCACGACAATCGTCGAATTGCGCATCGCGTTGAAATTGGCGACCGTCAGGCCACCGGAATCACGAAGCACCATCTCCATGAACGGTGCGACTGGGGGGTCCTTTCGTCCGTGGAAGCCGTCTTTCCCGAGCAGCGCCTCACGCTTGACCGTCGAGACCGAATACTTCAGGCCTCCCTCCAATTGCTGCGTTACGCCGTCGATTGTCGCCTGGGCAATACCGGCAATTTGGTTCGAAGACATCGATTCCTCTCCAGAAAGTGAAAAAACCGCCCGAAGGCGGCTCTGCTATGGCGGTTGTTGGCATACCGGAGGCGGAACTGCATGAGGGTCGCGAAAGTACGGAGCTGATTCACCGGAGTGTCAGGCGACCGAATGTCCACGTGGTTCGGGTTCGTCGTGTTCTTGACGACCTGAAGTGCTGCGGCATACGCATCGGAATTCTGAACGAAGCCATCCGCTTCGCGCTCCTCACAGAGCGCGATAAGGTCGCCGACGATCTTGGCCGGCGTTACCAGACCGGAATTCACGGGCGAACGAGATCCATCACCTGACAGACAAGCGAGCAGGGTGGAAGGATGGTCTCAAACGGGTGCAGATTCTCGAGAAATGGGCGTCGGAGTACGCGGACCAGGACGCGAATGATCTGCATACCTAGTCGATCCGCTTCGTCGGATACATTCGGGCGAGCGTCGACCATCTTGGTCGCACCAAGCACCTCCTCTCCGATGCCGCAATCCGCAATGTGCTCGCGTGCCTTCGAGCAGCGATCAATACGCCCATAAGATCGGCCGATTAGAGGTCGACCAGACCGCGCGCATGATGATCCCAGCGGTCAATAATGGCGGCACCATTACCCGCAACGGAAAGAGATGCTGCAGATCGCGCGCGCGTGCAAGCACCGTGAGGTCCGCGCGGCCATCCGGACAGCGTTCTACTCGAGTATGCGCCGCGGCGAGATCCTGATGGCAAAAGTCTCACGTTAGGGATATTCGCTCGGCGACACAAAGAACGGTCGGCAGCGCATCATCCCGATCCACCTGCACGTCGCCGTGCTGGCGCGCCGCGTGCGGTTTACGCTGACGGTCAAACAGTTCGAAGAGGCGTGGAAACGCGCACGCGCCGCGTGGGAGATGATCAACGCCGGCATCGACCTATTCACGGTTGGGGGTGTGCTGGGGCATAAGTCCGTCGTGTCAACGAAGCGGTATTCACACCTGGTCACGGACAGGCTCGCTGTAGCGATCGGGAAGATTGGGCAGAAGAGAACGGATCAGGGGGAATTCGGTTTAGGGTAGAAAAACTCACACCCCAGTGAGAATGCGGAAATGCCAGAAGCTGCGAATCTCTTGCTGGGCGGGTGGTACCGGGGGCAGGAACGGAACAGTTCGTGCAAAGCCAATCGTTCTTCGATCCCAGCCTGCGGCCTCTTGCCTTCGCTTCCATCAATCTGGTTTCCATCAGATTCTGATGGGAATCAGATTGGCAATTTTGCCGCTCTCTGTGAAGACGCTACTGCCGCGACGCTTACCGCAATTTCGCTCAAATGCCCGCATCAAAAATCCGCGAGCCTCTTGACGATATACGCTTCCACCCGCGCACGAAGCTCATCGCGATCGCTGCCGACAAATACCACTGGCGCGCGGTCCCGGCCCAACGCGAGCAGATCAACACGCGCGCCCGTTAATGCGGCTACTTCGCGCCCCTCAATGGTATAAAAATTGTACCCCCAAAACTCACCCCCGGTCATAATGATCATTAACTCGTAGTAACGATTAATCCCCGTCCGGGTCGGCTTAAGTACAGTATTTGAAATATCAATGCTCGGAATCTCGATGTCCATCACCCCCACATATTCAGCGATGTTACGAATCTGGGCACCAGGATCCTGCACCAGATCTTCATAAATCACTTTCAGTGGCGTGATATTTCTATCGGCAAATAATTTTTCAAAATTGCGCTCGTTTTCAAGCAAAAAATTCAACTGCCATTTGATTGTGTTATTGTCAAGCAAGCATTGACCGTGCTTATCGTTCTGGTCAAAGCTGTGCCACACACCGGAACGCTCTGAAATAGCAAGCGATATTGCTTGCGCAAGAATATTGTTTCGGGTGAGATAAATGACACGCCATTGATTGAGGTTTCTAAAAAACTGATCTTCCTCAAAAAAACGCACGCCTTCAACCTCGATTCCAAAGACGCCATTTTCGGTCGAAAAACCTGTCTTGAGCAGATTTTCATATGACGAAAATAGGTCTGAGAACGGTATCGACAGAGATCGGATAATGTCGGGAACAAAATATTCAATCGGATATCCCAATTTACCCGTAGAACTAAGTAGCTCCCCCAAAAGCGTTGAGCCCGAGCGCGGAATCATACAAATCGCATATTTCACCGGTGCCTCCGAGCGGCGCTTCGTCACATCGGCGATAATTTCAGCAGATTCCTTGGGAAAGAGCGACGCCAGATATTTCCGGTTTAAAGTCCAGCACCGATCAAAAATCTCGGCACGTGCTCCCACGTCAACCGGCGCATGATCTACGACCTTGGGAGCAAACGGTATCGCGGCCGCCCACTTCAACGCCTCAGTTGTGTCGAGTGATGAGCATTCGTCATCGCACCGGAACCGGACTGCCCCCGTCGCCTCGTCGCAATTAAAAAGCGCAAATCGCAGACCCGCTTTGCACGGTTCGGAATCGCCTTTTGGACGAGAGTTGATCAAAAAGTCCACAAAGCTGTTTTCAGCGAGGTTCAGGTGGCCGGCGTATACGGAACGAGCTTCCTTATCATTAACCTCCCGCTCCCATATCGACTGCCCGTTGACATTGACGGCGACGGAAAACGCAGACGCCGTTGCGTCAGATGAAAATTCAGCGACGATGCAATATAAGCCTTCCTTCACGAGACGTACCCTAGCCGCCAGAGTCTTGCGCGGATGCGCGACAAGTAGCAATTGCTTCGGTGAAAGCGTTAACCCGTCCGACATTGCCGTGCGATTATCAAGGTTGATTAGCGCAAAACCCGCATTAACTTCCGACGCCCCTCCGAGCGGAGGGGCGTACCACTTCTTCACTCCTGCGTCAGAATAGAGATGCTTCCTGAACGCAAAAAACCAGAAATTATCGATTTCTTCACCAAATTCTGTCACGGACTCAGCGGAAAAGGAAATGTTAACCGATGGGATAATAGCTCGATCCAATTCCGAAATCGCCTTAGTAACTAGCGATTCAGAGCGTTCATCCGGAGATGAAGCAGATTTTTGTTCACGATTATTCATGGTTGAGCTCCCTGTCGTGTCGTCATGCGGTTCGCCTGTCGACTGAGCCTGACCCTCATCCAAACTCGCGACCATACTAACGTCTTTCACTTCAAAAAGAGTACTTGAAGGAAAAATCCGGTGCAGTACGTCTGTAAAAAAATTTCTAAACATTTTTCTCGTGCAACAAGCGCCAGTCAGAATGATCAGTTAAAATAACTTGCTACCACACCGGCGCGTGTAATAATAGTTAAAAATAGCAACGCATTTTTAAAAAAATTTATGATCGATCTCATTCAGTCGATCAATATCCAACTCCGCCTCAAATATAAATCATTTCATTGATAGCGACAATATTCTCGCCAAATCGACGTCGTTGCCACATTCGAGAGGAACGATACAACCTGTCATGAACC
This sequence comes from Paraburkholderia fungorum, assembly GCF_046026025.1. Taxonomy (GTDB): domain Bacteria; phylum Pseudomonadota; class Gammaproteobacteria; order Burkholderiales; family Burkholderiaceae; genus Paraburkholderia; species Paraburkholderia fungorum_E. The sequence goes on along the minus strand of NZ_JAQQFL010000010.1, from coordinate 134,728 downwards.
ACCACGACACGGCGGTCTTTCATGGGAATCTGGAACCATCCGCGGGCAACGCGCCAGTAACCGAAAAGAAAGGGAAACCGACGAGTGGGCGGGACAGCAGCAGCGAGCGCGGCTCAATAGTTCGGGGTCGATCCACTTGCTCGCGGCAGACGTAACATGGCAATGCGCATGCAATACGCATGGGGGCCGGCGGCAACCGGCATCAAGCGGCCCGCTGCCGGGAACGAATCGTAGTGCGATCAAGGAAGGAAGCGACTCGGCGAAGGACGTCGTCCAGATATCGAAGTCTCGCACCCGTTCAAGTCGAAGATATTGGCGCTTATGCCATCGGAAAGAACAGCCGCGCAGCGCGCGCCGCACCGACCACCTGCACGAGAAAAGTCAGGTTGACTCGACAATCGACCCATGTTCCATCGTGATCCGGCGATTGGCAAGGCGATCCGCAAGGCCATGATCATGCGTCGCGATGACCAGAATGCCTGCATCACTCACAAATTGCTCAAGCCGCTCCTCAGCCTTGTGTTTGAAATGCTCGTCACCGACACTCATCCACTCGTCCATTAGCAGGACTTCAGGTTTGATGATCGTCGATATCGAAAACGCGAGTCGCAGCGTCATCCCTGACGAGTAGGTCCGCACTGGCACGTTGAGAAAATTACCCAGTTCACTGAACTCAGCAATCTCGTCTGCTAGCGCCGCAATCTGCTTGGCCTTGAGGCCAAGGAACAGTCCACGCAGGTACATATTCTCGTACCCGGTGGACTCCAGATCCATGCCGAGCATCGAGTCCAGCAAGCTGGTAACGCGGCCCTCTACTCGAACGGAGCCTTCCTCCGGGTGGTACACCCCCGCAAGCACCCGCAACAAGGTCGTCTTGCCCGCCCCGTTACCGCCAAGCAGCGCTACCCGGTCGCCCTCGCCGATCTCCAGATTAATTTCGTGCAGGGCCTCAACAACCGTATGCCCAGACTTGCCCACAAATTGGCCGCCCGTGGCAGCGGCCATCACTGCGCGCTTGAACGAGCGTTGCTTCGCGTCGTAGATGGGAAAGCGTACGCTCACGTTCTCAAGAGAGATATGCATTCGAACGCTCCCTTAAAGCCAGTATGTAACGCGATGCCGGCACTTGCCGAGCATGTACAGCGCCAACGCGGTTCCAACCACCGCCATTCCCGCGGCCCGAATCCAGATATCAGCCGTCGGCATCATACCGAGCAAGGGCTCACGCAGGAGTTCCAGAAGGTAGAAGAACGGATTGAGATGGATCAGATGCTGCCGCGCGGGCGACAACTGTTCCGCTTTCCAGATAATCGGTGTCACGAAGAACATGACTTGCACCAGATTGCCGATCACCGGTTGCATGTCGCGATACCGCGTGCAAAAGATACTCGTGATAACGCCAATCCAGAACAGATTGATTAGCACGAGAAGTATGGAAAACGGCAAAACCAACAGACTCGCATTCAAATGGACCGGCAAAATCGCCCAGATGATGACGAAAACGATGATGTTGTGAGCAAGTATGATCGAGTGCCGGTACATCACCCGAAGTACGAACATCGAGAGCGGCAACTTCATTTGCCGAAGATAATTCGTCGAATTCGAAAACGCTTCTCCGAAATCACTGATTTGCCCGGCAATAAAGCCCCAGAAAATCAATCCAAGCGCCAGGTGCGGAATAAAGGACGCAGCGTTATATCCAAACAGCGACCCGTACAACGGCCCCATGGCGCCGATCATCACGCCCATGCTAATGGTCAGCCAGAATGGCCCGAGCATGGAGCGGCGATAGCGTTGACGGATATCCTGCATGCCGAGCGCGAGCCACAACTCGCGGCTACGCAAACCATCCCGGACATCATTTACGGCGTTCAAATACTTCACACTTGACGACTCGAAAGATCAGTCCGATGGACTGGTTTTGTTCAACTGGGAATGGAGCAAACAGAGTGTGGCGCCATTCGCCACACATTGAAATCAGCCGCCTGCGCCAACCTGCTGCAGGTGGCGACTGCGCGCTCCTCTGCTCATCGTTCTTTGCCGTGGGCGCTGCGAGGCTTACCGCTTCGACGAACCGCCCTGAAGGCCTGAAACGGGGGACAAACTGAAAGAAGCAATCCCCCAAAATTATAGCCCGGCGAGTATCCCGCACATGTATCACCTTGTCAACGCGTCAGGATCGCGGCGAACCTGGGGGCCTCGCCCCCGCATCGATCGAAGCAACTTGCCCGCGTGTTACAGGAAGTTGCATGTCACAAGCCAACATTCTGTTCAACCCGGCACGCATCCGCCGTGCCTGAACGTGATCTGCTCTCAAGACGCCCGGAACAAATGCAGCGCTGCATACTGCAGCAGAATGATCGTCTTGCCATCCACGATCTCGCCGCTCTCAATCATTCGCAACGCCTCGCCGATCGATAGTTCGATCACCGAAATATCCTCGCCTTCTTCCAGCAAGCCGCCGCCCGCCGTGATCTTGTCTTCCGGCGTATAGGGCGCGACGAAACCATACACCGTGTGGGCGACACAACCCGGCACCATCAACGCCTCGCAGACCTTCTTGACCGACGACACGCGATAGCCGGCTTCCTCCATGATCTCCGCGCGTACACGATCTTCCGGCGACGCACCGTCCAGAAAACCGGCTGCCGCCTCGAGCGTGAATCCGCTCGAACCTTGCAAGTAGGCAGGCAAACGGAACTGCCGCACCAGCACGACGGTGCCGCGCGCAACGTCGTAGAGCAACCCGGCGGCGCCGTCGTCCACGTGGTATGTCTCGTTGGTGAGTAGTTGCGTGCTGCCGTCGCTACGGTCATATTCGTAGGTCAGCTTCTCCAGCCGCCGCCGCTCATTCGACAATGTTTCTCTGGCTGTCACACGGATACGCTCGCGGTCTGACATCTTCGTGCTCCTGCATCAGGTTTGAGTAAGCGACGCACCGACGCGTGCCCGTACGGCGCTCACCGCGCCGCCATGCAAAGACTCAACGCATCGCGCCAGTCCGGCGCACGAACACCGAATGTGTCCGCAAGCTTATCGTTCGAAAGGCGGGAATTGCCCGGTCTCGCGGCCGCAGTGGGATAGGAAGCAGCAGGAAGCGGCATGACCCGAGGCTTCGCTGCCAGTTCGGACAATTCGAAAATCGCCTGCGCGAACCCGTGCCAGGACGTCTCGCCCGAAGCTGTCAAATGATAGACACCTGAATATGACGACCACCAGTCGTCCCAGTCACCCGCCCTGGGCCCCGCCGTCTGCGCAAGCACGTTTGAAGTCAGAGCGGCAATGGTATTGGCCCATGTGGGGGCGCCATACTGATCGGCCACCACGCTTAACTCGCTGCGCTCGGCGCCGAGACGCAGCATTGTCAACAGGAAGTTCTTGCCGCGCGTTCCGTAGACCCAACTGGTGCGAAAAATCAGATGCGCGCAACCCGACTCGAGAATCGCCTGTTCCCCCTCAAGCTTGGTGCGCCCATACACATTCTGCGGGTTCGGCTCATCGTCTTCGACATACGCGGTGGCCTTCTTTCCGTCAAACACGTAGTCGGTAGAATAGTGAATCAGTGCCGCCCCCAGGCGCTTCGCCTCTTCAGCCAGCACACGGGGCGCGTCGACGTTGAGCTGCGTAGCACCCGCGACGTCGTTTTCGGCTGCATCGACTGCGGTGTACGCAGCCGGGTTGACGATCAACGCCGGTTTGGTTGCGCGCACAACCTCGCGAATCTGCTGCGGGTCGCGCAGATCCAGCCGGCTGCGATCAAGCGCGACGATTCTGCCCAGCCCCTGCAAACTACGCTGCAATTCGAAACCAACCTGACCGTTGGTGCCAGTCAGTAATACGACACGCTGCTCACTCATGGCCGCCCCCGTCAATCCGGCAATTCGGCGTCGGCCAAACGCGGCGCGGCGGCGTCTTTCGCGGCCAACAGTGCTTCACCGTCGAGCGGCCATTCGATGCCAATCCGCGGATCGTTCCACAGCATGCAGCGCTCGTGTTCGGCGTACCAGTAGTCGGTTGTCTTGTACAGGAACTCCGCCTGTTCCGACAACACCGCGAAGCCGTGCGCGAAACCAGCCGGAATCCACATCTGCCGTTTGTTCTCCGCGCTCAGCCGCTCGCCCGCCCACTGACCGAAGGTCGGCGAACCCTTGCGAATATCGACCGCGACGTCGAACACTTCACCTGACACGACGCGCACGAGCTTGCCCTGCGGCCGCACGAGCTGGTAGTGCAAACCGCGTACGACGTTCTTCGCGGACAACGAGTGGTTGTCCTGCACGAACTCGACTTCAACGCCGAGCGCTTGCGCAAACTCCTTCGCATTGAAGCTTTCGAAGAAAAACCCGCGGGCATCCACAAACACCTTGGGTTCGATGATTTTCACTTCCGGCAGCGAGGTCGGAATAATGTTGAGCTTCATGCGAGAGGATCCGAAACGAGCTTGAGCAGATATTTACCGTAGGCGTTCTTCGCGAGCGGCCTGGCGAGTCGTTCGACCTGTTCCGCGCCGATCCAGCGCTGACGGAACGCCACTTCTTCAGGACACGCAACCACCAGGCCCTGGCGCTTCTGCAAAGTCGCGATAAACGTCGCCGCATCGATCAGCGAATCGTGCGTGCCGGTATCGAGCCATGCGTAGCCGCGCCCCATCAGCTCGACGCTCAGCCGGCCGGCCTTCAGGTACGTCGAATTGACGTCGGTGATTTCGAGTTCGCCGCGCGCGGACGGCTTGATATCGGCGGCGATATTGCAGACGTCGCGATCGTAGAAGTAAAGACCGGTAACCGCGTAATTCGAGCGCGGCGTGAGGGGTTTTTCCTCGATCGACAGCGCGCGAAAATCCTTGTCGAACTCAACCACGCCGTATCGTTCGGGATCCTGCACGTGGTACGCGAACACGGTCGCGCCGTCGGTGCGCTGGTTCGCGTGGCCGAGCTGGTTCGCAAGATCGTGGCCGTAGAAGATGTTGTCGCCGAGAATCAGCGCCGACGGATCATTGCCCACAAAATCGCGGCCAATGATGAACGCCTGCGCGAGCCCGTCCGGTGACGGCTGCACCGCGTACTGGAAATTCATGCCCCACTGGCTGCCGTCGCCGAGCATCGACGCGAAACGCGGCGTGTCCTCGGGAGTCGAGATGATCAGCACGTCGCGGATGCCGGCGATCATCAGTGTTGACAGCGGGTAGTAGATCATCGGCTTGTCGTACACCGGCAGGAGTTGCTTCGATACAACCTGCGTGATCGGGTACAAGCGAGTGCCGGAACCGCCGGCGAGAATAATGCCCTTGCGCGCCATCTCGAACCCCTTATGACCGTTGGGAGTAGTTCGTCTCGACCCACTTCCGATACTCACCGGAAGCCACTTCGTCGACCCACATCTGGTGGTCGAGATACCAACGAACCGTTTTCGCGAGTCCGGTCTCGAAGGTTTCCGCCGGCTTCCAGCCGAGTTCGCGTTCGAGCTTGCGCGCGTCGATCGCGTAGCGGCGGTCATGGCCCGGACGATCTTTCACGTAGGTGATCTGGTCGCGGTACGAGGCGCCCGCCTTGGGACGCAATTGGTCGAGCAGATCGCACAGCGTATGCACGACGTCGAGGTTCTTCTTTTCGTTCCAGCCGCCGATGTTGTACGTCTCGCCCGGCGTGCCGCGCGCGAGCACTTCGCGGATCGCGCTGCAATGGTCGCCGACATACAACCAGTCGCGCACGTTCTGACCGTCGCCGTAAACCGGCAGTGCCTTGCCGCCGAGTGCGTTGGCGATCATCAGCGGAATCAGCTTCTCAGGAAACTGGTACGGGCCGTAGTTGTTCGAGCAGTTCGTGGTGAGCACCGGCAGGCCATACGTGTGATGGTAGGCGCGCACCAGGTGGTCGGACCCTGCCTTGGTGGCCGAATAGGGACTATTCGGCGCGTACGGCGTGGTTTCGGAGAATTGCGGATCGGTAGCGGAGAGTGAGCCGAACACTTCGTCGGTCGATACATGCAGGAAACGGAATGCGGCCTTGTCGGCCTCGCCGAGCGTACTCCAGTACTGACGGGTCGCTTCGAGCAACGTGAAGGTGCCGACCACGTTGGTCTGCACGAAATCCGCCGGGCCGTGAATCGAACGGTCCACATGGCTTTCGGCGGCAAAGTGCAGCACGGCACGCGGCTTGTGCTCGGCGAAAAGCCCGTCGAGCGCGGCGCGATCGCAGATATCGACGCGAGCGAAGATATGGCGAGGATTGTCCTGTTGCGACTTGAGCGTGCCGAGATTGCCGGCGTAGGTCAGCTTGTCGACGTTCAGGACCGCTTCGTCCGACGTACCGAGCCAGTCGAGCACGAAATTGGCGCCGATAAAGCCCGCGCCGCCCGTTACCAGGATCATGAAATTTCCTTCTAGATGGTAGTGGCGGATCAACTCGGCCTGCTGATCCGTTCACCTCGCGTTGTGGTGTTCACTCTGTGTCGACGCCCGCGGCAACCCCCGCCCCTCGCGAACAGACGCTGAAACGCCGATCTTATTGAGCCACGATTATAAAGCCGCGCCGATGAAAACCCGAACCCAGGTCACCCGGAACAGCTTGACAGAACCGCCTGGCTGTAAGGTTAGAGCAGGACCATGGGGTATCCCGCGCCACCCATTTTCCCTACGCCGCCAACATCCAGCGCAGCGTATCCATAAACGGAATGGCCTCCACCTTCGGCACCAGCGAGCGCAGCTTCGCTGGCGACCCGGCCAGCATCTTCACGTCGGTTTGACGCACGAACGCCGGATTGACCTGAATCTCGATCTCGTGCCCGGTCAGATCGCTCGCCGCCGAGAGAATCTCCCGCAGCGTATAAGGCGTGCCAGTGCAGACATTAACCGTCTCCGAGGCAGCGGCCTCGGAGTCGAGCAAAGCCTCATAGGCGCTCGCCACGTAGCGCACGTCCGAGAAATCGCGCGCCACGTCGATATTGCCGAGCTCGATGGCCGGTTCGCGCCGGGCGAAATGCTCGACGATCTTCGGCACGAGGAAGTTCGATGCCTGCCCACGGCCGGTATAGTTGAACGGCCGCACGATCAGGATGGGCAGCCGGTCGAACCAGGTCCGCACCATCGTTTCCATCGCCGCCTTGCTGGCGGCATAGTGGTTCACCGGCGTGACCGGGAAGGTTTCGTCGATGGCGTCGCTCGTGACATTGCCGTAGACATTCGCGCTGCTCGCGATCAATAGCTTGCGCGGTGTATGGCCGACGGCCGCGCACGCCTCCAGCAGATTCAGCGTGCCGATCACGTTGACGCGGTAAAAGTCGAGCGGATCGTTATGGCCGACGAAACTGATCGCCGCCAGGTGCACGATGTAGTCGGGCCGCACCGTTTCGATCACACGCCGGCATGCATCGGGCGACGTAATGTCGAGCCTGAGGCGCGTCGGCGTTTCAGCCTCGTTGCGCCCGGCCACCGCTTCGATCACGGTATGGCCGCGGCCGAGCAGATTGTCGACCAGATAGCGGCCCGTGAAGCCACTCGCCCCGGTGACGAGCGTGCGGACAGGTTGCTGCGCATGAAAAGACGACATGCTTTCTCCGTTCACGAGGGTCATCCTGTTGTGGTGCAATATCGCGCGCGCGGGCGGCGGTACGCCTGACAACCTCCCCGGCTAAGCCGGTTGCTGGCGGCTCCTCGCGGCCCATACCGCGATATCCATGCTTCAAACGGGCTATTATGTCACGCTAACTTGCTGCACCGCCCAACGCGGCACGCCTTGTTCGTAACCGCGTGTATCGAACTGCACCGACTTCCCGATGACATCCTCCACCGCTTCCACCGCCGCCTATACCGCCGCGCCTCCCGCCGCCAGGCAGCCGCACCCGCTACCGCTCGCTTTCGGCGACCTGCAAGGCTGCCGCACGCCGTTCCAGCAGTTGCTGGCCAAGGCCGCGCCGCCCGCGGACACCCCACTGTGGTTCGCGGGCGACCTGATCAACCGCGGCTCGGAGTCGCTCGCCACCCTGCGCGACATCATCGCGCTGGGCGAGCGCGCGGTGCCTGTGCTGGGTAACCACGACTTGCATCTGCTGTCGGTCTCGGCGGGCATTCGCAAATCGAAGAAAGGCGACACGATCAATGACATCCTCTCGGCGCCGGATGCCGCCGATCTGCTCGAATGGGTCCGCCACCGTCCGCTCGCGCATTTCGACAACGGCATGCTCATGGTGCATGCGGGCGTTCTGCCGCAATGGGACGCCGCCTTGACGATGGAACTCGCCGAGGAATTGCAGCGCGCGTTGCGCGCGCCGAACTGGAAGGAAACGCTCGCGGGGCTGTACGGCAACGAGCCGAATCGCTGGACACCCGGCATCAAGGGCATCGAGCGGCTGCGCCTCACCTGCAGCACCCTCACGCGCATCCGTTTCTGCAATGCCGAAGGTGTGATGGATTTCAGCAGCAGCGGCGGCCTGAATTCCGCGCCGCCGGGCGGCATGCCCTGGTTCGACGTGCCGTCGCGCAAGACCGCGGACGTCACCGTCGTGTTCGGCCATTGGGCCGCACTCGGATTGACCTTGCGCGACAACCTGATCGGCCTGGATTCCGGCTGCGTGTGGGGAGAGAAACTTTCTGCCGTGCGCCTTGCGCAGAATCCCGCAGAGCGCACGCTGACTCAGGTCGACTGCGAAACCTGCCGTGCGCCAAACGGCGGCAACTAAAAGCCAGCTCGTTAGCCGGCTCGTTAAGCCGACCGGCTGGATTGATCGGCCGGCTCGATCAGCGGCGCCGAAACGCTGGCGTCGCTAGAAACGCCGGCGGCAGCGGCCGAAGAAATCGCCGCCGCGATCGCAGCGCCGGAGTTCGCCGTCGCACCGCTCTGCATCTCCCGCAACGCCGCGGCAATCACCCCTTCCGCCTCGGCCGCCAGCGTGCGCCTGTCCGCACCTGGCGCAAGCGGCGCGCCGACATACACGTGCGCGGTCAACGGGCCGCCACGCAGCAACATATTCAGCGAATCAGCCAGCGTCAGATCGTCGATGTACGCAGGCGCGGTGGATTGCCGGCCCTGCGCATCTTCATACATGATGCACAGCGGCTGCACCGGCGCCGCGGCCGACACGGCGGCCTGGAACATATTCGCGTGAAACGGCAGCAGCGTCAGACCGTTTGACGTCGTCCCTTCGGGAAACACGCACATCAGCTCTCCCGCGCTCAGGCGGTCGGACAGTTCGTGCATGATGCGCTTCGCGTCACTACGCTTCTCGCGCTGGATGAACACCGTGCCCAGTTGCTGCGCCAGCCAGCCGACCACGGGCCACTGCCGGATCTCGGCCTTCGAGACGAACGGTGTGGGCCGCCACGCGTTGATCACATAGATGTCGATCCACGAGATGTGATTGGCGACCACCAGCGCGCCGCGGTCGAGCCGCGCGCTGTCGTTATGCACGACGAGCCGCATGCCGCACAAACGCAGCATTTTCAGCGACCATTCGCGGTTGAGCGTCAGCCGCCCTTGCGCGCCGGCTTTGGGGAAACGCGTCGCGACGGTCCACATGCCGTGCAGCAGATGCGCGATGAGACGGGCCTTGCGTAACGCGAGCTTCATAGTCGGAGCTTTCCGTAACTGGGCATTGCCGCGGATATTAGCGCTGTTCGAATGCAACGTGACCGGACACGATCGTCGTGCGCACGCGCGCCGGTAGTTCATAACCAAGGAACGGCGTATTGCGCCCCTGGCTCTTCAATGCGCGTGGCTCGACGCGCCAATACGCATGGCGGTCGAACACGCAGAGATCGGCGACGGCGCCCACCTCGATGCGACCCGCCGCGCCCAGCTTCAGCACGTCGGCCGGCGCCGTGGTAATGCGGTTCAGTGCCTTGGCCAACGGCACGCCCGCCTCGTCGGCCCATTTGACCGTCAGCGAAAGGAACAACTCGAGCCCCGTCGCGCCCGGCGTGGTTTCGGCGAACGGCAGGAGCTTTTCGTCGTCGTCGACCGGCGTATGGTCGGAACAGATCGCGTCGATCGTACCGTCGACGAGACCCGCACGAATCGCTTCGCGATCGCGCTGCTGGCGCAACGGCGGATCGAGCCGGAACTGCGCATCGAAATAGCCGATGTCGACATCGATCAGATGCACATGATTCACTGTGACGTCGCACGACACCGGCAAGCCTTCGGCCTTCGCCGCGCGCATCAACCCGATGCCCGCCGCCGACGACACATGCGACAGATGCACGCGCGCGCCCGTCACGCGGACCAGTTCGAAGATCGTGTGCAGCGCGATCGTCTCAGCCGACGCCGGCACGCCCGACAGCCCAAGGCGCGACGCCAGCGCGCCGCTCGCGGCCACGCCGCCACGGCCGAGATACGCGTCGACCGGACGCAGCCACACGGTGAAGCCATAGGTCTTCGCGTACTGCAACGCGCGCATCAACACCTGCGTGTCGACCACCGGCACGTCGGCCTGGGAAAAACCGATACAACCCGCTTCGGTCAGCTCGACCATCTCGGTGATGACCTGGCCTTTCAGACCGACGGTCAACGCGCCGAGCGGATACACATGCGCCTGGTTCAGATTGCGCGCGCGGAACTTGAGCATCTCGACGAGACCCGGTTCATCGAGCGTCGGATCGGTGTCCGGCGGACACACCAGGCTCGTCACGCCGCCCGCCACCGCCGCGGCCATTTCAGATTTGAGCGTCGCCTTGTGTTCGTAGCCCGGTTCGCGCAGGCGCGCAGACAGGTCGACGAGTCCCGGCGCGATATGCAGGCCTTTGGCGTCGATCGTCTTCGCCGCGTTGAAATCAGCCGGCGCGTGACCGATGGCGACGATCTTGCCCGCTGCGATAAAAATGTCCTGCTTGTGTTCGGTGCCCGCTGCCGGATCGATCAGCGTGCCCCCTTGAATATGAATCTTCATGCGCTGCCTTATTTTTAGTCGTGATTGCCCGCGACAATCCCCATCACCGCCATGCGCACCGCGATACCGAACGTCACCTGGTTCAGAATCACCGATTGCGGGCCGTCGGCCACCTGCGAATCGATTTCGACGCCGCGGTTCATCGGCCCCGGGTGCATCACGATCGCATCGGGTTTGGCCAGCGCGAGGCGCTCCGGCGTCAGGCCCCAGCTCTTGAAGTACTCCTGCGCCGACGGCAGCAGCGCGCCGCTCATCCGCTCGTTTTGCAGACGCAGCATGATGATCACGTCGACGTCTTTCAGGCCTTCGTCGAGGTTGTGGAATACGCGCACGCCCATCTGTTCCAGCCCGCCCGGCAACAGCGTACGCGGACCGATCGCGCGCACTTCCGGTACGCCGAGTGTGGTCAGCGCATGAATGTCCGAACGCGCGACCCGCGAATGCAGAATATCGCCGACGATCGCCACGCGCAGATTCGTGAAATCCTTCTTGTAGTGGCGGATCGTGTACATGTCGAGCAGACCCTGGGTGGGGTGTGCGTGACGGCCGTCGCCGGCGTTGATCACGTGCACGTGCGGTGCGCAGTGCTGGGCGATCAGGTACGGTGCGCCACTCGATGCGTGACGCACGACGAACATATCGGCATGCATCGCCGAGAGGTTGTTGATCGTGTCGAGCAGCGACTCGCCTTTGCTCGTCGACGAAGCATTGATATTCAGATTCAGCACGTCGGCCGACAAGCGTGTCGCGGCGATCTCGAAGGTTGTGCGAGTGCGCGTCGAGTTCTCGAAGAACAGGTTGAACACCGACTTGCCGCGCAACAGCGGCACCTTCTTCACTTCGCGATCGGTCACGCTGACGAACTGGTCGGCGGTATCGAGAATGTGATTGACGATTGCCTTCGGCAAACCCTCGATCGACAACAGATGTTTGAGCTCGCCGTTTTTCGTGAGCTGCGGATTGCCCTTCAGAAAACCATAACGAAAGCGCTCGGTGGCGCCGTCGGCTGATTCCTGGGAAGCCTGGGTGGCGGTGTTCATGGTGTACCTGCTTATTGCTTAATACGGCTCGATGCGGCTCTATACGGCTTGATGCGGCTCGATGCGCAAAGCCGCGCTCAATCGACGCGGGCTTCGGTGTGAAAGGCGAAACGCTGATTGCCGCCGGCACCGCCTTCTTCGCGGGCCAGTACGAGCGTCGCCTCGGCGGGCACTTGCACCACGCCGCCCAGGAACCGCGCCGCCACCGGCAGCTCGCGTCCACCGCGATCGGCGAGCACCGCCAGTTCGACCGACGCCGGCCGGCCATAGTCGTACAACTCGTTCAGTGCCGCGCGAATCGTGCGGCCGGTGTACAGCACGTCGTCCACCAGCACGATGCGGCGTTTGTCCACGGAAAACGGCAGCGAAGTCGGGCTCGCCTGCGAATGCAGGCCTTTTTTGGCGTAGTCGTCGCGATGCAGCGCGACGTTCACCACGCCGAAACTCGCCACGTGCAGGTCGTTCGCGAGGCGCTCGGCAAGCCATGCGCCGCCGCTGTAGATACCGGCCAGCACGGCGCCTTGCTCACCGTCTTGCCCGGCGCCGAGCCTGTCACCATAGGCGGCACGAATCTGTTCGAGCAAAGCGCTGTAAAGCGCTTCGGCGTCAATGAAACTCATGATCGTCGGAAAGTCCGTCTAGATATTGCTGGAGGATGATGCTGGCGGCTTCGGCGTCGAGCATGTCGGCGCGGCCGTTGCCCGCGCGAATTTCCGCCTTCGCCTCGACTGACGAATAGCGTTCGTCGACCCACGTCACCGGCAGATTGAAGCGGCCATTCAGCTGATTGCCGAAGCGTGTCGCAAGTTGGGTCATTTCGTGTGGCGTGCCGTCCGGGTGCATGGGCAAGCCGACCACCAGCGCGTCCGGCTTCCACTCGGCAATCAGCTTGCCGATCGCCTCGAAGCGGTATTCGCGGCTGCGGTTCTGCACGATCACAAGCGCGCGGGCGCTGCGGGTGAGCGAGTTGCCCACCGCCACGCCGATCCGCTTTTCACCATAGTCGAACGCAAGCAGCGTCGCCGCACGTCCGGCCTGCAGGCTCATGCGTGACCTGCTTCGCCCGACAGCATGGAAAGCGAAATACCGAGCAGCGCGAGCGCGGCTTCCAGGCGCTGTTCGGCGGGCACGTCGAAAACAATTTTAGGGTCGGCTTCAACCGTGAGCCAACCGTTCTTCGAAATCTCTTCCTCGAGCTGACCCGCGCCCCACCCGGCATGGCCGAGCGTGAGCAGGAAACGCTCCGGACCGGTGCCGCTTGCCACGGCTTCGAGCACGTCTTTCGAGGTGGTCATCTCGAGCCCACCCGGCACCGACATGGACGACGTATAAGGACTGCCGTCTTTCGGATCGTGCAGCACGAAGCCGCGCTCGGTTTGCACCGGGCCACCGAAATAAACCGGCACATGGAGAAGGGGTTCGATCTCGAGCTTGAGATCGATGCGATTGAAGAGCGCTTCAAGATCGATATCGGTCGGCCGGTTAATCACGAGGCCGAGCGCACCGCGCTCACTGTGATCGCAAAGGTAGACCACCGTTCCTGAAAACGTGGGATCGGCCATGCTCGGCATGGCGATCAGGAACTGGTTGGTCAGATTGATGCGATCGGTACTCTTGGACATAGTTCGAATTTTAGCAAAGACGATGCAGGATGGCGGGCTTTGAGCGCTGTACCGCGATGTATGCGATGAAGTGCGCCGCTAGCCATCGACGGCGAATCAAGTTGCACTCTATCACGCACGCAGGCCTTGTCCACGGTGCGCTTAGCGGTGTTTTGCGACACGCCTCGCGCGTGCCACCAGGTCCGAACCTTGCTCGTCGCCGCGAGCTGGCTGAGGATGCTTGCCGGCGCGCGGGACGGGCTTCCGACTGCGCCGCAGTTCAGGCGCCGCCCTGCTCGATAGCGCGCGTCAATGCGGCCAGCGCGGCGCTGCTGCCCGCCGGCGCGACACCCGCCGCGACTTTGTGCAACATCGCGCGCAACGCCTCCGCAGCCTGCTCGAGCGTGCTCGCCGCCGGCGCACCGACAATGACGTGGGAACGCACCGCCGGCGTGGAGACACCGGCGTGCGCGCGGCGACGCCACGCCAGCCCCAGCGCGTCGGCCACCAGCGCCACGTGACCCAGGCCCAGCGCGCACGCGGCGGCACCGAGCCGGTAAGCGGCGTCGCCCGCTTGCAGCGCTTCGCTCGGATCCGCTTTCTCGGGCTGATCGGCCGCGCGGGCGTGTTCGGTCAGCGCCGAAATCGAGGCATCCGCCGTTTGCAGGAAATCTTCATAAGCGTGCGCATTCACGGTCAGCACGCCCAACTCACGCGTCAGCGAGCTGCGGGTCGCGCTGATCGCCTGTGCCTGCACGGCGCCCGCCTCCCACAGCATTTCGGATGCCTGGGTACCGGCGACGTGCCAATCGACCGTCAAGCCATAGTCGTGCAGCACTTCGACCTGATCGGCATCTTCCGCCGCAGCGCCGAATAACGCGTAGTCGCGCCACAGCAGCGCCAGCGTCGCCCGCACCAGCGAACGCGGCGCGCGTTCGATACCGCGCGCGTGATCGGCCAGCGTGAGATTGCAGCGCGCATAGAAACGCCGCGCGTCGGCCTCCCCGGTAGCGCGCCCGCTGACACGCAGCGCACTCGCGCACGCTTTGGCGAGGCGCCAGAAATCATAGGGGTCTGGGCCGGTGAGTTCGGCCAGGACAGCATCCAGTTCGTCGAGCGCTGCATTGGTGAACGCCAACGCCGCGCCGCTGTTATCGGGCTGCGAGCGCAACACGGGCAGCAGCGCGCGCTCATAGCGCGCCCGCAAATGGGCCAGTTGATCCACCGGCTGGGCATGCAGCGACACCGGCGGTACCGGGCGCGAGGTCAGCGCAAGGTCCTCGAACGCGGCGGTCGAACCGGGCGTGTGCTCCGACAGATGGACACAAAGCGCGCGATAGTGGTTGAACAGCGTGGGCGAACAGGACAGCTCGTGCAGATTGTGACGTTCGAGCGCCGCGCGGAAATCGCGCAACGCCGCGCCGAACACGGGCCGCGCGTTGTCCGCATGCGCCGGTTTAGCCGGATCGCCTTCGTCCGCCAGAGGGGAAAGCCGCACCAGCGCGTCCGCGAAGCGCTGCGCGCTCAGCCAGCCGGCTTCGCGCAATGCGTGCGAAGCACGCAGCAACGCCGAGGTGCTCTCGCGGCGTTGTTCGAACGCCAGCAGTGCCTCGGCCAGCGCCAACTCCGCGGGACGCACAGCGCCGCCACGCGGATTCGGCAAAGCATCGAAGGAATCAGGTGCAGCGGATCGAAGGGTCATGGGCAGGCGACAGGAAACTGACGGGCCGCCGCTCAGCGCCGCACGAGAAACTGATCGGCTAACGCGCGAACTGGCGACAGGACAATGACAGACTACCGCTGCGACACGGTGCAATCGGGGACGTTTCGCGCCACCGCGTTGAGGCTGCGTTCCGAACGCGCCGAACGCACGAAACGCGTTCGTTCCGGGCGACGCCGTCTGCAAAGCGCCACCCGGCAGGCATACCGCACGGCACCTGGTTAGACACCGCCGTTTGCCCCCTGGACCTCAGATCTGGACCATCTCGAAGTCTTCCTTGCGCGCGCCGCATTCCGGGCAGGTCCAGTTAATGGGAACGTCCTCCCAGCGGGTGCCCGGCACAATGCCTTCGTCCGGCAAACCGGCTTCTTCGTCGTAAATCCAGCCGCAAATCAGGCACATCCAGCTTTGATATTCCATTCTTGTGTCGCGTCGTAGAGTCCGTGGAAACGGGAGCCATGATGGTACCGTGTTGCCGCCCCAATGCCTAGCAATCAGAAACGCGCAAATCGGGGCGCGTGGCGGCCTTTGGCTATGCCGGGCGCATCGGTTCGCTACGCGCTTGCGGCGTAGTGCCGCTGCGCGACTGATCCTTCTCCATGTGGGAATTTGCCGCCTGCTTGCCGGATACGTGCTGCTGGCTTGCAGCGACACGCCGAAGAATGCGAAAAAACGCCCTCGCCGCAGTTTAGGCCGCATAATTGAGCCGATTGCGCACCCTCTGCGCCTAAATACAGCCCTTTTTTGCAAATTTTCATGCCCAGCGATACGCCTCCGATCGTCCTCACCTTCGGCCTTTCCGATCCCACCGGCGGCTCCGGCCTGCAAGCCGACCTGATGACGCTTGCCAGCATGGGTTGCCATGGTGTCTCCGTCCTCACGGGCTATACCGTGCGTGACTCGGCAAGCTGCGACGAAGTCACCGGGCTCGACCCTGAAGTGGTCGCGACCCAGGCCAGGATGCTGCTCGAAGACATGCCGATCGCCGCGTTCAAGGTCGGCGCATGCACGCGCGCGGAAGTGGTGAGCGCGATTGCCGAAGTGGTCGCCGATTACGACGACATCCCACTGATCCTCGCCCCCGACTTCACGCTCGACGACGAACACGTGCTCGCCGCCGACGAACTACGCGAAGCAATCGCCGACCTGCTGGCGCCGCAAACCACCTTGCTGGTCGCCGATTCGGCCACGCTGCTCGCCCTCGCCCAGCCGGATGGCGACGCTGAAGCGCCGAGCCTCGACGCGGCGATCTCGCATTTGCTGTCGCAAGGCTGCGAGTACATTCTGTCGACCGAAACCGGCACGCACCGGCTCGTCAATACGTTGTTCAGCGAAGACGGGCAACTGCGCCAGGATATGTGGGACCGCGGTAGCCACCGGATCATGGGCATCACGGATACGCTCGGTTCCGCGATTGCCGCGTTGCTGGCCAATGGCCAGGAACCGGCGGAAGCCGTGCGCGAAGCGCAGGAATATCTGTATCAGGCAGTGCGCAATGCGTTTCGGCCGGGAATGGGCGCATACCTGCCGGATCGCTTCTTCTGGGCCCGCAGCAGCGACGACGAAACGCCGCCCGCAGGCGGCAAGGATGCGGCGCCAGGCGAAGCGCGACACTAGGATTCGACGCGAAGAATCGCCTGCATGCGTGGCAACCCCGCGGAAAGCATTACAGCTGTAGCCAGACAACGTCCATAAAAAACCCGCGTATTCGCGGGTTTTTCCTTTTCAAACAGCCCTCTACGCTCTTCTTCGCAGCGCAAACACACTTTCCAACTTGTAATCAAACGTTACAGCGTACCTTTTATCGTCAGGATAAACTTTACGATTCGTAATTCTGTCATATAGCCCTATGTCTTCGCCGACACCCATTCCCCTGCCTGCAGGTGCTCCGGACGCCCCCCGCGCTTTCCTGCAACGCTTCCACGGCGAAGTCACCGCGCGGGACAGGATGCAAATGTTCCGCCACAAGCCGGTTACGATCTGGCTGACCGGATTATCCGGAGCGGGCAAGTCGACCATCGCTTTCGAACTCGAACAGCAACTCGTCTCGCAAGGTCACGCGTGCTATGTCCTCGACGGGGACAATGTCCGCCACGGTTTGGCAAGCGATCTCGGCTTCGACAAGAAAGATCGGCGTGAAAATATTCGCCGGGTGGCGCACGTGGCGCAACTGATGAACGACGCAGGCCTTATCGTCATCACGGCCCTTATCTCGCCCATGCGCGAAGACAGGGCCATGGCGCGCGAAATCATCGGGCCCGGCAATTTCATCGAGACGTACCTGTCGGCCTCGGTCGACGCTTGCGCTCGTCGCGATCCGAAAGGTCTCTATGCCAAAGCCCGGGCCGGCGAGATCGCGTCGTTCACCGGGGTATCGGCACCCTACGAAGTCCCAACCGATTCCGAGTTGAAAATAGACACTACAACGCAGACCCCGGCCGAAAGCGTAGGAAAATTGTTCGCCTACTTGCGCGACAACTGCCTGGAGAATCCCTGCTGCGCAGCGCACACGGAATATTGAGCGCGCCTCAGAGCAGCGCAACGCTCGCCCAAAAGCAAAAACCCGCATTTCTGCGGGTTTTTGCTTTTGGGAAGCACATCTTGCGACGCACTTCCCCACGTGTTTCGAACTGAGCCTCTCACGAGAGGCCCAACCGAAATTACATGTCCATGCCCATGCCGCCCATGCCGCCGGGCATACCGCCGCCCATCGGAGCATCTTCCTTCGGCAGTTCGCAAACAGCTGCGTCGGTGGTCAACAGCAGGCCAGCGACCGAAGCTGCGTTTTGCAGCGCCGTGCGCGTCACCTTCGTCGGGTCCACGACACCTGCGTCAACCAGGTCGACGTACTCGCCGGTTGCCGCGTTGTAGCCGTAGTTGCCTTGGCCAGCAGCAACAGCCGCCACCACGACGCTGGCTTCTTCGCCACCGTTCGTGACGATCTGGCGCAGCGGCTCTTCCATCGCGCGCAGCACGATCTTGATACCTGCATCCTGATCGGCGTTAGCGCCCTTCAGACCAGCGATTGCCGTACGTGCACGGATCAGTGCGACGCCGCCGCCAGCCACGATGCCTTCTTCCACAGCTGCGCGCGTTGCGTGCAGTGCGTCTTCGACACGTGCCTTCTTTTCCTTCATTTCGACTTCGGTCGCAGCGCCAACCTTGATCACTGCAACGCCGCCTGCCAGCTTGGCCACGCGTTCTTGCAGCTTTTCACGGTCGTAGTCCGACGTTGCTTCTTCGATTTGCGTGCGCACTTGCTTCACGCGCGCTTCGATCGTTGCAGCTTCGCCAGCGCCGTCGATGATCGTCGTGTTTTCCTTGCCCACTTCGATACGCTTCGCTTGACCCAGTTCAGCCAGCGTTGCCTTTTCGAGCGTCAGGCCGGTTTCTTCAGCGATGACTTGACCGCCCGTCAGGACAGCGATGTCTTCCAGCATGGCCTTACGACGATCGCCGAAGCCCGGAGCCTTGACAGCAACCGTCTTCAGGATGCCGCGGATGTTGTTCACAACCAGCGTTGCCAGTGCTTCGCCTTCGACGTCTTCTGCGATGATCAGCAGCGGACGGCCAGCCTTGGCGACCTGTTCCAGTACCGGCAGCAGATCACGGATGTTCGACACCTTCTTGTCGTGCAGCAGCACGAACGGGTTGTCGAGCACGGCAACTTGCTTGTCCGGGTTGTTGATGAAGTACGGCGACAGGTAGCCGCGGTCGAATTGCATACCTTCGACAACGTCCAGCTCGTCTTGCAGCGACTTGCCGTCTTCAACGGTGATGACGCCTTCCTTGCCGACCTTGTCCATTGCTTCAGCGATACGATCGCCGATCGACGAGTCGCTGTTTGCCGAAATCGCGCCAACTTGAGCGATTTCCTTGTTCGTCGTGCACGGCTTGCTGATCTTGCGCAGTTCTTCGATAGCGGCCGTCACAGCCTTGTCGATACCGCGCTTCAGATCCATCGGGTTCATGCCCGATGCAACGTACTTCATGCCTTCGCGGACGATCGACTGAGCCAGAACCGTTGCGGTCGTGGTGCCGTCACCTGCGTTGTCGCTGGTCTTGGAAGCGACTTCCTTGACCATTTGTGCGCCCATGTTCTGGAGCTTGTCTTTCAGTTCGATCTCTTTCGCGACCGAAACACCATCCTTCGTGACCGTCGGGCCGCCGAAGCTGCGTTCCAGGACAACGTTGCGACCCTTCGGGCCCAGCGTGACCTTCACAGCGTTCGCGAGGATGTTCACGCCTTCAACCATCTTGGCACGGGCGGAATCACCGAATACGACGTCTTTAGCTGCCATCTTCTAACTCCTTGAATTCTCTGGGATATGACCGGGAAAGTAGCGCTTTGCGCTTACTTCTGCACCACGGCCATGATGTCTTCTTCGCGCATCACGAGCAGTTCGTTGCCGTCGACCTTGACGGTCTGGCCTGCGTACTTGCCGAACAGGACGCGGTCACCAACCTTCACGTCGAGTGCGATTTGTGCACCCTTGTCGTCACGCTTGCCCGGGCCGACTGCCAGAATTTCGCCTTGATCCGGCTTTTCTGCTGCGGCTTCGGGGATCACGATGCCCGACGCAGTCTTGGTTTCTTGATCCAGACGTTTGACGATCACGCGATCATGCAAAGGACGAAGGTTCATACATACTCCTCTCTTGATTGAGACTGAAGAACGCTGAGAAAACCCGGTTGGCTGAGCCAACCGGCGATGTTGTTAGCACTCTCGTGCAGCGAGTGCTAATTATATGGACGGGTGGTGACAAATTCAAGAAGGGATGTGGGGATCGATGTTGGGCGTCGAGATTCGCTTGACTTTGAGCTTTGTTCGCTTGAGCTTGAACTCAGCGCACGGCGCGGGGTGCCGTCCAAGCGCAATATTCTCAATCAAAACAAAGGTTTGCGGCCAGCTCAAATCCCCACTGCGGCTTCGCACAGAGGGATCGGGCCGGCCGTTTGAACAACCCGGGAGACTGAGCGGCGACGCAGCCGGGAGCGCCAGGGAAATCCCTATGGTATCCGCCTGCCAGCCCGCAGTGGACCGTTTGGCGGCCGCGCTTCCTGCCCCGGCTAAAAATTAGTCAGTCGAACCTGCGAATCCATCACCGTGAGGCAAGCGCCGTCACAGCAATCTCGACGTCAAGCCCCACTTTCATGAGGAGCGATGTCACACAGGCACGTGTCGGAGCATGTCCTTCCGCAACCCAGGCATCCCACACGCTATTGAAGGCGTCAAAATGTTTTGGGTCACTCAGCCAGATATTGGCCGTCAGGAGAGAAGTCTTATCAACCCCTGCGGATGCCAGCAGCTTGTCGATGCGACTGAGGATTTCAGTCGCTTGCACCTCGATAGATGCGTTTGCTGTGTCGGGAACCTGACCTGATAGATGCACGATCCCATTAGCGACAACCACCTGGCTCATACGAGCGTTGGTTTGCAGTCGTTCAATCTGAATGCTCATAGTTATACCGTCAGAGATTCGGTAGCGTTGCTACCTACGAATTGAAAGGACGAAGGTTTGAGTCGTGGTCGCAGCCTGAGCTGCCGTAGCACCACCTCTCAGCCGACGACGGCCAGGACAATGCTTCGGCAGTACGTGACAAGGGTTATCATATACGAGAAAAACATAATTCTCATATACGACAAAACCCGCACAGACGAAAACCGCCATGCCAAAACCGGGAGCCGGCCGCCAACAGGCGGCCCCAATAACCGAACTCGAAGCGCGGGCGCCGCACATCGATCACAAGTCTGTTGGCGCCCGTTTGCGTCAGGCACGCAGGTCCCGCGAACTCACACTGGTGCAACTATCCGAGTTGTCAGGCATCGCGGTGTCAACGATCTCGAAGGCGGAACGTGGCGACATCGCGCTTACTTACGATAAGTTCGTCGCGCTCGCGCATGCGCTCGATATCGACTTCGATACGTTTTTCCGGCGCGCCAAAGGAACAGCGGCTAGTCCGATAGAACCCACGTTGACGCGCTCCGGAAAGCAGTTGGTCTACGACACGCCGAACTACGAGTACGGAATGATCGCCAATGACCTGGCTGGAAAATCCATGGTACCGATGCGAGCGCATATCCGAGCACGAAGACTCGATGATTTTCCCGACTACATCAGACACGAAGGCGAAGAGTTCGTCTTTCTATTGCATGGGAAACTTGAATTGCACTTCGAGAATGGCTCCGTCTTCAAACTCGACCAGGGGGACAGCCTCTACTTCGATAGTGCTCAGGGACACGTGTACATCAGCAAAGGTCAGGCCGATGCTGAGGTTCTCGTGTGCTGCGTTGACAGGGACAGCCGTCGGCCACCGCAATCCCTTTAGCCGATGTGAAGTACTTCCGCGCGCGAAGGTCATCAACTCGTCGTGATGGACATGGCTACCCGGTGCATCGCCGTGGAACGTTTTTATTCAGAACGGGTTGAATCGGAGAAGTATCCAAACTCACTCATCAAGTTCACCAGCGTGGACAGTGCAGATGAATATCCTCTGCCTCTCCTAACGACCACTTGTGCGCGAGCGGACTGGAACACGGGATTCGACAGCGGAAGTGCGGCCAGCGTCTTTTGAGCCAATTCGTGGGCCACCGTGATGTGGGGAAGAAAGGTAACGCCCTGGTTGACCGCCGTGAGCCATTTGAGCGCTGGAATCGAATTGGCGGTATACCGAGACTCGATCTCGATCCTTTCGATGAAAGCGGCACCATCGACCAGCGCCCGCAAGCCGCTGCCCGGTGGCGCGAGTACCAGTGGCCACTCCGCCGCATCGGCAAGCGAAAGCGGAAGCCGGCGCGTGGTTAGCGCGTGTCGCGCGCCGACCACCGCGAAGATCGGCTGCGCCCGCTCAGTCAATATACGCACTCGGCTATCACCCTGCGCATGTAGCGTTATGCCGATATGAGCGTCGTCGGACGCAACCGAATGCACGACCTCGGACGCCGTTCGGAGAAGAAGTTTGATGCCAACACTAGGGTAACGCGCGACGAACGGTCTTAGTACGGTCTCAAGGAATTCGTCGAGAAATCCTTCGCTTAGGGCTACACGCAATTCGCCGCTCCGGAGTCCTTCCAGGTCATTCAACTTCTCCTGCAAAGCACGCTCGAGCCCCCAACGTTCGTGGCAATGCTCAATCACTACATGTCCCTGCGCCGTCGGATGCACGCCGCGCCCACGCCGATCCAGAAGCTTCACGCCGAGTTCCGCCTCCAGTTGCTGGATCTGTCTGCTCACCACTGATGGCTCCAGCAGCAAACGATCAGCCGCTGCCCGGATAGATCCCGCGTCGACCGCCTCGATGAAACATTTCAGCCGCTTGTCGCCCAACGTCGAATTCATTGCATGCCGCTCCCATTGAGTGTTGCAAATAGTGCAACGCTAATGATCGAGATCTGCATTGCATCACTTATTTTGCCTTTTGATACTGCGTCGCACAGTAGTCGAATACACGCCCCGCCAGCTTACTTCCTGCTCCCTGAGACTGAACATGACAAGTAAAACAAAATACTCCCCGGAATTCGATCTCCTGATACACAGCGGGACGCTCATCGACGGGACGGGCAACCCGCGCTTCGACGCGGACATCGGCATTATCGACGGGAAGATAGCGGCCATCGGCACATTGTCGGCCGCTCGCGCACACGATTCGCTCGACGCGTCTGGTCTGATTGTCGCCCCCGGCTTCATCGACGCACATACACATGATGATGAGGCCATCTTTGCGTCGCCGGAGATGAGCAGCAAGGTGTCGCAAGGGGTAACGACAGTGATCACCGGAAACTGCGGAATCAGCAGCGCGCCCCTGCGCGACGAATGCGCGCTACCCGATCCGCTTAACCTGCTCGCGCTTCCCGCTTCAGGGCGCTTCGACTGTTTTGCAGGGTTTATCGAGGCGGTGAATACGCGGCCATCCGCAGTAAACGTGGCGGCACTCGTCGGTCATACAACGCTGCGTGTGTTTGCAATGGCAGACCTCTCGCGCTCTGCAAGCGCCGACGAGATCAGCCTGATGTCTTCGATGCTCGCAGACGCACTGGACGCCGGCGCTATCGGCTTGTCTAGCGGCACGTTTTATCCACCCGCCGCTGCTGCCACGGCGGCGGAGATTGTCGGTGTGGGCGCTCCGCTGGCGTCGCACAAGGGTGTCTTCGCCACTCATATTCGTGACGAAGGAGACTATGTCATGGAGTCGATCGATGAAGCGCTCGACATCGGCCGGCAACTGGGCGTGCAGGTGATCCTTTCGCATCACAAGATAATGTGCGAGCGTAATTTCGGCAAATCGCGCCTGACGCTCCCGCACATTCGCAACGCCATGCGCCATCAGTGTGTGTCTCTCGACTGCTACCCCTACACCGCCGGATCCTCGATGATCCGTAGCGACAGCTTCGTGCACGAGGGTCGCATTGTGATTGCGTCGAGCGAACCACATCCGGAATGCGTTGGGCAGACTCTCGCCGAAGTGGCCGAAGCGTGGGGCACCAGCCGCGAGGAAGCCGCGCGCCGTCTGCAGCCGGGGACCGCAACCTACCATTTCATGAGCGAGGAGGACGTACGCGAAATCCTACGCTTCGAGCACACGATGATCGGCTCTGACGGTTTGCAGGTCGGTGCGCGACCTCACCCGCGGCTTTGGGGCACGTTTGCCCGCGTACTCGGGCACTACGTGCGCGACGTCGCGTTGTTTCCACTCGAACGGGCCGTCTGGAAGATGACCGGGCTCCCTGCCAGCAATTTCGGCCTGGCGGGCCGAGGCAAGCTGGAGCGCGGATATCACGCCGACATCGTGGTATTCGACGCAAACAAAATCGCCGATCGCGCCAACTTTGAACACCCAACCAAACCGTCGGACGGCATAGCCGCAGTGTTTGTCGGTGGGGTAAAAACATGGGCGAACGGCGAACATACCGGCGCGCGTGCCGGCGCGTTGGCTGCCACGGAATAGCTTGCGCAACTGGCGTAAAACCCATGGGTTGCCGGCTGCTCGTCAGTATGGAAAACACACCTTGCATCGCGTTTGTCAGCAAACTCGCCGTCAACGCCATGTCCCTCTTTCCGAACCTCCGCCGGTCCGCCATGACATCCACTCGAAACGAATTCTCCGTCGCTGAACGCGCACATAGAAAGTCCGTTGTGCGGTTGATTCCATTCCTGTTTGTCTGCTATATCTTCGCCTATCTCGACAGAATCAATATTAGTTTTGCTAAGCAACAGCTATCGCACGCGCTTGGCCTGAGCGATGCTGCGTACGGGCTGGCCGCTGGTGTCTTTTTCGTGGGGTATGTGCTCTTCGAGGTTCCGAGCAACCTGCTACTCGCGCGCATCGGTGCGCGCCGCACGTTCGGCCGCATTCTGATTCTTTGGGGAGTCGTCTCGGTCGCAACGAGCTTTGTCGTGGGGGCGACGTCGCTGCAAATAATGCGCTTTCTACTCGGCGTCTTTGAGGCCGGTCTGGCACCCGGAATCCTGTTCTACCTCACGCTCTGGTTTGGCCCGCGGCAGATAGGAAGTGTCCTCGCGATGTTCATTAGTTCAACTGCCCTTGCGGGAGTTATCGGAGCACCGCTTTCGACACTGATCATGACCTACATGGACGGTAAAGCTGGCTTGATGGGCTACCAGTGGATGTTCGTCATCGAAGGTCTGCCGCCGATATTGCTCGGGCTCATTGCTTATGCAACCCTGCCCAATCGCCCCGCCGAAGCCCGTTGGCTCAGCGACGCAGAGAAGCTAGCCATTATGTCGAGCCTTGAGCGACCGGCGCCTTGCATCGAACGAACGTACTCCAGTCCGTTTCGCGACCCGGTCGTGTATGCGATGTCGCTCTGCTATTTTGGATTCATTTGCGGCCTGTATGCGATCACCTTCTGGATGCCCACTTTCATTGCGAACGCGGGTGCGGGCAACTTGCTGGAGACAGGTCTATTCGGTGCCATCCCATACGCCACGGCGGTTGTGCTCATGTACGTCCTGGCGCGTCGCTCGGACATTCGCAGGGAGCGGATCCGCCACAGCGCATTTCCAGCCGTTCTCGCAGCCGTGCTACTGGCAATCATGGTCCGCTTTCACGGAAATTTTGCGCTATCGATGGTCTGCGTTTCTCTGGCAACGGGTTGCATTTACGCAGCTTACGGAGTGTTCTGGACTATTCCATCGGAATACTTTGCAACCAACGCAGCGCCAGGCGGGTTCGCATTTGTCAATTCGATTGGGTTGCTCGGTGGCCTGGCAAGCCCGACGGCGATGGGCTGGATCAAACAGGTCACCGGTTCACTTGATTACGCATTCCTTGCGATCGCTGTTGTCGTTCTATTCTCCGCGCTGGGTCTGCTTGCGCTGAGCGGTCGCTTGCAAGGGAACCCGGTCAAGTTGACGGTGGCCGGCCCCGCTGGCGGGCAATAGGCTTTCACGTCCCTTTAAATGAGCGCGCATCCTGAACGTGGGGATTCGCGCCCAGTTCGCATTGCCCTTTCCGCCCAATCCGACATCCTGCGAATTAACTTGCGTCCCGGCCAAATACTGTATAAATTCACAGTACTGTTTTTATATACAGGATCGGCCATGAACCAACTCATCCGCATCTTGAACGACGGTGACCGCGAAACGCTTGAGTGGTTGCGCAAGCACGTCGGCGACGTACGCGTGGCCGCTGCTGCGCGACATCTGGGAGGCAACGGCAAACCGTACCTGTCCGTGGTGTGCCGCTATCTCGGCGTACGGCCGCCAACGCCTCATCAACATAGCCGGCCTGTTGAAGACTGCACGGTCGGTGATAACTATCTTGCCCAGATCCGGCAGTTGTTGGCACAGCGAAACCAGACATTGCTGAAGCATCAGCTTTGACGCTGAGAGTTGCCGCAATTCCTCAGGAAGACAACAGTATGACTAACGACTCTGCTCTTGATATGGACGTCCACGACATCCCTCCTGTCGCCCTCGAACGCGCACTCCGCAGCGCTTCGCTCGATCTCCAGCAGATCATTGCCACGGTCGCAGGTCGTCACCTCGACAATGGCCGCCGCCGTTACTCAAGTAGCGCGCGGTTGCCGACCTGGCGCACGCTGCTGACAATCGACGAACAGGTCTTTGAGAATCGGGGCTTCCTGGCGCGGCACAACGAGACAGTACGCTCGACGTTTGTCCGCTTTGAGGACAGTCGTTTGTCCGGGATGGATCTCGACGAACCCGTCGACTGGCGACGTGACGACGACAACCTGCCTGCCGTCTACCTGCTCGTGCGTGCGCTGGTACAGGCCGACGCTACCGACATGGCCACTCAGGACTAATGCGCCGATATCGGCCGTTGGCCGTTATATTCCAGTGTCCGGCAATCTCTTTGAGCAACAACCGGCACCGCTGGCGCGCACGCGGATATAACATGATGTCGTGATGGGGATGGCGAAATCGCTCTTTCGTAACGGGCGTGGAAATCTTGACATGTCACCAATCGGCCGCAGGGTTTTCCTGAAGTACGGCGGGGCTTGCATCGCCTCTCCGTTACTTGGCGCCTGCTCAGGTGGTGACGTTTCCGTCTCCAGGGCCTCGCAATTCCAGCTTGCGGTGCAGCAGACGATCACCCAGTACGGCATTCCCGGCGTCGTCGCGAGTGTACGCATGCCTGGCCAGCCCGAATGGAAACAGGCCTTTGGCTATGCGGACGTGGCTGGGCAAGTTCCGTTCAATCCAGATTCGTTTTTCCCCATCCGCAGCGTCACCAAGTCCTTTACCGCAACACTTGTTCTTGAACTTGTGCGTAACGGGCTCGTGACGCTCGATTCCGTGCTTGAGACATTTGTTCCTGGCATTCCGAATGGTCAGTCAATTACGCTCGCCGACCTGGCAGGCATGCAAACCGGTATCGCCGATTACTCGGCGACCCCGGCATTCCGCCAGGCGTTCATATCGGACGTCACGCAGGCCTTCACCGAAACGCAACTGGTCGATTTCGCCATTCCTGCCTCGCCAGTATTCGCACCGGGCGCGGAGTATCAGTACTGCAACACGAACACTGTCCTGCTCGGCAGGGTCGTCGAGACAGTGACGGGTCAGTCATTTTCAACCGTGCTGCAAAGCGGGATTCTTGGCCCGCTGAATTTGACGCACACGGCGTACCCTATGGCGGTTGCGTTACCTGATCCTCATCCAACGCCCTACGACCTGAACGTTGATGATCACAGCCTCACGCCGCTTCCACTGATCAATCCAACCGCGCTCGCGGCCTCGGGGGCAATGACGTCAACCGTGGATGATCTGCAGATCTGGGCGCTTGCACTGGGGCAGGGCCGCCTGATTGGCACTGAACTTCGCGATGAGCAAATCGCGCGCTCCCGAACGGTGACCAATGGGCCGACATACGACCGCTATGGCCTCGGCATAGGCATCCTGGACAGCTGGTGGGGCCACACGGGCTCTGGTCTGGGCTTTCAGATTGCGACGTTTTACGATCCTGCCTCCACCACCACAATCGTTGTTGCCGTGAACGCGAGCGTGTCGGGAGGAGCGCGGAACCTTAATCTTGCCGAGGAAATCTTCAAACAGCTTGCGGCAAGCGTTTCACACTGAGCGCCGGCGTGGAGTGACCTGTCAATCGCATCAGGTGACGAAGTGGCTGGTGCGTTGCGATGCCCCGAACTCGATTCGTCACCGTGCGCTAGCGACGCGGCACCATTGATACGGATACACGCCTCTTCCGATATGTGCCTGAAAAATCCTGCACGAACCAGGGTCGAGCACGAATCCGTAGTCGGCTAACGCTTGACCGGAGTCGGCGAGTTCAGCCGAATTCTTCGCTGCATCTTCCCGGCCGTCGGTCCAGTAACCCGGCACTAGCGCGTACACGGGTCCGCCCCGGGTCCTGACGATATCGTGAATCTTGTTGTCGTATGCTGGTCGCGCCGCCGGGAACGCCGACCTGATCGAGGCAAATGCAACCGTATCGGGGAACATCGGCACCAGCCAGCCGAGAGGCGGATCGCCCGCGGTGAGCAACACGGTCGTGTTCTGCGGCGCGGGCAACTGCGGCACGTCTGCGACGAACATTCTGTTCGCCCAAGGCTCATGCCCCCAGGAATGGGCACCCCCAACGAGCACCCCGATAGAACTCAGTACCAGCAACACACCCGCCACTTTCCGCGCAACGCGATAGGCGAGCACCTGCGTGAGCAACAAATAAATGAAAAGAGGAACGCAAAGCTCGATTGCCACCAGATACCGCTGAATGCTAAACGCCTTCATCCACACAAGGTACCCAATGACGACATAGGCCACCACATAGCGGGCTGGCGACGGCAGGCTCGGCACGGGCGCGCCCTTGCGTCCGCGGACAAAAGCTGCGATTACCCACCACCCGAAGATGACGTACGCTGCCGCCCAGATTACTTGATGCAACTCCACCTGGCCCACGCGGTGCGGATTAAACGAAAAGACGAACGGGAAAACCAGAGCTTCCCAGATGCTGTTTGGAAGCCACTTGGTATCCACGGCCCCGACGCTCGACGTCAGTGCGCTCGGGAAGATGGCACTGTATTGCGGATAGACAGGATTCCCATACAGTCGCCACAACTCCAGGAACCAATACCCACCCGTCGCCGCCAGACCCAGCAGCACACCAACACCGAAGACAAACGCCACGCGCAGGCGTGCAATCGCCGATATTGGGGCAAACAGCAGCCCCCCGCACAGAGCGACTGAATAGACGACGGTGGTGAGCTTCAACCCGGCACCCAGGCCGGAGACCACGCCGCCGATTGCTACGGTCAACAGGACGCGCGCGCTCACCTCGGCTAGCCGGGACCAAACCGTCATTACGATCAGCAGTGCGCCCAGGCAGAAAAGCGACGTTGTGTTGTCGCCCATCGAATTGCCGATCCCCGACATGAAGTTCGCCGTAAAGCATCCGGCGAGCGCCAGCCAGAACGGCGTCCGATACCGCTCCTGCTCCGGCAGGCCGGCAAGCACCCGAAGGCACACGCCAAGCAGCAGCACAAAGTTGAGGCCCTGCAGAACACCCATCACGAACCCCACCAGCATCCCCGGCAGGTGCATCGCCATCAGGTAATAGGGAACATCCAGCACCGGGTTGAAATAGCTCTGCATGCCGGCGGGCGCCAGATCGATGGCCATCTTTCCGTGCAGCAACGCAAACGCGTTGTAGAGATGATAGTTGCGAACATCCCAATTCGAATCCGAACCCTGCAGCAACGAATAGATACCGTACATCAGCGGTACGATCCAGCATGCTCTCACCAGAGCGCGAGGGCTGTTCATACTCGGCGTGAGAGACCAGTGCCTGCGCGTGGTGGAATTTCTATTCATTTCGTTTTACGTAACAAATGATCAGGCTATTCTTTGAATGCCCAGAATTTTGCGGCAAAGAAATTGACGAGCATGCCGGCGACAGAGCCGCAAGCCACGGCAATCAAAGGCACCAGCCGCGATCCTTGAACGGTCAGCACAACGACTGAATACGCTGCATAGTTCACACTGGCGCCGCCGAGCATGGAAAATAGATAGCGCCACCATTCGACCCACACGGACCTCTCGGCTCGATCGCGAAAGGTGTGCCGCCTGTTGATGCGCCACGTCACCCAGACAGCGGCCATGAACGACACAATTCGCCCCGCAAAAAAGCCGAGCCCGCAGGCCAGGGCCAGATACAGGACGGCCGCGTCAACAACGAAGCCGATTCCGCCAGCGATCGCGAAGCGAACGAATTGACGACCGATCACGAACGGTTTGGACCGGGAACCGCGAGATAAGCCATGCGCTTCGTCTCGGCCCGGCCGTGCGTGACGGTGTCGAGTACGATGCCGCAAACGAGCAGAATGCTACCGAGCAGCATGAGCGCCGCGCAAAGCAATGCGGTCGGCAAGCGCGGCACGAGCCCCGTCTCCAGATAGGTCTGCAAGAGCGGTATCGCGAACAGGATTGAAGCGAGCGCGCAAACCAGCGAGGCTGAGGAGAAAAACAGAAACGGCTTCTCTGATTTCAGGAGCTTCGCGATGGTGACGAGAATACGAAAGCCGTCACGGTAAGTATTCAGCTTGCTGGTGGAGCCTTCCGGGCGCGACCTGTAAACGGTGGCCACTTCCGAAACAGGCATCCGGAGTTCCAGGGCATGCACGGTCAGTTCGGTTTCGGTTTCGAAGCCGGACGCATGCGCCGGGAAGGACTTGACATAGCGCCGGGAGAAAACGCGAAAACCTGAAAGCATGTCCGTGAATGTGTTGCCGAAGACCGACGAGACGCATCGGGTCAACATAACATTGCCAAACCGGTGACCGAATCGGTATGCGGACTGCTCTTCACTGATACGGGTTCCGACAACCATATCGAGGCTTTCGTCGATGAGCATCGAGACCATCCCGGGGGCTGCGTCGGCGTCGTAGGTATCGTCACCGTCGACGAGCACATAAACATCCGCCTCCACATCGGCGAACATACGCCGGATGACGTTGCCCTTGCCTCCCAGAGTGACTTTGCGCACCGTTGCGCCTGCCGCCTGCGCCACTTCGATGGTTCCATCGGTGGAATTGTTATCGAAAACGAACACTTCGGCTCCGGGCAACGCGTGCTTGAAGTCGCGTATCACTTTCGGAACCGTCAACGCTTCGTTGAGGCAGGGAATCAGGACGGCGACTCGGCCGGTGGACAATGCGGTCATTCGATTTAGGCTGGGGTAAAAGGTCGATCAGACGACGGGATGATCCGCCGGGCCGGCGGTAGCGGTCGACCGGCAAGGCGACGGAGCATGTCTATTATCGCCGACTGTCTGCCTGATCCCTACGAGCGAGCGTACGAGTATAGAGACCCCCCTCGCCACGCGCAACGAAGTTCGCGGACTTCGTTGCGCGCGCCGGCAAGCCACCGCCAGCGGGCTGCGCCGCCATAGCCAGCGGGGATTCCGGCGTTCCCGCAAGGCGCCACGGAGGCTATCGCGTCACCGGGTTGCCCGGCTATTGCATCCGTGCGCACCTCGTTCGACGCTGATGCGCGGCACCATCCACCCCAGCCAGACGGGAACACGAATCGGCCCTACCCGCCGGTGCGCCCCCTCTCCCGGACAATTAGTCCGTGCCGAATTTCGGCGACCGCGGGCCATAGAGCAGGCCGCTCGGCGGTCCGGCATGCAGCAGGCGATAACTCGTGATACCGGCGATATCGTGGCTCTTATCGGTCAGCGAGTTCGAGATCTGCTTGATCGCCGCCACCACCAGCATGCCGATCAGGCCGCCGCCGCTACTGTTATTGCCTTCGTTACTGCTGGCCGTCGCGCTGCCTTTCCAGAGCACATCACCCGATTTCAGATCGACGAGCTTTGCCGATGCCGACACCACCGTCGCACTGTCCAGCACGCGGTACGACGTGCCGAATTGCGTGATCTTCGAATACAGCACCGCGTCGGCGCCGAAAATTTCGCGCAGTTTGGCGGGTGACGTCTGCTGGATATCGCCGGCGGTCGTCAGGCCGTTCTGCTTGAACGTCTCTTCCATAACCGCGACCGGCACCACGTAGTAGCCCGCTTCGGCGATCGGATAGGTCATCTGCGACATCAGGCTGTTCGACGCCTGCACGTCGGTAGTGGAGTTATCCGGCGGCAGGATGAGGATCGAGCGCGGACGCGCATTCTTGAAGGCCGTGTAATCGGCGTGCCGCACGGGCTGCGCGCACGCTGCGAGCAGCGCGACTGTGGACAGGGCAAACCAGAGTTTGAAAGAAAGGAACTTGGACATGTCGACTGGCTCGCTTATTGTTGTTTCGGCTTCTTCATCAGGAAATCCATATAGGTCGACGATTCCGGAAACAGTTGTTTCTCGGCGTCGAATTCCTGCATGGCCTGGGTGTCGTTGCCGACAGTCGCGTACAGCATGCCCAATTGCGCATGGAAGCCCGGCGGCGGCGTGTTGCCCTTCGCGCTAATCTCCTGCACTGCCTTTTCGAGTGCATCGATCTGCGCCTGCGGGGCTTTGTCGCCCTTCAGGTAGTCGTAGACCGCCGGCTGATAGCCGTTCCATTGATAGAGCGGCGGTGTTGCAGTGTTCGCACATCCCGCGAGCAGCAGCGTCGCTGCCGCGACTGGCAGGCAGATTCCCCGAATCCGGCCGGTGTATTTCATGTAAAACCCCGTTTACGTAGTTGTTTTGATCAAGCTTGAGTGATGGATTGAATACGGTCGCGTGTCCCGCTTATGGCGCGGGTTTGAGTGCGCCGGCGTCGACCTGGTCGGACAGATGATTGACCGCTTCCTGGATCGCGAGCTCGAGCACTTTGCCGTTCAGCGTGGAGTCGTAGCTGGCCGTGCCGCCGAAGCCGATGATTTCGCGGTTGGACAGGCTGAACTCGCCCGCGCCCTGGCTCGATGCCACGACTTCGGAGGTCGTCGTATCGACCACATTGAGGCTCACCTTCGCGTACGCCACCTGGTTCTTGCCGCTACCGAGGATGCCGAAGAGCTGGTGATCGCCGACTTCCTTGCGGCCGAATTCGGTCACGTCGCCGGTGATGACATAGTTCGCGCCCTTGATCGACTGGGCCTTCTTCGTGAAGCCCGCTTCCTGACGGATTTCGTCGAGGTTGTCGCGATCGAGCACGTTGAAGCGTCCGCTTTGTTGAAGCGAGGTGATCAGGATGGTTTTGGACTGGCCGCCCAGGCGGTCGACGCCATCCGAGAAGATGCCGCGCATATAGCTCGAACGGTTGTCGAACTTGCCAACCGCGATCTGCACCGGTTTGCCGACAGCCGGTTTCTGGACGCTGGCGGCGGGCGCGATGGGCAACGAGCGTGACGATTCCGTTGCACAACCGCTCAATGCGACGATGGCGGCGGCGAGTACTACACCGTACTTTCTGGTCGAATTCATTGACTTTCCTGCTTGATGGAACTGTTATGAAGGGTTGAGTGTTTGCGCTCGGTACAGAGCGCGGCGGTTACTGGCGTTTAAGCGGGACGCAGTTTTCCGGCCGTGCGCACAGCTCGTCGAACCGCGTTTTGGCATGGGGTCGTCGAAGCTTGAGTGCAGCGGATGAGACGGCGTTCGAAGACTGCAAAGCGACCGCCTAGGAGGCGACGACAATGGGACGCCATGGCGCGAGAGGTACGGCGACCGTTACGACCGTCAGGCGCAGCTACATGGCCCGCCATGAGTGAGCTGGCAAATATTGGTGCTTGCGGCGCATGTGATTTGCGAGCATCGGAATGCGCTCAGGACGTGACTGCACTCGCGTCCATTGTTTCGGCGTTGCATAGTTATCGTTCCCGACATGCAGACGCACGCGCGGGCCTCTTCGGTGCGGCCGGTGGAACCGCTTATTTTGGATTTTTACTCAACAACTTAGCCGCCTTATCGGCAGTTTTTTAAAAAACTTTAGTGGCGCGCGCTGCGTTTTCTGTGATTGCGCAATGCTGTTTAGTCATTGCGCATTAAAGACGGGAGTAGCTTGGGTTATTTGACATCATCGGTTTAGGCGGGTTTTTTATGTCCCGGTTACACCCGCTACCTTTTCCCTGTGGCCCTACCGGATAAGCCCCGGCTCCTCATCGGAACGCACCTCTCCTGTTTCACCCCTTGCGTCAAAGCGCACCAGCCGCGCATCAAAACGCACCATTTCAACGCGTCAGAATTCACCATGAGCGGCTTGTGGCGTGGGCCTGATGCCTGCGCCTACCCCTGCATTAAATCCACCCCACAAGCGAAGCGCGCAGGCGGGTCAGAGACTGCCAAATGAACTCTTCGCTGCAGGCTGCGCGGCACACAACTGCACGCGCCAGCGCCCGGCCCCAAACTAGCCCACACCGCGGGCAACACGGAATAAACCCCGAGGATTCAGGTTTTGAATTTCTCTGGACAAAATGTTGCGAGTCTGCTTTACTTCCCCCTCATCGTTACTATTACTTACTAACGAAACTAATTGAAATATGTCAAAACATTACAATTTATATTCATATTTATTACATTATAAATTCAAAAAATCATCGTAGGATAATCGTGCCGCTTCGAGAACGCGTTAGCTAACCGACGACGTGCAGGTCAAGATGAAATTTCCGCGTAGGCACCCGAAATTGGGACGCCAAGTCAAACAGGTTGACGTGTCGTGCCAGATAGACATCAGCGACACCAGTAGTTCCCTCGGCGCCAGCGACATGTCAGGCAGTGGTAATGTGTCGAGTCTGATCGGAGGCGGCGAGACCATGAATGCCTATGGCAGCGAGCTCTGAAGCCACAGGCAGGGAATCTTGCGAACATCCGATTTCACGAGTGGTAGGCCCCGCTGAAATCACCCGAAACAAATGAAATTATCAAAACGACGCAGGCTCGCCATGTCTGAAAGACGAAGCAAAACCGGTGCTGTTTGGGGATCCGACCTAGATTACTGCTTGTCAATTTATCGCATTAGATTATCAAAATTTTTTATGGCGTTAAATGATCCCCCTTAATCTGACCGTAAGAATTTATACCGTTAGCGGCCTTGACCAGATACCGAGCGTAACGTAGTGCCATTGGCATCCCCGACGAAGTCCAGCAATTGTTCGAACGATGCTGGCAGGATGACCTACCGCATCACCTTCCAAGTCTTGCTAGCTGACGCTCCGAGCGAAGCTGCCGGAAATAAAAGTTTAAAGGGATCTCAATGAAATTAGGTTTCCTATCTTCTCCCTACAGTTATAGAGCAGTTTTGGTAAAGCTCTTGGCGATGTACTTTCTATCGAAACTCAGACGTTCGAGTCGCTTCCTTCTGCTAATTTCACTAGCGCCGACTGCTGCGATCGCAGCGAATGCACTAGGATCCGAAGGTACTCAGCTTCGACACTTCAAGGACTGTGATGCATGTTCGGAAATGGTCGTGCTTCAATCAGGTAGCTATTCTATGGGAGCTACTACCGAGGAATTTCTTGGAGCGAAGGGGTACCAGTCCATGTACTCGTATGAATCGCCTCAACATCAAGTTAGCGTTAAATCATTTGCAATTTCCAAATTTAGTGTAACCAAGCATCAGTTTTCTTTTTTTGCCAAAGAAACTGGCTTTTCCGGAAAGGGCTGCAAAATATTCAAGGGATACGGCTGGGTATTCGATGCTGATGCAGACTGGCAAAACCCGGGATTCAAGCAGACGGACCAAGACCCTGTAGTCTGCGTCTCGTGGGACGATGCTCAGAAATTTATAGCGTGGATTAACTCAAAAATATCAACCGCGAAATTGAAATCTTATCGCCTCCCTACGGAGGAAGAATGGGAATACGCTGCAAGAGCTGGGACAACCACTCCAATGTATTGGGGCAGCGATAGGACTCAGCAATGTGCATACGAAAATGCACGTGATCTGTCGGAAGAAAAGGCTGGGCCCGATGGGCCACATGTGAACTGTGACGATGGTTACGCACACACGGCTCCGGTCGGATCGTTCAAATCGAACCCGTGGGGCCTCTTCGACATGCTGGGCAACGCCTATCAATGGGTATCAGATTGCTCGCACATTGGATATCACGATTCTCTTCCTGCTCCGCCTGCTGTAGGCGCCCCAGACTGTCGGATGAAGGTTGTACGTGGAGCAAGCTGGGTGACCGTACCGTTTGGCGTCCGATCAGCCAGTCGACTTGCCTTCAAAACAAGCGTTCGCGAGAGCACCTTGGGGTTTCGCTTAGTCACTAATTTATCCAACTAATCTCAAAGGTAGAGGAAAATGCCCGGATTAACCGTAATTCAAACTAGTGCGAGCGCTGCGACTTTTGTTGGTGCATGGAGCAGTTTCACGACTGCGGTGAAAAACGTTGCTTCTGGCAACGGTTCAATGGATGACGTCGTAACCGCAGCAACCAGCCTTACATCAGCGGCTACAGCATTTTCAGAAGCTCCTGGCTACTCCGCTATTTCCCGGGGCACGGGGTACATAAGCGGTATGGCAAGCTACCAAACCGATCTAGCCGCCTACCAAAACGCTCTCGCAAGCGGCAACACCGGCGAACAAGCTGAAGCCATGGCTGGGCTGATATCCGATGTATCTAGCGTTACAGGCGCGGCCGCAACAGCTGCCGCAGGCGTTAGTGGTCCCGCAGCGCAAGTGTTCGGCTACATTGCAGGTGCGGCCGACATACTCGGAGGGGTGGCCGCCGGCGCGCAGGTGACGATAGGCGCTGCTAATTGGCTAACGAACTATCTCGGGTCGGTTAGCGAAGCCCTAATGGGTGGCGCGCTCGAAGAAAGCACTCAGATGCAACAACTCGACATGAACGATCCAAACGGTAACGCTGTGATCGTCATGCCGGGCCAAGCCGGCGATACTTTAGTTGAAAATACCAGTACTCTCGGCGGGGCAACTGCCTTCCAGTACAACGAAGAGAACACGCAAGGCGTTCAGACAAGCGGCGTTTTATTGGCCATGAACGGTGCGACCGACGCCGAATACGTAAGCGGACAAGGCGTCGTCTCCGACGTCAACGGCTTTCAGGTCAATATCGCCAACGGTGTCAGCGCTACCGTAGCGGGGAGTTCGAACATGCTTACAGCAGGCAGTAACGCCAGCCTGAACGTAAGCGGGTCCTCGAACAGCACAACCGTGACTGGAACAGGCACAACCGTCAATGACTCCGGCAGCAGCGATTCCGCGATCTTGAACGGCAACAATGATACGGATAACCTGGCCGGCAATGGGAGTGTCGGAAACGCACTGGGCGCCAGTGATACGGTAAGCGTCACGGGTACCAACGACGTCGCCAATGCGTTTACCACCGCGACGAATGCCAACCTGAACCTGTTCGGCAATAACGACGCAGATAACCTGGCCGGCAGTGGAAATTTCGGAAACGCACTGGGTGCCAATGACACCGTGAGCGTCACGGGTACGAACGACGTCGCCAATGCGTTTGCCACCGCGACGAATGCCAACCTCAACCTGTTCGGCAACAACGACACAGATAACCTGGCCGGCAGTGGAAATTTCGGAAACGCACTGGGTGCCAATGACACCGTGAGCGTCACGGGTACGAACGACGTCGCCAATGCGTTTGCCACCGCGACAAATGCCAACCTGAACCTGTTCGGCAACAATGACACAGATAACCTGGCCGGCAGTGGAAATTTCGGAAACGCACTGGGTGCCAATGACACCGTGAGCGTCACGGGTACGAACGACGTCGCCAATGCATTTGCCACCGCGACAAATGCCAACCTGAACCTGTTCGGCAACAACGACACGGATAACCTGGCCGGTAGTGGGAATTTCGGAAACGCACTGGGTGCCAATGACACCGTGAGCGTCACGGGTACGAACGACGTCGCCGATGCGTTTGCCACCGCGACGAATGCCAACCTGAACCTGCTCGGCAACAACGGCACAGCTAATGTCCAAGGTAACGGCGTCAAGATTTCTGGCGGCAACGATGTCGTCAATCTTGCCGGTACGGGTAAAACTCTCGACCTGCTTGATGGCAATGGCTATCAGGTGACTGCGACAAGTTCGACCATCAATACGGGGGCGAATACGGCCCTCACGCTATTGGGTTCGGGTAACTCAATCAACTCGGGCTCCAATAGTGCCGTTGCAATCAACGGCACCGGAAACATGCTCTACGCTGGATCCAATTCAGTCGTGCTTGATAATGGCGTAAATAACACGATCAATGCGACAGACAGTGTGATTCAACTCGGTAGCCAGAACATGGGCCAGACCATCTACATCTACGGGAACGGAAACACGATTGATGCAGCAACGCTGCTCTCGTCGAACCCGGTCGTCCAGGCGGACATCGTGGTTCGAGGTACCGGCAATACGATCATCGCAAGTAACCAGAAGATCGATCTCAATGACACCACCGGCAACTTTGTGACCTCGAACAATGCCGTTTCCTACAACAACCCCAATGCCTATTCCTATGTATCCGGTGCCTCACTCTCCGGCACGTACGGCCCGCTGAACCCTGCGGCGCCGTCAACTCCCGGAGTCTATTTTCCCGACTACAATCCGGGCGTAGGTGGAACTGGTGGTTCCTTCACGAACGGAGGGGTTTGGAATGGCGATCCTAATATTGCAGGTCAACTGCCCGGATATGATCTTCCCTTAGACGATTGCTCCGGGACGGGCTACAACCCTGATGGCACCTATAACATAGTTGTATGCGGGACTGCCGACGATCCGCTAATGCTCAATCTGAACGGAGGGTCGGTCGAAACGACCGCGCTGTCTGCGTCCCCTGTATCGTTCGATATGCAGAATAACGGGCAGAAGGTACAGACCGGCTGGGGCACGGCGGGCGAAGGTTATATCGTCTACGACCCGAATGACGCTGCCAACACTACGGTCGTGACGCAGGACAGTCAGCTCGTGGCAGGCTTCGGGGCCTTGCAAGGACTGGCACAACAGGTCGACGGCTCAGTCGACGACTCACTCACGGCGAGCGACGCATTGTGGAACAGCCTTAAGGTTTGGGTCGATACAACCGGCACTGGCGAATTTCAAAGTGGCCAGCTATATAACCTGGATCAACTCGGCATCGCGTCGATCAATCTGAACGGCACACAGGTCGATCAGAACAGCAACGGCAATCAGATTCTGGTCGAGAGCACGTTCACCTACGCGAACGGCAATACGGGCGATATCGCGGGCGTCAACCTGATGTTCAATCCAAACGCCACGCAAAGCGCACCGGCAGCGGACGCGGGTCTGGCGGACATCCAGATCAACAAACTGATTGCTGGCATGGCAT
Organism: Paraburkholderia fungorum; assembly: GCF_046026025.1. GTDB lineage: Bacteria > Pseudomonadota > Gammaproteobacteria > Burkholderiales > Burkholderiaceae > Paraburkholderia > Paraburkholderia fungorum_E. Next base: position 95,789 of record NZ_JAQQFL010000010.1, on the reverse strand, counting down.
CGTACGGCGCCCAGCCGGCGGCAAGTTCAGTTCTGGTCAGTGCTGCGGCCACGCAGGAATCGATGCTGGCAGCAAGCGCACACTGACGCCACCTTCGATTGGCCCGCGCATCCGCGATCTCGCACATCGCGGATGCGGCTCGCCCACATTGAGTGCGCTTTTTCCTGCGCTGGCCATGATCGCGCGCAATGCAGAGGATGTAAATAAAAAGTGAATGTGCACGACTCAACCGATCAACCCGCGCCCCCGCCCGATGTTGATCCGGCGCTGGCATGCCTGGTCATCATTGCGCGCTTTCACGGCGTCGCGGCCAGTGCTGCACAGTTACGACACGCGGCAGGCAAAGGCGGCGAGGCATTTGACAGCGATGCCCTGGTGCTCAGTGCCCGCTCGCTTGGACTGAAGGCGAGAATCGTGCCGCTTCGGCCCGAGCGCCTCGATCGCGTGGCGCTGCCGGCTCTTGCACTGGATAAGACCGGCCGCCATTTCATCATTGCGAAGTGCGACGGCAAAACATTGCTGGTCTTCGAAGCCGATGCGACCGCCCCCACTGTTGTACCGCTCGACACACTGGCTGCGCGCACTACCGACCGGATGATCCTGTTCACTTCCCGGGCGGCGCTGGCCGGTGAACTGGCTCGCTTTGACTTCTCGTGGTTCATTCCCGCGATCGTCAAATACCGGCGTCTGCTGCTCGAAGTACTCGGGGTCTCGCTGATCCTGCAAATCTTCGGTCTTGTCTCGCCGCTGATGTTTCAGGTGGTGATGGACAAAGTGCTGGTCAATCGCACCTACAACACACTGACCGTCGTCGCGATCGCCCTCTTCCTCAGCGCAACCTTCGAGGTCATGCTCACCGCGCTGCGCAATTTCGTGTTTTCTCATACGACTAACCGCATCGACGTAGAACTCGGGGCGCGGCTAATGCGCCACCTTATTACGCTGCCACTCGACTATTTCATGGCACGCCGTGTCGGCGATACGGTAGCACGTGTACGCGAACTGGAAAACATCCGCAACTTCCTGACCGGTCAGGCGCTCACCGCCGTCATCGATCTGGTTTTCTCGGTCGTGTTTCTTGCCGTGATGTGCATCTATAGCGTCTGGCTGACGCTCATCGTCGCCCTGTCGCTACCAATCTATGCAGGCATCTCCGCCATGCTCGTACCTGCGTTACGCCGCCGCCTGAATGAGAAATTCGCGCGCGGCGCGGACAATCAATCGTTTCTCGTCGAACTGGTGTCCGGGGCCGAGACGGTCAAATCGATGGCTGTCGAGCCGCAGTTCATCAAGCGGTGGGAGTCACAGCTCGCCGCTTACGTGGCTGCGGGCTTTCGCGTGACCCAGCTTGGCAATATTGGTCAGCAGCTCATCCAGTACGTCGGCAAGCTGGTAACGCTCGCCACGCTTGTTTTCGGTGCACGCTTCGTGATTGACGGCAGGCTGACCGTGGGCGCGCTGATAGCTTTCAACATGATGTCGCAGCGCGTTGCGTCCCCCGTGCTGCGGCTTGCCCAGCTATGGCAGGATTTCCAGCAGATCGGTATCTCGATGAACCGGCTGGGCGATATTCTCAACTCGCGCACCGAAGTCCCGCCGAGCCGTCAGGCACTGCCGGCCATTCAGGGCGACATCCGTTTTGAGAACATCCGTTTCCGGTACCGGCCCGACGGCCCCCCGATACTCGACGGTGTTTCGCTGGATATTCGCGCCGGACAGGTGATCGGCATTGTCGGCCGCTCGGGATCGGGCAAAAGCACCCTCACGAAGCTGTTGCAACGGCTTTACCTGCCGGACCACGGGACGGTGCGCATCGACGGCATCGATCTCGCCCTGGCCGACCCGGTGTGGCTGCGCCGGCAGATTGGCGTCGTCCTGCAGGAAAACCTGCTCTTTAACCGGTCGGTGCGCGAGAACATCGCGCTAACCGATCCGGGCACGCCGCTCGAATCCGTGATCCATGTCGCGAAGCTGGCTGGGGCGCACGACTTCATCTGCGAACTGGCGCAAGGCTACGACACCATCGTCGGCGAACACGGCTCAAACCTGTCGGGCGGACAGCGGCAGCGACTCGCCATCGCTCGGGCGTTGCTAACCAATCCGCGCATCCTGATTTTTGACGAAGCAACGAGCGCACTCGACTTCGAGACGGAACGCATCATCCAGAACAACATGAAGGCGATCTGCGCGAACCGCACGGTCATCATCATCGCGCACCGGCTGACGGCTGTTCGCCACGCCGACCAGATCGTCGCCATGGACAAGGGGAAAATTGTCGAGCAGGGTCTGCATGATGAACTGCTGGGCATGCGTGGCTACTACGCGCACCTCATTTCGTTGCAGAACGGATGAGGACCGACATGCTTATCCGCTTTCAGGCCTTGCTCGATCTGTGCCGACGCTATGCCTCGGTCTGGCGCAGCGCCTGGTCGATCCGCCAGCAACTCGATACGCGCGAGAGGCTCGAGTACGAACTGGCGTTTCAGCCCGCGCATCTTGAGCTCACAGAGACACCCGTTCATCCCGCGCCCCTTCGGGCGATCCGCGTCATCGTGGCGCTAGCGATTCTCACGCTGAGTCTCATGATCTTCGGCCGGCTCGATATTGTTGTGAGCGCCAAGGGTAAGCTCGTTCCGAATGCGCGCGTCAAGGTTATCCAGCCCGCGACGACTGGCGTGGTACGCGAGATCGCAGTGCAGGACGGACAGAGGGTTATCGCCGGGCAGCTTCTGTTGAAACTCGACACCGCGCAGGCGGCCGCTGATGAGGACAAGGCGAAGTCAGCGAGGCTGGACGCCGCACTCGCGGCAGCCCGGGCGCAGGCACTGCTGGACGCGCGGCGAACCAGCGCATCGCCTCAGGTTGCACGCGTTGACGGCGCTCCGGGTGAGCGTCAACAGGAAGCGCAGCGGCAGGCAGAGGGCACGTATCGGGAATATCGGGACAAGCTGACCGCAGCCCGCGCCGAACTGGCAAAGCGTGAGGCTGAACTCGACAGCACGCGTCAGCAGATCGCAGGACTTGCCGCGACTTCGCCACTCGCCAGAGCACAGGCCAACGATTACAAGGCCTTGTCAGTCGGCAAGTACGTGGCCCCGAACGACTATCTGGACAAGGAACAGACCGCGTTGGACAAGGAACATGACCTCGCTGCGCAGCAGAGTCACGCGCACGAACTTGCAGCCGGAATTGCGGAGCAGCGTGCAGAAATTGAGGCCACGACGTCGCAGTTCGGACGTGAGCAGCTTGATGAACTGGGGAAAGCTGACGAGCAACTCAGACAGAGCCGAAATGACGAGACCAAGGCGCACACCCGCGCAGCGCTCCTGAGTCTGACCGCACCCGTCTCTGGCACGGTGCAGCAGCTTGCGGTGCATACGCTCGGTGGTGTTGTGACAACCGCTCAGGCACTGCTGGAGGTCGTGCCAGATGATGCGCTTGAGGTCGAGGCGACCATCGAGAACAGGGACATCGGTTTTGTCAACGTCGGCCAGCGCGCGGCGGTCAAGCTCGACGCGTTTCCGTACACCCGCTACGGGATGCTGGAAGGGGAAGTCGTGTCGCTATCAAACGACGCGGTACAGGATAAAAAGCTCGGGCTGGCATTCACCGCACGTATTCGCCTGGCGACCAACCGGATGCGGATCGAAAAGAAGTGGATCGCGCTCACACCGGGCATGTCCGTGAGCGCGGAAATCAAGACAGGCAAACAAAGCGTCGCGCAGTACCTCATGGGACCGCTTGTCGAGGGCGCGCAGGAAAGCATGCGGGAACGCTGAGCACATATATGGTCCGGCACCCGCCAGTATGGCGTGACGGCTCGGAAATTAGCAGCATGACTGGAGTCGACGCAGTTCGCCGCCGACTCTAGTCATATACAAAGAAGAGCAACTTACATGCGGATTTTTCTACGTGCAGTTTTCGCGCTGTCGTTCGGCGTACTTCTAAATGCGTGTGGCGGGGGATCTATCAACTCTGGTTCCACCGCATCTACCACATCGACTTCGTCCTCCGCATCTGCCACGCTGGCGCCGGGAGTCGGCATACAGATGAAGGCAAACATGACCGTGTACGTGCCTGCTGGAACCGTCATTACTGGAGGACCGAACGGCACGTTCACTACCGTTAGTGGGTCGTCGAATACTGTATATGTTCAGGCAGGCGTGTTCGTTACGGTGTCTGCCAGTGCCACAGGCCCTGCGACCAATGTTGTTACAACAGCGTCGACCTCCGGTAATGTTCAGCTCTCTGTCACCAGCCTAGCTGGTTCTGCGGCCGCAGACGCGGCCCATGTCGACGGGACAGGAGCAGCCGCCGTTTTCTGGGGCGGCGGCCGGCTTGCGATTGACTCGTCTGGTAACGTTGTCCTGTTCGATGGATGCGCCCTGCGGAAGGTGAAGCAGGCGGGGGTGGTCACAACACTGACGAACCAGGGCTGCTGGGACGGCGTTGCTATAGACCCGGCCAGAAATGTATATGGGTCTGGCGGCGGGTCGGTCAATGGTACCTCGCCGGTCACATGGGGAGCGTCTCTGTATGACTTCTTGACGTCCGGCGTTTCCCAGCAACTGTTCGCGAACTGGGAAAACCCCAGCGTCACTTCATCGACTGGCTTTGGCGGTCTCGTGATGGACCGCAAGGGAGCGCTGTTTCTGGCAGACAGCGTGAACGACCGTATCGCGAAGTTCAATATCGGCAGCAACACCTGGACGGTCTTTGCCGGCAGTGGTACCAGCGGCAATCAGGACGGTGCAGGTACTGCCGTCAGTTTCACGGGGGTATCCAATCGGGCAATTGACAGCAACGACAATCTGTACGTGAGAAGTATCGACACGGTTCGAAAAATTGCGCCGGGCCGCACAGTGACGACGATCGCCAGCCAGTTGTCAGCGGCAGGCACAATCGCTGTAGACAAGTCGGGAAGCGTCTACACGTCGGGATGTCAGGTAATCGACCGTATCGCCAGCGATGGTAGCGTCGTTTCGCTTCCGTCCACGACCCCCGCGGACCTTATCAACTCGCTGGCCAGCGACAGCAGCAGTAGCCTTTATGCCGCTACGCAAGGACGCGGAGCGCAGATCTTCAAGATCGCGTTCCCGAATCAGTGACTCGGACGTTGAAAATGCTTTCTTACGTCGATAGGACGCGTTCATTGATATTGCGCTGGCCACGGGTGCGCCGGGACGCCGGTGCCGCCAGTGCCGCCAGTGAGCCGACCCGTAAGGTATCAGGTGCAATTGGGGCAAATCACGCGAAAAGCGTGCTGCGATATGTCAGCACGGCCGCAATGCTGGCCGCGCACGCGCATGCGTTCGCCATCGATCCGTTGCTGGCCGAACGCAATATTTCTGCGACGGCCAGTGCAGGGCTTATCGGCAGCATCAGCCCCTGTCAATTCACATCGATCGGCAGTCCGTTGATGTTGGCTGAAGCGGTCGAGCGCGGCTTGTGTAATAACCCCAAAACGCGCGAGGCATGGGCCGACGTCAAGGCGCGTGCGGCGGCCGTCGGTGCCGGGCGTGCCGCCTACCTGCCGACGGTCTCGGCATCGTGGCAGGGCGTACGGGATAGCTCGGCGACGGACGTCACGGGCCAGCCTCAACTGAGTTCCAGCACGACCGCGACCGTGCGCTCAGAAAGCGTTTCGTTGAACTGGGTGCTATACGATTTCGGCGCGCGATCGGCCGCACTCAGGAATGCATCGGAATTGCTGGCCGCCGCGCGTGCCACACAGGATGCTACGCTGCAGACCGAGTTCGCGACCGTCGCCAAAGACTACTATGCCGCGCAGGCAGCCGAGGGTTCGCTCGATGCGGCGCGCAATGTTGAGAAAACGGCCAGTGACAGCTTGGCAGCGGCCAGCATGCGGGTCAACCGAAACGTCGCGCCGATCACCGACGTGCTTCAGGCAAAAACGCAGCACGAACAGGCTGTCTTTAACCGCACGAAGGCAGAAGGTGACGTTGATGCGGCGCTCGGCACACTCGCTTCCGACATCGGGCTCGATCCGAACGTGCCGCTTGCCGTGCCACCCGTGACCGAAACGACGCCGCCCGATGAGGTATTCAATAAATCGGTGACGGAACTGATCGCCGATGCTAAACGCACCCATCCGGGCGTCATTGCCGCCCAAGCGGAATTCGACGCGGCAACGGCGAAAGTCAGTCAAACGCGCGCTGAAGGGTTACCCAGCCTGAGTCTCGTCGGCAAGTACAGCCGCAACAATCAGCCGGCGAGTCTGGGACTCGGCATTCCGACGTATCCGGCGACCGGGCATGATGTGTATATCGGAGTGCAGTTGAGCATCCCGTTGTTCGAAGGGCTGACCCGCCACTATCAGATCCACCAAGCCGAGGCTGAAGCCGAACGGCAAAGCGATGCTGTCGACGAAGTGCAGCAGCAGGTAGCGCTGGATGTCTGGACCAGCTATCGCGCGTTAAAGACAGCCACGCAGAATGTGACGAACAGCTTTTCGATGCTCGACGTCGCCACGCAGTCATACGACGCTGCCGAGCGTCGCTACAAGGCTGGCGTGAGTAGCATTCTTGAGCTGCTGAATACGCAGACCGCGCTCGCCAACGCCCAGGAGCGACGGATACAGGCGTTGACCAACTGGCATAACGCGAAAATCCAGCTTGCGGCAAAGCTGGGCAAATTGGACATGCGACAGATTGCCGGCGACTGAATGTTCCGGCATCAACCCAGGGAGCGCACCCCTTACGCCGATGTTGCAATCGTGTAGGAATTAAAGCTCACTGCTTCCTCGCCCAGCCCCCATTGGGGGCTACATCGCACAAAATCCGTCCGATCTGCTTACCAATCTCAATGTCCCGACTCTCCACCTCAACTTCCAGGCGCGTTACTAGACGTCCGATACCAATGGTGGGTGTCATGTTAAAGCTGCTGGGCCTCGTATCGGCCCCCAGGTAAATTGACTCGATCGTGACCGACTCGAAACCGCTGCAAGCCTGCGTCGACATGCTCGTTCAGTACTCGACGGCCATCGACATTCCGCTGGAGGTGAACGTCAGCTTCGCTGCATTCGGGTCGGTGGCGTTTTCCGCCTGGAGTGCCCGCGTCTCTTGCTGCCCCACGGCGGTCTAGTCCGCCGGAGCACGCCGATGGGCACAGCCGGTCAATGCGAGCATTGACGCGAGAGTGGTAGCGATGGTTAGTGTGGTTAGTGTTTTTTGACATTTGGTCTTGTTAAGTCACGTTGATTGTTGTGCCAGACCACCACCAACTCACCACAGAAATCGACCATGACCGACACGAATCTCCAATCATGCACCGCTCACCCGGTAGCCCACATCACCATCCATGCGCCGCCGACGCCCAGTACGTCGAGCAATTGCGACGCTGACCGTTTTCGATCCCGCAGTCTGCCCTTCCCTGACCTTAATGCACTTGATACCTTAAGCGCGCCAACGTCCAACAAGTGCTCGCGCCTGATCCCAATACTACGAAGAACGCAATTGGTCCACGCGCGAGGACCGCAGGGCCGTCAGAACCATCGGCTCGCGTCACACACTTCATAGCATGACACTCATCGGCCCTCCGTATTTATAGATTGTGAGCTTGCGAATTTGTCCAATGACGCGGGGGAAATCAGAACCTCCGATCTCTTTAACGATCCCTGAAACTTCTGCTTGATCGCAGTAGCTATACTTACCGCCGCCATAAGCAGGCACACTCGAAAGCAAACATTTTTCCAAACCATCATGATCAACAACTACAGCACAATGTTTGTTTTCTATATCATCGATCGTTTCCACAAAATATCCTACACCACGCTCCATAACAAACACCCCCTCAATCGTCGCATCAAGGTCAATCGAATTCAGGCCCCTCTTGACTCAAGATCTCGGAAACTTTCATTAATATTCCTCTTCAATTCTTGTTCGACCATCGAATCGACCAATACCATCCCCGGACTCGCCGCAGGCGGCTGCCCACCTCCCACGCCAATAACCGCGTTCAGCCCGTTCGCGGTGCCTTGGGCTATCAGGCTCACTGCGGATTCTGACATCTTTGCCTGAGCGCCAGCTTTCATCAATACTGCAAACTGGTCTGCCAGGTTCGTCGCACCACGCACCGCCATATTCACCTGACTGCTCGCGGTATCCAACCACTGCTGCGAGAGCGTGTAATTAAACAGCCCGTTCGATGCATTCTGGTTCTGCACCCACTGCATTTCCGGACCGAGCTTTGCAGCCTGCTCCGGGCTCACGTAGTTCGCCGCCCATTCGTCGCTGGACGGCGAGTACTGCGCCCAGCATTGCACCTCGTAGCAGGCGGCGGCAGTCAGGCGTTTCTCTTCTGCAGTGTCGCCATTGGCTTTCGCGTGAATCGCCGCTTTTTCATCCGGATGCAACTGCCGGTTGTAGAGATCCGCGCCCAGCGCCCCATTTGCCCCACTCATCGCCCCCGACGACCCACCCAATGCCCCGCCCGCCGCAGCGCCGGCCGCGCCAGCCGCAATATTCGACAAAATATTGCTACCCAACTTGTCCGGTAGCGCGTTGCTCACCGCATTGCCAACCACGTCGCCAGCCACCGTGCCACCTGCCGCGCCAAGCACGTTCCCACCGCCCAGTGCAGCGCAGACCGCTGCCACGACCGCGTGTGCGCCAATCCGGGCCGCTCCGTCGTTAGCCCACAACGTCAGCTGCGTCTTCGCCGCTTCAAGATCCGCCTGGGCCTGTTGCGCACCGGCATCGTCACCGGCTGCCTTTGCAGCATCCAGTCGCGACTGCGCCCCCTTCACCTCGTCCCTCGCGCTACTCTCGAGCGCCGTCGCCACATCCCCCACCACCTGCATGCCCACCTGCGCGGTAGCCTGCTGGATCGCCATGTCGTTGCGGACCTTTTGCGCGTCGAACGTGTTCTGCGCCGAGCCATTCGCATTCGCCGTGTCGCGGCTCAAGCCCTCGGTACTGTCGCGACCAGTCCCTGCATCGCCACGAACCGTAATTTTCCCCTGACTCACCGCGGCATACGTCGTGCCCGAGGCATCGCTACTCGTCCCCGCTGTACCGAACCCGCTCGGCCCGAATCCTGCCGAGTTCGCCGGCCCCGGCGCGTTGTTGGCGGCCTTCACTGGCGGCGTGAAACTGACACCGTTAGGTGTGCTCATACCCGCCGCGCCGCTCGCGCTAAAACCAAGCGACGAACCTGAGTAACTCGCCGTATTCTGCAGATTCGTGAAGCCGAACGTCTGCGTCGACAGCGTGTTCCTGTCGGCGCTCGCCGTGCTGGCGATCGCCCCACCGTCCAGTTGCGTATGGCTGCCGACGTTGATGTTGTAACCGCCATTACCTGCAAAGAAACCGCTTTGCTGGTTAACCGACTGGTATCGGTCCTTGATGGTCTGATCGCTCATGCTCGCCGAACCCTGAACCGTCGTGCCATAGCAGATCGGCGGGATGCACAGGCTCATCTGGATACCAGCACTCGTCTGCTTGCTGTCGTAGGTGTTGGTGTCCTGCTGGCTCGCAATGTTCAGATCGCGTCCGGCACGCGTGCCGGCGTTGTCGATCGAGACCACGATCGACAACGGCTTCACGCGCACGCTCAAGTCTTCAAGGTGATGCTCCGTTGCCTGCGGCAAGAAGGCACCGAAGCGGGCGTCGTCGAAGCGGGCCTGCACATCTGCGAGACGCCCTTGACCGGCCGCATCGGCCCTATGCCTCGAGATTGCGCGGTGCCGATGCTTCGCCTTCGTCTCCGCTTTCCCCCTTGTGTTGCGCGCAAAAACGAAGGTATGGAGGACGCTGACCTGGCCAGGAACTATCCGAAGGAATTCCGGGCAACGGTCATGGCGCATCACTCACTGCAGCACGCGTTGACCGTAGATCCATTCGATACTTCCGTAGGGCGCAAGCTGGTTAAGCTCGACAAGCGCAGAGCTGGCTCCGGCCGCACTTCCTTTAACGAACTTCCAGTACGCGCCCTGGTAGAAAAGCACCTCACCTCGCGCCTCCTGCTGGTCGACGCCAGACATGCGAGCAAGAATTGCGGTCATTTCCAGCGTCGTTCCGTCCCCTCGCTACATACGCAGCAAGGCGCCGTAGTGACCGCTGTCATGCTCGGCGTAATACGCTGCATCGCGTTCAAGTGTGGTATTGGCTAGCGACGGATTCTGCCCTCTCGCCATGATGTACCGGTAAAGCACTGCCCGGTAGGCGAGGAAGCTCGGACCTTCAAGGGGGGACTGCGCATCCGCAAGCGTATCGATGGCTTCTCGCCATTGCTCCAGTTGCATGTGCGCGAATGTGGCCGTGACGAATCCCTCTGTGTAGGTGCCCAATACCACAGCCCGCTGCACAGAAGGTTGGCTCGCAGCCCGTTTTCGCGTGTTGTCGATCTCGGGCGCGAGGAGCGTCAACGTAGTCTGCGGATCATTCAGTGCGAACAGAATCCCTGCCTTCGTCGCGATCAGATCCCGGTTGTTTTCTCCCTTCGCCAGGGCCATTGCGCGATCGATAACCTCGAGCGCTTCCTTCGATCGACCGAGGGAATCCAGTGCGGCGGCCTCCTTTTTCATCGCCGACGCCTTGTCCGCGTCGGACGTTGCCGCCACCTCCTGTTGCCGCGAATCCTCGAGTTGCCGTTCATGATCGACTTCCAGAAAATTCTTCTTCACATTGTCCAGCGCTAGATAGTCTTGTCCTTTCGGACATGCAACAGGGCGACCCACGGGAGAAGGATGATCCGGGTCTGTAATATCCATCACGCTTTGCGAGCAACTGCTCGTCCCCTGGAAAGCGAAGTCAACGTGATATTTTCGTCCCTGTTCAGGTGTGAACGACGTGACAATCGGTCCGCATGAATCGGAATGGCGGTCTGGCACTTCAGCCCCGAAAAGACCTTTCACCTGGACGGGTACACCGGGCTGTACATATTGCTCCCGCGAGGTTTCGTTACGAAGCAGCGCCTTGTTGAGTTTCTCCGTCAAGTTCGCAATCCCCGGCAGCAAAACCTCCCTGCCGCTGTGGAAAACGTGGCCGACAGGCTCGAAGCCGCTGCACGCCTGTGTCGACGTGCTCTTCCCAAACATGACGCCCATCGGCATTCCGCTGGAGGTGAACGTCAGCTTCGCTGCATTCGGATCAGCGGCTTTTTCCGCCTGGAGTTGCCGTGTCTCTTGCTGTCGCACGGCGGTCTGGTCCGCCGGAGCGCGCCGATGGGCGCAGCCGGTCAATGCGAGCATTGACGCGAGAGTGGTTGCGATGGTCAGTGTGGTCAGTGTTTTTTTTTGACATTTGGTCTAATTACTTCGCGTTGGTTGCTGTGCCCGACCACCATCAACTCACCACATGAGTGGATCATGGCTGACACCAATCTCAAATCGAGTGCCGCTCACCCCGAGCGCCACGTTGCCATCCAGCAGTTATGAAGATACCAGCGGTTTCAGCTGCGCCCGCAGAAGCAGCCGCCGCTCTAACCATGGCCTGGACTCACCAGACGATGGCTCGAAACCGCAGACTGCCCTGCGCCGCTGCATTCGCAACTATCTTCTGCGCGAGCGTCTTTTCTGGCGCATGCAACTGCCTGTTGTATAGATCAGCCCCCAGCGCCCCATTCGCGGCTGCTCCACCTTTGCTCCCATTGCCACTGTTATTGACGGTGCCTCCCGTTCCCGTTTTCGATGACTTGCCTGCCACCGCTTCCGCTCGACAACATTGCTGTGTCCGGCGCATACCGCACGCATGTTTTACGACGTTTTTGATTTCGCGATCGCACCGCGTACCACAGATTGAAATTCGCCGCGCGTCAGGACTACTTCGCGCGAGGTTGATATTTCGCTACGACTACCGAAAATGAGTTTGGCTTGTTCTCCCGACTCCACAAGAAAGACATTGTTGTCGTCATCCAGCAGGCTGCCAATCGAAACCAGGTGACGGTAGTCGCTATCTGCTGCGTCCGAATCCATTGGCGGAAATGCTCGCGCAACGAGTTCTGCGTATGCACTGGAAGTGGGCAAGTTAAAGAGTCGCACGTCTTCAACGCTGTGCTTCATGCAATTCAGTCCAGACAGCAGGTTCAGGTCAACCGCGAGCGTTGACTTTAGTGACCAAAGAAGTTCTCCCCCAACGAAATAGGCGAAGCATCCGTTCTTAAAACGATCTGTGGACCATGAATCGACGGCATCGCACCAGATCGCAAAACTATCAGGGTTGCCAATTAACATTTATTTTCCTTTAAATCCGAGGGTCCGCTTAACCGCAATAGGAATGGTTGAAACGTCGACGGGTGATCTGGTATCACCAGTGGAACCGGTCCAATGATAGACCCCGTTGCTGGAATAAAACCGGTTGATATTGCCATCCGAATCGATAGCGTACCGCGTCTGTTCGCCACCTGAAATCGAGGCGTTGAAAAGATCAAGCGAATTTCGAGGCTCGGTACCCGCGTTGGGGCGGTTGCCTTGCATGCCAGGGGTATGCTTTGGATTTGATTCAACTTGTAAACCGTTGTCAGCTGTCACGACCTCGGGAATCGGCAGACGATTGTTGCTCCCGCCCACAGCAGTAAATACATAATCAACAAGTCCCTTCGCTTGATCTGGAATAATCGCCGTGATCCAGTCATTCAGCGTCTTGGCGTCGGGCAACGGGTAGATCAATGAGCCCGGTTTGATTGTCGGATCGAGTTCCGTCGCCGGATCAGTAATGACGCCGTCGCCCTTGCTGGCTGTCTCACCCTTAAACCCCGGCAACTTGAGGAGTTCCGCCAACCACGGCGGCGGTGGCGACGATGATGGATTAAGCAGTGATACCTGATTGTTCTCCACCTCGATCTTGCCGGCACCGGTCGCCGTCGCGGCATTCAGGCCCGACGTTGCCGCAATACCGGCGATCAGGCTCGTCACCAGATTGTCGCGCGCTTCGCGTTCCGATGCCGTCAGATTGCCTGCGGGCTCAAGCAGGCTCCCAATCAGGGAACTGCTCGCCCCACCCATCGCGCCCGCGCCGCAACTTTGGCTGCTGGCCGCTGCGGCTGCGGCTGCGCAACCAACAATCGCATGGAGTGCGGCGCGCGCGGTCTCGCTCTGGAGGGAGTCGGCAATCTGTTTCACCTGGTTTGCACCAAGTTCCTGCAGATACGCCACCGTCGCATTCTGCGCAAACTGGCCCATCCCGCCCGTTACATTGCCACCAGCAGCTACCGTGAGAGCCGTCAGAATCTGGCGATACGATCCGCTTGGACCCCATTCGGCCGAAAGCTGATCGGCCTGCTGTTGTGCCGCTGCGCGCTGGTCCGGCGTCAGGTTTGGATCATTGGCGGCTTTCTTCGCCGCATCCGCTTCCTTCGCGCGATTGCTGACGAATGTGCCTGCCTGATTGATAAACTGGCTGGTGATATCGAAGGCGGCCTGGACTTTGTCCTTGTCAAAGATAGGTGCGATCGTATTGGTCGTGCCCGTCGTATCGCGGCTGATGCTCGCAACGGCTTCCGCCGCCGTCTGCCCGGTCAGTTGCTGCTGTTTCGCGCCATCTGTAATGGTGATGGGCCCGCCGCTGATTGCGCTGTTCGTCGTCGAGCCGGCATCACCCGACGCACCCAGCACCACTGGCGGCGCTGCCGAGAAACCACCAGCGCTGGGCAATGCACTCCCTGGCACCGGATTGGTATTGTTCGCGACACCTTTCTGGTCCTTGCCGATCGTGCCGCCATAGCCGCCTGAGACCCCAACCGACGATGCATCGTAGGCCGCGTGATTGTCGATATCGCTATGCGTGAGCGTCGCGGTCGTCAGGCTGTTCACGCCGTCCTGCACCGCCTTGTCGCTGCTCGCGATCACAGTGCCCTTGAGATCCGTGTTGCCCTGCACGTTGATCTGGAAGCCAGCGTCACCCGCCTTGATGCCCGACTGCTCGCTAACGCTCGCGTAGTCGCTATTCATCTTCTGCTGGTTGCACGGCGGCGCTGCTCCTGTTCGCCAAGCGGATCGGTTGCCTGCGCGAGTGCGGCAGATACGTGCAAGCTTGCCGACAACGCGACCCATACCGACACAAGCCGACCCAACGTTCGCCAATGTGCGTAACCTGCGCCCACGAATCCGCGCGTCGGTTTCGGCGGCCGCGCAATCCGGCCGAATCTGTTCTTCTTCATCACGTCGATCTTGTTAGCGCGCCGGATTCGGCGCAGTTCGGATTGGCCCATATCGGGTTTGCGCGCGAACCGATTCCGCCAGCAGGCTCACTGATAGCGCCGGGATCGGTACAGGTCAGCTGAGTGCTAATTGCCCGGGCATGAATGCCGGCGTGATGGAGTGAAGCGCGCGCCGCCTCGACGTTGAAACGGCGATCGGTGTTATTCAACTTTCCTGCGACAGCCAGCGCGATAGTGACGGCCTGATGTCCATTCGCAGCGGTTGAAATCGCGATTGCCGTTTCATCGTCGACCGATATGCCGATTGCATAGGTACGGCGCGGCGCGGCAGTAAACGTGGCAACGATCGGCCAGATTTGAAATTGATACAGACGCGGGTTCCCGTGGCCCGCGCTGTTTCCCCGTGCGCTGCTGGTCATTCCTGTTTTTCACGCAACTGTTCGTTGCGGATTCTTTTCGGTGGATTCGTCTAATACGCCCGACTGTGCAGTCGCAGCATTTGTACGATGAATAACGACCCGCGCCAGGGCTTCTTTAGGAATATTTGGTAATATTTATATTACGTTTAGCCTTCATTGCTGATCCTCGCATCCCTTCACTTTCAGCACGGTCAAGCCAGACGGGCGTTGACTCGATAATTGAACAGAGTACAATTTTGACCTCTGCTCAAATTTATCGAAGTCTATGAGTACCATCGATACGACCGGGCGTCGGGCTCGCAAACGTCAAAGCACGCTGGAGCGAGTGGCAAGTCTTGCTGGCGATCTGTTTCAGCGGGACGGATACGAGTCCGTGACGATGGAACAGATCGCGCAGGTGGCCGATGTCGCACGAGGAACGCTCTACAACCATTTCCCAACCAAGGAAGCGGTATTGGCCTCCTGGATCCATCAGGAACTCGCGCGAGATTTGCAGGGCTTGGCGCTCGGCATGAACGCGCAGACGGAATTCGCGGACGGCGTCCCCCCGCTACTGGATCTATCCGCCCAGTGGTGCACCGCGCACAGGGAATTGCTGCCGCCGTATCTGAAGTTCTGCTTTTTAGGCATCCAGGCGTCCATGACAGCCGGCGGCGAAGACGGCGGAGACGGGCTGGTGGCGTTGTACACGCAGATGATCCGAAATAGTCAGCACAACGGAAAAATCCGCTCCGATCTCAGCGCGGTGCATCTCGCCACGCTATTTCATCATCTTTATCTGGGCGCGCTGATGCGTTGGCTGGCACTGCCGGATCTCGAATTGCGCCGTGAGTTCGCTCTTGCGATCGATGTCTTCCTGCAGGGTAGCGCCCGGATGCCGAACGAAGAACAAGAGGAATCCCGATGAAACTCCTTGCTTTGACTTACGGCACAGAAGGCGACACGAGACCTCTGGCTGCGCTGTGCCGCGCCTTGATGGATGCAGGCCATGAAGTCACGCTATTCGCTGATGGGGCAACGCTAGGGAGCGCCCGCGCCTTGGGGGTTCCTCACGCGGCGTTGAGCGGCAACATAAAAGACGAGTTGGGGGACCTGGTGTCGAGCGGCAAAGGCGTCAACGCCACGGCGGCGGGTTTGGCGCGCATCGCGAACGCCAGGACGCATAGCTGGATGCAACAGATTGCCGAAGCGGCCATAGGTTGCGACGGGCTGATCGTATCGGGCCTCGCCGCCTTCGTGGGCTTATCCGTGGCCGAGCATCTCGGGATACGCGTAATCGGCGCCGGCCTGATACCCATCTCGCCGACACAGGCATTTGCCTCGCCGTTCCTCCCTTCTCGCTGGATCCCCGCGGCGTTAAATCGGCTCAGCCATCAGGCCGTGAACAATCTGCTATGGCACGCCTTCCGCAAAGTCACCAATCAGGCCAGACGAAGCGTGTTAGGACTGCCACCGCGCCAGAAACTATGGACAGCGCATCCCATGCTGTATGGCGTCTCCCCCGCTCTGTTACCCGAACCGCAGGACTGGCCCGCGCACACCCGCCTTTGCGGGCAATGGCTGGGCCCGGAAGACGCCTGGGTACCACCGGCTACGCTCAAAGCATTTCTGGATGCCGGCGAACCGCCTGTGTATCTGGGATTCGGCAGCATGGTCGGATTCGATCGGAAAGCCGTACTGAATGCTTTCATAGACGCAGCGGAAGGACGCCGCGTGCTCCTGTATCCAGGCTGGTCCGGCACGCCCGACGATATGACGCTGCCCGACAATGTCCTCATCATCGAAGAAACACCGCATCAATGGCTGTTTCCACGTACGTCGCTGGTTATCCATCACGGAGGCAGCGGCACAACGCACTCGGCGTGCCGTGCGGGTGTGCCATCGGTCGCGGTGCCGTTTGCGGGGGACCAGTCCTTCTGGGCTCATCAACTGAGCCGCCTGGGCGTAGCGGGCGACTCAGTATCAACGCGCAAGCTGGACCGGGAAAAGCTTAAACAGGCGATCAGATTTGCGCAGCGTGCGGAGACCCGGCAGCGAGCCGCTACGCTAGGAAAACAGATGGCGCAGGAAACAGGAACAACAACCGCTGTTGCGGAAATTGAAGCCATTCTGGGCACATGATTCAGCGAACCCCGCGGCAATGGGTACAACTTAGCGTGTCCCATTGTTCATCGTGTTCGAAATAGAAAAAATATTTTCGCCGCAGTTAATGAAGTCCCGTTTCATTTCAACGTGCCACTTCAAGAAATTAAGGCTGGTTGATTCCCGGGGCAGCATCCAGTCATGCAATTCGATAATAACGAGCGGAAACCGATCCAATACTGCCGCGTGGCGTGAAAACAGGTCCGACTCGGCACCCTCGATGTCGATTTTAAGAATGAACGGCGTGCCGCTCGATTTCGCCAACACCTGTTCCAGCGTCATCGCATCAACGGCATTGGATCGTTCGCCAGGCTGCTCCGCCGTGCGATAGCCCCAGGCGCCGACGCCCGGATCGTTCAGATAAAGCGTTCCGCTATTTGCCGCAATCGCCGCGTTCAGCGGCAAGACGGACGGAAACGAAGCCGTGTTGAGTTTGAGCAAGCCGTAGTTCGCGGCGTCGGGTTCAACGGCGAGGACCTTGGCGTTCGGGTAGGTCAGCGCAAACCAGACCGCTGCAGCGCCCATGTTGGCGCCTGCATCGACAATGATGGGATCGGGACAGCTCGCGTAGAAGTCGCCGATCTCTTTCGAGCGCGCCAGATGATCCGTTGCATAGTCCCGGTTAAAGAAAATCTGCTCGCATACCATGCGGTCCGCCGTCGAAGGCCGATAGACGAACTGCCGACCTCCCGGCAGACGCAATCCATGCAGACCATATCGTGCGCCGCCCCAGACGTCGGCGGCTCGTTGTCTCGGCCGAAGCGCTCGCAGCAGCGCTGGTGGCATGACGGATTTAAGCGTGGCCTTCAAGAGGTCGTGCAAGTCGGTTCTCCAGATCGCGTTAGCGGGAAAAGCGCCATCCACGAAACGTCCAGGTGAATTCACGGCGCCGCCGTTCAACGGAAACTAAAATATTCTGTGCGCCGCATGATGTACAGCGCATAACGAGAAATGGCGACCAGGGTCTGATATCCGTCCGAAGGCCTTGATAACGGCTTTCATTTCGGCCTCCGCTGGCTACGTGCGCAAACGCACCGACAACACCCACCGCGAGATCGCGTAATAGCGCCAAATTCCAAGTCTTAAAACCATGGTAGGCGCAAGCATTGGAAAAGCCCCCCGCGGCAAATGCCATGAGTAGCCGCAAGGACCGAGAGACAAATAAAGTGGACTTCAAAATGCATCCTGTCGATTTCGGCGGACATTTCGGTTGGCTTTACGAGCCAGTGTCACAGTCTGACAAAAACGGGCAATTAGGGATCGTGCTCTGCGGCCCCCTGGGGCATGAGGCTTTATGGCTGCATCAAACCATGCGATCGCTCGCCGACCGCCTCGCGGGCCAAGGATTTGCAGTACTGAGATTCGACTATTCCGGCACCGGCGACTCCGTCGATACCGGTAAGCTCGTTGAACCAGACCAATGGGTAGACGAGGCCATTGAAGCCGTGGATTTCCTCAGACGAACAACCAGCATCGAGCGCGTCGCGCTTGTCGGGTTCCGCTTTGGCGCGATGATTGCCGCGCAGGCCGCGCGCGCGGCGCGCGTCGATACGGTGGCGCTCATCGCGCCAGTCGTGGTTGGTCGGCAGTTCGTGCGGGAAATGGATGTCCTGCAGCGAACGTGGCTGGACAAGACGGCCCGCCACGTGGCCAGCTATGCCGAGCCGGCCGACGCATTCGACGTGCTGGGGCACCGCTTCAGCCGCAACGCAATCGAAGCCATCACCCGCTACGATCTGCGCCGGGTCACGTCCGTGCCGGCGAGCAGCCTGCTGGTCGTTCACGCCGGCAGCCAGGGGCCCAGTTACGAGCTCGCAAACCTGTACAGCACGCTCGGCGCAAAGGTCGATTCCCTGCCGTTTCCCGAATATCCCGAGGCGATGCAGCCCTCATGGCTGGCCGTCCTGCCTCAGGCAACACTGGCTTCGATCGAAGCATGGTTCGTGCGTGAAGGGTCACGCTCGCCCGCACCGTTTCCGCCCGCCGCATTCGACGCACAGGCGGCCTCTGCGCCTTCCCGGCGGCCGGTCGGTTTGCATGGCATTGTCGAGACGCCGGTCGAGCTTGCCGATGGACGTTTGTTCGCCATGCTATGCGAACCGGAAGGCCGTTCGGAACGCTCGCCGCTTGTCGTCATCGCCAACACCGCGGCGACCCATCATGTCGGCGACGGCCGGTTCAACGTCGAGCTGGCCCGCTCGCTGGCCCAGGCGGGAATCGCTTCGCTGCGCGTCGACGCGCACGGCATCGGCGACAGCCGCGGCGCGGGAACGCTCGCGAACCCGTCCTTGCTCAGTTACGATCAGCTCGCCGCGGATACCTCGCTGGCGGTCGACTGGGCCGTCGACAGAGGACATCCGCGCGTCGCCGTGTTCGGTATCTGTTCAGGCGCCTACCTCGGGCTTCACGCGGCCACAAAAAATCCGGCCGTAGCGGCGCTATTGCTGGTCAATCTCCAGGGATTCGACTTTCCGGTCGGCTTCAGAATGTGCGATGCCGCAAAGATCGGCGCGGGCTCGACACGTGCGCATTTCAGCGCCATGCTTCGCGCGCAAAAATGGTCGCAAGTTCTGCGCGGCGAAGTCAGCCTGAAACCGGTGTTGCGAACCCTTTCCCGCTATGCCGTCGACACGGTCGTGAGTGCCGTCACGTCATTCACCGGCGACGCGAATGGCCGTGCCGTGAATAAGGGCTCGCGCGCCCGGCGGCGCATGATGGACCTCGATGCGCGAGGCGTTCGCGTCAGCCTGCTATTCAGCCCGCTGGATCACGGACTGGACGAGCTGCGGATGCACTTCGGCCGGGGCGGACGCCGGCTCAACAAGTTGGCGCACGCCAGCGCGATGGTCATTCCGAACATGGACCATGAAGTGTTGAATCCTGCGGCCCGGCAGCGGGTTGCCGCGTTGTGCGAGACATTTTTCACGCAGGCGTTCGCTCCGAAATAAGTGTGGCCGAGCGCACAAACGCAGGTAGTTCGCCGACCCGCAAGCGTCGTGATCGGCTATCTTTTTCAGGTGAGTTCCCGGACGCTGCGCTCGCCTGCATCGCTAACGTGTGGGTGTCAGAGCGAGCGTATGCAGCAGATGCCGGGATCGTTCGCGTTGCCTTTTGACGCTCGTGCCAGAAACAGTCCCGATAGCGCGTGATCAGCAGAGCGCCCCGTTCGTCAGACATTCGCCCAGACCGTTGCCCGTGCTTGATCAACAAATAAAATGAACACGCGCCCCGATTCCGCTGAACATACCTCCGCTCGAAAACTGACTCGACGTGCCGTGCTGTGCGGTATGGCATCGGTCACGCTGGCCGCGATGTCGCCCCGTCTATACGCGCAACACGTGGAGATGGGGGTCGTCAAGCCACCGGTTCAACTCGACGACGCCTGGGTAATCGACCAGACCGGCAAGAAGCAAAGGTTGAACGACTTGTTGAGTCAGCGCGTGACCGCCTTGCAGACGATTTACACCGGCTGTAGCTCGGTATGCCCTCTGCAAGGCGCGCTATTCAATGCGGTCCAGGAACGGCTGCCACACATCCACGCGAATCATCCGATTCAATTGCTGTCGATCGGAATCGATCCGCTTTCCGATTCGCCATCCGCTTTGCACGAATGGCTCCTGCGTTTTCAGGCGGGCCCCGCCTGGAGTGCGGCGACACCGGCATTGGGCGACGTTGACCGGATACGCACGGCGCTCTCGGGCAGCCGCTTACCCCTCGGGAACATCGCCGATCATTCAACACAGATTTACTGCTTCGATGCGAGCGCAATGTTGCGCTGGCGTAGTGCCGACCTTCCGCGTGCAGACGAAATCTGCGATGTGCTCAACGCGTTAGGGCGAGTGTAGTCCGACGTTCAGGGAGACCGAGGCCATGGCACGCATTCTTTCCGCAAGAACCTTATCGCGATCGCTCGACAGGTGTGTGAAGGCCCTGCTCCTGATCGCATTCGTGTCGGCCTTTGCAACACTATCCGGACTCGCCCGGGCACAAACGTCGGCTTCGATCGCGCTGACTGGTTCGAGCTTTTGTGCGGACATCAACTCGCAGTCGCTGGCGCCGGGCGCCAATGCCATTACCTGGACCTGCAACGGCGGGACCAATCAGAGTTGGCTGCCGACAGCGTCGGGCAGTCAATACACCTTCATCAATCAGAACAGCAATCTGTGCATGGACGTGTCGGGCGCAAGCAAGGCCGCCGGCGCGCCGGTCATTCAGTGGACCTGCAATGGCGGCACGAACCAAAGCTTCTCGCTGAAGGCGCAGGGTAGCGGCTACGCGATCGTCGCGGCGCACAGCGGCATGTGTCTCGCAGCCGCGAGCCAGACCACTCAGGGTTCACAAATCCTGCAGCAGGTATGCAACGGCAGCGCGCTGCAAACCTGGCAGGTCAATGGCCTGCCGCTGCCAGCGCTTCCGTCCAAGTGGACCGCGCCGATCACGTTGCCCATTATTCCGGTAGCGGCAGCCAATCTGCCCGATGGGACCGTCCTCGTCTGGTCGGCCGATAGTCAGTTGAATTTCACGCCTGGTGAGGTCACGCCGGGCAACACGTACACGGCGATTTTCAATCCCACGACAGGCACCAGCAAAGAGGTGCTGGTCACCAACACCGGGCACGATATGTTCTGCCCGGGCATCGTCAATCTTCCGGATGGCCGCATCTATGTGACGGGAGGCTCAAGCAGCGACTTGACCAGTTTCTACACGCCTTCGACCCATGCATGGACGTCAGGCAACCTGATGAACATTCCGCGCGCCTACCAGGGCAGCGTCACGTTGAGCAATGGCAGTGTGTTCCTGGTGGGCGGCTCATGGAACGGCCCCCTGGGTGGCAAGACCGGCGAAACCTGGACCTCGGGTTCGGGTTGGCAAGTCAATAGCGCGATACTCGACGACTACATCCTCACGAACGACGCGGGCGGCATCTTCCGCGCCGACAACCACGCATGGTTGTTCGCCGTGGCCAACGGCAACGTCTTTCACGCGGGGCCCAGCAAGGCGATGCACTGGTTCGATACGGCGGGCGCCGGCAGCGTGACCCAGGCGGGAAATCGGGGCAACGACAGCGACGCGATGAATGGCAACGCCGTCATGTACGACATCGGCAAAATTCTCGCCGTCGGCGGTGCGCCGAGCTACGACTCCTCGCCCGCCACGTCGAATGCGACGCTTATCAATATCAACGGCGGCACGGCGGTCACCACGACGATCCGTTCAATGAACTATCAGCGCGCCTTCAACAACAGCGTCGTGTTGCCAAACGGACAAGTCGTCGTGGTGGGTGGGCAGACCTTCGCCCAACCTTTCTCGGACGACACCGCGGTACTGACGCCGGAGTTGTGGGACCCGACCAAGCAGACTTTCACGCCACTGGCTCCCCAGGCTGTGCCGCGCGTCTATCACAGCGTCGCGCTATTGCTGCCCGATGGTCGCGTGCTGAGCGGCGGTGGCGGACTCTGCGGCACCTGTTCGACTAATCATCCCAACATCGAAATACTGACTCCACCGTATCTGCTCAATGCGAATGGAACCGCGGCGTCACGGCCGACCATCAGTTCGGTGCCGGCCACGGCCCAACTCGGTACGTCGATCGCCGTGGCCGCGAGCAGCGGCGTAAAAGCGTTCGCGCTGATGCGTCTGTCGTCCGCCACGCATTCGGTCAACAACGAGCAGCGGCGCGTGCCGGTGAGTTTCACGGTGGGCACCGCAGGCGAATATCTGGTGGTCATCCCCTCCGATCCCAGCGTTGTGGTACCGGGGTACTACATGCTCTTCGCGCTGAACGCGAATGGCGTGCCGAGCGTTTCGAAGACGCTGCTGATTCAGTGATGGCGTCGCCGTCCCAACGCTCGGCGGCACGCGCGTCGATCGGGCTCGCACTGATCGGCGTGGCGCTTCTGGCCAATGCCGCCGAGCCGTGCGATCCCGCCGATCTTGGCTGCGCGATCTTCAGCGGGCAGCATGCGCTCGAGGCGCATCTGCGCGGCGACGATCGCGTGCTGCCGGCCTCCACGACGCGATGCATCAATTGCCATACCCAAACGGACCCGGCGGGCGCCTTCGCGCCGCCTTTGACACGCGCCTATCTTCTCGATGCAACAAGCCGCCGGGGAGGACCGCCGAGTCAGTACAACCCGGCGAGTTTCTGTCATGTGCTCGAGGCCGGCGTCGATCCAGCAGGCGTCGTGGTTCGCAAGTCCATGCCCAACTATCAACTATCCGACGTCGAGTGCTCAGCGCTTTGGCGTTTCGTCACGAATCGTTAGGCACCCTATGAAACTCGACACCAGGTATTTCCCCTGGCGCTATGCACCATTTCCCGCCCATTCAGATCGGGATGTCGTGATTCGACTGCAGGATGGCGTTTTCACGCGCTATGCGAAGCATTCCGAAGACCACGCGCGGTGTTACGCTGAAGAAAGAAGCCTTCGCGGAAGTGAGCCGCCGTTCAGCGGCAAAATCAGCAGCCACGAGAACATACCGCGAAGCGCCACTGCCGGCGAACGGCGAAACATCGCTGCGGGAGCGACTGCGATGGAACTCAAAACATATATAGCGTTGGCCATCTGGGCGTTCAGCAGCGCCGCTTTCGCATGGCAACCGCTCACTTATCCAATCCGAAGCCAGAGCGCCTATCAGCGCAGCGTCGACACAGCGATGTGTTATGCCCAGGCCAATCGGGAAACCAAGGTCAACATCGCCCACGAATCGCAGATTCCGCCACGCCAACCTGTGGCCACCAAGACTTCGTCAACCGGCGCGCCGTCGCGGCCGCCCCTGCCTTCCAGCACTTTTTCCGCAGGCCCGTTTGGCGCCAGCATGCCCGCTGCCGCCACACCGGCCGCAAGCGGCGCTGCTGTAACCACGGCGAACAACGCAACCGCGATGAAGGCCGCGAGCGCGCCCGCGGCATCGGCAGCAGCAACGCCGGCAGCAACCACCGCGGCATCCGCATCGGCGGCCTCGGCGGCGGTCGCGGACAACGGCGCCTCGGAAACAGCGGCAAGCGGTGCGTCGCAGACAGCCGTCGCGTCCAACGTGAAGCTGCCACCGCTGCCCGCGCCGGAGCCGCCGATGACCCGCTATTGGGCCGCGTATGGCGCGTGCATGCAGGCGCGCGGCTACGTCGTCACACAGTAACGCCGCGAGCCCGGTTGCGGGCCGCGTTGTCGTACGGTGTACTTTTTGATTCTGGCGCCCGTATCTGACGCCCGCTTTCGACATGGCAATGCTTAGCGACATTACCTCCGATGAGCACGATTTCCCTCAATGCGGGCACTGCGGTGCGCTGCTAGCCGACCGCTTTACGCCCTGTCCTTCGTGCAATGCGCGTCCGCTCGACTCACTGGGCACGCGCTCCGCGCCACCTGCACCCCTGAATATCCCGCTGCCCGGCAGCGGGGCACTGTTCGGACCGCAGTTGCCGGTGCGCAAAATCTGGCGGCCAACCTCGCGCGCCCTCGTCAATCCGTACGACGTTGTCGAAGAAGCGCAAGTCACCGCACGGCTCACCCAGAAATTGCGCCGGCCTCTCGCAATGGTCATGTCATTGGTGGTAGTGACCTCCGCCGTGTACCTGGGCTTCATCCACACGAACGAGGGGGAAATCAGCCCCCCTATCGCCGTATCCGGCAAAGTGACGGCTCAGAACGCCACGCCGCCGCGTGCGCTGCGTGCGCCGCTTGCGCCGCTTGCGCCCCTTGTTCTTGCCCAGCGGTCCGCGCCGGTCTTCGCCGCACAGCAGCCGGCGTCGGCCGCGCTCGCTTCGCGCACCGCGCCCGTGCGTTCCCTGCCGATCCCGCAACCGGTCACGGGGCCACCCGCTGCGCGCCGTGTCGTAGCGGTCGCCTCGACAGGTTCGAAGCGCAACCCAGCCAGCCCAGCCGACAAACCTCGTGTGGATGTCTCAAAGCAGCTCAGAGCTGCCCGTGCCAATCTGCAGCAGAATAATCTGGCGGCGACCAGGACGAGGCTCGCGGCGGCCATCGCCGCGCAGCCCGACAATCGCGACGCACTGAGCATGCGCACGACGCTCGCCGAGCGCGAGCAGCAACGCGACGCGTTGCTGAGCCTGGCGCGCGGCTGCGGCTATATCGCGAGATGGGGATGCGCGTGGCACAACGCCGCCAACGCGCTGCTGCTCGATTCGAGCAGCAAGGAAGCGCAGAACCTCGCCACGCTTGCAATGCGCGAGTCAGAACTGGCAAGCGCACTGCCACCACCGGCAGCCGCGCCGGAGACGGCGCCCGAAGACCGCAACGCCGTCATCAGCCATCATTGAACATGATGTGCCGCCGTGGCCACGGTGCGCCATGCGCGGTGCGAGCCAACTATCGAATCGACACCGCCAGATGATGGCGACTGACCTGCTGCGCGATCGCCCGATAACGGGCCGCTGTATCCCTGAGCGTCAAACCGGCAAGCGAGCGTTGCGCCCGCGCCTGCCCTAGCGCCGCGACAACGGCATCCGCATAGCACGGCACATTGTCCGTATCGACCAACTGCACGCCGGGAAATCCGCTCGCGAACGCAAACGACGGAATCTTGCTCGCGACGATCGGGATCCCGGAGGCCAGCGCTTCGAGAAACGCCACGCTATGGCCCTCGGCGCGCGAAGGCATGACGAACACGTTCGACTCCGACAGCACGCTCGCCACGTCGGTACGCGGCCCAGCCACCACGACGCGCTCCGCGAGCCCCAATTCCCGCACAAGTTGAATCACCGCGCGCTGATACTCCGGATCTTCGACCACGCCGTACAGCACGAGGCGTGCGTCGGCCACCCGCGCGGCCACCTGGCCGAAGGCGCGCACCGTCAGAAGCTGATTTTTCACCGAGGCATACCGCCCCACCTGCACCACCTGAGGCGCCCGGCCGCCACGGCCGGCGTCGTCGGTAAACGTGAAGCGGCCGAGGTCGACCCCGTTAGGCACCACGGTCATTGACGGATGCGGCCCGATAGCCTGCACGTAGTCGGTCACGCCTTGCTGGGATACGCCGATCACCACGCGGGCCCGTCCCGACAGAATGTGTTCGACGCGCCGGAACAGCGGCCGCTCGAAGTCGTTGGTCGCCGAATGCATGACGTAGACGACCGGCACGCCTAGCGGCAACGCCCGCGCATAAAACGACGGAATCGTGGCGTGCGCGAAAATCACCTCGGGGCGAAAACGCCGCACCGCGAGAAACAGCGTCCACAGTTTGCCGGCGATACGGTTGCGCCGCTGCGGAAACCAGCATTGCACGCCATGCGCCTGCAACTCCTCCTGCAAAGGCACGAATTCGACATGCGCGGGCAACAGCGAGGCCATGCAGACCGCCATACCTTCGGCGCGCTGATCGATCGCGAGATCCTTCGCGAGGACTTCGGCGCCGGACAAACGCGGGGCCAGAACCAGATGTAGAACGCGCATCATGGTGTCCTTGCAGTCAGGGTTCTGAACAGCATCCACACCGCGGCGCAGCCCAGGCCCAGGGTCATGGACCATGCAATGCCCGTCACGCCCCACCAATGGACCGCCGGCGGCACGCTGACCAGCAGCACGACCACCTGAATCAGCGACGCATGCACGGTCGCCTTCGCGTCACCCACCGCGCGCAGATACGCAACCAGCACGGCAATCAACGCACCGATCGCCATATTGATCACCAGAATTCTGAACAGCGGCACCGCAGGCAACCAGGCCGCGCCGAGAATCAGCGAGAAGAGCGGCTCGGCGACCAGTCTCAGCACCGCGACGAAGACCGCCAGGCCGATCGCGATCGCGAGCAGATAGATCTTGATGAGCCGCGCTGCCGATTGTGGACTGCGGCGATGATGCGCCGCGAAAGTGGGGAACAGGTATTGCGACATGGCGATCGCAGCGTCGGCGAGCAGCATCTGCGCAAGCCGCGACGACATCTGATAGCTGCCGAGTTGCGCCGGGCCAAGCAGTTTGCCGACCACCACCTTGTCGAACTGATTGAGCAACAGGTTGACCACACTGCTGGCCCAGATCCAGCGGCTAAATCCCAGGTACTGGCCGATGCCCGACCATACCGCGCGGATCGGCGGGCGCGGTTTCATGGTCGACCAGGTCAGGATGCTTTTCAGGCTTTCGCCGGCCACGAGGCCGATCAGCACCGAGATCGCGCCGGCGCCGAAATACGCAAGCGCCAGGCCGACCGAACAATCGACAAATGACGCCGCAATCTCAACGCCGGCAATATGCTGGAAGCGCCGTTCGCGCTGCACCAGGTAATACGTGGGCGAGGCCAGACCGCGCAACAGCGGCAGCAGCGCGGCGAGCTGGATCAGCACCAGCGAACCGTTCAGATGAAACTGACTGCTCAGCAATGGCGCGAGCGCCACCAGCAGCAGTGAGATGAGCACGCCGCGGGAGGTCAGTGTGGTCCACACCGCGCCGAGCTGCGAACGCGTCGGCGGATGTTCGCCTTGAATCACCGCTTGCGCGAGACCCGTGTCCGATAGCGCCTCGGCAATCGCCACCGCGAGCAAGGCCACGCTCACGCTGCCGATCGCCGCCGGCCCGAGCATCCGGCCAATCGCAAGAAATTTGATTGCTACGAGTCCACGCACGGCGAACTGCTGCAACAGCACCCACGTTGCCGCGCTCGCGCCGAAACTGGTCGCTATCGAGAGCGCCGGAAGCCTGATCGCCCGCAAGCTGTATCTCCGTCGAATCGGAACGCCGTTGAGTCGGCCGCGCGCAGCGATTCGAACCTTCGCTGCACAACGCCGGCGGCGCATAAGTTGTTAGGTTGCACCAGCAAGCTGGCGAGTTTTTTCATCGAATGCCATGTACGACCTTACCGCGAGCGAATCGGCGGCAACCGCCATCTGCCAGGCCAGTTCAGCCGAAGCCGTTGCGCGCTGGTACGTTTACCCACAGAACGGGTCAAATAGACGGAGCCACTCATAGCGTCGATGCTAACGTTGATCCGTTGGCGCCCCGCGGACAGCCGGCGTGACCGCGCTTTTCACAACGCATTCGACCACTGAAGCCCTCTGAATCGATGGAACAAGATTACGTTCTGATTGTGGAACCCAACCTCACGGGCCATCGCTGGCGCTATGTCGAGTGGACCATGCAGGCCTGCACGGAAGCCGGCTATCCCTGCATTCTCGCCACGGAATCCGCGAACGAAGACCATCGGCTCGCGAGGCAAATCGTCGCTGCGAACCGCGCGGATCTGCAGATCGCCTTCGTCGACCCGGAGGAGCAGCCACGCGGGCTGCTACGTCAGTCGAATCAGTACGCGCGCTTTCACCGCTATTTCAAGCATGTGCATAGCGTTGTCAGCCACGCGCAACCGATCAGGCTGGTGGTCGTGCCCTATGTCGATTACTTCTTTTATGGCTTGCCGTTTCTCGGCTCGCCGTTTCGCAAGACACCGTGGATCGGCATTACGATGCGCTCGACCTTCCATCATCACAAGGTCGGCATCAAGTCACCTGATCGGCCGGTCGTGAATGCAATCAAGGCGCTGCTCTTCAAGCGCGCGATCCAGTGCACCGGCTTGCGCACGCTGCTGACGATCGACCCGACCCTGCCGGAGTGGTCGGCACACAACGCCTCGAAGCACAGCGCGGCTATCGCCTACGTGGCGGACCCGTTTCCGGACGAACACGCGGAAAACCCGGTGCTGGCCCGCGAACGGCTCGGACTCGACCCCACTCAGCGCTATCTGCTGGTGTACGGCTCGATCACCGAACGCAAAGGCATCTACGAACTGGTGCACGCATTGACCCGTCTGGAGCATACGCCCACGCTGATCGTCGCCGGTGAGCAGGACGCGGGCACGCGCCATTTCATGCGCAATCATGTGCGCAGCCTCACGCCCGCGCCGTTGGTACTCGACTCGTTCATTCCAAACGACGTCGAGCGCGATCTGTTCTCCGCCTGCGACGCGGTCTGGCTAGGCTACAAGGGTCACTATGGAATGAGCGGTGTGCTGGTGCAGGCTTACCGTTTCGGCAAGCCCGTGATTGCAACGGAAGACGGTTTGATCGGCTGGTTCAGCCGGCGTTGCGAACTAGGGCCGATTCTGAGCGACCTGAGCTCCGCCTCGATCGGCCGGGCGATCACCGAGACGATGACCTCCTGGCCGCACGCGCCGCACGCCGGTCCGACCGCAGGCGAAGACCTGCTGTCGCGACACACGCTCGGACAATTCAAGCAGACCTTGCTGCAGCAGATGGCCTGATCCGGTCGCACCGGAAACCGGAAGGCCACTGATCAGGACAACTGGCCACCGGCAACCGGCACTTCCTCACGTACCGAACTGTTGCGCTTGGCCGGGAACAGCGCATTGCGCATCAGCAGGAACGGGTACTCGATCGCGCGTGTGGTCACATAGCCGATCACAATCGCGAAAGCAAACTGCGCCGCGAGCGCCACGACCCAGATCACGCTCGGCGCCAGACCCATCGCGGTCATTTTGCGAATCAGCATGTCGCCCGGGGCGAGCGCGAGCGAATGCCACAGGTAAATACCGTACGAATACAGGCCGATCCAGGCAACCCCGCGATACACCCACGACGAACGCAACGATCCGGAATACTCCAGCACGAACACGATCAGCGCGGCAAAGCCGAGCGCCTGAATCGTATAACCAATGCTTTCGTCGAGCGCGAAGTGTGGCGTCGCAAAGGCGAGCCACGCGCATAGCACCACAATGCAGCCGACCAGCAGCCACTTGCGCTTCGCGAGCTGATGATAGACACCCGGTTTCATCCAGTAGATCGCGGACAGAATCACGCCGACCAGCAGGCTGTCGATGCGATATTGCGTGTACGCGAATGCCCCCTCCAGGTTGCCGCCCGCCACCGCGAAGCAGCGCGCGGTAAGCACCACCGCGCAGATTCCGGTGAGCACACCCACAATCGTCCATGCGCTGAGGCGCCAGCGCGCGAACAGCAACAGCAGCGCCGGCAGGACGAGATAAAAGTGTTCTTCGACCGCGAGACTCCAGGTCTGGGTAATCGAGGTGCCCAGATAGTTCTGCAGGTGGGTCAGGTTCTGGATCAGGAACGTATTCCACGGATGGCGTCCGGCCAGCACGTGAAAAGCGATCAACACGTAATACGCGGGCCAGATGCGGAAAATCCGCCGGATGATAAAGCGCTTGGCGTCGACGTTACCCGTTTCGGCATATTGCCGAAGCAGCAGTCCGCCGACCAGAAAACCGCTCAGCGTGAAGAACAGATTGACGCCTTCGCGCCCAAAGCTCTTCAGCGGATACTCGATGATCTGAATCAGGAAATTGCCGGTATGAACGGCATGAAAGTGAAAGCCCATCACCATGATAATGGCGACGCCGCGCACGAAATCCAGCTCGATGGCCCGGCCGGCTGTTACGGATCTCGCCCCGCCGAATAACTTCATGTTTTTCTCCCCTGTCGCCTTTTGCGGGCGTATGTCCCTGCATGGCCCTTTTTGCATCTTCGGTGGCGGCACGCGTGCGTGCGCGCCAACATCAAGGCATTGGCCGACAACATGAGCAAGTGTGTGCGCATCTTGCAGAGACCGCTCTTGCCACCATCGCCAGAACCCAGGTAATGGGCGACGAAACCGGGTATACCGAACATTCAGGCGGCCGGATTCCCGGACAATGACCCGATGCGAGACCGTCTATTACGGACCGACGGCGGATCGACAGCACGGGGAGGAATCAGCAATGCGCCACCAGTATGCGACGCTCTGGATATGGTTTTTTCTGTTACCGCTTGCATTCGACTACAAAGCGACCGACGCCAACGTAACTCACTTCGCGCAGTCCGCGCTGGTCATTCCGGCCATCGCCGCGGGGCTCGCCCTCGTGCTGATTGCGCCGCGCTTTCGCGAGCGCTCGCGGTTGCGCTCGGTGATCACGTTCAGTCTGCTGCTGTGTGTGCTCGGCAGCATCGTCGCCCAGTTCGTTCAGGATAACGACACGGGTAATTACTTGCGCGTGCTGCTGCCGTTCGCGCTGTTCCTGCTCGGCTACCTCGTGGCTTGCCGCCCGTGGAGCGAATACAGAATCTCGCAGTTCGAGAAAGCGCTGTTCGTCGCCAACGTGATCAGTCTGGTCTTCACTTTCGTGTACGGCATGGTGACGGGCGGCGATCTCGACGACGTGCGCTTTCGCATCATCTCCGTCACGCTGCTCGGGTTGCAAGGCGTGCTGCTGCACGAATTCCTCGTTGCCAAACGATTTTCCTTTTTTACCCTTGCCGTATTCGCCGGCAGCGTGATCGTCGAGTTACTGAGCGTCACGCGCAGTTTGCTGATCGGCACCGTCTTGCTGTTTCTGGTCGCCATGGCGCTGTCCGCGCCGTCGATCCAGCAGATCTGGCGCGCGGCCGCCCGTACCTTGATCGCCGGCGCCGTGCTGGGCGGCGTGGCCTGCATCGCGGCACTGAGCATTCCGACCGTCGCCGAGCACTGGACGCAGCGCATCTTCGCGTCGGAGGAAACCGTCACTGGCAAGGACCCGACCACCGTGACCCGGCTCGCCGAGATGCGCGATCAGTACGACCAGGTAACGGCGGCACCGGAAACGCTGCTGTTCGGCGCGGGCTACGGCCACTACTATCGCTACTCGCCCGCCTACCTGCCGGACCTCGCCGGCCAGATCAGCGAGAAAGACTTCTACGCGATCAACGAATGGGCCGCGGGTCACAACTTCTGGGTCTATCAATTCTTCGCGGGCGGCCTGCTGTTCGGCATCGCCATGCCACTGGCGACGCTCGCCGCCCTGACGATCTGCTTCTTCTCGTACCGCTACTGGCGTTCGGTGGTTCCCGACGCGCCGATGCTCCCGGTGCTAGGGCGCGCCATCATGCTGTTTGCCGCGCTGCCCGCCACGTCGATCGGCGGCAATCCGCTCGGCCCGCGTTTCTCCGGGCTCGTATTCGGCGTCGCCCTCGGCCTGATGATCGCCACCCACGCCCGCTTGCAGCGCGCGCTGCCGGCGCGGGTCAAGCGCGTGCGCACGCCGCCACGTTTGCGCCCGGCCGTGATGCCGGAATTGCCGGGCAGAATCCATCCCGGCATGGGCCGCGCCGATCTCGCGACGACGCTCGGCATGTCACGCGCGACCAACCCCGCCCCCCGCTCCAGCCAGTTCGGCACCCTCGTGTCGCGCACGGCGTCGCCCCGCAGCGTCAATCGACCGAAATTCGTCCGATGAAAATTCTCCATCTGCTTGCCAGCGTCGATCCGCGTGCCGGCGGTCCGGTTGAAGGCGTGCGCCGCAGCGGCGTGGCGATGCAGGACGCCGGGCACCACATCGAAGTGGCCACCTGCGATGCCCCCGGCGACGCCTACCTCGCGACCTTTCCGTTTCCGGTCCACGCATTCGGGCCCGTCAACAGCCGCTACAGCTACAGCGCGCAACTCGCGCCGTGGATCACCGCCAACGCAAACCGGTTCGACGCGGTCATCGTGCACGGCTTGTGGCAATACCACGGCTTTGCGGCATGGAAGGCCCTGCGCAAAAGTGGCGTGCCCTACTACGTGTACACGCACGGCATGCTCGACCCCTGGTTCAAGCAGGCCTACCCGCTCAAGCATCTGAAGAAGTGGCTGTACTGGCCATGGGCCGAATATCGGGTCCTGCGCGACGCACGCGCCGTCGTCTTTACGACGGAGGAAGAGCGCACCCGCGCGCGTCAATCGTTCTGGCTGTACCGCGCGCACGAACAGGTCGTGCCGTACGGCACGACCGTGCCGCTGCATGAAGCCGCGCCCTTGCGCGAGGCGTTCCTGCAGGCCGTTCCCGGCCTGCGCGGCAAACGCATCGTGCTGTTCCTCGGCCGCGTGCATGCAAAGAA
The DNA here is from genome assembly GCF_046026025.1 of Paraburkholderia fungorum. Classification (GTDB taxonomy): domain Bacteria; phylum Pseudomonadota; class Gammaproteobacteria; order Burkholderiales; family Burkholderiaceae; genus Paraburkholderia; species Paraburkholderia fungorum_E. Next base: position 63,293 of record NZ_JAQQFL010000010.1, on the reverse strand, counting down.
AGGCTGTGATCTGCTGATCGACGCGTTCGCCCGTGTCGCCAGCCGCGATCAGTCGCTGCATCTCGTGATCGCGGGCCCCGACGAGACCGGTTGGGCGACCAGCCTGCGCGCGCAAGCCCAAGCGGCCGGCATCGCGCAGCGCATCAGCCTGCCGGGCATGCTGCAGGGCGATCTCAAGTGGGGCGCGTTTCATGCAAGCGACGTGTTCGTTCTGCCCTCGCATCAGGAGAATTTCGGCGTAGCGGTTGCCGAGGCGCTCGGCTGCGGACTGCCCGCGCTAATCTCCGACAAGGTCAACGTGTGGCGTGAAATCGAAGCGGATGGCGCGGGAATGGTTGCCGCCGACACGCTCGACGGTACGGAAAAGAATCTCGTGCGCTGGCTCGAACTCGACGACACCGCGCGCGCCGCCATGCGCGCTCAGGCGAGCCGCACGTTCGAAGCACGCTTCAGGATCGAAACCATGGTCAGCGCACTGACCGCGTTGCTGGAAACACACGGCAACGCCGGCGGAACGCGCGAAACCACGCTCACCGCGCCGCGCGGGACCCAATCGAACACCCAGCCGCGAACTCAACCGAACACCTGACCGAGCCGGTGACAGCGCACCGCCTGGCGCGCGCCGTCACCGTGGCTCTTCACTGCTCCTTCATCAACGGCGTCAAGCTCGACGCGGCGATCGGCAGGGTTTCGACCTGCGGCTGCTGCGTCTGAATCGACATCATGGAACTGTTGGCCGCATCGTTTCGCGTATGCCCGACGATATCCGGAACATCGAGTTGCCGCACCAGATGACCCGCGAGGCGCAGCGCAAGCGCGGCGATCGTGATGGTCGGAAAGTTGGCGCCGACGGTCGGAAATACCGAGCTGCCCGCTACATAGAGATTGCTCATCCCATGCACCTTGCAATCGCGGTCGACCACGCCTTCACGCGGTGAATCGTGCATGCGTGTGGTGCCCATGTGGTGCCACGTACCTTCCAGCTTGGCAGGCCAGCGCCGGCCCTCGAGCGGCGCGTCGAGTTCGACGTCCGCGATATTGGCCATCCGCAACTCCTGTGCGAGCAATGCGAACGTCTTGTCGAAAGTGCGCTGCACCTGGTCGCCCAGCCGCCACTCCACCTTCACACGCGGCATGCCGAAGCGGTCCCGCTTATCCGCCGACAGGGTGACCCGGCTATCCGGATCGGGCACCGCTTCGACAATGGCCTGCAAGGTCACGTCGGTGATCAGCACCGGCCATTGCAACAGCCGTGTCAAGCCGTAGCCGACGGTGTGCAGCGGGTGAGCGATCATCGTCGCGACATCGGTTTTCAGGCTCCGGCCCGGCTGGTCCTTCTGCAGCAGCGCTTCCTTGCAGTGGATCAGCGCCTCGGAGCCCGCGGTGCCTTCGCCGTACCAGCGCGAATAGAGCCACACGCGCGAATTCAGCAGCTTCTCGCGCTCCATCAGTTCCTGCTTCGGTGCGAACTGCGACGATATCTTCGTGCCGTGCGCCGACACCGCGGCATTCTGATAGTGATACTTGATGTCATACAGCTTGTTGCGCGCGTTGCCCGGACGAAAACGCACCTTCCCCGACATCATCCGCGGATGATCCATGAAGTAGCGGCCCACCAGATCGTTGGCATTGCCGAGGCCCGCCGCCTGCACGTTGTTCGAGGCGAGCAGCAGGCGCGCGTTCTCGATGCCGCCCGTGGCCAGCACGAAGATTCTGGCGGTCACCGTCATCTTGCGGCCACTGATGGTGGCCACCTGGAGCCGCGAAACGGAAGTCCCCTGTGCGTCGGCGTCGATGTTCTGCACATTCGCATACAGGAACACCCGCACCCGTGCCGAGCGCGACAGCTCGTCACGATAAGCCTTGCCGAAACGCACCGGGGGACTGAACTGCGCAACGGTATCGCGCATATCGCCAGTCGCGAGCGGGATGCGGCGCACGTCATGGCGCCCGATTTCGCGCTCCCAGTAGGCCGGGTCGAAATTCTGCGGACCGAGCTTCAGCAGTTCATGGGTACGTGCATAATACGGCGCCAGTTCTTCGAGACCGAACGGCCAGCCGCTATGGGGAATCCAGTCGCGCTTCTCGAAGTCCCATGGATCGAGCGGGCGGCACCAGCCGCCCCAGCAGTTGCTGCTGCCGCCGAAGTAGCGGCTGCGCGAGCCGTCCGCGAATGAATAGGGAAGCCCGGCGTTCTCGCCGCGATAGAGATCGCGGGTTTCGTCATCCGGCCCGAAGCCCCCGCTTTCGAGCATGCAGGTGTCGACCCCGGCCCTCGACATCTCCAGTGCAAGCGTAATCCCGGCGACACCTCCGCCGATAATGCAGACCGTCGTTTCAATGGCCGTATTGTGTTGAACAGTGCGAGTATCGATAAACATCCCTACTCCCCATCTTCTTCCTGCATTTCTGAGTGCGTCAATCCGGCTACTCATCCAACCGGGGCTGGCAAGCAAACCACGCACATGTCGTGAACGGACACCTGACCGGCTTCGCCGCGGGTGACGATCCAAAGTAACGATCGACAATCCCATTGCGGCCGCCGACATTCCGGCTTGTCAACGACTGGCCTCCTCAGCGTACAAACGCTGCGGTTCTTTATCTGTGCTTCAGGTCACGGAATCGAAACGGTTCCGGATAAAGCGGCATGGATTGCCGCCATACACCCCTTCTGGATCGAGCGAACGATGCACGACGGACAATGGCGTCACCACGGCCGACCGGCCGATCGTCACACCCATCTGCACCACGCATTTCGACGTGATCCAGACGCCGTCCTCGATCACGATCGGCGCCACGCGCAGATCCATCGTCGTGCTCATGTCGTGAGAGCCCGCGCTCAGGAACGTACCCTGGGAAATGCAGACGTTCGATCCGATGCGAATCAGCGCCTGGTTGTAGAGCCAGACGTCGACGCCGAACCAGCAGTTATCGCCCACCTCCAGATTCCATGGCGACTTCACACGCAATGGATGCACGAAGCGGCAACCCGTGCCGATCTTCGCGCCGAACAGACGCAACAGCGCCACCCGGACCGACGAGAGAGGCAGCAGCTTGTTGTTGATCACACAGGCCTCAACCACGAACCAGATGAGTTCGATCAGGGCGCCGCGCCTCGCGCGATAGTTTCCCTTTCCCGCCGCGCCCAGATCGATGACGCGGCCATCCTCGCGCACGCCTTCGGCTTGCGGCGCACGCCCGATTTGCGGATCGTCGGCAACGTTGCCCATCACTTTTCTCCGGACCACGAATGGAAGTCGGGATACCCATGACTCGTTCTCATATTATGTTTCGACTCCTTACTGAATCCGGATAGATGGCCGTCCGGGCAAGCGTTTTGGCGGCTGCACGCGTGCTGCGTGGCGCACGATAGCTCTATTGCGACCGCATCTTCCTGGGGCATCCGATGACCATCACGTTTCGGCACACAAGCACCTCGCTGTTTCTCGCCATTGCCACCTATGCCGCACCGGCCCTCGCGCAGAATGCGGCACCCGCGCCCGCTGCGCCGGTCCTCGCAGCCACGGCTGCGACCAGCTACGGCACGCCCACTGCGGCAGCGCCCGTCAAACCCGGTGTGGCGCATCGCAAGAGCGAAGCGGATCTGCTCGGCGCTCCGCGCGACTACGGTTCGCCAGACGCGCAACAGGGCAATACCGCCGACGCCCAGCAAGCCGCGCTGCTCGACGAACAGCGCATGACGGTGTTGGGAGGACAAGGCGCGCAGCCAGCGGTCCGCAAAGGCCTGCGCAACAACACCCTGCCTGCCGGCGCCAACGGCAAAGTGCGCGTGGCGGGCCAGCCAGGCGGTCCCAATGCTGCCGACGGTCTGATGCCCGACGGCGCCGCGAAAACCACCTACGCCGATCCGTACGCTCCCGCCAAACACGCCGTCTACAAGTCCCCGTGGTGATGTCGCATTCATGAGATGGCCGCGTGCCGGATCAATCCGGCGCGGCTTCCTCCGTGGTGGCCGGCTTGTGCGGGCGGGCCGCCGCGGGTGAAGGTCGCACGCTGCCGAAGTACGGCGTCTCCACATTTGCGCGCCTGCCGCGTGATTCGCGAACCAGCGTCGCGAGCCGTTCCTCGAAAGTCCCGATGGTCGACTCCGGCGATAGCGCGCGTTCCGCGTAGTCGCGTGCAACCTTGCCGAGCGCCGCGCGGCGCACGGGATCGCTCGCCAAATCCGTGATCGCCGCCACCAGCGCCTTGACGTCGTCAGGCGGCACGACCACGCCGCGCGGCGAGACCGCGTCGTAGAGACCCGTGCCTTGCCGCGCCATCGCAACCACCGCGCGCCCGCTGGCGAACATGCCCGTGAGTTTCGACGGCATCACCAGATCCGCGGCATCGCCGCGTTGCGGCAGCACATGGATGTCGGCGAGATTGAGCAGTTGGTTCAGGTGTTCCACCGGCTGCAGCGGAATGAAAAGGCAATTCGTCAGTCCCGCGCAACGTTCAAGCAAACTCTCTTTCGCGGCGCCGCTGCCGCAGAAAACGAAGGTGACGTCGGCACGTCCGGCAAGCAATGCCGCCGCATCGGCTAGCGTTTCGATACCCTGCTTCGCACCCATGTTGCCCGAGTACAGCACCACCTTGTGGTCATCTGGAATGCTTAGCAGACGCCGGTAGTCGCTCGCGCGCGAAAGCGGAAAAATGGTCGACACATCGACCCAGTTGGGCAGGCACACCACCCGCGAAGTCTCCACACCCTTGAGCACCACGCGTGAACTCATCTGCGGCGTAATCGACGACACCGTATCGAAGCGCCGCAGCAAGGTGCCTTCGATCCAGCGAGCCGCGCGGGCTGCGCGCGAGCTCTTCAGCAGACCCAGATCGAACGCCGCGTCGACCTCGAAGTCCTGAATATGTACCCACGCACTCGCGCTCGTGAGACGCGCAAGCGCCAGCGTGGCCGGCGCGCACATCAAGGTCGGCGCGATCAGCATCGCCACATCGGGCCGCCACAGCATCTGCCGGGCAAGCAGCGGCACCGAGCTCGCCGCGAAGCTCGCCAGATGCAGCATCCGCTTCAGGCCGTTGGGATGCGTCGGCACCCACAGCGGCGCGCGCCAGATCGTCACGCCGTCGCGCGTCTCCCGCTGATACCGCCAGGACACGTAGTTGTCGGCCACCTGCCACTCAGGGTAATAGGGCGGCGCGCACACCACGCGAACCTCGTGGCCGCGGCTGGCGAGCAGCACCGCCATTTCCGCCGTGTACTTGCCCACTCCCGTCAGTTCAGGCGCGTAATTGAGGCCGTAGATCAGGATCTTCATTGTGGCTGCCAGAACGTGTTAGAGCTTTTCTCATCCGCGACGGCCCACGCCGCGCGTCAGTCGCTCAGCATCAGCGCGCAGCCACGAGCGATATTGGCAGCGGCGGAAGGCGGATCGAAGCGGCGAATCACATCCATGCAACGGCGCGCCGTGCCGCCGGCGTCGGCGAAAGCCTCCATCGCCTTGAGCATCGTGCGCTGCAGTCCGGCGACGTCGCCCGCCGTGAAGGCGTATCCGCTCACGCCGTCGATCACCAGTTCCGGCACGCAGCCGCAACTCTCGCTGACCACCGCCGGACAGCCATGCGCAAGCGCCTCGTTGACAACGAGTCCCCACGGCTCGCTATAGCTCGGCAACACCATGCAGGTCGCACCGTAGTATTCCTGGGTCAGCGGTTCGTCCTGCAAACTGCCGGCGAAGGTCACCGCATCGCCCAGTTCAAGGTCGGCCACTTTCGCGTGCAGCACGTCCGCCATCGGCCCCGTACCGACAATGCGCAACTTCGCCGCCGGCGTACGGCGCCGCAAGCCGGCGAACGCTTCGATCAGCGTGCCGATACCCTTCTCTTCGGAAAGACGGCCGACGTACAGAAAAATTGGAGCATTGCCGGCGCGCGCCGCCACCCGCTCGACCAGCGCGCGCTCCGGTGAAAACGACCCGGGCATCGCCGCCGCCTGACAGGGCACGAAAATCTTGTCGCGCTTCGCGCCGAGCGAGAGCAGATACTCGCGACTACGCTCGCCGAAACCGAAATAGCCGTCGCACAATGAAAAGAACACGCGCTTCGGAATCGACGTCAGTAACTTCTTGGGGCGGTCGCGCGCGGTCGAATCGCAGAACACCGCGCGCCGCTTGCCGGTCACGATGCACGCCGCCAGCATCGCCCAGTACTCGGGACGGTGGTAACCCGGCAGAACAATCAGGTCCGACTTGGTTCGCAACACTTCCCAGGTGAGCCGCGCGATCATCTTCATCGTCGGCACATCTTCGTAGCAACCGTCGAACAGTTTCTGCATCGGATAGCGATGGTACGAATAATCGACATCCGAAAAACCGACACGGTCGTGCTCGGTATCCGCAATCTGCACCATCGAGTAGCGAATCGCGCCGGATGCCGAAATGTTATGCAAAGCAGAGAACACGACACCCTTGTGACGCGACCACACGACGTTGTGGAAGATCGTGACTGACGCTGTCATTTTTATGCCACTCCTCGAAAAATCGTCCCAGTGTGCGTTGCGCGCAATGCGCGCGAAGCACCCCATGCGTTCCCCCAATCCCGGAACCGCGTCCGCCGGCCAATCCGTGCGCGCTTAGGCCTGCAGGGCGGCGGCAGGTGTCGAGCCGGCATGTGTCGCCACGAATTCCCGATAGGTGGACGCGATGCCCTCGTCGAGGCCAATGGTCGCGTGCCAGCCCATGGCCGCGAGCCGCGATACGTCGAGCAGCTTGCGCGGCGTGCCGTCGGGTTTGGACGCGTCGAACACCAGTTCACCCTCGAAGCCCGCCACCTTGCAGATGCATTCGGCCAGCTCGCGAATCGACAGGTCTTCACCCACCCCGACGTTGAACAGGCCGTCTGTCACGTTGTGCTCAAGTACAAAGAGGGTTGCCGCGGCGAGATCGTCGACGTGCAGGAACTCGCGGCGCGGCGTGCCGGAGCCCCACACCGTCAGCGTCGCGGAGCCGTTCACTTTCGCTTCATGCGCCTTCCTCAGCAGCGCCGGCAAAACATGGCTGCTGTTCAGGTCGTAGTTGTCGTTCGGGCCGTACAGATTGGTCGGCATCAACGAGACATACTGCGTGCCGTATTCGCGGTTGTATGCCTCGCACAGCTTGAGACCGGCGATCTTCGCAATCGCGTAAGCGTCGTTGGTCGGTTCGAGCGGCGAGCTCAGCAGATACTCCTCGCGGATCGGCTGCGGACATTGCTTCGGGTAAATGCACGAGGAACCGAAAAACACCAGCCGCTCCACCTGCGCGCGATACGCGGCATGGATCACGTTGGTTTCAATCACCAGGTTGTCGTAGATGAACTCGCCCGGCCGCGACGCATTGGCAAGAATGCCGCCCACCCGCGCGGCCGCGAGCAGTACCACGTCGATCTTTTCGTGTTCGAAGAACGCGTTCACGGCGGCCTGATCCGTGAGATCGAGTTCCGCTCTCGAACGCGTGACGACATGGTGGTAACCCTCGGCATTCAACCGCCGGACCAGCGCCGAACCGACCATGCCGCGGTGGCCCGCAACGAAGATGCGTGCTTGTTTGTTCATCGCCGTTACTCGTGGTGTTCCAGCGCCGTAAAACCGGCCAGCGTGACCAGCGCGTCACGTCTGGCAATCTGATAGTCGGACCGCACCATCTCCTTGACCAGCGCACTGAACGGCGTGGTCGGTTGCCAGCCGAGCTTCGCATGCGCTTTCGACGGATCGCCCAATAGCGTCTCGACTTCGGCGGGCCGGAAGTAGCGCGGATCGACACGCACGATCACGTCGCCCGGCGACATCTTGATCTCGCGCCCTTCCACCTTCTCGACGATACCGATTTCATCCACGCCGGTGCCTTCGAAACGCACCGTCACACCCAACTCGGCGGCAGCATGCTGAACGAATTCCCGCACGCTGTACTGCACACCGGTGGCGATGACGTAGTCCTCCGGCTGCTCCTGCTGCAGCATGCGCCATTGCATCTCCACGTAGTCGCGCGCATGACCCCAGTCGCGCAGCGCCGACAGATTGCCGAGATACAGGACCTTTTGCATGCCGACCGCGATGCGCGCCACGGCGCGCGTGATCTTGCGCGTCACGAAGGTCTCGCCGCGCACCGGCGATTCGTGATTGAACAGAATCCCGTTGCAGGCATAGAGCCCATACGCTTCGCGATAGTTGACCGTGGTCCAGTAGGCAAACAGCTTGGCGACCGCATACGGGCTGCGCGGATAGAACGGCGTGGTCTCGGACTGCGGCACCTGTTGCACAAGGCCGTACAGCTCCGAGGTGGACGCCTGATAAAAACGCGTCTTGTGCTGAAGATCGAGAATCCGGATCGCCTCCAGAATCCGCAGCGCACCGAGGCCGTCAGCGTTGGCCGTGTATTCCGGCTCCTCGAACGAGACCGCCACGTGGCTCTGCGCCGCGAGGTTGTAGATCTCGTCGGGCTCCACGCGCTGGATCACGCGCAGGATGCTGGTCGAGTCGGTCAGATCGGCGTGATGCAGAAAGAGTCGCTGATCCGGGTCGTGCGGGTCGCGATAGAGGTGATCGATCCGGTCTGTATTGAACAGAGATGACCTGCGTTTGATGCCATGCACGTCGTAGTTCTTGCTGAGCAGCAGCTCGGCAAGATACGACCCGTCCTGTCCAGTAATGCCAGTGATCAGCGCGACCTTGCGATTCATGGAGCTCTCTCCCTCGTTGAACTTTGCGGCGCCGGTTTCACGGCGCGATCGAGTCAGCGGCTCCGTGGCGGAGCCGCTGCCGCATCAGCCTCCGGCCCTCAGCCGGCGATGCTGTCGTAGCCGTAATAGCCACCTTGATAGCCCGCACCGAGGAACGCCCCTTCCTGAGGCACGTCGGTGAGCAGGACACCCTTGAGCGATACCCCGCCGTTGAACAGCCGTTTGGCGGTTTCGGCGATTTCGTTCAGCGGATGGCGGCCGTGGCGCACCACCAGCAGCGTCGTGCCGGCGTACTTGCCGATCACCGTCGAGTCGGTGACGGCCAGCACCGGCGGCGTGTCGACGATCACGATGTCGTAGTGCGATTTCAGTTCCTCGAGCATCGTTTCGAAGCGTTTGCTCATCAGCAGTTCGGACGGATGCGAGGGCAGCGTGCCCTTGGCGAGCACGTCGAGTCCGGGCAGCACATCGCGCTGGATCATCGCGCCGAGATCGCCGCCGCTCAGCACGTCCGAGAGCCCCGGCTGATGACCGATGCCGAAATGCGAATGGACGTCGCCGCGCCGCATATCGCCGTCGATAATCAGCACCCGCTTGTTCGCCGACGCCACCAGCGCCGCCAGATTCACCGACAGGAACGACTTGCCGGCATCAGGACGCGAACCCGTAATCATCACGACATTGTTCTCGGCGTGATCGAGCGACAACTGCAACGAGGTCCGCAGATTGCGCACGCCTTCGACCGCGATGTCTTCCGGCGCCTGCTGTGCGAGCACATGAAGGCCGCGACGGCGCAGCATGACGTTTTCCTGCAGACGCAACTGGGTCTGACTGCGCGGCACGATCGCGAACACCGGCACGCCGAGTACCGCTTCGAGTTCGTCCGGACGTTCCACGCCGCCGTACATCGCGCGCTTGAAGAAGGTCAGCAGAATGCCGAGCAGCAAGCCACCGCCCAGCGAGATCAGGATCGCCAGCACGCGCTTCGGACGCACGGGCTCATCAGGCGTTTCGGCAAAGTCCACCACGCGCACGTTGCCCACCTGGCCGGCTTTCGCCACCCGCAGTTGCTGCGCGCTATTCAACAGATTGGTATAGAGCTCCGTATCGACGTGCACGTCGCGCAACAGGCGCAACGCGGTCTGTTCGGTATCCGGCATCACCGCCACGCTGCGGTTCATGCTGGCCGCCGCGTTCTGCAACTCGGCGATCTGGGCGTCGAGCGCGGCCACCGCCGGGTGATTCGCCGTGAAGCGCTGCGACATCTCCGCGCGTTGCTGCTGCAGATCGAGCAGCTTGGTCTTGTTGTCGACCACCTGCTGCAGCAGCAGGCGGCTTTCTTCACCGAGATCGACCGTGCCGTGCTGATTGCGGAACTTGTTGTAGCGCTGTTCGGCGTCGTCGAGTTCCTTACGCAAGCCGGGCAGTTGCTGATCGAGGAAGGCGAGCATGTGCTCCGCTTCGCTCGAACGGCTCTCCACATCCTGACGCACGAATTCGCGTGCCATGCTGTTGACGATCGCCGCGGTCAGCGCCGGGTCGCCGCCTTCGAGGCTCGTGCGGATCACGCCGGATTGCAATGTGGTCTCGGCAATCACGAGCGCCTTTTGCAGGCGATCCACCGTCCCCAGCGTGGAGGCGCGCTGCAGTTCGAAACGCGAGCCGGGATCGCCGACCAGCTTGTCGACGTGCAACGTGATCGGACCGTCGGCGGTATCGGTTTGCACGGTCTCGCCGACATGGCCGGAGAGAATCGCAATCCCGTTCTTGTCGCGCAGCACGTACGAACCGCCCTCGCCGGCAACCAGCGTGAAGGTCGTGTCGTAGAGCTCCTTCGTCGTGTCGAATTGCGACACGGCAATGCTCTCGTTACCCCATGCGTAACCCGACAGATTGACGAACGACGGCAATTTGAAGCCCCATTGCCCATTCACCAGCCCCGCGATCATTCCGCCGACGAGCGGCAATGTGCGCGGCCCAGCCGAAATATCGAGGTGCAGTTTCTTGACCGTTTCCTCGGTAACGAGCCGCGACTTCAGCAGCTCGATTTCCGCCGCCGTGGAGGGCTTGGTGTCGAACATACCCGTGAGCGGCGGCAAGGAATCCTTGCCGTTCCCATTGGCATTGGCCGTCTTGTCCTCGACGTGGAACAGCACGTCCGCGCGATACGTCGGCGGAGCGAGAAACGCGTACGCGCACCCCAGCGCGAGCGCGATCAACGTCACTACGAGGATCGTGCGCCAGCCCCTCACGATCGTACGCAGATAGTCCGACAGATGCAGCTCGTCCGGTCCGGACACGTCGGTGTAGCGATTTTCGAAATTGATTGCCATTTTTTGTCACCCAACAAAGCGCGGCGGTTCAAGGTCACGTTGCACGGTTTTTATTTCGCGAGAACTGCCCCCGTCACAGCCGCGTTGATCGCCGGCAGCAGCAGGTTCAACACGCGGTTGAAGCGAACCAGTCCGCCTTGGCCGACATACACGACGTCCTTCGGTTGAAGCTCGAACTGATTGGCGAGCAGCATGGACACCGGCGAGGTCGCATCGAGGTGGTAGACCTCCGGCGTTTCGCTGGTCGAATTGCGGATCACGAACAACTGCCGCGGAGCCGACGTGTTCGAGTCGAAGCTGCCGCTATCGGAAATAGCTTGCGAAAGCGTCAGCGAACCGTTGCGCATCGGCTGGATGGTCGCCGGCTTGTTGACCTCGCCCATCACGTAGACGCCGCTGTCTTCGCGCGAAGCCACGCGCACGATGTCGCCGGCCTGAAGGTAGATGTCCGACGGGTTGCGGCCACGCTTGATCATGTCGTCCACGTTGAGCGGATACGTCACGCCGTTGCGGATCAGTTCGACCCGGCTGCGGTCCGCGTTCGCACTGAAGCCACCGCCCTGGTTGATCACGCTCGTGAGCGACATCGGAATGTCGTTGAGCGATTGCGCGCCCGGTGTGCGCACTTCGCCGTCCACATACACCTGCGCATTACGGAACGAGGCGACCCGCACCGTCACTTCCGGCTTTTGATACACGTTGCTCAGGCGCTTATGCAGTTCCCTCTGGATCGATGCGACGTCCTTGCCCGCCACGTGCAAGGTGCCCGCATACGGGAACTGAACATCGCCGTTCTCGTCGATCAGAAAACCAGGCGCGGCGTCGGTCGGCTTGGTGTTCTGCGCCGGCTGGCCAAGCGCGGCAGCGAGTTCCGGGTGATCCCACACGACAATCTGCAGTACGTCGCCAGGACCGACCTTGTACGCCGTCGGTTTGCCGAATAGCGCGACCGTCTGCGGCGGCAATGCGGCGGACGTCTGCTCCGACTTCATCTTGCGCAGCAGCGCGAGATTGATATCGGTAATCTGAATCTGCTGTTGTGCCGAGGGTTCCGTGCTGTAATCGCCACCCGTGTCCTGAATCGCGGCTGGCGTGATCATGCGTTGCCCCGGTACGGCCCCGCATCCGGAAAACAGTGCTGCAGTAGCTGTGAAAATCACGAGACTTCCCGTGCGTATACCAAGCGAGCTCATGGTGTTTCCTCCTTGCGCCAGGGAACCGTCCTCGGGGGAGGGAGCGCCCAGCGTGCTTGTTAACTACTTAGTAAGCGTTTCGATGCACCAGTCCGGCGACAATCGTCGCGCCGATAATCCGCATATCGAGCGCGAACGACCAATGCCCCAGGTAATACAGGTCATGTTCGACGCGACGCTCCATCTTCTCGATGCGGTCGGTTTCGCCACGAAAGCCGTTGATCTGCGCCCAACCTGTAATGCCCGGCTTGATCCGATAGCGATTGATGTAGCCCGCGACCACTTTCTGATAGAGGTCGTCGTGCTCGAGTGCATGGGGACGCGGTCCAACGACCGACATGTCGCCACGCAACACGTTGAAAAATTGCGGCAGTTCGTCGAGGCTCGTGCGGCGCAGAAATGCGCCGACTTTCGTGACGCGCGCATCGTTGCGCGTGGCCTGCCTGAGCGTGCCTTTTTCCTCGATGTGCAGTCGCATCGAGCGGAATTTGTAGATCGTGAAAACGCGGCCGTCCGCGCCTTTACGCTTCTGCCTGAAGAAAACCGGCCCACGCGACGAGAGCTTCACCGCGATCGCTATGCCGAGCAGGATCGGCGCCAGTCCGATCAACGCCGTCGCGGCGAACAGGCGGTCGAAGATTTCCTTCTTCAGCATCGAACTCGCGGACAGCGGCGAGGCCACGAGGTTGATCGCCGGCACGCCGAGCAGATCGATCACGCCGCTGCCTTCGAAAAGCGCAAGACTGCGCACGTCGGGCATGAAGCGGATATTCACGAGGTCGTCGCGAAACTCGCCGATCAGCGAACAGATCAGCGGCTCCTCGGCGAGCGAGAGCATCAGCCAGAGCTCGTGCACGTCGTTGGTGCGGATGTAACCGGCGAGCGCATCCACGGTGTCGAAAACCGGCACACGCGAACTGGTCACGGACGACACGTCCGGATGCGTGTTGTAGACGGCCGCGGCGCGAAACCCCGTAGTCGGCGCCGACTCGATCCGGCGGATGATCGCGTCGCACTGCGAGCCGCTGCCGACAATCGCGACCTGATGCAGATTCAGCCCGGCACTGCGTGCGCGCGCCAGCACGGCGTGCGCGATCAGCCGATAAGAGATCAGCAGACCGCCCGTCACCGCCGTCCAGTACGAGAACCACAAACGCGAGACGAAGTCGGTACGGTGCAGCGAATACATCAGTACGAGTGCGCTGCCCTGCACCATCAGCCACGCCAGCGACACCTGCCCGGCAAGTGACAGCTTGGAACGGCCGCGCCATGATTCATACACGCCGAACGCCGGAAAGATGGCCAGCGCAAAGGCGGCGGAAAACATCACCAGCGCCCAATAGAACCCGGATTGAGCAAGGTACTCAAAGCGGATTTGCGACGCCACCGACGCCCCCGCGAGCACTAACGCGACATCGAAAACTCGCGCGAGCAGATCCTGAAACTTGCGCATTTTGCTTACCTCGTTCTGGCCGTTCGTTCTTTTCCGCAGATGATTTCTGGCCCGCTGTTAGGAGCAGCGGCCGTAGTTGTCGTTGAACCTCACAATGTCGTCTTCGCCGAGATAGGTGCCTGACTGGATTTCAATGATTTCGAGCGGTACTTTCCCGGGGTTCTCTAGCCGGTGACGTGTGCCGATCGGAATGTAGGTCGACTCGTTTTCGCTCAGCAGGAACTGCTCTTCGCCGCGCGTGACGAGCGCCGTACCGCGCACCACGACCCAGTGCTCGGCCCGGTGGTGATGCAGTTGCAGTGAAAGCTTCGCGCCCGGCGTCACGACGATGCGCTTCACCTGGAAGCGTTCGCCGTGGTCGATGGAATCGTAGAAACCCCAGGGGCGTCGCACCTTGCGGTGCACATCCGCCTCGGGGGCGTGCTGCGCCTTGATGCGCGACACCAGACCTTTGACGTCCTGCACATGCGAACGGTCGACCACCAGCACGGCGTCGGCCGTCTCGACAACCACCACGTTGGTGGTGCCGACACAGGCAACCAGCCGGCCCTCGGAATGCGCATAGCTCGACACCGCGCCTTCGAAGGTCACGCGGCCGCGCCCGGCATTGCCGTTGGCGTCCTTCTCCATCGCGGCCCAGACGGCGTCCCACGAACCGAGGTCCGACCAGCCGGCATCGAGACGTACCACCACGCCGGCGGGCGTCGCGTCGGACACCTGAAAGTCCGTATGCTGGATCGCGTCCGAGGCGCTCACGTCAGTGAGACGTTCCATCACCGCGTAGTCGATCGAGTCGGCGGGCGAACTCAGGAACGCGTCCGTCAGGGGACGGAAATGCGCGCCCTCTGTGCGACCGTTCACAAATGCGCGTTCGCAGGCCGCGTGCATATCGGGCTGCAGACGTCCCAGCGTGTCGAGCCACACACGCGCCCGCACGACAAAGATCCCGGCGTTCCACCAATACGTGCCGGCGGCAACATACTGGGTGGCGATTTCTTCAGCCGGTTTTTCGACGAAGCCGTCGATCGCGTGGCCACCATCAGACAATTGCGCGCCGATGCGGATATAGCCAAACCCCGTATCGGGACGTGTGGGCGGCACACCCAGCGTGGCAATCGCGCCCCGTTCGGCGTACCGGGCGGCGCATTCCAGCGCGCCTTGCAGCGCGGGCACATCCGCAATCGAATGGTCGGCCGGCATCACGATAAGAATCGCGTCGTCGCCGTCCGCGCACGCGAGCGAGGCCGCGAGGGTCAACGCCGGCGCCGTGTCGCGCCGTGCGGGCTCGACGATCAGACGCGCGGCCATGCCGTTCTCAAGAAGCTGCTCGGCGATCACAAAACGGTGTTCTTCCCCGCACACGACAATCGGCGACACATCGACGTTCCAACCGGCGGGAAACCCGTCCATACGGCGCGCGGTCGCCTGCAGCAGCGAGTCGGAGCCGACCACGTCGATCAGTTGCTTCGGATAATTCTCGCGCGACACCGGCCACAGCCGCGTGCCCGAGCCCCCGGCAAGAATGACCGGGACGATACGCGCGCAACGCGCTCCGGCGGCCCCGGCATGGGCGCCGTCCGGTTTCGCCGGCACAGCGCTTTCAGCTCCCTTAGTCAACATATTCGCATTCCTTATAATTCTGTAAAGCAAACGAAACATTTACTGAGGCACTGCGTAATAGACGCGGCTGGCCAGACGGTCACACGCGCCCAACCCGTTTGCGTCGTGCGCGCTATCCGCCGACCATACGACGACTTTGAATCCGGAACTCTGTGGGAGAAATTCTCATCCGCTTGCGAAACACCTTCGCGAGACGGTCACCATTCCCCATACCGGTGCGCCGGGCGATTTTGTCTACCGGCAACTCCGACTCGGTGAGCAGACTGCAGGTCACCGCGAGGCGCTCATGCAGCAGAAAACTCGAGGGCGTGATACCCATTTCCATCTTGAAGCGGCGCAGGAAGTTACGCTCGCTCATCGCGGCGAACTGGGCCGCGTCGGCAATCGAAATCGACTGCTGGCAATTTTCTTGCAGCCAACGGGCCGCCGCGCGCACTTTGTCGCCAGGACTCAGGCCACCGTCTTCGCCAAGCAGCGGCGCGAGGTTCGAGCAGGAATCCGCGAGCAGGCGCTCGGCCACGGTGCGGGCAGTCGCGCCGCCGAGATCGCGCTTGATCATGGCGAGCGCGCTTCTCATCGATTCAAGGCGGTCGCCCGCATCGCCGTTCTGTTCGCACTGGCGCGGCGGCATCGACTGCGGCTGGTGGAAATCTGCGCTTTCCCTGCTGTCCGGCACGTAGGCCGCTTCCAGCAGCACGCGCCCTTCGGCGATCGGCCGGATCATGCCGGTGTTGCGGCGAACGCGCCGCAACCACGCGATCAGGCGCTCGTCGCCGGCTGCGGCGAAGGCCCCTTTGCCGCCGGCGACATACAGCGCGTCGAAGCCGCCGTAATGCCTTGCATCGAGTCCGTCGGTCCAGACCCGCAGTGCCGACGACGAGGTCACCATGCCGCCGTCTGCCGACAGGAACGAAACGTCATACAAGCCGCCGCCCGAACCGGACGATGCCAGTTCGTTCGCCGCCTGGAACACCTCGGCAACCACGCCCGCGCCCAGCAGCGAGCAGTCGTTGAACATCAGTATTGCGATGCGACGCATACCCTTGTTCGGTGCGTGCACCCAGCGCAGCATTGCTGACTCGAGACTCGCGCAGGTCATAGTCATCCTCTCACCAGAAAACGGATCAACTGGATTTACTTTTCAACCCTGAACGCATTACACAGAGGCATGCTCTGTGCAGTGCATCATAGTCATCCGCAATCAAGCATTTAGCCGCCATGACCGAAACTGCAGACATGTTGGCGTTTGGATATGGTGGCGGACCAGTGATTTTCGGAACAATCCCGCCACTGGCTGTTTTTCAATGAATTAAATACCGATTCTGCATATGAATGTATTTACGACCTGCGAATCATAATGCTGATTGGCGCGATTTTTTGTGCGTTGTCACACATACAGTCGCTACTCGAAATGGTCGAGTTGTAATTTGATCCGCCCGCTATTCTGCAGATTTGAAGTGACTTCTTTCCATCACCTCGCCAGAATGAGCGTAGCCGCCTTGCATGCATCATTCATTGCTCTTACCAGATGCCCGAGGGGCTTTCTTCTGACGATATTTTCGGTCGGCAGAGACATGTAAAGCAGTGTCCAATATAAGCAATTTTCAGGAGACAAAATTATTTAATTGGTTGTTATCGGATCAGGAGAATATAAACGGAACGATTAATGTTTCAAACGTGAAACACAGCAATAAGACAACTTTAGACCGCCCGGCAATAGACGGGCCAATGGCGGATTCTGTCGGATGAGAGGCGGTAGATTTCCGCCATCGAATTGCGGAAATAGTCTATGCGGTTTCCGCAACAGATCGCGCTACGAGGTAGCCTTAGGCGGGTCTGGCCTGGTGAACTAGCAATCCGGCGACGTTCCATCATAGGAACTTGCCGGAGCAGATGCGTCGAATCACACGGGGAACACATGTCGAATGTACGCGAATATCGAACGCTGCGAGCACTCGCGAGAGCCGGTGTTGCCCATGGCCTGGCGTTGCGCATCGCGGCCTCTGCGGCGGCGTTTATCCTGCTGGGCAGCGTCGCCTCAGCATGTCATGCGGCGGGGGCTTCAGCCGGTCCTGACAGCGCGAGCAACGCCGAACTTAGCGTCGACGGCAGAAAGTGGGCACCCTGTGCGGCGGAATACGGCACTTGCCGGTTCAGCGGCACGCGTGAGGTGCTGTACGGCACCGTCGAACAGCATGTCATCAAGACGTTCTCCAACAGCGCCGATTGCAATAACGGTGTGTTCGGCGATCCGGCACCCGGGGTGGAGAAACGCTGCGCGGTTGCGCTCACGGCAGCTAGTGCTAATTCGAGCGCGGCGGCGAAGGCCACTGCAACTAGCACGGCAAACGAGAGCACCGCGCCGGACTCGGCGGCTGCCGCGCCCACTGCATTGAAGGCACCGCCAGGACAAGGCCTGCGCTGCGCTGCGCCCGCCTCACAAGTACGCGCGGCGGCAAACGGCGATCTACTGGAAGCGGACACACCAGGCGACGGCACGCGCCTCTTCGCAGTGGACAAGCCGTTCGCACTCGTCTTCACAACACGTCCGACGCAAAACGACACGCTCAACTGGCAAATCCGCGATGGCTGGAATACCGTGCGCGCCAGCGGCCGCTTCCCCGTTACGGCAGGTGCCACGCTGTCGACCCTCAGTTGCGCGTCGAGCCTTGCCGGCTACTTCGCCGTCTCGGCTTCGCTGGAGCGCGCACATGGCCAGCTCGAATCGCGCGGCACGCGTCCTGCGGGCATCGCCACCTTTGGCGTACTGCCAGACACCGCCATTGCGTTGCCCGCAGTGCGCTTTCCCTATGAGGACCTGCATCGCTTCGGCGGACAGGGCACCGCCTACCTTGCGCCCGGGCAGCACTGCTGCGACGGCGACGGCTACCGGCCGGTCTATACGGCGCTCGGCCTTTCGTGGGCCAACGACAACCGCAACTGGTACACCGAAGAGCCCAAAAACGCAGGCACGTTCGATCCGGCGAGCAAGCAGTTGCTCCCCTATTTCCGGCGCGGCGACATCATGCGCCTGATCCAGCTTGACGGCATTCCTCAGTGGGCCAGTCCAACCGGCAAGGAGACACACAGCTACGCGCCGACATCGCTCGCACAAATGAAGGACTACATGGCAAAAGTCGGTGCCGAATCCAACCGCACGCGGATCACCTACTTCCCTCAGCAACGCGACAACTACTATCAGGTTACATGGGAGCCGGACGCCGACGGCGGATTGCCCTGGCGCGACACTGACGCGAATTTCGTCGCGATGTATAAAGCCGTGTGGGAGGGCATTCATCAGACAGACCCGCATGCCGTGGTGATGGGTCTGACCTATGCCTCGGTGCAGGCCAATGTCGAGTGGATGCGGCGTCTTGGTCCGCTCGG
The DNA here is from genome assembly GCF_046026025.1 of Paraburkholderia fungorum. Taxonomy (GTDB): domain Bacteria; phylum Pseudomonadota; class Gammaproteobacteria; order Burkholderiales; family Burkholderiaceae; genus Paraburkholderia; species Paraburkholderia fungorum_E. Next base: position 44,631 of record NZ_JAQQFL010000010.1, on the reverse strand, counting down.
AATCGGCCGCTATATGGACGGCATGACCATTCACGGTTACTACGACATCGGCACGACGCCGTCACACCCGCCCGAGCGCGTTGCCGACCCGGGCAATCTGGGCACCGTGCAGGGCGCGCTGCCCGCCGCGATGCGGGCGCTGCGTCAAGAGATGCGCCAGTACCTGAAACCCGGCGCGCCCCTGTTCGTCACCGAAACCGGTATCAGCTACGACATCGGAGCGGCGTACGGCAAGAACTATCCGGACGCGAACGTGCTGGCCGCGCAAGCCGCCGTCGTGGCGCGCACGCATCTCATCCTGCTGGGCGAAGGCGCGGACATGACCTATGTGTTCTACCTCGCGGACATGCCGGACGCCGCCCCTGGCTACGGGATCTTCTTCGAACTGGATCATCCGAATGGGGCTTACGGCCCGGTTCGTATCAGCCCCAAACCTGCCGCGCTCGCGGTGGCGGCGCTGACGCGAATCATTGACGGCACGGATACGCTCGGGCCGCTCAGGGGATTGCCGAAAGGGGTATACGCGTACGCATTCCGCCGGCTCGGCGGCGGCAGGATCGTGACCGCGCTCTGGACGCACGACAACGACACATGGAACGCTAAAACCGGTTTCAGCGCGGGCCAGCGTGTGGATTATCGCTTGCGGGTCGATGCGCCCGGCACCTCGGGCGAAGTAACGGTGTTCGACATGATGGGCAACGCATCGAGCTTGCCGTATCGCGACGGCGTCGCGGGTCTCAAGTTGTCGCCGACGCCGATCTATGTGGTCTCCACCAACGCCAGTGTGTTCAAGGACGCGGTGATCACACCGGAAGCTTATGTTGCCCGCTAGCGTTGTCATACGCTGCCTGCATGGCACGGCCGCCGCACCCGCTTCGATCAAGATGGCTCGCTGTCGCAACGCACCGATACTTCGGCGTGATGTGACAGTGCAGCCGGTTTGCTACGCACGTAGAATCCAAGCGGATGTTGGTTCGCATGCCTATCAACGCGCTGGAGCCAGGAGATGAGCGGGCTCGCATGGACAATGCTGGTGCTGGCCGCAATGGCTGGGGCGTTTCTCTTCGCCACGCTCGGCGCGTTTCTGTTCGCATTGCTGCTGGCGGGTGTCTCAAGCCGTCTCACCGAGGACGATGAGCATCGCCGCGACTACTGACGCCTTCAGGATCGCCTCACGATCACCCCGCGCTCAAACGGCGCCTAAACAACGCCCAAGCAACGCCCAAGCGGCACCCCCTTCAGGAGAGGACATGCTGACCGAGATCGACTTCCTCGACGTGGTACGTCTGACGCCGCTGGTCGCGATCGATCTGATCGTGAGCGACGCCGAGGGCCGCGTGTTGATCGGCCATCGGCGCAATCGCCCTGCACGCCACACCTGGTTCGTGCCCGGCGGGCGTATTCATAAAGACGAAACGCTCGACGCAGCATTCGCGCGCATTGCCGAGGCCGAATTGGGCATCGCCCGGATGGCGCGCTCGACTGCACGCTTCGAAGGCGTTTTCGAGCACCACTACCAGGACAACTTTGCCGCCGAGCCCGACGTGTCGACGCACTACATCGTGCTCGCCTATGCGCTGCAGCTCACCAGCATCGTCTCAGTCGGCAGGCTCGACCAGCACAGCGAATATCTCTGGCTGTTGCCGGCGGCGCTGCTCGCGCACGCCGACGTTCACGAGAACACCAAGGCTTATTTCCGCTAACGGCAAGCTTACCGTTCGCGCCAACGGCCCTGCCACCGGTGTGTCTCGTTGCCGGCAGGCAAAAGCAATGCCAACTGTGAGTTCGCCAACGTGGCGCCTCATGCCGATACAGTATGATCGAGCCCACCGTCAGAGCTCGAATCAACATGCGATCATCGGCAGCCAGGTTCGTTCGCGATTCATCCATTGCTTGTGTAGCGCTACTCTTCTTCGCTCTCTTTTCCGGTTCGGCGCGCGCGGCCGATTGCGGCGCCGGCACGCTGGTCACCGTCGTCGCCCACCTCGATGACGATCTGCTCTTCGTGGACCCCGCTATCAGCGAGCGGCTCGACGCCGGCTGGTGTATCACCACGGTGCATCTGATCGGCGGCGCCAACGGCGCGAATTTCGCTTACGTGCTAACCCGCGAGCGGGCTTCCCGGCTCGCTTACGCGCGGATGGCGGGAGTCCCGGACGAATGGATCGAAACGAATATTCCGATTGCCGGCAAGCTCGTGCATCAGATGGTGCTCAAGGCGAAGCCGCAGGTTCGTCTGCTCGAACTCCGGATGCCCGGTGGAGCCGTGCGGGGTGGCCGCGTACCGCTCGGCCTCCTGTGGGAACAACACGCCACCCTCTCCACCTACCCGATGAACGCCGACGGTTCCGTGCGTGTGCAATACGATCGGGCCTCGTTGTCCGCCACGCTGAAAGCGATCCTCGCCGAGGCGTCGCAGATCTACACGCTCAATCCGGACACCGTACCGTTTCTGGAGCACCCCGATCACATCTACGCCGCGCGTATTACGCGCCACGTCGCTCAGACGCTGAACAAAAGCGTGCCGATCGTGTACCACGTCACCTATCCGACCGGCGACTGGCCCGGCAACGTTCCAGCAACTGAAGTGCAACGCAAGCGCGATATCGTCGCCAGCTATTTTTCTGTCGACGGCAACGAGTCTTCACACGTATTCGGCGAGTTCCAGTGGGATGGCAACTGGGTCGCGCGCCGCTATGCTTTTGCCGATCGCAGCGACCACCGCATAGCGGATTTCCAGCCGCGTCCCCTGCAACTCTTCAATGCGGCAACGAACCGCTGTTTGACTTCCGCGGGCGATGGCCAGGCGCCGACACTCGCCGCCTGCACGGGGTCGGCCACGCAACAATGGCGCTGGGATCCGCTGACCGTCTATCCGGGCAATGCGCAGAACGCCGCGCTCGTCAGCGTCGCGACATCGCAATGCATCGCTGAACGCGACGGCTATCTGATCTCCGAAGCCTGCGATCAATGGGACATGGCGCAGCGCTGGACGCCCTGGGACTTCGGGCTCGTCTATACACCGCTGCGGCACTGTCTCGGCGAAAACGACGGCAAGCTCACCATGCGCGGCTGCACTGCCCTCACCACACGCTATCGCTGGGCAACCACGCAACATACCCAGGCCACCGACTTGCGGCTCGCCACCGCCATGGCCGGCGATATCGCCGGCACCGGTGAGACCTCCGTGGTCTATGTGCAGCGACAACACGACGGGCCCGGATTCAACGTTTATGCGGCGTCGCTCGTGAAAGCGTCGCCCCCCGTGCTTTGGTATGCCAGCACGGTCCCGTTCGATCCTCGCGCCACCGCGCCGAGTTGCACGAACGACACGCTGTGCTTCGACAGCGCACGCTTTCTGCTCGGTGATTTCGACGGCAACGGCAAGGCCGACCTGATGGTCATCACCGCGCGCCAGGGCGGCACCGCGTTCTGGTTGCTGCGCAGTACAGGCGCGCGCTTCGAGGCTCCGCGTCTCTGGCTCCAGACCAACAGTGCGTTCAGGCCTGAGTTGACGCAGCAATATGTGGCGGCGGATTTCAATGGAACCGGACGTGCCGGCGTGCTGATCGCGCAGAAGCGAACCGATAGCGGACTCGACCTCTGGCTGGCGTCTTCCACGGCCTCTGGGGGCGCGACACCAGTGCTCATGGCGCAGGCGAAAAACCTGCCGCAGAACATCGATCTTCTACCGGTCCAGGTGCCGGGATCACCTGCGTCACTGGTCGCGGTGGGGGATGCGGGCGGCCGGCTCGCCCTCACTCAGATCGCCAACGATCGCACCCGTATGACCGTCGGCGAACGCCGACTATTGCCGGTGAATTTCCAGCCCGATTTCGTCAAGGTGACGGTCGGGGCCGTGCACGGCAAAGCGAGCAACACGCTGATTCTTTCGACACCGCATGTCGACAGAACCAACGACGACGCGGCCATCGACATCGCCACGCTCGATACGGCGGATGCGAAGAGCGTGCCTGTCCAGGCAGCGACCTTGCGTGGCATGTCGTGGTCGGACGTCTTTCCGGTATTCGTGCGTGACAAACGCAATGCGGCGCTCGTGCTTTACCGGAGAACCGACGCGATACTCGGCGACTTCTATTTCACCGGCGGCGCACCTGCGCTGACGCGCTATCCGGTAGGCGACGGTTTCGCCCTGGGCGCGGCTCAGGATCTCGGCGAGTTGCCGGGACTGTTTTCGGAGACGGTGCGGATCGACCGGTTGGCGCAGTAAGGGGCGCATAGAGAGCGCAGTAAGGGGCATAGAAGCACGCCCCGGTCGATCCCGCGCCCTTCAGGCCGATACCTGCAACGGTCGGACGAACTGCCGCGCGACCTTCATGTAGCGGTCCGCCGTGTCATGCAACGTGTATCCCGTCAGTTGGCGGTTCGCACGCGGCATGTCGAGCGCCTTGAGCAAAGCACGGCCGTAGGCTTCAGGATCGGCCGTGTCGACGAGATTGACGCCGGCAAATCCACTGGCAAAGACGAATGACGGAATCCGGCTCGCCACGACAGGAATACCCGAGGCAAGCGCTTCCAGAAAGCCGATACTCTGTGCCTCGAATTGCGAAGGCATGGCGAAGACACGCGAGGAGCGCAGGATCGCGGCAACATCCGAGCGCGGCCCGCATACCGTCACGCGGCTGTCCAGGCCGAGTTGATGAACGAGCGACAGCACCGCCTCGTGATAAGCGACATCTTCGACCACACCGCACAACAGCAGGCGCGCCTCGGGCTCGCTTTCTACCACACGCTCGAACGCTCGAACCGTGTGCAACTGACTCTTGCCTTCTATATAGCGCCCTAGCTGAACGATCTGCTTCGCGGGCACGGCGACATCCGGCGCCGTCGCACCGTTGTCCTGCGCGAACAGCGACGCATCCACACCGTTCGGGATCACGACCATCGCCGGATGTTTGCCGATTTCTCTCAGGTATTCGTCGATATTTTTCTGCGACACGCCGATGATCGCGCGCGCCCGCCGTGACAGCAGACGCTCAGCCTGCTTGAGCGCGCCGTTCTCGAAGTCGTTGACGCCGGAGTGCATGACCCAGACGATCGGCGTGTGCACGGGTAGAAGACGCACGTAGAGTGCGGCGAGCGTGGCATGCGCCACGATGAAATCGGGGCGGAACTGACGCACCATGCGATACAGGTGCAGCAGTTTGCCCACTCTGCCGTAGTGGACACTCGGAAACAGGCAGGTGACGCCGGCGGCCTCGAGCTCCGCGCGAATGTCGACGAAATCGTCCTGCTGCGGAAGCAGCGATGCGATGCACACCTCATGGCCGCCGCGCTGATGATGTATCGCGAGCCCCTTTACCAGCACCTCTGCCCCGGAAAGCCGCGGTGCGTGAACCAACTGAAGAATTCTCACGATTTATCTCTCTGGATAACCGCCCGTTTTACGCGGCGGATGGAGATGCCTACCAGCAAGTACCGGCCCTAAAAAACTTTGGCATCCCATCGTTGTTTATCTGGCGCACCCCTTTTGCGGAATGTCGCCGGGTCCTTCTAAAAAACAGCGACAGTTCCGCCGCGAAGCCACCGTCGCGAGGAAACGTTACACCGAAGGCCCAGCACTTTTACGCCATCCCCAAGGCTCAATCGGCTATGGAATGAGCGCTACCGCCCACTTCCTCGCGGTTGACACCGATTCAACTAGTTAGGCATCCATTGCAAATCTTTTCGACCCCACTTACGCGTGGCGGATAAAGACTAGTCTCTCCATACCGTTTTTTTGATGCGATCAATGCAATTAGTACTGCACTATTGCTCAGACGTAACGACTCGTTACTTCTTTTAAACATGGTCATGCGTATCGTTGCGGTCGATTCGCCCCATCTGCGGCCTTTCCTTCTTACAGGACAGTAAAAAATTCATCGAGCGGCGCCATCGACTCAGGCCCCGCGATATGAATTGCGCTGTCTCTCAAGACATTGATTGTTTTCGTCACACCTTCCCGGGCCGTCCGATTCCGCCAGATCCGCCATTGCAAGCGGCGCGGATTCGCACGACGTTAATTTCTGATCACTCCGTCTCCCGCCGCGCGTTGCGCGAAGAGGCGCGAATGTTCATCTCACGCATTGGTTAGAGCTTGATGAAATCGCAACTCCTCCTACTCTCGACACTTTCCCTGGCACTAGCAGCTTGCGGCGGCGGCGGCGGTGGTAGCACCGGCACCACCGCAGCAAGCCAGGCCAACGGCAGCGCCAGCCCATCCAGCGCTCCAAACCTGAGCGCAGCAGGAAACAGCAGCACCGGCGGCACCGCCACGGTGAATGGCGCGGGCGCCACGGTCGCGGCACTCGCCTGTACATCGCCGGCCGTCTCGGCAGGCTCGGGCAGCGCCACCATTTCCGCCGACACGCCCAGCACCGACGGCACGCGCATCTTCGCCTCCGGCAGCACGTTCCAGCTCGCCTTCACCACCAACGTGCCGAACGCAGACACGCTGAACTGGGCCGTCACGGACACGCTCGGCCGCGTGGCGGCGAGCGGCAGCACCGCCGTGCCGAGCGGTTCGAAGACCATCACGCTCAACTGCACCTCGACGCTCGCCGGCTATTTCGCGGCAACGGGCACGCTCGCGCAGAACGGCGGCCAGTTGCCGCAAGCCGGTACGCGTCCGGTCGGCATCGCGACCTTCGGCGTGCTGCCGAACCTGTCCGGTGTCGTGCCTGCCGTCACCTACGCGCATCAGGAACAGCATCGCTTCGGCATGCAGGGCGCGAACGACAATGGCCCCCTGCTCGCCGACCTCGGCATTTCGTCGACGATCGACGACCGCCAGCTCTCGACCATGGAACCGGGCGGCCCGAACACGTTCAATCCTTCGGCCAACAATCTCGATCCGTTCTATACGAGCGGCAACGTGATGCGCCTGATCCGCCTTGACGGCATTCCTGCGTGGGCGAGCAGCACCGGCGCGTTCCAGGACGACACGAGCGTGCCGACCAATCTTTCGTACTACCAGAACTACATGAGCCGCGTCGGCACCGAATCGAATGCGATTCGCGCGGCGTATTTCCCGACCCAGTCGGCGAACTACTATCAGGTCACGTGGGAACCCAACCAGTTCTGGACCGACACCGACGCCAACTTTATCGCGCTCTATCAGTCCGTCTATCAAGGCCTCCACTCGACCGATCCGAACGCGGTGGTCATGGGTCCCGCCGATGCCTTCCCGAGCCTGACCACGACTCGCCTGAAGCGCCTCGCGCCGCTCGGCTTCGGTCAATACATCGACGCGGTCGCCACGCACGGGTACTACGATGCCGGCACCTCGCCGTCGCATCCGCCGGAGCGCTACGATGCCGACCCGTCGACCGCCGAAGGTTCGCTGCGCGGCCAGATGCGTGATTTGCGCGCGGAAATGGCCACTGACTACCGTCCGGGCATGAAGCTGTTCTCGACGGAAGCCGGCATCAGCTACGACCTCGGCACCTCGTACGGTCCGAACTATCCGACTGCGAACGTGTTGTATGCGCAAGCGGCGGTCGCGGCGCGCATGCACATCATTACGCTCGGCGAAGGCGCGGATCAGACCTACGTGTTCTACGGCGCGGACTATCCGGGCGAAGTCGGCTACGGCACGTTCTTCGACCTGAACGATGCGCAAGGCGCATTTGGCGCGTCGAACATCAGCCCGAAACCCGTCGCGATGGCGATCAGCGCGATGACGCACACGCTCGACGGCACCCACACGCTCGGCGCGGTGAACGGCACGCCGACCGGCGTCTACGCCTACGCGTTCCAGCAGGTGGGCAACGGCGCGGTGATCACCGCGCTGTGGACGCATAACAACAGCGTGTGGGGCGCAAGCGTCGGCTTCAGTTCGTCCTATAGCGTGCCGTATAGCCTCACGGTGGATGCGCCCGGCACGAGCGGCACGGTCAAGGTCATCGACATGATGGGCAATGCGTCCAGCGCGAACTACAGCAACGGTACGCTGACGCTCAACCTGACCGAATCGCCGGTGTATGTCGTGTCGAACAACGCGTCGGTCGCCAAGGCCAACACGACAGTTCCGGTGGGATACACCGGGATCTGACCCACGAGCGCCACGTCATGCGCCAGATGTAAAAACGTCAGCCGGCCTTAGGGCGGGCTGACGTTTTTTTTAGACGTGAACGACAGCAACGGGCCGCGCATTCGTCGCGTTTCAGGCTTCCTTCAGCTTTCCCCCAACCGCCCCTCCAGCCCGTTCAACTCCTGTTCGCGCTCCTTCGACACCTTGCCGATCGGCGGCCCGGCAAAACTCTTGCGCACACCGGCGCCGTACCAGATCGCCAGCAACACCGCGAGCAATCCGACAAGCACGTACACCACTTTCTGATTCGGCGGCTGCATGCCGACATAGGCGAGCACGAGTGCACCGAACACCGCGGCCACCGCGAACGGTTTCGACAGCATGCCTAACTGGAACGGACCCTTTTCCTTCCACGTGCGGCCTTCGGCAAAAATACCGGACGCAACCGGCATGGCGTATGAGATGAACAGGAACACCGCGCTGCCCGCGCTCAATACCGTGAATGCATCGCCATACAAGGTCACCACGATCGCCAGTACCGCCGAGGTCCAGATCGCGGCGCCCGGCGTGCGGTGTGCCGCATTCACTTTGCGCAGCCACTTCGACCCCGGCAGGCCACCGTCGCGGGCAAACGCGAACATCATGCGCGAGGTCGACGTTACGGCTGCGAGACCGCAGACGTAATTGATGAAGAACATCAGCAGTTCGATCAGAATGCGCAGCGGTCCCGGAATCGGCGCGAGAATCGCTTCGAAGAACCCGGTGCCCTGCTTCACCCCCGCGCCGATATCCGGCATCACCAGCACGAACGCGCATACCATCACGTAGCCGAAGGTCGTCGACCAGAACACGGAACCGATAATGCCGCGCGGCACATTACGCGCCGCCTGATGCGTTTCCTCCGAGGTATGCGCGGAAGCGTCGAAGCCCGTGATCGTATAAGCGGTCAACAGAAGACCGGACAGAAACGCCATGGCGATGGTCTGCTTGGGCCACGCGCCGCCGTCGACACCCGTGAAGTTGGTGAAGGTATAGAGTCGCGACAGATCGATCTTGACCGGCGAATACACCAGCAGGGAAACCACCAGCATGATTGTCACCACGAAGATCAGGTAGCCCGACAGGTCCGTGATCTTACTGGTAACGCGAATGCCGCGGTGATTCAGGAATGCTTGCGAAGCGGTGATCGCCGTCAGAAAGAGCGTCTGCTGCCACCAGCCGAGCGAATCGGGGCTCACACCGAACATGGGTGCAATCAGTGTGCGAAAGAACGGATCATACGTGCCGTAATTGATCGCGGCGACCACGAACACGAGACCGAGCAGATTCAGCCAGGCCGTGAGCCAGCCCCACATCTTGCCGCCCAGAATCGAACTCCAGTGATAGAGGCCGCCGGCCGTCGGATACGACGACGCGATCTGCGCCATCGCCGCCGCCACGACCAACGCGAACAGCGAGCCGAGCGGCCAGCCGAGCCCGATCGACGCCCCGCCCGCCGCCGACAAACCCATCTGGAACGACGTGATGCCCCCCGACAGAATGCAGATCAGCGAAAACGACACGGCGAAGTTCGAGAACGCCCCCATGCGCCGGGACAGTTCCTGCGCGTAGCCCATCTTGTGCAACAGCTTGACGTCGTTGTCGGCGGACTCCGCCGACGGCACGGCCGTGTTGATGTCCATGACGCGATCCTTTGAACAGGGTTATGGCGAAGCGGCTAAGCGACCGAGAAGCGTGAGCGCGCGACGCAGGACCGGCTCACGCAGCCGTAAAGCAGTTATCCACGTACAGGTGGGCGCCGTTGACGAAACTGGCGTCGTCGCTGGCGAGAAAGAGCGCGGCGCGCGCGACTTCTTCGGGCGCGCACAGACGGCCCTGCTGCACTGACAGCGCCGCCTCGCTCGCATCGAAGCCATACTTCGCAAGCGCGCTGATTTCGCGACGCCCGTGCGGCGTGTCGATGAAGCCGGGGCACACCGCATTGCAGCGAATGCCGCGGTCGCGATACTCGACGGCAATCGACCGCGCGAACATCGCGCACGCGCCTTTGGTCGTGCAATACAGCACTTCGAGCGGCGTGGCCGCCACCGACGAAATCGACGCCGTGCACACGATCGAGCCGCCGCCCGCGGCGAGCATGTGCGGCAGCACGGCGCGCGTCATCATGAACATGCTCTTCACATTGACGTTCATGAGCCAGTCGTAGTCTTCGTCGGTGGTATCGACAAACGGCTTCACGACGATGCTGCCGGCGTGGTTGAACAACACGTCGATGCGTCCGAAGCGCGCCATGACCTTCGCCACGGCGGCGTCCACGGCTTCGCGCTTCGATACGTCGGCGGCAACCAGTTCGGCCGTGCCGCCTGCCGCGCGAATACGCGTCACGACTTCCTCGCCCGCGTCGGTATTGATATCCACCACCGCGACCTGCGCGCCTTCCTGCGCGAACAGCAGCGACGCCGCGCCGCCCGCGCCGGTTGCGCCGCCCGACACGATTGCGATCTTGCCTTCCAGCCTGCCTGCCGATCTGCTCATGCGTGACTCCCGTTCCAGTGCCTGCTGCATTGCGTGACGTGTTATGCACAAAGTAGGGGCGGCAAAAAGCGGCGGCTATCCAAAATTGGCAAAAAAGTAAAGATCCCGTAAAAATCCGGATTGCTGACAAGTGCATTACATCCAGACCTGAATGCTCGCCGTAACTGGCAGCAGCGGTGTTCGCGATCAGTGCGGACACGGGGCGGGAAGCCGCAGGTGTGCTCTGGATGGGGCGTTCCAACACTGCGACACAAGTTTTTTTTCGCATACACTGATCGGCACCACGCTTTCCGGAGAGTGCCAACCGAATCGGGAGAAGCTATGCAGCCGGTCAGTCAGACAAGCAGCGCCGTCGAGATTCACTGTTGCCGGAACATCGACGAGCAGGCGATGTTGCTCGACGCGTGGAACCAGAGCTATTGCCAGATTTCGCGCGGCGCCTTCGACGGCTCGGTGAGTTCGTTCGCCGCGGGCGGTGTGCGGGTATTGGTGGAGCGCCTGAACCGCACGGTCTATCAACGCGGCCAGGTGGCGCCATCCAGGCTTGCCGTGGGCGTTCCATTTCAACTCGAAGGGCATGCGCTGCTGTGCGGGCAGACGAGCCATCGTGACGGCCTGCATGTATTTTCCGGCGATGGCGGGTTTGAGTTTTTATCGCCCGACAAGCACGTGGTGGTGAATCTGGAGATTGAGCCTGACGCGATTGGTGACGAACGGGTGCACTCGCAGCTCGATGACATAGCGCCGCTGCTGGGCGCGAGGCCGGGTGTATTGAATGTCGATCCGGCGAGATTGCAGGGCTTTCGTGAAGTACTCAAGCGATTGCTCGACGCGGTGGCTGCAACGCCGACCTTGCTCGATAACGCGGGCGTGGCGGCATCGTTCGAGAAGTCGGTGATCTTCGGTCTTGCCGAGACATTGCAGGCCAAGCGGGATGCCGATCCGCATGGGCATCTCGAGGCACGGACCGCGCGGAACTGGCAGCTTGTGCGGGGCGTGCGCGAACTGGTGGAGGAGTCGCCGGATTGTCCGCTGTCCGTCGCTGAGCTATGCGCGCGGTTTCGCGCGAGCCGGCGGACTTTGCAGTATGCATTTGAGGATACGGTTGGGGTGAATCCTTCAGCGTATATACGGGCTGTTCGGCTCGATCACGTGCGGCGGGAATTGCGGGGTTCGGGATCGGTTACCGAGGTCGCTACGCGGTGGGGGTTTTGGCATTTTGGGAATTTCTCCAATGAGTATCGGGGGCAGTTTGGGGAATTGCCCAGTGAGACCTGGCGGCGCAGTAGGAGTCGGGGGGGATGAGGTTTTTTTGCCTGGCCGGCGGTTTGTTTGTGTGTGGTTTTGTGGTTTTCCTTATTTTGGGTTTTCCTTGTTCTGGATTCTTTGGCCTCTTCTTGTTTTCTTAGTGGTCTATTAGCGTTGCCCCTGTGCGGGGCGGCACTCACTTCTCTTTGCCTGCCGCAAAGAGAAGTAAGCAAGAGAAAGCGGCTCAAACCGCTAATTCTTAAGCGGGTCCCCCGCACAGCCACGGTAGTGGTGCATCTGGAATCCGTGCTCTCGCACACTCCGCGTCAGTGACACAGCAGTCATTCTTCCGGCGGCGCTGCGCGCGCCGATGCGCAGTTCATAGAACCTGCCGTTACGTTTCGCGATCCGGCCTTATTCGGCGTGGCGGTATGTTCCAAAACTTCCATGGTGTTCGTGCGTTCCGCGCTTCAGTAGGAAAGTCGATGCTCCCTGAAGTGCAGAGAAAAGCCGTGGGTTTGCACGATGAACCCTTCTGGCAAGCACGTAGTGCGAGGCGGGAAGTATGAGTCCTTTGTCACTCGCGCCGAATGCGCGAGGGCACGGATTCCAGATGCACCACTACCGTGGCTGCGCGGGGGACCCGCTTAAGAGTTAGCGGTGTGAGCCGCTTTCTTTTGCCTACTTTGCTTTGCGGCAGGCAAAGAAAAGTAGGTGCCCCCCCGCACAGGGGGAACGCTAATAGACCACTAACAAAGCAAGGAAAGGCCAAAGAAGTCAGAACAAGGAAAGGCCAACACCACAGGCACACACCCAAGCGCCGCGAAGGCAAAAAAAAACAAAAAACCACCCTATAAAAACAAAAATCAGCGCACACTACTCCACTGCTCCCTCGCGGAGGGACAAAAGCCTATTGGGGAGCCCATCATGGCAAAAGGTCAAATGCGCAGTAACCGCGAAGTAAAGAAACCGAAGCAGGCCAAGAAACCTACACCGGCCACAACGCCGTCGGGCGCGCCGCCGATCCGCGTAGCACCAACCGCATCGGCGCCCCCAAAGAAGCACTGAGCAAGCACCAAGCAAACACCAAACGAGCAGCAAGCCCGCCCCCGCCAGGCGGGCATCAACCCTCCACAAAGCACTACTTCGAAATATCCTCCAACGCGACACCCCGCGTCTTCGGCCCAAGCGTCCCGATGGCCACCATCACCACCACCATCGCGCCCGAAATAAACACAAACACCCCATTCACGCCAAAACGGCTCAAACATCCCGCAATCACAAATGCGGAAAACATCGCCGATATCCGGCTCCACGAATAAACAAATCCCACCGCCCTCGCCCGAATACTGGTCGGGAAAAGCTCCGCCTGATATGCGTGATAGCTGTACGAAATAATATTTCCCGCCAGCACAAGGCACACCCCGAGACTCACCAGCAACACCGTCTCCCGCGTCTGGCTGAACAGCAGCCCGCACACCACATTCACCGCCGCCATGCAGATAATCACCGTCTTTCGCTCGAAGCGGTCGGCAATCAACATCCCCAGCAACGGTCCAAGCGGCGCAGCAATCGCAATGATGCTCGCATACATCAAACTCGTCGTGACCGTAATGCCCTGCCTGATCAGCAAAGTCGGAATCCAGTTCGCGAAGCCGTAGTAACCCATGGTCTGGAATACGTGGAACACGATCAGCATCAGCGTGCGTTTGCGATACGGCGGCACCAGCAGATCGCGAAACGCGGCCCGCGCGCGCACCGGTTCAGGCAACGCCGGCTCCGGCAAAGGCCGTCCATATTCTCGTTCGACGCGTGCCTCGAGCCGCTTCATCACCGCGTCGGCTTCCTCGATGCGGCCTTTCTGTGCGAGCCAGCGCGGGCTCTCCGGCAAACGCAGACGAATCCACCACACCACGATCGCGCCCGTTACGCCCGTCAACACAACCAGACGCCAGCCGTCGAGACCGAAGTAGCGGTGCGGCACCAGCAAATACGACAGAAACGCGACAATCGGCACCGCGCAGAAACCGACTGCCTGCGAAAAGGCGGACGCGCGGCCGCGTATATGCTTCGGCACGAGTTCGGAGATGTATGTGCCGATCGTCACGATCTCCACGCCAATACCGATCCCCGCGATAAAACGCCAAAGGTTGAGCCCGAGCGCCGTGTCCTGGAACGCCATGACGATGTTGGCCGCGGTGTACCACAGCAACGACCACGTGAAAATCGCACGCCGCCCGAAGCGGTCGGCGAGAAAACCACATGTCGCCGTGCCGATGAACAGGCCCGCGAATAGCGCGGCGATAAAACTCGCCACGCCGCTGGTGCCGAACAAACCATGCGTCGTCGCGGTGAGAATGCCGCTGCGCACGAGGCCCGGTGCGATGTAGCCGGAGAACATCAGGTCGTACACTTCGAAGAAGAGGCCGAGGCTCAGCAGCATCACCAGTTGCCAGATGGAACGCGTGGCGGGCAAGCGGTCGAGCCGCGCGGAAATACGCGCACCGTCCAGCGCGATTTCTTCCGTGCGGCCACCCGCCGATGCACCCGCGCCCGAGGGCAAGCTGCCCAGCGCGCCAGCGTCGCCAACCGCTGTCGCATATACCGTCTGATTCGACGATTTCATCGTCTGTCTCCATGAGTTCCGGTCTGACGCCGGATGAGATTGATTGACTACGCTCGACGCATCGAGCGCAAGCAGATAGGACCGCTCTGCTCAAGAACGGACGTGGGGCACCTCGTAGGTAGCCGTGCTCCCGCGACCTCGCTTGTCGCCTTGCCGGTCGCTACATGGTTGCAGCGTTGGGCACCGCCTCATGAGTCGCTACGCTCACGCCGCTTCTCGCGGCGTCTGCGCCACGCCGCCGCCCAATGCGGCGATCTGCGCTTCGTCGTAACCCAAACCACGCAGCACGTCGGAGGTGTGCTCGCCGATCTTCGCGATCGGCTGGCGCGGTTGCAGACGCGCGCCGTCCATCGAAATCGGCAGCAAGGGCATCGCGGTTTCGCTGCCGTCATCGAGTGTCAAGCGCGCAAGGCCGCCGCTCTGATTCAGATGCGGATCGTCGAACAGCTCTTCGGGTTTCGTGATCGACGCGAAGGGGATATGGTCGCGCTCGAACAGCGGCACAAGCGCGGCGCCCTCGAAGTGGCTCAAGGTTTCGCCGAGCGTCTGCAGCAACCACTCGCGCGCGAGCACGCGATCGTTGTTGGTCACAAGGCGCGGGTCGGCCAGCAGATCGGCACGCTCGAGAATCGCGCACAGCGCGCGCCACTGGCCATCACCGGTGGCGGCGATAAACATCTGCTCGTCGTTGGCAAGCCGGAACACGTCGTAGACAGCCCACGCGCTGATGCGCTCGGGCATCGGCGCGGCGGGCACGCCGGTCGCCGCGAACTGCTGCATGTGTTGTGCGGACAACAGCACGCAGTTTTCGAACAGCGCGCTCTGCACCTCCTTGCCGCGTCCGCTCGTATGCCGTTCATGCAATGCGGCAAGCACGCCGATCGCGCCGAACATGCCACCCATGATGTCGTTGACTGAACTGCCCGCACGCAACGGACGACCCACCGGTCCAGTCATGTAGGCGAGGCCGGCCATCATCTGCACAACTTCGTCGAGCGCGAGACGGTGTTCGTACGGACCGTTCAGAAAGCCTTTGTGCGAGACGTAGATCAGCCTGGGATTACGCACGCGCAGCGACGCGTAATCGAGACCCAGGCTCGCCATGCGACCCGGTTTGAAGTTCTCGACGAAGACATCCGCCGTATCGACCAGTTTATGCAGCGCGGCCAGTCCCGCTTCGCTATCGAGGTCGAGCGCGACACTCTTCTTGTTGCGATTGAAGGTGCGAAAAAAACCCGCACCGGTGCCGAGCAACCGCCGCGTACCATCGCCGCGCGGCGGTTCGACCTTGATGACTTCGGCGCCGAGGTCGCCAAGAATCATCCCGCAGGTCGGCCCCATCACCATATGCGACAACTCCACCACGCGAATGCCCGCAAGCGGTAACGCGCTGTGCTGATCCGGCGACGAAGCGGGCGCGGAAGCGGCTGAAGAAACCGGCGTGGAAGAAACTGAAGTCATTGCAACACCTGTGAGTAGTCGGGAGGTTCAAATACGGTGAGCCGCGGCGCTCAACTGCTTCGGCAAACCGGCCCGCGCCAGATAGCCGTACAGCGGTTCGCCGGGCAGCGCGTCGGCAAGTATGTCGCGCGAGGCGATGAGTCCGACGAGGTCGATGCCGGTGTCGTAGCCCATGCTGTCGAGCATGAACACCAGGTCTTCGGTGTTCACGTTGCCGGTCGCGCCCGGCGCATGCGGACAGCCGCCGAGACCGGCCAGCGACGCGTCGAATTCACGGATACCGTGCTGCAGCGCGATCAGCGTATTCGCGAGACCGAGGCCGCGCGTGTCGTGGAAATGCAGCGAGCGCAGTTTGTTTCCCGCAACCGCTCGCACCAGCTCGATGATTTCGCCGACCTGGCGCGGCGTCGCTTCACCCGTGGTGTCGCCAAGCGCGATGGCATCGGCGCCCGCCTGCAACGCGGCGCGTGCAATCTCGACGATATCGGCGGAAGGCACCGCGCCTTGCAACGTGCAGCCGAACACCGTCGACAATCCGGCAATCAACTCCACGCGCCGCTCGTTTGCGTTAGCCGCGCTATCGATCAGCTCGCGCATCGCGGCAAACGACTCGATCATCTCAGCCGGCGTCTTGCGGACATTGGCAAGACTATGTGCCGTGCTCACCGAAATCGGCGCGACGATCCGATGCACGCCGGACTCGAGCGCGCGTTGCGCGCCCTTCAGGTTCGGCACCAGGGCCGTCACGATCAGATCGTCGTAGGTGAGCGCGTGGGCAATCACTTCCTCGGCGTCGGCCATTTGCGGCAGCAGCTTAGCCGGTACGAACGAGGCGACTTCCATATGCCGCACACCAGCGGCATAGGCCGCGTCGATCCAGCGCCGTTTGAACCCGGTCGGCATTGTGCGCGCGATGCTTTGCAGGCCGTCGCGCATGCCGACTTCGGTCACGACGACGCGCGCCTGAGTGTCATTCATGGTCTTGAATCCCGATCTTGATTCTTGCGTGGAGGGCTGGAAACGAAGCAACTGAGCGACAGCCTGCCCGCGCGCGGCCGCGCGGCAAAGTCTGCGTTGACGACGCTCTCCATCGCCGCTCGCGATGGCGGCAGAGGCATGCGGGACGGGCGTGCGCCGTCGCAAAGGGGAAACCCTTAAGGGCTTGTCAGAAGATGCGGCAAGGGCCGCGCTCAACCCGCGCGCAGCAGATGGTCGAGTAAATGCGACGCCGCCAATGTCAGCGCACTACGGTCGCGCACGCAGATCACGAAGCGCCGCTCCGCCCATGCTTCGCGCAACGGCACGGCGACGATGCCGTATTCATCGGCGGCATGCCGGGGCAGCGCCTCGCCCGGCAGGATCGCGACGGCAAGGCCCGCCTGGATAAAACGATAGGCGGCGTCGAAGGTCGATACATAGGTTCGATAGTTGAGCTCCCTGCCTTTTTCCACCGCAATGCGTTGCATCAGCGCGTTCACCGACGCGTTCGATGCGAGCCCGAGATGGTCGAACGCCAGAGTCTGCTCAAAGCCGATTACGGCCTCACCGGCCAGCGGATGATCGCGCGGCACGATCAGCGCGAGATGGTCGGAGCGATACTGCAGCACATCGAGATTGCCCATCGGCGCCGCGTCGCGGCAGATGCCGAGATCGGCCACACCCTCTTCCAGACCGCGCACGATCTCGGTGCTGACGCGCTCTTCGACATCGACACGAATCTGCGGGTTGGCCTTCAGAAACACCGACAGCGCCTCGGGCAGAAACTCGACCATCGACGACACATTGGCCAGTATCCGCACGTGACCGCGGGCGCCGGCCGCGTATTCGCTGAGCTCCGCCTGCAACCGTTCGTGGCCGCGCATGATGAGCCGCGCGTGCCTGAGCAGCGCCTCGCCCGCGGCGGTGGCGCGCACGCCGCGCTGGCTGCGCGAGAGCAGCGCGACGTCGACCAGCGCTTCGAGATCGGCGAGCCGCTTGCTGACCGCGGACGGCGCAATGAACTCGCGTTCAGCCGCACGCGCGATCGTGCCTTCCTCGCAGACGGCGATGAACAAGCGCAACGTCACCTGATCGATTTGCCACATGAATGGGCGTGCCCTGGGTGTTTGAAGTGAGAAAATTATGCCCGAGGAAAGCGGTGGGCCGCTTGCCTGGGATTTTCAGTCTGGCTATGCTTGGGGGCGCGCCGGCCTGACACCTGCCCGCACACCAGGTGCAGCGCGCGACCCACCACCCGCACCACCCGCACCACCGACCAGAACAACGCATAAGGGCTTTCCCATGTCCACCGCCAGTCTCTTCGTCACCTCCGCCGGTGTCGGCCTCGCGATTGCCGCACCGGTCGGCCCGATGGGCATGCTGTGCATTCGCCGCACGCTGACGGGCGGTCCGCGCGCGGGCCTCGCGATCGGCTTCGGCATTGCGACCGGCGACGCCGTTTATGGTCTGATCGCGGCGCTCGGCCTTGTCGGCATTTCGCAGTTCATGCTGGCCTACGACCGGCCCCTGCACCTGGTCGCCGGTCTGTTCCTGCTTTATCTCGGCGTGCGCACCTTGCTGCAGAAAGCACCCGCCGAGACGGCCAACGGCAATGGCAATGGCGGCAGCGACAGCACCGGCAAGCTCGCGCAGGTGGGCCGCGCCGGCGCGCTGCGCGCGTACGCGAGTTCCTTGCTGCTCACGCTGACCAATCCGCAAACCGTCATCATGTTCGCCGCGCTGTTCACGACGCTCGCGCCGCGTGGGGCGTTTTCGTCGAGCATCGCGTTGACCACCGTAGGCGGCGTGTTTTGCGGTTCGATCGCATGGTGGTGTTTTCTCGTGACCGTGGTGTCGCTCGCGCGTCATGCGATTGGCAACACGTTGCGCGTCGCGATCGACCGGATTGTCGGATTCACGCTGGCCGCGTTCGGTATCGTCGAAATTCGCCGCGCGCTTTGAGTGGGGTTTGGCGCTTCATACGCGAGCGCGGCAGTTTTGCGACAATAGCGGCTTTCGGCGTACCGCCGCGAGCCTGCCGGCGAGCTTCGCCGACGCTCCAGGGCCGGTGCGCGCCGGCCTTGCCGCCTAACCTGTCCACCCCACCCGACCGTCACCGGTCCGCTCAATGGCTCTTCCCCACATCGATCTGCTGTACTCCGTCTCCGGCCTGTTTGTCGGCTTTCTGGTCGGACTGACGGGCGTCGGCGGCGGCTCGCTGATGACGCCGATCCTGGTTCTGCTGTTCAACGTGCACCCGGCCACCGCGGTCGGCACCGATCTGCTGTACGCAGCCGCCACCAAGGCGACCGGCACGCTGGTGCACGGCCTGAAAGGCTCGGTCGACTGGCAGATCACGCTGCGCCTCGCGGCCGGCAGCGTACCGGCCGCAACCCTCACCTTGATCCTGCTGCACCGTTACGGCATGGACACGCCCGGCGCGAGCCGGCTGATCCAGATCGTACTCGGCGCCGCGCTGCTGGTGACCGCCGTGGCGCTGGTCTTCCGCCCGCAACTCGCGGCGCTCGGCGCGCGCCGTCAGCGCCCCCCCAGGCAGGGCCGTACGCTCGCGCTCACGATACTGACCGGCGCGGTGCTGGGCGTACTGGTGTCGCTGACGTCGGTAGGGGCGGGCGCCATCGGCGTGACGGTGTTGTTGCTGCTGTATCCGTTGCTGCCGACCACGCGCATCGTCGGCTCCGATATCGCGCATGCGGTACCGCTCACGCTGCTGGCGGGCGCGGGCCATTGGCTGCTGGGTTCGATCGACTGGTCGATGCTGCTGTCGCTGCTGGTGGGTTCATTGCCGGGCATCGCGATCGGCAGTTTTCTGTCGTCGAAGGCCCCGGACGCGCTGCTGCGCAACCTGCTCGCCGCGACGCTCACGCTGGTCGGCGTGCGCCTCGTGCTGGCATGAAGCGGGCATGAAGCCGGGCATAAAGCGGCGGGCATAAGCTGACACAAAGCGGCGGCCCTGGTGGGCCGCTTCTGCTTCTATTTGAAAAACCGGCAGGTCAGGTCGGATTCGAACTGCCTGACCCATTGACCACGATGGTCGCGATAGGACTGTGCCCAGCCACCGCGACGAACCGTGACGAGGCGCTCCTGCGTGGCGTCGCCCGGATCCAGGCGGGCGCTGATGTCGAAATGCGCCGGCGCAAATCCGTGCCGCGCGCACACCAGTTCGAAAGCCGCCCGATCCCCGATAGGCAGATCGGTATAGCGCAAAAGCGTGACGTCCATGGCGGTGGCTCCCGTTTCCCTCACATCACAGTACGCTTCATGACGCGTCAATTGTGTGTCGCAGCGCACGGAAGGGCCGTTGCGGTGCCGGCGTTCAGCCCGGAACGGGTTTGAGCCATCATCACCGCTTCAAAAATAACCACCACGAAAAATAAAGCGAAAAAAAGGGCTCCGGGTATTCGCCGAAGCCCTCGCACTGGCATGCATCACGATGGCGCATGACGATATCGAATCGCCTGCGCCCTCCAATACAGCTTTGCGCGCCTGTCGGCGCCTCGTGCGCTCCTTGCAAGCCGCTGGTGCCAGGCCGCCTGGTACGGCCTGGCGATTGCAACGGTCTTACTGCTGAACAACGGTCAGCTTGTTCGACACCGACGTGACGCCGGCGACGCCCTTGGCCACCGTGCCGGCGGAATCGATCTGGCCTTGGTCCGGCACCGAGCCAGTCAAGGTCACCGCGCCGCCACGAGCACGCACGGCGATGTTCGAAACGTCGATGCCTTGCGCCTTGGCGAGCGCGCTGCGCACCTTGCGGCCCAGCTGGCCATTGGCCTTCTTGGTTGCCTTGGCGCTGGCAGCCGGCGCAGCGGTCGTGCCCGGCGCCGTTGTATCGCTTGCCTGAGCGTACACATTGCACGCCACCACCATCGCCACGACCGAACCCAGCGTTTTCAGAAAACCGACCGATTTCATAGTTTCTATTCTCCTTAGCTACACATTGGACCGCATAGGCAAACAGCGGCTTCGTTACGACTACGGGCGGCCATGCAGGACGCGGCAAGGCGCGGCTCAGCGACGGCCGACTATGGCTGCAACACGGTGTGCGAGAGGCGAGAGAGGCCGGCCGCCGTTGGTTACATGCGCGTGCCACGCATGCAAAGCGGTACGAGAGCCGGCAAGCCGCGAAGTCCGCCGACGCGCCCGGTTCTTGTCTGTCGTGCCGGGTCACGCCGCGCAAACATTTGTTCGCGGCAGCGATGCACAATTTAATCTAGCCGCGCCAGAAGCGCAAAGGGTTTAGTCATCCCTCGGGGTGCCTGCGGGTTGTCATCAGGCCGTGGATCGTGTTTTATTCATGCGCCGTTCATATTTTTGGTCCGATGAGGTTCATCGGCCGTTCATGGCGCGGTCATGGACCGTTCATGTGTCGTACACGCGCTGTTCACGCGCTGTTCACGAATTGTTACGGGTTTGACGACGCCCATCCCGGCCGGGCGCTGCGCCGTCGCGCCATTCTCAGGTACCATCGGCGCGACGCGCGCTGCCGCGCCGCGTGTATGCCTTTCGCGGCAACCGGTGTGGCGTGGCGTGAGTGCCGCGCCCCGGTTCGCGCGCCACGACACGCCACAACGCGCCGCCGCCCCATTCACTTTCGACCGTAGCCGTCACGTCACCCGATGAAGCCAGCCACCGGCCGCAAACGCCCTCCCCGTCTCGTCGCCCGTTTCGTCGCGATCTCCTGGCGCGATCTGGCGGTCTCATTCGGACCGCTCGTGCTGATCGCCGTCGCGGCGATCTGGGTCGCCGTGCGTCTGATCCAGCCCGCCCCGCCCAATACGCTGACGATCAGCGCCGGCCCCGAAGGCAGCACCTTCTGGAACGCGGCGCAGAAGTACAAGGCGATTCTGGCGCGCAACCGTATCACCCTGAACGTGCTGCCCTCGGAAGGCTCGGTGCAAAATCTGAAGCGGCTTTCGGATCCCAGGTCGAACGTCGACGTCGCCTTCGTGCAGGACGGGATCTCGCCCGGCCCGGTAAGCACGGACCTGATGTCGCTCGGCAGCGTCGCCTATGTGCCGCTGGCGATCTTCTATCACGGTCCGACGGTCGCGCGGCTCTCCGAATTCAAGGGCTTGCGCCTCGCGGTCGGCGCCGAGGGCAGCGGCACGCGCGAACTGGCGCTCGCGTTGCTCAAAGCCAACGGCATCGTGCCGGACGGTCCGACCAAACTGCTGCCGCTCTCGGGCGACGACGCCGCGCAAGCGCTCGTCGCCGGCAAAGTCGACGCGGCATTTCTGGCTGGCGACTCGGCACAACCGGCGGTGATGGGCAAGCTCAATCGCACGCCGAACGTGCAGTTCTACGACTTCACTCAAGCCGATGCCTATACCCGCCGATTCCCCTATCTGACGCAGCTCCAGATACCCATGGGCGCGTTCGACCTCGGCAAGAACCTGCCCGCAGCGCCAATGCACATGGTGGCGCCGACCGCGGAACTGGTGGCGCGCGACTCGCTGCATCCGGCGCTCTCCGATCTGCTGATCGAGGCGGCGCGCGAGGTCCACGGCAAGGCGAACATCCTGCAGCGCGCCGGCGAATTCCCGGCACCGCTCGCCCACGATTTCCCGATCAGCGACGACGCCGCCCGTTACTACAAGTCCGGCAAAAGCTTCCTCTACCGGGTCCTGCCGTTCTGGCTGGCAAGTCTCGCGGACCGGCTGCTGGTGGTCGTGGTGCCGCTGATCGTGCTGTTGATTCCGGCGCTGCGCGTGGTGCCGTCGCTGTACACGTGGCGCGTGAAATCGCGCATCTACCGCTGGTACGGCGCGCTGATCGCGATCGAGCGAAGCGCGCTCAGCGAGCACTCGGCCGCCGAACGCGCCTCGCTGATCGAACGGCTCGATGCGATTGAAGAATCGGTGAACGGTCTGAAAATGCCGCTCGCCTATGCGGATCAGTTCTATGTGCTGCGCGAGCATATCGGCTTCGTGCGCGAGCGCCTCACCCATAGCCGCGAGGCCCAGCGCGACGCAGCGGGCGATCCGGACGAACCAGGCAAGCCAGGTGAGTCGGGCGAGTCCGGCGACGAACCCGGCTCGACGCCTGCCGAGCCGGCCGTCGCGGGTCCGAAGCCATATTGACCGGTGCAAGCCGCGGCTGCACCGCGTAAGATCATTACAAATCCGACGATCCAGCAGACAGCATCGGTCGGAACAGGCAATCCGGGAGACATTTATGTCCATTGGCATCGACGCCAGGCAACCGCTGTGGTTTTACGACTTTGTCTCACCGTTCACGTACCTGTTGCTCGAGCAACACGACAAATGGCCGGGCTTCGACTTCGCGTTCACGCCGGTCGTCCTGAACGAGTTGTATCGCCACTGGGGCCAGCGGCCCGCTTACAGCGTGCCCACCAAGCGCATCTTCATGTATCGCCACGCGCTGTTTCGCGCGGAGCAACTCGGCATTCCGTTCAAGATGCCGCCGGCTCATCCGTTCGATTCGATGAAACCGCTCCTGCTCGCCACCGCGGCGAAGGGCGATATCGGCTTCGTGCGCGAGATTTTCCGTTTCATCTGGCGCGAGGGCCGCGATCCGTCGAGCGATGCGGCATTCGCCGAACTGTGCGAGCGCGTCGGTGTGCCGGACGGCCCGGAACTCATCAAGAATGAAGCAGTGAAAGCGCAACTTCAGCGCAACACCGCCGATGCAATCGGTCTGGGTGTCTACGGCGTGCCGACCTTCTTCCTGAACGATCAATTGTTCTGGGGCGAAGACGCATTGCCCATGGTGCTGTATTGCGCACGCACGCCGAACTGGCTCGACTCGAAAGAAGTGAAGCGGATCACTTTGCTGCCTTCGGGTCTGGCGGATAACTGAGTCGCGGATCACTCATCGAAGGCTAAACGTAAGATTGGTGCAAACAGGCGCACCGTTTGAGACGCGATTGCATCAAAAAGGCTGTCCTGATGCCGGCCATACCGTGCCCGCTATGCCGCCACACCACAAACGGGCCTAAGGTTATAACCTTTGCGCCCTGCTCTCGCGATCTGGCTCGCGGGCGGCTCCGTACGACGCTTCATTCGGGCCCGACCTGCTTGCATCGCCTCCCCTGAACCATGGACGACGACTCCGCCGCCTCCCTCGACATCTGGCTCGTGCGCGTGTTGCGCACGCTGATCGTCGAGCGCAGCGTCACACAAACCGCACTGCGCCTGAACCAGACCCAGCCGGCCATCAGCACCGCGCTGCGCAAACTGCGCGAAACGCTGAACGACCCGATTCTCGTGCGCGGCAAGTCGGGCATGGTGCCCACCGAATACGGCGAATCGTTGCTGGCTTCGGCGCAACGTGTGCTGCGCGAAGTCGATTTCGTGGCGACACCGCACGGCGATTTCGATCCCGGCCGCTCGCGCCGCACCTTCCGGGTGGCCGCGCCGGATTATCTGAACGACTTCTTCATGCCCACCGTCATCGCGCAGTTTCGCGAGGCGGCGCCGCATGCGCGTCTGGAGATCGACTCGCTGAGCCCGATGCTCGATCATTCGGCCGCGCTCGATGCAGGCGAACTCGATCTGGTGATCGGCAACTGGCCGAAGCCGGATCCCCGCTTCGAACGCAGCGATCTGTTCTCCGACACCGTGGTATGCCTGATGCGCGCCGACCATCCGCTCACGCGCACGCCGATGACTCGCGAAGCCTATCTCGCCGCGCCGCATCTCGCACCGACGCCTTATAGCGGCGCGAGCGGCGGCGCCGTCGACATCGGTTTCGCACGGGCCCGCGCTGAACGGCGCATCGTCGCCACGCTGCCCTACTTCGGCCTCGTGCCGCAAACACTGCTGCAATCGGATCTGATCTTCACGACAACACGCCGCTTCGCGATGCACTATGCGAACATGCTGCCGCTTGCGGTGGTCGACGTGCCGATTCCGTTTCCGCGCATCAAGTGTTATCAGTTATGGCATCCGCAGCCGGACCGGCCAAGCGATGTCGGCTGGCTGCGTACGTTGATGTCGCAAGTGTCGGATGAGCTGGTCGCGCAGAAGGTGCGGCGCGCGAAACGGCCGGCGAAAAAAGAAACGTCAGCCGCGGCGGACTGACGTTCGGGTTTGAAGGCCGGCGGAGCTCAGCCGCTCACAGGCTCGCGCAGAGCTTCTGTGTCGTCATCAGCGCCGCTGCCTGGCGCGTACGAATCTGCAGCAACTCGGCACACACCGCGACCGCGATCGCCGCCGGTGCTTTATCGACAATGCCACCCACGCCGATCGGACAGGTCATCTCCACCAGCCGATCCAGATCCACGCCGCGATCCAGCAAACGACGCTCGAATTTCACGCGTTTCGTTTTGGACCCGATCATGCCGAAGTAGGTGAAATCGCGGCGTCGCATGATGCGTGCGGCAAGCGAAAAATCGAGCGCATGGTTATGCGTCATGACGAGGAAATACGCGCCGGGCGGCGCCGTATCGACAATCGCATCAGGCGTGTCGGTCGCCTCGACCTGCACGTTGGCGGGCGTCTCGTCGGGGAACAGTTCGTCGCGCTCGTCGACCCACTGGACGACGCATGGCAAGCTGCCAAGCAGCGTGACGAGCGCATGGCCGACGTGCCCCGCGCCGAACAGCACGATGTGCATCGGCGCCGGACGCGGCGCTTCTACGGCGCTGCGCCGGCCGATCTGAACGGAAGAAAAGTCGTTCATGGCGATCAATCCAGTTGGTTTCGATAATTGCACGATTACTCTGCCCGACGGTTTTTAACGCATGCTCGCGGCAGTTGGCCGCCGGCTGCACGCGGGCCTTGCCGGAGACCGCCAGCTCCTTGCAAGCTCCGGCGTGGCGCGGTGCTCACGCCCGCGTCACGCGCTCATCGCAAGACTTACTGCCGCGCCGCCGCAGTCGCTGCCCGCACGGCGCCGACTGCCTTGAGGATTTCCTCGCTGGTCGCGGGCGCGTTCAGCGGCGGATTGACCTTGTGGTCTCCCACGGCCGAGACGGCGTCGCGCACCGCGAAGAACACCGAGAACGGCAGCAGCAGCGGCGGTTCGCCGGTCGCCTTCGAACGATGGATGCTGTCCTCCGCGTTGCGGTTCTTGAACAGACGCACACGGAAATCGGGCGGCGTATCGTTGACGGTCGGAATCTTGTAAGTGGACGGCGCGTGCGTCATCAGCTTGCCGCCGGTGTTCCACCATAGTTCTTCGGTCGTGAGCCAACCCATGCCCTGGATGAACGCGCCTTCCACCTGGCCGACGTCGAGCGCCGGGTTCAGCGACGCGCCCACGTCATGCAATGCGTCCGCGCGCAGCACGCGCATTTCGCCGGTCAGCGTATCGATCACCACTTCCGACACAGCCGCGCCGTACGAGTAGTAGTAGAACGGCCGGCCTTGCAGCTTCGATTGATCCCAGTAGAGCTTGGGCGTCGCGTAGAAACCGTCCGACCAGAGTTGGACACGCGCGACATAGGCCTTCGCGATCACCTCTTCGAACGGCACGATCACCTCGCCCACCACCACGCGGTCGTGCACGAAACGCACTTGCGCGGCGGACACCTGCCCCGCGCCGAAACGCTCGGCGGCAAAGGCCGACAGGCGTTCGCGCAACTGGCGCGCGGCGTCTTGCGCCGCCTTGCCGTTCAGGTCCGAACCGGTCGATGCAGCGGTTGCCGACGTATTGGCGATCTTGCTCGTATCGGTTGCCGTGACGCGGATGCGGTTAAAGCCAATGCCCAGTTCATGCGCGACGACCTGCGCGACCTTGGTGTTCAAACCCTGGCCCATTTCGGTGCCGCCGTGGTTCACCAGCACCGAACCGTCGGTGTAAATGTGCACCAGCGCGCCGGCCTGGTTGAAGTGGGTCACGTTGAACGCAATGCCGAACTTGACCGGCGTGAGCGCCATGCCCTTCTTCAGGACTTCGTTGTTCGCGTTGAACTCGTTGATCGCCGCACGGCGCGCGCGGTATTCGCTGGTTGCTTCGAGTTCGTCGATCAGTTCGTGAATGACGTTGTCTTCCACCACCTGACCATAAGGCGTCTGGTTGCGCTCGGTCTTGCCGTACAGATTGCGACGGCGCACGTCGAGCGAATCTTCACCCACCGAACGCGCGACGTTGTCCATGATGTACTCGATCGCAAACGCGCCTTGCGGGCCGCCGAAGCCGCGGAACGCGGTGTTCGATTGCGTGTTGGTCTTGCCGCAGAAGCCGTCGATCGTTACGTCGGACAACCAGTACGCGTTGTCGAAGTGACACAGCGCACGCGTCATCACCGGACCGGACAGGTCGGCGGAAAAACCGCAACGCGAGGTCATGTCGACGCTCACGCCGTCGATCACGCCCTTGTCGTCGTAGCCCACTTCATACGTGTAGTGGAAATCGTGGCGCTTGCCGGTCACCATCATGTCGTCGTCGCGGTCCGGACGCAGTTTCACCGGGCACAGCAGCTTCCATGCGGCCAGCGCCGCGCAGCACGCGAACAGACCCGATTGCGATTCCTTGCCGCCGAAACCGCCGCCCATGCGGCGGCATTCGATCAGCACATTGTGCGACGCCACGCCCAACGCGTGCGCGACCATGTGCTGCATTTCGGTCGGGTGCTGGGTCGAACAGTAGACGTGCATGCCGTCGTCGTCCTTCGGCACCGCGTACGAAATCTGGCCTTCCAGGTAGAACTGCTCCTGGCCGCCGAGCAGCATCTCGCCGGCTTCGCGGTGAGCAGCGCGAGCGATCTTCGCAGCGGATTCGCCGCGCGCGAGTTTCATCGGCGGCAAGACGTGTTGATTGGCGGCACGGGCCTGCTGCGCGGTGAGAATCGCGGGCAATTCTTCGTAGACGACTTCGGCGCGACGCGCAGCCAGACGCGCGGTTTCATGCGAGATCGCGACCACGATGAACATCGGCTGGCCGACGTATTGCACGAGACCGTCGGCGAGGATCGGATCGTCGCCGTGGATGATCGGGCCGACGTCGTTGACGCCGGGAAAATCCTCTGCGGTGAAGATCGCGACCACGCCGGGCGTGGCGCGCACTTTGTCGAGCGACATCGAGACAATCTTCGCATGCGCTTTCGGCGACAGGCCGAGTGCGGCGTGCAGCGTGCCGGCGAGCGTCGGGATGTCGTCGGTGTAAGTGGCGCGGCCGCTCACGTGCAAATGTGCGGACTCGTGCGGACGCGAGACGTGGACCTGGGTAAAGTCGTCGAGCTCCTTCAGGTCTTTCAGGAACGGTTCGGCGTGCTGATTCATTCTGATGTTCTCCGTATCTTTCTGGCGTCAGGCGCTCGCGCCGGCCGGGGCGCAGGCAGCGGCAACTGCACGAACATCCAGCGCGCTCTTGGGCAGCGGATTGTTCGGACGCGTTTCGAGCCAGAAGCGGTACAACGTGTTCTTCGCCGCTTCGAGGCGGTAGTTGCTGGTCGCGCGCATGTCGGACAGCGGCGCGTAGTCGTTGCCGAGTGCGATCATCGCGGCCTGCGCGGTGGCTTCGTGCCATTCGGCGTCGCGCAGCACGGCTTCGGCATGCGTCGCGCGCTTCGACGTGGCGGCCATACCGCCGAACGCAATGCGCGGCTCGCGGACCACGTTGCCGTCAGCGATGAAGGAAAACGCGGCGCACACAGCCGAGATGTCCGAGTCGAAACGCTTCGACAGCTTGTAGGTGCGGAACTGCAGGTTCTTGCGCGCGCCGGTGCGGGTCGGCACCTTGAGTCCGACAACGAACTCATGCTCGGCCATGTCCTTCTTCTGGTAGGCCAGGTACAGATCTTCGAGCGGCATTTCGCGTTCGATCTCGCCGCCGCGCACGATCACATGCGCGCCGATCGCAATCAGGCCCGGCATCGAATCGCCGATCGGCGAGCCGTTGGCGATATTGCCGCCGAGCGTGCCGGCATTGCGAATCGGCAGCGACGCAAAGCGCTGCTGCATTTCGAACAGTTCCGGGTACTGCTTGATGATTTCCGTATAGGCCTTTTCGACGCTCACACCCGCGCCGATCTCGATCCAGTCGTCGTTGGTTTCGAGCTTCTGCAATTCGGCGATCTGCCCGACATACACGATGTTGCCCAACTCGCGCATCATCTTGGTGACCCACAAACCGATGTCCGTGCTGCCAGCGAGAATACGCGTGGCGGGTGCGGCTTCCTTGATTTTCGCGAGCGCGTCGACCGTGCGCGGCGCGTCGAACTGCTGGCCGCCGTGCTGATAATGGAACGTGTCCGTGCGCTCGAGCGTGGCGAGAGTTTTCGACAGCGCGTCGACATTGACGGGTGCTTTCGGCGCGGGCGCTTCGAACATGCGCACGGCCGCGTCGACGATCGGACGATAGCCGGTGCAGCGGCACAGGTTGCCGGTCAGCGCGTTGCTGATCGCGTCGCGCGACGGCACAGTTTTGTTCGCGCAGCTGTGTTCGTGGCCGTGCTTTTCGTACAGCGACCACATCGACATCACGAAGCCCGGCGTGCAGAAGCCGCACTGCGAACCGTGGCACTCCACCATCGCTTCCTGCACGGGATGCAGCGAGCCGTCAGGCTGACGCAGGTCTTCGACGGTGAAAAGCGCTTTGCCGTCCAGGGTCGGCACGAACTGGATGCACGCGTTCACCGCCTTGAAATCGACGCCGCCCGCCTCATTACGCTCGCCGATCACGACCGTGCATGCGCCGCAGTCGCCCTCGGCACACCCTTCCTTGGTACCGGTGCAATGCGCGTCCTCGCGCAAATACTGCAGGACAGTGCGGGTGACGGGCGCGTCCTTGATCTCACGGATCGCGTTGCGGTGGTAGAAGCGAATCGGCTCAGTCATGTCTCGTTACTCTCAATGTTCTGTGTCCGTTGGGACGTGCTGCGATAATGGTTCGAAAACTATCACCGTCAATAAATACAACCCATAGCGGGGATCGCATGCGGGACATATCCGCGAAACGATATAGAGATGGCTTTGAGGGTCGATTGGCTTATGTTGATGTGACCGTTTTACCGTATTTTCTTCTGAATTGTAGTTTTATTGCCATTACCGATTGAGGCCTGTTGATCCGATGGGCATGGAAAGATCGCTCGCGCGAGGTGAAAACGACCCTCTATATGGTTCCGGCACTGTTTTTTAGGGGTTGGGATTATTAAGCGAACCCTGCAAGAGAATCGGTTCCATGGGAAAATCACGCCTTTCCGCCGTTTTCAAGTCTCGTTTTCCCCATGTCTACCGACTCAGCGAAACCTCGCAGCGAATTTTCGACGACCATGCAGATCATTCCGGTCGTCTTTTTCACGTTTCTTTGCTACCTGACGATCGGTATTCCGCTGGCGGTGCTGCCTGGCTACGTCCACGACGACCTGGGTTACAGCGCGATCCTGGCTGGCGCGGCGATCAGCGTGCAGTACCTGGCAACGCTGGCATCGCGGCCGCTCGCCGGCCGTTCGGCCGACACATTGGGGCCGAAGCGGACGGTGTCGATCGGTTTGCTGGGCTGTGGCGCGAGCGGGGTTTTGTTGCTGCTGGCCGTGTTGTGCGGGCGCTGGCCGGTGTTGAGCCTCGCGCTGCTGGTGTGCAGCCGCCTCGTGCTCGGATTCGGCGAAAGCTTGTGCGGGACGGGCGCGATTCTGTGGGGAATCGGCCGGGTGGGCACAAGCAACAATGCCCGGGTGATTTCGTGGAACGGCATCGCGACTTACGGTGCGCTCGCAATCGGCGCGCCGCTTGGCGTCGCGATTGCACACTCGATCGGGTTCGCTGCATTGGGCGTTCTGGTGATTCTGCTGGCGGCGCTCGGCTTTTACCTCGCGCGGCTCATCGCGCCGGTGCCGATCGTGCATGGCGAGCGGATGTCGTATCGGAGCGTGATGACGCGGGTGCTGCCGCATGGGATTGGGTTGGCGCTGGGCTCGGCCGGTTTTGGGTCGATTGCGACGTTCATCACGCTGTTTTATGCCGCGCGGCATTGGCCCAATGCGGCTTTGTCGTTGACTGTTTTCGGCACGCTGTTTATCGGTGCGCGTCTGTTGTTCGCCAATACGATCAAGGTCTACGGCGGGTTCCGCGTCGCGATTGCTTCGTTCTCGTTTGAATGCGCCGGGCTGTTGATGTTGTGGCTGGCGCCCGAGCCGCATATTGCTCTCGCGGGGGCCGCGTTGACCGGGTTTGGGTTTGCTTTGGTGTTCCCGGCTCTCGGCGTTGAAGCGGTTGGGCTTGTGCCGCCTGCTAGCCGCGGGGCGGCTTTGTCGGCGTATTCCGTGTTTCTCGATCTCTCGCTGGGGATTACTGGGCCGTTGGCCGGGTATATCGCTGGGGAGTTTGGCTATGCGCAGGTGTTTTTGTTTGCAGCGGTGGCGTCTGCTATGGCGGTTGTGTTGTCTACCATGATGTATTTGCGGAATTCGAGGGTGCCGAATGCGCCTGCGGCGGGATGAGGGTTTGGGCTGCTTGGTGGGGTGTTGTTTTTGCGGCTGTGGTGTTGGGGTTTTCTTCAGGTGTTTGCCTTCGCGGCGCTTGGTTGTGTGCCTGTGGCGTTGGCCTTTCCTTGCTCTGACTTCTTTGGCCTTTCCTTGCTTTGTTAGTGGTCTATTAGCGTTGCCCCTGTGCGGGGCGGCACCTACTTTTCTTTGCCTGCCGCAAAGCAAAGTAGGCAAAAGAAAGCGGCTCAAACCGCTAATTCTTAAGCGGGTCCCCCGCACAGCCACGGTAGTGGTGCATCTGGAATCTGTGCTCTCGCACACTCCGCGTCAGTGACACAGCAGTCATTCTTCCGGCGGCGCTACGCGCGCCGAAACCCGTTTCCAAAAACCATCAGCTCTGCAAAGAGTAGCGCCCGATTTCCCTGGCAGACCCGTCCGCGACGCACGCAGTGCGGAGTGGGAGCGAATGAGCCCTTTGTCGCTAACGGGGAATGTGCGGGAGCACCGATTCCAGATGCACCACTGCCCCCTGCAAGCCAGGGGACCCGCTTAAGAATTAGCGGTTTGAGCCGCTTTCTTTTGCCTACTTTGCTTTGCGGCAGGCAAAGAAAAGTAGGTGCCGCCCCGCACAGGGGCAACGCTAATAAACCACTAACAAATCAAGGAAAGGCCAACACCGTAGGCATACAACTAAGCGCCGCGAAGGCCAACACCTCAAGAAAGAAAAGGCCAAAACCAAAAGCACACAGACCAAAAGCGCCGAGCAGGCAAAAACCCCATCACTTCCCTTCCGACAACCCACGCTCAAGCGCCGCCACCCCAGCCGGCAACTCAACCTTAACGCCCAGATCCACCATCGTCCGCCCAAGCGCATGCACGGTTCTGAACAGGTTGTGCTCCCGGCACTGCTCCCCCATCTGTCCAATCCGAACAATCGGCAAACCAAACGACCCCGCGATTTCCACCTGATGATGCCGCGAAATATGCCCACAGATATCGGCAGGACTCAAACCCTCCGGCACAACGATGCCGACCACCGAATTCAAACGGCAAGGCGCCGGCGCATACAGTTGCAAACCCAACGCGGTGATCCCCGCCTGAAGCGCCACCGAACACTTCAAGTGACGAGCAAAGCGCTTCTCAAGCGTCTCAGCGCACACGAGACGCAGCGCCTCGTGCAACGCCAGCACACCCGAAACCGGCGCCGTATAGTGATAGCCCGCGTTATGCCAGAAGTTCTCCGCCAGCGACGCATCAAGACACCAATGCGCATTCGGCGCCGTGCGGCCTTTCACCCGTGCCCACGCTTCATCCGAAAACGCGATCAGCGAGACACCCGGGATCGAAGACAAACCCTTCTGCCCGCCCGTAATCACCGCGTCGATACCCCACGCGTCCATCTCCAGCGGCATCGTGCTCAGCGTACACACCGCATCGACAATGACCAGGGCGCCGGCTGCTTTCGCGAGCGCCGCAATGTCCTTCAACTGATGGTTCCACACGGTATTGGACGTCTCGCCCTGCACCACCGTGACAATCTCCGGCCGCTCTCGGCGGATCGCCTCCGCGACCGTGTCGAGGCTCGCCACCGTGCCATCCTCGACGTCCAACGTGGCAACGCGTGCGCCGACGCGCCGCCCCATCTCCGCCATCCGCCCGCTGAAAAAACCGTTCTTGATGCTCAGCACGCGTGTGCCTTCCCACGCGAGATTCGAGATCGCCATTTCCATCGCGGCAGATCCCGGCCCCGCTACGCCGAGCACCCACTTCGAATTCGTCTGGAATACGTAACGTGCCATGGTCTTCACCTGGCCGATCACCTTCACCATCGTGGCGCCCAGGTGATTGATCACCACGGTGTTGGCCTTCGCGACGGCGGCGGGAATCGGCACGGGGCCGGCACCCATCATCAGCAACGGTTCTTCGGGAAGGATGGCGTCGAGTGATTCGACAACCGGACAAGGCACTGCGAGAGGAGTAATGGTCGCCATGATCGATAGAGGAATTCAAGGTGCAACGGCCTCGCCAACAATGACGCTGGCGAAGCCGGGTTTTGGATCATTCACCGATCAGCGGAATTACGCAAGTTTTTTAACAGCACGCGCCGCGAGTCGTTTCGTGCGGCGTGTTCATCCGCAGAAATGACAGCGGGATAACGCTTTATCCGATGTGAGATCGCGTTGTCAGATCGGCACTCCATGCCCAACGAACTGCCAACGCTAATGAAAAAAGCGGGGCGAGCTTCACAGCCCGCCCGTCACCTGTCGCCCGTTACTTCACCTTGGACTTATCGAGCTTCTTGCCGGTTGCCGCGTTATACCGCTCGACATATTCCTCGATCAGCTTGCGCATCGCGCGTCCAATCTGCCGATAGTCCGACTCGTTCAGATTCGCGAGCGACACCCGTCCGGACGGATGCTGCGTCCCGAAGCCGCGCCCAGGCAACAGCACGACGCGCGCTTCACGTGCGAGGCGGAACAGCAATTCGGTCGGCTCGGTGTTCTTCAGCAGCCACTCAACGAACTCACGCCCGAACATCCGCTCGCCGAGAAACTCAATGTCGAGAATCGTGTAGTAATCGACCTGGTTCGGATCGTCGTCCTCGAACGAGATGCCGACCTCCTCGTACAGCGCCTGCTTGCGCTTGCGGATCAGGCGCTTCAACGCGTTCTTGTACGCGTCGGGCGTGTCCATCAGCGAGAACAGCGAGAACAACACCATCTGCACCTGCTGCGGCGTCGACAAGCCCGCCGTGTGATTCAGCGCGACAGTGCGGCTGTCAGCCACGAGGCGGTCGATGAACTTGAGATTTTCCGGTTCGGTCGTGATCGATTCATAGCGCTCGTGCAACTGCTTCTTCGCGTCTTTCGGCAACTCGCCGATCAGCTTGTCGAGCACGTTGTCGCGATGTGTCGCGATAACGCCCAGACGCCAGCCGGTCGCACCGAAATACTTCGAGTACGAGTACACCAGGATGGTGTTCTTCGGCGCGAGCGCGAACAGCGAGACGAAATCGTCGGCGAAGGTGCCGTACACGTCGTCGGTCAACAGAATCAGATCGGGGCGTTCCTTGACGATGTCGGCGATATATTGAAGGCTCGCGTCGTCCATCTTCACCGAAGGCGGGTTGCTCGGGTTCACGAGGAAGAACGCCTTCACCTTCGGATCGCGCAGCTTGTCGAGTTCCTTCTTCGAGTACTGCCAGCCATTGGCAACGTCGGCCTCGAGATTCACGACGTTCAGCTGATAGTCGTTCAGTCGCGGAATTTCGATGTACGGCGTGAAAATCGGCAATCCAAGTGCAATCGTGTCACCCGGTTTGATCAGGTGATTCTCGCGCATCGTGTTGAAGATGTACGTCATCGCCGCCGTGCCGCCTTCCACCGCGAACACGTCGAATTCGCCCACAAACGGATGGTGGCCGATCATCTCGCGGCGCAGATACTGCCCGACGATCAATTCGGACAACTTGAGCATCCGGTCCGGTACCGGATAGTTCGACGCGAGAATGCCCTCGCACATTTCATAGAGAAAGTCGCCTGCGGAGAGTCCCAACTGATCGCGCACATACGACACCGCGCCGCGCAGAAAGTCGATGCCGGGCACACCCTTGTTCTCGCGCAGGAACAGATCGAAGCGCTCAGTGAGCCCTTCGCGGCGCGGGAAACCGCCCACGCCTTCGGGCATGTACGCAAACGAACGCTCCGACTCGCGCATCGCGAAGAGACCCAGTTGCCAGAAGCCGTGGCGCGGAATCGTCGCGAGGAAATTCGGATTGCCGCGGCCGGCATTGAGCATCGATGCGTTGGCCGCACGCTCCACCGCGCCGCCACCGGCGGCCTTGATCAGTTCGTCCTTGAGTTCGAACGGGCTGAGCGCCGCGAGTCCTGCTTGAGCCGTATCGCCTTGCTTCTTGCCGTTTTTCTCTTTTGCCATGATGCGTTCTCCAGTGTGCAAGTGAATAACGCCGGTGTCGCGTGACTGATCGTTCAGTTGACTGCCGGCGTCAGAGAGATCGATGAATGGGTGCGCTAAACCAGCCCGACCACGAGCGGTCCGAGCAACGTCAGCGCGACGTTCGCAATTGCATAGGTGATCGCGAACGGCACGGTCGGCACGGCGCTTTCCGCCTTGTCGAGCACGCCGCCGAACGCGGGATTGGCACTGCGTGAACCCGACAGCGCGCCGGCCAGAATCGCCGCATTCTTGTAGCCGAGCACGTAGCGGCCGAACAGCATCGTCAGGAGCAGCGGGAACAAGGTGACGAACACGCCGAGCAGGAAGATCGTCATGCCGCTCTGCTTGACCGTCACGACCGCCTGCAAGCCCGAGTTCAAACCCACCACCGCAACGAAGGCCGCGAGACCGAAGTCCTTCAGCAACTGCGAAGCCGCCGTCGGCATCGCGCCGTACATCGGGTGCTTGCCGCGCATCCAGCCGAATAGCAGACCCGCCAGCAGACAGCCGCCACCGGAGCCCAGCGTGAGGGGAATGCCGGCCACGTTGACGACGATCAGCCCGATCAGCAGACCGAGCACGAGGCCGACGCCCATATAGATGAAGTCGGTCTTGTTGCTGTACGGCAGCTCATAACCGGCTGCATCGACGGCGCGCCTGGTGTCTTTCGGCGAACCGTAGAAGGTGATCACGTCGCCGTGTTCGAGCTTCGTTTCAGGCAGAATCGGCAGCGGCTGGCCGGCACGCGAGGCGCTCTGAATAAAGACACCGTGGCGCAAATCGCGATCGACCACTTCGCGCGCGGCAGCGATCGTCGTGTGATTCATGCCTTTGCGCGTGAACACGCCTTGGCGCGTCTGCATCACGACGCCAATGTCGTCGACGTTGGCGATCTCGTTGCCGTTCGCACCGAAGGCGACCACCGCCTCGCGGCGGCCGACCACCAGCACTTCGTCGTTGAGTTGCAAGGTCAGGTCGGGCGTCGGATCCAGGTTCTTGCCGTCACGCTTGATCCGCTCGACCGTCAACAAGTCCTGATGCAGGGTCTCGATTGCCTTGATCGTTTTCCCCGCGCTGACGTCGATCCTGTACGCACGCCCCACCAGTTCGGGCAACGCACTGATCTGCCCTGCGCCGAGTGACGGCGCACCTGAAGACAGGTCACGCTCCGCTTCGATCGAGGCCTCGCGTAAGCCTTGCCCCATGAACTTCGGCAAGATGTTCACGCAGACGATGATCGCCCCGAGCGAGCCGAACACATAGGTCACGGCATACGCGATGGCCACGTCCGATTGCAGCGACTTGACCTGGTCGGCAGGCAGACCGAGACGGGCGATCGCGTCGCCCGCCGTGCCGATAATTGCCGACTGCGTCAGCGCGCCGCCCGCGAGCCCGGCAGCCAGGCCCTTGTTCAGATGGAACAGCTTCGCGCACACCACCACGGTGACCAGCGCGGAGACGGCGAGAAACACCGCCATCGCGATTTCGCGCAGCGTCTTGCGGTTCAGGGAGTTGAAGAAACCCGGCCCGGAGTCGTAGCCGACCGCGTAGATGAATACGGCGAACATCACCGATTTCACCCCGTTGTCGATCGTCACGCCCGCCTGACTGATCACGACCGCAGCCAGCAATGAACCGCCCACGCCGCCTAACTGGAACTTGCCGAAGTTGATCTGCCCGATGAAGTAACCGGCTGCCAGCGACAAAAACAGCGCGATCTCGGGTGATTTCTGAAAAATGTGATGTAGCCAGTCCATCGTGCCCTCGCTAGATAGTTTGAGATACTGAGTACTGGGTCCTGCATGTGCAGACGGACATCACGGCATCCGCATGCGGTCGACTACGCGCCACGCCGCGCGCAGCCCATCTGCCCGCTTAGCCGAACTTCCCGGCAAGGCCGACAACGACCGGCCCCATTAACGGCAACAGAATGTTCGAGAGTGCATAGGTGATCGTGTAGCCGATCACAGGCGTCGAATTGCCGGTCACGCCGACCAGCGCGCTGATAGCCGGCGTACTGCATTGCTGACCGGCAATGGCGCCGAGCAGCATGGGCGCTTCGAGCTTGAGAAACACGCGGCCGATCCAGAGCGACAGCAAACCGGGCACGAGCACCATCAGAATGCCCGCGACCGGCAGCGCCAGACCGTATTCGCGCACCAGCTTGATGGCGTCGGGGCCGGCCGACAGCCCGACGGCGGCAATGAAGGTGGCAAGGCCGAAGTCCTTGAGAATTTGCGCGGCAGCCGAAGGCAACGATCCGACCAGCGGGTAGCGCGAACGGATCCAGCCGAACAGCAGCCCGGAGAGCAGGCAGCCGCCGCCCGTGCCGAGCGCGATCGACACCCCGCCGATACGTCCGCCAAGATGGCCGATCGCCATGCCGGCCAGCACGCCCAGGCCCAGATAGATGAAGTCGGTTTTCTGGGTCGCGGCGAGCGCGTAGCCTAGATGCCGTGCGCCGCGCTCGACGTCGGCCTTCGCGCCAACCAGCGTCAGCACGTCGCCGCGATTGAGCTCGGTGCCAGGCAGCGCGGGCACCGTGGTTTCGAGCCGCGTGACGGCGGCGATATACACGCCGCGGCCCTCTTCCGGCTTCGCCCGTTCGCGTATCTGCGCGACCGTCAGACCCTCTGCTTCGCGGCGCGTCAGCACGACGTCGAGTTTCTCCGCGACGAGCTGGCCGAACCCGGCGTCCGCCACTTCTTCGCCGAGGCTGGCGGCCGCGGCCACGATCGCCTCGCGCCGCCCAGCCACGAGAATCACGTCATCGGCTGCCAACACCCGTTGCGGCTCGGCCGGCACCTCGGCGCCATTGCGCCGAACCCGCTCGACGGTGAGGTTGAAGCCGTACGTCTGTTCGAACGCATAGACCGTGCCGCCAGCTACCGCCGTGCCGACCCGGAACGCGCGGCCGACCAGCGCCGGCGCCGCGGCCCGCTGCCCCTCGCCAAAAGCGCCGTCGCCGCCGAGCTTGTGCCACACGCGCTCGGCTTCTTCGCGCAGATTGACGCGCAGCAGCAGCGGCGCGAACTGGCTGGTGAACAGAACGATGGTGATCAGACCGAACAGGTAACTCACGCTGTACGCGGTCACGATGTTGGCCTGCAAGCGCAATGTTTCCGCATCGCTGAAACCGAGCTTGGCAATCGCCTCCGAAGCCGTGCCGATCACGGCCGACTCGGTCGCGGCGCCGGCCAGCAAGCCGGCCGCCGTGCCGGCATCGAGCCGCATCGCGAAGACCGCGATCATGATCAGCACCAGCACCGACACGATCTCGACCACCGAGAGCAAGCCATAGCGCCAACCCCGGCCGATGTTGGCAAAGAACTGCGGCCCGCCGGTGAAACCCAGCGCGAAGATGAACAGCGCGAAGGCGATGTTCTTCAGATCGGGGGCCAGCCGCGCGCCCGTCTGACCCAACAGCAAGGCCACGATCAAGGTGCCGCAGACGCCCCCGAGCTGAATTGGCCCCACGCGAAACGACCCGATGAAGTACCCGATTGCAAGACTTGCGAACAGCGCGATCTCCGGTTGAGATCTCAGCAATTCACCGATCATGTTGGCTCGCCGATTTACGGTTTATTAGCAGAAAGTTGAAGAATCTCTCTCTGGGATTTGAAGCGAATTCGATCCGGTCTGCCATGACCCGGAAATGACGCATCCGGCATAACCGGATTCCATTGAATGGAAATTTTATGGCAATGGCATGACGCTCTTGGCGTCAAAAAAGATATGTCGCAATGCAGCGACGATAGCGAAACGCTTTACGGTGAACTCGACAGTCACGCTTTCCTCGCGAAGTTTGCTCAATGCCCAGAAAGAAACATAGTCTACTGGTGGCCGATTTTCAGCACGATATGTTCATGCTTTTTTGGGATTGCTTTTTTAATAAATATTGTAGTTCGGCATCGCTGTCAATATGATTTTCCAATTGCGGTCGATTTCGCTTCGCAAAAGATGATCTTTGGTAAAGATGAAATGATTTCAGAACGTACTTCGCAAGCGGCGCCCATTACGCTATAGGGCCGATATACTGACCTGCCCGCATGCCGCGCAATGAGTCTATTTGCCACGCCGGTATGCTTCCTTCGGAGCCATTCATGCGCATGATCCTGTTCAGCAGCCGCCAATACGACAGCGACACGTTCGCCGAGGCCAACGGCACGCATCGCTATGAACTGCACTTCCAGGAATCGCACCTCGATGTCGAAACCGCGATCCTCGCGCAGGGCTATGAAGTGGTCTGCCCATTCGTCAACGACAACGTCGACGCCAACGTCCTGGAACATCTCCATGCCGGCGGCACGCGCATGATCGCGCTACGCTCGGCGGGCTTCAATCACGTCGATCTGGCCGCAGCCGAGCGTCTCGGCATCACGGTTGCCCGGGTGCCGGCCTACTCGCCGCACGCGGTCGCCGAACATGCGGTTGGCCTGATTCTCGCGTTGAACCGGCGCTTGCCGCGCGCGGTCGCGCGGACCCGAGAAGGCGATTTCTCGCTGCATGGGCTGCTCGGCTTCGATCTGCACGGCAAGACTGCGGGCGTGATCGGCACCGGCATGATCGGCCGCGTGTTCGGCCGCATCATGGCGGGCTTCGGCATGCAAGTGCTGGCCCACGATCCCGGCACGCCCGCCGAGGATCTGCTCGCACTCGGCGCGCGCTACGTGCCGCTCGACACGCTGCTGGCCGAGAGCGACGTCGTCAGCCTGCATTGTCCGCTGGTGCCTGACACGTACCATCTGATCGACGGGCCGGCGCTCGCGAAAATGAAGCGTGGCGCGATGCTGATCAATACCGGTCGCGGTGGACTTGTCGAAAGCAATGCGCTGATCGGCGCGCTGAAAGATGGCCAGCTCGGCCATCTCGGGCTCGACGTGTACGAGGAAGAAGGCGGCCTCTTTTTCGAGGACCATTCGAACCTGCCGCTGCAGGACGACGTGCTGGCACGTCTCCTGATGTTCCCGAACGTGATCGTCACCTCGCACCAGGCGTTCTTCACGCGCGAGGCGATGAACGAGATCGCGCAGACCACGCTCGGCAACGTCGCGGCATGGCAGGCCGGCACGCCGCGCAATGCCGTGCAGGCGCGCGGTTAGGCGCTGCCGCCATCCACGGTGGTCGGGCGAATCGCCGTGCGGGCGTCGTCCGCCGCGCCGCAGATCTCGCGCAGCAGGACCGCTTCGCGCTCATGCACTTCCACCGGAAACCAGCGCGCGCCCGCATCGAGCAGATAGCGCGCGCGATGCTGCCCGTTACGAAACGCCACCACGCCTTCGCGCTCGAGACCGAACCAGCCCAGCACACCCGGCGCGCGACGCGTCGAGATCGTCACGTACGGCATCTGCGGAATGCGCGGATTGTCCGGATCGAGAAACTCGCGAATGCCACGCACCTTGCCCGCATGCCATTCGGCGACCGGCTTCAGCACGTAATCGGTGTCGTCGCGATCCGCGCATTCCAGCAGCTTGCGCGCATCGACCATGACTACCTGATGGCGCGTGCCGTCAGTCACGAAGACACGTTTCAGCCGCACATGGTCGTACCATGGATGCTCATGCAGGGGCACGGTCCAGATCGTCTCGGCACAGGGCGGCGAGGTTGCGGGCGATGAATTGGACAAGGGCAAAGGCGGGCTCGATAAGCTGGCTAAAAACCGCCAGCGCGTTAAAAGAGCGCTAACGCTACGAGCCGATTGTGAAAGATGCATGACAACCGCCGGTATTAGTCGCCGCGCATGAGCACACTGCATGAGAGGCCGGACGCGAAGTTCTACGGAGACAACGATGATAACGACGCAACATTTGAATGAACACGTGCGCATCGAAGCCAACGAGGACACCGGCATCGCCACCATCGTGCTCCAACGACCCGCGCGGCGCAATGCCGTCGATCGACCGACGGCAGAAGCGCTCAGCGCCGCCTTCCTGCGCTTCGAAGCGGAACCGGCATGGCGCGCGGGCGTGCTGTTCGGTGCGGGCGGCGTGTTCTG
The DNA here is from genome assembly GCF_046026025.1 of Paraburkholderia fungorum. GTDB lineage: Bacteria > Pseudomonadota > Gammaproteobacteria > Burkholderiales > Burkholderiaceae > Paraburkholderia > Paraburkholderia fungorum_E. The sequence continues at coordinate 3,446 of NZ_JAQQFL010000010.1, read as the reverse complement.
CGCCGGCGCGGATCTCACCGCGCTCGCCGACGAGACCCGCCGCAATGAACTGCACGCCGACGGCAGCGGACCCGGCCCAATGGGGCCGACGCGCATGAGATTCAGCAAACCGGTGATCGCTGCGATTGCCGGCTACGCGGTCGCGGGCGGCCTCGAACTGGCTGCGATGTGCGATCTGCGGGTGGTCGAAGAAGATGCTGTGCTCGGCGTGTTCTGCCGGCGCGTCGGGATTCCGCTGATCGATGGCGGCACGATCCGCTTGCCGCGTCTGATCGGGCTATCGCGAGCGCTCGACCTGATTCTGACGGGCCGCGCGGTAGAGGCGCAGGAAGCGCTCGCCTTCGAGCTTGCCAACCGCGTCGTGCGCAAGGGCGAGGCCCGCGCGGCGGCGGAGCAGCTAGCCGCTGAACTGGCGGCTTTTCCGCAAGCCGCTCTGCTCGCGGACCGCCGCTCCGCGATGGAAAACAGCACGCTCGAGGATCTCGCCCTCGCGCTGCGGCGCGAAGGCGCCGGCGGCTATCAGGCGATCTTCGACGAGGGTGTTGCAGGCGCCGCACGTTTCGCCGAAGGCGCCGGCCGTCACGGCAACACCTTCAAGTCAGACGAAAGCACGTCATAAACAACCCATCAACAACGTCGCGCCGCTGGGGCAACTCGAACGCACACTGGGCGCATTTCAAACGCACGCTCGACGGCGCCTTTCAGAAAAAAACAACAGCCGGCTTGACGCTGAGCAAGGCGGTTTTGACTTAGGTAGAATCCCCTACTGTTTTCCCCTTGCTTGGCGCATGCGTTCTCGCCCCGAAAAATGCGCGCCTGCCGCGCGACGCTTCCCGTCGCGCCGATTCACGCTCCGTCACCATGCCTTTACCCCTTCTCGCCCTTGCCGTTGCCGCTTTTGGAATCGGTACCACTGAATTTGTGATCATGGGGCTGCTGCCCGATGTCGCGCGCGACCTGTCCGTGTCGATTCCCGCAGCCGGCATGCTGGTGTCGGCGTATGCGCTGGGCGTCACCATCGGCGCGCCGATCGTCGCGATCGCGGTGGCCAATATGCCGCGCAAGAAGGCGTTGATGAGCCTGATTGGCGTGTTTATCGTCGGCAATCTGCTGTGCGCGATCGCGCCGGGCTACGCGGTGCTGATGGCCGCGCGCATCGTCACGGCGTTTTGCCACGGCGCGTTCTTCGGCATCGGTTCGGTGGTCGCGGCGGGTCTCGTCGCGCCGAATCGCCGCGCGCAAGCCATTGCGCTGATGTTCACCGGCTTGACGCTCGCCAACGTGCTCGGCGTGCCGCTTGGCACCGCGCTCGGTCAGGCGGTGGGCTGGCGCGCGACCTTCTGGGCGGTCACCGGCATCGGCATTCTCGCCGCGCTCGCGCTCGCGGTTTGCCTGCCGGCCAGGATCGAGATGTCCAAGGCAAGCCTCGTGCACGAATTCAGCGTGCTGAAAAACCCGCAAGTACTGATGGTGCTCGGCATCAGCGTACTCGCGTCGGCCAGCCTGTTCTCCACGTTCACCTACATCACGCCGATTCTCGAAGACGTGAGCGGTTTCACGCCGCACGCGGTCACCTTCGTTCTATTGCTGTTCGGCCTCGGCTTGACGGTGGGCAGCACGCTCGGCGGCAAGCTCGCGGACTGGCGGCTGATGCCCTCGCTGGTCGCGTTTCTGCTGGCCATCGTCGTGATCCTGACTATTTTTGCCGGCACGATGCACGCGCAGATACCGGCCATGATCACGATCTTCGTGTGGGGCATTCTGGCCTTCGCGATCGTGCCGCCGCTGCAAATGCTGATCGTCGACCGCGCGAGCCACGCGCCGAATCTGGCGTCGACGCTCAATCAAGGCGCGTTCAACCTCGGCAATGCAACCGGCGCGTGGCTCGGCGGCATGGCGATCGGCGCGGGCGCTCCGCTCACCACGCTGCCGTGGGTCGGCGTGGCGACCTCGATTGGCGCGCTCGCGCTGACGCTGTGGTCGGTATCGATCGACCGGCGCACGCAACGGATGGCGGTAGCCGGGTAAGCGCGGCACGAGCGCGCATCCTGCTGCGGGCGGCTTCAGCCGGGACAGATTTCGCATCGTCGCCGGCCAACGGCGCTGGCCACCGTGCCGTTACGGACCGGGCAGCGGGCAGCGCCTCGATAGCAAGCGAACGCGGTCCTCGACAACGTTCATCCAAACCGCATACGGCTGCGAATGACCCGCTGCCGTAGTAGCATCTCGGCCGATGAAAGTCATCTTCACTCGCGATTTCCTCGCTCTGATCCTGAGTGTTGCCGTGGTCGGACTCGGCAGCGGCGCCACGCTTCCGCTCACGGCCCTTGCACTCACACAAGCTGGCTACGGTACCGACGTGGTCGGCCTGCTGACCGCCGCGCAAGCAGGCGGTGGCCTGATGGTCGTGCCGGTGGCAGCCTGGATCGCGGCGCGTTTCGGCGGCCGCCAGGTGATCGTCGGCGCGGTGCTGGTGGTTGCGCTCGCCACCGCACTGATGCAACTCACCTCGAACCTGTGGCTATGGGCGGTGTTGCGCGTGCTCTGCGGCGCGGCGCTGATGCTGCTGTTCACCATCAGCGAAGCATGGGTCAACCAGCTCGCCGACGACGCCACGCGCGGCCGCGTAATCGCGATCTATGCGACCAACTTCACGCTGTTCCAGATGTCGGGTCCGGTGCTGGTGAGCCAGATCGCCGACCATCCGCACTGGCGCTTCCTGATTTGCGGCGCGATTTTCCTGCTGGCATTGCCGGCGCTCGCCAGCATCCGCAAGACGCCGCAAGCGTCGGAGGATGAACACGCGGCACACGGCAGTTGGCGCCACGTGTTGCCGCAAATGCCGGCACTCGTGATCGGCACGGGCTTTTTTGCGCTGTTCGACACGATCGCGCTGTCGCTGCTGCCGCTCTTCGCGATGGCCCACGGCATCACGAGCGAGGTGGCCGTGCTGTTCGCGTCGGCTCTGCTGCTCGGCGACACGACCATGCAATTTCCGATCGGCTGGCTCGCCGACCGGCCCGGCCGCGAACGCGTGCATATCGGCTGCGGCGTGATCGTCGTGGTACTGCTGCCGTTTCTGCCTTGGGCGGTGACATCGCCGTGGTTGTGCTGGCCGCTGCTTTATGTGCTCGGCGCGACTGCCGGGGCGATCTATACGTTGTCGCTTGTCGCCTGCGGTCAGCGGTTTCGCGGTGTCGCGCTGGTATCGGCGAGTTCGCTGGTGGGTGCGTCGTGGAGCGCTGCCAGTTTCGGCGGACCGCTGGTGGCCGGCGCGTTGATGAAAGGGGTTGGCAACGATGCGATGGTCGGCGTGCTGCTGGTTGCCGCGCTTGCGTTTCTTGTTGCTGCTTGGTGGGAAAGGCGGCGTGCGCCGGTGCGGGTTGTTGACTCGTGAGTCTTTGTTTTTCTTGTTCTGACTTTTTTGGCCTTTCCTTGATTTGTTT
>NZ_JAQQFL010000009.1:0-227609 GCF_046026025.1 Paraburkholderia fungorum | reverse complement strand
CGGCAAAGAAAGATAAGCAAAGAAAGCCGCTTTACACCGCTAGCTCTTAAGCGGGTCCCCTGGCTCGGAGGAGGTAGCGGTGCATCTGGAATCTGTGTCCTCGCACACTCCGCCCTGGTGACAAGGCACTCATACTTCCGGCGGCGCTGCGCGCGCCGTAGCCCTCTTCTTCGAACCTGTCGGCAGTTTAGCTTGGTTTGTTCGGGCCGCCACTTGCGGGTTGCCTCGCTCAGATCTGAGAGTTGTTCGGCCTGCGGTTTGCCCCGTCCCTACGCTCTCTGCACGAATGCCAAGGTTTGCTCCGCTACCCTTTCACGCTCGTTGTCCAGTGTGATCATGTGGTAACTGTCGGTCAAGCGCACGAAGGTCACCGCGCGGCTGCCCAGGTGCTCGCACACGAATTCCGCGGAGCGGATGCTCGTCACCTCGTCCTCCTCCGAATGCATCACCAGAGTCTCGCACGTTACGCGGCCCAAGGCGCGCTTCACCGCGAAACGCATCCAGTCCACCTGCTCGATCGCCGCCAACGGTACGTACGGATAGTGGATGCCGCTCCCCTTCTGCAAATGGCGGCGGATCAGGTTGCGAATGCGCGCGTTCTTGATGCCGAACGGCTCGCCCTCGGGCACGCGAATCAGGCGGCGGAGCCCCGGGATGCAGTACATCAGATAGCGCAATGGACGCAAACGTGAACCGCCCCAGCCGTCAAGAAACAAGGGCGGCGAGAGCAAAATGAGGCGCCCCGTGGTCATGCGCTCGCGCGCGCTCAGCATCAATGCAAGCAACGCCCCCATCGAAATGCCCGCGACGTCCACCCGCTCATAACGAGCGGCCAACTCGCGGTACGTGCGGCTCAGCAGTTGCATGTAGTCGCTCAACGTCACCCGGCTCAACGCATCAGGGTTCGAGCCGTGACCCGGCAGCGACGGCAGATGCACGTCGCAACCGATCTGCTCGAACTTGCGATCGAGCGCGCCAAAATCATGGCGCGTGCCACCCAAGCCGTGAATCATCAACACGGCATGGCGGGAAAGTGGGGAAACGCGAGCGGACATCGCTAAGCCTGTGGTTGCACAAGCCTGCGATACTAATCATCTCCGCCTTACTTAACTGTCGATTTGCTACCGCATTTGTGGAGTTTTGTCGGTCGATATTTCGACGCATTACTCAGTCGAAACTTGACGCCGGCTTGCCGTAACTCCGCTCGCGCGCCAGCGGCAAGCGCTGCAAACGCCTTTAATCCCACGCCAGTTTGCTGAACTGGTAGCCCTTGCCACGGACCGTCTTGATGCGCTGCGGGGTGCCGGCGTCGTCGTGCAGTTTGCGGCGCAGCTTGGAAATGCCGCCGTCGATCGTGCGGTCGAGGCCGTCGAATTCGATCCCGCGCAGTTGTCGCATCAACTCGTCGCGGCTCACCACTTCGCCCGCGCAACTCACCAGCGCCCACAGCAAGTCGAATTCGGCCGATGTCAGATCGGGCAGGCTGCCGTCCGGAAGCTTGACCGTGCGGCTTGCACGGCTGATCTCGAACTTGCCGAAAATATAGCTCTCGGGTTGGGCGACCTCCGCCGGCCGCGCGCTCACGCGGCGCAGTTGCGCCTTGATGCGCGCCAGCAGCACGCGCGGCTCGACCGGCTTATGCACATAGTCGTCCGCGCCGAATTCGAGGCCCAGCACTTCGTCGAACTGCTCGTCGCGCGCGGTCACCATGATGATCACGCCGTCGAATTGCTCGCGCGCCTCGCGGCAAATCTGGAAACCGTCCTTGCCCGGCAGATTCACGTCGAGAATCACCAGATCCGGACGCCGCTTGAGAATGGCCGGCACGGCGTCGTTGCCGTGCAGCACGGTCTCGACTTCGTAGTCGTGTTTGCGCAGGTAACCGGCGACCAGCGCCGACAGGCGGTCATCGTCTTCGACAAGCAGGATCCGGAATGGCATGGGACGAATCGTTCAGGGCTAGTTGTTTCAGTAGCGGCGGGCAACGGCATAGCACGGTGCACGGCCAGCAAGCGACGGTGCCGCGCCGCGTACCCATCCGCACCACGCGGACCGGCCGGCCACGGCCGCACGAGCCGGCTCGACGCACAGCATAGCGGATGCGCCGTACATCTTGCGACACGCTAGACAAAACTCGACAAACACGCAAGCAATTCAACACGTATGCGCGATCCGCGCGACTAGCATCCGCTCGGTTGAAATAGCCAAAGGATTTGCCATGTCGACCGTTTCGAACGACGGGACCCGCGCCCGCTCGCCGTGGTTCGCGAGAGCCACTGCCTCCTTTGCGATCATTCAGCAAGCCGCCCATTCACTCTATCCCGGCACCAGCGTGTTTCACCGCTGGCGACGCATGCGCCTATGGCTGCGCTCGCTCATGTCGTGGCGCTCCACGCAGGTCTGGCTCAAACGCTGCGCCGTTGCGCCCTTGCACGATCTGGTGCAACGCCACCCCACCGCGCTTGAGCGCATGCATCGGCCGTTCCTTCATACCCGCTTCAGCCCGCGCGAACGCCTGATGGCGAGCCTCGATCATCACGCGCTGACGCAGCAACGCGTGCCGCAACTCGCCGCGCGTATCGCCGCGGTCGGCTCGGCGACGATCGCATCGTTCGGGGTGGGCGCCGAGCGCTGGTATGTGTCGCTCGAGTCGATCGAACAATTTCAGAAGGAAGGCGACTGGACCCTGTGCATCCGCGATGCGCGCGATCAACGCATCGTCTCCTGCACGTTCAGTCTCGCCTATCTCGGCGGCAAAGTGCGACGGCCACGTCTTTGCATCGGCTCCGTGCAGGGTCCGAACAATTCGATCAATGGCCGTGAACTGTTTCGCGCACTCACCAAACGCTGGTATGGATTGCGACCGAAAGTGCTGGTGATTTACCTCGCGCAGTGTGTCGCCGCCGCGCTCGATGCAGGCGGCACCTTCATCGTCTCGAAGCAGGCGCACATCTATGCCAACTGGCGTTACTGCCTGAGAAAACGTCGTGTGGCCGCGGACTACGATCGATTGTCGATGGAATGCGGAGCGCTCGCGCGCTGGAACGGCTGGTTCGTCCTTGCGCCGCCCGCTCGCTATCTGGCCGAACGTCAGGGCGACGATACCGGCAACGCAATGCGACGCAAGCGTTATGCATTGCGAAGCGCACTCGCCGCCCAGATTCGTCACAGCGTCACGGCGAGCAAGACAGATCGACGCCACGCACCTCGCTTTGTCGCCTGAATCCATTGCGATTTTTTTATTGACAACACCTGCGGCAAAACGGCACACTCGATCTCATGTTGACGCTCACCTCCATCCCGGTCGCGATTAAAAATCGAACAATGCATGCCATCATCGGCAGGCATTTGGGAGCACGTGCGCGTTAGCAGTCTGAATCTGCAAACAGGACCCAAAGGCCCCGCCGGTAACGGAAGGGGCCTTTTGTTTTGTGGGCGCCTCCGTCCGCCGGCTCGATGACGGAGAGCAAGATGGATCAGGCAAGCCCGCAATGCATGGATGACGACTCAAGTCTGTCTGCGTGTCGACAGAACGAATCCCTACCGAAGGTAGTGCTACATTTTTCCGTAGTGCCAGGCGCCACGCTGACATGGCGTGCCGATGCCGACAGCACGCTCAGCGTGCAGGGCGCGCGCCTATGGCTCACACGTATCAACTCGCCTTACGATCATTGGCTCGAACCGGGTAATGAGTTCCGGCTGCGCCGCGGCGAACGCGTATGGCTCAGCACGGACAGTGAACGCGCCGCGCGCGTGTCGTTGAGTTGCGCTCTGCCGGCGAGGCGTGGTCTCGTGAGGCGTTGGCTGGGGTGGCTCGCAGGATTGGGACTGGAAGCGCCGGCAGTTCGATAAGGCGCCCCGCCGCGCTTCGATGATCGAACTTTCGTACCGCGCAAAAGCAAACACCCCTGCACCGAGGGGTGTTTGCCGATCAGGCATGCCGGCTATTTATTGCGGCGTCACCTGCACGGCTGCTGCCGAAACGAATACCGCGTGAATCGTATCGCCGACCTTGACGCCCTTCAGATCGACGTCCGGCCCGACTTCGAGCGTTTGCGTCTGGTACGCGCCGCGCAGCGTGACGAGGCGCTTCTTGTGATCGATCTTCTGCACGGTGGCGAGCACCTCGATCTGACGCGCGGATTCAAAGCCGCCGGAGGCCGGGGCGTACACCTGCGTATCGACGCGTGCACGAATGCCCTTGTCCGCGCCGGTGACCTTATCAGCCTTCACCAGCAACGCATTCTTGTACAGCACGTCCACCCGGTCACCAACGTTCAGTTGATCGAAACCGGCGACTTGCTGGCTCACCAGCACGACCAGCACGTTGCCGCCTGGCCCTTTGAGCGTGAGCGTGCGGGTGCCCGGATCGATACCCACGATCTGCGCTTTCACGTGCACCGGTTGCACCGCGCTGACGATGCCTTGCGCGGCACTGGCCATTGCGTCCTGCGCCCATGCCGGTTGCGCTGCGGCGAAAGCCGCCACCATTAACGCTGCTCCAATCGTCGCTGCCTTCATTAACGCTCTCCTCGAAAAATTATCCGATCTGGCGCTATGGCGATCTGAAACCGCAGGATGCCGATTAACGCCAGGAATGCATACAGTTTCAGGATTTCACTTATCAAAGCGGTGCGGCGCAATGATTGTACATGCCTTACAAGAAGCTCCGGATATTTATATCGTGATTTTCAAATCAGCGGGCGGCATGATGCGAAATGCCGTAGCACGGCGTCCCTGCGGCCTCTCGCCGGTTGACAGCATCGTTTTTATCCTGTCAGCCATTCATATGCGATGGCAATGCATAATATGCGTAAAGCATTAAACGCATACTGCATGGCGATCCGATTCGCCATTATTTTTTTATCGACGCCATTCGTCACAATGCAATCTAAATCCGCCATTTACATCGATTAAACACGCATTCAATTACCGGTGCGTCCATGCGCCGCACAAAATAAAACAGCCCCAACGCCGGAGCAAAGGGGCTGTTCATGATGCGGCCCGCGCGGTGCTATGCGGGCGGCCTCAATGCTAAAGACTCTGCGGCGCCTGCCCGCACAAACGCCAAACCGTTACACACGTTCAATAGCGATCGCGATGCCTTGACCGACGCCGATACACATCGTGCACAGCGCAAAACGGCCTTGTGTGCGATGCAGTTGATACATCGCGGTGGTCACCAGACGCGCGCCGCTCATGCCGAGCGGGTGGCCGAGCGCGATCGCGCCGCCGTTGGGATTCACGCGTGCGTCGTCGTCCGCGACACCGAGCGCGCGCAGCACGGCAATACCTTGCGAGGCGAATGCTTCATTCAGTTCGATCACGTCGAACTGGTCGATGGTCATGTTCAGGCGAGCCAGCAACTTCTGCGTGGCAGGCGCCGGGCCGATGCCCATCACGCGCGGCGCGACGCCGGCCGTTGCGATACCCAGCACACGCGCACGCGGCGTAAGACCGAAGCGTTTTGCCGTTGCTTCGTTGGCGAGCAGCAAAGCCGCCGCGCCGTCGTTCACGCCCGAAGCATTGCCAGCCGTCACCGTGCCGTCCGCCCGCACCACGCCCTTCAGTTTGGCGAGCGCTTCAAGACTGGTTTCGCGTGGGTGTTCGTCCTGTAACACGGTGATCGGATCGCCCTTCTTCTGCGCGATCGTCACGCCGACGATTTCCTGTGCGAGTGTGCCGTCGCGTTGCGCGCGCGCGGCTTTCTGCTGACTGCGCAGCGCAAATGCATCCTGATCGGCGCGGCTGATCTTGTAGTCGGTCGCGACGTTTTCGCCGGTCTCGGGCATCGAATCGACGCCGTACATCTGCTTCATCAGCGGGTTCACGAAACGCCAGCCGATCGTCGTGTCGAAGATATTGGCCTCGCGTGAAAACGCGCTGGTCGCCTTGCCCGTCACGAACGGCGCGCGGCTCATGCTTTCGACACCGCCGGCCAGCATCAACGCGGCCTCGCCCGACTTGATCGCACGCGCGGCAATGCCCACGGCGTCCATACCCGACCCGCACAGGCGGTTCACCGTGGAGCCCGGCAAGCCTTGCGGCAAACCGGCCAGCAACAGCGACATGCGCGCGACGTTGCGGTTGTCTTCACCGGCCTGGTTCGCGCAGCCATAGATCACGTCGTCGATCGCGTTCCAGTCGACGTCTTTATTGCGCTCCATCAGCGCTTTGAGCGGCACCGCGCCTAGGTCGTCGGCGCGAACCGACGACAGCGAACCCGCATAGCGGCCGATCGGGGTGCGAATCGCGTCGCACAGGAATGCTTCGGTCATGTGATGTCTCCAGTTGGTGTGCTGCGTGTGCTGTGCTGCCGGCCATACCCGTTAGCGGCGCCTGGCAGAATGACAACCCGGCGCGAGCCGGCTGCTGCGCGGTATCGACCCGGCGAGTGCAATGGGAAACGGCCGCATGGCAGCCGTCGCGTCAATTCAGCTTAGCGCAGGATAGTAAACGATGGGGCCGGGGTGACGGTCATTTGTTCTTTATACGAACACACGGTCATATATCGAACAACTAGACACGATAATAGGCGCACGGCCGAAATCATGTCAAGCAAAGCCGGCCCCCCGGCCAGGGAATACATGCCGGCCCGCGGCCACGTTGCAATGGCAATGTATAGATATGAAGATTGACGCGCGCGTCGCTCGTTCCGGCAGCAGTGCCCTTGCGCCTGTCAGCCAGGACGAGGCGTTGAATCATTCTCCGACCCACGGCGTCCCTGAAACAACAACCGCGGCAGGTGCGGCAGGTGCGGCAGGCGCGCTACCCGCTAGCGAATCTGGATGCCCTCGTCGGCGATATAGCTGCGAATCACGTCGGCGAAGCTGCGCTCGGCGCTCAACCCGAGCCGTTCGGCGCGCGCGGCATCCCACTGCCCCGGCCAGCCGCCGACAATCTTCTCCACCCGCGCATCCGGCGCCCACACGATCCGCCTTACCACCTCGTCGCCCGCCACCTCGCGCAGCGCCGCCACCATCTCGTCGACGCTCACCGAGATTCCCGGCAGATTCAGCGCGCGCTGGTTGCCGAGCGTAGCGGAATCGAGTTCGAGTCCGGCGATCAGACTTTCGATCGCTTTGCGCGGCGACAGCAGCCACAGGCGCGTCGTGCCTGCCACCGGACACACCGCGGTTTCGCCGTTCAGCGGCTCGCGAACAATGCCGCTCGCGAACGACGACGCCGCCGCATTCGGCTTGCCCGGCCGCACGCTAATGGTGGGCAGGCGCAACACCCGGCCGTCGACGAAACCCCGCCGCGTGTAGTCGTTGAGCAGCAACTCCGCGATCGCCTTCTGCGTGCCGTACGACGATTGCGGATTCAGCGCGGTGTCGTTCTGCACGACCTCGGGCAGATCGCCGCCATACACGGCCACCGAACTCGTGAACACCACCTGCGGCGTGTGTCCACGCTGCCGGCAGGTTTCCAGCAGCAAGCGCGACGCGTCCAGATTGATGCGCATGCCAAGATCGAAATCCGCCTCGGCCTGTCCGCTTACGATCGCGGCAAGATGGAAGATCGCCGCGGTGCGGTCGTCGATTACGCTGTCGAGCACGCTGCGCTCTGCGATGTCGCCTACTTTCGAGCGCACGCGGCGGTCGCCGAAATCGTTTCCGTGGGCCACATCGAGCAACACCAGTTCGGTAATCGCTTGTGGCTGGCCGTGTTGGTCTTTCACAGCACCACGCGCCAATAGTTCGCGCGCGAGACGCTGGCCAAGAAAACCCGCCCCGCCGGTAATCAGGACTTTCATGATGGGCTTCGTCCTTCCTTTGTTCTCATTGACGAGCGGCGTTCAGATACGGTGCAAGCCAGCCGAGTCCCGCTGAGGTGCCGGCCCTCGGCCGATACTCGCAACCGATGTAGCCGTCATAACCGAGCGAGTCGATCAGATCGAACAGATACGGATAGTTCAGTTCGCCGATATCGGGTTCGTGGCGCTCCGGTACGCCCGCGACCTGAATGTGGCCAATGCCTGCCATATCGCGTTTGAGCTTGACGGCCAGGTCGCCTTCGACGATCTGGCAGTGATAGCAGTCGAACTGCACCTTGAGATTCGGCGCGCCCACTTCCGCGCAAATCGCCTGCGCGTCGTCCTGGCGGTTCAGAAAGAAGCCGGGTATGTCGCGCGTATTGATCGGTTCGATCACGACGGTAATGCCGTCTTCCCGCGCTGCCTTGGCGGCATAGGCGAGATTCTTCAGATACACCTCGCGATGCCGCGCGCGCGGCTGGTCCGCGCCAATCAAACCGGCCATCACATGCAATGTGCGATTGCCGAGCATGCGCGTGTAATCGAGCGCGGTTTCGATGCTGCGGCGAAATTCATCTTCGCGGCCCGGCAGCGAAGCAATGCCGCGTTCGCCCGCGGCCCAGTCGCCGGGTGGCGCATTGAAAAGCGCCTGAGTCAGGCCGTTCTCTTCGAGCCGCGCCTTGATTTCCCCGGCACGAAAATCGTAGGGAAACAGAAACTCCACGGCCTTGAAGCCGTCTTTTGCCGCAGCGGCGAAACGGTCGAGAAACGCGTGCTCGTTGTACATCATGGTCAGGTTGGCGGCGAAGCGAGGCATAGCGAAAACTCCCTGAAAACGGTTTGGATCTGTCAGCATGGCAGCGCCACCTGGCTTTGCTTTTGCCGGCGCCTACCAGCGCGCGCCGAACACCCTGCGAAGTTCTTCGAGCGCCGCATCGTCGAGCGGCGCGGGGCGTGGATTGGTCATCAGCCACAGACGCGCGGTCTCTTCGAGCTCTTCAAGCACATACGACGCTTGCGTCACCGAGCGCTCCCACACCACCGGTCCGAGGCGTTCGAGCAAGACCGCGCGAACGGTGCCCGCGAGCGCGGCGATCTGCTCGGGCACTTGCGGGTCGCCGGGCCGTTGGTAACGAATCAGAGGGACGTGGCCCACTTTCATCACGTAGTACGGGGTGATCGGCGGTAGAACATCGTTGTCGCGCCATACGCCGGCGAGCGTCAAGGCAACCAGATGGGTGGAATGCGTGTGGACGATGCCGCGCGCCTCACCGTTATGTGCATAGATGCCCCGATGCAGCGCCAATGTTTTCGACGGCTTGCCACCGGACACCGCATTGCCGCCGGCATCGACCTTGGCGATATCGGCCGGATCGAGCCGGCCGAGGCAGGCGTCGGTCGGCGTGATCAGCCAGCCGTCGTCGAGGCGCGCGCTAATGTTCCCCGCGCTGCCCACCGTATAGCCGCGTTGATAGAGACTCGCACCGGTCACGCAGATTTCTTCGCGCACGCGTGCTTCGTTCGTCGTGTGAAGTGAGGGCGTGCCGGTCATGGCGCGGCTCCATCGAGGTGACGCAGCGCCTTTTCGAAAAAATCGATTGCGCCGAAGTTGCCGGATTTCAATGCAAGCGCGAGCGGCTCGGCGTCCGTCGTTGCGGTGGCGGGCACGCCCGGATCGATCTGCGCACCGATCCGCAACGTGTGCACCTCGAGCGCCTGCACCACGGCGCCCGAGGTTTCACCGCCCGCCACCACGAACTTGCGCACGCCGCGCTCGCGCAAACCGCGCGCGATCGACGCCAACGTGGATTCGACCAGCTGCCCCGCTTCGTTGACACCGAGCTCGCGCTGCACCGCTTTGACTTCGTCGGGCGTGGCGGTGGCATAGATCAGCATGGCTTCGTCTTTATCCAGGTGTGGCTGTGCAAAGGCCAGCGCCTGCTCGACCACCGGTTCGCCGCGCGCCGCCGCCAGCGGGTCGATACGGAACGCAGGCCGTGTCTCGCGCCAGGCCGCCACTTGCGCGTTGGTCGCCTTCGAGGCGCTACCGGCCAGCACCGCCGACAATCCTTCAATGCGCGGCAATCGTGCGGCGTCGTTGCGTTGCGCGAGCAAACCGGCGCGGCGAAAGTTGGCAGGCAGGCCCAGCGCAATCCCGGAGCCTCCCGTGATCAGCGTGAAGTCGGCACATGCCTCGCCGAGTACGTGAAGATCCGCGTCCGACACCGCATCGGCAATCGCCATTCGTACGCCGTCGCCATGCAGCGCATCGAAAGATTCACGCACGGCCTCCGCGCCTTTTGCCACCGTGTCGTAACGCACCAGGCCGACTTTCGACCGGGTCTGCCGCTGAAGCACGCGCACGAGGTTCGCATCGCGCATCGGCGTGAGCGGATGATTTTCCATGCCCGATTCGTTCAGCAACGTATCGCCGACAAACAGATAGCCGCGATAGATCGTGCGGCCGTTCTCCGGAAACGCCGGACAGGCGATCGTGAAAGCCGTAGCGCGTGGCCCGGTCGACAAGGCATCGAGCAAGGCGTCGGTGACCGGACCGATGTTGCCGGCGTCGGTCGAGTCAAACGTCGAACAGTATTTGAAAAAGAACTGGCGGCATCCTTGCGCGCGCAACCAGTCGAGTGCGGCGAGCGATTGCGCGAGCGCATCGGCCGCGGCGATCGTGCGCGATTTCAGCGCGACGACCAGCGCATCGGCATCGACAGCATCGTTCGATGCGGGCACACCGATGGTCTGCACCGTGCGCATGCCGCCGCGCACCAGCATATTGGCCAGATCGGTGGCGCCGGTGAAATCGTCGGCGATGCAGCCGAGCAGCGCGCGTCCGGATGAGCTGGTCATGACAGCCTCCGCGCTTACGTCGCCGCCGGCAACTGGATGCCGGGGAAAATCTTGATCACGGCGGCATCGTCCTCGCCGCCATGCCCTGCTGTCGACGCCATCATGAACATCTGATGCGCCGCCGCCGACAAGGGCAATGGAAATTTCGAGCCGCGCGCGGTATCGAGCACCAGACCGAGATCCTTGACGAAGATATCGACCGCCGAGAGCGGCGTGTAATCGCCGCTCAGAATATGCGGCACGCGGTTCTCGAACATCCACGAATTACCCGCGCTATGCGTGATGACCTCGTACAACGCGTCGGGATCGACACCTTCGCGCAGACCGAGCGCCATCGCCTCGGCGGCCACGGCGATATGCACGCCGGCCAGCAACTGATTGATGATCTTCACTTTCGAGCCGGCACCGTGCGCCGGACCCAGCCGATAGACCTTCCCCGCCATCGCGGCCAGCACGTACTCGCACGCCGCATAGGCGGTGTCCGGGCCGGACGTCATCATCGTCATTTCGCCGGAAGCGGCACGCGCCGCACCACCGGACACCGGCGCGTCGAGCATCTGCAAGCCAGCCGCCTCGATCCGCTTGCCGAGTTCGATTGCGAAGTCCGGCGCGACGGTCGCGCTCGCGATCACCACGCTACCGGGCTTCATCGCGGCAACCGCGCCTTGCGCGCCAAACAGCACCGTTTCGGTTTGGCCGGCATTCACGACCAGCGTGACGACGACCTCGCATTGCGCGCCAAGCTCAGCAGGCGACGCACAACCGATGCCGCCTGCCGCAACGAACGTTTGCAGAATCTCGCTGCGCAGATCGCACGCGTGGACCCGAAAGCCGGCGCGCAACGGCGAGCGCGCAACGCCCATGCCCATCGCTCCGAGACCGATAACGCCGACATTTCTGGACATGCCTGACCTTTACGTTGGTGAGTTGCAAGCGTGCCGATAGCGCCCGATTCGAGGCGCCTCAGCTCAGCAAATACCCGCTTCGGCGAGCCGCCGTGCCGCGTTGTTCATATGAGTACTCGCCGCATTGCGCGCCGCAGCCGGATCGCCCGCCCGGATCGCCGCGACGATGGCCGCGTGTTCTTCGCGCACCTGACGTGAAAAGTCGTCGCGCAGCGCTTCGTTGTGCCGCGTCACCAGGGTGCCGGCTTCGAGGTACTGATTCAGGAAAATGAGCGTCTTGAGGAAATACGGGTTGCCGGTGGCCACGGCAATGGCGCGGTGGAAAGCGACATCTTCGGCGACGCCGTTCTCGCCTTCAGCCACCGCTTCGTCGATCCTGGCGAGCGCGGCGTCGATCGACACCATGTCCGCGTCGCTGCGGCGCAGGGCGGCTTCCGAGGCCACCTCGGCCTCGATCGCTCGCCGCAGCGCGAGAATCTGCAGCACCGAACCCGCTTCGACCGCTTCCGCGTAGTCGATCCGTAGCGGCCGGATCGCGCCGTGCGCGGCGATGAACACGCCGCTGCCCTGGCGCGGCTCGACCACACCTTCGTTCTTCAGCCGCGAAATCGCCTCGCGAATCACCGTGCGGCTCACGCCGAATTGCTGCGCCAGCACTGCCTCGGTCGGCAGTTTTCCGCCACGCGCGAAGGTGCCTTTGTCGATCTGCTTGAGCAACTGCTGCGCGACGGTATCGCTCAGCGCGCGGACCGGAATCTTCTCGAACATGGACGTCCCGATGGATCATGTTGTCGGGTCATCATACAAATTTGAGATCTCGACGGCATCCGTTCAAACCCTGGGTTCAACCACGTCTTAGCGCAGATACGCGAACACGGCCAGCGCGGTCATGACGGTAATCGCACCGCCGATGCGCGTGGCAATCTGTGCAAACGGCATCAGCTCCATCCGGTTGGCGGCAGTCAGAATCGCAACATCGCCCGTTCCCCCCAGTCCGCTATGCGTTGCATTGACGATCGCCGCTTCGACCGGATACATCCCGATCAGCCGCCCAACGAAAAATCCTGTCACCGTCAACGCCAGCACAGTGGATACGGCCGTCACGATATTGACCCAATGGAAAGCCGTGACGATCTCGCCCCATGGCGTCATCGCAACACTGATGGCAAACATCAACGGATAGGTCACCGCCGTGGAAAAGAATCCATACATGAAGCGTGCGCCGCTTCTCACGCGCGGCGACACCACCTGAAACAGTTGTGCGGCGACCACCAGCACCAGCATGACGACCGGCGCGGGCCAGTCGAACAACTGATGGCTCAACACGCCGAGCAGATAGAGCGCGATCGCGGTCGCACCTGCTGCCGCAACCGAACTCACATCGAATTCGAATGTGAGCGGCGCGCCCGTGATCTCGCCATCGCCGATCCCGTCCATCGTCAACTGGCCGTTGCCCGTCCACTTCGGCTTACGCGTGCCGAGATAGCTCAACAGGTCCGCGCAGCAGATCGCGGCAATATTGCCCAGCATGACGGCGGACAGAACCTGGGCAAACAACGGGCCCTGCTCGACGCCCATGATTTGCGCGTAGCCCGCCGACAAGGGAAGCGCGCCCTCGCCGACGCCGCCCGCCATGATCGGCACCACGACGAAGAAAAGTGCATGTTTGACGTCCATGCCGAGCGCCGCACCGACCCCTGTACCCACCAACGCGGCCACGACCGAGCCACTGGCGACCGGAATGAAGATGCGCACAAAGCCCTTGATCAGCGTACGGCGATCCATGCTGAGCACACTGCCGACGATGATCGCCGCGATGAAGAGATACAGGAAGTTGGAGCTCTTCGTGAAGTCGGTGACCGCCTTGACGACCGGTGCCGGCATCAGCTTGTAGTACACCAGCATGGAAGGAATGAACGCCGCAAAAATCGACGTGGCGCCAACATGGCGAATCCACGGAATACGCTTTGCCAGTTCGGCGCATGTGAAGCCGCCAACGGCAACCAGTGCAATGCCGGTAGGCAGATCCGAGGCAAGCTTGCCTCTCATCGTCATCGCGGCCAGCACACCAAGGAGTACGCAATACACCGGCACGGGCAGCGAACCCACACTCGTGTCGAACAGGGCCCACCAGCGCGCTCTGAATGTTCGCGCTTCCGATTGCGCCCGGCCTGTTATCTCATGCGTCGTTGCCGATTCCATTTGCCTGTCTCCGTTCATATCGTCTTATTCGTTTGCCCATCTCGCTTGCCCGTCAAGCGAGCAGCAGCAACGCAGCGCCGTAGACCACCGTTCCTACCAGGAAAGTCATGACGGTGAAGCCGAGCACACGCTGGACGCCGACGCCCGCCATCGCGACGACTGGCGCGGCCCAGAACGGCTGCAACATGTTCGAGACCTGCTCGCCCATGGCAACGGCCATCGTCGTGGCCGGCACGGATGCATGCAGCGCCACCGCGGCGGGCACGACGAAGGGTCCCTGCACCGCCCAGTGGCCACCGCCGCTCGGAATGAAGAACGTCACGATCAGCGAGCAGATATAGCTCCAGAACGGCAACGTGTGCGCGTTCGAAATCGCGATGAAGAAATGCGAGATCACGTCCGGCAGTCCGGTGGCGTCCATCATCCCCATGACGCCGCCGTACAGCGGATACTGAAGCATCATCGAACCGGTCTGCTTTGCTGCGTTCTTCACTGCATCCGCGTATGCCAATGGATACCCATGCAGAATGACGCCGGCGATGAACATCACAAAGATCACGGCGTTCACACCTGAAAACGCGGTGTGCTGCACCTGCGCGAGCACGAGAAAAGCAATGCCTGCCGCGCCGATAAACGCACTGCCCAGCCATGAGTGTTCAATCCAGCGAGCGAAGCTCAGCTTGCCCTGCGGCTTTTCACGCAAGGGCGCATCCGGATTCTTCTCCCTGTCGAGCACCACCGCATCCGCGTCACGCGGCTTGAGCCAGGCCAGCACGAACGGCATGACAATCAGCATCGCGACAGTCGGCACCAGATTGAAACTCGTGAAAACGGTCGCGCTAAACGGCAGGACCTGGCCGGTCAACTTCTGCACGACGTTCATCGCGCTGCCGGGCGTCGACTGCGCGAGTGCGATCGAACTCGAGATGCCGCTTGCCCATACTACCCAGCCGGAAAAACCGGCTGCAACGATCCACGCGAAATCGACGCGCATGCGTTTAGCGACTTCACGAGCCAGCAACGCGCTGACGACGAGGCCGAGCCCCCAATTGCAGAACGACGCCACAGCGACGAGAACGAAGGTGAGCGTCGCCGCCTGAACGGGCGTACGCGCAATCGAAACCAGGGCCTTGAAGATGCGCTGCACCGGTGGCGCATGAGCGAACGCGTGACCGGTCACGAGCACCAGCGTAATCTGGAAGGCAAACGTGAGGATGTCGAAGAAACCCTTGTACCAGCCATCGACCAGGCGCCCCAACGTTGCGTGCGGAGCGAAGAGCGCGGACAGCACCGCGACAATCGCCGTAATGAGTATGGCAAGCACGAACGGGTCTGGAATCGTGCGCTCGAAGAGGCTGATCGTCGCTTCGGTGAAGCGCGTCTTGCGTACGGGTGCTGTTGCGGCGGCGGGTTTCATGGTTTGTCTCCGGATGTTCTCTATGCCCGACGCGTTCTGTGCGCGCTCAGGTTAGTGGTGTCGTGCTCAGGTCGGAAAGCCGTAGAGTGTCGCGGCGTTGTCGACCAGAATGCGGCGGCGTGTTGTATCGTCGTCGGCCCATGCGCCAAGCAGGTCGAACAGCATGACGTCGTCCGGTTTATGCAACTCGGTCGTGTGCGGCCAGTCACTGCCCCAGACCACCCTTTCCGGCAGCGCGTCGATCCATGCACGCGCGGTCTCCGTGCTGTCGGCGTAGCCGCCATTCAGACCAGCAATAGAGTCGAGATAAGCGCCCGAGAGCTTGACCCACACGCGGCCGTTTTCGGCAAGACGCCGCACGACGGCGAATGCCGGATGAGACGCCCCCTGTGGCAAGGGCAAGCGCGCCAGATGATCGAACACGACGGTTGCCGGAAGCCGTGCGAGCATTGCTTCATGCTCGACGATCTGTGCGGCTGTCCAATGCAGTTGAACGTGCCAACCGAGTTCCGCGACGCGGCAGGCGAGCGGCTCGACCATGTCGAAGCCGACAACGGCATTGGCAGCGGTATACAGCGTGAAGCGAATGCCGCGGATGCCCCCTTCGTGCAGCAAGGCCAGTTGCTCGTCGCTCACGTCGGGTCGTAGCACCGCGACGCCGCGCGCACGGTTCAGTCCGAGTTGGGCGATGGCGTCGAGTGTCACGCTGTTATCGGTGCCATACCTGCGCGGCGTCACGACGACGGTCCGCTGCGTACCGATGCGTGCCTGCACTTTGCGGTAATCGGCCACGCTTGCGTCTTCCACGAAGCCCACGCCCGATTTACCCACGAGGAAGCGGCGGTCGTAGATATGCATGTGCGAATCACATGCGCCTGGCGGCGCTGCGAACCGAGGCTGCTGGATATCCATGGAACGCCCCTTCACAACACCGCGCGCGTGGCGCGAAGCGACGCGATCTGCGTATCGGTCAGGCCGACGTCGCGCAGCACCGCATCGGAATGCTGGCCGAACGCCGGCGCGGCAACCGGCTCCGGCCCCGCTGTCGCGCCAAAACGGATCGGCTGCCTGAAGCCGCGATAGCGCCCGACACCCGGATACTCGAAACTGCTCACCATCTCCTCGGCCACGACCTGCGGATCGTCGAACATATCCTCGACACTGCGCGCAGCCGCGCACGGCACGGCATCGCCGAACAGCGCTTCCCATTCGAGCGCCGTGCGCGCCTGCAATGCGGCATGGAGCGTCGGCACGATCTCGTCGCAATGAAGGGCGCGTTTGCGTACCGTGTCATAGCGCTCGTCCCGCGCCAGCGCTTCGAGGCCCGTCTTCTCGCAGAGCGATTGCCAGAAGTGCGGTGTATTCGCGGAGATATAAAGGTAGCCCTCGCGAGTCGGATGAATGCCCGTGATGCCGCCCGAACGCATGTCACGGCCGACGTCCTTGGGTTCACCGTCGGCCCAGATCATGCGAGCCGATTGCATGGTGAGCGCGCTGCGCAGCAGCGACACCCCGACGTACTGTCCCGCGCCGCTACGCTCACGCTCAAACAGCGCGGACGACACGCCCGCCGCCACGAGCGCGGCCGCGTAATAATCGACCACGGAGCCGTACAGAATCTCCGGCGGCCCACCACGCTTTCCCTGCAAGGTGCACATGCCGGTCATTGTTTGCAGCACCTGGTCGTAGCCGGCCTTCTCCTTATTCGGCCCGGTTTCGCCATAACCCGTCACCGAGCAGTAGATCAGACGCGGATTGAGCTCGCGCAGTTGTTCGTAGGCAATTCCGAGGCGCGCCGGCACATTCGGGCGGAAGTTGTGGACGAGCACGTCGGCCGATTCGACCAGGCGCTTGAGCACGGCAAGCGCTTCGGGTTGCTTCAGGTCGAGAACGAGACCGCGCTTGCCTCGATTGACACCCAGGAACGCACGACTTTCGGCTTCGAGGGTCGACGGATATTTGCGCAGGTTGTCGCCCACGGGCGGCTCGATCTTGATCACTTCGGCACCCTGATCGGCCAGCAGCGTGCAACCGTAAGGGCCTGCGATATAGGCGCTCAGGTCGAGTACGCGCACGCCCGCGAGCGGGCCGCGGGCTTCGGCGGGCGATGGATTCGACGATCGTTGCATGGGGAACTCCGTGTCTCTCTAGTGTTTCGCCGCTCGTGCCCAAATCAATGGGCGAGGTCCGCGCCGGCGAGCGCCGCGCGTTGTTGGCTGGTGAGAAGTCCGAGGCGTTCGGCATGGCCGACCAGCACACGCGCACGCTCCACGAACGGCGGATCGATCATCCGTCCATCGACGACGTACGCGCCCAGCCCCTTGCTGTCCGCTTCGCGTGCTGCTTCGACAACGTGCACTGCATGCTCGATCTCCTCGTCTGAGGGAAGAAAAACCTCGTTGGCGATGGCAATCTGGCTCGGATGGATGCAGGTCTTGCCGAGAAAGCCCAGCGCACGTGCAAGCTGTGCTTCGGCGCGAAAACCGGCTTCGTCGCGGATGTTGGCGAACGCCGAGTCGTACGCGAACACGCCGGCCTCACCCGCCGCGATACGCAGGCCAAACATCGCCTGCTGAATTGCGGAGGGCTCCCGGCGAGCCACGCCCAGCGGCTCGAACAGGTCGCCGAGACCCAACTGCAGACCCCTTACGCGAGGATGCGCACCAGCCAGTTCAGCGGCACAGCGGAACGCTTTCGGCGATTCGATATTGAGTAGCAGTCCGACCGGTGCGACGACGCCGTTGGCGCGCTCCGCCTGCTCGATCAGCGCTACGGCAGCCCGCACGTCATCCGCGGTTTCGGGCTTGGGGAGATTGATCAGGTTCAGACCGGGTTGAACAACCGCGTCGATGTCAGCGCGGCAGTACGGTGTGTCGAGCGCATTGACGCGCACGATCAGGACTTTTCTCTGGCCGGTGGCGTCGCTTGAGCACAGCAGATCGCGAAGCGCCTCACGCGCCTGCGGTTTGCGCTCGGCTGAAACCGCATCTTCCAGATCGAACGAGAGCGCGTCAGCCGCGCTCGCGAGCGCCTTGACAAAGAGTTCCGGGCGCGACGCCGGCACGAATAATTTGCTTCTCATGTCTCCAGTCCTTCTCTTCTGCTCGACTGGAAACGAGTCTAAGTCCGCTCAGGATTTAGATAAACTATCCAATCCTATCTTTAAACGGTAGATAATCTATCTTTATGGAAACCGAATTTCTCGCCAATCTCCTGCTGGTTGTCGATAGCGGCTCAATGGCCGAAGCGGCACGCCGTGTGGGCGTCACGCCCGCCGCCGTGGCGCAGCAGATCCAGTCGCTCGAGCGCGAACTGGGCGTGCCGCTCCTGGTGCGCGCCGGACGCACGGTCATTCCGACGGAAGCCGGGCATCGCGTAATAGAACGCGCGCGCGGCCTCGTTCGTGAATTGTCCGAGTTGAAAGCGTTCGCGCTCGAAGGCCAGGCCGCCGGCGAATTACGTATCGGCACGATCACCACGGCCCTCCTCAGCCTGCTGCCCGACGCGCTCGCCAGTTTCGCCACGGCTTTCCCGCAGGCGAAGGTGCTGATCCGGGCAGGCACGTCGATGGAGTTGTACGACACGCTGCAACGCGGCGACCTCGACGTGGCCGTCTGCCTGCATCCCGCATTCGCGCTGCCGAAGGCCTACGACTGGCATCTGCTGAGAGAAGAGCCGATCGTCGTACTCGCCCCGTCACGGCTCGCAAAAGACGATCCTCACGAACTGCTGCGCCGCGAGCCGTTCATTCGCTACGACCGTTCGCTCGGCGGCGGCAAGCAGGCGGACGACTACCTGCGCGAGGCGAAAATCGTGCCGCACGAACTGTTCGAACTGAATTCGCTGATGGCCATCGCGATGATGGTCGACCGTGGACTTGGCGTCTCACTCGCGCCCGACATCGTGTCGCCATTGACCGTGGGATTGGGCATTGCAAAGATAGCGTTGCCGGCGAACACCGAACCACGGCGCTTCGGGGTTCTTTGGCACCGGGCCTCACCGAGAGGACGATTGATCGCGGGCTTCCTCCGCTGCGCGGACGAAAGCGTTGGAGCGGCTCAACCCGGAATGCAAGTCAGGTAATACCGCGTCAGGTCGTCTCGCGCTCGACGATATGAAAACCGACGTCAGTCACTTTGACGTTATCGTCGCCGGCCAGACGATCGAGCAGGCAGCGCGCGGCGGTGAGTCCGATGCGGGTGCCGTCCACGCGCACGGTGGTGAGTTGCGGCGTCGTTTCGGTGGCGAATTCGAGGTCGCCGAAACCGCAGACTGACAGTTGCGATGGCACGCTCAAGCCGAGCTGCCTCGCCGCGCCAAGCACACCGATCGCCAGCAGATCCGAGCCGCAAAACACGGCGTCGAGTTGCGGCGCCTGCTCGAACAGCGTCGGCAATGCGGCTTTGCCGAGTGCGATCGAACTCGGTGGCGACACCCGCACCTCGGCAATGTTGCGAATCCCTGCCTGCGCAAGCCGGTCACAAAAGCCGTTGCGGCGTGCGAGCGCCCGCTCGTCGTTCGCCAGCACGAGCCCAGGCGCCCGCAGGTTCCGTTGCAGAAAGTGTTCGGCCACGGCGGCGCCGATCTGATAGTGCGAAAAGCCGACCAGCATGTCGATCGGCGCGTCAGTCATATCCCAGGTTTCGACGATCGGCAGACCCACGTTGCGCAAGCGTTCGCGCAACGAGTCCGTATGGGCGACACCCGTCAGCAACACCCCTTCCGGGCGCCGGCTCAGCACCGCGTCGAGCAGCGCCTCTTCGCTCGAATCGCTATAGCCGCTCAAGGCCAGCAGCACCTGATAGCCCGCGCGCGACATCGTCTCGCTGAATACCTGGATCGTGGTGGAAAACAGCGAGTGAGAGATGGTCGGCACGATCGCCGCGATCAGCCGCGAACGCGCCGACGACAATCCGCCCGCAAGGCGATTCGGTACATAGCCGAGCTTCTGCACGACCTGCCGCACCCGTTCAAGCGTTTCGGGCGCGACCGTCTCGGGACTATTGAAAACACGCGACACCGTAATCGGCGCGACGCCCGCTTGCGCGGCGACATCCGTGATGCGCAGACCCTTGGCGCCGCCACGCAAGCGTTTCGCTGGCGCCACCGTCTCCGTCATAGCGGGGCTGGCAGTGGCGGTAGGCTTGTGATTCGGCATGGCTCGGTGACTAGGTGATGGGTCGCGCGTATTGTAGACCGCCATAGATCGGCATAGGCCGCCGGCGACGAGAAGCTCTAACGTGCTGGGTCACAAGGACCCCAAGCGGATCTACTCGGTTACGGGCACAGGGCCTGGCGCGATGGAGCCGCCCCGATTGCGCCGCAGGATGAACACTGTGACCACGGCGAACACCAGCAGACAGGTCGCCGGAATCAGCATGGGCGCCTTCACGCTACCCGTGGTCTGACGTACCCACGGCACCAGATTCTGCGCGATGAAGCCGCCGATATTGCCAAGTGAATTGATCGCCGCAATGCCGGCCGCAGCACGCGCGCCAAACAGGAACTTCGGCGGCAGCGTCCAGAAACACGGAATCAGCAGATACATGCACGGCGCGCCGAAGCAAAGCGCGGCAAACCGCAGTGTGTTCGTCGGCAGAAACACTGCGCTCAGGAAGCACGCCACGCCGAGCAGCGCCGCTACCAGCATCGCGACGATGGCACGATTGCCGCCGCGCAGCTTTGACGGCAACCACGCCAGCACGATGGTCGCCATCAGCCAGGGAATGATGTTCAGCAGACCATTGGTCGTATTGCTGACACCGAAGCCTTTCACCAGCGTCGGCAGCCAGTAGCTCACACCGTAGACGGAAATCGACAGCATCATGTAATAAAACGCCATGCCGATCACTCGCGGCTCCGTCAATACGCTGAGCAATGAGGCGTGGCCCGCGTAGCGTTCCTTCATCTGCGCGCGTTCTGCGTCGAACGTGCCGGTGAGCCATTGTTGTTCGTCGACGGAGAGAAATTTTGCCTGTTTCGGCGATGCCGGCAGCAGGCGCAACACGACAAAGGTCAGCAAAATCGACGGCAAGCCGGTCACGATGAACACGAGCTGCCAGCCGTGCAGTCCCGCGAGTCCGCCCTTGTCGAGCAGCCAGCCGCAAATCGGCGCACCCACCATGTTGCCCAGACTGCTGCCGACAGTGAAATAACCCAGCATGCGCACGCGATGCCGCGACGGAAACCACAAGGTCAGGTAGTAGATCACGCCCGGATACAGCCCCGCCTCCGACGCGCCGAGTAGAAAACGCAGCACGTAGAACATCGTCGCGTTCTGCGTAAACGCGAGCAGTATCGTGACGATGCCCCACGTGAACATGATGCGCGCCATCCAGCGCGGCGCGCCGTACTTGTGCAGCAACACATTGCTCGGCACTTCGAACAGCAGGTAGCCGATGAAAAACAGCGACGCACCCAGCCCGTACGCGACCTCGGAAAGCCCGAGGCTGCCGATCATTTGCAGCTTGGCAAAGCTGATATTCGAACGGTCGATGTAGGCGACCAGATAGAGCACCCCGAGCAACGGCATCAAACGGAGTGCCAGGCGATTGATCAGGCGCGATTCGTCGATCGCCGGTGTCGTCATATTCACTGTGTCTCCTGCGCTCGCGCCGGTCGCGCGAGCAATGGCTAATTGACGGCTCGAAACAGCGTCAGCGCATTATTGTTTTTGTGCACGCCATTGGGCGTATGCGGCCAGCGTTTCCTCGTTGGGCGGATACGTGCCGCGCAGCGGCCGGCCCTCTTCGATACGCTGCGTGATAAACAGCTCGAGTTGCTCCTGCTCGGTGGCGTCACGCGCGATGTCGGTTGCCATTTCGCGCGGCACGATGACCACGCCGTCCACATCGGCGACGACGATATCGCCCGGATACACCGGCACACCGCCGCAAGCGATCGGCACATTCATATCGACTGCATGATGTTTCGCCAGATTCAGCGGCGCGCTCGCGCCGGCACACCAGATCGGCAAACCCAGTTCCGCGATCGTGCCGCTATCGCGCACCGGGCCATCCGAAACCATGCCGGCCACGCCACGCTTGGCCAGCCGCAGCGCGAGAATCGAACCGACCGATGCGACCGCGCGTTCCCCGCGGCAGTCCTGCACCAGCACGCTGCCGGGCGGCGCCGTTTCAACGGCTTTGCGCTGCGGATGGTCCGAGTCCTGGAACACGCCGACGTGGTCGATATCCTCCCGGGCCGGGATGTTGCGCAGCGTGAATGCCGGGCCGACAACGTTAGGTGCGCCAGGCGCCGGTTTGACCAGCGGCGCGACACCTTGCAGGAATACGTTGCGCAAGCCGCGCTTGAAAAGTTGCGTGGTCAGCGTTGCCGTGCTGACGTGCCGTAGCTGCTCGAGTGTGGCGTCGCTGATGGTGAGCTTGGATGCGGTCATGAGAGGTCTGGGTCGAGTTAGTGGATTTCAGGTTCGGTACGCGTCGTGCCCGGCGAGGCTGGCTCCGTCGGCGCGGCCTGCACCGGACTTTGCGGCGCGCTTGCACTCAACGGTTCTTCAAGGAAGTCGAAGTCACACCCCTTGTTGGCCTGCGTCACGTGAAGTTGATGCATGACGCCGAAACCGCGCTCGAACGGCCGCCTGGGCGGTTGCCACGCGGCCTTGCGCGCGGCGAGTTCCGTATCGCTCACGGCGAGATGCAAACGCCGGGCCGGCACGTCCAGCTCGATCATGTCGCCATCCCTGACCAATGCGAGCGGACCACCCACGAACGATTCGGGCGCCACGTGCAACACGCACGCGCCGTAACTGGTGCCGCTCATGCGCGCATCGGAAATCCGCACCATGTCGCGCACACCTTGCTTCAATAGCTTTTGTGGAATCGGCAGTTGGCCCCACTCCGGCATGCCGGGCGCGCCCACAGGACCCGCATGCTGCAACACGATCACCGAATCGGCTGCGACGACCAGCTCTTCCGAGTCGATGCGCGCCGCCATGTCGGCGTAGTCCTTGAACACCACCGCCGGACCCCGGTGTTTCTGCAGATGCGCTTCCATCGCCGCGGGTTTGATCACCGCGCCATCCGGCGCCAGATTGCCGGTCAGCACCGCGAGGCCGTCGCTGGCAACGAGTGGATTGGCACGCTTGCGAATGACGTCGTCGTCGAATATTTCCGCGCCGGCAATGTTCTCGCCGAGCGTCGCGCCATTGACCGTCATCTGCGTGCCGTCGATCAGTTCGCCCAACTCGACCAGTAGCGCGCGCAGGCCGCCGGCGTAGAAAAAGTCTTCCATCAGATACTGGCCTGCGGGACGCAGATTGCCGAGCACCGGTGTGATGCGTGCCAGTTCGTCAAAGCGTGCCGTCGTCAGATCGATGCCGGCGCGGCGCGCCACGGCGACGAGGTGGACGATCGCGTTGGTCGAACCGGACATGGCAAGCACGGTGGTCACCGCGTTGTCGAACGACTTGGCGCTCAGGATGTCGGACGGCTTCTGATCGGTCCACACCATCTCGACGATGCGCTGTCCTGTCAGCGAAGCAAATTGCGCATGCCGCGAATCGACTGCGGGGATCGACGAGAAGCCGGCCAGCGTCAGGCCGAGTGCCTCGGTGGCGCTGGTCATCGTCGACGCGGTGCCCATCGTCATGCAGTGCCCCGGCGATCGCGCAATGCCGCTCTCGATGCCCTTCCACTCTTCTTCTGTGATTTTGCCGGCGCGCAATTCAGCCCAGTATTTCCACGTGTCCGAGCCGCTGCCCAGCGTGCGGCCATTCCAGTTGCCCCGCAGCATCGGCCCCGCCGGCAGATAGATGGACGGCAGATTCATGCTGATCGCGCCCATCAGCAAACCGGGCGTGGTCTTGTCGCAACCGCCCATCAGCACACAGCCGTCGAACGGATAGGACTTCAGCAATTCCTCGGTTTCCATCGCGAGGAAGTTGCGATACAGCATGGTGGTCGGTTTCTGGAACGGCTCGGCCAGTGTCATCACCGGCATTTCGACCGGAAAACCGCCGGCCTGCCAGACGCCGCGCTTCACCTCCTCGACGCGCTGTTTGAAATGCGTGTGGCACGAGTTGATCTCGCTCCACGTGTTGACGACGGCAATCACCGGCTTGCCCATGTAATCCGACGGGTGGTAACCCATTTGCGCGGTTCGTGAACGGTGGCCGAACGAGCGCAGGTCGTTCACGCCGTACCAGCGGTAGCTGCGAAGCTGCTCAGGGGTTTTGCGGTTCGATGACACGGACATCTCCATGGTAGCGATACCATTACGCTTCACGATTTGAATCCGGTGAAGCTTCTGGGTGACACGCATGGTAGCGCTACCATCCGGCAGCGTCGCTAAGGGATTCCACTTAGGCGGGTGCCGGGTGCAACAGAAAGTGAAAACCGTGCCGGGTAAGGCCGGTCACGGTTGCGATTTCAGGCGAACGCCGGCTGGTTCCTGACGCTCGGGCGTTCTCGCATTCTCGTGTACCAGGCCAGAAGGGCCTCGCACTCGGCAGGCACGGGCAGCTTCACGATCGACGCAAAGACCAGCCCGCCAATGAGGGTGATGTCGGCCATCGAGAAGGCATCCCCAGCGACAAACGGCTGTTTTGTCAGAACGTCATTGAAGTAGCGCATGCCCCTCAGGGCTTTGTCGCGCTGACGAAACCCCCACTCTGCGTTCTGATAGAGCTCGACGTTGGGTCCAAGCCCTGGCGTGGCATGGTGGAAATAGACACTGATGGCATCGAGCAACTCCAGCTCGGCGCGCTTGCTCATCATGTGGATCACGCCCTTTTCGAGCGGTGTCCTGCCCGTCAGCGTGGGTGCGCCATCGAGTGCATCGATGTATTCGGTAATGGCGGTGCATTCGGCGATGCAGGTTCCGTCGTCGAGTTCGAGGACCGGCAGTGTGCCCGAGTAGTTTTTCCCGGAGATAAACGCCGGCCTTTTGTGCTCCCCCTTGTAAAGATCGACCATCACGAACTCGACGCGCGATTGCAGATTTTTCTCGGCCAGAGCGATACGAACGCGTGTCGGATAAGGTCCCTGGGGGAAATCGTAAATCGTCATGGGCGGGAGTGCGGTTACGTCGAAATTGATGGTGCTGGAAGTCATGCTTGCCTCTCTATGCAGTCTGTTACACGGGGTCGGACGATATGGGGAGATATCGCTCACCGACCTACCTAACGATCGTTAGGTTAACAATAGAGGCTATACTCCCCTGTGTCAACGGTCATTCCAGCTTGCGGAGGCGGTGGTAGTGAAGAACGACTCAGGCTTGAGTTCCAGGGAGCGAATCCTGGTGGCCGCCACAAAGATTGCGCAGGCCCACGGCTATGGCGGCTTGAATTATCGCGATCTCGCTGACGATGTCGGCATCAAGGCCGCGAGCATCTATCATCACTTCGCCAGCAAGGCCGATCTTGGGGCAGCCGTGGCAAGGCGTTATTGGGAGGAGTCAGCGGCGACCCTGGATGCGCTTTTGGCCGAATCCGCGGATCCGATGGACTGCCTGCGCCACTATCCCGATACGTTTCGCAAGGCGCTTGAGAGCGGTAATCGCATATGCCTGTGCAGCTTCATGGCCGCCGAAACTGACGACCTGCCGGAAATGGTGACGAAAGAGGTCCAGACCTTTGCCGATGTGAATGTTGCCTGGCTGAGCCGGGTGCTATCCGCTGCGGCTGTGGTCAGCTCCGAGGATAGCGAACGGCGTGCTCGCGCCATCTTCGCCGCCGTCGCTGGTGCTCAGCTCATTGCCAGGAGTCGCTCGGATATTTCTCTCTACGACGGGCTAATCGAAAGCTATCGCGTTGCGGGTCTTCTGCCGGCATAGCAGAAGCGAGAAAATCGGCCCATGCGGACTCACGTATCGGCATCCAGGGCTGGCGTTACTCGTCCCTACGGATCAGGGTTAGCGTTTTCCGCTGCCACCGGCGGGTTTGCCAGCCGGCTTAGGTGAACCCGAAGCTGGCTTGCCGGCGGGTTTGCTGCGTGGCTTTTGCACACTGAATGGGCTACCGCTGGATAAGCTAGCGCCTTTACCCGCGGCCACAGCGCGCTGCGCCGCAGGCTTGCGTTTGTTTTCGCCACTTTGCGGACGCGGTTTTTTGCTGGGCACCTGCACGGCGCCCGGCGCACTTTGCGGAACTTTAGGCTTCTTGGGCTTTTTGGGTTTCTTGATGATCTCGCCCGTTGCGCTAGTTTGCGGCACGCGGTGTTCGGCTTCAAAACCCGGCTCTTCTTCACGGCGCAGCGTTTGCCGGATCAGCGCTTCGATCGCGGCCAGTTGCGGTGCTTCATCGGCACACACAAGGGACACCGCCACGCCGCTGGCGCCCGCGCGGCCGGTACGGCCGATACGGTGCACATAGTCTTGCGCCACGATCGGCAGATCGACGTTGATCACCAGCGGCAAGTCGTCGATATCCAGCCCGCGCGCAGCCACATCGGTGGCTACCAGCATATGAACTTCACCCGTCTTGAAGCGCTCCAGCGCACGCAGGCGCGCGGGTTGCGGTTTGTCGCCGTGGATGGTGTCGACCGCATAGCCCGCTTCATCCAGCATGGCCGCCAGGTAATCCACGCCAATGCGGGTTTTGACGAACACCAGCGCGTGCTGCCAGTTGTTCTCAGCCACAAGGTGCATGAAGAGGTCAGGCTTGTTCTTTTTATCCACCGTCACCACCCACTGCTTGATCTTGCTGGCCGTGGCATTGGGCGGGCTGACGCTGATATTGATGGGGCCGCGCAGAATGCCCGCCGCCATGACGCGGATATCATCGGTAAACGTGGCAGAGAACAGCAGGGTCTGGCGCTCGCCGGGCAAGGCAGCAAAGACGGCGTTGAGTTCGCGCGCAAAGCCCAGATCCAGCATGCGGTCGGCCTCATCCAGCACCAGCGTTTGTACCTGATCAAATTGCACTGCGTTCTGGCGGTTGAGATCCAGCAAACGGCCCGGCGTGGCAACGAGCACATCCACGCCTTTGCGCAACGTCATCATTTGCGGGTTGATGCTCACACCGCCATAGGCAGCCAGAAATCGTAAGTCGAGGCCTTTGCCGTATTCGATAAAGCTTTGCAGCACCTGTTCGGCCAGCTCACGCGTGGGCACCAGCACCAGAACACGCGCGCGGTTGCTGGACACCGCCGGGCCGTGTTGCACTAGCCGCTGCAGCAGCGGCAGCGCAAAACCCGCCGTTTTGCCAGTGCCGGTCTGTGCCGCAGCCATGACGTCGCGGCCACTGAGCACAGCAGGAATCGCCTTGGCCTGCACCGGCGTAGGTGTCTGGTAATTGAGGTCCTGCAGATTACGCAGCAAGGGATCGATCAGGCCAAGCGAGGCAAAAGACATGGGTGTATTCCGGGCTAAAGCCGCAATTCTAGCGGCTACCGTCTGATTGCACCGCGCAGATCAATGGTCAAAAAGATCGACGTTGATCGCCACTGAAAAACGTAGCGGTGCCGGGCGTCGCGCCGCGCCGGCAAGCTGTACTACGAGACACCGATGGGCAGCACTTGCCCGATGCCCGCCCGTGGACGCCGCGTGCCATGAACGCGCCGTGATTATTGTGCGTGATCCATCGGCGTAACGCTGACGGCGTCGATACCTGTGTCGATCCTTTGCACGCGAATGCAGACACCTATCAAGCTATGCCGCCTGGCGCTTCGCCTAACTACGATGAGCAAGCATATCGTCGACGATTGGGACAACGGCGAGAGTAAGAAGGATGATCGCAAGAGGAACGGTCGACACAAACCCCAGGTGTCTAAAGCCTACCGCGCCAGTAAGTCCGCCCATCAGGAACGACAGTAACAGCGATCCGAGAAGTCCTAGTTTCTGTCGATCTCCGCGGACCAAATTGCCGGGCATTGCCCCGACATTCCAATAAAACAGCTTGCCAAGCTCGATGCCAATATCTGTCACAAGACCGGTGACATGCGTCGTCCGAATCTCCGCCTTTGAAATCTTTGTGATCATAGCGTTCTGCAGTCCCATCACGTAGCAGAGAAGACAGACGGTAGCCGGCACGAACAGCACGTGGTGCGTTTCCAGATTCGAGCCGAGAAAGCCGAAGATGAGAAGCAGCGACGCTTCGAGCATCAACGGCATCGCATATTGGCTATGCAGGCGCCTACGACGCCCCCAGTTGATCAGGATCGCAGACGTGGCAGCCCCGACAAGGAACGACAGCAAGGAGCTCAATCCCGCCACGACCACATTGATGTCGCCAAGCGCGAGGTTATCGGCAAGCGCCGACACAATGCCGGACATGTGGGATGTGTACTGCCCCACAGCAAGGAATCCGCCAGCGTTGGCCGCACCGGCGACGAACGCGAGCGATCGCCCGAGGCGGCGATTCGTCGCGTCGCTGCGCTCAGGTTTCGTGAAACCGCGAAGATAGTTGATGGGCATGCTGATTACCCTCGGTATCGGCGACGTGGCCCAGAAAGGCTGCGCAGGAGTTAGTCGATCCTAACATGCGACGAATCTGATTCGTTCGGGGCTAGCTCCCTGCGTCGGCTCTGTCCAACTGGCGGTCGCCGCATGGTCGTGGACGGCAGACAGGAATGGGAATGTCGGGTCATGAATTGATAGCTGACTGCGTCCCTGAAATTCCGAACGTCACTTATTCCGAACGTCACTTTGTGGCCGTGCGTGCCGCACGCGGCTGATCACGGCTGCGTCCGAAACATGCTGTCCCGGGTCGTGAATCGTCGCCACCAGTAATTCAGTTTCTCGCATCCTTCCATTAGTAAAACGGCCTCAGGTGCCTGTGTGAAGCACGCGAGGATTGGGGCGGCGTACACATCGGCCAATGTCACGCTATCGCCGATCAGAAACCCTCGGTCGTCGGATAGCCGGGACAATTCAGCGCATGAGAAGGCGCGAGCGCGATAGGCTACGTTAGTGAAACGTGGGAGCCTCAATTTTCGGCGTGGCACTTCTACGACGGCATGCTGCAATATTTTTGACTATCTTGGCCAGAGCGTCGCTTCATGGCAGAAGTGGGAAGTTCGATGAAGGACCGAGTTCGACCGATGCTGTTGAAAAAGTCGCGGCCGGCTGTTTTGCCACCACGGACCACAAATTCGACCTCTCAGATCGCTCTACAAACCGCTCGCCGCCCTCGGTTAATGATAGAAAGACCATGAAAACCTCGTGTGATACTCAGTCGCCGACTTTTTCAAAAGTATCAACCCAGCCCCCGTCGCTCGGCTCACCGCAAGCGATACGACAGCTTCCGATCTGGAACGGCCAATCGAAGACATGCTCGAAGTTTTTCGTCGCATCAGTTGCCAGTAAAGCGCAATCGAAGGCAACGCTCTTTTCTCATTTACTTGGTCACGGGTTTGCGACCGCGCAAGGCCGGCCTAGCCGGCACGGTTCTCCCGTACTCGCTCCACCATGCCATCAGCGCCTCCATCGTAGCCCCCAGCCCGCGCGCCTTTGGCGTGATCTCGTACTCGACGCGCGGCGGGACTTCCGCGAACACCGTGCGCGACACCAGGCCGTCCGCCTCTAGCTCGCGAAGCTGCGCCGTCAGCATGTGCTGCGTGATGCCCGGAATCGCCTTGCGTAGCTCTCCGAAACGATAGACGCGTTGGTTGAGCAGCCACATTATTTCCAGCTTCCACTTGCCCGAGAGCAACGCGAATGCGCGGCGCATTTCGTCGTGCATGTTGATCTCGTCGTTGCCTTTAGTCTGGTTTTCCATACTAAGAGTCACTTTTTCATCCTACTTGCGATGTTCCATATTAGACGACATCCTCACGGCACATCGATTGAATTTCTCGCAAAGGAAGACTTCATGTTTGAGAACTATATGTATTGGATCAGCACGGCATTGTTATCGGTGTTGTATCTAGCCTCTGCCTGCATCTACGTGACCAAGCGAGTCTACGTTAAGCAGACTCAGACCGAGCTGGGCTATTCCGCTGCTCATCTCGTGCCGTTCATGATCGTTGTGAAGATCCTCGGGCCTACCGCGATTCTCTTACGGCTGAATGTTCCACTGAGTGACCTGGCCTATGCAGGCACCTTCTATCACCTGCTCTTGTCAGGTATGGCACATCTCGGTGTGCGTAACCCCAAGGGCGCCGTGCCGGCAGCTGTGGGCCTGGTGCTGTTGATCGCATCGTTCGTCACGCAGAACGACACCCGCGAGATTCCGTCGCCGTATGCGCCTAGCCCGACAAAACCAATTCACGAAACACTCAATTGAAGGCGAAAACAATGGACCGGCTCAACGGAAAAGTAGCCATCGTCACTGGTGCTGGCCGCGGTATTGGCCGCGCCACTGCAAAACTGTTCGCGGCGGAAGGCGCGAAAGTAGCCGTTCTTTCCCGCACCCCCACAAATGTGGACGCGGTCGTTGCTGACATTCACGCAGCGGGCGGCACGGCGCTCGGCGTACCGTGTGACGTCGGCAATGCAGACGAGATCAAGGCTGCGGTGGACAAGGTCATCGCCACCTACGGAGAGATCGACATTCTCGTCAACAATGCGTTCGATCCGTCCGCGCCGTTCTCGTCCATCATTGGTCTGTCGGTGGAGCAGTTGCAGCGTAATTTTGAAACGGGTCCGATTGCATACCTGAGAACGATGCAGGCGGCCTACCCGTACCTCAAGGCGAGCGGAGAGGGGCGCGTCATCAACTTCGGCTCAATGGCGGGCGTCATCGGCCTGGTGGGTTATGGGCCCTACAACATGGCCAAAGAGGCGGTGCGCGCCCTAACCCGAACCGCCGCGCGCGAATGGGCTGCCGACAAGATCACTGTGAACAACGTCCTGCCGGTGGCCGAAACATGGGACGCGGAAGCCAATGTCCCCCCACCGGCCAATCCTCTCGGCCGCTACGGATCGCCGGAAGACGACATTGCGCCGGTGGTCCTGTTCCTCGCTAGCAAGGATGCGCAATTCCTGACCGGATACAGCCTTACGCCTGACGGCGGCATGATTATCGACAGCGCGCGGTAAGCCGAAAAGGATGACCGCACTTCGTCTCTTGATCCCACCGCTCCATCCGCTCGCGGTCGCGTTCTTCGAAAGTCGATCTCTAAGGGGCTACGGTATAACGATAAACATTGGTCTCTCTTCGCCGAAACCCTAGCTTTTGATAGAGCCAGTCCGCGGCGACCCGAGGCGGACGCGAGGTCAGGTCGATACTTATTGCTCCGAGTTCGGTTGCGTGCCGGATGGCGGTTTGACATAGAGATACTCCGACACCAAGACCGCGAGCATCTGGATCGACGATTACATCTTCAATCCATGCTCGCATTCCCGTTGGAAGACGGGAGGAGATCAACGTGAGAGTCCCGACTATGGTTTGAACGTCTGATCTGACGGGCGGCCGTTCAAGGACGTTGAGAGGGAATCAGCGCCATTCCCTCAGCACGGTACCTGGTAGGTTACCTGACCGTTATTCACCGAGCACATCCGCTGCTGCGCTGGTTGAGAATTCTGCTGTTGTACCGCCTGCTGGAGCCGTTCGGCCTGAACCTTCGCGTTCTGTTCCCGGAGGAACGCCTCTCTGTTCGCTTCCACCTGCGGCACGACTCTGTGAGGATCGCCCACGCGAGTAAGGGCGTTCAGCGCGTCGCGGTTGTACTGCCAGGCCGCCTTCTCCAGCCATTCAATCTGCTTGGCCTTGTCCTTCGGCACGCCTACCCCCTCCGCATACATGGTAGACAGCGAAAATTGCGCGCGTTCGTTGCCTTGTTCGGCGGATTTCCGCATCCATGACGCGGCGGCGGCATAGTCTTTGGTTACGCCACCACTTCCGTAGTAGTAGTACCCGGCGACTTTTGCTTGTGCCAAAGCATCGCCGGCCTGCGCGGCTTTCAGGAAATAGACGAAGGCCCCGGCGAGGTCGTTCTGACCTACGAGGTGCGAGGCGTAAAGGTATTCGGCCATCACATTGCCAGATTCCGCGGCGGCTTTTTCGTGTGCAGCCACGTCGGCTTCACGCTCGGCCTGCGTCTTGAATGAGGGCACCGCGCATCCGCCCAGTGTGATCAAGGAAAGTATGACCGCGACACCGAACGCGAGACGGGGGAGGGACAAGAATTTCATCGGCGTGGTATTTCCGTTTTGAAATGGGATGCCAAGCCGGCGCCACTTGCGGGTGATGAAGCGCTTCACGACGACATGACGAAATAGTGTCACATAAAGGTGATGTGATGGCCTGACTGCGTACGTAAAGATACTAATCGGTCTACCATGTGTCAATCAGATATGTGTCGTGGCACAGGTAGCGCTCGAAAAACCGATTAATCAAGGGCGTCGGCTCACGGATCGAAAACCGCTATTTCTGCGGCAATCGTTGGGCACTGGGTGCTGCCTGACAAACTTCCGCAGTGCCTTCACCGGGCGTTTAGCGACAAATATCTATTTTCCCGGCTTTAAGGGCGAACTCGTTCGCTATGCCGACAGGATTGCCGATGCCGGGCCTCACAGGTGCTGGCCATCGAAGTATGGGACTTGTCGTAAAGTATCGACAGGAGTTTCTTTGCTCCGATCAGGAATCGGCAGGCGGCACATTTTATTTCAGGGATTCGAAATGAAATCAGGTGTATTGCTGTGTGTATTTATCGCGTTAGGCATGGCGACATCAAGTGCCTATGCGATCGATTGTCGAAAGGCGGCGTCCTCGGTCGAGCGTCTCATCTGTGCGCATAAGGACCTGCAGAATGCCGATGCCGCAATGGGCGAGGCGTACGCGAAAATCCTTGCCAAAGCCGGAAGCGACACGGAAATCCGGGTCATGCTGGTCCGCAATCAAAAGCGCTGGATTAGCGCGCGCGACAAAGGATTCGACGGCACGATGGATTTCCCCGGCGCGCCGGATAAAGGCGCTCTGGCGCAATCTCTGCTTCAAGCCATGCGATCTCGGACCGCGGAGCTGACGGAAACGTCGCATGCCAATCCGGCTTTGCCTCACCTGATCGAACTGGCGTCGGCGCAGCGAAAGTTCCTCGGTCAATTTACGGGCGGGGCCTTTGCGGGTTTCGATATGAGCTGCGATTTCCTGCCTGGTGGCGGCACGCTCTCCTATGGATGCTTTGGCGTGCGCCGCTATCAGAATCTGGATCGGGTGTGCATGGTGCAGGACGATTGGGCGAGCGGGCATGTCTCGCAGGTGCAGTCGGTTGCGAACGTCGTGCGAGGCAAGCTCGAAGAAGTCGCCGTATGTGGCGATGGCGAGGCCGATGCCGGTCAATGTCCCGATGCGGGTAATCCTGCCGATCCCACCGCGCAGTGGAATCGGCATCCTGCCCAGTCGCCGGGGCGTACCGCTTCGTCGCAAAACTGGCCACAACTGGACACGGACGCTGATGCCGGCGTCGCCCTCGACTGGTTGCGCGTGTGCCTCACCGACAGCCACTATCCCCCGGCGCAAGTCGCGAAGCAAAGCGGCAAATGACGCGAGGCACGCCTGCGGTGAATTGACTAGGGCGCGAGCGTCGACGCCCTCGACCTGAGTCCTTAATGAGGAGAATCATGTTGACAGAGAATCCATACGCCGACAAAGCGGACGCGCAACCGCACGAGCGGGAACATCCGGCCATGACCGCGATGTTGCGCACCATCGCGGCAATGCAGGCCGACGATCCGCTGATCGGCGCGAAGGTCGCGGGTCAGGAAGTGTTTCACCGGCTCATGGAGATGCTGAAGACCGAGCGGGGTGTGAACGTCGAATCGCTGTTCACGGGGCTCGGCGCGCTCGCCGGCTTCTCCTGCCAGATGGGTATTCGCGCGGCGTATGACCAGCGCAACGAACCGCTGCCGTTTCACTTCATGAAGAACGGGCAGGGGCGAGTTTTCTATTTCGGCGACGAGCTCAACGCGCCGCTGGCGGAGAGTTCGTACTCGATCTGGTCGCTGGGAGTGGGACAGGTGCAGCATCTGGGCGGCGAGCTTCCGGAGCTCGACGAAATTTTCGTGCATGTGACGAAAACCTGCGCCAGTGGCGGATTCGGTGTTCCTCGTTATCCTGGTGAGCGCGCGGGGAACTTGCCGGTCGAGTTCGTTCAGACCTTCTGGCCGATACTGCAACCGAATGTCGGCAAGTATTGCGGCAACCGTTTCGACGACTGGCATATCGCTTATGGACTCGCAATACAGCGGGCCATGGAAATGGCGAAGGAGGCGATCACGCCCGGCAACGCGTTGAAGATCGTGATGGAGTCCGCGATTCCGATGTCGAAGCTCGACGTGCGCGAAGTCGGTCTTTGACGCTCGAAGAGGAAGCCTCATCATGAAGTCGTTGGACGCAAGATTATTGTCGTTGAGCGTCGCGACGCTGTTCGCGTCGTCGGTCCAGGCGAGCGGCCACATACCGCCGATGCCCATGCCTACGCAATCGTTCGCCAGTTTCGACGCGTGCGTGGAGAAACTGCGCCAGATGTACGCGGAACACATGACCGGCGCGAAAGACGGTCCTCAACCGTTCAAAGACAGTGCTACGCGCGAGAAGAAGGTCGATACCGAGGGCGTCGCGAGCAACGGGCGCGACGAAGCGCACTACAACGTCGAGGTGGGCTGGGAGATTCGCGCGCCGGGCGGCGATGCGATCGGCAATCGCTGGATCATGACGAACTATACGTACGAGCGCTTCGCGTGGACCTGCAGTGGCGCCACGCTGAGCGGCACCAGGGAAGGCGGCTTCGCGTCGCCTGGATTCCAGCCGGTACCGCAAGGAATGTGAGTGCCTGCCATTCGAGGTTATGAACCGAATCAACCGGAAACAGAAAATGATCAGGAGAATCACGAAGGTCGCGCTGGCTGTGTGGTCGTCGGCGTCCCTACCTGATCGACCGCCTGGAAGACAGTGCCCGCATCACCGTTGATCTGACCGATCTGCACGGGCAAGCTTGTTGATGGCTCCTGGCGTAATCAGCGCTCAGCTCTGCTCAAGCCGGATAGGTTGCCCGAGAAGAGCTGCAAGGCTCACCAACAGGTCGCTGATGTCAGTTTCCCGAGCGCGCCGCCATACATTCGCTAAGCCGTGCATAAGCCTTTTGCTGCTCAACCAGCTGGGCCCGGAACACCTCTTTGCCAGCGAACGAAACCGAAAGGTCGTTCATGTCTGCCTTGTCCTTGAGCACCGACATGATCTGGACGGCGACCATGAACGTGCCGTGAGGCGCATTGCCGATGGTGGTCTGCAGGGCGGGCCAGTTGAGCGCACCGCCATTCCCATGAACAGCAAGCATCACGCGCTGCGTTGAGTTATCGGTCCTGGGAATGCTCGGGCTGTCGAACCACAACGTCCCCTTCCCGGTCTTTGCCATCTCTGGGTCCACCGGGCCGTGAATTGAATATGTTCCGTTGGTGGTCACGAAACTGACGGAACATTGGTAGCCGTCATTCCGGGCGTCGTGCATCAGGACCCAGAGGCCACTGTCTCCCGTGTAGAAAGGCTCATTGACCATCGCTTCATCATTGCTCGCGCCATAGGCCGGCGTCCAGGCTGCAGCCCAATGAGCAGCCAGGATCGCCGTCAGAGCCGTCAACACAATCCGTATTTTCGACATCGGCAGCACCTTCGATCAAAGAAATTCACGACGCCGGCCAGCGAAATGCCCCACACCACGCAGTGGCTGAGCGCTTCACCATCGACACGTCGCGAGACGGAATGCGGCCACAATCCAGGCTCCAGGAGAGAAGATCCCGATGGATGGGGGTGACGCCAGAATCTTCGGGGCGCCATCCCACCCATTGTCCGTCAGACGCTATCTCCACAACTCGTGCGACCTGGGTGCGACAGCACATCCCCCGACTAAACTGACCCTACGGGCACGGCACAAGGCCAACCGTCGATCCAAAGGTCTGTGAGCACATGTGCTGCTGATCGGGTTGCGGCCGCTGCGGAGTTTGTCTCTTGAATCGCGCGAAGTTCCGGTCATTATCTTCAATCGACTGCGCATTCTTGTCCCACAGCGCCCTCGCTTCAGCGGGATGCGCAGTAGCCCACTTCGACGCTTGTTCCTGCTGTTGCTGGAGCTGAAGGTGATAGAGCTTCACTTCTTCCGGGGTCATTGTGTATCTATTCTGGGCGGGTGAGCAGCCCACGACCGCCAATGCCAGCAGGATGACTGCCACCGCCTTGCGCTTTCTCAAAGACATACACTTACTCCCATAGCGTCATCGTTATTTGCATGCCTCTCACGAGCGCGCCGGATATCGATCTCGCGCTCCGCGCCAGCAATCACCAAGCTAGATACCAAATGATATAGATCGGTATATCTCCAGGTCAAGTCCGAACTCCGTCCATGATTGATTTGCTGTCCTTTGCCCCTGTCGCCCATTCAATCACGATGACGGAGGGTGTCCGCGCCGAGCGAGTTTTGAGTGGAGACGCGACGTGCATAGGATTTTCATCGTCATTACGCTTTCGCTTTCAAATGGTTGAGATTTCCGATCTGCAACAGGTCGGAATGATATAGATCGTTCTGCTTTGCTGGAAATCGACAGCTTCCGAGCCTAACGTTTCAAGCACCTATCATCCGTAGCAGGCATCAGTGCTAAACTGGCGCCCAATATCGCGGGAGTATCCGAAATGCGCGAAAGCAAGCGCCAGCAGGTGGTCGACAAGGCCACCGAACTGTTTTCGAAGCATGGCTTTCATCCGGTCGGCGTCGACTGGATCATCGACGACTCGGGCGTCGCAAGAATGACCCTGTACCGTCATTTCGCCGGCAAGGACGACCTCGTACGCGAGGTGCTGGAGCAGCGGTATCACTTCATCATCGATAGTCTTGAGAAGCGTGTCCAGGCAACGGGAAATCCAGTCCAGCAGGTCAAGGCGGTTTTCGACTGGTACGAAGCGTGGTTCCAGACGCCTGAGTTTGCCGGTTGCCTGTTCGAGCGAGCCCTTGCCGAATTTGGTACCGCCTATCCGAAAGTTTCAGAGGTGGCGATTCGCTATCGTGAAAAAATGGTGGGCTGGATCGGAACGATGCTAAGAGAGTACATGCCGCCTGCCAGCGCTCAACAACTCGCCAGCGTCTGCATGATGCTGCTCGACGGCGCAACGGTAGAGGCACGGGCATTCAATGACCCGTCCTCGGCATTGCGCGCATGGGGGGCTGTTGAAGTGATGCTGCGGGATTTCAACATCGAACCGGGTGCCGGCAGCCGCGCCAGCACCGCAAGTTGATCGTCGCAATTTTCATCGGACGTTCACTCGACAAGGTTGGCGCGACTGCCGGTCCCACTCGACACGAAGAACGTGCGCCCGGCTGAGATCCATGCCGAAGTGCTCCGTGCGGACCAGTCGATAACAGTTAACTGCCCGACATCAGAAGCAGCTCCGTGCGCCGCGTGAGGAAGGTCGGGATCGCCCCTCCTTTGCCGATCGCGAGTATGACGATGTTCGTTTTTCGCATAATCCGGGACAAAAAAAACGACCCATGAGGTCGGCTAAAGATTCTGGCGATTCCGAAGGCACTGCCAGAACCTGAAACAACCAGATTGTGCGCCTATGTGTATGGTCTGCTGATCCCCGGCGCGTTGGCCGCCAGCACCGCAATTCTGCTTCTTCCTGCGTCAGCCAATGCTACCACTCCGGTCTGCGACTTGTTGACTGGAGTTGGGATCAGAAGCATTCGTCCATGGTTTGAAGCGTTGATCGCCAAACAGCGTAGCAAGCTTCCGTTGTTACGGAAGCGGTTTCCTGCGACATTCGCAGGAGCTTGATCCGTTCGCCGATCGACTCCTCGAACAGCAGGGGCTAACGCGCGGCGGCTCACCTGACGAGCGCAATTGGTTGTCGGCGTTGGCTTTCCGGTTCTGTCTCCTAACCGCTCGCATCTTTGAATCGATCACGCTACTTCCCACCCGGTTTACCGGAA
Organism: Paraburkholderia fungorum; assembly: GCF_046026025.1. GTDB lineage: Bacteria > Pseudomonadota > Gammaproteobacteria > Burkholderiales > Burkholderiaceae > Paraburkholderia > Paraburkholderia fungorum_E. The sequence goes on along the minus strand of NZ_JAQQFL010000009.1, from coordinate 189,653 downwards.
TCGGCTGCCGATTCGCTCACGAGGGACCCGTCATTTGTATATCCGACCGACGACCCGCAGTCGCAAGTGCGGAACCCCAAATTGAACGAAGAAAAAGCTTCCATGAGTCTGATAAAGAGAAAATGCAATCTGTCAGACCACAGGAAAAAATAAGTCATCAAAGCGTTTCATGGTCTTGTCCGTCACTTGTTGAACAACCCTAAACGATTATTGACCCCAGGTACATCCATAAGAACACGACGGGTTTTTTCACGTGCGGCGACAACGCGCCCGTCGAAGAAAAGAACAGAACCTCAATCGGCCCTTCGCCGCGATGAAATCGCCGAGGCCGTCGAAATCACGAGGTCGGCAAAGCGGCGCTCATCGCGATCCGCCTGCCACCGCGGCCGCGCCACGGCGATGTTGACCGCCCCCACCCCACGCCCTTTCGCATTGGTAATCGCCGCGGCGGTCGAGATGTCGCTGACGAAGTATTCGTCTTCCGCATGTGCGTAGCCTTGCTTGCGAATCTGGGTGATGCGCTCCTTGATTTTGCGCGGCTGGTAAACCGTGGCGGCCGTGTACGCAACGAGATTCGTACGGGCAAGAATATCGTCGACCTCGCCGTCGTCGAAGGTCGCGAGAATAGCCAGTCCCGGCGCCGTGCAATAAGCCGGCAAACGCGAGCCGGTGATGACATGCGCATTGAAGACGTTGCGGCTGACAATTCGCAGCACGAAAATAATATCGGTGTCGTCCAGGACCGTGAGGTTGGTGGCCTCCTCGGTCTCAGATCCGAGTTGCTGCAAATAGGGCGTGGCGCGGCTGACCAGATCGTTCGAAGTCAGATAGTGGTACGTGAAATCGAGCAGCTTCGGTGACAGCTCATACTTGCGGCTTTCGGGATCCTTGAACAGATAGCCGAGCGCCGCGAGTGTGAACGTAAAGCGCTGGGTCGCACTCATGTCGAAGCCGGTGAGCGCCGCGATCTCCGAGAGCGATAACTGCCGCTTGCTGCCGTCGAAAGCCGTGAGCACGGTCATCGCTTTCTCAACCGACTGCACGTACAGCGACGACGCTGTCGGATCAGCGGGCGCTTGCGGCACGGAAGCCGAGTCGCTCTTTTTCTTGCGGGGAGTTTGGGGCGGCACAGTGGTCACGATGAAAACCTGTTGTTCTAACAGGCTCCAATTATCGCATGAAGATATTAACCTATCTATAGGCAATAACTTGCGTCACGCGACCACACTCGTCGATCGGTCCCAGGCATCGCTGACATCGCGTTTGAGCAGGTGCTTTTTAACCCGCTCGCTGGGTGTCAGTTCGAAGTGCGTCACCGCCCGATAATAACGGGGCAACTGGAAGCTCGCGAGACGCTCCGCCGCCCACGCATGCACGGACTCCCAGTCAACGGCGACGTCCTTGAACTGGACGTTGAGCAGAATGTCCTGCTCGCCGATCGCCGAGACAACGCCGATCGCCGCGCTCGCCCGGATGGCCGGGTGCTGCGCGAATACGCGTTCGATCTCCCACGCCGATACATTCTCACCGCGCACGCGCATGCTATCCGTGCGCCTGCCGACGAAGAACAGATCGCCGTCGGCATCACGCCGCGCACTGTCGCCGGTGTGCAGCTTACCGTTACGCAGCGCGGAGCGGGTTGCGTCTTCGTTCTTCAGGTAGGTCGGCAAGAATGTGCCTTCCACGTGGCTCGACAGTACGATTTCGCCCGCTTCGCCGTCCGCGACCGGGTTGCCGTTCTCGTCGAGCAGCGCCACCTCGATCCATGGCAGCGCCCTGCCGATCGAGCCGGGTTTGCCGCTTGCATTGAGCGTGGCGAAACTCGAACACTCGGTCATGCCGTAGCACTCGCGCAGCCGAACCTGCAGACGCGACTCGATCGCCGTCCACGCCGAGGCGCCGACACCCGCGCCCCATGCTACGCGAAGCGTGTGCGTATCCGGTTGAGCGTCGTCCGGAAGCTGCATCAGGATGTCGAGCACCCCGCCGAGATAGTGCAATTGCGTCGCCCGTGAGCGGGCAATCTGCGCCCAGAACTGGGTTGCGGAGAAACGCGGCACGACGTGCAACTCGAGCACTTCGAGAAAGGGCAGCAACAGCATCTGCGCGCCGCCGATATGGCACAGCGGCTCCCACAAGAACAGTCTGTCGCCCGCACGGACCTCCGCGACCTGCAAGGCTGCCTCACTCGCGATCCGCATCATTCGATGCGTAAAGACAACGCCCTTGGGCGCGCCTGTCGTGCCGGACGTATAGATCACGCACAACGGGTCGGCCGGATCGATAGAAGGAGTGAAGACCGTTGCGCCGGTATCGTCGGGATCGAAAGCCGGCAGCTCGACCCGGCGCGCGTTGCCGCACTCGATACTATCGGTCACCTCGTCGAACGCGGGTTCCGAGACGAACAGTTTCGGCTCCGCGTGCTCGATCAGATACTCGAGCCCTGCGCGGCGCAGCTTCGTATTGACGGGCACCCACACCAGGCCGCTGAGAATCAGCGCATAGATGAGGTGAATATGCTCGGCGCTGTTGCCGAGCATCACGGCGACGCGGTCCCCCGCCACCAGCTTCTGGTCCGCGAACCAGCGCTGCAATTGGGCGATGCGTTGCGCGGCTTCGGCGCGCGTCACCGCGTGTTCGTCGAAATGGAGCACGGCGCCCGGCGCGTTGCTGCGCAAACCGGCGGCGATCAGCGGCGCGCAATCCAGCGCATCGTGCGGATGACGTTGGGGGAAGTATTCGGAATAGCTGTGCATGGTCAAATAGAGTGGAAACCGTACCGTTAGCGCGTTGCGTGCCGCAGCCGGGAGGAAATGAAAACCACCAGAGCGATCAGAACGATGAGCGTCGTCGATACCGCTGCGAGTGTCGGTGTAATGGCAAGCTGGATGTCGTCCCACATCTGTTTGGGCAGCGTGGTGTTGATACCACCGCTAACGAAAATCGCAATCGTCAGATCGTCGAATGAAACGATGAAGGCGAACAGGAAGGCCGCCGTCACGCTCGCCATCAGCAATGGCAGCACGATCGTCGCAATGCGTCTTGCGGGCGACGCGCCCATGACCCTCGCGGCGTCGTCGAGACGCCAGTCGAACTGGCGAAAACCGGCCGCAAGCGTCACAACGACGTAAGGAATCGCCAGCACGGTGTGTCCAATCACGAGGCCGAGATTGGTGCCCGTCAGGCCGAGATTAGCAAACAGATACAGCAAGCCGACCGCAACCACGATACGCGGCACGATCAGTGGCGCCACCAGCAGCGCGAACAGCGGCTTGCTCGCGCGTTGCGACATACGGGTCAGCGCAAGCGTCGCGCCGAAACCCAGCGCAAGCGAGAGTATCGCCGTGCCGAGACCTACCTCGAACGAACGAAGAAGCGCGCTCTGCCATACCGGCGACTGCAGGAATGTGCCGAACCATCTGAAGCTGAACAGCTTCGGCGGGAACGCAATGAAGTCGCTGCGCGTGAAGGCATACGGGATGACCGACAGGACCGGTGCAACCAGGACCATCAGTACTGCGACGGTATAAATACGCAGCGGGCCCACGCCCCCACCGTCGTTCGCCGGACGCATCATGCGCCGTTTGACGAGCGGCGCCGTCAAACGGCCCGCCGCCATCAGCATCGCCAGCTTCAGGCCTTGTGCGCGAGAGCCGCGGCGCTTGTCCTGCACTTCACCCGTCAGCGAGGAGAGTCCGACCAACCGGTCGTAGACGAGGAAGATCGCAATCGAGCACAGCAGCAGCACCGTGGACAATGCGCCGGCAAAGCGCATATCGAACAGTTCGAGCACCGACGAAATCACCAGTTGCGCGATCATCGTTTCCTTCGGCGAACCCAGCAGCGCGGGAACGATAAAGAAACCGAGGCTCGAAATGAACACGAGCAACCCCGCGGCGGCGACACCCGGCGAAGAAAGCGGCAGAAACACGGTGAAGAAGCTCATGCCGCGCTCGGCACCCAGTGTCTCGGCAGCCTGCGCGAGACGATCGTCGATGCCACGCATGACGGGCAACATGGTCATCACCGCGAGTGGCAGCATTGCGTGAACCATGCCGATCAATACGCCGGTGAGCGACGGAATCGTGCCGCTGGTTTCGCTGACGAGACCCAGCGCGAGCGCGATGGTGGACAGCACGCCGGTCTTCGACAGTAACAGCATCCACGCATAGGTTTTTACCAGGTAACTGGTCCAGAACGGCAGCATGATCCAGAGCAGCCAGCGCTCACGCGCGCGCGGTGACAAGCGGCTCAGCAGATACGCGACCGGATAGCCGAGCAGGATCGAAATAGCCGCCGTGAGGAACGAGATCGAAAACGTGATCCACAGCACCTTCGCATAGACCGGCGTGCGTGCAATCCGCTCGAACTGGCCGAGGCCGAACGTGCCGTCCGCGTTAAAGAGGCCCCCTTGCAGTATCTCGCCGACCGGCACGATGAAAAAGAACAGCAGAAACAGCAGCGTCGGGACGATCGGCAGGAAGCGAACCACGTTCGTGAGCCATCCGAACCGACGTGGGCGCGCGGCCTCGTGGGACGGCTGCGCCTCAAGGGCAATAGTCATGATCTTTCCTTGGCGGTCGTCACGCGTGCAGCAGCGTGGTGCGATGCGGGTCCCACACCAGACCGACCGTATCGCCGACGCACGGCGACAGACCGCGCTCGCATCGCACGCTCAGGTGGCTGCCGTCGGACAGGGTCAGTTGTACGCGGGTATCGCTGCCGAAGAACACGATGTCCGAGATCGTGCCGTCGAGGAAACCGCGCTTCGGCTCGACCAGACGCGGTGCTTCAGGGCGCAGCAGCAGACAGTGTTTTGCACCAGGCGAGCCCGCTACAGCCGCCCCGCCTTGCGGCAACGGCACGCGGCCGCCCGCCGTCAGCAGAATCGGTTCGCCACCCGGGCCTCGTTCGTGATCGAGCGCGCCTTCGAGCAGATTCGAATGTCCGATGAAACCGGCCGCGAAGCGCGTGGCCGGCCGGTCGTACAGATCGACGGGCGTGCCCACCTGCTCGATGCGAGCCTGATTCATCAGGCAGATGCGATCGGAGAGCGTCAACGCTTCGTCCTGATCGTGTGTCACGTAGACGAAGGTCGCGCCGAGTTCCTTGTGCAAACGGCGAATCTCGGACTGCATGTGCTCACGCAATTTCTTGTCGAGCGCACCGAGCGGCTCATCGAGCAAAATCACGGAGGGCCGGTAGGCGAAGCAGCGCGCCAGCGCGATACGCTGCTGCTGGCCGCCCGACAGCTCTTTCGGGTAGCGCTTCGCGTAATCGCCCATGCGTACCATCGTCAGCGCGTCGTCGACGGCCCGCCTGACGTCCTCACGCGACTTGCGGCGCATGCGCAAACCGTACGCCACGTTATCCCACACGCTCATATGCGGAAACAGCGCATAGCTCTGGAACACCATGCCGATGCCGCGTTTGCCGGGTTCCACATGCGTCACGTCACGACCGTCGATTTCGATGCGCCCGGCCGTCGGCGCGACGAGACCGGAGATCATCTGCAACAGCGTGGTCTTGCCCGATCCGGAGGGACCCAGCAAGGTGAGAAATTCGCCGGCCTGCACCGTCAGATCGGTCGCTTGCAACGCAACGGTGTCACCGTAACTTTTCGCAATCCCGATCGTTTCAAGTTTCGCACTCATCGCGCCACTCCTCAGGAAATGATCCAGGTGTTGAAGCGCTCGGTCACTTTCTGACGGTTATCGGCCCACCATTGCGGACTCGGCAGGCGCATGTCCCGGAGATTGTCCGGTGCGGTCGGCAGAATCGCCGCGCGCGCGGCCGGGATCGCGTCGAACGACTTACGGTTGGTCGGACCGTAGGCAAGCGTGCCGGTGAGCAAGGCCTGGCGCTGCGCATCGCCACAGAAGCGCACGAACTGCCGGGCGAAGTCGGCGCGCGGCGTGCCTTTCGGAATGCCCCACCCCTCAATCGAATAGAGCCCCTGGTTCCATACGATCGTGACCGGTGCGCCGCCGTCGCGCGCGGCCTGGGCCCGGCCGTTCCACGCCGAGATCATGTCGACATCGCCACTCTGGATCGCCTGCATGGCCTGAGCGCCGGACGTCCACCAGATGTTCACGTGCGGCTTGATCCGGTCGAGACTGCGGAATGCGCGATCGACATCGAGCGGATAAAGCTTGTCGAGCGACACCCCGTCGGCCAGCAGCGCCTGCTCGAGCGTGTCCAGCGGACTGCGGCGCAGACAGCGCCGGCCCGGAAAGCGTTTGACGTCCCAGAAGTCCGCCCAGGATTTCGGACCGTTTGGCCCGAACTTGTCCTGCCGGTACGCGAGCACGGTGGCATAGACGTCGACGCCGAGCCAGTTCGGCGTCACCGCTTCGGGCATCACATCGGGGAAGTCGCTGGCTTTCAGACCGATCGGTTCGAGAAACCCTTTGGATTCCAGGTACGGAATGTCCGCCGAGAGCGTGAGCGTGGTGACGTCCCACACATAATTTTTTGTCTGCACCATCGCCGCAAGCTGCGCGACCGGTTGCGATTCCCGCGCAACGCTTACCACCTTGATGCCGGTGGCTTTTTCGAACGGATCGTAAAACGCCTGGCGATATGCGGTGGTGTACGGGCCACCGGGATCGGAAACGACGATCTGTTTCGACTGCGCGCCGGCCAGCACCGGCATGGCGCCCGCGAGTGCAGCACTACCGACGCCTTGCAGAAAGCGGCGCCGGGTCAGGTTGAAGTCTTGCGTCATGCTCAGGTCTCCCGCACAGAATGAAAAGAAACGGTCGCGGCTTGCTTTGGTTTGGTTTGGTTTGGTTTGGTTTGCTTTGGTTTGCTCTACTTCGCGCGTTCGCGGAAGAACGCTTCCATCATTCGCGCCGGCTCACCGGAGTCGTAGGCTTCGCGCTGGATACGCGCGCCCGCCTCGATCGCGTCGCGAAAGCTCGGCTCCGTCATTTCACGGAAACGCTGCTTGTCGAGACGCATCGCGACCGGTGGTTTTGCCGCCAGTTCTGTGGCGATTTCGAGGGCCTTGGCGAACACCTGATCCGCCGGAACGATGTGATGAATCAGCCCGATGCGGTGACATTCCTCGGCGTCCATCAGGCGGCCGGTCAGCGTCAATTCGATGGTGCGGGACATGCCGAGCATCTCGCTCATGATCCACGGGCCGGTCGTACTGGCAATCCCCGCGTTGATTTCCGGCTGCCCCATGCGCACGCCCGGATGGCCGACGCGGATGTCACCCAGCAAGGCAACCTGAAACGCGGAGCCGGCCGCCGTACCGTTCAAGGCCATGACGAGCGGTTTGCTCAAACCGCGCAGGACCGTGTAATAGCGCTCCCACTCCTTGACCCATGCGACCGCCCGTTCGCCGTCGAAGTCATGCGCCTCCGACAGATCCTGCCCTGCGGAGAACGCACGGTCGCCCGCTCCCGTCATGACGATCGCGGCAACACCGTCATCCGCGTCGAAGCGCGCCAGGGCGTCGATGATCATCTCGCGCATCGTGGTCGTCCATGCATTCAGGCGCGCCGGGCGGTTCAACGTGATGACGGCGACGCGCCCATGGTGTGAAACAAGGATGTCTTCGTTCATTTGTTATCTCATAGAGATAGTTGATGGTGTATTGCAATATACTTTTGCCAAAATACACATGCAAGGTGAAACTTTCTGGGGTTTACGCGAGGGGGACGTGCCGCGGATCGGCGCACGGAGGCGAAACAGATGAGGGGGAGGAAGAAAGAAACTGCCGGGTGGCCGCGACCTATACTGTCGGCGAGCCAGGCCCGTTTTTTGTTTGGCGAATCAGAAGGCTTAAGTTATCGTCACGCCTTTGCACAGCATCGCGCCGGCTGAGCCATGCGAGCGCCGTGCGCCCTTCTTCGAACGCATCTTTCAAGGTCCATGAGCAAAGCCCTGCCGCCGTCTTCCGCCGTTCCTGACAACGCCGAACCGGCCTCGGACAAACCGGGCGACTCGTATGTGCAGTCGTTCGCGCGAGGCCTCTCGGTGATCCGCGCGTTCGATGCCAGCCGCCCCGAGCAGACCCTCACCGACGTCGCCGCCGCCACCGGCCTGACACGCGCTGGGGCACGCCGCATTCTGCTGACCCTGCAGACGCTCGGCTACGTGGAGGCCGAGGGCCGTCTGTTCCGCCTCACGCCGAAGATTCTCGACCTCGGTTTCGCGTATCTGACCTCGATGCCGTTCTGGAATCTCGCCGAACCGGTGATGGAAAACCTCTCGGCGCAGGTTCACGAGAGTTGCTCGGCGGCCGTGCTCGATCGCACCGAAATCGTCTACGTGCTGCGCGTGCCGACTCACAAGATCATGACCATCAACCTGTCGATCGGCAGCCGCTTGCCGGCGTATTGCACGTCGATGGGCCGTGTGCTGCTATCCGCGCTCGACGACGACGCGCTCGATGCGACCCTGAGTTCGGCGCCGCTCTACGCGCACACGCCGCGCACGGTGACCGACAAGGAAGAATTGAAAAAGCTGATCGCGCAGGTGCGACGCCAGGGTTGGGCAATCGTCGATCAGGAACTGGAAGGCGGTCTGATTTCGTTGTCCGCGCCGATTCGCAACCGCCAGGGGCGTGTGATCGCGGCGATGAATATCAGCGGCAACGCTCAGCGCAATTCGGCCAGGCAGATGGTGAAGGCGTTTCTGGAGCCGTTGCAGCAGGCCGCGCAAACCGTCTCGGAGATGGTCGCGCGGCGCGGCTGAATGATAGGCCAATGAGAGGCCAGTGATAGGCCGGCGAGATGCCAAAAGACCAGCAAGGCCAGTGACAGGCGAGGCCCCGGCGAGGGGCCGCGCGATCAATCGATCGGCTTATCCGCTGTCTCTTTCAGCATCGACACCGCGATCAGCGACACGATCACACATCCAGCCACGTACGCGGCCGGCGCCAGCTTGCTGCCGGTCAGTTTGATCAGCCATGTCGCAACCAGTTGCGCGGTGCCGCCGAATACGCACACGCTCAGCGCATACGCGATCGAAATACCGGTAGCGCGCACGCGCCGCGGAAACGACTCGCACATCAAGGCGAATTCCGACGCCGATCCCATCGAGTAGAACAGCAGCATCAGCGCGGTCGCCGACATGATGACGGGCAACTGCGGGAAGCGGTTGATCAGCATGAAGGCCGGAAACAGCAGCAACACCAGCACGCCGCGCCCGAACAGAATCGGCCGCTTACGGCTGCCGATACGATCGGACAGTATGCCGAACAACGGGCACGTGATCAGCATGACGAGTCCCGACGCGACGCCGACCAGCATTGACAGCGACATCGGCAGGCCGAGCGTGTGGATCGCATAGGTCGGCATGTAGAAGGTCAGAATATAGGTCGAGACCGTGCCGCCCATGACCGTGAGCGTAATCAGCAGGAGCGGACGCAAATGATCCGTGAAGAGTTCGTGCAGCACGCCGCGCTCGATGGCGTGGCTGTGCGTGCCGGCTGGATCGTCCGCGAGACGGCGGCGCAAATAGATGCCGACCGGCGCGATCAACACGCCGATCAGAAACGGAATGCGCCAGCCCCAGCTTTCCAGCGACTCCCTGGGCAGCGCGCCCGACAGCGCCGCCGCGAGGCCGGAGCCCATCAGCGCCGCGCCGCCTTGCGTCGCCAGTTGCCAGCTCGCCCGAAAACCACGCCGGGCTCCGCCGCCCTGCTCCAGCAAGGTCGAGGTTGCCGCGCCGAACTCACCGCCCTGGGAAAAGCCTTGCACGAGACGCGCCAGCACGATCAGCAGGGGCGCGGCGAGGCCGATCTGCGCATACGTCGGCGCAATGGCGATCACGCCGGTGCTCGCCGCCATCAGCATGATGGTCAGGTTGAGCGCCGCCTTGCGGCCTTTGCGGTCGGCATAGACGCCGAGCATCACGCTGCCGAGCGGCCGCGTGATGAACCCTGCCGCGAACGTCGCCACTGACAGGAGCAGCGAAGTTGTCGGATCCGCCGACGGGAAAAACAGCTTGCCGATGATCACGGCAAAAAAACCGTACACGGTGAAGTCGAAAAACTCGAGCCAGTTGCCGATCACCGCTGCGGCGATCGCGCCGCGGCTGGTGGTTCGGGTGGCGTCGACGGCGCGGCTCGCATCCGTTGTGGCATTCATCGCGGGTCTTCCTCGTTGTTATGGTTATGTCCGGCGGTGCGAACTCATTGCCCGCTCATCGGCTCGTCATTGGCACCTGAGGCACCTGAGGCGCCTCATTGCCCCAGATACCGCTCCACCAGCCGCGTCCAGAACGCCGCGCCGACCGGCAGATTGCGGTCGTTGAAGTCGTAATGGGGGTTGTGCACCATGCAGCCGTCTTCGCCCGCGCCATTGCCGATCCGCAGGAACGTGCCGGGGCGCTTCTGCAGCATGAAGGCGAAATCTTCACTGCCCATCAGGATGTCGGTCTGCTCGACCACGTTGTCGTCGCCGACCAGTTCGCGCGCCACCTTCACCGCGAAATCCGTTTCGGCATCCGAATTGACCACCACCGGATAGCCTTCGATGTACTCCACCACCGCCTTGCCGCCATAGCTCGCGGCCTGGCTTTCGGCGAGTTCGGTAATGCGCTTTTTCAGCAGCGCGCGCACTTCGGGGCTGAACGAACGCACACTCAGCTCCAGCTTCGCGCTGCTGGAAATCACGTTGTTCGCGGTGCCCGCATGCATCGAGCCGACCGTCACCACCGCCGGCTGCGACGGATCGACATTACGCGCGACGATGGTCTGCAACGCCATCACGATGCTCGCCGCGACCACCACCGGGTCGACCGTGAGGTGCGGCCGCGCCGCATGACCGCCGACGCCTTCGATGGTGATGATCGCCTTGTCGCCCGCCGACATGAACGGCCCCTTGCGGAACAGCATCACCCCAGGTTCCTCGCCCGGATGATTGTGCAGACCGAACACGGCGTCGCATGGGAAACGCTCGAACAGGCCGTCGTTGATCATCTTCATCGCGCCGCTGTCGATGCCGCTTTCTTCGGCCGGCTGGAAGTACAGATGCACGGTGCCCGAGAAATTGCGCGTAGCGCCAAGGTGCTGCGCGGCGCCGAGCAGCATCGTCGTGTGGCCGTCGTGGCCGCATGCATGCATCTTGCCGTGGGTGCCGCTCGCATACGGCAAGCCGGTTTGTTCGATGATCGGCAGTGCGTCCATGTCGGCGCGAATGCCGATACTGCGCGTGCCGTCACCCACCTTCAGCGTCCCCACCACACCCGTCTGGCCGACCCCGCGCGTGACCTGCCAGCCCCATTGTTCGAGCTTCTCAGCCACCAGCGCGGCGGTTTGCACTTCTTCGTAGGCCAGTTCCGGGTGGTGATGGATGTGATGACGGATCTCGCGCAGGCTTTCGGCGGCAGGCACCAGGTCGGACACTTCAGTAAAACGCGCGGCTTCGCTCATCTATCGCTCCATGGGAATTCACGCCGCATGACGCGGCAAACAGGCAAGCACTATAGCCACGCCGTTTTGTTCGAATAAGATGCTGTTTTTTTCACCCTGATTAACAAGCTTTATATACGGGATTACCCTCATGAAGCTGCAACAGTTGCAAGCGTTCGTCGCCGCCGCCCATCACCGCAGTTTGCGCGCCGCCGCGCGCGAGCTCGGCGTGACGCAACCGGCCGTCACGCACACGATCCGCGAGCTGGAGAGCGCGCTGAATGCCGAATTGATGGTGCGCAGCGTGCGCGGCATCGAGTTGACCGCGTGCGGGCTGGCGCTGTTGCCGCGTGCCGAACAGTTGCTGGGCGATATGCGCCGCACTGCCGAAGCGGTCGAGCAGGTGAAGGGAGAACTGGCTGGCAAGGTGAGCGTGGGCACGATGCCGTCGATCGCGTTGACGGCCCTGCCGCACGCCGTCTCGAAGTTTCGCCAGGTCATGCCGCTGGTGAATCTGCATCTGGAAGAAGTCACGATCCCGGATGCCGTCGCACGATTGCGCAACGGCGCGCTCGATATCGCGGCGATCCATCATGTGCAGGCACTCGACAGCGATCTGGTGCAGGCGCCGCTCTACTCGACGCAGTTCGTCATCGCGATGCGCGCCGGACATCCGCTCGCGAACGTCAGGCGTCTCCATGAATTGCTCGACGCGGAGTGGATCGTGACGGTGGGCGCGGATCACTTTCCGCATAGCGTGATGATGGCGATGTTCAACGCGCACGGCTTGCCGGTGCCGAAGCGGCTGGTGCGGGCGCCGTCGTCGTTCGCGGTGACGCTCGGCCTGGTGTCGCAAACCGACGTGATCGGCTGCTTTACGCGGCCGCTTGCGCAGATGGTCGCGCCGCTTGGTATCCGCGTTGCGCAGATAGAAGAAGCGCTGCCGAATTACGATCTCAGCATCATTTCGCGGCGTGCTCTACTGCCCACGCCGGCGGTTCAGCAGTTTGTGTCCTGCCTGCAGGAAGCGACCCGGGAGCGGATGGCCGCGCCCGGGTAGTCGCGCTTATCGAGCGTTGAGAACGTTGGCAACACCGGCAACGTCCTGAACGTTGCTAACGTCACCAACCTCCGTTTCCGCCTGCAAAAAAGCAATCAGCGCGTGCCCCGCGTCTTCCAGCGCGCCGGAGTTATCGATCGTCGTGCAGCGAATCCCCTCCGGCAGCGAAAACGGCGCCCGGCGCGCGAGTCTCGCCGCGACCTGTTCCGCCGATTCCCGCGCCCGCGCCCCGAGCCGGGCTTCGAGGATATGCGGCGCCGCGTTCACATGCACGACTTCCGCGTGCGGATAACGCGCCAACGTATGCTGCAAATGTTGGCGCGATCCGTTGACGACGACCGTGCAACCGCGCGCAAGCCATGCATCGAGCTCGACACCAATGCCATAGCGCAGCGAGTGGCTCGACCATTCGAGCGCGAACAGACCGAGCACCGAACGCGCCGCGAATTCTTCGACGCTCAATGCAACATGCGCTTCACCGTTGCCGCTCGGCCGCGTGATGTAGCGATGCGCAAACAGAATCGGCTCACCCATCAGGCGGCTGCGCGCAAAACTCAGCAACGAATCCTTGCCTGCACCGGACGGCCCCATTACATAGATCAAACGACCTGCCATTGTTATTTCACCTCGCGGGTCTGGAACGGTACGCGTTGCCACAAGACAAACGGCTCGCCGGGCGCAGGTTCGACAAAAAGCGCCGCGTGATCGATAGCGAGCGGCCCGAGCGCGGGCGTTCGTGCCTGCCACCATGCCACCAGGGTCGCGCGCTCGGCGCCATCGGCGAGCGAACTGGACAGCGTCATGTGAAAGCGGAATTCGTCGAAGACGTACGGATAACCCCATTCGATCAGCAAGGCACGCTGCCGCTCGCTCAGCGGCGCCGCGAGACGGCGGGCGAGCGCGGCAGCGGACGGCCTGGCGCGCAATGCATCGAGCGTTTGCAGCGCACTGGACGCAACGCGGCGAAGCTTCGCTTCGCCATCCTGATCAGCAGGACGCAGTGCGACGAAGTCGCCAAGCGTCGCGGCTTCGACAGGCAAAGCGAATGGGCTTTGCGTGCCGGCCCATCCGCGCGCCGCTGCGAGCAGGTCCTGCTGGGTCACACCTTGAGCAAGATGAAACGGCGCAACCAGCGTACCGTGCCAACCATAGCGACGCGGCGCTTCGGTGAGATCGGCCAGCGGACGCGCCAGCGCATCCGGTTGCGGCGGCACGCATCGCGCGCCGCTTTCCGCATCACGCCCCAGCCACGCCGAACCCGCCGGCCACCATGCCGACTCGCGCGACGGCGTGTAGTACACGGCGAAACGAGCCTCGGCGCCCCACACCGCGCCGCTCATACGTCGTGCTCCACCAGCAGTTGCACACGGTCTGCCGCAAAATGCGTGAAACCATATTTGACCGGCGTGCCTTCCAGATCGACGTCGACGTTCTCGACCCACAGCACCGGCTGCTGCCGGTTGATATTCAAACGCCGCGCCACTTCCGGCTCAGGCAACACGCTGCCGATACGGCTCCACTTGCGCAAATAGTCGGTTACGCCGAATTCCGCCATCGACTTGGTCACGCCGCCGGTGCGCTCCAGTACCTCGGGCAAATCCGGAAAACGCGCCGCCGGATACCAGTTGCGCGCAAATGTGAGCGGCACGCCATCGGATTCGTGCAGCGACTCGACCCGGTAGACCGACGCGCCCGCCCGCAGGCCCAGAGCCTTCGCGACGTTCGGCTCAGCCTTCACGCGCGCGGCCGACAACATGGTGCCAGCAGCCGTGTGATTCTGTTGCCGCAAGTTTTCTGTAAACCGCGTGCGGCGGCCAATCGTATAGTCGATCGCGCCGGGCTGCACGAAGGTGCCACGCCCCTGCTCGACGCTGACGAGACCTAATGCGGCCAGACCGAGCATGGCGCGGCGCACGGTATGCCGGTTCACGTCGAAGCGTTTGGCCAGCTCGCCCTCGCTCGGCAAACGGCCCTCTTCACCAAAGCCGCTCGCTGCGATTTCCGCCGCCAGAATCTGCTCGATCTGCCGCCAGACGGCAACGCCCGCGCCGCGTTCGAGCAGCGTGCCCGGCGTCGCGTTGTCGTTCGATGTCATGGTGCTGTCATTCCCTTGGGTTCAAATATTCGCTATGTCATGCATTGTAGTGCGCAAGCCGTGATGGAAATGTGAATCGGTGCGTATGCGCGACAACGCTTCGCAAGCATATCTCTAAACGTCTAGACGTTTAGACGAATAGATGCTCAAATGTCCACTCGCTGGATCAACAGGAAATTCGATGAGTGCCACTTTCGCCTCGCCTTCCTCCGCCATGCGCCGCGCATGGATGGCCGTGCTGGCCCGCACGCCGCGCGCCGATCTCGAAGCTGCACTGGGTCGCGCGCTGCAAGGCGTCCCGCCCCCCGCTTACGACTGGCTGCGCTCACCCGAAATCGGCCTCGCGATGGTGCGCGGCCGCGTCGGCGGCAGCGGCGACCCGTTCAATCTGGGCGAAGCCACCGTCACGCGCGCCACGTTGCGTTTGCGCGTCACGGGCGAGGCCGCTGCGGCAGTCGGCGTGGCTTGCCATCTGGGCCGCGACCGCCGCCGCGCAGAACTGGCTGCGTTAGCAGACGCGCTGTTGCAAATGCCCGAGCATCACGCGGCCTTGCATCAGCAATTGATCGAGCCGTTTGCCGCACAGCAGGCCGCCGAACGCGCAGAGCGCCGCCAGGATGTTGCGGCGACCCGCGTCGAATTCTTCACCATGGTCAGGGGTGACTGATGGAAAACTCACAGAATCCATTGCCGACTTCGTCGGCTGCTCCATCGGCCACCGCATTGGCAACCTCACTGGCGACCTCATTGGCCACCCTAACGCCCGGTTTCGCCGATCCGGTTCACGACACCCAGGCGGTATTCCGCACGCTGCTCGATGCGCTGTCGCGCCCCGGCACGGTCGGCGTCGTCGAACAGGGTTTGCCGGAAGTGCGGGAGACGCCCGCCGCGCTCGCCGCATTCGCCGCACTGCTGACGCTGTGCGACTACGCTACGCCGGTATGGCTCGCGCAAGCCGATACGGCGCTGGCGTCGGCACTGCGGTTTCACACCGGCGCCCCGCTCGTCGATGAACCGGGCCTTGCCGCCTTTGCCTATGTTCACGACGCGGGCGTCATGCCGGCGCTGGAAAGTTTTCCGCTCGGCGCAGCGGAGTCGCCTGAGCAATCGGTGACCTTGCTGATCCGCGTCGAAGCACTGACGGGTGGCACGCCGATCGTGCTCAGCGGCCCCGGCATCCAGCACACCACGACGATCGCGCCGGCCGGCTTGCCCGAGCATTTCTGGCACGAACGCGCCGCCCTCGCGCCGCTCTTTCCATGCGGCATCGATTGCTATCTCGTCTGCGGCAGCACGCTGATCGGCCTGCCGCGCACAACTCAAGCAAAGGTGAACTAATGTACGTTGCCGTCAAGGGTGGAGAACGCGCGATCGAAGCGTCGTGGCGTCTGCTCGACAAGGCGCGTCGCGGCGATACGCGGCTGGCCGAACTCAGCGTCGCACAAATTCGCGAACAATTGCGCCTCGCCGTCGCGCGCGTGATGACCGAAGGCTCGGTCTACGACGAAGAACTTGCCGCGCTCGCGATCAAGCAGGCCGCGGGCGATCTGGTCGAGGCGATCTTTCTGTTGCGTGCGTATCGCACCACGTTGCCGCGGTTCGGTTACACGGAAGCGATCGATACCGAAGCCATGCACGTGGCGCGCCGCATTTCGGCCACGTTCAAAGACGTGCCCGGCGGTCAGGTGCTCGGCGCGACTTACGATTACACGCAACGTCTGCTGGATTTCGCGTTGCTCGCCGAAAGCGATGCCGGAACCGATACGGCTCCCCCTGCTCATCAGGCCGCCCAGAGCGCGGCAGCGGAGGCCATGCCGCGCGTGGTCACGCTGCTCGACAAGGAAGGACTGATCGAACAGGAACGCCCCACGCCGGACGCGCCGGAACCCGGCGACCTCTCGCGCGAACCGCTCGCCTTTCCCGCAAACCGCTCCACGCGCCTGCAGAATCTCGCCCGCGGCGACGAAGGCTTTCTGCTCGCCATGGGCTATGCCACGCAACGCGGCTACGCGCATTCGCATCCGTTTGCCGGCGAGATCCGCTTCGGCACGATCGCCGTCGAAATGGAACTCGACGAGTTGGGCGAGACCGTCGAGATCGGCGATATCGATGTCACCGAATGCCAGATGATCAATCAGTTCGCCGGCAGCGGCGACGTGCCCCCCGCCTTCACGCAAGGCTACGGCCTCACGTTCGGACACTCGGAGCGCAAAGCGATGGCCATGGCACTCGTGGATCGTGCGTTGCGCGCTGAAGAACTCGGCGAAACGCTCGCCTCGCCGACGCAGGACATCGAATTCATGCTCTCGCACAGCGATAACGTCGAAGCGTCCGGCTTCGTTCAGCATCTGAAGTTGCCTCACTATGTCGACTTCCAGTCCGAACTCGAACTCGTTCGACGCCTGCGCGCGCAACACGGTGTAGAGGACAAAAGTCAGGATAACGATCAAGGCAAACATCAGGGCAAGGACACGGACCACGGCCAGGACCAGCAGGAGCAAGCCGCATGAACGCGCCAGACACCTCCCTCACCACCGCTTCGTACGACAGCGCCGCGGACGGCTACAACTTCGCCTACCTCGACGAGCAGACCAAGCGCATGCTGCGCCGCGCCTTGCTCAAAGCGGTTGCCGTGCCGGGCTACCAGGTGCCGTTCGGCTCGCGGGAAATGCCCTTGCCGTACGGCTGGGGCACGGGCGGCATTCAGGTGACCGCGGCGATCATCGGCAAGAACGATACGCTGAAGGTCATCGATCAGGGCTCCGACGAAACCACCAATGCGGTCAATATCCGCCGCTTTTTCGCGCGCACCACGGGCGTGGCGACCACGCGCCGCACGACCGAAGCGACGATCGTCCAGACACGCCACCGGATTCCCGAAGCACCGCTCACCGACAAACAGATTCTGGTCTATCAGGTGCCGATGCCCGAACCGCTGTTTCGCCTGGAGCCGCGCGTGGCCGAATGCAAGAAGCTGCACGCCCTGGCCGATTACGGGTTGATCAGCGTGAAGCTGTACGAGGACATCGTCCATCACGGCAGCATCGCCACCACGTACGACTACCCGGTGATGGTCAACCACCGCTATCTGAGCTCGCCATCACCGATTCCGAAGTTCGACAACCCGAAGATGCATATGAACCCCGCGCTGCAATTGTTCGGCGCGGGCCGCGAGCGGCGCATTTACGCCATCCCGCCGTACACCCCCGTGCGCAGTCTCGACTTCGACGATCATCCGTTCGAAGTGCAGAAGTGGCAGCACGCGTGCGCGCTGTGCGGATCGACCGAAAGCTTCCTTGACGAAATGATCGTCGACGACGCCGGCAAGCGCATGTTCGTTTGCTCGGATAGCGACTACTGCCACGAACGCCGCGGCGATCAGGACCTCGAACTGCCCTCATACGAAGCGCGCAAAGGAGAAACCGCATGACGCCGCTGTTGAGCGCCCGCTCGCTCACCAAACAATTTGGCGGCCGCAACGGCTGCAGGAACGTCAGCTTCGATCTGTATCCGGGCGAAGTGCTGTGCATCGTCGGCGAATCCGGTTCGGGCAAGACCACGCTGCTCAATACGCTCGCGCTGAAAACTGAAGCCGATAACGGTTCGCTCCACTACACCGCCACGCATGGCGAAAAGCTCGATCTGCGCGCCTTGTCCGAGCCGCGCCGGCGCTTGTTGATGCGCACCGAGTGGGGCTTCGTGCAGCAGAATCCGCGTGACGGCCTGCGCAACGGCGTCTCCGCAGGCGCGAATATCGGTGAACCGTTGATGGCGGTTGGTGCGCGCCACTATGGCGACATCCGTCACACGGCAACGCGGTGGATGGAGCGCGTCGAACTCGACGCCACCCGCATCGACGAACTTCCGGCGGCGTTTTCCGGCGGCATGCAGCAGCGTTTGCAGATCGCGCGCAATCTCGTCACCGGTCCGCGTCTCGTCTTCATGGACGAGCCGACCGCCGGTCTCGACGTATCGGTGCAGGCGCGCCTGCTCGATTTGCTGCGCACGCTGACCTCCACGCTGCATCTGTCGGTGCTGATCGTGACGCACGATATCGGTGTGGCGCGTCTGCTCGCGCATCGCCTGATGGTGATGCAAGGCGGTGAAGTGGTGGAGGCCGGTCTGACGGACCAGGTGCTCGACGATCCGCAGCACCCTTACACGCAAACGCTGGTTTCCTCGGTTCTGCCGGTTTGAGGCTCACAATGCGATCCATTGAAACAAACAAGGAATCACAGGCCGCTGAACGCGCATTCAGCGAGAACAACGCGCTGATGCTGCGCGCGGTCGGCATCGGCAAAACTTTCACGTTGCACGGTCAGGGCGGCGTGCAGATCGAAGCGCTCGCGGGGGTGTCGCTCAATGTCGAGCGCGGCGAGTGTGTCGTGCTGGTCGGGCCTTCAGGCGCGGGCAAGAGCACGCTGCTGCGCTGCCTGTACGGCAACTATCTGGCGAGCACGGGCGACATTGCGATTCGCGACGCGGCGGACGACGGACAGCCGGTATCGATTACCGGCGCCGAGCCGCACGATGTGCTGCATCTGCGCCGTGGCGTGGTCGGCTACGTCAGCCAGTTTCTGCGCGTCATTCCGCGCGTGCCGACGCTCACGCTGGTCGCCGAACCGCTGCTGTCGCGCGGCGTGGCGGAAGACGGAGCCGAGGCGCGCGCCGCGGCCCTGCTGGCTAGGTTGAACGTGCCCAGGCGGCTGTGGTCGCTCGCGCCCGCCACCTTCTCCGGCGGCGAACAGCAGCGCGTGAACATCGCCCGCGGCTTGATCGCCGGGCATCCGGTGCTGCTGCTCGACGAACCCACGGCCTCGCTCGACGCGGAAAACCGCGACGTGGTCGCCGATCTGATCGTCGAAGCACGCGAGCGCGGCGCGGCGATTGTCGGTATCTTTCATGACGAAGATACCCGCAACAAGGTTGCCACGCGGCGCCTCGAACTCCAGCCGCCGCTGCGGCACTAATTGACACGAAACGCCACTAAACTGAACCACTGGGTCGAAGCACAGAGCCGAAGCACTGCGGCAACACTCAAGACAGACTACGGAGCAAGTCGATGTTGATCAGGAACGCTCGCATCGTGACGCGAGACGAAGAATTTACCGGTGTGATACGCATCGAAGACGGCGTGATTCGCGACGTCGAGCGCGGCACGACCTCGGCGCGCGAAGCGGAAGATTGGGACGGCGACTATCTGTTGCCAGGCCTGATCGAACTGCACACGGACAATCTCGAGAAGCATCTGGCGCCGCGTCCGGGCGTGCAATGGAATACCGATGCCGCCTTCGTGATCCACGACGCACAAGTGGCAGCGGCCGGCATCACCACGGTGTTCGATGCCCTCGCGATCGGATCGCGCTCGAACGTCGGGTTGCGCGGCCGCGATCTGCAAACACAATGCGCCGAATCCCTCACCCGGTTCTCCGGGCGCAAGCTGTTGCGCGCCGAACACTTTCTGCATCTGCGCTGCGAAATCGCCACCGCCGACGTGGTCGAGGTGTTCGATTCGTTGTGCGAGCACCCGTTGCTGCGGCTCGCCTCGGTGATGGATCACACGCCCGGCCAACGTCAGTGGCATGACCGCGAACAATGGCGCCGCTTTCAGGAGCGCAACGGCAAACTGACTGACGAGCACGTGGCGACCGCGTTGGCCGAACTGTCCGTCGAACAGGAACGTTACGCCGACACGCACCGTCGCGAGATTGTCGCGCGCTGCAACCGGCTCGGTATTCCGGTGGCCAGCCATGACGACACGCTGATCGAGCACGTCGAACAGGCCAAGGCCGAAGGCATCGTGCTGGCGGAATTTCCGACCACCCGCATCGCCGCCGAGACGGCACGCGAGCATGGTATTTCGACCATCATGGGGGCGCCGAATATCGTGCGAGGCGGCTCGCATTCGGGCAATGTGTCGGCGCTCGAACTGGCGAAGGCCGACCTGCTCGATATCCTGTCCTCGGACTACGTGCCGTCCAGCCTGATGACGGCAGTGTTCGAACTTGTCAGCAAGGCCGGCTGGACCCTGCCGCGCGCCATGGCGACGGTCTCCGCCGAACCGGCCCGCACGGCGGGTCTGCATGACCGCGGGGCGATCGAAGCGGGTTTGCGCGCGGACTTCGTGCGCGTCACGATGCTCGACACGCTGCCGGTGCCGCGCGCGACCTATCGTTGCGGCACGCGGATCGTCTGACGCGGGTGCTCAGGCCTCGCTGGATGCGGGCAGCAGCGGTTCCACCGCGGCCCAGCGGGTCCAGCGGGGCGTCCGGTCAGGTGCTTCGACGCGCAGCGTGCGCGAGCCGTCGTCGAAAACGAGGGATTCGATATTGAATGCGCCCCCCTCTGCAACGCCGGCTTCGCGCACGTGACCGGATTGGTAGGTGAAACTGAGGTTGCCTTCGCGCAACAGCTCGAGGTAGGTGTCGAAGTCAGTTGTTGATGAACGTGTGGCCCAACGATTCAGGAGGGTGGCGGCGATTTCGGCGTCGTACATTCTGTACCTCTCTGGGCATAAGCCGTAGCCCGACTATAGCTGAAAAACCAGTATTGTGCTGCACCGCAACATCGCCCGCTCACTACGCCTCTATCTATGACAGCTCGCGCTTCAAACCGTCATTCTCCGCGCATGTCTTGCGTCATCTGCGCCTACAACGAAGCACCCCGCATCGGCACCGTGCTTGCCGTGGCCACCGCCCACCCTCTGCTCGGGGAGATCATCGTGGTGGACGACGGTTCGACCGATGGCACCGCTGAAATAGTCGAACGCTTCCCGTCCGTGCGGCTCATTCGAGGCGTGGAAAACCGCGGTAAAAGTGCCGCCATGGCAAGCGGAATCGCCGCGGCGACAGGCGAGTGGCTCATGCTGCTCGACGCCGATCTGAAAGGGTTGACCGCCGAGTGCATCAGCGCACTTGCCCTTCCCGTCCTACAAGGCAAGGCGCAAGTCAGCTTGAGCCTGCGCCAGAACAGCCTGCTGGCGTTTCGCGCCATCGGCCTCGATTTTGTCTCCGGCGAACGGGTCGTCAGAAAAACGCTGCTAAGCGAAGTCCTGCAGGAAGTTCACGGCATGCCGCGTTTCGGGGTCGAAGTGTTCATGAACCGCCGCATCATCGAACGCCGACTGCCTATCGCGGTCACGCACTGGCCGCGCGTCACGCAGGCTCGTAAAACCGAGAAGCTCGGCTATTGGAAAGGCCTGCGGGCGGAATGGCGCATGATCGCGGACCTCTTCAAAGCGGTTTATCCGCTTGCGCTGATTTCACAGACCTTTCAATTACTCTGCCTGCGCGTCGACGATCATCCACGGGCAAGTTTTGCGGCACGTATGAAAAAGGTGCCGGACTAGTCCACGCTGAAGCGCTCACGTTCCAGCCGCCCGGCCTCGACGTCTTATTCCGTTGCCGCCGGCAATGCGCTGCGCCCCCTCGTTGCAAGCGCGGCGAAACTCGCCGCGCCGAGCACCAACGGACAGTAGAGCGTCGCGAAGCGCCACAGTACCAGCGCCGTGGCGATGCTCGCCCGCGGCACCCAACTGGCGAACGCGGCAGCGAGCGCGATATCGCCGGTGCCGCCACCCGCGGGCACGCCGGTCCACAGCGCGGCATGCAAGGCGACCGCCTGCACGGCCAGGATAAAACCCAAAGGCAGACGGTATCCCAGCTCACGCAAAATAAACCAGAGCGCGCCATAGCGAAGCAGCCACTGCTGGGTGGTCAGCACAAGCAGCGCGGCAAGCCGCCACTTGGGGCCGCCGACCAGTTCCCGCCATTGCCTGCCGACGCTGCGAACAAAGCGCGACAACCTCGCCCGGCGCTCGTTCACCCATCGGACCCGCCGACCCGTGGCGTCCAGCGTCGCCGCCACACGCTGACGATTCAACCAGCAGACGCCCGCCAGACACACACCGCCTGCCAGAACAGCCCACACGACCGGCGCACTCGCGTGCGGCATCAATTGCATCAGCGGTCCGAAAGCAAACAGCAAGGAGACGGGTACGGCGGTCGCGAAGAACGCGAGATCGAGCGCCTGATCCGCGCTGACGACAGTTGTCGCCAGCGACCATGACGCTCCGGCGCGCTGAAGCAAGCCGATATTGACGCCATAGCCTGCCGCGCCCAACGGGGAAACCAGAAAAGCGAAATCCGCCAGCAACGTAATGCCGACCGTGCGCAGGAAACTCACGCGCAACCCGAGCGTGGTTTGTATCAGATGCAGCTTGCCAGCCTTGGCCAGCCCACTGAGCGCGGCGCTCGCGGCAAGCGCGAGAAACACATAGAGAGAAACGCCGCCCAGCCCCGCGAGGGCCGCATGCGAATTGAGCGCGAATGGCGCGCCGACGGCAAGGCCGATACCGGCAAGCGCCACCAGCACTGCCGCTTTACGCGTATGAGATCTGATCAACGGGAGCCCCAGCAAGTCCAGCCAGGCCCTGCCTTCTGCGCGCGACGCAAGCGAGCGCTGCTTCGCGGGTGAAATCGGGGCCGTCCGAGGCCTCATGATAACCACTCGACGCTGCGGTTTCGTGACTGACGAGCAGCTAACGGCTATCTGACGGCTAAAGACTAAAGACTAGCGGCTCGCCATGAGCGGCTGGCCGGCGGATGGCAATTGCCCCCAGTCGACCAGCACTCGCTGGATGCTACGAGCGTAGGCGTCACGTTGTTTCGGTGTTTCCGAATGGTAAGCGCCGATCGCGCGCCAGGTGTTGCCGTACTTGACCATCTTCTGCTTGAGCAACCAGGCGGCCACATAGACGTTCACACACGGATCGGTCAACGCGCGATGCGGCACCCCCTCCCGCGCGAGATCGCCGAAATGAATCGAATTGATCTGCAACTGGCCCACATCGATCGAACCGTTCGCGTTCTGATGTATCGCGCCCGCGTCCCCTTTTGATTCGTACCACGCGACGGCGCGCAATACCCACGGATTGACGCCCTGGTAAGCAGCGGCCTCGTTGAAGCAGTCGTCGGCGGCGTGCGCCGCACCGGAGATCGACAGCCACGCCAGCGCAAAACAGAAGATTTTCAAGGACACGGTTCATCCTTCAGCTTGATCGCGATAAATCACGATGGATCACGATGGATCACGATTAATCGCGATGAAAATTGGGGGCGGCCGAGCGCCGGCCGGATTACTTGACGAGCGCCTGATCGATCTGCCGTTGCACGGAGTCGAGGTAAGCATGTGAAGCATCGGACACGACGAGCCGCACAGCCGGCATCGGCGGCCCTCTGTGGTCCTGCACCGGCATCGGCGCGCGCGACTTCTTTCGATGCGGCGCGGGCTTCACCGGCAAGTCATCATCGCTGCCGCTCGACGGCGGCAGCATCGCCAGCGATGGCAACGGCGGATACACCTTGTCCGCCGCCGCGGGAAGCGCCGCGGAAAGCGGACTGGCCGACTGCAGGTCCGTTCCCGGCTGCCCCGCAAAAGCCGGCGCGGCGAGCAATGTGGCCGCCATCAGTAAGCTGATTCGAAGCATCGCGATGGCCTCCTTCATTGCACCGTCCTGATCGACACGCTATAGGGCTGACCAAGACCCGCGGTTCGATTTTCGAAGCTCACCTTCGACATGCGTTGCGCCGGCACGCCCTTCCACACCGCCTGGTTCACGTATGCGAAATCCTGACCCAGCGCGGTGACCAGCACGACCGTGGATTGTTGTTGCGCGGCGGCCAATGCCCCTGCCTTGGCCAGCACGGCCGTGAGTTGCGGGTCATGCGCGCCGAGCGCATCCGGTGGAATATCGAAGCTGATGACTTCGTTGGGCGCCTTGTCTGCGCGCGCGGCATTCTGCGCCGGCATCTGCGCGCATCCGCCCAGGGCTAGAACGGCAATCAAAAACCACACCTGTCGCTTCACAGCCATCTCCAGTCAGTCCCGTTGCTATAGAGATGTTTTCGGCAGGCCCGCAGGAAAAGTTGATAGGCCAAAAACGTGCGCGCGCAAATCAAAAAGAGTTGCCTCAAGATCGGCGCAAACGATTGCTTCGGCGCTCGACGAAGCGCCGAACGAAGCGAAGTTGCCTCGTGTTTTGGGCACGTTATTCATCTGAGGATTGTGAAACCGGAGAGCGAACGGACGACCGTTCGTCCGCTCAGGTCGAGAGCGGCACGCGCTCCGGTTCGTCCGCGTCGAACCATGCTGGATTGCGCTCGGCAATGGGACCGAGCGACATCAGAATCTCGCGCAGGTGACTGCGCATCGCCTCTTCCGCGGCGCTCGGGTCATGCGCGCGCAGGCCGGCCAGAATCTTCGCGTGCTGCCTGATCAGCAGATCGAACGGCGACACGTCAGGCATGCTCAGATAGCGCACGCGATCCATCTGCGCCTTGATGTCCTGAATCGTTTCCCATGCCGCCGTGCAATCGATCGACCGGGCAATCGCGTAATGAAACGCCTCGTCGAGCGCGAGGAAAGCAGCGGTGTCGTTCGATTTCGCCGCGAGCCGCTGGTCGCGAAGATTGTCGGCAAGGGCCTGCAACTGCTCGTCGGTGATCGACACGGCAGCCTTCTTCACCACCGCCGTCTCGATCGCCTCGCGAATGAAACGCCCTTCCCGCACCTGGCGCGGCGAAATGCGCTTCACGAAGGTGCCACGCTGCGGCAATACCTGAAGCACGCCCGCTTCGACCAGCTTGATGAACGCTTCGCGCACCGGTTGCCGCGACACCTGAAACATGTCGGACACTTCCTTCTCCGAGAGCGGCGTGCCCGGCACCATCTGACCGGCGAAAATCGCCTCGCGCAGCGCGCGGAAAATCTGCTTGCCGATCGGCTCATGCGAGTCGAACGAGACGCTGGCGGTCAGGTCCGGCAGTTCGACGCGCGCGCCGGACTGAACGCTCGCGCGCCGCCGCATGCGGGGCGCCGTGGGGGTGGCGTCGGAGGAGAAAGATGACGCGCTGGCGTGGAGGTTCTTGGTCGGCATCGGGCGGAACAACGAATAGCAGCAAATGAATAGCAGGGAGACCGCGCACCACGAATATCCGCTCAGATGCGCCGCACCATACTACCATGCACGTTTCATCTCCAGCTTCCCCACGCGCGGCTCGCGAATCCACACCAGCGAACACACCGCGCCGAGCACGGCAATCGCCCCCGCCAGCACGAACGCGCTGGTGTAATTGCCGTGCGTCGCTTCGACGATGAAGCCGGTCACCGCCGGTCCGATCACGCCCGCGAGATTAGCCAGCAAGTGCACAAAGCCCCCCACGCCGCCAACGTGTTCGCGCGGCACGGTATCCTGAATCACGGCCCAGTACACCGCGCCGGTCACGTACAGGAAGAAGATCGATACCGACATCAGTGCAACCGCACCCTCAGTGCTGGCAACGCGCCCGGCCAGCGCCACGCACACCGCCGCCGCGCTCAGACAACTCCCCAGCACGATCTTGCGCGACAACAGCGGCTTGCCCGTCAGGCGCAAGATGAAGTCCGAGATGAAGCCCCCCGCCGCGAGGCCAATACTGCCGAGCAGCCACGGAATCACGGTGGCGAAACTCATATCGCGCAGACTCAGGTGATGGGCTTCGGTCAGATAGGTCGGGAACCACGACAGGAAGAAAAACAGCACGTAGTTATAGGAGAAAAATGCGAAGGCCGTCGCCAGAATGATCGGCTTCTTCAGGAAGTGCCGCAGGCCGAACCGCTCGCCGTCGGCCGAATGCGCGATCGCATGTTCATCCGTCTGGCCGGCGCGGATGAGTTCGATCTCATCAGGCGTGACGCGCGCGTTTTCGTGCGGGTGTTCGGTCGTCGTTGCTGTCCAGAAGACGAGCCACAGGAGTCCCAGCAGCATGATCGCAACAAAAGCCCAGCGCCAGCCGAACTGCACCGCCATGAAGCCGACCACCGGGCCCGCCAGCGCGCCGCCAAGCGGTGTGCCCGAACTGATCACGCCAATCGCGCTCGCGACTTCCTTGCGCGGAAACCAGTTGTTGACCATCTTGCTGTTGGACGAACTGAACGGACCTTCGCCCATGCCGAACAACACGCGCAGCACGATCAGCGAACCAATGCCGCTTGCCAGCGCGGTCGCGCCGCAGAAAATCGACCACATGCCCATCGCGGTGCCGAATACGCGTTTCGCGCCGACCTTGTCCGACAGCACGCCGCCGACAAAATTGAACAGCGCATAGCCGATAAAAAAACTGCTGAACACGATGCCCATCTGCGCATGCGAGAAGTTCAGGTCTTTCTGGATCAGCGGCGCGGCAATCGATAGCGCCGCGCGGTCGAGGTAATTGATGACGCCGGCCAGAAACAGTAGCGCGACAACGAACCAGCGTTGACTCTTGATCATCAGGTGTCTCCTTCGGGTCGCCTCTTGGTGGGCGTTTGTAGCTTAAGTCGCTTGATTGGGATGGCAAGGCATTGCGGCGAGGCGCAACGCCTTACCCTCGGTCGAGGTTCAGTCGAAGTTCAGATGCACCTTCATCGACTGCGAACGGTCGAGTGCCACCTCGAACGCACGGTTGGCTTCGCTCATCGCGAACGCATGCGTCATCAGCGGTTTCAGGTCGACCTTGCCGGCGGCGATTTCTTCGGCGGCAATGGCGTATTCACTGGTGAAGCGAAACGAGCCTTGATAGCGGAGTTCTTTCGACATCACGAGGTTCGCCGCTACCGGCGATTGGCCGGCCGGCAGATTACCTACCTGAATCACCGTGCCGCCCGCGCGCGCGGCGCGCAGCGCCGTATCGAGGCCGGCGGGACTGCCCGAGGCCTCGATGACGATGTCGAAGGTGCCGCGTTGTGCGGACCATTGATCGATCGTCGCAGTATCCGTGGCGTTGACGGTCTGATCCGCGCCGAGTTGCCGCGCGACCTGCAACGCGCGATCCGAAAGATCCAGTGCGACCACGCGATGAGCACCGGCGCGGCGCGCCACGCTCAGCAGAATGCAGCCGATCGGCCCGCATCCCACCAGCAACACACTCGCGCCGACAAGCGAGCCGGCCTGCTTCACCGCATGCAACGCGACGGCGAGCGGCTCGGCCATCGACGCCTGCGCAAAATCGACGCCATCCGGCACGGGCACGCACTGCCGCGCGGCGACGACGATGTACTGGCGGAACATGCCCTGCGTGTGCGGGAACGTCGATGCACTGCCCATGAAGCGCATGTTCAGACAATGATTCGGCATCCCGCCGACGCAGAAACGGCACGTCCCACACGCGAGCCCTGGATTGACGGCGACCCGCTGTCCTGGCATCAGGCGACTCTCCGCACTCATGCCCTCGCCAAGCGAATCGATCTCGCCGGCCACCTCGTGTCCGAGCACGAACGGCTCGCGCACGGCGAAGTCCCCGCTCTTTCCCTTGAAGTAGTACGACAGATCCGAACCGCAAATACCGCCGGCACGCACGCGCACCCGCACCTGGCCCGGACCAGGCACGGGCGGCTCGACTTCGTCGATGCGGATCAGTTTGGGTTCGTGAAGCACGGCTGCAAGCATGAAGGACTCCGGTGTGGCAAAGATCGCGCGCTCAGTGCTGCGCGACAGAAGAAGATGATGGGGACGGGAATGCTTGCGCTGCCGTCTGCGTCTCTAACTGCTCGCCGCCGCTCCAATCGTGGAGATCACCGCCGCGCCGCAAGGGCGCCGTTTCCGGCAACGCAAAGAGCGATACAGCCGAGACGATGCCGAGCACCGCCACGTAAATGATCAATGCGAGCGAGTTGCCATGCGTGGCCTGAATCAGTTTGACGGCCAGCAGGCCGAGCACCCCACTGCCGAGCAACGACCCGATCTGCCAGATGAGCGCAATACCGCTGCAGCGCACGCGCGCCGGGAACAGTTCGGGGAACAGCGCCGCTTGCGGTGCATAACAGAGACTGTGGCCCACGCTAATGGCGAGAATCATCACGAGTTGAATCGCTGCGCGGTTGCCGCTGTCGATTGCCATGAAGAACGGCACCACCAGCGCCACGTGCAGTAACGCACCGGCAATAAAGGTCGGCCGCCGCCCAATGCGATCGGACAATGCTCCGGCGAGCGGAATCGTCACGAGCTCGAGCGCGACCGCGACGATCACCGTTTCAAGCAGCATGCTTTGGGCGATGCCGTGTGCCTTGCCGTAGGCGAGCACGATCATCGTGTACATCGCAAAGGCGCAGGCCTCGATCAGTTTGGCCCCGACACCTTTGACGATCGTCGGGCCGAACTGCCGCACCACTTCCACCACCGGGCGCGAAGCGACTGCCTTGGTCTGCTGGATCGTTGCAAAGACCGGCGACTCCTCGGTGCGCAAGCGGATATAGAGGCCCACGGCGACCAGCAGCGCGCTGGCGAGAAACGGAATGCGCCAGCCCCAGTCGAGCAGTTGCGCCGGCGTCAACGTCGCGCTGAGCAGCGCGAACAGACCCGACGGAATCAGGAAGCCGGCCGGCGCGCCGAGTTGCACGAGGCTTGCAAAGAAGCCGCGCCGTGAAGGCGGTGCATATTCCGCCGTCAGCAACACAGCACCCGCCTGCTCGCCCCCCACGCCGAAACCTTGCAGCACGCGAATCACGATCAGCGCAATCGGCGCCCAGATTCCGATCGACTGATAATCAGGCAGCAGGCCGATCACGAACGTTCCCAAACCGACGATCAGGATCGTCACGATCAAGGCCTTCTTGCGCCCGACGCGATCGCCGAAATGACCGAACACGATGCCGCCCAGCGGCCGCGCCAGAAAACCGACCGCGTAGGTGGCGAAGGCGGCGAGCGTGCCGATCAGCGGGTCGGCGGAGGGAAAGAATTTCTGGCCGAACACCAGCACGGCGGCCGTGCCGTAGACGAAGAAGTCGTAGTACTCGGCCG
The DNA here is from genome assembly GCF_046026025.1 of Paraburkholderia fungorum. Lineage (GTDB taxonomy): Bacteria > Pseudomonadota > Gammaproteobacteria > Burkholderiales > Burkholderiaceae > Paraburkholderia > Paraburkholderia fungorum_E. The sequence continues at coordinate 160,312 of NZ_JAQQFL010000009.1, read as the reverse complement.
CGGTGCCAATGGTCGAGGCGAAGGCTACGCGGCGCAGCATGGCGGTGCTGGCCGGCGCGGCGGCTTGCGGACGTGCTGGGTTCACGCGTGTCTCCATGATTATTTAGTTCGGGTGGCGAGGCGTTATCCGCTCACCAGTTCCACAGCGTTCCGTCTTCGAGACGCGCGACCGGCAGGTACGCGGGGTCGTAGGGATACCGCGCGGCCGCGGCTTCGTCGATATCGACGCCGTGGCCCGGCGCTTCGCCGGGATGCATCATGCCGCGCTCGAAGCGCCATGCATGCGGGAATACATCGAGCGCTTCCTGCGGAAAACCCATGTACTCCTGAACGCCGAAATTCGGTACCCACAAGTCGAAGTGAAGCGCGGCGCCCATACACACCGGCGACAGATCCGACGGCCCGTGGCAGCCGGTCCGCACCTGGTAGAGCGAAGCAAAATCCGCAATGCGCCGCAGATGCGTAATACCGCCCGCGTGGGTCAAGGTCGCGCGGATATAGTCGATCAACTGCTCTTCGATCAACTGCTTGCAATCCCAGATGCTGTTGAAGACCTCGCCGACCGCGATCGGCGTGACCGTATGTTCGCGAATCAGCCGGAAGCCCGCCTGGTTTTCCGCGGGCGTTGGGTCTTCCATCCAGAACAGACGATACGGTTCGACCGCTTTGCCCAGACGCGCGGCTTCGATCGGCGTCAAACGGTGATGGACGTCATGCAGCAAATGCGTCTCGAAGCCGAACTTGTCGCGCACCGCTTCGAACAGCTTCGGCACGAAGTCGAGATACTTCTCCGACGACCAGCTCTGTTCCTCGACCGCCCCCTTGGTGGCCGGCTCGTACATGCCGCTGCCTTTCGATACGCCGTACACCGAGCGCATGTTCGGCACGCCGCATTGAATCCGGATGGCCTGATAGCCGGCTTCGATGTGTTCCGCGTAACGATCGAGCGCTTCGGGAATGTCGCGGCCGGTGGCGTGGCCGTACACCATCACGCCGTCTCGCGAGGCGCCGCCGAGCAGCTTGTACAGCGGCATGCCGGTGACCTTGCCGAGAATGTCCCACAACGCCATGTCCACCGCGGCGATCGCCGTCATCGTGACCGGGCCGCGGCGCCAGTACGCGCCTTTGTAGAGGTACTGCCAGGTGTCTTCGATACGACCGGGATCGCGCCCGATCAGCAAAGGACAGACGTGGTCTCTCAGGTACGAAGCAACCGCCAGTTCGCGGCCGTTCAGCGTGGCGTCGCCGATGCCGTGCACGCCTTCGTCCGTGACGATTTTCAACGTGACGAAATTGCGGCCCGGGCACGTGACGATCACGTCGGCGCGAACGATTTTCATGACATTTTCCTTGCAGAAGCGAGTCGCCAACCGCGTGAAACGGCGGCATGCGACCGGCTGTTTTTCATGTCGGCCTGGAGCACAAACTGAAGCGGAAAATCACCTTCATCAAGCTGTCTCAAGCCGTTTGAACGATGCTACCATACAAGTATAGCGACACGTCAAATCAGGGTTTTCCCGCTGAACGGCGTTGTTCCACGGCTTTTTTTGCCCAGTTCCGCACCATGGACTTCATGACATGATTTCTGCAGCCACCTTGCCTCGCCTCGTTCGCCACGCACTGCCCACGCTGAAAACGCATCTGCTGTCGCCGCAATGGCAGGAGCCGCGCATCGGCATCGTTCATCTGGGGATTGGCAACTTTCATCGCGCGCATCAGGCCCTCTATACAGAAGAGGCCATGCTTGCCGCGGGTGGCGACTGGGGCATTTGCGGCGTCACGCTGCAAGGCGATGTCGGCAAGCGCGATGCGCTGATGGAACAGCAGTGTCTGTATAGCGTGGTTGAACGCGGACCACAGGGCGCCAAAGTGACCGTGGTGCGAGCGCTGCGCGAAGTGCTGGCCATGCCGCACGATCGCGCGGCGCTGTTTGCGCGCCTCGCGGATCCGCTGGTGCGGATCGTCTCGCTGACCGTGACGGAAAAAGGCTATTGCCGGGACCCGAAAACGGGTGAAGTCGCGCTGGACCATCCCGCCGTCGCGCACGATCTGGCTCATCCGCTCGAGCCGCGCACGGTGCCGGGCATTCTCGTCGCGGCCTTGCGCGAGCGGCGCGACGGTGCGAACGGCCAGCCGTTCACGGTTCTTTCGTGCGACAACCTTTCCCATAACGGCGCCGCGGTACGCCAGGTGGTCTGTTCATACGCGCGGCAAGTCGATCCTGCGCTGGCCGACTGGATCGCCGCTCACGTTGCATTTCCATCGACGATGGTCGACCGTATCGTGCCGGCCAGCACCAGCGCGGAACGCGTCGCCGTGGCTCACGCGATCGTTTATGAGGATGCCGTACCGGTGCCGTGCGAGCCGTTCCGCCAATGGGTGATCGAGGATCATTTTCCGGGGGGACGTCCCGCATGGGACGCAGTCGGCGCGCAACTCGTCGACGACGTCACGCCGTTCGAACTGGCGAAGCTGCGCATGCTGAACGGCACGCATTCGACACTGGCCTATCTGTCGATGCTCGGCGGCTTCGACACCATCGACGCAGCGATCGCCCACCCCGCCATGCGCAACCTCATTCACGCGATGATGACGCAAGAAATCGCGCCGACGCTGACCCTGCCTGCGTCATTTGACCTGCCCGCCTATCGGGACGCATTGCTCGAGCGTTATACGAATCCGGCACTGAAACATCGTTGTGCGCAGATCGCCATGGACGGCAGCCAGAAGATTCCACCGCGTCTGCTCGCCACGATTGCGGCGCGGATCGACGCGGGTCGATCGTTCGCGCGTCTGGCGCTGGCCATAGCGGCCTGGATGATGTTTTTACGCGGCCACGCCGACGACGGCACGCGCTATGAAATCAGCGACCCGCTGGCCAGTCGATTGAAGGCGCTCGCGGCATCCGCGCATGGCGAGCCGCAGGCGTTGATGGACGCGTTGTTGTCGGTGCGCGAGGTGTTTCCGGCCGATCTGGCGGCCCGTCCCGAGTTCAGAAAAGCGCTTCGGCACGCATTGCAGTTGCTTCACGACAACGGCGCACGGGGAGCCATTTCCGCCTCGCAATGACTGCCGGTTTTCATCGGCGCCTCATCCAGCGCTTCAGGCCGTCGGCTCCGCTTCACGGCCTTCCGTCGCCCCTTCGCTCGCCTGCTCCTGTGCCTGTTTCAGCTTGCGCGCCTCGATCACATCCTGATAGCGCAGATATCCACAGCGTCCGCCCGATTTAGCCGCGTACATCGCCGCGTCGGCATTGAGCAGCAGTTCCTCCGCCGTGGCGCTGTCATCGGGAAACTGGCTGATGCCGATGCTCGCGCCCACCGTCATGCTTTGTCCGTCGATCATCAATGCTTCGTTCAGCGCGCCCATGATCCGCGCAGCAATCCCCGGAGCAACCTCGGCGGAACGCGGCCCCTCGATCAGCACGATGAACTCATCGCCGCCGAGACGCGCGGCAACGTCCGCCGTGCAGAGCACCTGCTTGAGCCGGTGCGCCACCGCCGCCAGCACTTTGTCCCCGACCGAATGGCCGAACTGGTCGTTGATCTGCTTGAAGCGGTCGAGGTCGACGAACAGCACGGCGACCCCTTCCTCGCGCCGCGTCGCTTCCGCGATCGCCATCTCGAGTTTCTGCATGAACAACATGCGGTTTGGCAGGCCGGTCAAACCGTCGTGCGTGGCGAGATGCACGAGTTCGCGTTGCTTGGCATGCAGTACATCCAGTTGCGACCTGATTTCCCGGCGCAGACGATCGAAGCAGCGCGCCAGTATGCCGATCTCGTCGGTACGTTTGAGCGGCAGGGTTTCCATTGCGTGCTCGGCGAACAGATGCGTCGCTGCATACGCGAGAAGGTGCAACGGTTTGGTCAGCGCACGCGCAAACAGAATCGCCAGGAACAGCGCCAGCACGCTGAAGATCAACACCATGCGAATGATTCTGTTACCCAGTTGGGTCGCGCCGGACAATACGTGATCGAGCGGCTTGCCGAGGCCGAGCACGATAAAGCGGTTGCCCTCGGAGGCGCCGAACGGCCTGCGCACGAACGCCAGCACCTGACCGGCCGCCTGCCGCGGCCGCACGAGACCGTTCAGCAGAACTTCGCTTTCGGCCTGATCGAAGAGCGGCTTGGTAGCCGAGAAACTGTCCTGCATCAGAACCCGGCGCCCCCGGTCGAAACCGAATGTTTTCGAGGCATCCGGATGGACCAGGAAATCGCCCCATTCGTTGGCGAGATAAACCTGATAATCGCTCGGCAAATCGCTCTGCAAACGATTGAGCAGCCGGCTCAGATCAATGTCGATAATCACCACGCCCACCACCGCTCCACCCGCGTCCGCTACCGGCGTGCCAAGCCGCAATGTGGGTTTGCCCTCGGCGGCATGCGTGCCGTACTCGTGATTCACGGAAATCGGCGAGGTGTAAATACGCCCGGGCGAGAACGCCAGCGTGTCGAACACATACGCGAACTGGCCTTTTTCCTGCAAGCTGTCGCCCGCGACGCGTACGAGGCCATCCCCATCGCGGTCGAAACGGATCAGTTCGAGACCGTAGTGCTTGCGGGTAATCAGACGGATTTGCAGATACTCGGGGTGATGAACCATGAAGCTGGCATACACCTTCGCCAACTGTTCGCGCGGCGCATTCGCGCCAATGCCGTTGTCGGTCCGCACGACGTCCGCTGAAGTCGGCAAGCTCGCGAGCACCAGCGCGTCTGCGCCGACGTCGTCGATCGCCATGGAAAAGCGCTGACCCAGCAACTCCGTTGAAGTCAGCAGGCTGCGTTCGGCCTCGTTCACCAACATCGTACGGTTGGCCCGATACGTGTAATAGCCGGTCGCGCCGGAGGCGAGCACGCCAATGCAAGCGAGCAGAATCGATAACTTGAACGTCAAGCCGGGACGTATCATCAAAAACGCTCCGACCTGTCGCCAGACACGATTCTGTTCCACAGTTCCTCGCGGCGCTGAATATCTTCCACCGGGCCGATCCAGACGATATGCGCCTGGTCGCTGCCTTCCGCCGGCGCCGTCAACGTGTTGGCGAGCCCCTGACGTTGCGTCAATAACGTACTGACGTCCGGTTCGATCATGTAGTTGATCCACGCAAGCGCGAGCGGGCGATCCGTGGCCGATCGCGTCATCGACCAGCAGTCGAGCCAGGCGAGCGCCCCTTCGTCGGGGATCACATAGCCCACGTCGGCGCCGGCGCGGCGCAACGATTCAACCTGCTGGGTACCGTAGTTACCGAACATCAAGGCGACGTTATGGTGGATGAAGTACGCCGTCGCTTCTTCCGGCAGCGTGTAATAGGTCAGCAGGTTGCGGCGCAGATCGACCAGTTTGCGAGCGATCACGCGCATCTGCGTGGCATCGAGCTGGAAGGGATGGGGATATCCCAGCGCCAGCGCGGTAAACGAGAAATTATGCTGGGCGCTATTGAAGTCCAGAACCTTGCCGCGGTAGCGCGGGTTCCACAATTCGCGCATCGAGCGCGGCGCAACGGCGATCTGCTTACGGTCATAGATCAGCCCCATCGACGAATACGTGAATGGAATGGCGTACACCTTGCCTGCCGAGGTCAGCCCTTCAATCGACGACAGCGCCTGAAAGCGCGGCAACTGCTTTCTGGTATTCGGCAAACTGGCCAGATCGAGCGGCGCCAGCAGATTCGCGTGGGTATAGCGCTCGATTTCGGCAGTGTTGGCCGCCAGCACGTCGAACGGCGGCGTATCCTGGGCATGCATCTGCGTCCATAGCGCCTCATCGGAATCGACCCAGGTGACTTCGACCTTCGCGTTGTAGCGCGCTTCGAACGTCTTGACGACGTCGGCGTCCGCATAACCGGGCCATGCCAGTACACGCAAAACTTTGCCGGCGGCCGCGACGGGTGCTGACGACAAAAGGCTGGCGCAGATAGCGGCATTTATCAGCAGCGTCAAAAAGGCGTAAAACCCGCGGCAGCGCAGCGAATTCACGCGCGCCGCCGTCACTGCAATTCGACGCCCGCGCGATAGTTTGAAACAGCGCATTTCATCTGCCATCGAAATCGTTCGCATATACAACACCGCTTAGCAGAATGTCATTAAGGCGAACGCAAACAGGCGCACGGCGTTTAACCGCGGACGTTGTGTTCGATGACTTTGTTCAGACAGATACCGATATATTCGCACACCGCGAAGGCAGGCGTGCAAAGCGTTGATAATAGCGCCAAGCAATGCATTTTTGGTTCCGGCCCTAGCCCAATCGAGAAAAACAATCGGTCAGACGCGATTTGACAAATTTAACATATGCGCTCAACTGCATTTAACGGTAGTTCAGGCGAAATCTTTAACTCATTGACAGTCAATTGAAACAATCGCGAACATTGTAATAATCGGCAATATGCGGCGGAAAATAAACGCTATTCAATACCGATTCTGCCCGCACCACGCATCCTGCGAACTATCTGCAAAGTTTCACCGCTGGTCACCCTTTGCCATCCTTTACCGCCCTTAACCACCGTTAGCCCCTTAGCCAACTTCTTTACGACATCGTTACAAGGCGCGTAGCGGCACGCTGAGGCAATGCAATACGCATGGCGACACTGTCGAATCGCCACCACATTCAAGCCCCAAAAGCTATTGCCATCCGCCATCCGGTGTTTCACTAGCTACCCAATCTTTTTGAACTGATAAGCTTGGCGCGCGCTGCTGGCCGCCCCGGCCGGCAGCTTCAACCCAAGCCTGGTCGTAAGTCGCACCAGGCGTCCCGCAGCGGTACAACCGCATACGGGAGTATTTGAACTACCACCGAGGAGTTAAACAGTGAAAAAACTGCTAGCGGCTTTGACGGTTGCTCTGCTTGCAACCGTCTCGATTGGCGCACACGCTAAAGATTGGACGACGATCCGTTTCGGCGTTGACGCCAGCTATCCCCCGTTTGAGTCCAAGGGCTCGGATGGCAAGCTCGCGGGCTTCGACATCGACCTCGGCACTGAAATCTGCGCGCGCCTGAAGGCCAAATGCGTGTGGGTCGAAAACGACTTCGACGGCATGATCCCGGCCCTGAAGGCGAAGAAGTTCGACGGCGTGCTGTCGTCGATGTCCATGACGCCGCAACGCGCTGAACAGATCGCCTTCTCGTCGAAGCTGTTCAACACGCCGACGCGCCTCGTCACGAAGAAGGGTTCGGGCGTCCTGCCGACGGCTGAATCGCTGAAGGGCAAAGCGGTTGGCGTCGAGCAAGGCACGATCCAGGAAACCTACGCGAAGACTTACTGGGAACCGAAGGGCGCGAAGGTTGTGCCGTATCAGAACCAGGACCAGGTCTACGCGGACTTGCTGTCGGGTCGTCTTGACGCGTCGCTGCAGGACGCGGTTGAAGCTGAAATCGGCTTCCTGAAGACGCCGCGCGGTGCGGGCTATGAGTTCGCAGGCAAGGATATCGTCGACGAGAAGATCCTTGGCAACGGCGCAGGCATCGGCATGCGCAAGGAAGACACCGATCTGAAGGCGAAGGTCGACAAGGCGATCGCCGACATCATCAAGGACGGTACGTACAAGAAGCTCGAGAAGAAGTACTTCGACTTCGACGTGTACGGCAGCTAAGCCAGCCACGCGCGTCTGACGGCGCGCTTGCCGGCTTGCAGGAAACGGGCTCCGTATCATACGGAGCCCGTTTTGTTTGGCGGCGCGCTTTGCAGGTTGATTGCCGCACCGCGCAAAAACACGCACGGCGCCGCAGAAGACCACGCTTCGCGTCAGATCGGCTAAGATCGTGCGACGGCGGCGCCGCGAACCGGGCCGCCAATGACCGGCCATGAAGCACCCTGTTCCTCCTGTAATCAACGACATAGCGCGGCACGCCTTACTTGCGCGCGGATTTGAAAACCATGCAAACCCAAACCCATCCGCTGATTGCCCCGACGCTCGGCACCGCCCGTAATCTGACGAGTTTTCACTATGGTCCTGGCGGCGGGCAGAAGATTTACATCCAGTCGTCGCTGCATGCCGACGAGTTGCCTGGCATGCTGGTCTCGTGGGCGTTGCGCCGCAAGCTCGCCGCGCTGGAGGCCGCAGGCAAGGTGCGCGGCGAAGTCGTGATCGTGCCGGTGGCCAATCCGATCGGTCTGAATCAGCACTTTCTCGGCCATCTGACGGGCCGCTTCGAGACCAACACCGCGCAGAACTTCAACCGCAATTTCTACGAACTGGCGGCGCTCATTCAGCCCGGCATCGAAGCGCGCCTCACCGACAACGTCGACGCCAATCGCACGGCAATCCGCGCAGCGATGCGTGAAGCACTCGCCGGGCAAAAGCCGGCAACCGAACTCGAATCGCAACGGCTGGCACTGCAAAAACTCTCCTGCGACGCCGACGTGGTACTCGACCTGCACTGCGACTGGGAAGCCGCGATGCACCTGTACACGAATCCTGACCTGTGGCCCGAAGTCGAGCCGCTCGCCCGCTATCTGGACGCCAAGGCGTCGCTGCTGGCGCTGAATTCGGTGGGCAATCCGTTCGACGAAATCCACAGCTTCTGCTGGTCGGATCTGCGCGGCCGTTATGGCGAGCGTTTCCCGATTCCGAACGGCTCGGTCTCGGTCACGATCGAACTGCGCGGTCAACGCGAAGTGTCGTACGACTACGCCGAGCGCGACGCCCAGGCGATCATCGAGTATCTGACCTCGCGCGGCGTGATCGAGGGCACCCCGGCACCGCTGCCGGCGCTCGAATTCGCCGCAACGCCGTTGGCCGGCACCGAGCCGATCGTCGCGCCGATTAGCGGCGTGCTGGTTTACCGCTGCGAAGTCGGCACCTGGGTCGATGTCGGCCATGAGATCGCCGATATCGTCGATCCGTTGACCGATCGCGTCGTTACACTGAAGAGCAGCGTGGCCGGCGTGCTGTACGCGCGGCATCTGACGCGCTTCGCGACAGCCGGGCTGGAATTCGCGCGTATTGCCGGTGCGAAGGCATTCAGAAGCGGTTCGTTGTTGAGCAACTGAGGGCTCTGTCCGCCAAACAGATCGCCCGCTATTGCAGCGGGCGATTTGCGTTTACGCGTCCGTGACGAGAGACCTGATTACTCAGAAGGCCGGAATGATCGCGCCTTTGAATTGCGTGTCGATGTACTTGCGCACTTCATCCGATTCGTAGGCCGCGACCAGTTTCTTGACCCACGGTTTGTCGCGATCCTGCGCGCGCACGGCGATCAGATTCGCGTACGGACCCTTGAGATCTTCGATTGCAATCGCGTCTCTGGTTGGTTGCAAGCCGGCCTTCACCGCATAGTCCGTGTTGATCGACGCGGCGTCGAGGTCGCCGAGCGCGCGCGGCAATTGCGCGGCGTCGAGTTCCACCAGCCTGATCTTCTTCGGATTCTCGGCGACGTCGAGCGGCGTTGCATTGACGCCGTTCGTGCCGGCGCCCGGCTTCAGTTTGATCACGCCGTACTTTTGCAACAGCAGCAGCGCGCGGTTGCCATTCGACGGATCGTTCTGGATGCCGACCTTCGCGCCTTCCGGCAAGTCCTTCAGCGATTTGAGCTTGTTCGAATAGAAGCCCATCGGCGAAACGTAGGTCAGGCCGACGTTGACGATCTTGTAGCCGCGCTGCCTGATCTGGCTGTCGAGAAACGGCTGGTGCTGAAAACCGTTGGCGTCGAGGTCACCGGCATCGAGTGCCGCGTTCGGCTGCACGTAATCGTTAAATTCGATCACCTTCACATTCAGCCCCTCGCGCGCCGCGACCTTGGTCACGACCGACCAGATCTGCGCGTCCGGGCCGCTCATCGTGCCGATCTTGAGTTGTTTGTCGTCGGCATGCGCAAACGTTGCCGTGAGTGAAACGGCGGCGATAGCGAGCAGATTCTGGATGATTTTGCGGCGTTGCATGCGTGTGCCCTCGAGCAATTCTGATTAGTAGACGCGGATCGTCGCACGCCGCCGACGCCCCCGAAAACCAATCGTTTTTCACACGCTTATATGTGCGATCGGGGAAATGCTTATGAACCAGGGGCCTCGCGTGATTCCAACTCGCAAAGATAGATGAGTGTCGCGCCGGCGCGACAGTTTTGAAAATTACCGAACCTGTCACATACCTTACTCTGCCTTCGCTTAAATTTCGGCCCATCGCACGACCTAACCAAAGAGCATGGCGCCGCGATCGCTTAATTTTTTAATCGGAGAAAGTCTTGAACAAGAAAGTATTGACCGCCGCTACTCTCGCCGTCTTCGCCAGCGCCGCTCACGCGCAAAGCAGCGTCACGCTGTATGGCTTGATCGATGCCGGTATCAGCTACGTGAACAACTCGAAGACCGCCACCGGTCACGACAACCTCTTCAAGTACGACGACGGCGTGGCATCGGGTAGCCGTTGGGGCCTGCGCGGCACCGAAGACCTCGGTGGCGGCCTGAAGGCACTGTTCGTATTGGAAAGCGGCTTTAACAGCGGCAACGGCACGCTCGGCCAGGGCGGCGCGCTGTTCGGCCGTCAGGCCTATGTCGGCCTGTCGCAGAACAACGTCGGTTCGCTGACGTTTGGTCGCCAGTATTCGTTCTCGACGGACTATCTGGGCGGCAACTACTCGACGGGTGGCCAAACCGTCGCGGGTAACTACGCTTACCACATCAACGACGTCGACCAGCTGACCTCGAGCCGCATCAACAACGCAGTCAAGTTCAGCAGCGCGAATTTCGCGGGCCTGACCTTCGGCGCAATGTACGGCTTCTCGAACCAGGCTGGCGCATTCGCAGGCGCACCGACAACCGGCACGACCGCAGCACCGGTCGCAGGTTCGTCGCGCGCATACAGCCTCGGTGTGAACTACGCAAACGGCCCGTTCGGCGTCGGCGCAGCGTACACGGACATCCGTTTCCCGAGCCAGGCAACCCCGGCGTTCTCGACCGGTCTCGCCAACGTGACCACGGGCACCATCCGTGATCTGCGCACGGTCGGTGTCGGCGGCCGTTACTCGATCGGCGCGGCTACGCTGTGGGCCTTGTACACGAACACGCGCTTCGCTCCGATCACGGGCGGCTCGACCACGTTCGCCGCGTACGAAGCCGGCGCGAAGTACGCCTTCACGCCGGCGCTGACGGCGGGTGCAGGCTACACGTACATGCACCTGAGCGGCGCCAACACGGGTCACTGGAACCAGGCGGACCTGAGCGTCGACTACGCGCTGAGCAAGCGTACGGACGTGTATGCACTGGGTATCTACCAGATCGCTGCCGGCCAGGTCGGCAAGACGAATCTGCAAGCGCAGATCGGTTCGAGCACGAGCTACTTCAACTCATCGGGCACGGGTTCGGACAACCAGCTGGCATTCCGCGTCGGTATCCGTCACAAGTTCTAAACGAGTCTTGCCTTATCGGCGAGGAGCCCACGTTCCTTGCCGTCCTGAGGTTCCGGAAAACGCCCTGCGGGGCGTTTTTCTTTTGGGGGGCCGGTTTTTGGGCCACTTTCCGGCACCCGTGTTGATGTAGCGCTGTCTGGCGCTGCCCGGCCACTTCCAGCGCTGCCGCCGCATCTGGTACGCTGCGCCCTTTGCTATCGCTTGCATTGGACCCGATGGATACCCCTTTCAATGACCGCGGCGTGTCGGTCACGCGTAACGCACTCTCGTCGGCCGGCCAGGTCTTTCCGCTGCGCGACATCGTCGACGTGCAGGTCATCACCGTGCAGAAGAACAAAGTCCTGCCGTACACGATCTCAGTGCTCGGACTCGTGGGCGCTATTGTCGGCGGGATATTGCGCTCCCCCGTCGGCATGGTCTGCGGCACGATGCTGATCGTGGTCGGCTGGCTCACGTGGGCGACTCAGGACATCACGCACCGGTTGATGGTGCAGACCGGGAATGGCTTGCGTGAAGCGCTCATGAGCACCGACCGCGAGTTCGTCGAGCGCGTCGCCGGGGCCGTACATGAGGCAAAGGCAGCCGCTGCGGCGCCAAAGGCCTGAGTGGCGGCGGTGCGCAAAACGCCACGCGCCGCGTTAACACAATTTTGATTCTCGACGCGGCAGCTTTTGCGCCCCGTTGAGGCGCGCGCCGCTAGAGTGGTTGGGTGTCAACAACGCGCGCCGCCTCGCCGAATCGGCGCAATCATGATGCTCACGTCCGTAGCAACGTCTGAAATCTCCGCACCTCGTGCATCCCGTGTACCGCGCGAATCACACACTCCCCGCCGTACGCATATCGTCGTCCCGCTCGTTATCATCGACGTCATCGTGCCCGGCACGTCGTCGGCAGAGGGACGGCGCGCGTTGCATACCGCGCTCGGCGACGATCTGCGTCTCTACGTCGTTACCGTCGATCAGCAGCATGAGCGCGTGACTTTTCGTGTCGAAGTCACCTCGCGCTCACTCGACGACGTGATCAGCCTGCTGACAGCCACCCTCGATCGCGCCACGCTCGGTCGCGCGCAAGCCACCGTGATCCGCCGCCCACGCGTCTATTGACATAGATCAATGCTTGCACGGGCGACTTGCTAGCCGCCCTCAGACCTTTACACATCTTTGCAATTGCCAGCGAGTGGCCGTGTAGAGTCGCCGCTCCTCTTATCGCGTGTTCCCTCCCGCAGGCCCCCCAAGCGTCCCGGTTTCCCCGCCCACGCCGCGGCAATCCAGTGAGATTGCCGCCAGTGCTGTTCGAGTTGTCCAACCTGCAGCTCACCATGCATCGCCTTCGCCAGGGACCCGCCTTTTTGCAAAGCGTGATCCTATGTTCCTGTCGTCTCTCGATGCCGCCCGCCGGCATGCCGGTCCTCGTTTTCGTCTTTGTCTTCAATCTGGTCGCTCAGCCGCAGCGGCGCTGCTCGCGGCCGGTGCGCTCGCCGCACTGACCGGCTGCGCCGTCACCTTCCCCACTCCCGCACCGCCTGCCCCCCAGGCCACGCTGATCAACGGCGGCAACGACGGTCTGCTGATTCCGCTGCACGTGGAGCGTGCGGATGAAGATCACGCACGCCTCGGTCTGCCGGTCCAGCTCGACGGCAAGCCGGTCTACATGGCGCTCGATACCGGAACACAAGGCACGCGGGTGTTGAAATCGGTGCTGCCCGGTTCGAACTACCCAAGCGCCGGCGGTGTGACGTCGTTGTCATTCCCGAATGGCGTGGAAATTCTCGGTTCGGCGGTCAAGGTACCGTTTAGCGTGGCCGGCACCACGCCAACGCCGATCGCCGCACAAGCGGTCGACGTCGTGCGCTGCCTGCCGAACGCCAGGAAGTGTGTCGGGATGGACGGCTACAGCGGCGAATTCGGCTGGGCGTTTTCCGGCATCGTCGGTGTCGGCGCCGCGCAACCGGACGACAACGGTTACACGCAACCGTTGCGCGCATTACCCGGTAACATTGGTCAAAAATATCTGGTGCACTCGAACTTCGCGAAGCCGTACATGGTATTGAGTCCCTCGAACGCCATAACGAAGGACTACACGATGGTGCCGATGACAGTATCGAAAGAAGGCACGGCGCAATGGCCGCGAGGCTGCGTGAATGTGGATCGCAAGATGACCTTCTGCGCGCCGCTGGTGTTCGCCACCGGCAGCACCGGCATGATCCGCATCGAAACCGACAAGGCGCCTAACTGGACCGGTGACGGCGACGTGGGCAACGTGCTCGACCAGGGCAACTATGAGACGGCCATCGGCGCGGGTTCATGGGTGCACCGTTACGAGAAAGCGCAAGTCACGATCGTCAAGGTGAAGCCGGAAGCGAATCGCATCGTGGTCGGCTTGATGGCGATGCAGAACATCGACGTGCTGTTCGATTTCCCACACGCGCAGTTCGGTTTGCATGCCGCACAGGAGACCGAACGATTCGCCCCGTGATAGTCATCGATCGATAAAAAAGGCCGTGCGAAAAAATCGCACGGCCTTTTCTTATTTAAGTACGCATTTGAGCAGGCGCCAATACCGCACCCGTGTCACTCCATATTGAGCGAATTCACGTGCCAGATGTTGCGCGCATATTCGCCAATAGTACGATCCGACGAAAACTGCCCCATGCCCGCAACGTTCTCGATCGCGCTCTCGGTCCACGCGCGTTTGTCGACGAAACGCGCATCCACCTCGTCCTGCGCTTTCGCAAACGCGGCAAAATCGGCGAGCACCATATAGTGATCGCCCCAATCCACCAATGTGTGGAAGATGTCCAGGAAGCGCAGCGGATCGTCCGGCGAGAAGAAGCCCGTGCGAATCTGGTCGAGGGCCATGCGTAGTTCCGGATTCTCCTCGTACAGTTGCCGTGGCCGGTAGCCCGCCGCGCGCAGGCTGTCCACTTCGTCCGCGGTATGGCCGAAGATAAAGATATTCTCGCGCCCCACCGCATCGCAGATCTCGATGTTGGCGCCGTCCATCGTGCCGATCGTCAATGCGCCGTTCAGCGCGAGTTTCATGTTGCCGGTGCCCGATGCTTCGGTGCCGGCCGTCGAAATCTGCTCCGACAGATCGGCTGCTGGAATGATCAACTCAGCCACACTCACGCCGTAGTTCGGCACGAATACCACTTTGAGGCGATCGCCAATCAACGGATCGTGATTGACCTTCTCGCTGACGTCGCCGATCAGCTTGATGATCGTCTTCGCCATGCGATACGCGGACGCGGCCTTGCCGGCGAACATCACCACACGGGGCACCCAATCTCGCTCAGGATTCGCGCGAATCTGGTTATAGCGCACGATCACGTGCAGCACGTTGAGCAACTGCCGCTTATATTCGTGAATGCGTTTGACCTGAAGGTCGAACAACGCGTCGGGATCGAAGTGCAGTTTCGTGTGTTGCGCGAGCCGCTGAACGAGCCGCAGTTTATTCTGCCGCTTCGCTTCATGAAAGGCGTCGACGAACGCGCTGTCGCTGCGCAACGCGCGCAGTTTTTCCAGCTCGAACAGGTCGCTGCGCCAATGCCTGCCGATCTGCTGATCGATCAGCGACGACAGCGCGGGACTCGCCTGCGCCAGCCAGCGCCGCGGCGTGATGCCGTTGGTGACGTTGGTAAACCGCTCGGGATAGATGCGCGCGAAGTCGGCGAAAATATCGCGCGTCATCAGTTGCGAATGCAGCTTGGATACGCCATTCACCTTGTGGCTCGCGACGATCGCCAGATACGCCATGCGCACACGCCGCTGGCCATATTCGTCGACCAGCGAGATACGGCGGATCATTTCGCCGTCATGTCCCGATTGCTCGCTGACATGTTTGAGAAACCCCGCATTGATCTCGAAGATGATCTCCAGATGCCGCGGCAAAAGCCGCGCGAGCAGTTCGACGTCCCACGTTTCGAGCGCCTCAGGCATCAAGGTGTGGTTCGTGTACGAGAAGATTCTGGTGACATGCTGCCAGGCCTTGTCCCACGGCTGGTGATGTACATCCACCAGCAAACGCATCAACTCCGGAATCGCCAGCACCGGGTGCGTGTCGTTCAGATGCACCGCGACCTTTTCGGAGAAGCGCCCAAAGGTGCTGTGCGTACGCTGATAGCGGCGAATCAGATCCTGCATCGTCGCTGAAACAAAGAAGTATTCCTGACGAAGCCGAAGCTCGCGGCCAGCCGGCGTCGAATCGTCCGGATAGAGCAGCCGCGACACGTTCTCGGACATGTTCTTGGTATCGACCGCGTTACGGTAGTCGCCGCGATTGAATGCGCCCAGGTCGAGCTCTTCGGTGGCGCGCGCGGACCACAGGCGCAGCGTGTTCGTCGCACTGGTCGCGTAACCGGGAATCACCGTGTCGTAGGCTGTGGCGTTCACATGCTGGGTGTCGATCCACTCGACGTGCTCGCCACGCTGCACCGTGCGCCCGCCGAAGTGCACCATGTATTTGATCTCGGGCCGCGGAAACTCCCACGGATTGCCCGCGCGCAGCCAGTAGTCCGGCGCCTCCACCTGCTCGCCGTTGACGATCTCCTGACGGAACATGCCGTATTCGTAGCGGATACCGTAACCGAAACCCGGAATGCCGAGCGTGGCCATCGAATCGAGAAAACAGGCCGCGAGCCGCCCGAGGCCGCCGTTGCCGAGAGCCGCGTCCGGCTCGATATTGACCAGCATCTCCATATCGACGCCGAGACCCGCGAGCGCTTCCTTCATCTGATCGTGGATGCCGAGCGCGAGCAACGCGTTCGTAAACGTGCGGCCAATCAGGAATTCCATCGACAGGTAGTAGACCCGCTTGACGTCCTGTTCGTACTGCAGGCGCGTGGTCTTCATCCAGCGCGCGACCAGCCGGTCGCGCACGGCGAGTGCGGCGGCGTGCAGCCAGTCATGCGGGTGAGCGGTGACGGCGTCCTTGCCGACGCCGTACATCATGCGATTGGAAATTGAGCGCCGTAGCGCGTCGACGGTACTGTTGAGCTGGTCGAATTCCAGATCGACGGCTGTCATCGAAGCCTCCGGGAAAAAACGACGCGACATACGCGAACCGCATAGATGACAGACGGGAGGCGCGTGCCGGTCAGGCGGGTTAACAAACAGAGTACGACATTTTACGGCCCGCGGACATCGGCGAGCGCGAGCGGGTGCTCACGCACATGCCATGCCCACCGGAACGCGGCGCTTCACGGATTTTGCGCACGCGCACGGTGCAAACGGCTTGTGCGCGGCACTGCGCACGTGCATCGGCGCGCAAAACAGGCAAACGATGGCGACGGTAAAAGCCCTCTGCATGGGAAGGCCATACACGATTATTTTTCTCACGTGTGACTGGCCGATGAATGCGTCGACGGGTTCGATGCGTGATCAAATCGGCGCGCCCCATCTGCTGAACGGTTGCATGAAGTGTCGTGCGACAGCGTGAGCGCCGCGCCGGTTCAACGGCGCGATGCGAAATTGACCGTTAGTTGCGTTATCAACACTCGATACAGCGTCCCGCCCGGATCAGCTCCCAGCACGATTTCCGAGTCTCTGTAACAATCACTCCATTCGCCGCGCGAGCCGCCCGGACCGCTGGACTCGGCCCCTCCGCACTTCACGCCACGCAACCCTGCCGCTTACACGCCGCGCTGTCCCGCTGACTCGCCCGGCGCTGCGGCATGCCTAACCCGACGAGCCACGCCTTGTCCGACAAACCCAGCACCGCCCATAGCGCGACACTCGACCAGACCCTTCCCGCGGATGGCCCGATGAGCGCCGCCAACCGCCGCGCGATGGCCGCGATCATGCTCGCGGTCGCGCTCGCCACACTCGATACCGCGATCGCCAACACCGCCCTGCCCGCCATCGCCGCGGATCTGCACGCCGCGCCCGCTGCCTCCGTGTGGATCATCAACGCCTATCAGCTCGCGATGGTCGCGACACTGCTGCCGCTCGCCGCGCTCGGCGACATCGTCGGGCATCGCAGGATTTATATCGGCGGCATTGCGTTGTTCACGCTGGCGTCGCTAGCGTGCTCGCTCGCCTCGACGCTGCCGATGCTGGCCGCCGCGCGCGTGCTGCAAGGTCTCGGCGCAAGCGCGATCATGAGCGTGAACACGGCGTTGATCCGCTATTTATATCCCCCGCATCGGCTCGGGCGAGGTCTCGGCACCAATGCCCTGATCGTCGGCGTGTCGTTCGCGGTCGGGCCGACGGTGGCGTCGCTGATCCTGTCGGTTGCCGCATGGCCGTGGCTGTTCGCGGTCAACGTGCCGCTCGGCCTGCTGGCGCTCGCCTTCGCGTGGCCCGCGCTGCCGCACACCGAGCGCGGCAAACACAATTTCGATCCGATAGCGGCGCTCCTCAACGTGATCACCTTCGCCGCGCTGATCTTCGCGCTCGGCGAAGCGGCCCAGCGCGCCTCGACGCAACTGGTCCTGAGCGCGGCCGCGATCGCCGTGGTGTTCGGCGTACTGCTGATACGCCGCGAAGCCGGTCACCCCGCGCCGATGTTGCCGGTCGATCTGTTCAAGCGGCCGGTGTTTGCGTTGTCGGCGGTGACTGCGGTGTGCTCGTTCGCCGCGCAGGGGCTGGCATTCGTGTCGCTGCCCTTCTATTTCGAGGATGTACTGCATCGCAGCCAGGTCGAGACCGGCTTTCTGATGACACCGTGGCCCGTGGTGGTTGCGTTGGCCGCGCCGCTGGCGGGCAGTCTGTCCGACCGCTATCCGCCCGGCTTGCTCGGCGCAATCGGCCTTGCGGTGATGTCGGCGGGAATGGCCTCGCTGGCGTTGCTGCCGGTGCATCCGCATGTGCTCGACATCGGCATCCGCATGGCGATTTGCGGCGCGGGCTTCGGCTTCTTTCAGTCGCCTAACCTGAAGGCATTGATGGCGAGCGCGCCGCCGGAGCGCAGCGGCGGTGCGAGCGGCATCGTCGCAACCGCCCGGCTGCTCGGACAAACTACCGGCGCCGCACTGGTTGCGCTGAGCTTCGGCATCGCCGGACGGCACGGACCGACACTCGCGCTCAGCACCGGCGCGTTCTTCGCCGGCGCGGCGAGCCTGGCGAGCGGACTGCGGCTGTTCGCGCCGTCACATCGCTCCGGCGCGCATGCGACGGCATCGGCGAAATAATTGCTGAAATAATCGGCGAAACAATCGGTGAAATAACTGGTGAAAAAAACAGAACGGGCGCAGTGCTGTAGCAAGTGCGCCCGTTTTTGCATCCGCCTGACCGATCGATCAACGCGCCGCGAAATATCCCTTCACCGCGGCGACAAACGTATCGATATCCGCGCGCGACACGTCCTTATGCGTGACGAAGCGCGACGCATAGAGCATCTGCGTGAGGATGCCGCGCTCCTTGAGCCACGCTTCGAGCGGCGCGCAATCCTGCTGCGGAAACTGCGCGAACACCATGTTGGTCGCGATCGACTGCACCTTCACGTGGTCGATTGCCTCCAGACCGGCCGCCAGATGCGCGGCGTTCGCGTGGTCGTCGGCAAGACGCTCGACGTTGTGATCCAGCGCGTACAGGCAAGCCGCCGCCAGCACACCGGCCTGGCGCATCCCGCCGCCCAGCACCTTGCGCCAGCGATGCGCCACCTCGATCAGCGCGTGGCTGCCGACCAATACCGAGCCGACCGGCGCACCCAGGCCCTTGGAGAAACAGATCGAGACCGAATCGAACGGTTCGCACAGCGCCGCGACCGGCTTGCCGGAGGCCACCGCCGCGTTATAGACCCGTGCGCCGTCGAGGTGAGCCGACAACCCGCGCTGCCGCGCCAACTGCACCGCTTCGACGACATAAGCGGCCGGCAACACCTTGCCGCCGATGGTGTTTTCCAGCGCCAGCAGCCGCGTGCGCGCGAAGTGGTTGTCGATCGGCTTGATCGCGGCGGCGATTTTCTCGAGCGGGATCGAGCCGTCGGCGGCATTCTCGAGCGGCTGCGGCTGGATGCTGCCCAGCACCGCCGCGCCGCCGCCTTCGTACTTATAGGTGTGCGCCAACTGGCCGACGATGTACTCGTCGCCGCGCGCGCAATGCGCCATCAACGCCGCCAGATTGCTTTGCGTGCCGCTCGGGAAGAACAGGCCGGCTTCCTTGCCGGTGCGCTCGGCGAGCGTTGCTTGCAAACGCAGCACGGTTGGGTCGTCGCCCCAGACGTCGTCGCCCACTTCGGCGGCCGACATCGCCGCGAGCATGGCCGGGGTCGGGCGGGTTACGGTGTCGCTGCGCAAATCGATCATGGTGAGAGCCTTGGGTGTCCCTGGTTGGTGCAATGCATGACATGTCTGTCAAAGCCTGCGATAGCCGGCCCGCGCCGCCTCATCTGCTTGTGAACTGCTTTAATTGCTTCGATGAACGGCGAGCGCGGCTCCGAGCGTTGAGCCACACAGTTTATTCAATTAACGCGGCGCTGAGAACCGCGCTAAAAACGCCTCACCCGCCGGATTTCGGCAACCACGCGAGGGGATCGACCGGCTGGCCGTTGTGGCGCACTTCAAACTGGATCGACGCCACGCCCCGGCTATCCACGCCGACTTCGCCGATGGTTTGCCCTTGCGCAACCGCGTCGCCTTCCTTGACCAGCAGCGTGCTGTTCTGTCCGTAGGCGGTAATCAGCGAGTCGTCGTGCTTGATGATGATGAGCGGACCGTACGCTTCGATCCCCGTGCCCGCGTACACCACCCGGCCAGTCGCGGCCGCCTTGACCGGATCGCCCGGATGGCCGCCGATCACAATGCCGTTCGACTTGCCCGGCGCAAAAGTCTTCAGCACGGGGCCGCGCAAGGGCCACAGCAGCACACCTTGCTGCGCAACGCCGGGCTCGCCGGCGCCGGGCGCACCGGACGTCGCGGCCGAACCATTCTGACCGGCAACGTTGACCGGCGGTGTCACCACACTACCCGAGGCCATCGGCGGAGCCACTCGCAGCACCTGTCCCGGATTGACGGGCGAATTCCAGGCGAGGCCGTTCCATGACGCGATTTCCTGCGGCTTACGGCCGTATGCCGACGCAATCGCCGCCAGCGAATCACCCGGATTGACGCGGTAGTAACCGGCCGGTACCGGAACCGTGGCAAGCGTGGTTGGCCGGGACGGCGCGCTGCTGTAGAACGGCGTGCTTTCCCACGGCATGCTCGTACAGCCGCTAATCATCACGCCGAGTGCCGCCGCGATCAGCAACCGGGTCGCCGTGGATTGCCATTGTCTTGTCATGTGATTTCCCTCGATATTTCGATTCAATCGGATTCGATCAGCCTCAAGCATTTGCCGTACCGCGCGGTGCGAGCGCCACAGCGCCTATCCATTATGCCGCCGTGTGCGTCGGCAAAGGCTCCAGCACCGGCATGGGCAAGGCACCGTTCAGACGCTGCCCTCGGCCTCGACCACCAGAATGCGCGCCACGCCGATGGGATGCGCGACATGCTCGGTGCCCACCGACGCGTAGAACACATCGCCCGTTTCCAGAATCGC
Source organism: Paraburkholderia fungorum (assembly GCF_046026025.1). Taxonomy (GTDB): domain Bacteria; phylum Pseudomonadota; class Gammaproteobacteria; order Burkholderiales; family Burkholderiaceae; genus Paraburkholderia; species Paraburkholderia fungorum_E. The sequence goes on along the minus strand of NZ_JAQQFL010000009.1, from coordinate 139,499 downwards.
CGACTGTTCGATACCGCCCTCGCGATAGCGCATCTCCACACGGCCGTCGAGTACGGCGAACACCTCCTCGCCGTCGTTGACATGCCACTTGTAGGGCTGATCGGTCCAATGCAGGCGCGTCGTGATGCCGCGCATATTGGCGATATCGAGCGCGCCCCAAGGACGCGTCGCGGTAAAGCTCCTGCTGCGAATGATCTTCATGGTGGATAGCGGGTTGAGAAGCGGACGCTGTCGGCGCGTTATTCGTGCCGCATATCAGAGCACCCGCCCCATCGGGATCGAGCGCTGCGACTGGCCCCATTATAGATGTTGCGGCAGGCACGGCCGCCGCTACGCGGGCCGCCGGGTGCATTAGTGTGACTATTGAATCCTTTCAACCCTCGCCTATACTCAGTCATGCTGCCGCCGCGCGCCGTAAGCAAAACGCCTGATTTCTGCGAGGACTTGGGGATGAACAAAGCCACGTTTCTGGCCGTGCAACTCAACGTCGACGATATTGCGGCGTCGCCCGGTTTGGCCGAGTTGCTGAACACACATCTGGTTTTCGCAGCAGACGTCGCCGAAGCCGCCGACGCGCTGGTCCAACTGGCCAGCATCGCGGGATTGTCGAGCGGCGTCGAAGCCAGCGTCGAGATTCCGGCTCTGGCGATCGAGCGGCTGCGCGAGGCGCTCGACAATCTGAGCGGTTACGACGAATCCTGGTTGCTTGCACTGGAACCCAGCCGCGCGTTGTTCGACGAAATCGGCCGTCGGCATCGCACCCTGCATTAAAGCTGCGCTCGCGGACAAGACGTCCGCACTGCCGCGCACCCCGGTGCTCATCGCGAGGCGCCGCCGGTCCGCCACTTTTCGCTCACCGCCCGAACCGCCAGATTGCCCGGCATGCCGGAGCGTCGGCGCCATCTGAAGGTTTCGGGCGAGTCAACCGGAGGAACCGCCGTGAAAAGTCTCCTGAACCGCCGTAGCGTACTGGCAGGCCCATCGCATCTCGTGCAGGTCCCACGAGAGAACACCGCCAACTCCGTATCGCCCGACGACAGCGAGGAAGCGGCGCTAGCCGCGGCGGCCGACGTCACGCCGGCCGTCGATGCAGGCGGAACGTCAGCGGCGCTCCCAGCCTCCGAACCTGCGCGGCCGGTAACGACCCTGCGACCGGTGCCGGTGGTGCCTTCGCAAGTCAGCGCGCGCGGCGTGCAGATGGCCGACACCGCCGAAATCGAATGGCTCGCAGAAGAAGAAGCGCTGACGCCGTTCCGCGTATTCCGCAGCTTCGCCTATTCGGTGAGCCTGCTGTTCCACGCGAAGGAGCTGACGTACTACGTCGCGCTGTATCAGGACGGCTCGCTGTGGCGCGCGCTCAAAGCCGCCGACCTCGAAGCCGCGGAAGCCGCCTTCCATCACTTCGAGGAACAGGCGACGCGGCTCTCGGACGGCGAAACGCGCCGCACCCAACTCGAGGCGCAAAACGAACAGCTTGCGCGCATGATCGCCCGCTCCGAGGCGCAGGCCGAACGGCTGCGCTCGGATCTGCAACGGCGCAGCGCACAGGAACAGACTGTGACGAACCGGCAACATCAGGTGCGCAAGGAGGTGTCGCAGCTGGAGGCGCAACGCGTGGCCGCGCAGGCGCATCTGAACAAGGCGCATCGGCAGATTCACCAGCTCAATCTGACCAGCAACGAAGGGATTCCGCATTTGCCGAACCGTTGATGCCTGCCTTGAGAGTGAACTGAGCTCGAACTATCGGCGAACCAGCGCCGTAAACGACAAAACGCCGCCCGGCAATTCCGGGCGGCGTTTTTTTATTGCGCGCCGCCAGTCAGCCTGGCGGCGTTTCCATCGGCGTCGGCGTGGCTAAGTTGCCGAATTAGTTGCCGAAGTAGACCGAGTTACGGTCGTTGCCGCTCACCGGACGGCCGGCTTGCGACGTGCCTGCGATCGGTGCGCCGTAGCCGCTGTTCACAGCTTGAGCGGTGCCGTTCTGTGCATCGACACGAACTTGTGCGGCTTGCAGGTTAGCCGGGTAGTCGACGTGGTCGCCAATCGGGTTGTAACCGGCCTTTTCGAGTTGCACCAGTTGAGCGCGGACGTCAGCGCGTGTCAGCGGCTGGTTCGATTGAGCAAACGAAGCAACAGGAGCAACCAGAGCGGCGGCGACGACAACTGCAGAAATAAGGGTCTTCATGATGTAAACCTCCAGAACTTGTAGTTAATGCGCTTTGGGCTTGTTGTCCGTAGCGCTTAAGTAGAAGTTTAGGAGCGTCGACATCTAGGGGAAACCCCTAAAACGACGAAACTCTATTCCGAATTTCGCAATAGTAGACGGCTTGGGGTGTCGTCACGCTATCTGCCCGATAGCTTTCAGCAACAATTGCCTGGCTCGATTTGAATCGCTCGCACGGCCCGGCGCGCCTTAGGGCAAGGGCGCGCCGGGCCGCCATTCAAACGCTCAACTCCAGTTCGCGTGGAAGCTGCCCGGCTTGTCGATACGCTCGAACGTATGCGCGCCGAAGAAATCGCGCTGTGCCTGCACCAGGTTCGCCGGCAGGCGTTCCGAGCGATACGCATCGAAATACGCCACCGCCGATGCGAATGCCGGTACCGGCACACCCGCATTGATGGCGGCGATCACGACTTCGCGCAATGCCGACTGATAGTTCTTCGCGATGTCGCGGAAGTACGGATCGAGCAGCAGATTGGCGATTGCCTTGTCTTTCGTGTAGGCATCCGTGATCTTCTGCAGGAAGCGGGCACGGATGATACAGCCGGCGCGGAAAATTTTCGCGATCGTGCCGTAGTCCAGATCCCACTTGTACTCTTCCGAGGCCGCCCGCAATTGCGCGAAGCCTTGCGCGTACGAAATCACCTTGCTGAAGTACAGCGCGCGGCGCACCGACTCGATGAACGCGTCACGCTCGGCGCCAAGCGGCTTCGCCACCGGCCCTTCGAGCACCTTGCTCGCGGCCACGCGCTGCGTCTTCAACGACGACAGCACGCGCGCGAACACGGCTTCCGTAATCAGCGGCAGCGGTGCGCCGAGGTCGAGCGCGTTCTGGCTGGTCCACTTGCCCGTGCCCTTTTGCGCCGCGCGGTCGAGGATCACGTCGACCAGGTCCTTACCGGTTTCCTCGTCTTTCTTGCCGAAAATCTTCGAGGTGATTTCAATCAGATAGCTGTCGAGTTCGCCCTGATTCCATTCGGTATAGACCTTGCCCAACTCTTCGTTCGACAGACCGACGACCTGCTTGAGCACCGCGTAGCTCTCGGCGATCAGTTGCATGTCGCCGTACTCGATGCCGTTGTGCACCATTTTCACGAAGTGGCCCGCGCCGTCCGGCCCCATGTACGCCACGCACGGCTCGCCGTCCGGCGCCTTGGCGGCGATTTCGGTGAGGATCGGGGCGACCAGGTCATAGGCGTCGCGCTGGCCGCCCGGCATGATCGACGGGCCTTTCAGTGCGCCTTCTTCGCCGCCCGACACGCCCGTGCCGATGAAATGCAGGCCGGCTTTCGCCAATTCCTGATTGCGGCGGATGGTGTCGGTGAAGTGCGTATTGCCGCCGTCGATCAGGATGTCGCCCTTGTCCAGCAGCGGCTTGAGCGACGCGATCGTGGCATCCGTCGGTTCGCCCGCCTTGACCATCAGCAGAATGCGGCGCGGTTTTTCCAGCGACTCCACGAATTCTTCCAGCGTGAAGGCCGGCACCAGCTTCTTGTCCGGATATTCGGCGATGAGTTCGTCGGTTTTTTCGCGGCTACGGTTGTACACCGACACCGCGTGGCCGCGGCTTTCGATGTTGAGCGCCAGATTGCGGCCCATGACCGCCAGCCCCACCACGCCGATTGCCTGTTTGCCCATGTGAATTCTCCAGAGTCCAATGAATGTCGAGACGCCGCGCCGGAAAGAACGTCGGCGGGACGTCGAGGGTGAAAGGATAAAAGAAATGCTGGCTTGCCGCTCGCTGGCGCTCATTGCCGCTCATCGGCACTCATTCGCACTCAACGAGCGGGCTTTCCGCTGCGTGCGAGCCTCACGAGATACTTTATGCGGCGCCACGTGATGCGGTTTATGACGCACCGCACGACACACTGCATCACGCACCGCACGACGCCACTCAGGCAGCGTGCCTAAAACCGAACGTCTGTCAGACCCGCGCCGCGTCCAGGCGTTTCCTGAACACCAGACTGAAATTGTTGGCCGGCATCGCGATCGGCTCGTCGCACACAAGTTCAACCGATGCGCCCAACGCTATCACGGCTTCCATGTCGCGCACGCCCCATGCGGGGTCACGGCTGCGCAATTGTTGATCGAACGCCTCGTTGCTCGGCGCGGTCTGCGCGCCGCCGCGTTTGTAAGGACCGTACAGATACAGTACACCGCCATCGGCAAGATGGTGGCTCGCCCCGGCGAACAGCGCTTGTGTCGCGCTCCACGGCGAGATGTGAATCATGTTGATACAGACCACGGCGTCGAGCTTGTCGTGCGCATGCACGCCCCAATTCGCCTGATGCACGTCGAGGGCGATCGGTGCGCGCACGTTCGCCAGCCCTTCGTGCGCGATCCACGCCGCAATCGACGCGCGCGCATCCGCATCGAGATCGCTGGGTTGCCAGTCGAGACCCGGCAACGCGTCGGCGAAACAGACAGCGTGCTGGCCCGTGCCGCTCGCGATTTCCAGCACGCGGCCCGTGGCCGGCAGCACCTCGCGCAATACAGCAAGGATCGGTTCGCGATTGCGTTCGGCGGACGGCGAGCGTTGCCGCAGCGCCGGATGGGAATCAGTCATGTTCACTTTCTTTCAATACAGCGTCGTGCGGACGCGTTCGGCAAGTTCACGGTCATAGGTCACCGCATCGAACTGCATGCCATTGATGCGCCGATGGATCTCGCCCGCGCTCGGCAGACGCGAACGTTCGACATGATGCGCCGGATCCCACAGTTTCGAGCGCACCAGCGCCTTCGAGCAATGAAAATACACCGCGTCGACGTCGATCAGCAAAACGGTGCGCGGCAGTTTACCCTCGACGGCGAAACTGTCCAGCAATTCCGGATCGTTGGAAATCCGGCCGCGGCCGTTCACACGCAAACTTTCGCCGACACCCGGAATGATGAACAGCAGCGCCAGATGCGGCGCGGCGATGATATTGCGCAGACTGTCGATGCGATTGTTGCCGAGGCGGTCCGGCAGCGCGAGCGTGCGTTCGTCGATTACGCGCACGAAGCCCGGCGCGTCGCCGCGCGGCGAACAGTCGAGGCCTTCGGGACCGGCGGTGGCAAGCACGACGAAAGGCGCGACCTCGATGAACGCGCGATAGTCTTCGTTGACGTAGGGAATCTCTTTCTTCACTGCGCGCTCGTGGGGCTGACCGTAGATTGCTTCGAGTTGTTCGAGCGTCGTCAACATCGGCGTTCCTTTTGCGTGGCGGTGGTTTTTTGTGAGAGCGGCGCTGCGTGGGATGAAGATTATCGGCGATTTACGCGAGCCGTGCGATTCGGGCGGTCAACATGGCTGACCGGGGGCGGGCCGCGTATTCAATCCAGCGCCAGACGGCCCGCGAGCGCGGTCAGCGTATCGGCACAGGGTGCGATGATTTTCAGCGACAGCAGCGAATCGGCGCGCGTGCGCCCCAGATTGATCGCCACGATCGGCTTGCCTTGCTTCTGCGCCCACACGCAGAAGCGGTAGCCCGAATAAACCATCAGCGACGAGCCGACCACCAGCACGGCGTCCGCCGCATCGAGCGCATGCGAAGCCGCTTCGACACGTTCGCGCGGCACGCTTTCGCCGAAGAACACCACCGCGGGTTTCAGCAAACCGCCGCAGTTCGTGCACGCCGGAACGCGGAAAGATTCGATATCGTGCCACTCCAGATGGGCGTCGCCGTCGGCAGCGGTTTCGGCGGTCACGTTCAGCAGCGCGGGATTGTCGGCTTCGAGCGTCTGCTGGATCGACGCGCGCGGATGCTGCATTCCGCAGTCCAGGCACGTCACACCGCCAATGCCGCCGTGGAGTTCGATCACCTCGCGGCTGCCCGCCCGCTGATGCAGGCCATCGACGTTCTGCGTGACGAGCGTCGGCACGTGCCCGGCTGCCTCGAGCCGGGCCAATGCGGTATGCGCGGCATTGGGCTGTGCGTCGGCCACCACCGGCCAGCCGACCATGCTGCGTGCCCAGTAGCGCTGGCGCATCGCGGCCGTGCCGAGAAATTCCTGCAGCGTGATCGGCGGCGAACGTTTCCATGCGCCGTTGTCGTCGCGATAGCCTGGAATACCGGAGTCGGTGCTGATGCCCGCGCCGGTCAGCACGAACAGACGCGGATAACGCTGCACGAAGGTATGCAGGTCGTCCAGCGTGTGCGATTCGTTGAAGGGTTCGACGTGCGCGGACTGAAGATCGGTCATGACGGAGATGGGGTGTGGCTGCGGCCTGGGTGTAGAACCTGAAACAGCGGTCAGCGGCGCGTGCGCGGTTTGCCCGGCCGCTCGTGCGCTTTTCGCACTGTCGGCGCCGCCTGCCGTGCTTGCCGCGTTTGCCATTCGGCGAGCGCGGACTGATAGCGCTCGAGGGCTTCATCGTAGAGATCGAAGACACACGGATTACAGCCGCTATGACAACAATCGTCGAGATCGGGCTGCGCGGGCGGCACCGGCTGCGGGTCGTCCCTGGGTGTGGCTCGGGGCACGGCGAATCGCTTTTTCGAAAGGCGGGAAGCGCTCAGTATAAGTTGATCTCCCACCCCGCGCGCGGCGGCGGCTCGACCTGAATGCATGACTTCAATTCACGCCCCCAAGCCGCCCTTCATGCCGCTCGCGCCACGAACGCCACGCCGCCCGCTCAGCCCCTGCCGACAAACGGCATCTTGCTCGCCATGATGGTCATGAACTGCACATTCGCCGACAACGGCAACTCCGCCATATGCAGCACCGCGTCGGCGACGTGCTGCACGTCCATCAACGGCTCGACCGCGATTTCGCCGTTCGCCTGCGGCACGCCGCGCGCCATCCGCTCGGCCATCTCGGTGGCGGCATTGCCGATGTCGATCTGCCCGCACACGATGTCGTATTGGCGGCCGTCGAGCGAAACCGCTTTCGTGATGCCGGTAATTGCGTGTTTGGTCGCGGTATAGGCGATGCTGTTCGGCCGCGGCGCATGCGCGGAAATAGAGCCATTGTTGATGATGCGCCCGCCTCGCGGCGTCTGCGTTTTCATCAGACCGAAGGCCGCGCGTGTGCAGAGAAACACGCCGGTGAGATTGGTGTCGACCACCGAGCGCCATTCGTCGATATCGAGTTCGTCGATATCCACCGGCGAGCCGTTGCGGCCCGCGTTATTGAACAGCACATCGAGCCGCCCTCGCCACGCGCGGATCGCGTCGAACAGCGCAGTGACGCTGTCGGCGTCCGTCACGTCGCAGGCCACGGCGAGCGCGTCGCCGCCCCGCTGCCGCGCTTCTTCGGCCACCGCGTCGAGCGGCGCCTGGCGGCGCCCGGCAAGTACGACGCTATAGCCATGTTCCAGCAGCCTGAACGCACAGGCCCGGCCGATACCGCTGCCCGCGCCCGTCACCAGCGCCACTTTCCTGATTCCCGTTCCTGTCACCACGTATCTCCTTGTTTCACCGACTGGCTGCACACGACACGCCTGACAGGGCCACGCTATCGATCAATCCAGCGCGCGGTCGTTCGGGTTCGCGAACAGCGACTTCATATCCGCCGAAAGCGGATAGTTCAGGTTGATGCCCTTCGGCGGAATCGGCTGCATGAACCACTTCTGATACATCGTGGCCGCGTCGCCCGAGGTTTGCAGCCGCGCGATCACACCGTCGGCGAGTTTCTTGAAACCCGGATCTTCCTTGCGGAACATGCAGCCATACACTTCGGACATCGGCGACGTGCCGGTGATCAGGTAGTCATTCGCATCCGCCTCTTTGGCTTTAGCACCATACAACAGCGGGTCGTCCATCACAAATGCGACGGCACGGCCGGTCTTCACGTTGAGGAACGATTCCGCGTGATCTTTGGCGCTGATCAGGCGCATGTCCATGCCCTTCTCGCTGTTCATCTGCCGCAGCAGGCGCTCCTCGGAGGTGCCCGCCGTCGTCACCACCGTCTTGCCCGCGAGATCGGAAAAGTCCTTTACGCCCGAGCTCTTCTTCACGATCATGCGCACGCCGTACTGAAAGAAACTGTTCGAAAACGCCACCTGGTTGTCACGATCTTTGGTGTGGGTGGTCGAGCCGCATTCGATGTCGATGGTGCCGTTCTGCACCAGCGGAATCCGGTTTTGCGACGTGATCGGGATTTCTTTCACTTTCAGGTTCGGCAGATTCAATTCTTTTTTCACTTCCTCGACGATCTTCAACGCGATCGCCTGCGAGTAGCCGATCACCTGCTGCTGTTCGTCGTAGTAGGAAAACGGCACCGACGATTCGCGCACGCCGAGAGAAATCACACCGGTTTCGCGGATCTTTTTCAGCGTGGCACTCGAGTCTTCCGCGTGTGCGGCGCCGGTCAGCATCGAGGCGATTGCGATCGAAGTCAGTGCTGTTGCGAGTTTCATGACGTCTCCTTTCATATGTGCCGAAGTGGCGCGTGCTGGTTAAGTGCGTTTGCCATGCCGTACTGCGGGTGAACGGCGGGTAAATGGCGGGTGAATCGCGAATGAGCCGCGGATGAACTGAATGCTGCTGTATTGCGTGCCACGCCTAGCGCTGCCACGCGTAGGCACTCAGGTCGAGCGGCGGCGTGCGGCCCGCGATCGCATCCGCGATCACGCGCGCACTGCCGCAGGCCAGCGTGAAACCGAGCGCGCCGTGCCCGGTGTTGAGCCAGAGGTTGCGATACTGCGTCGCGCCGAGTAGCGGTTTGCTGTCCGGGGTAGCAGGACGATGCCCGCACCAGGTCTCGGCAAGCGCATAGTCGCCGGCGTCCGGGAAGACTTCCTGAGCCTGGCGCCTGAGCAAGGCGAGGCGCCTTTCGCGTTGCGCGACGCTCATGCCTGCGATCTCCACCATGCCGGCAATCCGCAGGCGCTCGCCAAGCGGCGCATACACGATCTTGCGATGCAGATCGGTCACGCTGACGCGCGGTGCGTGGCCGGGCGTGCCAGTCGTGCCGGGCAAGGTCAGGCTATAACCGGTGAGGGGATACATCGGCAAGCGCACGCCGAGCGTGCGCAGCAAGGGCGCGCTGCCATTGCCCAACGCCACCACGAATGCATCCGCGCGGATGTCGCCTCGCGGCGTGCGCGCCGCCACGGCCTGTCCGCCTTCGATCACCATCGACTGAACCGGCGCAGCATAGTGAATCGCCACGCCATAGCGCGCTTGCAGCAATCCGGCGAGCGCCACCCCGAAGCGGTAGCAATCGCCCGCCTCTTCAGACGGCGTATGAATACCGCCGGCCAGCAGCGGCTGCGCGTGTTCGAGCGCGGGCTCCAGCGCCACGCACCCAGCGGCATCGAGCGCGCGCTGGTCGGAACCCGCGGCCGCCAGAACCGCCATCTTGCGGCGCGCCGCCTCGAACGCCTGCGTATCGCGATACACAACGAGCTTGCCGTTACGCACATAATTGAAGTCGATGGCTTCGCGTTGCACCAGCTCGTGCAAGGCGGTTCGGCTCAAGGCACCCAATTGCAGCATTTCCATGGCCGTTTGCCGCGCGCGGCTACTGCGGCACGCCAGCAAAAACGACAGGCACCAGCGCCATTGCTGCACATCGAGACGCGGCACAAAGCGCAAGGCCGAATCGCTTCGCAGCAGCCACGCGGGCAAGTGCGGCAAGACCGACGGATCGGCCAGTGGCGCGACATAGCTGTAGCTCAGTTGGCCGCCGTTCGCGAAGCTGGTTTCGAGCGCCGCGCCGTCACGGCCTTCGAGAATCGTCACGTCGTGGCCGTCGCGCGCCAGTTGGTACGCGCTCGTCAATCCCACCACGCCTGCGCCGAGTACACACACCCGCATTGCCATCCACCCCTCAGGAGAATCGTTCGCCGAATCGTTCACCATGAGTGTGGCGCGACGAAAACCGCACATCAAATGAGCAGAAGCACGGCTCCATAACCCAGGGTTAAGCGCTCGAACGGAGGCTTACGCGAAAGGCGCGCGCAACACGTCGAGAAACGCCTTGCCGGCTTGCGAGTCCATCCCGCCGTCGCGCCAGAGCGCGAAGACCCCAACCGAGAGCGCGGGCGTCACCGGACGGATCGCAACGGGTTCCGCGCCGTCGCGCGCAGTCAGTTCGTCAAGCAGCACGTAGCCAATGCCGCGCGCGGCAAGAGCACGCGCCACATACCAGGTCTGTGCTTCGACAGCCGCCACGCGTTCGTCGAGTCCCTGTGCTTCCAGCGCATTGCCGATCAGCTCGCCAAGCGGGTCGCTATTGCCGATGCTGATCCAGTCGTGAGCGAGGAAGGCTGGCAGATCGATGGGCTGCTGTGCTTCGGGATCATCCGGCGGACCGACGCAAACGATCGCCGTGCGGCCCAGTTCGACCGCAACAATGCCCGGTCGCGCCGGCGGATTCAGTGCGACCGCGAGGTCGAGATCGCGGGTGAGCAACGCGTTGAGCAGTTCTTCCGTATGACGCGTCTGGATTTTCAGCGACACGCGTGAATGGGCCTGGCGAAATGCCTGCACCGCCTGCGGAATCAGACTCAAACCAAGGCTCGGCAAGCAACCAATGCGCAAATGCCCCTCCGGCTGCAACGCCAGGTTGCGGGCCAGATGACGAATTCCGTCCAGATTGGCCTGCAGCTTCTGCGACTCCGAGAACAGCAGCTCGGCTTCGCGCGTCGGTTGCAAGCGCCCATGCACACGATTGAACAGCGCAAAACCAAGACTGCGCTCAGCCTGCGCGAGCGCCTTGCTGACGGCGGGCTGGGAGACGCACAGCAGTTCCGCCGCTTTCGAGAGCGACCCTGTACGCATGATGGCGTGGAAAATTTCGATGTGACGCAAACGCATGGATGCATGACCGGCAAAACCGGCGAAGTGAGCACAGAGGAACAGGCAAGCATGCCCGCTTTGAAAGCATGGGCCTCGCGAAGCATAACGTCTTTCAAGGTGCTTTCATTATTTGCCTTTCCTGTGCGTGGCCGCGCCGATCGGCGCATCAATGGTATCGTTCGCCGTTGCGCGTCGTATGCGCAATTCAAGGCCTTCCCAGGATGGTGGAAGGAAGACAGGAAGCACGCTTTATGAACCCACTTTTCACCCCACCGCAAGGCGGTGAGGCGGCGCTGCAGCGCCGCTGGCCGCGCACCGGCTATCCGCCGATGCTCACGGCCACCGCCGCCTGGCACGTACTCGTGTTGACCGGGTGCCTGCTGACGCCCGCCGCGTGGCCCTGGTGGCTGGCCGCGATCTTCGCGAACCACGCTATTTTCACGGTGGCCGGCCTATTGCCGCGCACCTCGCTGCTGGGCCCGAACTGGACCCACCTGCCGGCCGGCGCGCGCAACGCAGACGCAATCGCATTGACCATCGACGACGGTCCCGATCCGGTCGTCACGCCGCAAGTGCTCGATCTGCTCGATGCCTTCAAGGTTCGCGCCACCTTCTTCTGCATCGGTGAGAAAGCGCAACGCTATCCGGAGATCGCACGTGAAATCGTCGCACGCGGTCATGCGCTGGAAAACCATTCGCAAGTTCACGTGCACACTTTTTCGATCACATTTCCAGCCGCACTCACGCGCGAAATCGACGCGGCGCAGCGCACCTTCGAAACATTGAGCGGCGAGCGGCCGATGTTCTTTCGCGCCCCCGCCGGGTTGCGAAACATCTTTCTCGAACCCGTGCTGAGCAAACTCGATCTGCGACTGGCGGCGTGGACGCGGCGCGGTTACGACACGCGCGAGCGCGATCCGCAAGTGGTCACGCAGCGGCTGCTCGACGGCCTTGCCCCGCGCGACATTCTGCTGCTGCACGACGGCAATGCCGCGCTCACCATGGAGGGCAAACCGCTGATACTGGCCGTCCTGCCACGTGTGATCGACGAGGCCCGTCGGCGGCATTTGCGCTTTGTTACGCTGCGTGAAGCTCGTATCGACGACTGAGCCGGGCGTCCCTTACGGGCGTCTCTTACGCACGGCCAGCCCGCCGGTGCGCGGCGAGCCATGCAAACGCCCCCTCAAATAACCCTTAAGCGGCTTTCACGCGCTACGGTCAAACGCGGAAATCCGCCGCCATGTCTTCGTCCGTGCGCGCCTCGAGTTCGCCGCCGCGACAGGCCTTCAGGAACACGTCGTAATCGTGTTCCACCTGGTCCGCGTAACTGGTGGCATAAGCCGTAAGCGATTCCGCAAACTGATCGCCGCGGCCGATATACGCGCTGACTTCGATCGCCTGGCCACTCGCCTTGGCATGCGCGCGCGCCATGATCCAGCCGCACAGTTTTGCGTAACCTTCGAGCAGGTCGGTATCGAACAACTCGATGTTCGCCGACAGTTTCATGTCGCGCAGTTGCCGGAAATAGAAATGACGTCCTGACGGTCCACTCGCCCAGCCGAGGAAGATGTCACTCGCCGCCTGCAGCATGCGCTGCCCACGAACCACCCGCTCGCCCTCGTGCTTGAGCGACGGCGACTTGTAGTACTGCGCGATCACCGATGGCCGCGCCTCCTTGATCTGGATAAACAGCGGCTTGCCCATGTGATCGACATTCAACATCACCAGACAACGTGTCCCCACGCTGCCGACGCCCACCACCTTGAACACCAGATCCTGTGCGGTGAAATGACTGAGCAGCTCGCGCCGGTCGTGCGACAAGGTCTTCAGGTATTCGCTCCATGTCCGCTCGATCAGTTGATTCCAATTGCCGATCGTGAACCAGTCGTCATCGGCTGAAAATAGCGTATTGGCGCCATGCACATGAAAGAGTCCGGGCGGTGCGTCGCGAATCGACCAGCGGCTGCCATCGAATTCCGCCATTTTTTCCAGCAGGCTTTCGTGAGTACGGCCCGCGGCCTTTTCCATGCCGCGGCGCACGGCGCGGCGGCGCTCCGGCGTCAATGCCGTCTCGGCCATCAGATCGAAGGTGATGCGGTCGTACCAGAGTTCGAGCGCGCCGCATTGCGCGTATTGCGCCATACGATCGCGGTATTCGGTGGCGGCGGTCATCACCAGATGCTCGGCGGTGCCGCGGCTCAAACGCATGTGACGCGCGGCGACCACGAGGCTCGCGGTCAGGCGCTTCAGATCCCATTCGAAAGGACCCGTTGCGACTTCGTCGAAATCGTTCAGGTCGAATACGAGTTGGCGCTCCGGCGTCGCGAACCCGCCGAAATTCATCAGATGGCCATCGCCGCAAATCGGCATGGTGAGGCCGGTGTCGGGAATCCGGCTGAGGTCGTGCGCCTGAATGATCGCGGTACCGCGAAAGAACGTGAACGGCGACACGGCCATGCGCCCATAGCGCAGCGGCACGAGTTTTTCGACTCGCCCCTCGCTGCTTTGCTTAAGCAACTCGATCGGGTTGCGATGCAATTCGCCTACCGTACGATGGCTCGACCGCTTCGAATGCTCGCGGGCGGCACGGCCACGGGCTTCCCGCTCGGCGATGGTGCTGGCTCTCATGCTCTTCTCCGGTTTTTGTGTGAATCTTTACTATCGGTTCTAGAAGACAGCTTCTGCTGGCACGGTGAGCATTCACCATCGGTAGCCCACACCGCCGAAAATCACATCCGAATCGCGATCATAGCGCGTCACGACGCGATTCCACGCGATCCGCGCTTCCCAGTGATCGGTCAGACGATAGGCGCCGGCGATCGTGACAAGGCCGGAGAACTTCCCGGCGCCTGGTCCCGGTGATTCGCTATTTTCGTTCTCGTTGACCGCGTAGTAAGCGCCGAGCCCGAGCCCGAGCGTTACCTTGTCGTTGAGGAAGGCACGCGTTGCCCAGAGCTGGCTGGTCAAGCCGTCGCGGCGCGCCACCTTGCTGCTGCCTTCGTGGAGATAACCGAGCGTCACGTCGAGGTATTTCGCGAGGCCGCGGCGGTATTCGATCGCACCGCCCACTGCGCTCGGCGAGCTGGTTGAATTGACGATGGTCTTGCCGAGGTAGACCGCGACTTCGTTGTTGGTGACCTTGTGCGTGCTGCCGCTCGCCCAGTCGCGCGGACCGGGTGTGCCAGGCGCGTCGAGTTGATAGCCGACGCCGAACATCACGCTTGTCGCATCCGGCCCGCGTTGCACATGCACGCGATTCAACTGCAATTGCGTGATCCACCGGCTCGACGCGTAGTACGCCGCACGCACGCTATACACGACACCCCAGCCGTGAGTGTCCGAATAACTTCCGCCTTGCTGAGCGGTGGTGGTGTCGAAGTAACGATACGGGCCGATGCCCGCCTGCAGGACGAACTGCGGACTCCCTACAGGAATGCGGCCCCACAACTGGATCATCTGGCCGTCGCGGTGATGGTCCGGGATGTGACCTTCATTGAGCCACGTGAAACTCGCGGCGAAGTATTGCCCGAGCCCTTCCTGATAGTTGAATGCCCACGTGTAGGTATTCGTGCTGCCCGCGCGAGAGCCGCCACCGAACAGCGAAAACTCCTGAGCGTGAGCTGCACTGGATACGAACAGGAGTCCGAGACCCGCTACGCAGGAGGCTGCCTGGATTGTCAACCTGCGGCTCACAGCAAAATTCAGATTCCGCATGCTCGTTGCATCTCCGGATGAGTCGCTGTGACTGCCGGGATTCATGGCCCGGCAAAAACCGAATGGCGGCAATGAGCGCCTGAACCGAATGTCATTACAAATTGTTTGCCATGCTAGCAGACCACCCGGCAAAAATGCTATGCCATGCTTTTTGAATGGATACGTGATGCCGTGGCATTCGGACTTTGGCCTTGCCTTGATACGTGATGCCGTGGCATTCGGACTTTGGCCTTGCCTTGATACGCCATGCTGTGGCATTCGGACTTTGGCCTTTCCTTGCTTTGTTAGTGGTCTATTAGCGTTCCCCCTGTGCGGGGGGCACCTACTTTTATTTGCCTGCCGCAAAGCAAAGTAGGCAAAAGAAAGCGGCTCAAACCGCTAACTCTTAAGCGGGTCCCCTGGCTTGGAGGGGGTAGTGGTGCATCTGGAATCTGTGTTCTCGCACATTCGACGTGAGTGACCAGGCAGTCATACCTCCCGCCTCGCACTACGTGCTCGCCGGAAGGGTTTATCCGCAAACCCATGGCTTTGCTTTGAGCGGCAGGGCCATCGGCTTCGCCTCGGGGACCCGAATACGCCTACGCCCACTTTCAGAAATATTGCGGCTTCACGATCGCTGACCAGCAAGTCGTGGCGGCCTGCACCGTCTGAAATTCGGACTTCGAACGAAACACCAGACTCGACAAAGGCTACGAACCAGGTAACGACCGAGCCACCACGCCGGATGAGGTCTAAACGCGAAAACGCAGCCGATGGGGTTCGAACTGCGCGTCGGCGCGCGCAGCGCCGCCGGAAGAATGACTGCCTTGTCACCAGGGCTGAATGTGCGAGAACACAGATTCCAGATGCACCACTACCGTGACTGCGCGGGGGACCCGCTTAAGAACTAGCGGTTTGAGCCGCTTTCTTTTGCCTACTTTGCTTTGCGGCAGGCAAAGAAAAGTAGGTGCCGCCCCGCACAGGGGCAACGCTAATAGACCACGAACAAATCAAGGAGAGGCCAAAGAACCCACATCAACCACGAGGGCAACGCCAACAGACCGCTAACAAATCAAGGAGAGGCCAAAGAACCCACATCAACCACGAGGGCAACGCCAACAGACCGCTAACAAATCAAGGAGAGGCCAAAGAACCCACATCAACCACGAGGGCAACGCCAACAGACCACTAACAAAGCAAGGAGAGACCAAAGAATCCAGACCAGGAAAAGGCCAACGCCACAGGCAAACAACCCATAAGCGCCAGCCCCTCCAACATCAACTTCCAGCTACAGCGACACCTCTACGCGGCGACAAAACCGACACCAAAAAACTCACCAAAATATTAACCACCAACGCAATCAACCCAATATAAAGCGGATAAACAGCATCCCCAACATGCAACGCAAACACCGGCTTGAGCCCTTGCGAAACAGCCAACCCGGTCCCCAACACGATCCCGACAAGCCATCCAAGAAACAACCCCGGCGTATTCAACCGCCGCGTGTACAGCGAAAACACAATCGCCGGGAAAATCTGCAAAATCCAGACCCCACCCAGCAACTGCAGATCAATCGCATACTGCGTAGGCAAAAACACAATAAACAACAGCGCCCCGAACTTCACGACCAGCGACGCAACCTTCGCAGTCGTTGCCTCCGCCTCAGGCGTGATATTCGGCGAAACCAGAGGACGCCACAAATTCCGCGTGAACAGATTGGCCGCGCCAATCGACATGATCGCGGCCGGCACCAACGCGCTAATCGCAATGGCCGCAGCCGCAAAGCCGACGAACCACGACGGGAACAGCGTATTGAACAGCGCCGGCACCATGTCGGACGCCGACTTTACATGCACGCCGGCCGCAATCGCCATATAACCAAGCAACGCGATCAACCCCAGCAACAACGTATACGCCGGCAGGAAAATCGCATTCTTGCGCACCGTGTTAGCCGACGAGGACGACAACACCGCCGTCATCGTATGCGGATACATGAACGCCGCCAGTGCCGAGCCCAAAGCAAGCGACGCATAAGCGGTGAACTGCGTCGGCTTCAGAATAATCCCCGTCGCGCCACCCTTGGCCTTGAAATACGTATCCGCCGCGTCGAACACATGCGCATAGCCACCGAGCTTCGCCGGAATCAGCCAGACCGCCGCGATCACGACGATATAGATCATGATGTCCTTGACGAACGCAATCATCGCCGGTGCCCGCAAACCGCTCGCATACGTGTACAGCGCAAGAATCACGAAGGCGACGATCAGCGGCATTTCACCGGTCACGCCAAGCCCCTTGATCACCACCTGCATACCCACCAGTTGTAGCGCGATATACGGCATGGTCGCGACAATACCCGTGATCGCCACCGCGGCGGGAAACCACTTGCCGCCGTATTCGCCCTGCACATAGTCCGCAGCGGTAATGTGGTTCTTCGCCTTGGCGATCTTCCACAGCTTGGGCATCACCGCGAACACGAACGGATAGACGATGATCGTGTACGGCAGCGCGAAGAAACCATACGCACCCACCGAATACACCAGCGCGGGCACCGCGATCACGGTATAGGCGGTATAGAAGTCGCCGCCCACGAGGAACCACGAAATCACCGTGCCGAACTGGCGGCCGCCAAGGCCCCACTCGTGCAATTGCGTCAGATCGCCCCGCTTCCAGCGCGCGGCAAAGAAACCAATCACAGTGACAAGAACAAAGAACGCGATAAAGACGGTCATCGCAACCGGGTTCACAGGATTGATATCGCTCATTTGACACCCCGGTACACGACGTAAATCAGTAGCGAGGTCAACGGAACCCACAAGAACTGATACCAGTAGAAGAACGGAAAGCCTGCAAACGAGGGCCGCGTGTCGTTATAGAACGGCAACCACAGCAACGCGATATACGGAATCAGCAAGACAATCCATAGCCATGAACGGCCGGAAGGTTGGGAGGTCTCCACGAACATCTCCTAAGTCTATTATTGAAACCGCGCACCAGGGCTTGTGGCCGGGTACGCGGAAAACCGGTTACCTGATATTAGGCGGCAAAACCGGAGTTTGCTTTTTTTGCACGGCATTCGAGCGCCACCGCCAGGTGCACCGCAACAACGCACGCCGGAAGGCGCGGCACGCTGCGGGGATGTAGTATTCGCCTTCGTGAGCATCCTCACAAGCGCGCAACTACGTATGCCGGCTACGTAATACTACGTAGCCCGTTGGCGGTCCTGTCTACGATGAAACTCAAAGCAAAGATTGTCCTGCTGGCGATCGTGCCCTTTCTGGTGGCCATCGTCAGCATTGAAACCGGCGTACGCCGGGAAGCCACGGCGCTTGCCGAAACGCAGCACGCGACCACCCAGGCCGCGTATATGGCCAGCAAGGAAATCGAGCTCAAGCACTACGTCGAGCTCGCGACCACGGCGATCGCCCCGCTCTACGACGCGGGCCGCGATAATGCGCGCGACGATGCGACGTTGCGCACCCGCGCGCTCGATATCCTCGGGAAAATGGACTTCGGCAAGGACGGCTACTTCTTCGTCTACGACATGCACGGCCGCTCGCTGATGCATCCGCGCGAACCCGACCTCGTTGGACGTGACCTCTGGGCGCTGCGCGATCCGCAAGGCGCGCTGACAATCCAGCAACTGCTCGCCGCGGCCTCGCGCGGCGGCGGTTATGTGCGCTACGTCTGGCATCGTCCATCGACAGGCAAGCTCGCGTCGAAACTGGGCTACGTGGTGCCGCTCGAACGCTGGGGCTGGATGATCGGCACCGGCATCTATCTCGACGATGTCGATGCCACACTCGCCCATATCGACGAGGGCGCGGCGGCCAACATCGATCGCACCATGCAGTGGATCGACGGCATCGCCGTGGCCGGACTCTTCGTGATCGCACTGTGTGCGCTGGTGCTCAACGTCACCGAATACCGCAGCGCGGATGCGAAACTGAAGCGGCTCGCTCAACAGGTGGTCGACTCGCAGGAAAACGAACGGGCACGCCTGTCGCGTGAGTTGCACGACGGCATCAGCCAGATGATGGTCTCGGTGAAGCTGCTGCTCGAATCGGCGTTGGCGCGGTTCGAGCGCAGTGAAGTGCGTGTGCCCGCAGCGGAAGCCGCGCTATCCACGAGCGTTGCGCGCATCGGCGATACCTTGCGAGAAGTGCGCCGCATTTCTCACGCACTGCGTCCGTCAATGCTCGACGATCTCGGCGTTGCGGCCGCTCTGGAACAGCTCACACGTGAATTGAGCGAGCAGTCCGGCATCCAGATCGGTTTCACGCAGATCGCCCACACGCATGCCGTATCCTTGCCGGAAGCGGTGAATACGGTGTTGTTTCGCATTGCCCAGGAAGCGCTGACGAACATCGTGCGGCATGCTCAGGCATCCAGCGCGGCGCTATCGCTAGAGGTATCGAACGACGCCGTCACGCTGACGATCTCGGACAACGGGCGTGGTTTCGACGTAGCGCGCGCACTCGTCAATCCACGCGCGGGTGTGGGTCTGCGCAACATGCGCGAACGGCTGGATACACTGGGCGGCAAGCTGACGCTCAGCTCGCAGGCGGGTCATACGATCGTGACCGCGCGTGTGCCCGTGGCAGCGTCCGCGCATCAATCGCCAGCCTTGCAAAAAATCTGATTATGAACGACATGTCCCTCGCCATCGCCCGTTTGCTTCTCATCGACGACCACCCGCTGGTGCGCGACGGCTTGCGCGCCCGGCTCGAAGCCGTGCGCAACATCGAAATCGTCGGCGAAGCGGGCAATGCGCAGGAAGCGCTCGCGCTCGCCGCCAGTCACGAGCCACACCTGGTGTTGATGGATGTCGGCATGAGCGGGATCAACGGCATCGCGCTGGCCGGCATGTTTCATGAGCGCTTCCCGGCGATTCGCGTGCTGATGCTGTCCATGCACGACAACCTCGAGTACGTGACCCAGGCGGTGCGCGCAGGAGCGAGTGGCTACGTGCTCAAGGACTCGCCCGCCACCGAAATCATTCAGGCGATTGGCGCCGTGCTGGAAGGCAAGACGTTTTTCAGCGCGGGGCTGGGCGCACGATTGATTCAGGCCTCGGCGACGCAGTCGCCCGTTGAACGGCTCACGCCGCGCGAGCGCGATATTCTCGATGCGCTCGCCGAAGGTCTCTCGAGCAAGCAGATCGCGCAACGCAATGATTTGTCGGTGCGCACGGTAGAGACGCATCGGCTGAATCTGAAACGCAAGCTCGATATCGAAGGCCAGGCCGAGTTGATCAAGTTCGCCGTCGAAAATCGTCGCAAGAACCAGTGAGATCCCGAGTCCCCACGACATAATCTCGTCTACGTAGCCGAGAATCAAAACCGTCGATCCGTCTACCCTACGCTCAACATCCCGGAGCCGATGACGATGAAACGCCTGATCCCACCGCACCTGGCGAGTCTCCTGATCGTCGTAAGCGCGGCACACGCCCATGCCGAAGCGCAACGCGTCAATCGCGGGCACGATCCGTTCTTTCAGGTATCCCAGGCGGTCAGCGAATGCCCGGTGCCCTTAGGCCCGCTGGAAACCGAGCAGGAATGGCTCGACGATAGTCACTACCGGATCGAGCGCGGCAATAGCTGCTGGGTGGAAGGCCGCTGCCGTCTGTCGAACGCGTACCTCTACGACGCGGAAATCGCGGACGCCGTTCAACGGCGGCTCGCCAATATCAACTACGCCACCCACTGGCGCGAGCAGTCCACACTGTGGTTCACGCTGCAACGCCGCTTCATCTACGTACAGGGCTGCGTCACGCCGGGTTTCGACAAACAGACGTTCCTCAGGGAACTCGCGAAAACCGCGGATGTCGATCGCGTGATCGACGACACCACAAGCAATCCCCACGCGGCGTCGTTGCCCTATAAAACCCTGGCGGATCCGGATAAGCCCGTGGTCGATCCGGGCAACTAGCCGCAATCTATCTGCAGCGCGGAGCACGAATCTAGTCAGCGGCACCGCCACGGTCGCTGTTGTCACGAATGATTTGTGCGATCAGCGCGTCGGCGTCGCGCGAGACGTTATCGTGAACGCGGGTACTTTGCGTCGCCGCCGGCGTGTCGTTGCCGATCAGATGACCGCTGCGCACATGCGTATCCACCGACACCTGCATCGAGAGCCCAAGCCGCAGCGGATGCGCCGCGAGTTCAGCCGCGTCGAGCGAAATCACAATCGGCACACGCTGCACGACCTTGATCCAGTTACCGGCGGCGTTCTGCGAGGGCAGCATCGAAAAGGCACTGCCCGTGCCGGCCGAAAAGCCTTCCACGTGCCCGCGATACACCACTTGCGAGCCATACACGTCCGACACGATGCGTACCGGCTGCCCCACGCGCATGCTGCGAATCTGGCCTTCCTTGAAGTTCGCCTCGACCCACAGACGTTCGAGCGGAATGATCGACATCAGTGCGAGACCCGGGCCAACCTGCTGGCCGATCTGCACCGCACGCTGGCCGACCGTGCCGTCAACGGGAGAAATCACCGTGGTGCGCTGCAGGTTGCGATAGGCGAGCCGCAATTGGGCGGCGGCTTGCAGAACCGGCGGGCTGGCTTCAACCGGAAATTTCCCGCCCAACGCGCGGGCGGCGTCGAGCTGAACCTGCGCCGAGGCGAGGTTCGCTTGCGCGACGGCGACGGTTTCGCGAGCGCGCGCCAATTCTTCCGGCGACACCACTTCCACCGACGCATGATCGCGCGCCGCCAGCGCGCGCTGCGCCAATGCGAGTTCAGCGCGGCGCGCGTCGATCGATTGAACATAGAGCTTGCGCGAGATCGTCGCGTTCGCCACCTGGCGCACGGCGAGCGTCAGTTGCGCTTTGGCCTGCGCGAAGGCGGCGGCCGCTTCGGCGTCGTCGAGTTTGACGAGCGGCTGGCCCGCGCGGACCTGACGCGTGTTGTCCACCAGAATATCGGTGACCGTGCCGGGTATCTGCGCCGCGATCTGCACGATGTTGCCCGCCACGTAGGCGTCGTCGGTCTCTTCGTAAAAGCGTGCGCTCAAGCCCCAATACGTGAGCCACGCCACTCCGGCGAGCGCCGCCACGCCGAAGAAAACGGCGAAACGGCGCCGGCGCACGACCCGTTTCGAATCGTGCGCGTCGCCCGGTATGCTCCCCGCGTCTGCCGGGCTTGACGGGTTTGGCTGCCCCTGGGTCCAGCCGGCCGCATGCTGTGCCTGTTTATCGTTGTGCATTCAATCGAAGTGCGTGTCCGTGATGCGTGCGTGAGAGGGAAAGGTCGGCTGATAGTGAGCGATCGGCGCGCCGGCCACCTTGCGTACGTCAAAGCCGCCACCAAGGGCGCCAACCAGCGCAACCTGCAGCATTCTGCGGCGACCCTGCAGATCGACTTGCTGCGCGCGTTCGTCAAGTAAAGACAGGTCCGCCAGCGTCACGTCCTTCTGCATGCCGATACCGCGACGATGCCGCTCCTCGGCAATCGCGACGATTTTCGCAGCCGCGTCCACCGCGCGAGTCTGCTCGGTAGTGAGCGTATCGACCGTGCGCAACGAGGTCAGCTGACGCGCGACATCGCCGAGCGCCTCATCGACGGTCTTGTTGTAAAGACCGATCGCGGCGTCGACATTGGCATAGTCTCCGCCGAGTTGCGCACGCAAACGGGTCCGGTCGAAAAACGGCAGGGAAATCGCCGGCCCCACCGAGCCGGTCATCGCCGCGCGCGAGAAAAGCGCGGCGGGCGTCAATGCTGTCAGCCCGGCAAACGCCACCAGGTTCACGTCGGGATAGAACTGTGCGCGCGTTGCGTCGATGTTGGCGAGTGCGGCTTCGGCCCGCAAACGCGCGGCCACGATATCGGGCCGGCGGCCCAGCAGATCCACCGGCAATTGCGCGGGCATCGGCGCATCGGCCGCCGCGGCCAGTTGCGGACGATGCAGCGACAAACCCCGCTCCGCACCACGCCCGCTCAGCACGCCGATCTGCAATTCGGTCAACTGGATGCGCTCGCCGTTCAGCGCCTGTTGCGAAGCGAGCCGGCTTCGCTTGAGTGCGGCGTCGGCCGAGTCGTACGCATTATCGATACCGCGTGCACCGCGCTCGCGCAACACCGCGTCGACGCTATCGGCGGCCTGCTGCTTCTGCAGCAGAACGTCCTGCATGGCATACGCGCGGTCGAGCTCGCAGTAAAGCGTGACGAGTGCGACCGTCAACGTGAGCCGCGCCTGCTCCGCATCGACGCGCGCTGCGTCGCGCGTGGACAGCAGGCCGCCGGTCAGCGCGGCATTCTTGCCCCACAAGTCGAGCTGGTAGCTCAGGCCGGCGAACAACGCGGCAGGCGAAACCACCGGATCGTTGAACAACTGCACCGGAATCTGCTGACCGCCGACGGATACGTTGGCCGCGTCGTTCGGCTGCGGCAAACGGGCTTTGCTCACGGTCGCGCCCGCGGTGCCGGTGAGACCGGTGAGCGAAGCAAACTGTTCGAGTTGCGCCTGTGCGGCACCTACCCTCGCCTTGGCGATCTGCAAATCGGGATTGTTTTGCAACGCTTCGCCAACCAGTTCGTCCAGTTGCGGATCGCGGTAGCGCTTGACCCAATCAGGCGCCGGCCATGTGCCGTTCGCATTGGGCCCGATAGTCTGCACCAGCGCATCGGCGGATGGCTTGAGCGGTTTGACGTTGGTGTGCAGACCGGAATCGTTGACGCAACCCGTCAGCGCCGCAGCAATCAGCAGTAGCGGCAACAGAGGCGGCCAGGCGCGCGGCAGGGGTAATTGCATGGGCGGCCTCACGAATGCCAGGTACGCGGCATTGCGCGTGCGCCTGCCACCGGCGTGTTGATTTCAGCGAGCGTCGACGGGTCAGCCACGTTGGCAGCGATTGCCGCATGAGCGGTCGTTGCGGTCTGAGCCACGCTGGCCGCGAATCGCGGACGCGTTCGCTCAAGCGGCCCCATTCTCCCGAAGAATCCATCGAACAGACCCAGGGCGATCGCTTTGAGCTTGGCCAGCTTGTCTTTTTCCAGCAGGACGATCTGCACCATTTGCCAGAGCGTCAACAGGTTGGGCACAATCGCTACCGGCAAGCGCAATCCATATTGCAGCGCTAGCTGCATCGCGTTTCGCGCGCTGTAATAGCGGCGGAAACCAGGGTGATTCATCGTCGTCAATTCCAGCGAACCCAATTTGTGACGGCGCCGCGAACCGATCCGATGCAGCAGGACGAGCGACGGCACGATATACACCGGCACATTGCGCAGCAGCGCGCGCAAGCAGTATTCGGTGTCGACGTGATCGATAAACAGCGCCTCGTCGAAGCGGCCGAGCCGCTCGAACGCTTCGCGCGAAACGACACAACCGGACGAAATCAGAAAGGCGCAGCGCTGCAGCACCGCGTCGGCGTGGATCGACAATCTTTCGACCGTCAGGCCGCTTGTCGCGAGCTCGGGCAGGAAGCGTTGGTCGTTTTCATCGAAGATACGCGGGCCGGCCAGGAACGCCCGGCCGCTCATTGACGCGCACCGCTCGCGCATGACCGCGAAATAATCCGCGGGCGCCTCGGAATCCTGGTCGAACAGCGCGACGGCGTCCACACCTGAGTCGAACAGCGCGCTCAAACCGCAATTGAAAGCGCCGGCAATACCGTTGCGGTTACCGTGATGCAGCAACGCGACGCCAGCCTCCCCCAGCATGGTCGCGGCGCGCGCGTCCGGCACGGGCGAATTGTCGACCACCAGCAAACGATCACACATCTCGCGCATCGCCACCGCGCGCGCGAGTTGCGCCTCACTCGGATGAAACAGGATAATCAATGCGCCCAGGATCGTCATTGGAAGCCCCTTAGTGACCTAAAGCCATCGCCGCACCGCGCTTCGGACGCGTGAGCCACATCATCGCGGCGAGCACGAGGCAGGTGACGCTTGCCATGTAGAACATGTCGCCGGTTGCCATCATGTAAGCCTGTTGTTGCACGACGTGGTGCAAGGTGGCGACTTCGCGCGCGCCGTCGATACCCATGCCGTGCAGACTTTGAACGAAGCGCTGTGTATTGCCGGACGATTTCGTCACCGACTGGGCGACGACGTCGTAGTGATACAGCGCGCGGTTATCCCACAGCGTGACGCTCATTGCCGTGCCGAACGCGGCCGATAGCGTGCGCAAGAAATTCGACAGGCTGGAGGCCGCCGCGAGCTTGTCGTCGGACACACGCGAGAGCGTCGCCGCGGTGAGCGGAATGAAGAAGCACGGCAAGCCGATGCCCTGGATCAGACCCGGCGTGATGATCTGCGTGAAGGTCATGGTCAGCGTGAAATGCGCATCCCACCACAGCACGCCCGCAAACACGAGAAAGCCGAAAGTCGCCAGCACGCGCGCGTCGAAACGGGCCGCATAAATGCCGACCACAATCGAGAACACCAGCGCGAGCACGCCGAGCGGCGCGGTGGCAAGGCCGGCCTGATACGCGGTGTAGCCCATCACGGCCTGCAGCCAGAGCGGAAAAATCACGCCCACTACCGAGAAGCTCATCATGCCGAGGGAAATGATCAGCACGCAAAACGAAAACGTGCGATCGCGGAACAGGCTCAGATCGATCACCGGATGCCGTTCGCCCGCCTCCCAGATCAACAGCGACACGATCGCCAACCCGGCGACGATCGCGAGCGTCAAGATCAGCGGCGAATCGAACCAGCCACGATCGTGCCCAAGATCCAGCACCATCTGCAGCGAGCCGACACCGACAACCAGCAGGAGAATGCCAGGCAGATCGATCGGCGCCGCCTTGGCGGTGGGGGCGTCGGCGCGCAGCAGCGTCAGGCACACCACGAACGAGAAGATGCCGATCGGCAGATTGATCAGGAAAATCCACGGCCACGAAAAATTGTCGATCATCCATCCGCCGACCACCGGACCGAAAATCGGCGCGAGCAGCACGGTCATCGCCCATAACGCGAGTGCCACGACGCGCTTGTCCGGCGGAAACGTGCGCAGCAGGATAGTTTGGGAAAGCGGCACCATCGGCCCGGAAAAAAGGCCCTGCAATGCCCGGCACACCACCAGGAGGTGAAAGTCGCCGGCTACGCCGCACAACAGCGAGGTCAACGTGAAGAGCACCACCGCGCCGAGAAACAGCCGTGTTTCGCCGAGCCGGCGTGACAGCCAGCCCGTCAACGGCACGGCGATGGCCGCAGCCACGGAGTACGAACTGATCACCCACGTGCCCTGGCTGTTGGACACACCGAGGCCGCCGGAAATGGCCGGCACCGCGACGTTCGTTACCGTCGAATCCAGAACTTCGATGAAGGTGGCCAGCGATAACGCGAACGTCAGCAAGGCAAGCTGCGCGCCACGCATGCGGGGTATGCCACCCGCACCAGCGGAGTCGGGACCGGCACCGGCGCCATGCCCCGCGTCGGCCGATGCGGGGCGCTTCGGCAACGGCGTAGCGGCGCTCATAGGCTCTGCCCGACGGCGGCCAACGCCGGCAAAGACGTGCGGCTGGCAGTCTGCGTGCGTACGCCGGCCGGCATGAACGCTTCGATATAGCGTGCGGCGGCCTCGCAGCCGTCCTGCGACGCCGCGATCCGGTCCTGCACGCGTCCGCACTGCGTCGCGATTGACGGGCTGCCAAGCACGTGCTTCAAGGCACGCGCGAGCGCCTGCGGTTGCAGCGGCTTGTCGAGCCGAACGCCGCAACCCGTCACGACGACACGCTGCGCGTTGTCGAACTGATCGTGCGCGAATGGCGTGACCACTTGCGGAATCCCGGCGGCATACGCCAGCGCTGCCGTGCCGATGCCGCCGTGATGCACCAGCGCCCGGCAACGCGGCAACAGCGTCTGCAGCGGCACATAACGCCGTTTGAGCAGCGCGCCCGGCGCGCCTGCATGCGCATCCACCCGGGCATCGGCCGCCTCGGGGCCGGGCGCATCCGGTGTCAAAAGAATACCGCGCAGCCCGCCTTCCCTCAGCGCCGCTTTCACCGCATTTGCATAGCGATCCTGATCGATCAGAGTCGAGCCCGCTGTGAAAACCACGGGTCGCTCTCCCGCAGCGAGAAAAGCGTCGAGTTGCGGATCGGGCGCGGGTGCGCTCGTATCGTTGAACAGCGGAAAACCGCCGAGACAGCGCGGCGCCGGCCAATCCGGCTGAGCTTGCGCGAACCAGTCCGGAAACAGGCACAGCACACCATCGGTCGAATGCAGCCACTCGCCAAAAATGCGCCGCACGGGTGCGAGCGACAGTTCCGTGCGCAACCCATTCAATGCGGGGCCGCAGACCTTGTCGAGCACCTGCCGGTCGATCAGCCGCAGCAGCGCCGCCTTCACAGCCAGCGGCAAGCCTCGCGGAATCGTCAGCCGCGGGTGTGTCGGCGGCGCATGCGCGGAGAGCAAGGTCGACGGCGACACCTGCACCGACACGAAGGGCACGCGATACAACTCCTGCATCAGCCGGGCGGAAAAGGCCCACAACGTGCCGACCAGCACGGTGTCGCTATCGGTCAGCGCGGCCAACGTGTCGAAATGCGGACGCAGCGTCGGTGCGATCACCGCCCATAGCGTACGGAACGACGTACGTGGATGCCACAGCGCGGGGTTCGCCATCGCTGCCTCATATTCAGCAGCGGTGCCGATCGGCACGAAGCTAAAACCCAGCCGCGAGACAGCCTGCGCGAACGGCGGATGCGTGCAAAAGACGATCTCATGGCCGCGCGCGGCCAACGCCGCGCCGATGCCGAGCAACGGGTGCACGTCGCCCGCCGAGCCGATCGCGGTGATGATGACTTTCGTCATTCGGACCGCTCAGAAGAGACCAGGAATCAACGCGGCGACGTCGCGGCGATACTGCGAGTACGCACGGCCGAAGTGACCGGTCAGCCAGCTCTCTTCGACCCGCACCTTGTACGCCAGCGACGCGAAAATCAGCAATAGCCCAACCGCGCCACGCCATTGCGCGCCGATCAGCACAGCCCCCAGAAGCGCCAGCAGGCAGCCCGTATAGATCGGATGACGAACCACGCCATAAGGCCCGCTACGCACCAGTTCATGCCCTTCCTTCAGCGTGACCGACACGCTCCAGTTGGTGCCGAGATGCAGCCGCGCCCACACGGAAAAAGCCAGACCCGCCAGGAGCACCGCGAAGCCGGCCAACTGGAGCGGCCCGATTGCATGCAGATCGACAGACAATGCCGCTGTATTGAAGTCCGGCAGCACGATCAGCGCGCCGCCGCCAATCAGCGGAATCGACTGTAACGTGCGCGATAGCGAGGCCTCCTTGCGCGCCGTCTCTTTGACGCGGTTCGACGTTGCGACCCAATACAGCAGCCACAGTGCCCACGGTACGACAATGGCAATGCTCTGAACGATATTCACGGTAGTTCGACCTGTTGGAACGAGTGATCGGCGGTGACCTGCAATGCGACGTTTGCGATCGCGGGCTGCGGCGCCGGCATGATGGGCGAACGGGCGGCAAACGCGTCGAAGCAGTCGAGCGCGCGGCCTGTCGCCTGCACCGGCGATGCGCCGAAGTAGTCGAAAATCGCCGTCCGAACCTGGCGCAGCGCGGAGCGGCCTTCCAGATCGAGAAAATGCCCGGCCTGCTCGATCGTGAGAAACTCGGCGCGTTTCAGATGCGCGCTGAGTGAGCGGGCATCTTGAGGCGTGGTGTAGTCGTCGAGCTCACCGTTGAGGAACTTCAGTCCGCACTCGATGTTGCGAAACTCGTGCAGATAGTCTTCCGGACGGATGGCCAGAATCTGGTCGACGTGAAACGCCACCTGGTCCTGCTCATCGCGTGGCAGCGTGGAAAGATAGCGGTAGTTGTAGAGCTTCATGATGCGCGGCAGATGCTGGCCAACCGTATCGTTGAGCAGTTGCGCGGCCTTCAGATTTTCGCCGGCGGCAATATGGTCGCGTGCCGAGGTCACGTAGGCGGTCATGGCCTCGTTGAGCCGCGGCGAGAACGACGCAATCACCGCGCGCCTCACGCTGGTGCGCGCCCGCGAGAGCGCAAGCAGCGACGCCACCCCGCCCCACGACACCGACAACAGGAAGCTCGGCTCGAATAAGCCTATTAGATGCAGCAGAATGTCGACTTCATCGTCTTTTGTAAGAACGAAGTCGCACACGTTATGCGCTTTCGATTGACCCGCATAGGGTAAATCGAAACAAATTGGGTTATAGCGTTCGCCGAGGTATTTGATTGTCTGCCCGAACGACGCTGTGGTGGCCAACGCGCCGTTGATCAGAATGACACTCTCGAAGGCCGGATCGAATACGTGACGTTCAACGTAGACTTTCAGGCCCGCCGGTAGCGGAACAAGGAGTTTTTCGATGGGCATGGCGTATTCGCATGCACTTGCTCAAAGCAAATGCGTACCGATACCGCGCCCGCGCTTGCGGACGCCTTGCGGCCGTACTACCGGGGATCAGGCCCATGCGATTTGCCTTTAACGCCGGCAAATCCGATCCGCGACGACCGCTGCTGCACCGACAACCTGCATCACTCGACGCGATGCCTGCCGACTCTACCTGACGCACACGTGGACTGCTGCGTGCTTCAATCGAGCGTTCGATGCCTCGTAATATATTTATATGTAATTTGGAAAACGTTGCTTCAATCTTTGCCGCACGCCATCCGTTGACGCCAGTCTGCACTCACTGCGTGAAGACTTGATGTCAATATACGATGACGGAAAGCTTTTTAACATGTTTCAAAAATAAAAGCTAAAAAAATCATTGAGCATATGTTCGAAATGGCAACGAAAATGTTATTGAAAGGAAATGGCATCGCGTTGCGCGGCCATTGCGCCAAAGCTGCATATTGAACGACGAGTCCTGCATCGGGATAGCCCGAAACGCTGCGCGAGCGCGCGAGCGTTTCAGGCGTTGTGCAGGCGTTGCTCAGGCATTAGGTCAGGGCTGGGAACAGACGGCTACACCGAACGGCACTCACCGCTAACCACGCTACCGGACCAGCGAGAACGCTTCCCGGCTGGCAATCTCACCCGCTCCGTACACGCCGACCACCGTGTAGTCGGACGCCACGCATTCGAACGTTGCGTTCTGAAACGTGATGACAAAGTGGCGCTGCGCAGGACCCGACGAAGTGACCGCCGAGATCTCCGCGGCCAGCGACGAATTCATCACTTCGTGAACCGAATACCCACTGAGCCCAAGCGAAGCGAGTGGATGGATCTCGAGATCGACATCACCCGGCGGCCCCAGTCGATGAAACGCGGCATCAGGAAATAGCACCGTGCAGAATGGATCGTCATCGGCATCGAATGGCCCGAACCGCTCGAAGTCGGATTCGGCAATCGGATAAGCCAGAATCACCCGGCGGTCGCTGGAAACAATGAATGGTTCGGCGGCGTCGGCTGCGGGCTGAGGAACAGAGTCCAGCAGGACGACCTGGTCTTCCTGCTGGGGTACATCGAGCGAGCTAGTCATCTACTTCAGGACTCCGTTGCGCTCATGCGGCGGTTTGCACCGTCGCGGTTTGCGGCGCCGCGGCGACAACGCGCTTCGCACCGGCTCGGCCTTTGCTCCCCGCCTTGCGACCCGGCGTCTTCTTTGCCGCAGCGGTTTTCTTCACCGCGGCTTTTTTCGCAGCAGGCTTCGCAACGCTTTTCTTTGCCGCAGCCTTTTTAGTCGCCGCGGTGCTCTTTTTCGCAGCCGCTTTGGACGTCACTGCCTTTTTCGCCGTCACGCCTTTACGCGCGGCGACATTGCTGGTGGCTGTAGCACCGTCGATCAGAAACTGGGTTCGATCCTTGACCGTTGCAAGCCATGCCGGTGCCGGACCGCGACCGCTCCAGGTGGCGCCCGTTTTCGGATTGAGATACTTGGGCGGCTGAGCACCTTTAGGCTGGCCTTTTTTTCCCGCTTTGGCGGAAGTGACCGCTGCCTTTGCCGCGGACTTCAGTTCGCTGGCACCGTCAATAAGAAATTGAGTCCGGTCTTTCACCGCGGCAATCCAGGCCGGGGCACGCCCGTGACCCGTCCATGTCGCGCCGCTTTTATGATCGCGGTACTTTGGAATCGACTTGCCTGCGGCGGCTTTTGCCTTACCACTTGCAGCACGTCCATTCAAGGCGTGCGCGGCGCGTCTCGCTTTTGCCTTTGCTTCGATATCCGCAGTAGTCAGGCCGTGCTTGAGCATCAATTCGCGAATCTGATCGACCGCGGCTTGTGCCTTCCTGGCGATAAGCACGTCGGCTTGCGCCTGCAGCTTCTTCAGCTTCGCCTGGATTTGCTCTAACGTGGGCATTTGATCGCTCCTTATGTGGTAATCGATCGAACTATGCCATGAATAGCGTCAGAAAGGCAGACCAGTGCCGCTATTAAGGCAACTGACTCACACGAGAACGCTTACCGTGGAGTACGAAACTTTCGAGTTCACTACCGGATCGCCGCATTCTTTAGTCTTTCCGATTGTTGCCCGGCAACTTAAGTCGGAGTAAAAACAACAACCTGGCGATCAGCGATGTACCTCACACTGCGCATGAACCGGTACTGTTGATCGTCCGCGGTTATCCGGTTGAGTCCCAATTGCGTCAGCGCCAGCATCTCGTCGGCCTGAAAGGCGGCCACCACGCCGTGATCCGTCAACGCCTCCAGCGTGCCGGACGGATCACCGATATAAACACTGCGAACCTGCGTACCGATCCGCATCAGAACTACACTCGCCCCTTCGTCGAGCGCCAGCTCGAGATAGCCGGCAAGCGTTCGCAATGAAGCCGGTGTAGAGGCCTGGGCCTGATAGATCGCAGCATTCGATGGCGTCATTTCTGTTTCCCAGTCACCCGCATAAAGAGAAGCCGGCCGCCGTGCAATGCGGCAATAACTGCTTCTACTATAGGCAAGCAATTGGAGATTCAAAGGCTGATCATTCATTTTTTAGCCGGTAACCCCGCGTTACCAATCTCGCAGTGCTGTTTCACCTGTGTCCGGATCGCCCTTCTACACTCCGAACCGTACTCAGAAGCAACGCAATGGCAATTCGGCAGTAATCGGATGCATCGCACCTGGACGTGCAAGGAGAAGGAAAATGAACAAGAAGATCGTTGGCGCGGCACTTGGCCTGGCATTTCTCGCGGCATCGACCGTGGCGTCGGCACACGTGGACGTCGCTGTCGGAATCGGCATTCCCGTCGGCGTCTATGCGCCGCCTCCCGTTTATGTCGCCCCTCCAGTCGCCTACGGTCCTGCTCCAGTGACGGTTGCTTATGGCGGCTACGACGACTGGCGCGCTCGCGAGTGGCGTGAACGCCGCGAATGGCGTGAACATGAATGGCGCCGCGAGCAATGGCGCGAGCACGAATGGCATGAACGCGGCCGCTGGGGCGGCTATTGAAATAGCGCGCACCGGCGCCACTTTCGAAAAACTCAATAGCAAGGCACTTTTCAGATGAAAGCAGGTTCTATCAAGGCCGCCCTCGCGGCGGTCGCATTGACTTCACTCACAGTCGGCACGGCGAACGCGGCCGGTTGCATGAAAGGCGCGGTGGTGGGCGGGGTCGCCGGCCACTATGCCGGACACCACGCGGTAGTGGGCGCGGTGGGCGGCTGCCTGGTAGGAAGACACCTGGCGAAGAAACAGGCGGAAGAACGGGCT
The DNA here is from genome assembly GCF_046026025.1 of Paraburkholderia fungorum. Taxonomy (GTDB): domain Bacteria; phylum Pseudomonadota; class Gammaproteobacteria; order Burkholderiales; family Burkholderiaceae; genus Paraburkholderia; species Paraburkholderia fungorum_E. Next base: position 107,269 of record NZ_JAQQFL010000009.1, on the reverse strand, counting down.
GAGCAACGTCAGCAAGTGAGAGCGGAATAGCCCGGAGCGTTCAGGCGATTCGCAGTCCGCACGCCGGCAAGATCTCCTGCGTGGTCACGAAACGGTGCTCCTTGACGGCGTCGTGAAAGCGCCGGTAATCGCTCTTCTCAAAGACGTCGCTCCACTGGGGACGGTCCCCGCTGTCGTCGTCGGACTGCAAACCGGTCGCTTTGTATTTCCAGGAGCCGATCCCCTTGGGCACATACTCGGGAATCGACTCCGACAGACCGGGAATCGCGCCCGCTTTCACTGCTTCGCAAAGGGTCCGCAATCGCTTGTTGTCGTCCAGATTCCGGTTCGTGTCGAGAAGCGTGGTAAGCGCGGCTTTTGCATCTTCCGGCAGACCGGACTGGTTTTCAAAATCTTCCCGCCCGGCGACGTAGGCACGCACCGCGCGGCAGGTCATCTCGGCCGCCTGCATGAACTCAGGCAAATTGTGCCGTTTGACCGGCACATTCCTGCCGTCGATGTAATGCCATTTCGCCCACGGCAGGTCGGGATAGTGCAAGGCAGCGCCGTGACCGACGGGCAGCGCAAGCGTCAGTACATCCTCCTCGATGCGCTCGACCAGATGCCGTGTGGCGCGCTTCAGGTGGGCGAGCCAGCCTTCCGCCGTGCAGTCTTCCGCTTCCAGAAAATGCACGCGATTCGTCGGGCTTTCGATACCGGCGAAGCCCTGGTGAGCCCAGGTATCGACGTAGGTGTGAAGCGTCACACCGAGACGGTGCAACGCCGTGTCGGCACCCCGCTGCCGGATCGCCCGGCGCACCACGTCCCGGGCCACGGCGCTATCCGGCCGGCACACCGCCTTGTCTTCGAGCGTCTCCCCGACACCCGCAGGCAGAAAATGAAATGGCGCCCATACCAGTCGGTTCTGGTCATTTTCCGTGTTGGTATAGTCGAATAGCTTGTGCGCCGTAGCAAAGCGCTCGAACGTTTCGCCGCCCGAAAAACGCAGTATTCCTGACGTGGTCGCGTCGTCGACGTACTGACACGCATGCGCCACCGTGATTGCCTCGTTGGCCGCCATTCCGCCGATGCGGGCAACGATATAGACCACACCGTAATGAAAATCGATGTTCATAAAAGGCGCTCCCGACACGCAAGGAATGATGACCAGAGATTCCGGAATGCGCAAGGCGACAGTTGCAGCGCGCGCACGAATAGAACGTAAACGACCGAACGCAATAGAACTTTAAAAGAAACGACGCCACCAGGTATTCGACGAAACGCGTCAGCCATGCCGACGCCGTACGTGATGTGACTGTGTGTACCGCGCTGCAGTGCACTGCACTGCGTGGTGATCGGGCAAGACCAAAACTTCTTCTGCTTTAGAAAACCCGTCGATCGAGTGGTCGTCAGGCTGCATCACGGAGTGATGTGTAGGTCCGGATGCCGTGCCCCAAAAGAAAAACCCCGCTTCGATCTCCGGAGCGGGGTTTTCTGTGACGCATTTCGTACCGTATTACTTGACGATACCGACGAGCTCGACTTCGAACGTCAGGTCGCTATTCGGCGGAATCACGCCGACGCCGCGTTCGCCATAGGCCGTGGCCGCCGGGCAAGTCAGCTTCGCCTTACCGCCGACTTTCATTTTTTGCACGCCTTGCGTCCAGCACGGAATCACCCGATTGAGCGGGAAGGTTGCCGGGCCGCCATGCTTCGCCGAGCTATCGAATTCGGTGCCGTTGGCGAGCGTGCCGCGATAGTTGACCTTCACGACATCGTCAGCGGCCGGCTGGGCACCCGTGCCCTGCGTGAGATGTTCAACGATTACGCCGGAGGGCAATTTTTCAGTGGTGGAGGCGGCCATCGCCGTGGAAGAAAGAATAGCCGCGGCGACCAAAGCAACGATAGATTTCAAAGCAAGTCTCCAGGTGGGTAGTGCGCGTCATTGTAGCGGATGAGCTATTGCTCCCCACGTGATTGCGCGTGCCGGTTTATTCGACGTCCTCGCCGAGCAACGAGACTGCCCCGGGTATTCGCCCGCTTCTGGCGATTTCGCGCTGCGTCAACTGCGCGGCTTGCTGCTCCATCCGCTTGAGCAGGCCGTCGAGTAAACGCGCGTCGTCATCGCTCAGACAGTCCGCGAACTCGGCGTTGTAGCGTTGCCCGCTCAAGCGGGCCTGTTCGTAGACAAGACGGCCGGCTTCGGTGAGCGCGAGCACGGTCACACGCTTGTTCTCCGGCAGGCGCGTTTTCGCAATCAAACCCTTCTTCACCATATTGGCGACGCAGCGGCTCGCCACCACCATGTCGAGCGCGGCCAATTCGGCGAGCCGGGACAGATTCGTGTCCGGGTACTTGCCGACGAACGCAAGAATGCGCCAATCCCGCCGGCTAATGCCGAGTTCCCGTCTGAACATCAACCCGACGCCCTGGGTCGCAAGGCGCGCCAGGTTGTGAAGCCTGTAGAGCAGAAATTCGTCGATGTGCTCGGGATGCTTCAGCACGGGTGTCGATTGAGGGTCGGTCGCGGGCACGGGAGCGTACTTCTAACAAAGGGTTGACGGCCATTATGACGCGCTTTGGCGGCAACGGCTCCGGCGGATTGTGCATCCGCACATATATTTGATTAGGTCAATCGTCAGGTTAGTTTCTAGCATCGAAGCCTTCCCCGGTTTCTCCTACTTCAGGCCGCAAGGCCGCAGACGGTGCTTATAGATGGCGGACACCCGCAACGTTCTCTTCATCATGTGCGACCAGCTTCGCCGCGATCATCTCGGCTGCTACGGACATCCCTACCTTCGAACCCGTCATATCGACGCGCTGGCCGCACGCGGTGTGCGTTTCGACAATGCCTTCGTCAGCTCGGGCGTGTGCGGTCCGTCGCGCATGTCGTATTACACCGGCCGCACGATGAGCAGTCACGGCGCCAACTGGAACCGTGTGCCGCTCTCGATCGGCGAAATGACGCTTGGCGAATACCTGCGCCTGAATGGCCGCTCGCTCGCGCTGGCGGGCAAGACGCACGTCATGGCCGACGGCAACGGCATGCAGCGGCTCGACATCGCGCGCCAAAGTCCGCTCGGGCTGCGTCTCTCGACCGGTTCGTTCGACGAACTCGACCGCTACGACGGTCATCACGAACCTGGCAAGGAGAGCGGCTATCCGGCCTTTTTGCGCCAACACGGCTACGTCAGCGACAAACCGTGGAGCGACTTCGCCATCAGTGTGGAAGATGACGGCGGCACGGTGCATTCCGGCTGGAAAATGCGCAACGTGCGCTGGCCCGCGCGAGTGGCAGAACCACATTCCGAAACGGCCTACATGACGGATCAGGCGATCCGCTACATCGAGCAGCAAGGCGACACGCCGTGGGCATTGCATTTGTCGTACGTAAAACCGCACTGGCCCTATGTCGCGCCGCGGCCCTATCACAACCTGTATTCCCTCGACCAATGCATGCCGATCGCGCGCAAGCCCGCCGAACTCGACAATGCCCACCCGGTGGTTGCCGCTTATCGCGCTCATGAAGAGAGCGCCAATTTCGCACGTGAAGAAGTGTCGAACACCGTGCGGCCGGTTTATCAAGGTCTGATCCAGCAGATCGACGACCATCTCGGCAGACTGTGGGAGACGCTCGAACGGCTCGACCGCTGGCAAGATACCTTGATCGTCTTTACCGCGGACCACGGGGACTTCCTCGGCGATCATTGGCTCGGCGAAAAGGAACTGTTCTACGACACCGTGCAGCGTGTACCGATGATCGTCTACGATCCGTCGCCGCGTGCCGACGCCACCCGCGGCAGTGCCGAAACGCGCTTCGTGTCGGGCATCGACGTGGTGCCGACCGTGCTCGACGCGCTCGGCCTGCCGGCCTATGAAGAGCGTGTTGAAGGAAGCTCGGTTCTGGCGCTTACGCGTGGCGAAACGGAACGCACCGAAGGCTGGCGCGATTACGTGGTCTCGGAACTCGACTATAGCTTCCGCGGCGCGCGTCTCGCACTGGGTCGCACGCCCGACGAATGCCGTGGCTGGATGGTGCGCGATACGCGCTGGAAATACATACACTGGCAAGGATATCGCCCGCAACTGTTCGATCTGGCGAATGATCCGGACGAATACGTCGATCTCGGCGCCGACGCGGGTTACGCCATCATCCACGCGCAAATGCATGCAAAGCTCGCCGACTGGTACGGCTCGCTGAAACAACGCGTCACGATCGATAATCCGACTGTCGAAAGCAAGACCGACACGCACAAGGACTGGGGTGTCTTTTTCGGCGAGTGGTAGTGCAGGCAATTGGCACGAACAGCGCGCAGGCGGCCTCAGGGAGAGGTTCGAATAGAGTCTCGAGCGGTGCCTGACTCAGCGCCACACAAATAAATCATATGCGCCCGTCACACCATGCCGGGCCGCAAGGAGACACCATGCAGCGCTCGCCAGCACTGACCCCCGACGACGCGATCTATCGCAAGATCGCGCGGCGCATCGTGCCGTTTCTATTCATCTGCTACGTGGTCAATTTCATCGACCGCGTCAACATTGGTTTTGCAAAACTGCAGTTCCTGCAGGACCTGAAACTCGATGACGCCGTGTTCGGTTTCGCGGCAGGGATGTTCTTCGTCGGCTATCTGGTGTTCGAATTGCCGAGCAATCTGCTGCTGGATCGTATCGGCGTGCGCAAGACGCTCTTGCGGATCATGGTGCTGTGGGGTGCGCTGACGGTGCTGCTGATGTTCGTCAGGAGCGCAAGCATGCTGTATCTGCTGCGTTTTCTACTCGGCGCCGCCGAAGCGGGCTTTTTCCCTGGCATCATTCTCTATCTGACGTACTGGTTTCCGGATCGGCAACGCGGACGCATCACGAGTCTGTTCATCATGGCCGTGCCGCTGGCGGGCATCATCGGCGGCCCAATGTCGGGCTGGATCATGGTGCATTTCCACGACATGCTCGGCTTGCACGGCTGGCAGTGGCTGTTCCTGATCGAAGGCGTACCGGCTATCGTGCTCGGCGTCATGGCGATGCTCTACCTGGATGATCGTCCCCAACACGCAAAATGGCTGAGCGACGCGGAAAAGGCCCACGTCAGCGCCGCGCTCGAGGCGGATCGGCAACTGCGCGGCGCGCACCACGCGCCGCCCGCGCGACTCTCCGACGTGTTGCGCAACCCGCGGATCTATCTGCTCTCGGCGATCTATTTCTGCGTGTTCATGGGACTCAACGCGGTCGGCTTCTGGATTCCGACGCTGCTACGGCACGTCGGCGTGCAACAGATCGGCGATATCGGCTGGTTGAGCGGCGCGATTTCGGTTTGCACGGCAGTGGGTATCGTGGTGATCGGGCGCAGCTCGGACCGTCACGCCGAACGGCGCTGGCACGTGGCGGGCTGCGGCTTCGCGGTGGCCGGCAGTTTTCTGCTGCTGCCGCTCGCCGCGCATAGCGTGCCCTTCACTGTCGCGCTGCTGGTGGTGGCGTCGACCTGCATCTACGCGACCCTGAGCATTTTCTGGACGATCCCCACCGCTTATCTGGATGGCGGCGCAGCGGCCGCCGGTATCGCGACGATTACCGCAATTGGCGCGATTGGCGGTGCGGTGAGCCCTTCGTTGGTCGGCATGCTGAAGGCAGAAACCGGCAGTGTCTACGCTGGCTTTGCCGTCATCGCGGTGCTTCTGATTGCAGGCATGATTGCTCTGCTGCGGGCCGTGCCCGCGCCGCATCGCGATACGGTGCGCACGGTGCGGTCAGCCGCGGTGAAATAAGCAGGTGTGCCTCGTGGGGGTCATGCGTGTATTTGAGGGGGCGCTGGGAACCGGTTGAGCTTGCGCTTGCGCTGACGTAATTCGCAATCGCGCTTGCGGCAGCGAGGCCTGTTGTTGGTGGGTGTCAGGGCGAGCGGATGTTCGGCTGTCCGCTCATGTGATCCCAATCCCAGCCCGGACATCAGCGTGGGAAGCCGTTTGCCGGCTGCCGCACGCTGAGGAACGCCCGCCGCGTCAATGGCCGTGGCCGCCGCCGTAACCGCCGCCATGGCCGCCGCTGTTGCCGTTGCCGCCGAAGCCGCCGCCATGACCTTGGCCGCTGTTGCCTTTGCCGCCGTCGCCTTTGCCGTGGCCGCCGTCGCCGTGGCCGCCGTCGCCTTTGCCGCCGTCGCCGTGACCGCCATCGCCGTGACCACCGTCGCCATGGCCGCCATCGCCGCGACCACCAGCACCATGGCCACCGTCGCCGTGACCGCCATCGCCGTGACCACCGTCACCATGGCCACCGTCACCGTGACCGCCGTCGCCATGGCCGCCATCGCCGTGGCCACCGTCGCCGTGGCCGCCGTCGCCGTGGCCACCATCGCCGTGGCCACCATCGCCATGGCCGCCGTCACCATGACCGCCATCGCCATGGCCGCCGTCGCCGTGGCCGCCAGCACCATGGCCGCCAGCACCATGGCCACCATCGCCATGGCCACCATCGCCGCGACCGCCGTCGCCGTGACCGCCATCACCGTGGCCACCATCGCCATGACCGCCATCACCGTGGCCGCCGTCACCATGACCACCATTGCCGTGACCACCATCACCATGGCCGCCGTCACCGTGGCCGCCATCGCCGTGACCGCCGTCACCATGGCCGCCGTCACCGTGACCACCGTCACCGTGGCCGCCATCGCCGTGGCCGCCATCGCCGTGGCCGCCATCGCCGTGGCCGCCATCGCCGTGACCACCATCACCGTGGCCGCCATCGCCGTGACCACCATCACCGTGGCCGCCATCACCGTGGCCGCCATCACCGTGGCCGCCATCGCCGTGACCACCATCACCGTGGCCGCCATCGCCGTGGCCGCCATCGCCGTGACCACCATCGCCGTGACCGCCATCACCGTGGCCGCCATCGCCGTGACCACCATCGCCGTGACCACCATCACCGTGGCCGCCATCGCCGTGACCACCATCGCCGTGACCACCATCACCGTGGCCGCCATCGCCGTGACCACCATCACCACCATGGTGTCCACCGCTGCCACCGCCGTCACCATTGCCGCCCGTTCCGCCACCACCCGTTCCACCGCCGCCTGTCCCACCACCGCCCGTTCCACCACCACCCGTCCCACCACCACCCGTCCCACCACCACCCGTCCCACCACCGCCCGTTCCACCACCACCCGTCCCACCACCGCCCGTCCCACCACCGCCCGTTCCACCACCACCTGTCCCACCACCACCCGCTCCACCACCGCCCGTCCCACCACCGCCCGTCCCACCACCTCCCGTCCCACCACCTCCCGTCCCTCCACCTCCCGTCCCTCCACCTCCCGTCCCTCCACCTCCCGTCCCTCCACCTCCCGTCCCTCCACCACCCGTCCCTCCACCACCCGTCCCACCACCACCCGCTCCACCACTACCTGTTCCGCCCTTCCCCCCACTGCCGCTCCCCGCATTCCCGGCACCCAATCCCGCAGAGTCGGACGTCGATCCGTTCGCAGAACCCCCAGCGCCCACCCCAGTCGACGACGTTCCGCTACCATTGCTGCCCTGCGAACCCGAGGTCGACGTCGCCCCCAAACCCCCAGCCGCTGCCGCTCCAATTCCGCCGCCTCCCCTCGAGCCACCGTCGTCCGGTCTGCAGCCAAGCGCGTCGAATAGAGGGCAGGTGATTGGCAACGCCTGTGCAACCATCAGCTTCGTCGAATCTGCCGACTGCACCGCAGGCGTCGCCGGACTCGTTTGAGCACCCGCCATCGCCGCATAAAGACTCACCGCAACCGCCAATACCGCTTTGCTTGTCCCCAACGTCCGCGTGTCCCCGTTTTGCTTTTTCATTTCAGTCTCCTAAACATCTATTTGGAAAGACAGATCCAGATAACGATTGAATCTCTGTTCGCTGTTAAAAAATGAAACTTCAAAGCCCGGTCGACATTGCCGCGCGACGCCTGAAAATCACCTGACGCCCGGCATCTCTCCAACGGAAAATCCCAGCCGGATTTGCGCCGGTCTGGAATAAACGACACGCTGTGCGCGAACAAATCCTTGGTAAGGGCACAGCAGGGCCTGATGGACGTTGAAGTTATGCGCAGCGCCTCGTGGTGACCGTGCGCTAGACCACGCAATGCGATATCGATGACCCGTTTCCGATTATTTGCATCTCGCCACTGTCAAAGATCGTTAATTCCCTTCCATGGCGCTGTAATTTTTTAAAATATGCAGTCCAAACTATTATTCTCAATTTTCCGAACGGCTCTCTTCATCAGATGAATCAAACAGAAGTTTGCGGGCAGCAAAGTGAACCGTGACGCGAACAAATCAGTGTTTATCCGGACACAAAGAAGAATTTGCAAAGACAAAAATGAGGGCAATCCCACAGACAGCAAAAATCAGACACGAGGCATGTTCCGGGACACACCGAGCGCCGCCTTTACGTAAGTTTCATTCCTATCCATTGGCCGCTCCACCATGCGGGCAACAAAACCGAATCGGCGACAATAGGAAAATCGCAACCTCATCGACTACAGGAAAAGAGATGCTTTTATCCGAACAATGGGTGCTGGTAACGGGCGGCGCCCGCGGACTCGGCGCCGCGATCACACGCGCACTGGTCCGCGAAGGCGCGGGCGTCGTGGTGAATTACCATAAGAGCGAAGCACTGGCTCACGCGCTCCGCGACGAACTCGGCAACCGCGTCCTGCCGATTCAGGCGGACGTGACCGATCCGGCCGCCGTCGCGCGCCTGTTCGAAACGGCGCGGACTCAAACGGGCAAGCCCGTCCTGTCGGTGGTCAACAACGCACTGGCCGACTTTCAGTTCGACGGCGACGCCCGCCCAAAAATCGACTCCATCGACTGGACGCGTTTCCAGCAGCAACTGGACGGCTCACTCAAGGGCGCGCTCAATACGATCCAGGCGGCAACCCCGGGCATGCGTTCGCAAGGATTCGGCCGTATCGTCAACGTCGGAACCAATCTGTTCCAGAACCCGGTCGTTCCCTACCACGATTACACGGCGGCCAAAGCAGCCCTGTTGTCGCTCACGCGCACTGCCTCTCACGATCTCGGCCCGGACGGCATCACGGTAAATATGGTGTCGGGAGGTCTGCTACGCACGACGGATGCGAGCGCGGCGACGCCAGACTTCGTCTTCGACCTGATCGCCAGTTCAACGCCGGTGCGGCGCGTGACAACGCCTGAAGAATTCGCCGACGCCGTGCTGTTCTTCCTGTCGCCGTGGGCGCGCGCGGTCACCGGCCAGAATCTGATCGTGGACGGCGGCCTCGTGAAGGGTTGATCGCTGAGGAATGCATGCAGCGCACCGGCCGGTGCGCTGCGACTTCGCAGCAGCGCCCTTCGGCCACCCATGCATCGCCACGCAACGCCCCCCGCGACGTACAGCCTACCTTCTTTTCCGCCGTCTTTTCCCGAAGCGCTTCCACCATCCCCTGCATCATCACGGGTCATGATTCGCGCCGCAACGCGCGAACACTTGCTACGCATGCTTTCGCACGGCACCGGTCGCAGACTCGGGTTTACCTTTGTTTGACTTACGGAAACAGGGCCGTTTACTGGACGTAACTTGAACCGGTCCAGACGCTTTCGATTTACTTTGTTCAGCTGAATTGTGTTCCGGGAGCGTCACTTACTACGTCTGGAGGTATGTCATGGTTAGCGTGTCCAGCAGCGCCGCTGAAGAACTCAAAGCGGCAATCCGAGGCGAACTGTTACTGCCCGGCGACGCGGGTTTCGACGCGGCCCGCAGCATCTGGAATGCAATGATCGACCGGCATCCGGGGATGATCCTGCGCTGCGCCGGCGTGGCCGACGTGCGCCGCGGCGTGGCATTCGCGCGCGACAACGGCCTGCCGCTGGCGGTGCACAGCGGCGGCCACAACATCGCCGGAACCGCGCTGTGCGACGACGGTCTCGTCATCGACCTGTCGCCGATGAAATCCGTCCATATCGATCCGGTAGCGAAGCGCGCGTATGTCGAACCCGGCGCGACGCTTCGCGATTTCGACCACGAAGCACAGGCGTTCGGGCTCGCCACGCCACTCGGTATCAACTCGACGACGGGTGTAGCGGGTCTGACGCTCGGCGGCGGTTTCGGATGGCTGAGCCGCAGGTACGGCATGACCGTCGACAATCTGATTTCGGCGGATGTAGTTACTGCCGACGGCGAGCTGCTGCACGCAAGCGCCGACTCGCATGAAGATCTGTTCTGGGCGATTCGCGGCGGCGGCGGCAATTTCGGCGTCGTGACGCGTTTCGAATTCGCGCTTCATCCGGTAGGGCCGATCGTCTACGGCGGCCTCGTCGTGCTGCCACTCGATCAGGCGAGAAATGCCCTGCTCCAGTACCGCGCGGCGACAGAAAACATGCCGGAGGAATTGAGCGTCTGGGCCGTTTTGCGGCTCGCGCCACCGCTGCCGTTCCTGCCGCCCGAGGCACACGGCAAGCCGGTCATCGTATTCGCGATGTGCTACACAGGTCCCATCGAAAACGGACCGTCCGTGGTGGAGAGCGTGCGCGGCTTCGGCACGCCGGTCGGCGAACATCTTGGGCCGATGCCGTATGCCATGTGGCAGCAGGCGTTCGATCCGCTGCTCACGCCCGGCGCCCGCAACTACTGGAAGTCGCACAACCTCGACGCCATACCGGATGGGCTCATCGATGCGCTGCTCGACGCGATCGGCACGTTGCCGTCGCCACAATGCGAAATCTTCTTTGGGCAGATCGGCGCGCAGACGAGCCGGGTACCGGTCGAAGCCACAGCCTATTCGAGCCGCGATACGCAGTACGCGATGAATGTGCACGGACGCTGGGACGAGGCGAGCGACGATGAGCGCTGCATTGCCTGGGCACGCGCTTTCTTCGACGCAGCCGCACCGTTCGCACTGGGCAGCGTGTACGTCAACTTCATGACGCAGGAGGAAGGCGAACGGGTGGCGGCCGCGTACGGGCCGAACTATGCGCGTCTCGTCGCCGTGAAGCACCGCTACGACCCGCACAACCTGTTCCGCCACAATCAGAATATCCGTCCGGCGGCTTAGGAATCGAGTACGGATCGAGCAGGGATCGAGTACGGATCGAGGCGAAGCGGTGCTGAACGAAGTGAGTCCGCGTGTGAACGTCCGCGCATCATGGCTGTCTGATACCCCAATCGTGGCGTCAGGCACGCTAAATGCTCAATAGCAGGCGTACGGGCTGCCGGCATCCGGGCTCCCGGCGTCGCCGGCACACTTTGTCAGATTAGAAACAGCACCCTTCATCACGCACAAGGAGAACGATCATGCGCAGACGACAATTCATCATGACCACGAGCGCCGCCCTGGCAACGGCGGGTCTTGGCCTCGCCGGCTGCACAACCACGTCGCCATCCTCGAGCGCCTCGCCCTCGGCGAACGCCGGCAAGCGCGACACGATCAACGCCGGCGTCGATTCCACCTTGACGCGTCTCTACGCGAACGCCACCGGGTCGCGCGAACTGGTCGACAAAGCGCGCGGCGTGCTCGTGTTCCCCTCGGTCATTTCAGCAGGCTTCTGGGTCGGCGCGCAATACGGCGAAGGCGCGTTGCGGGTGGCCGGACGCACAACCGGCTACTACAGCACGGTCGCGGGCTCGTTTGGTTTGCAGATCGGCGCGCAATCCAAGGCGCTGATTTTCCTGTTCATGACGCAAGACGCGCTCGACAAATTCCTCGCCAGCCAGGGGTGGGCGGCAGGCGCCGATGCAACGGTCGCCGTGCTGAAGGTCGGCGCGAACGGAGCGGTCGATACCTCGACCGCCACCAGCCCGGTCGAAGCTTTTGTGCTGACGAACGGCGGCCTGATGGCCGGTGTGTCGCTCGAAGGCACCAAGGTCTCGCGTCTGATCATCTGAGCCGGGCGCGCTCGCCAGACACAACCAGACACAAGCAGGGACAGTCGCGCGGCCGGGCAACCGGCCGCGTGACACCTCGATCAGTGCGCCTGCGGCAGGGTGAACACGGCAATCGCTGCCGTCAGTTGACCCGTCTGCGCCTTCAGCACGTCGGCCGAGGCGCTCGCCTCTTCCACTAGCGCCGCGTTCTGCTGAGTCGTCTGGTCCATGCTCGCCACCGCGATATTGACCTGCTCGATGCCCGAGCTTTGTTCGACCGACGCCGCGCTGATCTCGCCCATGATGTCGGTCACGCGGCGCACGGCGTGCACCACTTCCTGCATGGTGTCGCCGGCGCGGCCCACGTACTGCGAGCCGCCTTCAATCTGCGCCGCCGACTCCTCGATCAGCGTCTTGATCTCCTTGGCCGCCGCCGCACTACGCTGCGCGAGGCTGCGCACTTCGCCCGCCACCACGGCGAAGCCACGTCCCTCTTCACCGGCGCGCGCCGCTTCGACGGCCGCGTTCAAAGCGAGAATGTTGGTCTGAAAAGCGATCCCCTCGATCACGCCGATGATGTCGCCAATGCGGTGCGACGACTGCGAGATTCCCCGCATCGTCTCGACCACCTGGCCGACCACTTCGCCACCGCGCGCCGCCGTCTCGGATGCATTGTGCGCAAGCTGACTGGCTTGCTTCGCGTTGTCGGCGTTCTGCTTCACGGTCGCCGTGATCTGTTCCATGCTCGAAGCGGTCTCGCCCAGGGCGGTTGCCTGCTGCTCCGTGCGGCGCGACAGGTCCGCGTTGCCGGCCGCAATCTCGTTGGATACAGTCGAGATCAACGTCGCGCCGCTGCGAATCTGCGTGATCGCTTGTGCGAGACGATGCTGCATGCGCTGCATCGCGGCCAGCAGGCTGACGTCGTCGCCGGGTTTCGTCTCGACGACCACGTCGAGATCGCCATCGGCGATACGCGAAGCAATCTGCGCTGCGTAGGCTGGTTCACCGCCGAGTTGCCGCAACATGCTGCGCAGAATCACGCCGATCACCAGCGATACCAGCAGGCATAAAATCAGCGAGGCGCCGAGATACTGTGCGAGCGCCGTGTAAAACGCGGCGTCGATATCGTCGGTGAACACGCCGGTCACGATCGTCCAGTCCCACGGCTTGTAGAGCCGCACGTAATTGATTTTCGGCGCCATCTGATTGGAACCGGGCTTCAGAAACTCCAGATGAATGAAGCCTTCGCCCTCGCGCTCGGCAAGATCGGAGCCGTCCTTGAAGACGTGGCGGCCTTTCGGGTCCGTGAAGCCGCTCATATCCTTGCCTTCGAGATCGGCCCGCACGCCGTGCATCAGCACTCTGGCATGCGCGTCCTCGATCACCAGGTAGCCGCCGGCGCCGTCGTAGCGCATTGCGCGCAGGTCGGCCATGGCCGTGCGTTGCGCGTCGGCAAGCGACATCGTGCCGGCCGCGGCGAGGCCGTTATAACGATCCAGCACGCTGTGAGCGACGCTCACGACACTTTTCAGCTCGGCCTGGCGGTCGGCGATCATCGTATCGTGCGTTTTGAAAGCGCCCCACAAGCCGATCGCCAGAATTCCCGTGCACATTACCGCAAGCGCAAGCCACAGCCGCACCTTCAGGCGAAAGCGTTCCATCTCCGTATTCCTTTGTATTTGTATTCGACGCGCCGCGAGAGCAGGCGCCACAATCATGTCAATCTCTGGAATAACGGCGCAACGGGGGAAAACTTCAGCGTTTGTTCACTCCGCGGGCAGCGTAAGCGGGGCGACCTCACAGCGCGGCCATTGCCGCAGCACGTCGGGGGCCAATAGCAACTTGGCCGCCCGCACCCCTGCCCCCATCACGATCTGAGCACGCTCCATGACGGCGGCGTCGACGAGAATGCGCCAGTCTTCCGGCAAGCCGAACGCGGTAATTCCGCCGAATTCCATGCCGCTATGCTCCACGGCGGCTTCCCGTTTGGCAAACGAAAGGCGTTGCGCGCCCAGTGCCGCCTTCACTGCGCCATTGACGTCCAGCCGCAACGAACCCAGCGAGACCAGCGCCGCGTAATGCTCGGCGCCCTCCTTCCTGTAGCGGATCACGATCGTGTTCGCGCAGTCCGCGAGGCCAAAGCCGTAACGCGCGCTGAATTCGGCGGTGTCCGAAGCGTCGTCGCTCACGGCAAATACAGTCACGCCTTGCGGCGGCAGATTCTCGACCACATGCGCGGGCAAATGCGCGCTCAATTGTTCTGCGGGAATGACGTCCAGCTGTTTGACGAGTTCGTGCGAGTGCATAGCGATAAAAGTGTGAGGGTCCATCGGCATTCTAACGGCAGGCGTGCTTGCGGCGTCTCGCGCCCAGGTGCTTGCAGCGCTTGTTATAGTTAGTCACAGGCACACGCTTTGCGGCAGGCGCCGATGCGGCGACGGCGGCAGCGTCGTCGCCGAGGCCGCTCAGCGATAAGCACGCGGCGCCCTCGTCACGTATCCGCCGCCAGCATCCCATTGAGAAGAACGACCATGGACATCGACACGCTATCGGCCGAGAACCTCCAGTTGGTGGCCCGCAAGCAGGCCAATTGGGCAATCGGCGCGTTCAAACAGTTTGCCGACGACCGCTGCGCGGCCATGGCCGCCAGCATCGCCTTCTATGCGGCATTCTCGCTCGCGCCCACGCTGGTCATGGTGATCGCGGTGGCAGGCTGGTTCTTCGGCGCCGCGGCCGCGCGCGGTGAATTGTTCAACCACATTCACGGCCTGCTCGGCGACCAGGCTGCGGCGGGCGTGCAAACCATCGTCGAAAACGCCCATCACAGCGGCAGCGCCGGTGGCGTCGCGGCGATCATTTCGTTCACGATGCTGGCGATCGGCGCATCGGCCACCTTCTCATCGCTCAATAGCGCGCTCAATCTGGTGTGGCCGTACACCGGGCCGCGCTCGTCGAGCGTGATCGCGATGGTGCGCGTGCGCCTGATCTCGTTCGGCCTGGTACTCGGCGTCGCGTTCCTGCTGATCGTTTCGCTGGTGCTCGACACGGTCATCACCTTCATCGGCAAATGGCTGTGGGGCGACTCGCCGTACGTGGTGATCGGCAATCTGCTGCAACTGGGCGTCGGCTTGCTGGTGCTGGCTTTCGCCTTTGCCGGGCTGCTGAAGTTTCTGCCGGACGCCAAGGTGCGCTGGCTCGACGCGTTCGTGGGCGGAGTCGTCGCCGCGGTGCTCTTCTCGGCGGGCAAGAAGCTGTTCGCCCTCTATATCGCGCACGCCGGGATGGCAAGCACGTTCGGCGCGGCCGGCTCGCTGGCCGTGCTGCTGATGTGGCTGTACTTCTCGGCCGCCGTGCTCCTGCTCGGCGCGGAGTTTTCAGCGGCGCGCGGGCGCATGCACGATCCGCGCGGCGGATGGGGCATGCAGGACGCGTCGCCACCCGGCAGCCGCGCCAAGCTCGCCTCGGTGCTGGCGGCATCGACGGTATCGGCGCATGCCGTGCCGCATGGGGAAAACCGCGAAGCTCATGCCGCCGGGCCGGCTTCCGCAAGCACAGCAGCATCGGCTTCGACGCCTTCCGCCGCTGTGCCCGCATCGGCCCCGCCGCGAGTGCGAACGCGCAACCGGACTTCCGCGCGGGCCACCGCGGTGAAGCTCGGCCGTACGGTCGTCCAGACCGAAGCCCAGGCGACACGCGTCGCCGCCGCCACGCTGGTCGGAGCGGGCCGCACGGCCGTCGCGGCCGATCGCTACGTGAGACGGCATCCGTGGACCTCGGTGCTGTTTGCGGCCGCGGCCGGACTCGCGGCCGTCGCCGTGGCGCGCCGCAACGGCGGACAATAATCGTAGCGCTCGCCTGGGATGACCGTAGCGGCCCGGCCACAAGCTACAGCCGCAACGGCCACTTCTGCTCACAACGTGCAAATCCTGTCTAGCACACACGTCAAGCGCAACGCCGCTCGACTTTTATATAGACGCTGCAAACGGGCAGTCCAGCTAGACGAGTAGATTACAAAGTCCATTCAAACAAGTGTCTAAATTGCAGGTACCGAAGCCTTCACTATCAACAAAACAACAATAATGCGCAGTCAACGATTCAATATTGCGTAAACAGCAATAATCGTTAACGGGCTTTAAATACAAGGCTTTGCGTTGTCTGTCGGTTTTTGGCGACAGTCTTTTTTTTCCAGTTCTTAACGTTTGAGGCAGTGAGCTATTCTCCTTTCCGCAACAACAAACTAATCATCTGCGTGGAGAAATGGATGAAACGAATCGCCCTGTCTACCCTCTCGCTGGCGCTTCTGGGCGTCACCGGCGTGGCGCATGCTCAAAGCAGCGTTACCCTTTACGGCCTGATCGATGAGTCGATCCAGTACGTTCACAACACGACGAACACTGCCGGCGGCCCGAACAAGAACCTGGTCGCAATGTACGGTGGCAACCTGCAGGGCGATCGTTTCGGCCTGAAGGGCACGGAAGACCTCGGCGGTGGCCTGAAGGCGATCTTCCAGTTGGAAAACGGCTTTGACGTCAACACCGGCAAGCTGGGTCAAGGCGGCCGCATGTTCGGTCGTCAAGCGTACGTCGGCCTGACGGGCGACCAATGGGGTACGGTCACGCTGGGTCGTCAGTACGATCCGGTGGTCGACCTGGTTCAGCCGCTGACGGGTGACAACTTCTTCGGTTCCACCTTCGCAACGCCGGGCGACGTCGACAACAACGACAACTCCTCGCGCACGAACAGCGCTGTCAAGTACACCTCGCCGGTGTGGGGCGGTGTCCAGTTCGAAGGCATGTACGCTCTGGGCGGCGTGGCTGGCACGACGGGTTCGGGTCAAACGTGGTCGGGCGCCGCAACGTTCGCAACGGGTCCGTTCAGCGTCGCTGCAGGCTACTTCCTCGCCGACAACTCCAACACGACGGGTCTGCGCACGACGTGGGCCAGCACGTCGGACGGCACGTTCGACGGTCAGGTCAACTCGGTCTACCAGACGGCTAAGTCGATCGGCATCGCTCAGGTCGCGGCGCAATACGTCGCGGGCCCGTTCACGGTCAACCTGCGCTACAGCAACGCGCAATACAAGCCGGATGCAAATTCGGGCTTCACTTCGTCCGAGAAGTTCAACGTCGGCGGCGTGTACCTTGGCTACCAGGCAACGCCGGCAATGCTGGTGGGCGTGGGCTACGTCTACACGAAGGGCACGGGCGACACGAGCGCAACGTATAACCAGGTTTCTCTCGGCGGCGACTACAACCTGTCGAAGCGCACGGACATCTACCTGGTTGGCGCATGGCAACACGCAAGCGGCCAACAACGCAATTCGTCCGGCAACGTGGTTTCGGCCGGTGCGTCGATCGGTTCGTACGGCTACAACTCGGCTTCCAACTCGCAAGAGATGCTTAGCCTGGGCATCCGCCACAAGTTCTAATCGAACTTGACGGACTGCTGAAGCAACACGCAGTTGAAGACCAGCCACGGGCGCAAGCCCGTGGCTGGTTTTTTTTCGTCGGTGGGGTTCTGGCGCACGCCGCGAACCCTGGCACGTGCAAATCACCCTGCCAGGCGATGAAGATTTCTTGGCGTATCGCGCCTCCATCGGGATCGACTCGACCGGGAGGGCCAAAGAAAAAGACCGCCTGCCAGCCCTTTAGAGGCTCGCGGCGGCCTTGGTGCGTTGCGCCCGGCCATCGGGCCACACTGAACTGCCTAGCGCCGCTGAGCCTTCCCCTTCTCCGCCTGTGCCAGGGTCTGCGCCGGCTTCGCGTCGAGTTCATGCTCCACGCCGTCCGCCCCAACCGGTGCACGATGCAGCACCAGTGCACGCTCACGCTGCAGCAAGGGCACATTGGGCGAGTCCTGCCAGTCGGGATCGGGAATCTCGCCGAATACCTGACGCAGCCGCTCGCCCCACGTGCGATGAATCATCTCGAAGTAGGCATTGTCGTGATCGACCGAAACGAAACGCGTGACGTGCAGCGAATCTTTTTCGTAGACCAGCAGATCGAGCGGCAGACCTACTGAAAGATTCGAACGCAGCGTCGAATCCATCGAAATCAGCGCGCACTTGGCCGCCTCGTCGAGTGGCGTGGACGGTGTCAGCACGCGATCGATGATCGGCTTGCCGTACTTGGCCTCGCCGATCTGGAAATACGGGTTCACGGCCGAGGCTTCGATGAAATTCCCCGCCGCGTAGATCATGAACAGACGCGGCCGGTTGCCCGCAATCTGGCCGCCGAGAATGAAGCTGCAATTGAACTCGACACCGAATTCCTGCAACGCCTGCGCTTCGCGCTGGTGCACGCAGCGCACCGCGTGGCCGATCACGCGGGCCGCGTCGGCCATGGTCGGCGCATTCCAGAGCGTGGGTAGCGAGGGATCGGCGGGCTCGGACAACTCATGCAGCACCGCTTGCGTGAGCGACAGGTTGCCGGCGCCCAGCAGCACGAGCATGCGCTCGCCCGGCTGCTCGAACACCGACATCTTGCGCGCGGTGCTGATGTGATCGACGCCCGCATTGGTGCGCGTGTCCGACAGGAACACGAGCCCGTCGTCGACGGACATGGCCACACAGTAGGTCATAAGGAAAGGTACCCGCAAAAAACGACAGAACGCCGCTATTGTAATGCGACGCGCATGCGCCCTTCCACCGCCGCTATTGCGGCATCTGCCCACTGACCGTGACGGACACCTTCAGGTGCTCTTCCAGGCCGCCGATACGCCGGCCGCGCACCGGCGCGGCGGCTTCGTAGTCGCGCGCCACGGCGAGCCGGCAGTAGATCTCGCTGGCAAATGCGGCATGCGTGACATCGACGGAGATCCAGCCACGGCCGTCGAGCCAGACATCGACCCATGCGTGGCTCGCGCCGTGCTGAACGTCGCCGGGTTCGATGTAGCCGCTCACGTAACGCGCCGGGACGCCACGCACGCGGCAACAGGCCAGCATCAGGTGCGCATGGTCCTGGCACACGCCGTTGCCGAGCGCGAGCGCCTCGGCGGCCGTGCTGGTGACTTCGGTGATGCCGGGGTTGTACTTCACGCGCTGCACGATCTGTTCGGACAACTCGATCAGATTGCCTGAGGTCGCGAGGCTCGGCACCGATCCGGCCAGTTCGCGAATCGCCGCGTCGGCCTCGGTGAGACGCGTCGAGCAGGTGAAATGTTCGAGCGGAATCGGGCCAACCGCGTCGCGCAACTGGCCATCGATCAGCGGAATCGTGTCCACCTCGCCCGCTACATGCAGACGAATCTCGCCATGCGGCTTGTTGATGACGAGCGTATGCAGCACATTGCCATACGCATCCAGGGTCGCGTCGAGCTTGCCGGGTGCGTCGATATTCCAGCGCCGCACCACCTGCGAGGCGCCGCTCGAAGGTGTCAGACGCAGTTGCTGGATCGAATAGTGGACAGTCGCTTCGTAGCGATAGGACGTGTCGTGGCGGATCGTCAGGTACATAAAAAGAACTCCGTCAGGCGACTGGCAACATCAGATAGGTACGCGCAACCAGATTGCCGAGCTCGAATACGCGAGCAAGGAACTGCGTCAGATAGGCGTGCAGGCCGGCTTCGAAAATCTGCCGGATGTCGGAATACACCAGTTCGGCGCGCAGTTTGCCGGCAAACCGCTCGCACTGGTTCGAGCCCGGTGTGCGCAGCATCGCCAGATTCGTGCAGACGCCTTCGAGCGAAGCGAGCAGCGAGCGCGGCATTTGCTGGTTCAGAATCATCAATTCGACCACCCGCGCCGGCGTGACGACATCGCGATACACCTTGCGATAAATCTCCAGTGCCGACACCGAACTGAGAATCGAGGTCCAGTAGTAAAAGTCTTCGAGCTGGCGCGCGGCATCGCGTGAATTCGGCTCGACGTCGGCAAAGCGCACGTCGAGAATCCGCGCGGTGTTGTCGGCGCGTTCGAGGAAGGTGCCAAGCTGCGTGAAGAAGAACGCGTCGTCCTGCAACGCAGTGCCGATCGTCACACCGCGCGACAGATGCGAGCGGAACTTCACCCACTCGAATAGCGCACCTGGATTGCTCACGGCCTGACCGGACTGGCTCCGTTCGTTGAACTCGAGCCAGGTGTCGTTGATGGTTTCCCACCATTCGGTCGTCAAGGTGCCGCGCACGGCGCGGGCGTTTTCGCGCGCGGCCTGCAAACACGAGTGAATGCTCGACGGATTGGTCGCGTCGGCCACCATGAAATCGAGCACATGTTCGCGGGTCGGTTCATCGTAGCGCTGTGCGAAGGCGCTTTCGAGTTCCGAAATGCGCAGCACCGAGCGTTGCGCGCGCGCTTCCTGTTCAGGCGTTTGCGGCAATAGCAAAGCCTTCAGGTTGATGTCGAGCATGCGGGCGGTGTTCTCCGCGCGCTCCATGTAGCGGGCCATCCAGAAGAGGTGATCGGCGGTTCGGCTTAGCATGACGGCGTTCCGTATCTGATGACGCAAGACCTTGGCAGAAGTAAAAGGTCCGCGCGGGTTATCCGTGTTCGCCGGCAGCGGTTCGACTCATCTGCCGGCTTGTCAGGTTGCGGGCTCGGTTGCCTGCGCGACACGCGTTGCAGCAGGCGTTGCTGCATGCGTTGTCACACGCGCGGTTACATGAGCAACGGCATGGGCAACCGCATTGGCAACCGCGTCAGTCGACCATCCACGTATCTTTGGTCCCGCCTCCCTGCGACGAATTGACGACCAGCGAGCCTTCCTGCAACGCCACCCGTGTGAGACCACCCGCGCACATCGTCACGCCCTTGCCGGACAGCACGAAGGGGCGTAAGTCGATATGGCGTGGCGCGATGCCCGCTTCGACAAAAGTCGGACACGCGGAAAGCGCCAGCGTGGGCTGCGCGATATAACCCGCGGGCCGCGCGATCAGACGCTCGCGGAACGACTCGATTTCGGCTTTGGTCGACGCCGGTCCCACCAGCATCCCGTAGCCGCCCGCACCGTGCACTTCCTTCACCACCAGCTCGGGCAGATGCGCGAGCGTGTAGGCGAGATCGTCGGGCTTGCGGCACTGGAACGTGGGTACGTTGTTGAGGATCGGCTTCTCGCCCAGGTAAAACTCGATCATTTCCGGCACGTACGGGTAGATCGATTTGTCGTCGGCGATACCGGTGCCCATGGCGTTCGCCAGCGCCACACGTCCGGCGCGATACGCGGTCAACAGACCCGGCACGCCCAGCGCCGAATCGTTGCGGAAGGCCAGCGGATCGAGAAAATCGTCGTCGACGCGGCGGTAGATCACGTCGACGCGCTTCGGCCCCTGCGTGGTGCGCATGAACACATAGTTGTCGTCGACGAACAGATCCTTGCCTTCCACCAGTTCGACGCCCATCTGCTGCGCAAGGAAGGTGTGCTCGAAATACGCGGAGTTGTACATGCCCGGCGTAAGCACCACCACGACCGGATCGTCGACGCCTTCGGGCGCAACCGAGCGCAGTGTGTCGAGCAGCAGATCGGGATAGTGCGCGACCGGCGCAATGCGGTTTTGCACGAACAGCTCGGGAAAAAGCCGCATCATCATCTTGCGGTTTTCGAGCATATAAGAGACGCCCGACGGCACCCGCAGGTTGTCTTCGAGCACGTAGAACTCGCCCTCGTCGCCCGCGCGCACCACGTCGACCCCGGCAATATGCGCGTAAACACCGAGTGGCACGTTGACGCCCTGCATTTCAGGCCGGTATTGCGCGTTGGTATAGACCTGTTCGGCCGGCACGATCCCGGCGCGCACGATGTTGCGATCGTGATAGACGTCGTGGATAAACAGATTGAGCGCCTGCACCCGCTGGCGCAAACCGGCCTCCAGCGTCTGCCATTCGCCGCGCGGAATGATGCGCGGAATCAGGTCGAAAGGAATCAGCCGCTCGGTACCGGACAAATCGCCGTTCACCGCGAAGGTGATGCCGACCCGGCGAAATAGCAGGTCGGCTTCCGCACGCTTGCGTGCGATCGCCTCATTGCCCTGCTTCACCAGCCACCGCTCAAAGCGCGCGTAGTGTGGCCGCACGGCATCGTCATGATGACGCATCTCGTCATAGCATCGCATGTCACGCCCCGCTCTTGTTGTCGGATAGAAGGCGAATGCGCTGCGCATTCGGTGTTCGACAATCGTTCAAGCAAGCGCTATGCCATTGAGCTTTTCGCGCGCAAAACGCGGTGCATGCACGCTAAAAGCGCATCCCGACCGGCATGCCTCGCTGCCATCGTACTGCGACGGCTCATGATGCGCTAGTACGGTGCACAGGGGCACCGTGGCGGGCGGCGGCATGCTCGCCAGCACAGCGGGCGCATAAAAAAATCCCCGTGGATTTGCATCCACGGGGATTCAGACAACTTGCACTGCGGGTCGGCTTAAACGTTAACCAAGGTCAAAAGCGCACGGCCAAAAGCACACCGTTAAAAACCACGCTCAACAACCGCGGCAACGCATGAAGCGCGATCAGCCTGCTGCTGCGTCTTTCAGCTTCTTCAGCGGACGTGCCTTGATGCGCACGCTAGCCGGCTTGGCCGGGAACCAACGCTCTTCGCCCGAGAACGGGTCTTTGCCGAAGCGCTTCTTCTTCGCCGGCACAGCTTGCACGACGATCTTCAGAAGACCCGACAGCGTGAATTCGCCAGCGCCCTTCTTGTGCACTGCGCCGAGGATCGTGTCTTCGAGCGCGGCCAGCACAGCCTTGGCAGCCTTCGGTTCAACAGCAGCGCGTTCAGCGACGTGAGCAGCCAGCGAGGCCTTCGTGAAGGTGTCCTTGATCGGCGACGGAGCGCTGGAAGCCTTCACGGCGACCTTCTTAGCTGCGACGGCCTTCTTCGCAGGAACAACTTTCTTTGCAGCAACCTTCTTGGTCGGTACCGGGGCAGCAGCCTTCTTGGCCACCTTTTTTGCGGAAGTCGGCATGTTTCTCCTACCTGTAGTGGTCAGTGAATTGCACGAAGCGCATACGGTATGTGCACGCTTCAACGCCGGATTCTACAAGCGCTAATACGATTTGCGCGACTCTTTTGTGTATAACAGCGAAGGTTTGTTGCGCGGCGCAGACTGCGCAACACATTTTGATCCTTGTTTTAGCGGGTAAACATGCGTCCGCGCACAACGATCCGCGCCGCAACACGGACACGTAACGTGCGTTACAAGTCATTTCAATGCCTGAATAGAGGCACTTTCGACGCTGGGCGATGGTCGCCGATGCATCGCGGATACTCGCCGGTCGTCGCCGATGCTCGTCAAAAATCGCCGCCGCCTGCCGGGAACCCGCGATTCGCGACTCGATGGCCCGATCGTGGCGCGCCGACGCGCTCGCGCTACCGTTTCACGCGGCGGAAAAAACACGCCCCCTGCAGCGAAAATCTCTGCAGGGGGCGGCTAAGCTGACTGCGCGACAGAAAATCGCGCGCCGTTTCAACGCACGATCACGGCCGGCTGACGTGCTTCAGATCGTGCTCGGTCTCCTTCACGTGGGCCCAGTACGCGTCCTCGTCGCGCGCCATGCCGAGTTCGCCGTTGCGATAGGCGATCGCCAGCGCCAGATTGGCCTCGGGTAACTCCGCATTGGCTGCGCGGGTCAGCCATTGCAGCGCGAGAGCATCGTCGTGCGGCAGCGTCGTGCCGAAGCGATACTCGTTGGCGAGCTGGAATTGCGCGAGCGGCAAGCCGGCTTGCGCGGCCTGCTCCAGCCAGTGAATCGCCAGTCGAGGGTCTCGCGCCACGCCATAGCCGTTGCGATAAAGCGCCGACAGATCGTAAGCCGACTGCGGATCATGCGACGCGGCCACGGTCAGCCAGCGGCGGCTCTGCGCATAATC
This sequence comes from Paraburkholderia fungorum, assembly GCF_046026025.1. Classification (GTDB taxonomy): domain Bacteria; phylum Pseudomonadota; class Gammaproteobacteria; order Burkholderiales; family Burkholderiaceae; genus Paraburkholderia; species Paraburkholderia fungorum_E. Next base: position 83,654 of record NZ_JAQQFL010000009.1, on the reverse strand, counting down.
CGGCGCGATGCCGGGCAGTCCGCGCAACAGCAGATGTCCAAGCGTGCCTTGCGCGCCCGGCACACCGTCGAGCGCAAGTTGACGATACGACTCGACGCCTTCGCGCCGCTCGTCAAGTTGTGCGGAACTCACCAGCACGTCGGCCAACGCCTCGCGCGCCGCCGCGTTGCCGAACGCCGCCGCAACGCGCAGCCGCCACACCGGCCACGCCGCGTGCGTGGCCGTGCCCTGCATCCGCCAGTCGTCGATCTGCACACTGGACACGGGCGTCGCCACACCCGTGCCGGCGACCATGGCGAGCGCGCCGGCAGCGATCGCGGCAGCCGCGGCGACGCTCACCGCCACGGCCGCCGGCCTCAAGGAGAAGCGCGCCGTCATTGGTTCAGGTTCACCGCGTAGACGCCGAGACCCTTGCCGGTGCCGTCGTCGGCCTGAAGCTGGGTGACGTTGGTGACGCCATAGGTCTGCGCGAGCGCCGTCAGATTCGGCGGCGCCTTGAAAGTCACCTGCCCGGCGGTCGCCACCTTGGTGAAGCGCCAGCTACGATCGCTGCCGTTGTTCGCCACCTTGATCGCCTGCAGCTTCTTGATGTAGGCAATCAGGACATCGCGGTTCGCATCCGGCGAGGCGTAAATCGTCTTGCTGCCATCCAGCCCCGGAAAACTGCCGCCGCCGCTCGCGCGATAGTTGTTGGTCGCGACGATGAACTGCTGCGTATCCGAGATCGCCGCGCCCTGATATTTGAGGTTGCGGATCCGGCTGCCCACGGCCTGCGTCACGTCGATTTCGTAGCTGAAATCCTTCGACGTGATCATGTCGAAGTTATAGCCAGGGTAGGTGCTGACCAGCGCCTGCGCCGCCGTGTTGGCCGGATCGATCTTGTTGAAGCGCTTCGCCGCGGTTTCGAGCCACGCTTTCAGATCGGCGCCCGTCACCTTCACCGCGTAAATCGTGTTCGGGTAGAGGTAGAGGTCGGCGGCGTTGTTGATCGCGACATTGCCCTGCGCGACGTCGGTGAAATCGTTGCCGCCGCCAAAGCCGCTCTTGAACGGCGCGCTGACCGACAGCACCGGAATACCCGCATACTGCGGCAGATTCGCGTTGACGTAGTCCTGCACGTAAGCCGCCTGCGCCTGATTGACGATCTCGATGGCCGAGACATCGCCCACGTCGGCGAAATAGCTGGTCATGCGGAAATCGGTCGTGCCGATCGGCGTTTTCACATAGTTGATGGTCGCGGCGTGTTCGGCCGCGATGGCTTGCGAGATCGTCGGGTCGACGGCCACGTAGCTGTTATCCGCGTTCTGGATCGAGCGCGCTTCCGACGTGCTCGAATTGCGGTCCACCGTCCACGTGCCATTCGTATAGTTCAGCGCGAGCTTGATCACGCCGAGATGCTTGCCCCAGAAATTCGCCATCACGGTCGGCACGCCGTTGACGGTGCCCTTGACCTTGTCGACGCCCGGCAGGTTGAACTGCGAGACCGTGCTGTTCTTGTCGGGGAACACCTGATGCGAGTGGCCGATCAGCATCGCGTCGATGCCGGCCACCTTCGAAAGATAGTAGCTGCCGTTTTCCATCGACGGCGAATAGGTCGAATTGTCGAGCCCGCCATGCGACATCGCGACGATGATCTGCGCGCCCTTCGCCTTCATTTCCGGCACGTACTTCGAGGCGCTTTCCACCAGCCCTTGCGTATAAACGTTGCCGTCGAGCCAGCGTTTGTCCCACGCCATGATCGCGGGCGGCGTAAAGCCGATCACGCCGATTTTCACCGGTGCGCTGATGGTCTTGCCGTCCGGCGTCGTGGCCGTCAGCGTACGCTCGAGGATCGCGTACGGCTTGAAGATCGGCTGTTGCGATTTCGCGCCGAGCACGTTAGAGAGCACCAGCGGAAAATTCGGCCCCGCGCACGTCGGTTGCGATGCGACCGGGCTCATGTTCGGCACGTCGAATGTGCTGCCGGTCGCCTGCGCGAGGAACGGCAGGCCGTAGTTGAATTCGTGATTGCCGATGTTGCCCGCGTCGTACTTCAGCAGGTTCATCACCTTGTAGACGCCGAGCGTCGTCTTGCAATCGATCGGGGCGACCTGCGCCTGGTAGTCGGCGAGCGCCGTGCCCTGAATCGTGTCGCCGTCGTCGAGCAACAGCGTGTTCGGGAATTCCTTGCGCGCCGCCGCGATCAGCGTCGCCGTGCGCTCCAGACCGAGCGACTTGTCTTCGGCCAGCTTGTAGTAGTCGTAGCTGAGGATATTGGTGTGAATGTCGGTGGTTTCCAGCAACGCGAGCGTCGCCTTCGTGCCGCTCGCCACCTGCTGCTGTGGCTGTGCCTGCGGCTGTGACTGCGCCGTCTCGAGGTCGCCACTGCTGCATGCCGTGATGCCGATCGCGCTCACCGCACCCAATGCGCCCAGGGCGCCGGCCGTGCGAAACGCACGCATCCTCTTTGCTTCCATAAACGTCAGTCGCATCCCTACTATCCTCCGGTTGTCGTCTTATCGCGCCGCGCCATTCGGGAGCGGCGTTGCATTACAAACAATTACAGAGGCGCAAGGTTACGGGCGCTTTATGACACTGATTTGTATGGATTCAGATAGGTTTAAGTAATGTTCGTGCGCGCTTCGGGTCGTCAGCGCGCAAGGCGCGGCAGAATGCCCGCGAGCTTGGCCAACGCCGCATCGATATGTTCGACGGCGATATTGCCGTAGCCAAACATCAAGCTGGGCGGCGGCTTCACGCGCAGATGGAACGGCGCGAGCCCATACAAGCCGATCGACGCTTCACGCGCGGCGCTCACCAGCACCTCCTCGGTCAACGGCGCCTTCAGCCGCGTTGCCATGTGGATGCCGGCGCTCGGCACGATCGGCTCGAACCACGGCGCGAGATCGCCCTGCAGATGCTTGAGCAGCATCGCGCGGCGGGCCGCATAGGTCTTGTGCATGCGCCGCAGGTGCTTGGCGAAATCGCCGTTGAGCATGAAGGTCGCGAGCGCGGTTTGCGTGAGCGTGCAGCCGTGACAGTCGGCGATTTGCCGGGCCTTGAGGAGCGGCCCGTAAAGCGATGCGGGCGGCACCACGTAGCCGACCCGCAGTTCCGGGAAAATCGTTTTCGAGAATGTGCCGACATACGCGACGAGACCGGCGCGGTCGAGGCTTTTCAACGGCTCCATTGCCCGGCCCTCGAAGCGATATTCACAGTCGTAGTCGTCCTCGATGATCACCGCGCCGCGCTTTTGCGCCCATTCGAGTAACTCGACGCGCCGTTCCAGACTCATCGGCATACCGAGCGGAAACTGATGCGAGGGCGTCACGTAGACGAGCCGTGCCTTGTCCGGCAGCTTGCTCACGATCAGGCCTTCGCTGTCCACCGGCACCGGCACCACACGTGCACCCGTGGCTGTGAAGCACGCCCGCACCGGTGGATAACCGGGGTCTTCGAGCGCCGCGATTTCGCCGGGCCGCAACGTGATGCGCGCGATCAGATCGAGCGCGTGCTGGGCGCCCTGCGTGACGATGACGTCGTCCCAGTTACTGGTGACCGCACGGTTGAACGCCAGATAACGCGAAATCGCCAGGCGCAATTCCTGCTCGCCGGCCACTTCGCGATACGTGCCTGGGCTGCGCGCCTGCACACGCAACGCGTGGTTCACGCAGCGGCGCCAGACGTCGAAGGGGAACAGCGATTTGTCGGTCGCGCCGCCGACGAAATCGTGCGGCGAGGCCACCGTGGGTCTCGGCAACGAGAACGACTCGGGCATCTCTTCCCACAGCGGCTGGGCGCGCGCCGCGGCTTTCTGTTTCGCCTTCGCCCGCTCGCGCGCCGAGTCGGCCGCCAGCGCATGCGGCGAGCGCTGCGACGGCAGACGTTCCAGCCCCTCCGCGACGAAGGTGCCCGAACCGGCACGGGCGCTCAGGTAGCCCTCCGACAGGAGCCGCTCGAACACCTCGAGCGTGGTCTTGCGCGACACGCCCAGTTGCGTGGCGAGATCGCGCGTGGAAGGCAACCGCGTGCCGCCCGCGAGACGCCCTTCGAGTATGCCGGCACGCAACTGCCGGTAGATCTGTCCGGACAGGTCGTGACGCCCTTCTACCGCGATATGGATGTCCATCCGAGTGGCTACCTTAAATATCCGAGAAATGGTTATTCTGAAAGACCAATGCCGACCGTAAGCTTACCTCCGTCGCCGCCATCCGAGCGGACACTTATCGGCCATTGACCGGACATTCACCGGACATTCACCGGCTACTTACGACAAGGAATAGCTCATGCAATCCCGTCTCGACTTCTACAAGGCCAGCCCGAGCGGCACTCGCGCGATGATCGCGCTCGAGGAAGCCGTCGGCAAAAGCTCGATCGATACGTCGCTCGCGGAACTGGTGCGGATTCGCGCGTCGCAGTTGAACGGCTGTGCGTTCTGCCTCGATATGCACGTGGCGGACGCACGCAAGCACGGCGAAACCGAGCGGCGCCTGGCAACGGTGGCGGCGTGGCGCGAAGCGCCGTTTTTCACCGAGCGCGAGCGCGCGGCGCTCGAATGGACCGAATCGGTCACGCTGATCGCACAAACGCGTGTGCCGGATGACGTGTGGGAAGCCGTGAAGCCGCATTTCACCGAGCAGGAGATCAGCGACCTGACCTTGCTGATCATTGCGATCAACGGCTGGAACCGGATTGCGGTTTCGTTCCGGAAAATGCCGGAGTAAATGTCGAAGTTAGTGCGTGAAGTTAACGCGAGAGGTTAAAGCGCGAAGTCAATGCGCGAAGCAGGTACGACTACGCGCAAGCGCAGCGTTGCGCATGAAACGCAAAATGGCGCGCCCCTGTTATACAGGGCGCGCCATTTTTTTGCTGCTGAGCGTGCTGGACGCAAGCTGTCGAGCGGCCGGCGCTTGCTTCCTTGCAGCCGAGGCCCGAAACCCTGGCGACGCTTTCCGGCAGTGTGGCAGGTTACTCCGCCACCGCGCCGCTCAGCGCAGCGGTTTGCCGCGCGTTTTCACGCGCTTCGTCGCCGCAACGTTGATGTTCACGCGACAGCTTGCGCATCAACGGCAACAGCAGCACGGCAATCAGCGCGCCCGCTGCCGCGAGCCAGCCAAGCCCCGTGAACAGCTTGATGTACAACGGCAGCGATTCGAGCGGATCCATATCGCCCTTCGGCATCTGCGCGAAATTCGCCACCACGCTGCCCAGATACTGCGACACGCCGGTTGCCACGAAGTAAGCGCCCATCATGAAACCGCTCATCCGCGCCGGTACGTAGCGCGCGATCATCGCCAGACCCAGCCCGCTCACCAGCAATTCGCCGAGAGAATACAAACCGTAGCCGCCCACCATGAACCACGAGGACACGCGCCCGTTCACCGCATAGCTTCCGCTCGCCGCATACACGAAGAAGCCGGCCGCCACCACCGCGAAGCCGCAGGCGTACTTGACCGCCACCGGCACGTCCTTGCCGTTCTTCGCGAGCTTCGTATAGAGCAGCGCGAGCACCGGGCTCAGCAACATGATCCAGATCGGATTGAGCGCCTGAAACTGCGCGGCGCTCCACGTGAACAACGTCTCGCCGAACAGCATGAAGCGCGGATCGACGTTGCGCAGCGCGAACAGCGTGAGCGACGTCGACATCTGCACGTAGAACACGAAAAACAGGATCACCTGCGAGGTCAGGACCAGCGCGGCGATCAGACCCGAACGCTCCGAGCGTTCGCACTTCATCAGCATGTAGCCGAAGATCGCCAGAATCGCGACGGCCGCCGCGTACACGCAAGCCACCGCAATCGCCTTATGCTGCAGCACGAACATCGTTGCCGTGCCGAGTACGATGCTACCCAGCGCCACCGCGCCGACGCGTTTCCAGCGGATCGGTTCGGCATCCGGCGCGGAGCCGATATGCGCGAGCGTGCGGAACATGATGAAGTAGTTCAACACCGACAGCAGCATGCCCGCGCAGCAAACCGCGAATGCCGTGTGCCAGCCCCAATGGTCCTTGATCCACGGCGTCGCGAGCATCGACACCGTCGAGCCGATATTGACCGCCATGTAGTAGATCGTGAATGCGCTGTCGATGCGCGCGTCGTCGCCTTCGTAGATGCGGCGCACGAGGTTCGCGGCGTTCGCCTTGAAGAGCCCGTTACCCACCACGATCACGCCGAGCGACGCATACATGTAGCTCAGTTGATCGTTGGGCAGCGCCAGCATGAAATAACCGGCCGCCAGTACGGCGGCGCCGAAGATCATCGTGCGGCGCGCGCCGAGAATCTTGTCGCCGATCCAGCCGCCGATCGAGGGCGACGCGTACACCAGCGCCGTGAACGCGCCCCACGTGAGCGTGGCGTGACTGTCGGTGAAGCCCAGCTTGTCGATCATGAACAGGACCAGCAGCGCGGCCATCCCGTAGTAACCAAAGCGCTCCCACATCTCGATCAGAAAGACCGTCGAAAACGAACGGGTCTGCGAGACCGGTGCGTGGGTGGCGGGATTGGACGAATTCATCATGTACCTCTTGTACTTACGGTTGCGGCGGCGCATGGGCTAGCCATGCGGCGCGAAAAACGGAAACTGGAAAAAAGCTCAGCCGGCCCGGCGCCATACGACGCGCGTTGGCCTATGCCTGCGCGCCGTCAGTGGCGCGTTCACCTACACGTTCATCTGGAAACTGAGCGGGACGCGCATTCGCGGACTGAACCGCAAACGGCGACGCCAAACCAGCAGAAAAACCAGGGGATGGGATAGAGACCCGCCACGCGATGCGCCCCGAGCAAACTCCTCGGCTCCGAAGGGAGTCCCCGTGGGGGATTGGGGGGCGCTGCGCTACATCGGGCTCGGGCTCCGGCAGGCGGAACGGGCGCAATGATAAAGCATCACGGGAAACGGGGGGCCGGGGGCCGGCGATCCAGGCGCCGGCAACCAGAAGAGCGGCGGATGGCGGCCACACCGGGCGGCGGGCGTTGTGCCCGCGGCAGGAAAAATCGGCAGTGATAGTCAAGTCCTCATGCCGGCCAGCGTTCGGATGGAACGGGCCGGACAACGCTCCGCCGCGCAGGATCGCTGCGCGCGGAATGAAAAACAGCGGCCGGCGTTGCGTCTGATACGAATACGCGCGCCCAACCGCCAGGCGGGGCAGATTCTGCAAACAGAAATATGATTCGTCACTCAGGGAATTCACTAGTGCCACGCCAATTACCGGTTCTTACACGCCAGATCCCACCGTTGCGACGTCCCATTTGCCTGAAAATAGGCTTTGATCTCATACCTTTAAGCCTCTGGATACTCAATCTGCATCAATGCGAACCTATACGGATACTCTTGTGCATATTGCAATCTTTACCGCATCCGCCGCCAGTTTCTCGCCGAATTCCAGTCAAAACGGCTGACGCGGATTTCGGTTCTGGCAACATAGAGCGCTGTCTCGAAATGCGGCCGCTTGCAAGACCGGGTGCTGAACAGCCCGCCGACCCGGCCTGGACCGCCATCAAACCATATTTACTTATATCAAACAAATTTTGACGGGCTAATTTCCTCCTGCTATGGTCACGACAATTCAAAAGAACAACCCGGCACTCGAACTTGGGAGCAAGATCCGCGCGCTGCGGCAACGGCTGAAGCGCACGCTGGATGAAACGGCAACAGCGGCGGGCATTTCCAAACCGTTCCTGTCGCAAGTCGAACGCGGTCTGGCTTCGCCGTCCATCACATCGCTGGCCGGCATTGCTCACGCACTCGGGGTGACGGTGCAGTATTTCGTCGACACACCAAGCGAAGAACGCTCGGTGTGCCGCGGCGATCAGTTGAAGTTTTTCGGTTTTGCGGACTCGGCCAATCTGTTTGCACGGCTGACCAATCTGACGGGGGGCCGTCAGCTCGAAGCGATCCTCGTGAGGATGCCGCCCGGGCAGAAACGCTCCGAAGTCACCACGCATGCCGGAGAAGAGTTTGTGTATGTGATCGACGGCGAAGTGTCGTTGACGCTGGAAGGCAAGACGTTCGTGTTGCATGCGGGAGACAGCGCGCATTACGAATCGACGGTGCCGCACAGCTGGGTGAATACCGCACGCAAAGAGTCGGTAGTCGTCTGGGTGGGCACACCAAGACTGTTTTAAGAAGCAGGCACCTTTTCCGGTTGATCCGGCCAGGGTTTGCCTGCATTACTAAATGTAAGGAATCCTGCATGTCGCGCAACCAGCACGGGCAACAAGGGCCGCCCCGGTCCGAGCACCGCAGATAACCCGGCGCCCCGGCGCCAGCGCGTTCTTCTCTCGACCTTTCCTGCGATCTCAACCGATGAAAACCCCGTTCGTCTACGCGACGGCGCTGGCCGCGCTCGTCCTTACGTTTCAGCCCTCCGCCTTCGCCGTCACGGTGCCCGCGGGCGTCACGCTCGCCGCCAGCCAGGAGATGACCCGCCAGGTGCCGGGCGAGACCGAGTCGCTCGATCCCGCGCATATCGAATCCTGGACCGGCAACACAATCGGGCTCGACCTGTTCGAAGGCCTGACGCGCATGGACGCGAGCGGCGCGATCGTGCCGGGCGTCGCCCAGTCGTGGGCACGCACCGGCCCGACGACGTGGGTGTTCAAGCTGCGCCACGACGCGCGCTGGAGCAACGGCCAGCCGGTCACGGCGGCGGACTTCGTCTACTCGTGGCAACGCGTGCTCGATCCGAAGACGGGCTCGAAATACACCGTGCTGGTCGAATTCGTGAAGAACGCGAAGGCGATTCTCGCGGGCAAGGCGCCGTTGACGAGCCTCGGCGCGCGCGCGATCGATCCGTACACGCTCGAAGTCACGACCGAGGTGCCCGCCGCTTTCTTTCCGCAACTGACGGCCATGTCGACCATGGTCCCGGTCAATCGCACAGTCGTGACGAAGTTCGGCGGCGACTGGACCCGTCCTGGCAACTTCGTGGGCAACGGCCCGTATGCGCTGACCGACTGGCAGCCGAGCAACCGCCTGGTGGCGAGCAAGAGCCCCACGTACTGGAACGCCGGCAAGGTCGTGATTACGAAAGTGACCTACCTGCCGATCGAAAACGACGAAACGGCGATGCGCATGTATCAGGCCGGCCAGTTCGACTACACCTATTCGATTCCGTCGGGCATTTATGCGCAGGTGAGCAAACAGTTCGGCCCGGAGCTGAAAACCGGCCTGCAGATCGCCACTTACTACTACAGCCTGAACAACGACGACCCGGCTTTCAAGGACAAACGCGTGCGTCAGGCGCTGGCGATGGTGCTGGACCGCGACCTGCTGACCAAACGTCTGACGGCCGACGGCGAAGTGCCGATGTACGGCCTGATCTCCAAAGGCACCGAAGGCTCGGCCGTATTTACGCCTGACTGGGCGGGCTGGCCGATGGCCAAACGTGTCGACTACGCGCGCAACCTGCTGAAGGACGCAGGCTATTCCGATGCAAAGCCGCTGACCTTCACGCTCACCTACAACACCAACGACCTGCACAAGAAGGTCGCGCTGTTCGCCACCTCGGAATGGCGCACCAAGCTCGGCGTCACCGCGAAGCTCGAAAACGTCGAATACAAGGTGCTGCTCAAGCAACGCCACGACGGCAAGGTGCAAGCCTCGCGCGACGGCTGGTTCGTCGACTACAACGACGCCAATTCGTTCTTCGATCTGATCCGCTGCAACAGCGTGCAGAACGATCAACGCTACTGCAATCCGCAAGTCGACAAACTGATCGATGAAGGCAACCAGCAACTCGACGACGCAAAACGCACCGCGCTGCTCACGCAGGCGCACAATCTGGCGATGAACGACTACCCCGTGGTATCGCTCTTCCAGTATTCGGCGGACCGGCTGGTCAAATCGTATGTGGGCGGCTACACGCCGACCAACTACCTTGACCAGCGCGCCACGCAAGACATGTATCTGATCAAGCACTAAGCGCGGGAGCACCGTCATGCTGGCCTACACGCTGCGCCGCACGCTCTGGGCGATCCCGACGATTCTCGCCGTGATCACCGCGTGCTATCTGCTGCTGCACCTCACCCCCGGCGGGCCGTTCGACACCGAGAAGCACCTGTCGGCGGCCGTGCTCGCGAACCTCAACGCCAAGTATCACCTCGACGAACCGCTGTGGCTGCAGTACCTCCACTACCTCGGCTCGCTGCTGCATGGCGACCTCGGTCCGTCGTTCCGCTACGCTGACTGGTCGGTCAACGATCTGGTGTGGAAGGCCTTGCCAGTGAGTCTCGGCGTAGGTGGCGTCTCGGTGCCGATCGCGGTCGTCATCGGCGTCACGCTCGGCACGCTGGCCGCCGTGCGGCGCGACCGGTTCATCGATCACCTGGTGATGGTGCTCGGCAATATCGGCAACGTGGTGCCGCCGTTCGTGCTGGGTCCGGTGCTGGTGTGGATCTTCGCGATCCTGCTGAAGACCTCCGAAGGCCATGGCTGGTTGCCGGCCGGCGGCTGGGGCGAGGGCGAGTGGCGCTACCGCGTGCTGCCGATCGTACTGCTCACCATCATCAACGTCGCCGCGATCGCTCGCGTGATGCGCGGCAGCATGATCGAAGTGCTGTCGGGCAACTTCATCCGCACCGCGCGCGCCAAGGGCCTGCCGGGACGCACGATCGTGTTGCGTCATGCCCTGAAGCCCGCGCTGATGCCGGTGGTGTCGCTGCTCGGCTCGATCTGCATCTCGTCGATCACCGCGGCGGTCGTCACGGAGTCGGTGTTCGCCCTGCCCGGCCTCGGCCAACTGGTCGTCAACGGTGCGATCAACCGCGACTACACCCTCGTGCTCGGCCTCGTCGTGCTGACCACCGCGGTCGCCGTCCTGTTCAATCTGCTGGTCGATCTGGCGTACGCCTGGCTCGATCCGCGCATCCGGTACTGATCCATGCCCCGCTCAATTCAATCGACTGTAGCGGCGCTCGATCCGCTCGCGGCCATCGCAAGCGCGCCGCGTTCGCGCGGACCGCTCGCCACCGCCGCGCTGCGCTTCATGCGCAATCGCGCGGCGTTTTCCGGCTTCGTCGTCCTGCTGCTGATCGTGATTGTCTGCGTGGCTGGTCCGTGGTTTCTGCCGAACAACCCGATCGACAGTGACTGGAGCGCGATCAGCCTCGCGCCAACGCTGCAAAACATGCACTGGTTCGGCACCGACGAGCTCGGCCGCGACCTGCTCGCACGCACGCTGCAAGGCGGACGCGTGTCACTGGAAGTCGGGCTGCTCGGCACGCTGGTGTCGGGCCTGATCGGCGTGGCGTATGGCGCCACCGCCGGCTATCTGGGCGGGCGTGTCGATGCGGTGATGATGCGCATCGTCGACATGATGTACGCGATCCCCTACATGCTGATCGCGATCCTGATGATGACGATGTTCGGCCGTGCGTTCTATCTCGTTGTGCTGACGATCAGCGCGTTCTCGTGGCTCGACATGGCGCGCGTGGTGCGCGGCCAGACGCTGTCGCTGCGCTCGCGTGAATTCATCGACGCCGCCCGCGCAATCGGCGTGAGTTCGCCTTCGATCATCGCGCGCCACATCGTGCCGAATCTGCTCGGCGTGGTGGTGGTGTACGCGAGCGTGACGGTGCCCAATATCGTGCTGACCGAATCGGTTCTGTCGTTCCTGGGCCTCGGCGTGCAGGAACCCATGACCAGCTGGGGCGTGCTGATTCAGGACGGCGCGCAAAAGCTCGAATCGACGCCGTGGCTGCTGCTGTGCCCCGCGGTGATGCTGTGCGTCACCTTGTATTGCGTGAATTTCGTCGGCGACGGCCTGCGCGACGCATTCGATCCGAAGGACCGCTGACATGCCGCTACTCGAAGTCAAAGACCTGAGCGTGCGCTTTACGCGCCGCGAAGGCACCCCCGTCGACGCGGTGCAGCGCGTGTCGTTTTCGCTCGAAGCGGGCCGCACACTCGGCATCGTCGGCGAATCGGGCTCGGGGAAAAGTCAGACCGTGATGGCGCTACTCGGCCTTCTGGCCGGCAACGGCAAGGTGTCTGGTGAAGCAAAGTATCGCGGCGAAAACCTGCTGACGATGAACGAAGCCGAGCTGAACAGGATTCGCGGCGACCGCATCGGCATGATCTTTCAGGATCCGATGACCTCGCTCAATCCGTTCCTGACGATCGAACGGCAGATGACCGAGACACTGCAACTGCATCGCAAGATGTCGCGCCGCGAAGCGCGCCGCCGCGCCATCGAAACACTGGAAACGGTGCGTATTCCCGACGCCGCACGGCGCATCAACATGTACCCGCACGAGTTCTCAGGCGGCATGCGGCAACGCGTGATGATCGCGATGGCGCTGCTCTCCGAGCCGGAAATCCTGATCGCCGACGAGCCGACCACCGCGCTCGACGTGACCGTGCAGGCGCAGATTATCGAATTGCTGCGCGAACTGAACCACGAACGCGGCACCGCGATCATTCTCATCACGCACGACATGGGCGTCGTAGCCGGTTTGTGCGACGACGTGATGGTGATGTATGCCGGTCAGACCGTCGAACAGGCGAACGCCGCCACGCTGTTCGCCGCGCCTACGCATCCGTACACGATCGGCCTGCTGAATGCGCTGCCGCGCCTGACCGACGACGATGAGCGTCCGCTGCAGACCATTCCGGGCAACCCGCCGTTGCCAGGCGAAGTCGGCGAAGGTTGCGCATTCGCGCCGCGCTGCGCGTATTGCAGCGATCGATGCCGCGACGCGCGGCCCGCGCTTACGGCGTCGCCTGCCGCCGCCGATGCATTGCGTGCATGCCATCGGCCGGTGCGGGAAATCATGGAGGCACAACACGTATGAACGCCACTTCCATTTCAGATCAGAGTCACGGCCAAAGCCAGGGTCAGGCAACCCTGTTGTCGGTCGAGAATCTCAAGGTGCAATTCGGCGTGCCGCGCGGCGGCTTTCCGTGGTCCGGCAAGGCAACGTTGCGTGCGGTCGACGGCGTCTCGTTCAGCGTGCGGCGCGGCGAAACCGTGGGCCTCGTCGGCGAATCGGGTTGTGGCAAGTCCACGCTCGCGCGCGCGATCATCGGCCTCGCGCCGGTGGCGAGCGGCAGCGTGCGCTGGCTCGACAAGGAAACCGTGCTGCCGGACACACGCCGCGATACCTCGCGCTTGCGCCGCGACGTGCAGATGATTTTCCAGGACCCGCTTGCCTCGCTCGATCCGCGCATGACGATCGAACAGATCGTCGCCGAACCCTTGCTTACGCATGGCCAGGACATCGCCCGCGCCGACGTGCAACGGCGCGTTCTGACCATGCTCGAACGCGTCGGCCTCAATGCGCAGCATCTGCGCCGCTATCCGCACGAGTTCTCCGGCGGCCAGTGTCAGCGCGTGGGCATTGCACGCGCGTTGATCGGCGAGCCGCAACTGGTGATCTGCGATGAGCCGGTGTCGGCGCTCGACGTCTCGATCCAGGCGCAAATCGTCAACCTGTTGCGCGATCTGCAGCGCGAGTTATCGCTGTCGCTGCTGTTCGTCGCGCACGATCTCGCGGTCGTCAAGGCGATCAGCCATCGCGTGCTGGTGATGTATCTGGGACGTGTGATGGAATTCGGCGACAAGCGCGACGTGTACGCCACGCCGCGTCATCCGTACACGCGTGCGTTGCTGTCGGCGGTGCCGGTGCCCGATCCGGTGGTTGAACGCGCACGCCGCCATCTGCTGTTACGCGGCGAGATTGCGTCGCCGCTCACCCCACCTTCCGGCTGCGCGTTTCGCACGCGTTGCCCGGATGCGATCGAGGCCTGCGCGAGCGAGATTCCGCAACCTGTCACCCACGGTGCGAGCGCGACACGTGTCGCGTGCATTCGCGTCGCCGATGTCGCGAGGCAAGTCCCCGTGGGGCATTAGCAAACCGCTAAAGACATCCCCCTGGCAGTTTAAAACCGTATTCCCCGGCGCGACGGGCCGTCGCGCCGCTGGATTCGTTCGTCCTGCCATCAGCGGGGCGAACGATAAGCGTGGACTGGCTAACCGCCAGCCAAAGACTCACCAAAATAACAGAGACGTACTCAATGAAAGATAGCCGAACAAAAAAGCGGTCAAAAAAAACCAGTGCAGCCACCTTCTTTTACTGCGCGTTCACGCTGCCCGCGCTGACCCTGGGCGCGAGTGCCTACGCCGATGACGCCGTACTGGAGCCCACCTCCGATACGACCAAAACGCAAACACTCGCGCAAACATTGCCGTCGCCGACTCAACGCTCGGAAGCTTCGCCAGCGTCGTCAATTTCCCAAGCCACCTCATCCGGCAAGCGCCGCGCGGACCAGGGTGGCCAGGTGCGCAACGATCAACCCGACACCACCAATGCCGTCGTCAACGCGGAAGCGAATCAGACAATCACGCCGCCCACCCCACCGTCGAGCCAGGCGGCAAGCAAGGGCTTTATCGCCGATAGCCATCTGAACCTGCAGTTCCGCAACTACTCGGACTACTTCCAGGCACCCACCGCCATCTATCGTCACGCGTGGATTCAGGGCGCGCAGGCCAACTATGAATCGGGCTTCACCCAAGGCCTGGTTGGCTTCGGTGTCGACGCGTCGCTGTTCGCCGCGCTCAAGCTCGACGGCGGCAACGGCGCCGGCAACATGGTGCATGTGGGCAAAGACGGCGGCGGCTCGCAACAGCTCGCCTGGGCTTACCCCGGCATGTACGACATCAAGGGACGTATTTCGGAAACGGTCGTGAAGTACGGTCTGCAAACCGTTACCAATCCGTTCCTCGAGCCGCACGACAATCGTGCGTTGCCGCCGACCTTTCTCGGTGTCTCGATGGTCAGCAACGATCTGGTTCATACGACGCTGGAGGCCGGCAGTTTCACCAAAGTCGACGCACGCGGCCACACCAACCTGACTAACCTGACCACCTCGTACGGCGGCACGCGTATCGATCGCCTGACCTACGTGGGCGGCACCTGGCACTACGCGAAGAACGGCGAAATGGCGCTGTACGTCGATCAGGCGGACGACGTCTGGCGTCAGTACTACGGCTCGGTGGCGCAGTCGTTCGGCGACCCCACCACCATCAAGTGGAGCGGCCTCGCGAATATCTATTCGACGCACGACACCGGCGCGTCCCGCCAGGGGCATATCAACAGCAACGCGTACAGCCTGTCGGTCTCCGCGCAGCACGGCCCGCACGCGCTGCTGCTCGGTTACCAGCAGGTGCTCGGCGACCAGTTCTTCGACTACGTCAACGAGACCAACGGTATTTACCTGACCAACTCGATGGACGTCGACTACAACGCGCCGCACGAACAGTCGCTGCAATTGCGCTATACGTTCGACGGCAAATATGCCGGCGTGCCGGGCCTCAAGGCAATGTTCTGGGGCGAGTACGGCTGGGGCGCCGACGCCTCCGCCGGCGCCGCGGACAATGCGTCGGCGTCGGCGCCGCTGCACGGCCTGTACTGGAAGAACGGCGAACCCGTGCATGGCCACCATCACGAGTTCGGTTTCATTCCGAGCTATACGCTGCAAAGCGGCCGCTTCAAGGACACCAAAGTCACGTTCATCGCGATGTGGCACAACGCGTCGCGCTACTACTCCGACGGTAACAACATGGAGTACCGGCTGGTCGTGAACGTGCCGGTGAAGGTGTTCTAAAAGCGGGGCTTTTAAAGCGGGTGTTCTGAAGCGGGCGCGTTTGCCTATGCGGGGAGTTCACGCGTCGCGCAATGCACACCGCCGCCGCCCGACGCAATGCCCAGGATATCCACCTGGACAATCGCTCGACTACCGGCATACGGCCGGATAGTTGCCACGGCGGCGGCATCGGCTGCAAGGTCGTTGAATTTCGGCACGATGATCGCCCCGTTGCATTTGTAGAAGTTGATATAGCCCGCGGCAAAGTTCGTCATCTGCTTGTCGCTCAGCGTCACGCCGTTGGATGTGCCGTAGTTACCCGGCGCATTCAACGCAATCAACGTGAGCGAGCGCCCTTTTGCATCCGTTTGACCCACCAGGTTCCTGTAGTTGGCGGCCATCAGCGCCTGCTCATAGGTCGCGTTGGTTGGATCCGCTGCGTAGGCGACGACACCCGGCGCAAGGAACTTCGCGTAGAAGTCGACGTGCCCGTTCGTGATGTCCGTCTCATTGGCCGGTGTGGCCGCGCCGCCCTGCCCACCGGCTCCGCAGCCTCGCGGATAGATCGCCGTGCCCGGAATCCAGATGATCTTCTGCACGCCGAGCGTTCGTTGCAACTCAGCCAGCACCGTGTCTTTGGCGGTCGGCAAAAGCGTCGCGTTGGCGATCACGCCATTTGGAATGTTGAACAGTTGCGGATTGCGATTCACGTGCAGCACGGCGGATTCCGTCAGAATCGCCGTCGCCTCGCCGTCGAATTCGATCGCCCCGCCCTCCAGCGTCAACGTGCTCTGAATCAGCTTCGCGTTGTTCGCCTGCGCCATCCACCCCGCCAGCGTGTGATCGTTGGCAAACGGCTGGAAGAATTTGCCCGCCTTCGATTTGTTGCTGCTCGCGGCAACTGGGGACGGCACCGTCATCCCCGCGTTCAGATTCACGCCATCCGTATTCGCGTTGCCCCAGCCGTTGAAGTTGAAGCTCACGGCGCACAAAGCGTTGTCGTTAGTCGTGTCCTTGACGAACAGACAACCCGTGTCGCGCGTCCAGAGATCGTCGAACCCATTGGCGAGGGGGATCAGATTGACGCCGCCCACGCCTGTGCCACGGGCCAGATAGTTCGCGTGAATCGCGGGATTCGCGCCGCTTGGCGTCGCCAGCACGGTCTGTGCCGCGCTCAGGTCGACCGGCAGCACCAGCATGTTCACCGGTTCATACGTGCCGATCGCCTTGGCCACGTCCATCAGGTCGGCACGGACCCGGTCGATGCCCGCATCCGTGCTCTGCGGCGTGACCGGTGTCCAGATCCCTTCCGACCCGGAGGCGAACGCCATGTACGTCGCCGTATGCGGCAAATCTTCGGCCGCCAACAGGTACGACATGCGATTGGCGGGTAACGGATTGCGTGAAGACGATGGCGGCGAAGATGACGGCGGCGCAGACGGACTCGATGATTCACCGCCGCCGCATGCGGCCAGGGTTCCCATCAAGGAGATTCCCAGCAAGGCCGTAGAATTTTTGATAAAGCCGCGACGCGTCACTAACGCGCGATCAGCCAGTGATTGCAATGCCTTGCTGCATTTGCCATGTTTGCTGTGTTTGCTATGCGTCATATCCATTTACCTGTCACTGCATCTGTTTTCCGGCCCGGGTTTGCGACCCGGAATCCGGCGGTATTCTTGTGAGCGCACAAAACGCCGGCCGACGACGTCCCACGCCGCGGCGTTACTCCGCAGTCGATTCAACGCGCCGGACAACCGAATTACGCCAAGATCAGAAATCTCGACCGTGAGGGAAATCGCGAGCCCGCATCATGGATACGGCTCGCGATTGGGGAATTAGCCGGGTTGCTGTTGTGTCGTGCAGTGAATGCCACCGCCGCCCGCGGCGATGCCGTCGATATTCAGTTGAATCACGTCCCGGCCAGGAAATAGATCCACGAGAACATCGTGCGTATTGCGATCTGCTTTGCTGTCGCCGAACTCCGGGGCAATCACCGCGTGGTTGCACACATAGAAGTTGATATAGCCGGCCGCGAACTGGTCGTTCTCATACTTCCGGCGCACGGTCGTCGGGCCTTGCAGCACCACCACCTTCAATGGGCGGCCTTTCGCGTCGGTGGATTTGCGCAAGATCTCCAGGTGGCGCCTGGTCACCGCGTGATCGTAGGAAGACGGATCCGCATCGAGTCCGGCAACCACGACGCCCGGGCTCGTAAAACGCGCGTAGAAGTCGGTATGGCCGTCGGTAATGTCCTTGCCTGCAATGCCTGGCAACCAGATGATTTTCCGCACCCCGAGTAGGCGGGACAGTTCCGCTTCGCACTGTGCCTTGCTGACACCCGGATTGCGATTGGCGTTCAGCACGCAGCTCTGCGTAATAATGGCCGTGCCTTCGCCGTCCACTTCAATGCCGCCGCCTTCCAGCACCAGACGCGTTTCGAGCAGGCTCGCCCCGGCTCGACCCGCGACGAAGGCCGCGACTTCCGCGTCCTGTTCGTGCTCCTGCTTGTTACCCCAACCGTTGAAGTTAAAGCCGACGGCGCCGAGCTGGCCCGCATTTCCTTTGACGAACACAGGGCCGGTATCGCGCATCCACAGGTCGTCGATGGGCTGGGTCACGAGTTCGACAGCCGCGCCGCACAGGCGGGCGGCGATGTCGTGGTCCTCTTCCCGCACCAGCATTTTCACCGGCTCGTGCGCCGCAATGGCCTTCGCAATGCCGGCCAGATTCTCTCTGGCAACGGGCAGCAGTTTGCCGCCCCAGATGTCCTCGCTGGGGCCGAATGCCATCCAGGTTGCGGCGTGAGCGCCGCCTTCGTCCGGCATCCGCCAGTCGGCGCTCTGCGCGAGCGCCATCGTGCTGAAGCCGCTGCCCAGCGCGCCTGATAACAGCGCGCCGCTGGAGGCCAGAAGTCCCCGTTTCAGGAAATGACGTCTTGTCGTCATGAAAAACACCTCATGGTTATCGGTAAGGCCGGCTGCAGAGCCCGCGATTCAGGGCTTGCTCGCCTTGAGGCCAAGCCAGATCCGGCCCTCCAGGCGAGCCGTGGCGGGTGCCTCGACCACCGGCGTAAACAGCGTCCGCTTCTTTTGCTCATCCGGATAGATGTTCGGGTTATTGACCAGCGCGGGGTCCATCAGCTTCAGTGCGCCCAGATTGGCATTCGCGTAGCGCGTGGCATTCGAGATCTTCGCCACGACGTCCGGCCTCAGGATGTAGTTGATGAACGCATGCGCATTGTCCGGATGCTTGGCGGTCTTGGGAATGACCATGCCGTCGAACCACATCAGACTGCCTATGCTCGGGATGTCATAGACAATGTCACGCTTGCGGTCCAGTTCCCTCGCCTTCTGCGCGGCCAGGTTGATCGCCCCGGAGTAGCCGATCATCACGCACAGTTCGCCGTCGATCAACTCGTTGGCGTTAGCCGAATTGACGAACAGACGGATGTAGGGCCGCGCTTTCAACAGCATGGTCTGCGCGGCGGCATAGTCTTGCGCGCTCGGGTTTACCGGATCGCGGCCGACGTAGCGCAACGCCAACGGCAGCACCGTACTGGCGGAGTCCTGCAACCCCAGTCCGCAGTGCGCGGCAATACGCGAGGCAATCGCCGGGTTGAATAGCAGATCCATGCTGTTGGTGGGCATATCGTTGCCGAGGATGGCACTGACCTTGGCGCGATCGTATCCCACGCCCACCGTCCCCCACATGTAGGGAACGCCGTACTGGTTGCCGGGATCGGACTGCGCCATCAGTTTCAGCAGCATGGGGTCCAGATACTTGAGATTCGGCAGCTTGCTCTTGTCGAGCTTGCGAAACGCCCCTGCCTGAATCTGCTTCGCCATGAAATCATTGGTCGGCCACACCAGGTCGTATCCGCTGTCGCCTGTCATCAGCTTGGACTGTAGAGTCTCGTCGCTATCGTACGCGTCGTAACGGACCTTGATACCGGTTTCCTTCTGGAACTCGGACAACGTGTCAGGCGCGAAATAATCGCTCCAGTTGTACAGGTTCAGTATCTTCTCTTCCTCGGCGTGGGATTGTCCGGCCAGCATGCACAGACAAAGTCCGAGACCGGCGAGTGACGGGAGCCAGTGCTTTTTCATCACGTATTCCTTAGCGATAGCATGACGAGGCGCCGTCGCTGGTCAGCAACGTACGATACATTTCCGGACGGCGATCGCGGAAAAAGCCCCAGGACTGCCGGTCTTGCCGAATCGCGTTCAGGTCGAACGTGTGCAGAAGAACGGCTTCGTCCGTGCGATTGGCCTCGGCCAATTTTTCGCCCGTGTGATCCGCAATGAAACTGGACCCGTAGAACACGCCGGCCAGTCCCTGCTGTTGCGGATTGCCGTTGCCGAAGCCGACCTCACGGCCAATCCGGTTGGCCGCCACCACAGGCACCATATTGGCCGCCGCATGGCCTTGCATCGTGCGTTGCCAGTGACCCGCCGAATCGAAATCGCTGCTGAACGGCTCGGACCCGATGATGGTCGGAAAGCACAGGATTTCCGCGCCCATCAACGCAAGGCTGCGGGCTGTCTCCGGATACCATTGATCCCAGCAGATGCCGATGCCGATCTTGCCGAAGCGCGTGTCCCACACCTTGAAGCCGGTGTCGCCCGGCGTGAAATAGAATTTCTCCGTATAACCCGGACCGTCCGGAATGTGAGTCTTGCGATACACGCCGAGTACTTTGCCGTCGGCATCGGCTACGGCAACCGAGTTGTAGGCGGCATTGCCGGCCCGCTCGAAAAAACCGATGGGCAACACGATGCCCAGTTCGCCGGCGAGTCTCGCGAAGCGGGCAATCCGCGGATTGTCCGCGAACGGTTCGGCCAGCTCCAGATGCCGCACGTTCTGATCCAGACAGAAATACGGCATCATGAAAAGCTCGGGGCACAACACGAGGTTGGCGCCCTTCGCCGCGGCTTCACGGATCAATCGTTCCGCGGTAGCCATATTGTCTTCAAAGGTCCAGCTGCCGGATGCCATTTGCACCGACGCTACGGTGATGTTTCGCGACGACATGTGAAGTTTCCCTTCGATCTGATTCGGTCAGGCTCAGTGAACTCAGAAGTGAGCTCAGGCGTGAGCGGTGGCGTTAGCGGTAATAGCCGGCTGCTGCTGCGTCGAACAATGAATGCTGCCGCCGCCAATCGACAACGTGGGAATCGGCAGCAATTCCACGCGCCGTTCCGGGAACGCCCGGGCGAAAACCTCACGTGCGGCCTGATCCTGTTCCACACCGAACGCGGTCGAGATCACCGCGCCATTGACCAGAATGTAGTTCGCGTAACAATCGCAGTAGCGCTCGGAGCCAAAGCGTTCGCTGACAATCGGCGAGGGCAGATCGATCAGTTCGAAACGGCGCCCGGCAGCGTCGGTGGCCAACTCCAGCGCGCGGCGATTCTCACGCATTACATGGAAGTAGTCGCCCTGCACCGGACTCGCGCTCTGAAACAGCATCTTGCCCGGCGCGATGAACGATGCAATGCCGTCCACATGTCCATTGGTTTCCACTTCGTCCGGATTGCCAGGCAACCAGATAATCTTCTCCACCCCCAGCATGCGCCTGAGTTCGGCCTCGATTTCAGCGCGGTTCATGTGCGGATTGCGATTCGGATGCAGCAGACAGCTTTCCGTGGTGATCAGCGTGCCTTGCCCATCCACGTAAAAGGCACCGCCCTCCAGCACCATGTGCGAGTTGAAAATCTGCGCGCCGGCCGCGCGGGCGATGTCCTGCCCCACTTGCTGGCAGCCGTCGTAAGGCTGGTATTTCTCACCCCAGCAATTGAAGCGAAACGCGGCGGCGCCCAGGCGGCCCTGTTCGCCCGCGAGGAAAATCGGCCCGCAGTCGCGCAGCCAGTTGTCTTCCGCCGCGACCGCGAGCACCTCGACGCTGTTGCCGACCAGTTCGCGCGCCGCCTCGGCCTGGCTATGGTGAGCGGTCACCACACAACGCTGGTAGCGGGCAACCGTCTGCGCGACCAGCGCGAACTCCCGGCAGACTCGCAGATAGTGGTCTCCCCACAGGTCTTCGCGGCCTTCCAGAATCGGCCATCCCAGCCAGGTGGTGTGCATCGTTTCCCATTCCGCGGGCATCCGGTAGCCATCTTGGCGAGCGTCAAAGCGACTCATTCCTCTGTCTCCATCGTTAGGTGGTGAGCCATTGTGATACGGGTTACACTTGATGAAAAATGATGTTTATTGGCTAAATCAATCAACTTTTCTCATACCTCAATGCAACGTGTCCCCTCCCTGAAGCTGCTGATGGGCTTCGAAGCCGCCGCCAGACTGGGTAACTTCTCCCGCGCGGCCGACGAACTGCACCTGTCGCAATCCGCGATCAGCCACCAGATCCAGCAACTCGAGGAGCAACTGGGGCAACCGCTGTTTCGCAGAATCGGGCGTGGCGTGGAATTGACGGTCGCCGGCGAGGTGTTGCAGCGTAGCGTGCAGCGCTCGATGGAAACGCTGCGCAGCGGGCTTGGACGGATTGCCACCTATCTCGACCCCGGGCTGGTCGTGCTGGTGTGTCCCGCGCCCTTGCTGCACGGCTGGTTGCAGCCGCGTCTCGATCAATTGCAACAGGTTCTTCCCGATCTATGCCCCCTGCTCTCCACCGACGAGAGCGCACGTTATGTCGATGAGATCGACGTCGATATGACGATCGGCGCGCGGCCGATGCAACAGGCCGGTCTATCGGAAATACCGTTTCTGCAGGACGAGTGGGTGACCGTGTGCGCGACGGAACTCGCGTCGAAACTGGCCCGCGTGCCGCGCGCCAAACATCATTTGCACACGGGCCTCATCTGCCTGGAGGAGAACCTGACGAGCGAGAGCACCGGGCCGATTTTCCGCGATCAGTTGTCGGCCTATCGCATGAACGCGATCTACGACGATCAGCGTCTGGTGCTGGATGCGGTGTTGCGTGGGCGGGGCATTGCCTGCCTGTCCCGGCTGGTGGCGCAAGGCAGTATCGATCAGGGCGCGTTGACCATCCTGGCGGATTACCCGCGTTTGCCGGGCTTGACGTGGTGGCTGTCGCGTGTGGCCGGACCGTCGCGTTCACCCGTCGTCGAGCAGATGTTCGAATGGCTGCTGGCTCAGGGCAAAGAAGCTGATGCCGGCCGTGGTCCCGCTGCCTAGTCTGTAGCAGCAGAAACACGGCAGGCCCATCCACGCGAGAGCATGGATGGCGTGGCGGTATGGCTGGTTAGAACGAATAGATAAACTGCGTGGCGAGCAGGTCGTTAGAACTGCTATAAGAGCCGTCGTTACGCAGGAACACCTTGTTGTTGGCCCAGTCGTGCCGGTATTCGAGCTTCACCGTAATCTGCGCGGTCGGGAAAAACAGCAGGTCGAGCGCAACGTCCTGACGATTCGAACCCTTGCATTGCAGGCCCAAACCACCGCTTGCCTGCGCATTGGCGACGCAGTCCGCGCTGATGCCGAACCCGTTGTATGGGTCGCGGCCCTGGCCGTTCAACGCAACACCACCGCCACCGCCGCCGTTCTTGCTGTCAGCGAGGAAGTCATAGCGCAACGTCGCGCCCATCCGGCCAATGCCCGGCAAGCTGAACTTGCGGTGCGCGAGCAGCGAGACGCCATACCATTGCGCCTGGCCGCCGTTGAATGCGGCGTTCTGCTGCTGGCCATAATCGATCTCGACGTTGTACTGCACGTCGGCGAGCAGATACGTCAGGTCGGCTTCCGAGAAAAAGAACGTGCCGAAACCGCTGGGCGCCTGACCGCTCACGCCGTAGCTCACCGCGCCCGTAGTCGGATTGATGGCGCTCGGCAAAGTCTGCCGGCCGATGTTGAACGACGCACCGATATCGAGCGCGCTTGACCACGTGTAGTCCGCACGCGCCGTGAAGGTCGGCACCTTGTTGCTGGTCGTGACCGGATCGCCCAGCGCATTCGTGCCTGTCTGCGTGATGGCGCCATTGGTCCGGTACTGTTCATTGCCCAGCAGGAATTTCCACGCCCAATCTCCCTTCGTGTAGTTCGCCCCGAGGCCGATATAACTACCCGGATCGGAGAAGTCATACAGCAGGTTGTGAGTCAGCGTGAGCATCTGGTTCGACTGCTGCACTTCATAGCCACCGAAACTCGACATCAGCCCCGCGACGAAAGTCGTCGTGCCCGACAGCGGCACACTGACGACCGCCGTGTTCAGAATGTTGTTGCCGATCTGGCCATGCTCGTTCTGCAACAGTGTGATGCCGTTGCCACGATTGGGCATCAATGTGATTTCGGCCGACGGCGCCATCGGCCCGACGCCGAAGGTCTTCTTGATGTCGAGGTAGAGGTCGCCGAACGTGCTGTTGAAGTAGCCACCGGTGCTTTCGTGGTTCGCGAACAGGAACGAAGAACTGCCTTGCGCGCGGTTATACACGTAGGTCGGATCGAGATAACCCGTCACCGAGAGACCGGCCATCGGCCCGGTATTCGCGGCGTCTTCGAGCGAGTTCACTTTCAACTGCTGAATGGCAAGCTGCTGCTTCATGGCCGTGACGTCGTCGTTGGTCAGCGTCGCCTGTGCTTTGCCGTATGCGGATGACGAAACATCGACAGGTGCGGCCGCGGGCCCGGCGGCTGCCGGCCTGATTGCCGGCTCAGCAGCCGTTTTAGCCGGCGGCTGCGTCTGCAATCGCTTTACCTCTTTTTGCAGCGCGTCGAGCCGTGCCTGCAGCGCCCGGATTTGCTCGGTGGTGGTGTCCGCCAGCGCGATGCCGGGCAGACAGCCCGCCACCAGCAGACCAATCAGTTTCTTTCTCACACGAAGTCTCCTCGTTTGTTGTATTGCGATCAATGTGTCTATGCCTGGCGGTCGCGAACCCACCGCTCACGGGATGCACGCACGAGCGTTCCCATGCGAGGCTCGCAAGGGGCCTCACAAGACATGCAGCGCTCAGGGAAAGCCTGGCCGCGCGTTAGCGGCGTTAGCGCCGCAAGCGGGCTAGCGTCGCGGCGGCTTCAGGCAGCGCGGCAATCGGCGACCGGCGAACGTTGGTCGCGCGAACCGCGCTATTCGACGCTATCAGCGCCCCGCCTTGAGTTGCGCCCAAAGGCGGTTTTCCAGCCGGACAATGTCGATGGGCAACGGCCTCATCAAGGTCATTTTGCCGAGCACGTCATCGGCCGGATAAACGCTCGGGTCCTGCGACACGACCGGGCTGACGAACGGTCGCGCGGCGCGGTTCGCGGTCGGATAGAACACCTCGTTGGTGATCGCCGCATTGACCTTCGGGTCCTCGATATAGTTGATCCACTTCATGGCCGCTTCGGGATGCGGCGCGTCCTTCGGGATCACCATCATGTCGAACCAGAGCAAGCCACCTTCCTTGACGTTCGAGAAGCGGATCTCGTAGGAGCGTTTCGCATCTGCCGCACGCCGCCGCGCAATGCCCACGTCGCCGGACCAGCCGATCGCCACGCAAACGTCGTTGTTGGCGAGATCGTTGATATAGCCCGACGAGTTGAACTGGGTGATGTAAGGGCGCACCTTCTTCAGCAGATCGAAGGCGGCCTGATAATCGGCGGGGTTCGAGCTGTTCGGGTCCTTGTGCAGGTACTGCAGCGCCGTAGCGAATCCGTCAGCGGCCTGGTCGAGAAACGAGACGCCGCAACTCTTCAGCTTCGACACGTTGGCCGGATCGAACACCAGCGCCCAACTGTCGACGGGCGCGTTGTCGCCCAACGCCTTCTTCACTTCCCGCACGTTGTAGCCGATCCCATCGGTGCCGTACGCCCAGGGCACGCCGTACTGCGCCCCTGGATCGACATCCGCGACCATTTTCATGAGTCCCGGATCGAGGTTCTTCAGATTCGGGATTTGCGACTTGTCGAGCTTCAGAAGCATGCCCGCCTGAATTTGCCGCGCCATGTAGAGCGATGACGGCACGACGACGTCGAAACCCGAACTCCCCGCCAGAAGCTTGGCCTGCAGCGTGTCGTCGCTATCGTAGTTGTCGTACCTGACGTGAATGCCTGACTCCTTCTCGAAGTTCGGGATCGTGTCCTTGGCGATGTAGTCCGACCAGTTATAGACGTTGAGTTCGCTATCGGCCGCCATCACCGGTGACGAGCAGGACAGAACAAGTCCGGTGATCGCAACACAAGCCGCACCCGCGGCCCTATGATGAAGATGACAAAAGCGCATGGTTGTTTCCCTTGAAGATAAGAGATTGGTGTGAAAGCAGGCAGGAATGTGGAAGAGGTTTTTTATTTAATTTCCATTCCTAACTATTCTTACGATCTGGATAGCAGCAGGAATGAATGGGGGACCGTTTATTGAACGTTTCTTGACCGCTCCTCATCCAGCATCGCGTCTCTCGCGTTGCAGATGGGTGACGCATTCTCAGTCGAACAATATCTGATGGGAATTGATGTTTTTTGCTTGGTTTGATCAATTTCCCTCATGTCTTCTGCCGCGAGCAGTAGGCGACACGAAATCCGGCAGGGAGAAGCATTACAAGGATTACAACCTCGGTGTCATCTCGCTTCCGAATCAGCGACGCTTGGTCGATACCGTCGACGCCTGGCATGGGCGTATCCGCCTGCCCCGTTGGCGCGCAGGGGAACGCTTCGGAAACGTTCGCCGTTTAGCGTGCCGGATAGCCCGGCGAGTAGGGAGAGCAGGCCAGCACGCCACGCGGGCGCGACGGTCTGAACTCACGAACGGGCAGCAGAGGTTCCCTATCACACGACGAGAAAGGCCAACCCGTTATGGACGCGAAAGATTTCCGGATTGATCCGCATGGATTCATGCAGCAGAACGTTGTGATCGTCAACCTCAACTCAGGCGACGTGAAAAACTTCAGTTACGAGCCTTCCACCAAGTCGGTTGTACGCCCAGGGAGCGACTTTCTCATTGAGGCAACGGTTCGGCCATTACCCAACGCAACGGTGACCGGTTGCACAGGCGAGGCCTTCTCACTCCGGAAAGCCGATGCTTCAGTCCCGGATGACGAAAAGCGCAAAATCTATTTCGTCCCTTACGCTCAGAACTCGCTATGCGGCACGATCCTGAGCAGGAAGGCGCAATGGGTGTTCACCGCAACCATGGATGGCTGCTCGTTCGGCGTCGGGTCGCAACCTGGCGATGGAACGGCCATGGTCGTTCACGCCAATGCCGGGACCTCAGGAGGTTCAGGCGGAGGGCGGGAGCAACAGGTCAAGATGCAGGCGCGCTTGCTGGAATCGACCTTCGGCACGCAAGGGCACGCCCTGGATAGCGTGGTCGATCCCTCCTCGTACATGGTCGATGCTGGAGGAACACCGACAACCGGCGCTGACCGGATACGCTCGACGACGTTCGGCCACAGAGTTCACGGAATATGGGTCTTCTACACCTTGCGCTATCGCGTGAGCGGCAGCGGGTTGGCGCCACAGTATGTTCATGAGGGTGTCCACGCTCAGTAGTACAGGCGCGATTGGAATGTGTCTCCGCGACAGGCCACTCCCTCTGCGCCGTTGAAACGGCTGCCGCCTATCCCGTGATGCGCTCCGTGGTCATGGCGCGCGACAAGCCATGCATGGGCCGACGCAGCGCGACATCGAAGGGATTGGTCTGCGGGCCGATTGCATCCGCCTGACGGCGCAGCAATTCGACCACCATCGGCAGGCGATCGTCGCCGAGACGCGCCGCCAGAGTGCCAACGCTCAGCGCCGCCACCGCCACCCCGGTGCGGTCCAGAATCGGCACCGCCACACCCGCCATGCCGTCGAGCACGCCGCTATTGCGGCCCGCGTAGCCCAGTTGGCGCACGCGTTCGATCTCAGTGCGCAAATACACCTCGTCGAGCACCCCGTAGCCGCGAATGCGCGGCACATTGAAACGGATGATCTCCTCACGCTCCGCTTCCGGCAGGAACGCGAGAATCGCGAGACTCCCCTGACCGACCCCCAAGGCCACCCGCCCGCCGATATCGCCGGTGAACGAGCGAATCGGAAACGGGCCTTCGCAGATGTCGAGACACACCGCGTCGAAACTGCTTTTGACCAGCAGAAAAATCGTGTCGCCGAGACTCGCGCACAAGCGCAGCAATGCCGGACGGCATAGCGTGCGCATGCCGCTCGGATTGCCGGCCTGCGCGGCGAGCGCAAAGAAATCGACGCTCAGCCGATACAGCTTCGAATTTTCGTCCTGTTCGACGATGCCCTCTGCGATCAGCGCATGAAGAATGCGGTGCACGGTGCCTTGCGTCAGCCCCACCGCTTTCGCGAGACGCGTGACGCGGCCCCCTTCCGATTGCGCTTCGGATAGCGCGCGAATCACCGCAAAGGCGCGCTCCAACATGCCAGGCCCGGGCGCACTGTCCGTTTCGGCCCGTGCGGAATCGGTATCTCGTTTGGCGGCAGCATTCATCTCCATCGCTCCGAATTATTTCATTGATCGGAATACTATAGAGTGTTTTATCCTTGAATGGAATATTCCCGATCCATCCGCTCCATTCGCACCTGGTCCTGATTCATAGGGATTTTCCGGAGACCGTGCAGCGGAACAGTTAAAGCTGCTTTCAGCCAATACATTCCATCTATCGGAATTTTTTCAAATCTTATACCGCCAAACGGAATTTGAAATTGACGCCATGGAATTTGGCTGGATAGAGTCGGTTCCATCGAGGCAGTAACCGATTGAACCGGTGTCGATCCATCCAAAGGCCAGATCATGTCGTTCCTCACACTCACGGACGTAGCGAAATCGTTCGGCGATCTGCAGGCCGTCGCCGACGTGAACCTGTCGGTTGAAAAAGGCGAGTTCGTTTCGCTGCTCGGGCCGTCCGGCTGCGGCAAGACCACCACCTTGCAGATGATCGCGGGCTTTGTCGAAACCACCCGCGGGCGCATCACGCTCGACGGCCGCGACATCACGCACATGAAGCCGAACAAACGCGGCCTCGGCATCGTATTCCAGAGCTACGCGCTGTTTCCGCATATGAGCGTGGCGGACAACGTCGGTTTCGGACTCGAGATGCGCAACGTGGACAAGGCCGAGCGCAAGGAACGCGTACGCGAAGCGTTGGCACTGGTGCGCCTCGATACGCTCGCACACCGCTTTCCGCGCGAGCTGTCCGGTGGACAGCGGCAGCGTGTGGCCATCGCCCGCGCGATCGTGATCGCGCCGCCCGTGCTGCTGCTCGACGAACCGATGTCGAACCTCGACGCCAAGCTGCGCGAAGACATGCAGTTCGAACTGCGCGCCATCCAGCGCAAGATCGGCACGACCACCATCATGGTCACGCATGACCAGTCGGAAGCGCTGTCGATCAGCGACCGCGTGGTGGTGATGGAAGCCGGCCGCATTACGCAGATCGACACGCCGTACGAAGCCTACGAACGGCCTGAAAACAGATTCGTCTCGCAGTTCATCGGCAAGGCGAACATGCTGACAGGCAAGGTGATCGCGTGCGACGGCGACGCGATCCGCATCGATCTCGGGCACGATCTCGCCGAAACCGGCCGCACCGCGCAACTGCCCGTGCGCGAACGAACGATCGGCGTCGGCGACGCGATCACGCTGTGCATCCGTCCGGAGAAGCTGCGCCTGTGCGCGCCGAACGCGGGACGCTTGTCCGCCACCGTGACGAGCCGTTTCTTCCTCGGCAGCCAATGGCTGTATCGCGTAGACAGCCGCCTGGGCGAAGTGCTGGTGTGCTGCCAGAACGAAGGCACCGAGCCGTTGCCGGAAGGCGCGGCGGTCGGCGTCGACTGGAACAGCGAGGCGATCCGCTTCATTCAACGGGATGCGCATCATGGCTAGTACGCTGCCCGCTTCGAACGACGACGGCATGAAGACCGGCCATGCGCGCCGCGCGCCATGGCACGCGTTCCTGCCCTTGTGGCTGATGTGCGCGCCGGCTTTCCTGCTGTTCGCGGCGCTCGTGCTGGTGCCGCTCCTGATGACGCTGGTGCTGACCTTCTACCGCTTCGATCCGGCGAGCGGCCCGATTGCCGCATTCCAGTTCGGCAACTACGCGGAAGTATTGAAGTCGTCGTATTTCCACACGATCTTCCTGCGCACTTTCGGCATCGCCTTTCTGACCACCTTGTTGTGCATCGTGATCGGCACGCCTGAGGCCTATGTGCTGTCGCGCATGCGCGATCCGTATCGCTCGATGTTCCTGCTGATCATTCTCGCGCCGCTGCTGGTCTCGGTCGTGGTCCGCGCGTTCGGCTGGAGCATGCTGCTCAACAGCAACGGCCTCGTGAATCAGGCGTTCGGGCTGATCGGGCTGGGACCGTACAAGCTCGAATACACCACCTTCGCGATTGTCATTGCGCTCGTGCACGTGATGCTGCCATTCATGGTGATTCCCGTGTGGACCGCGTTGCAGAAGCTCGACCCGCAAACGGAAAACGCCGCGCTTTCGCTGATGGCGTCGCCCGCCACGACCCTGCGGCGCATCGTGTTGCCGCAACTCACACCGGGCATTCTGTCGGGCAGCCTGATGGTGTTCGGCCTGTCGGCGAGCGCCTTCGCGATTCCCGGCCTGCTCGGCGGACGGCGCCTGAAAGTCGCCGCCACCGCCGTCTATGACGAATTCCTCGGCTCGCTGAACTGGCCGCTCGGCGCGACCATCGCGCTCCTGCTGCTGGTCGCGAATCTGATCATGATGCTCACTTACTACCGGGTTCTGGAGCGCAGGTACGCCAGAAGCCTCGGCTGACCCTCGCGAGATCATCATGAGAAAAAACGGCCCCATTGCGCTGATTTTCCACACGCTGGTGATTGCGTTCGTGCTCGCGCCGCTCGTGATCGTCGTGCTGGTCGCCTTCACGCCCGACGAAACGCTCACGCTGCCCACCCACGGCGTATCGCTGCGCTGGTTCCGCGCCATCCTCGACTACCCGGACTTCATCTCGGCGTTCTTCAACAGCCTGAAGCTGGCGTTTGCCTCGGCGACGCTTTCGTTGATCGTCGCGTTGCCCGCGGCGCTCGCGATCGGCCGCGCCCGCTTTCCGGGCCGCGGCTTCCTCAACGGCTTACTGTTGTCGCCGCTGGTGATTCCCGGCCTCGTGCTCGGCATCGCACTGCTGCGCTTCTTCGCGCTGATTGGCGCGACCGGTTCGTTCGCCTGGCTCGTGCTCGCGCACATGATCATCATCACACCGTTCGTGATGCGGCTCGTGCTGGCCTCGGTCAGCGGTCTCGACCGCAGCGTCGAACATGCCGCGCACTCGCTCGGCGCGGACGCGTGGACCACGTTTCGACGCATCACCTTCCCGATGATTCTGCCGGGCATAACGGGCGGCTGGCTGCTCGCGTTCATCAACAGTTTCGATGAACTGACGATGTCGATCTTCATCACCTCGCCGCAAACCGTCACGCTGCCGGTGCGCATGTACATGTACGCGACCGAATCGATCGATCCGATGATGGCCTCCGTCTCCGCGCTGGTGATCTTCATCACCGCCGGCGCGATGCTGCTGCTCGATCGCGTCTATGGGCTCAACCGGATTCTGATCGGCCAGCACTGATGTCTTCTACCGCCCTCTCTCACATGCCGTCGAATTTGCCGTCTTCCGAACCTGCCGCGCTTAAGCGCGACGCGCAATTCGTTCGCGTCGCCGAGACGCAGCGTGAACCGCTCAGCTTTTTTATCGACGGTCACGAGGTCGCCGCATTGCAAGGCGACACCTTGCTCACTGCCGTGCTGATGCAGCAACGCCGCGTGCGCGAAAGCGAATTCAGCGGCGCACCACGCGCCGGCTTCTGCCTGATCGGCGCTTGCCAGGACTGCTGGATGCGTACCGAGGAAGGGATGCGTTTGCGCGCGTGCTCGACCCTGGTAACGCAGGGCATGCGCGTGATCACGCGGCTCGCCGAAGCGGCTTCTGTCGTTACCGCCGCAATCCCTGCCGCGAGTGCTCCTGCTTCTGCCGCGACGGCCATCGGAGACACGCAATGAGCGACGAACATCGCGTGGTTATCGTCGGCGCGGGACCGGCGGGCGTGCGCGCCGCCGAAACCCTGGTGGCGGCCGACATCAGGCCCATCGTGCTCGATGAGAATGCCCGCTGGGGCGGTCAGATTTATCGTCAACCACCGGCGAACGGCGCGTTCCAGCGCTCGAAGAAGACGCTCTACGGTTTTGAAGCGCACAAAGCCGAGGCATTGCATAGAACGATGGCCGCGCTTCTTCCGCGACTCGACTATCGTCCCGACACGCTGGCCTGGGCTTGCGAACCGGGCCGGCTCGACACGCTGCATGCGGGACGGGAAATCAGTGTGCCGTTTTCGCATCTGATCATCGCCAGCGGCGCGACGGATCGCGTACTGCCCGTGCCGGGCTGGACGCTGCCCGGCGTCTACACACTGGGCGCGGCGCAGGTCGCGTTGAAAGCACAGGGCTGTGCGATCGGGCAGCGCGTGGTGCTCGCCGGCACCGGGCCGCTGCTTTATCTCGTGGCTTATCAGTACGTCAAAGCCGGCGCGCAGGTGATAGCCGTGCTCGACACGAGTCCGCTATCGCAGCAGATTGCCGCGGCGCCGAAACTCGCGCGGCAACCGGCTACCTTCGCCAAAGGGCTTTACTACGTTGGCTGGCTCAAGATGCGTGGCGTGCGGATCGAACGCGATGTGAGCCTGATCGGCATTCACGGTGAGCACGGCGTGAGCGCCATTGAATGGCGTTCGTCAACCGGTGACTCGCAGAAAACCGAAACCCTTCCGTGCGACGCCGTTGGCATCAGCTTCGGCCTGAAGCCTGAAACCCAACTCGCCGATCTCGCCGGGTGCCGCTTCCGTTTCGATGCGCACAATCGTTGCTGGCTGCCCAAGCTCGATCCCGCTGGGCGCAGCACCGTGCGCGGCATCTATCTGGCCGGCGACGGTGCGGGCATCGCGGGTGCCGATGCCGCCGAACTCGCCGGCCGTCGCACGGCGTTGGCGCTGCTCGACGATCTCGGCATCGCGCATCCACGTGGCCCGGGCGCGCCCTCGGCGGCGTCCCTCGAGCGCAGCCTGCAACGTATCGCCGTGTTCCGCCAGGGTATCGAAGCAGCCTTTGCCCCACCCGCGGAATGCGCGGCGCAATGGCCCGATGACATGACCGTATGCCGCTGCGAAGAAGTCGATGCGGGCACGTTGCGGCGCTGCATCCGCGGTGGCGAAGCGAACGAGATCAATCGTCTGAAGGCGCTCACGCGCGTCGGCATGGGCCGGTGCCAGGGCCGCATGTGCGGCGAAGCGGCCCTGACGCTGCTGGCGCGGGAAACCGGCAAGCCGCTCGAAGCCGTAGGCCGCTTGCGCAGCCAGCCGCCCGTCAAACCGATTCCGCTCTCGCCTGCCCTGTATGCCGACGGCGTCGCCGAGATTCCCGAGGAGGCGCGCGATGAGTAACACCTTGCACTACGACGTCGCGATTGCGGGCGGCGGCCTGGTCGGCTCGTCGGCGGCTCTCGCGCTGGCGCGGCGCGGCTTGCGCGTCGGCCTGTTCGAGCGGCGTTATTGCGGCGCGCAGGCCAGCGGCGTGAACTACGGCGGCGTGCGCGTCCAGGGACGGCCGGTCGAACAGATGCCGCTCGCCATGCGTGCGCGGCGCATCTGGGACCGCTTGCCGGAACTGATCGGGATCGACGGCGAATTCACCGTGTCGGGACATTTGCGGCTTGCGCGCAGCGAAGCCGATCTTGCCGCGCTCGAAGCCTGGGCGGCGATGGCTCGCGGCCACGGACTGCAGGCGCAGGTGATCAGCGGCGCCACGTTCCGGCAACGCTATCCATGGCTGGGCAACGCTGCGATCGGCGGCTCGCTGTGCGCGAGCGACGGTCAGGCCAACCCGCGTCTGGTGTCACCCGCCTTCGCACGCGCCGCGCGAGCCGCAGGCGCGGAGGTGCACGAGCAAACCGAACTGAGCGACATCCGTCACGACGGCACGCGCTTCCAGTTGCGCGCAGGCGAACTACACATCAGTGCCGACTGGCTGATCAATTCCGCCGGTGCATGGGCGAATACGGTGGCCGGGTACTTCGGCGAAACCGCGCCCATGAAACCGATCTATCCGAACATGTGGGTCACCGAGCCGCTGCCGCTTTTCATCACGCACAACCTCGGCGTAGTCGGCGGCGGCATCTACGCACGGCAGGTGGCGCGCGGCAATTGCGTGATCGGCGGCGGGCGCGGACAGGGCGACGGCGAATACGGTCAACCGTCGACGGCAACCACCCGCGCCGTGATGCGCGATGCGTGCAACCTGCTGCCCGGGCTGCGCGAGGCGCTGCTGATCCGCACATGGAGCGGCGTGGAAGGTGAAACGCCCGACAGCAATCCGATCATCGGTGCGAGCCGTACCGTACCGCGCCTGTTGCATGCGTTCGGTTTTTCGGGCGGCGGGTTTTTACTGGCGCCGGGCGTCGGGGAAATACTCGCGGATCTTGTGATCGATGGCGCCACCGCCACGCCGCTCGACGCATTTTCGATCGATCGATTCACTGCTGTTGCCGCGCCATCGGCCGCCTTGTGATTGCCGGGTTAGCGCCCGGCTACTACTTATTGCCTTGTTATCGCCTCGTCATCGTTTAGTGAAACTCAGGAGCTTCTCAATGAAACTGTTCAAGACGATCGCGGCGCTCGCCGCATTGTGCGCATTCGCCGCGGCCGCGCCGGCATGGTCGGAAACCAAAACGATCTATATCGGCATGAACGGCGGTCCGATGGAAAAGGCTTATACGAGCCAGGTGCTGCCCGACTTCGAGAAAGCCAATAACGTCAAAGTCGTCGTGGTGCCGGGCACTTCGTCGGATATTCTTGCCAAGCTGCTCGCCAACAAGGCCAATCCGCAAATCCACGTGGTGTTTCTCGACGACGGCGTGATGGCGCGCGCGGTCAGCATGGGCGTGTGCAAGAAACTCGACGACTCGCCCGTGCTCAAGGAACTCTACCCATTCGCGCGCATGAAGGACGACATGGGCGCGGGCGTGCAGCTCGGCATGACCGGCATCGCGTACAACAAGAAGCTGTTCGCTGAAAAAGGCTGGGCACCGCCGACTTCGTGGATGGACTTTGCCGATCCGAAGTACAAGGGCAAAGTGGTGTTCCAGTCGGCTTCGAGCAGTACCTTCGGCCTGCACGGCTTTCTGGCCATCAACCGGCTGATGGGCGGCAGCGAGCAGAACGTCGAACCCGGTTTCACGAAATGGGCGAGCACGGTCGGCCCGAACGTGGTGGAGTACGTGCCGAACTCGGCGAAGATTTCCGAAATGGTCCAGACCGGTGAAGCGGGCCTGTTTCCGTTGACGCCGACTGCCGTGAGCGATCTGCAGGACAAGGGCATTCCGGTCGGCTATGTGAATCCGAAAGAAGGTCCGGTGCTGCTGCTGGTCGATCTGTGCGTGATCAACAACAACCCCGATCCGCAACTGGCGCAGAAGCTCGCGCAGTTCCTGCTGTCCGCGCCGGCTCAGACCAGAGCCGCCGAGGCCGGCAAGCAGATTCCCACCAACCGTCTCGCGAAAATGACCCCGCCGATGCAGCAAAGCCTCGGCAACGTGGACGATCTGGTGAAGAAGGTGACCGTGGTGGACTGGGACACGATCAACGCACACCGCGCGCAGTGGGATACGCGCTGGAACAGGCAGATCGAGCGTTGAGGCCGACTTGCTGCGGTGATGTGCGCGCCTTGTTTGTTGCAAGGCGCGCGCGTTCCAATGGATGCGCCGTGTGTTATCCGACGACCGATAGCACCACCGCGAGCCATGTCGCCACCACGCCGGCGAGAAACAGACGCCGTGCGACGCGGATGCCGGCGTCGCCAGATTCGGTTGGGACGGGGCGCGTCGCCATCCACGGCACGAGCCCGAGGCAGGCAAAGCCGACCAGCGCAAACACCACTACGGTCACGTCGGAGAAACGCCATTTCGCCGACTCGTGCACGCCCCAGTAGCCGAGAAAGACAATGCCGATCGAGAAGATCGTCGCCGCGGCTGAACTGAGCGCGGGTACGGATCCGGTTGGACTCGGCATTGCTTCACCTCCGAAACGTTAGGCTGCTGTGGCCATCCGCATCGCTCGCGTCTGCGTCTGCGTCTGCGTCTGCGTCTGCGTCTGCGTCTGCGTCTGCGTCTGCGTCTGCGTCTGCGTCTGCGTCACTCAGGACGTACGGGTCTGCCTCGCTTCATACGTCTTCAGATGACTATAGGCGATTCGCAGCAGCGACAGGCCGTGCTCGCCCTTCTGCGCGTCGCCGCCGCGCGAAATCAGATCACCGAGAATGTGATCCGCCTCGGTGTGCGAGTGGTTCTCGACGTCGCGCAACATCGAAGCCGTCAGCGGTGAAGGCGTAAAGAGCGTCTGCGTGGCCCGGGCGTCGAAGTCCGTGCCCATCGTAAAACCGTTGTGCTCCGCCACGCCACGACACTCGCCAAGCAGATTCTCGACAATGCGCTTGCCGTCCGGCGCAGCCAGAATATCGCCGACCGACCCGCGCATCAAGCACGTACTGGCCGCCAGTGTGGCCAGGAACACCCACTTTTCCCACATGCGCAGCAGGATGTTGTCGCTGACCACCGTGTCGAAATTGGCGCCGGCCATTGCGTCCGCAATCGCCTGAACGCGCTCGGACGTGCCGCCTTCCAGTTCACCGAAGGTGATCGCGTGCATGTCGTTCAGATGCAGGATGTGCTGCTCCGGGCTGAGCGTCGCCGCGATCACGCATTGACCGCCCAGTACGCGCGACGCGCCGAACTTTTCCTTGAGCACCTCGATATGGCGCATGCCGTTGAGCATCGGCAGAATCAGCGTCGATTCGCCGACCAGCGGGGCGAACGAATCGATCGCGTCGTCGAGACTGTAGGCTTTGCAACTGAGCAGCACCAGATCGAACGGCTCCGCGCCGACGCCGGCGAGAATCGTCTTGACGTCATGCAGCGTGAGATTGCCGCGCGGGCTGTTGACGACGAGACCGTCACGCGCGAGTTTTTCCGCCCGGCCGGGGCGCACGAGGAAGGTCACGTCCTGGCCCGCCTCTGCGAGACGTCCGCCGAAATAGCCACCCAAGGCGCCCGCCCCTACTACTAGAATTCGCATCTTTTGCCTCTTGATAGATTTGGGTCACGCGCATCGGATCGATCAGCCAGGGCCTTGAGAACCGCGCACGCAGCATGCCTGCAGAAATGTAGCAAAGATTGACGATGCGCATCGGCCAGCCTGCCCGGCCGGTTTGCTGCAATGCACTGCGGCCGCACGGTGCCGAGGCGGCTTCTTACGTCAGATCAATCGCCGCGCCGCCGGCCGCTCACCCTGCCCCGGCGGGCATAAAGGAGGCGCCGTGGCAAGCGACGTCTCTGAACAAGCGGTCGCGGCCTTGCAAGATCGTTCTACCGTGTGCCGCATACGGTGCGCTCGTACAGCGCGAGCATGCCCGGAACATCCACGTCCACGCAGACCACGCTCTCGGGCCGGCTGTCCCAGTCCGGCGCGGGCACCGGCATGGTGGAAGGTTTCTGGATGGTTTGGCCCACCGCGATACCTTCCGTCAGCACTCGCACCGGTCCACTGCGAGTCGTATAAAGATGCGGCGCCAGCACATAGGCGACCGCCGACGAGTCATGTACGTAGATACCCTTGAGTTGCGCGCTCTGCTCGTGAAAGGCCTGATAGTGCCGCGACACGTCCCACACGAACTGCCCCGCCGCGCCGCCGCGATCGCGCAGCGACGCCAGATACTCCTCGCTCATGATAGTGCGTTGGGTGACGTCGAGCCCGACGATCGCAACCGGCCACGGCGCGCCGAACACCGCGTCGGCGGCATCGGGGTCGCCCGCAATGTTGGCTTCGGCAGCCGGCGACACGTTGCCGAGCACGCCGTGCGTGCCGAACGCGCCGCCCATGATGACCACCTGCTTGACGAGCGATGCGATCAGCGGATCGTCGGCCAGCGCCAATGCCAGGTTCGTGAGCGGGCCCACGGCGATCAGCGTGACTTCGCCCGGATGCGCACGCACGGTGTCGATAATGAAGCGATGTGCGGGGCGTGGGTCGAGCGCGGCTTCAGGGCCGCTTTCGAGGACAATGTTGCCCAACCCGTTATCGCCATGAATCCATGCGACCGGCTCGGGCGCCGCGCGCCTGAGCGGCGCAGCGGCGCCTTGCGCAACCGGCACGCCCGGCGCGAACCGTCCGGCCAGGAAACGCGCATTACGCGTGGTGGTCTCGATCGTGGTATTGCCGAATACGCTCGTCAGACCAAGCAATTCGATGTCCGGATGCAGCGCCTGGAAAACGAGCGCCATTGCATCGTCCACACCGGGATCGGTGTCGTAGATAACCTTGTGCTGGCTCATAGATAGAACGCGTCCGGCAATTGTTCACGCGCGGTGGTATCGCGGGTCGCGCCATGCA
The DNA here is from genome assembly GCF_046026025.1 of Paraburkholderia fungorum. Lineage (GTDB taxonomy): Bacteria > Pseudomonadota > Gammaproteobacteria > Burkholderiales > Burkholderiaceae > Paraburkholderia > Paraburkholderia fungorum_E. The sequence goes on along the minus strand of NZ_JAQQFL010000009.1, from coordinate 45,742 downwards.
GATTGCCGAGGCGGATCGGCAAGTCGGGGCCGCCCAGTTCGATGATCACCTGGCGGCATGCGCCGCACGGTGCGATCGGTCCATCCGTATCGCCGATCACGGCAAGCGCGGCGAACTGATCGCGCTGATAGCCCGCGGCAATCGCGCTGAAAAACGCCGTACGTTCAGCGCAATTGCACAGGCCGTACGAGGCGTTCTCGACGTTGCAACCGTCGAATACGACGCCGTCCCGGGTCAGCAGCGCCGCACCAACCTTGAACTTCGAATAAGGCGCATAGGCCTTTTCTCGCGCGGCACCCGCGCGTTCCAGCAGTTGTTCCATGTTCATGCAACCATCCTCGATTCAATTCAGCGTCAGGAAGATACCCGCAATCGTGGCGCTCATCAGGTTCGAGAGCGTCGCGGCGAGCACCACACGCAAGCCATAGCGCGCGACTTCGGCGCGGCGTTCCGGTGCGACGGCACTAAAGCCCCCCGTCAGCACCGCGATCGACGCAAAGTTTGCGAAGCCGCACAGCGCAAACGACAGAATAGCAAGGGTCCGCGGATCGAGTGCCTGCAGGCCGGCCGCGCTCACGCTCGCGGCGTCTTTCAGATAGGGCGACAACGATGCATACGCGACGAATTCGTTCAGAATAATCTTCTGGCCAAGGAAATTGCCGGCGATGCCGGCCTCGCTCCACGGCACACCGATCAGATACGCAAGCGGCGCGAACACCGTGCCGAGCACCGACTGCATCGACAGTTGCGGATGGCCGAACCAGCCGCCGATCCCGCCCACAATGCCGTTGAGCAATGCAATCAGGCTGACGAACGCAATCAGCATGGCGCCGACCATCACCGCGATTTTGAGGCCCACGGTCGCGCCGGAACTCGCGGCTTCAATCACATTCGCCGGACGTTTTTCGTCGAAGCTGAGGTTCTCGAGATGCACGCGGCTCGGTTCGGTGGTCGGGTGAATGATCTTGGCGAACAGCAAGCCGCCGGGCACCGCCATGAACGACGCGGCCAGCAGATAGTCGACCCGCACGCCGAGGCCCGCATAACCCGCCAGCACCGATCCGGCAATCGCCGCCATGCCGCTCGACATCACCGCGAACAGTTCGGCGCCAGTCATGTCACGCGTGAACGGTTTGACCACGGCAGGCATTTCGCTCTGCCCGAGGAAGATCGTGGTCACGGCCGAGAAAGATTCGAGCTTCGATACGCCGAGCAACTTCTGGAAGATCGTGCCGAGTACGATCACGATCCAGCGCATCACGCCGATGTAGTACAGCACCGAAATGAGCGCGGTAACGAAGATGATGGCCGGCAACACCCGCACGGCGAACACAAAGCCGCCGTCACCGAAGATCTGGAACATTTTCGCTTGCACGAGGCCGCCGAACAGGAACTCGATGCCCGCATTGCCATAGCCGAGTACGTGATTGACGCCTGAGGCAGCGGCGGAGAGGACCGTCTTGCCCACCGGCACGAACAGAATGAAGGCGCCGATACCAACCTGCGCCAGCAGCGCCGGGACGACAGTCCGCAAGCGGATGGCGCGCCGGTTGGTCGAAAAGATGAACGCGATAAGTAGCAGTACGGCAATTCCGAGAACGTTTCGTGCGATCAGTGCCATGTCTCATGATGTTCTTGTGAAAGTGGCAATGATGCTAAACGAAACTGATGCCGGAAAGAACTCTAAATATCGATGAATCGCTCACCACGGCTTAACAGGAGCGGAGGTTGCGGCGGCACGTTGCGGTCCGCGACACGGCAACGCGCCGCCGCCGACCTCAGATCACTTCCAATGCCAGCGCGATCCCCTGGCCGCCGCCGATGCATAACGTGACGATGCCGCGTTTCAAGCCGTCACGGCGCATCGAATGCAGCAGACGCGTCGTCAATACCGCCCCCGTCGCGCCGATCGGATGGCCATGGGCAATCGCGCCGCCCTGCACGTTGATCAGTTCATCCGCGATGCCGAGTCTGCGCGCCACCGCGATCGGCACGGCCGCAAAGGCTTCATTGATCTCGAAGCGCTCGACGTCCTCGAGTTGCCAACCAGCGCGGGCGAGAGCCATTTGCACGGCCGGCACCGGACCGAGGCCGAACAGGCCCGGCTCGACGGCCGCGACGCCATACGCCACCAGACGCGCGAATGGCTCGATGCCGCGCGCCTCGGCAAAGCCACGCTCAGCGACCAGCATCGCTGCTGCGCCGCTATTCAAGCCTGGCGCGTTGCCCGCCGTAATCGTGCCGTCCGGGCGGAATGCCGGACGCAGTCTGGCGAGCGTTTCGACGGTGGTATCCGGGCGCGGCTGTTCATCGCTCGTAAAAAGCTGCGGACCTTTGCGCCCAGGGATCTCGACGGCAACCAGTTCAGCGTCGAAATCGCCGCGCGCCTGCGCTTCGGCAAAGCGCTGTTGAGACCGCGCGGCCCAACGGTCCTGCGTTTCGCGCGTGAGGTCGAACTGCGTGACGAGGTCTTCGGTATGCCAGCCGGAATGCTCGCCGGAAAACGCGTCGTTCAGACCGTCGCGCAGGAGGCTGTCGTGGACTTGGGCATTGCCCATCCGGTAGCCCCAGCGGCTGCCATCGAGCAGATACGGCGCGCGGTCCATGTTTTCCATGCCGCCGGCCACTGCTGCATCGCCGAGGCCCAGCCAGACTTCCTGCGCCGCGGACGCAATCGCCTGCGCGCCCGAACCGCATACACGATTGACCGTTAATGCAGGCACGGCCACCGGTACGCCGCCGCCAATCGATGCCTGACGCGCCGGATTCATCCTGTTGCCGGCCTGAATCACGTTGCCCATCACCACCGAGGCCAACGCGGCCGGATCCAGCCCGCTGCGCCGCAGCGTCTCACGCACCGCGATCGCGCCAAGTCCGGTTGCAGGCACCTCTTTCAGCGATCCGCCGAATGCGCCAATCGGCGTTCTCACCGGATTGCAGATCACTACTTCTCGCGTACTCATCGTTCATCTCCAGTTGGACTACCCATTTCACTCGTTGCATCGCTCCGTCCGCTCACATCAATTCGCCGATGCGGCTGTGACCGTTTCAGGCACATCCCAGCCGCCACCGAGCGAGCGGTACAGCCCGACGGCTGCGAGCGCATGCTCGCGTTTGGCCTGATTCAAAGACTCCGCATCGCGCAGATACGCCTCCTGCGCCGCGAGCACATCGAGGAAACTCGACGCACCGCCCTTGTAAAGCTCACTCGACAAGTGCAGCGCCTGGTTCGACGCGTCGAGCGCGCCGCCCAGGCGTTGCACCTGCACCGCGCCGTTTACCAGGTCGCTGCGGTTGTCCTCGATCTCCTTGAGCGCTTGCAGCATGGTCTGCTGCAGGCCGAGTTGCGACTCGCGCATCCGGCTCTCGCTCGCGTCGATGTTTGCGGTGATGCGTCCGGCATTGAAAATCGGACTCGTCGCGTTCAACGCGGCGCTGAAGAGGTTGTCGGTCAGCGTCGGCAAGCCGAGGTAGGACGAGGCCAGCAGGCCGTCCGCGAGATTGAGCCTGAACTGCGGATAGCGCTGCGCTCTTGATACGCCCACTTCCGCCGCGCGCTGTTCTACCGTGGCGTAGGCATTGCGCACGTCGGGCCGCTGCAACAGCGCCTCGGACGGCAAGGTCTGCGGCACGCTTTGCGCGGGCACTGGAATGTCGCGAACCTGATGCGGATCGGCCAGCAGCAAACTGTCGACGCTCTCCGGCGTGCGCCCCGAATACACCGCGATCAGACTCAGTTGATGCTGCACGGCCGACTGCACGCGCGGAATCTGCGCCTGCAAATCCTGTAACTGATTCTGCGCACGCGCGACGTCGAGTTGCGTCGACAGTCCGTAATGCAAACGCCGTTGCGTGAGGGTCAACGCGCGGGCGCGAATCTGTTCGTTGTCGCTGAGAATCTGCAGTTGCGCTTGCGCCCAGCGCAGATCGATATACGCGGCTGCCGTATTCGCCGCGAGTGCCAGACGCAGCTGATTCAACGCTGCCTGCCGACCGGACACTTGCGCTTGCGCCGCAAGAACGGCGAGACGTTCGCCGCCGAACACGTCTGGCGTCCAGCTCGCCGTCACGCCGATGCCTGCCTGACGCACATAGCCGAGCGGTGGTGGCGTGTTCTGGCGGGAGTCCGCTGCGCTCGCACTCGCGTCCAGTTCGGGCAGCAATGCCGCGCGATTTTGCGTCGCGATATCCTGAGCCTGCTTGACGCGCTCCACTGCAGCCTGCACGTCGAGATTGCCCGTCAGTACCGATTCCACCAGTTGATGCATGACGGGGTCGCCGAATTGCCCCCACCATGTGTCGGCACTGATGCTGTCTTGAGGCGCATCGACATTCCACGCGGCCGGTGCAACGGTTTGAACCGACTGCTTCAGGTCAGCATGCGTTTCCGGTTGCACCGCGCATGCCGCGAGAGTGAGCAGCGCCGCGCTCGCGAGTACTTTGATAACGATGGGTTTCATGCCGAATTCCTCAATGAGCGTCGGGTGGCGGCGCGGTATTGCCAAACGGCCGCGAGAACAGCACGCTCAGCAAACCGGCGACAAAACAGAGCGACAGTACAAAGAACGTGTCGGAGAACGTGAGCACGAGTGCTTCGCGCATCAGCAGCGCATGCAACTGGCCGAGCCCCGCATTGGCCGCATTCAGCGCATCGCCGCCGACTTGCGCGAAGTGCGCGCTTTGCTGCTGCAAAATCGACTCGACCACCGGACGGCCCGCGCTCAGATGTTCATCGAGCCGTTCGTAATGGAGATTCAGGCGATCGTTGAGCATCGTGCTGCTTACGGCAATGCCAATGGCGCCGCCCAGATTGCGCATCAGGTTGAATAGCCCACTGGCGGAACGAAGCCTCGACATCGGCAACGAACCCAGCGCCATCGTGACGATGGGCGGTATGCAGAACTGCTGGCCGATGCCGCGCAACGCCTGCGGAATCAGCAACTCCTGCCAGCCCCATTGATTGGTCAGCGGCACATACAGATAACAACCGGCGCCGAACAGTACGAGGCCGAACACCAGCAGGATTCGCATGTCGACAAAACGCGCGACCATCGAATAAACAACCATCGCGACCAGTTGAAAACAGCCGACCGACAGCAACGCCACGCCGATCTGCAACGAATCGAACCCGCGCACACGCGACAAAAACACGGGCGTCAGGAACACCGCGCAGAAAATCCCGATCCCGGTGATGAACGACAGCAGGCTGCCAATGCCAAAGTTGCGGATCGCCAACGCGCGCAAATCGACAATTGGCTCTTTCGCGGTGAACGCATGCACGAGGAACAGGAACCCGCAGATCGCCGCGATCCAGGTGCATGTCACGATCACATCGTCGCCGAACCAGTTCTTGCGCGGCCCTTCCTCCAGCACGTATTCAAGGCAGCCGAGAAAGCCGGACATCAGAAGGATGCCCAGGTAATCGCCCTTCTTCAGCAGAGACAGATCGACGTTGTCGAAGTGCACGTACTTCGGCACCATCAGCGTGACGGCCACGCCCGGCACCAGGTTCAGATAGAACAGCCAGTGCCATGACCATTGCGACGTGATCCAGCCGCCGATCACCGGACCGATGGTCGGCGCGAGCGTGGCAAGCGCGCTGATGGTGGTGGACGCAATCAGGCGCTGCTTGCCGGGAAACAGCACGAACGCCGTGGTGAATACCGTCGGGATCATCGCGGCGCCGAGCGCGCCCTGCAAACCGCGGAACAGGATCATGGAATTGATGTCCCACGCGAGACCGCACAACATGCTGGTGATTGTGAAACCGAGCGCGGAAAACGCGAACACCCAACGCGTCGAAAATACGCGGGTGAGCCAGCCGGACATCGGAATCACCAGAATTTCAGCGATCAGATACGCGGTCTGCACCCACGAGAGTTCGTCCTGGCTCGCGGACAAACCGCCGCCGATATCCTTGAGTGACGACGCAACGATCTGAATATCGAGCGTCGCCATGAAAAACCCGATGCACATCAACGTGAACGCCAGGACTTTGGTTCGCGTCGGCAGCTCGGCGGGGTTGGCGAGAACTTGAGTCATGATCGGCTCAGCCACGCGCCGGCGCGTTGTTAGCGTTGCCGGCGTCGACATGCACCTTCACCGTCGCCGAAAGACCGGGCCGCAGCACGCCTTGCATGTCTTTCGGCACGTCGAGACGCACACGCACGGGTATGCGCTGCACGATCTTCGTAAAGTTGCCGGTGGCGTTCTCCGCGGGCAACACGCTGAAGGTCGCGCCGGTCGCGGGCGCGAGACTCTCGACCACGCCGTGAATCCGGTTGCTCGATGCATCCAGATCGACATCCACACCGTCGCCCACGTGCATTTTCTTCAACTGGTCTTCCTTGAAGTTGGCGTCGATCCACAGTCCGCTCGACGGCACCACGGTCAGCAGCGACACGCCCGTGTTCGCCAGCAGGCCGACGCGCGCGGTGCGGTTGCCGACGTAACCGTCGATCGGTGAGCGGATCGTGGTGTACTCCACATTCAAGGCTGCGACCCGTTGCGCCGCCTGCGCGGTGGCAATGCGCGCCAGGGCGTCGCCGATCTGCGCGTCGAGCACGGCGATCTGCCGTTGCGCGGCGATCAATGCCGCACCGCTGCGGTCGACGGCGGCATGCGCCTTGGACAGATCGGCATCCGCGCGTTCCACGACCTGATTCGATACCGCATCGTCCTTCACCAGTTCGCGATAACGCGTCTGATCGGCGGCGCTGCGCGTCAACTCGGCGCCGGACGCGCGAACCTCGGCGGCTTGCTCATTGATGGTGGCAAGCTGCAAGGATTTCTTCGCCTGCAACTCGGTGACAGCGGCCTGCGCGCTCTCGACTTCCGCGCTGGCTTGCGCGAGGCGGGCGTCGTAATCGCGCGCATCGAGCCGGATCAAGACCTGATTCGCGTGGACGAACTGGTTGTCGCGCACCAGCACGTCCGTCACGAAGCCATTGACCTTCGGCGACATCACGGTCACGTCGCCGCCGACGTAAGCGTCGTCCGTGGTTTCAACAAAGCGGCCGACGAAGAACCAGTACGACGCGGCAAGCGCCAGCACGGCGAGCACCGTGATGATCGAAAGCAGCATCCACGGAATGCGCCGAGCCGGTCTGGCGGCGTTTGCCACGCTGGGCGGCGCAATAGTCGAAGGTGTAGTGGACATGATGTTCGTATGTGTGTATGCACTCGTTGCGTTGAGAAAACGGCACGTGAGATGGCACCGCCCGTGAGTCGCCCTACTCGCGACCGTTAGATTGAATCCCGTGTGATGGCGAACAATTCGCCTCGCAATGCCGCCGCGCGCCGCTCGCCGAAACGGTGTTCGAATTCGGCCTGGGCGGCATACCAATGCTCACGTCCTGCCGTAAGACGCTGCTCACCCGCGGCAGTCAGCGCAATCGTCAGCGCCCGCGCGTCGGCACCCGACGCCTCGCTCGACACCAGACCATTGCGGCGCAGCGGCTGGATCGTACGGACCAGCGTGGTGCGTTCCATGCGCATGGCTTCCGCCATTTGTTTCATCGTCATGGGGCCGGTGCGTTTGAGCCGCCCCAGCAGCGAAAACTGCGTGATGGTCAAGCCGACATTCGCCAGGTGCCGGTCGTATATTTGCGACACATAGCGTGCGGCCTGGCGGATCGCAAAGCAGTCGTCGTCGAAAAGCCCGTCCATTGCTGCGCTTCCCTTTCGAAAGTGCGTATGCACATAATCAAACAAAAAGAAGCTCGCCGAAACGAGCTGATCCATTGTGTCTATCCGGTGATGCTGAAGAGTTCGGCGCGCAGCGCCTTGGCCCGCGCGTGGCCGAACTTTTGCTCGAACTCGTCCTGCGCGGCACGCCATGCGATAGCCGCCTGATCGAAGGTCGTTTCGCCCTGCTTCGTGAGACTGAACAGAAACGTGCGGCCGTCATGCTCCGCCGCTTCGGCGACCACCAGCCCGTCGCGCTGCAACGGCTTCATGGCGCGCACCAGCGTAGTGCGCTCCATGACCATGGTGTCGGCGAGATCCAGCATCGCGAGATTCGGCGTGCGTGCGAGCTTGGCGAGAATCGTGAACTGCGCAGCGGTGAGCCCAACCTCGCCGAGATGGCGTTCGTAGATCTGTGTGACGTGCCGCGCCGCCTGGCGCAGCGCGAAACAATTGCATTCGTCGTACGAGAGAGGACGGTTCATGAAGGGCAGTCTATATGTGCATACGCACAGAGTCAAGTTGTCTTGCGTTGATCACTCTGTTGCGAAATCTGGTCAACTAGCCTTTCCGACGCGAACCCGGTCAACGACCGCGCGATGCGTTTTGTATGCGTTATAGCAACCGATACGCCAGGCGCGCCGCCGCCCTCGCCGTGCGCTTGTCCTGATCGAGCGAGGGGTTGTACTCCGCAATATCCGCCGCGCGCAGCTTGCCCGATGCCCGCACGCGCTGCACCATCGCTTCGACTACCGACAAGGGCACGCCCAACGCAGCAGGTGCCGATACACCCGGCGCGGTGGCGGCGGGCAGCACGTCGAGATCGATAGTCAGGTAGACATCGTCCGCCGAATCCAGCAACTGCTGGAAATCGTCCAGACGCCGCGGCAATTGCGGCTCCTGCATGTCGATGTCGAGCACGTAGCGCACACCGAGCGCCTCTGCATGCGCGAACAGCGAAGCGGTGTTGCCCAGATCGCTAATGCCGAAGCACGCATAGTTGAACGATACGCCCCGCTCGGCGCAGTCGTTCGCGATCTGATCGAACGGCGTGCCCGAATTAGCGGGCCGCTTCTGGCGCAGATCGAAGTGCGCGTCGAAATTGATGATGAGCAGCTTGCGGGCCGCCACTGAAGTGGCCGCTGCCGAAGCCGCGCGATCTTGATGCAAGCGCAAACCGCTATACGTGCCCCACGCAACCTCATGACCGCCGCCGAACACCAAAGGGCGGCCACCGCTCGCGAGCACGTCGCTCACCACACTCGCGAGCTCCGTCTGCGCGCCTTCGAGGTCACTGTCGTCGCACACCACGTCGCCCGCATCGGCAAGCGTCGCCATAGACATCTTCGCCGGCAGGCCCGCCAGCGCCCGACGCAGTTCCTTCGGCGCATGTGCCGCGCCAGTACGTCCCTGATTGCGCCGCACGCCTTCGTCGGAACCGAAGCCGATAATCACCGGCACGCCGCTTGCACTGTGCGGCGCGCCATGAGAACCCTCTTTATGCGCTGGCGCGCCGCCGAACGGCACGACCTGATTGAAAATGCGCCGGGTGTCGCCGGGTTCGCCATCGTCGGAACGGCCGGTCCACACCTTGTCGTCGAATGGAACTCTCATGCGCGTGATAACACTGCCTGCAGGAAAGCCCGCGTGCGCGGCTGCGAAGGCGCCGAAAAAATCTCAGCCGGCGGTCCGGCTTCGACGATCACGCCACCGTCCATGACCACCACCACGTCGGCCACTTCCTTCGCGAAACCCATTTCGTGCGTGACGACCACCATCGTCATACCTTCGCTCGCGAGCAGCTTCATCACTTGCAGCACTTCGCCGACCAGCTCGGGATCGAGCGCGGAAGTCGGCTCGTCGAACAACATGACGCGCGGTTGCATCGCCAATGCGCGAGCAATGGCAACGCGTTGCTTCTGACCGCCCGACAGACTCGCCGGCATCACATGTGCCTTATGGGCGAGTCCGACTTTTTCCAGCAACGCCGTGGCAGTTGCTTCGGCTTCGGCCTTGCTCGCGCCACGCAACATCCGCGGACCGACCGTGATGTTATGCAGCACCGACAGATGCGGAAACAGATTGAACGACTGAAACACCATACCCACTTCGGTGCGCAGCGCATTCAGCGAACGCTCCTTGAGCATGGCGCCATGATCCACCAGACGATGCCCGCAGATATCGATCGTGCCGCCTTCCGCCTCTTCAAGCCCGTTGCAGCAACGCAGGAAGGTACTCTTGCCCGAGCCGCTCGGTCCGATCACCACCACCACCTGCTGCGGCTGAATGTCGAAATCGATGCCGTTAAGCACGGTGTGCGAGCCGAACGATTTGGTCAGCCCACGAATGCTGACGATAGGTTCATCCACTTTGGCCACGGTATTCATTGCACCATTCCTCCTGCACGCAAACGGCGCTCCACACGATGCAGCGCGTAATTGGTCGCCTGCGTCAACACCAGATACACCAGCGCGATAGCCAGATACACCTCGAGTGAACGGTACGACACGCTGATGATCTTCTGGCCTTCGTGCATCAGATCGTCGATTGTCAGCAGCGACACCAGCGCCGAATTCTTGATCAGAGCGATGAACTCGTTGCCAAGCGGCGGGATCATCCGCACGATCGCCTGCGGCAGAATGATCGCGCGCATGGCCTGCCCTGACGACATGCCGATCGAGCGTGCCGCCTCCATCTGCCCGCGATCCACCGACTGAATCGCACCGCGCACGATCTCCGATACATAGGCTGCAGAATACAAACCGAGCCCAAGCATCCCGCACACGAAAGCCGGCAACAGAATGCCGAATTGCGGCAAACCGAAGAACAGCAGGAAAAGCTGCACGAGCAGCGGCGTGCCGCGGAAAAACGTGAGGTACGCGGTGCACAAGCCGTACACGACGCGCCGCTGCGGCGTGAGCCGGCCGATACCGATCAGCAGACCCAGCACGCAGCTCAACGCGAGCGCGGCGGCCGTCACCTCGACCGTCACCAGTGCGCCATGCATGATGTCCGGCCAGCCGGCAATCACCGGCGAAAAATCGAGTTCCATTTTCTCTGCTCAGCCGGTTATTGCGCGCTGGCGCCGAACCACTTCTTGACGATCGCCGCATACGTGCCGTCGGCCTTGATCTTCGCCAGCGCCGTGTTGAATGCGGTCTTCAGTTGCGGTTCGTCCTTGCGCACGGCGATGCCATAGGCTTCAGTCGTCAGCTGCTTGTCGAGCACGTGGAAACCACCGCGCGTCTTCGCGAACTGATAGGCAGCGGGTTTGCCGGTCACGGCCGCATCGGCGCGGCCAATGCCGACCAGGTCGAACATTTCCTGATTCTTCTCGACTTCGACGCGGTTGATTTGCGGGAAGTTGTCGCGCAGGAAATTGACCGATTTCGTACCCACCTGGACCGACACTTTCTTGCCGTTCAGATCGGCCACAGATTTTATCGGCGAACCGTCTTTCACCAGCACGACGAGGCCGCCCGCATAGTACGAATCAGTGAAGTCGATCACCTTCGCCCGTTCGTCGGTGATATAGATGCCGGAAATCGCCGCGTCGAAACGATGCGCGATCAGACCCGGAACCAGACCTTTGAAGTCGATATCGATCCATTGCACGCGTTTGCCCATGGCTTTCGCGAGTGCATTCATCACGTCGACGTCGAAGCCGGTGCGTGCGCCGTTTTCGGTGTATTCCATCGGCGGGAAGGTCGCGTCGGTGGCGACATTCAGCACGTCCGCCGTTTGGGCGGACGCCGCACCGGAAAAGCCGGCAAAAGTCACCGCAATGGTGACGCATGCGAGGGACAACAGTCGATTCAGTTTCATGGGAGGGCTCCTGGTGGTTCGTTCAACTCGTTCGTTTCGTTCGCTTCGTTTGTTTCTTTCGCTTCGTTCAGTTCGTTCGGTATCCAGATCGAATTCTGGCCGTAGCGGTCTTGCCCGATCAATCGGTTTGCATATGCCCGGAAATAGCGCGGGCCGTGCGTAGCGTCCCGTCGATGAATTGGCTTTCGCGGCCGACGGCGCGCGTGGACGGCGCCATCAGCGTGATCGACGCGCTGCTGCCCGCGCCGCGTCCGCTGCGATGAAAGATCGGGGCGCTCACGCCCCACACGCCCGGATCGACCTCGCTGTCGCTAACGGCGTAGCCTTGAGCGCGAATCTGTTCGAGTTCGGCTTCGATCGCGGCACGGCCGGCCGGGTCGTTGTGGAACTCGCTATCGAGCACTTCAGTGCGTGCCTTGTCGGCCATGAACGCCAGCAGCGATTTCGCCGAAGCGCCGGCTTTCAGCGGCACGGCTCGGCCTTTTTCGAACGAGCAGCGCAACGAGTGCTGACTGTCGACCATCTCCAGGCACATCACCTGATGCTTGACCGCGACCACAAGGCCGATGCTTTCTTGCGACGCGCGCGCCAGTTGTTGCATTTCGCTGCGGCTCGCTTCGACGAGCAGGGAATTCACATCGAAGCCGAGTGCAAGCTGCAGGCTGATCGGACCCGGTGCATAGTGACCCGCGTTTTCCGCGACGAAACCCCAGCGTTTGAGCAAGGCGATCTGCCGGTACAGCGTGCTTTGCGCGAGACCGGTGACGGCGAGCAGATCCTTGACGGACATGGCCTTGCCATGACTGGCGAGTGCCGCCAGCACTAGCAGCACGCGTTCGGCCCCTGTCACACCCTGTTCCGCGTTCACGATGAAAACTACCCACAATGAATAATGGGATCAGAATGCCAGAACATTCTCGGATTTCAAAAAATGGATTCCCGCTGGATGGGAATGACGGGAGAGGGTTTTCCCCGAAAGTGGGATAAAAGAGTGTGCCGAAGCACGCGCGCGGCGTGTCGAACGAATTCGTGTGATCAGAAAGCGGCTTGCTGGAAGGGTTAAAGCGCCAACACCGTCACCCCCACCTCAACCCGATGCGCCCCGCCCCCCAGGATCATCCCGCGCAGCAACGACACGTCGCTGTAGTCGCGCCCGATTGCAAGCGTCACGTGGTCCATATCGGCGAGCACGTCATTGGTTGGGTCGAGATCGATCCAGCCACTCTCCGGGCAATACACCGACACCCACGCATGCGAGGCATCCGCGCCGATCAGACGGGGTTGCCCAGGCGGCGGATCGTTGCGCAGATAACCGCTCACGTAGCGCGCCGGCAAACCCAGCGAGCGCAAACAGCCGATCATCACCTGTGCAAAGTCCTGGCACACCCCGCTCTTCAATTCGAAGGCACGCTCGGCAGGCGTGTCGAACATCGTCGCCGAAGGCTTGTAGGCGAAATCTTCGTGAATCCGGTGCATCAGATCGATCGCCCCCGCCACGATCGGCATGCCAGCAGGAAAGCTCGGCAGCGCATACGCGCGCAGCGACGGCCGCGGCACAATGTTCGGCGACGCAAAGCAGAACTCCACCTCGGGCCGGAACTCACCGCCCACACAAAAACGCAGCGCGCTCGCCACCTCGTCCCATTCCGGTGTTTCTTCGGGGTCGAGGTCGGTCCAGCGCGGCAGGAGCGCCACCGTGGTTTCGCTAACGAGTTGCAAGCGCTCGTGCGGGGCGTCCAGCGCGAAGTACAGCACGTCGTTACCGAATGCATCGATACGGCTGGTCTGATACGACGGTTCCGGTTCGATCTTTTCGCTGTGCGAGACCACACGCTGCCATTCACAGGCAATCGGCCGGATTGTCGCGAGATGCTGCGCGGTCTCCACATACGTGGAGTAGTGGTAGGTCGTGCGATGCGACACGGACAACACGGTTGGCGTGTTCTTCATGACCAGACCTGCGATGCCACGGTACTGGCATGACTGAAATAGCGCGCGCTGATCTCATGCGCCGCCGCGCCGGCATAGCCCCCGATCTGATCGCACAGCGCAATCAGGTCGGCGTATGCATCATCTTCGTCGATTGCGCACAGCGATTCGAGCGTCGGCAACGAAGCGGCCGGCGGCATCAATTCCGCAAACGGACGATGCCGCATGCTGCCTGCGGCCACGGCGATCTCGTCGAGCTTTTTGCGCAGACGTTCATAGACACCGTAGACGCCGCGCGGATTGGTGGGTTCGATCACCAGCAGGTCGAGCAAGGCCGGCACCTCGAAGCGGCCCGGATAGAGCGAGCGATACGTCAGCGTGCTGTCGAACAATTGCAGCAGCAGATCGAACCCGGCCGGCGTCGCGAGCTGGCCTTTGTCGGCAACCACGCGCAGGAACGACGTCATCGCGGACACGCGTTCGATGTGACGGCCGGCGAATAGCAGACGCCACGCTTCGTCGCGTGTCATGCGGTCGCCCTGGGCACCGCTGATCGCCGACAATTGCACCGACAAGCGTTCGAGCGCGTTCATCAGCGTCACGCGGTCATAACGGTCGTAGCGCTCAGTGCGCTCAGCACGGCCGTTGCCACTCGCGCCGCCCTGCGATGAACCACTACTACTACCGCTACCATTTCCGTTGCCGCTACCGTTGCCGTTAGAACCCGCAGCCGGCATCAAGGTCTGCAACGCATCGCGAAAGTCATTGCGCGCCGCAAGAATCGTGCGCCAATGATCGTTCGACAAACGCCCCCGCACTTCACCGTTCGCACGCGCCTGATAGTTGAGGTTCTGACCAATGCTCGCCGCGCCCGTGCTCTCGCTCAGATTCGCAACCAGCGCGCGCTCGAACGCTTGCGGCGAATGCGGCGAGGACAGGTCGCCGGATTGCACGAGACCGCAATGCGTGGCGAGCTCGACCAGCGTGGGGAACATCGCGTCGGCGTCGTTGCCTTCCAGCGAGCCGAGAATCAGGCGCAACAGTCGCACATTGTTTTCGGCGCGTTCGCCGTAACGTCCGGCCCAGAACAGATTTTCCGCCGCGCGGCTCGACACGGTGCGATGCTTGCGCGCGAGGTCGGCGGGTTGCATCGGCGAAGGCAGCAGCGTGAAGGTCGAGGTTGGCTGACTCGACAACACCCACGTATCGACGCTGCTGCCGCCGTACTGCATCGACACCGTGGCCTGACGCTCGGCGGCCATGCGCGTGAAGCCGCCGGGCATCACGTGCCAGCCTCCGTTCACGTCGGCAATCGCATAGACGCGCAGCACCGACGGACGGCGGCCAATCGTGCCGTCCTCGTAACGCGGGGTGCAGGAAAAGCGCTGCGGCTGCTGGATCGTATAGGTGTCGGGCATCGCCTCGATGCGCTCACGCCACGTCGAGAGCCGCTGGCGGCCCTGTTCGATCCCGGGCGGCGCATCGCGTGGCGCGACCGGCCAGGTCGGCACAATGAACGCTTCGTCCAGACGCGTGAACGCATGCTCGCGCGCCGCCTTTTCGCCGCACCACCAGGTCGCCACGCTCGGCAGCACCAGGTCCTCGTCGAGCAGGACCTCGGCGATGCCCGGCAAAAAACCATGCAAGGCCGGCGATTCGACAAAGCCCGACCCCGGCACGTTCGAGACGATCACATTGCCCGCGCGCATTACCTGCAACAGGCCCGGCACGCCGATGCTCGAATCCGCCCGCAATTCGACCGGGTCGCAGAACGCATCGTCCAGACGGCGCAGCACGACGTGCACGCGTTCGAGACCGGCAAGCGTCTTCAGATACAGCATGTCGTCGCGCACGGTCAGGTCCTTGCCTTCCACCAGCGTAACGCCGAGATAACGCGCGAGAAACACGTGCTCGAAGTAAGTCTCGCTAAACGGCCCGGGCGTGAGCAACGCGATATGCGGCGAACCGTCGGCCCCCGAACTGTCGGGCTGCATGGTGGCCTGCGCGGCTTGCACGAGCGTTGCGATCAGTTGCGAATAGGTCGGCGCAAGGCGGCTCACATGCATCGCGCGGAACGGATCGGCGAACAGCGTCGAGACGATCAGCCGGTTTTCCAGCGCATAACCGAGACCCGATGGCGCCTCGGTGCGATGCGCCATGACGGTCCACTGACCGCCGGGCGTACGCGCCAGATCGACGGCGACCACCTGCAGATACTGGCCGCCTGGCGGCGTGAAGCCCTTCACGGAGCGCAGATAACCGGGATGTCCGAACACCAGCGCGGGCGGCAACTGCCCCCGCTCGAGCAAGCTCTGCGGCCCATAAATATCGCCGACGATCGCATTGAGCAGATGCGCGCGCTGCGTCACGCCACGCTCGATATGCGCCCACTCGGCCTCGCTGATCAGGAACGGCAGCAGGTCGAGCGCCCACGGCCGCGGCTCGCCGTTATCCGCGTAGACGTTGTAGCTGATGTCGTTGTCGCGGATCTGCTGCGCGATCGACGCGCGGTGATCCTCCAGTCGCGTAATGCCGTCTTCGCCGAGCCGCTCGAAGAATTGCCGCCACGGTTCGCGCAACGCGCCTGAGGCATCGCGCAACTCGTCCCAGTGTCCTTCGTAGCCCGGCAACAGCCGCAATAAGGACGAAGCGTCCGCACGCGCCGCGGACGCTTCGAAGGGAAAAGTCGATTGAAAGGCCAAGGTCGTGTCGTTCTTAAAAGTGTGCCGTCGCTTTTCAGTCTACCAGGTTACCAGTAGCGCAGGTCCAACGTAAACGGAAACTCGAGGCTGCGCTGCGGTGTGCCGACCGTGAGCGGCCCCGGCGTATGACCAGATGCGAAGAAGCGCGAGCGCCGCCGGCTTTCCGCCTCGTAAGCGTTGACCGGGAAGGTCTCATAGCTGCGCCCGCCCGGATGAGCGACATGATACTGGCATCCGCCCACCGAGCGGCCGGTCCATGTATCGACCAGATCGAAGGTGAGCGGCGCATCCACGCCGATGGTCGGATGCAGGGCCGAGGGTTGCGACCAGGCGCGAAAGCGCACGCCGGCCACATATTCGCTGACGCGGCCGGTCGGCTGCAAGGGCACCGGCACACCGTTCACAGTCAGCACGTGACGGTTGTCGTTCAAACCGAGCGCGTGCACCTCGAGCCTTTCCACCGACGAATCCACGAAGCGCACCGTGCCGCCCGGCGAGCCCTCCTCGCCCATCACGTGCCAGGGTTCGAGCGCATTGCGGATGGTCAGCGAGACGCCGTTCACCGTGGTCTCGCCGACCAGCGGGAAGCGGAATTCGAAGTGCGGCGCGAACCAGCTGCTCTCGAAGGCGAAGCCCGCCTGGTTGAGTTCGCCGAGCACGTCGTCGAAATCCATCTTCGCGAAGGTGCCGAGCAGGAAACGGTCGTGCAGTTCCGTGCCCCAGCGCGTAAGCCGCTGCGTGTACGGCGTGTCCCAGAAGCGCGCCACCAGCGCGCGCAGCAGCAACTGCTGCACGAGGCTCATCCGCGCATGCGGCGGCATTTCGAAACCGCGCAATTCGAGCAGGCCGAGGCGGCCAGTCGGACCATCGGGCGAATAGAGTTTGTCGATGCAGAACTCGGCGCGGTGCGTATTGCCCGTCACGTCGATCAGGATGTTGCGCAACGAGCGGTCGATCATCCATGCGGGCAGATTCGCGCTGTCGCGGCCGCCGAGCAGATCGATCTGCCGCTGCAACTCGCGGAACGCCACTTCGAGCTCGTACACCTGATCGTTGCGCGCTTCGTCGACACGCGGCGCCTGGCTCGTCGGCCCAATGAACAGTCCGGAAAACAGATACGACAGCGAGGGATGGTTGTGCCAATACGCGATCAGGCTGGCCAGCAGATCGGGACGGCGCAGGAACGGACTATCGGCGGGCGTCGCTCCGCCGAGCACGAAGTGATTGCCGCCGCCGGTTCCGGTATGCCGGCCGTCGGTCATGAACTTCTCGCTGCTCAGATAGCTCTCGGCCGCGGACTGATACAGATACTCCGTGTTGTCCACCAGTTGCGCCCAGCTCGAAGCCGGATGAATGTTCACCTCGATCACACCCGGGTCGGGCGTCACCTGCAGGACGTTCAGGCGCGCATCGCGCGGCGGCGGATAGCCTTCGAGCACCACCTTCATCCGCAATTCGGCCGCCGTCGCTTCAATCGCCGCGAGCAGGTCGAGATAGTCGTCGAGTTCGGTGAGCGGCGGCATGAACACATGCAGCAGCGAGCGGCCACTGCCGAACGCCGCGGTTTCCGCCTTCGGACCGGCGGCGCGTTTCGGGTCACGCGCTTCGACGCAGATCGCCGTGCGCAAGGTTTCCTTCGACGACTGCCCGCGCGCCGGCGCCTGGCCGTCGCCCGGTTGCGGGGCAAACGCCAGCACGCCGCTGCCCGGCATGCCGCTCAGCAAATCCGCCGCTGACGACGACAACGCCGCCGCACGCCGCGCATCGGCGGCGCTCAGGCCGCGGAGAGATTCACCCTCACCGTCGCCCTCGTATTGCATGCGCAGTTGTGCCGCCGGGCGCAACGGCACCGGCGGCGCAAACGGATCGTGCGCGTGCTGATACGGATAGTCGGTCTTCGACACCCACGGCAGCGAATCGAGCGGCAGGCGATAACCCATCGGCGAATCGCCAGGAATCAGGAACATGCGTTCGTCGCGGAAGAACCAGCGGCCGCTGACCCACTTCGGCGCCTCGTTCGGCACGTCGCGTTCGCGCGCGAGCGGCAGGACATAGCCGGTTGCGCCGCCCAGCCCCGAATCGAACACGCGCCGCAAGCGCACGCGCTCCAGTTCGTCGTCGAGGCGCGCGTCGAGCGGATCGACGTTGACCGGCAGACGGCGCTCGCGCCACAGGTAGTACCAGACGTCTTCGAAACCGGGCTGGATGTTGTCGTGGTCGAGCGCCAGCCTGGTTGCCAGATGGGAGAGGAAACGTTGGGCGTCGGCGGCCGTGTAGGTGCCGGGCTCCCGTTCGTCGGCGAACAGATCGGGGTCGTGCCAGCACGGCTCATCGTCGGCGCGCCAGTAAAGCGACATTGCCCAGCGCGGCAACTGTTCGCCCGGATACCACTTACCCTGGCCGATGTGCAGAAAGCCGTTTGCGCCGTAGCGCGAGCGCAGTTTGTCCATCAGCGCGACCGCGTAGCCGCGTTTGGTCGGGCCGAGCGCGTCGGTGTTCCATTCGGCGGCGTCGCGATCGCGCACCGACACGAAGGTCGGCTCGCCACCCATCGTCAGGCGCACGTCCATGTCGGTCAGCCGCCGGTCGACCTGCGCGCCCATGTTCAGCACGTCGTTCCACACTTCTTCGCTGAACGGCCGGGTGACGCGCGGCGTCTCCAGCACCCGTTCAATCGACATGGTGTGTTCGAACTCGACTTCGGATTCGTCCACCGCGCCGGAAATCGGCGCCGCGCTGCCGGGTTCAGGTGTGCAGGCGACCGGAATATGGCCCTCCCCGGCAAGCAGGCCGGAGGTCGGATCGAGGCCGACCCAGCCCGCGCCCGGCAGGTACACCTCGCACCATGCGTGCAGGTCGGTGAAGTCGACTTCGGTGCCGCTCGGGCCGTCGATGGATTTGACGTCCGGTGCGAGTTGCAGCAGATAGCCGGAGACAAAGCGCGCCGCCAGCCCCAGTTGCCGCAGCGTCTCGACCAGCAGCCAACCCGAATCGCGGCACGAGCCCGCGGCGCTCACGAGCGTTTCCTCGGGCGTCTGCACGCCGGGCTCCATACGGATCAGGTAGCGAATCTCGCGTTGCAGCCGCTGATTCAGCGCAACGAGGAAGTCCGCGGTGACCATCGGCGTGCGGTCGATACTCGCGACGAACTCGGCAAAGCGCGGCGTCATGGGCCGCTTGATCAGGTACGGCGCGAGTTCCAGCGCGAGGCCGGGCGCATACTCGAACGGAAACTGTTCCGCCGACGGCTCGAGAAAGAAGTCGAACGGGTTATAGACGGCCATCTCGGCGACCAGATCCACGGTCACCTTGAATTCGCGCGTCTTCTCGGGAAACACCAGACGCGCCTGATAGTTGGCGAACGCGTCCTGCTGCCAGTTGATGAAGTGCTCGGCCGGTTCGACCCGCATCGAATAAGACAGAATCGGCGTCCGGCAATGCGGCGCAGGCCGCAGACGCACGACCTGGGGCGACAGCGCGACCAGCCGGTCGTAGCGGTAATGTGTGACATGATTCAACGCGACGCGTATGGACACACGAGACTCCTGGACAAAGGATGGCAGCCCGCCAAAAAGCAAGCTTCATGCCGTTTATAGAACAAGCGCGAAAAACCGCGTGAACTGCCCGTACCGCCCGGACTACCGCCTGCTACGAAGTTTGCCGCGTCGCTCGATCGTCCGGTCGATCGATCAGCGCGCCTTTCCACCGCCTTTTCGGCTGCCGCGCACCAAAGCGGCGCAGCGCCGATGCACGATCATGTACGTAATGTGCGTTAAACCGGTGACGTCTGGCAATTGCGGCATGAAGATTGCGAATGGACCTCACGCCTTCACCGTCACCCACCACCTGGCCCGATCGATGAGAACCTTCCACTGCAATCGCTGCACGCACCTCGTGTTCTACGAGAACGTCCGATGCGAACGGTGCGAGTCCTTGCTCGGATATGTGCCTGAACTGGCTGAAATCAGCAGCTTCGAAGAAGCCGGTGAAGGGCTCTGGCGTAGTCTGCATCCCCGTGCCGAGGGCGCGCTGTTCCGGCAGTGCCACAACTACGCGGTCGAAAACGTCTGCAACTGGATGATCCCCGCCGACTCGCCCGACACGCTGTGCCGTGCCTGCCAGCTCACGCGCACGATTCCGAATCTGAGCGTGCCGGACAACCGGCTCTACTGGTACCGGCTGGAGATGGCGAAGCGACGTCTGCTGTACACACTCGCCGCGCTCGGCCTCGAAGTCCGGTCCGATCAGACCGACCCGGAGCATGGCCTGGCGTTCGAATTCCTCGAGGACGGCGACGACGGTTCGCCGGTCATGACCGGCCACGACAACGGTCTCATCACCCTGAACATCGCCGAAGCCGACGACGCCTACCGCGAAAAGGTGCGCAGCGCGATGGGCGAGCCCTATCGTACGCTGCTCGGCCACTTCCGCCACGAGACAGGCCACTACTACTTCAGCCAGCTGGTGGAAAACGATCCGCGCCGGCTCGCGCCCTACCGCAAGCTGTTCGGCGACGAACGCGCCGATTACAGCGAGGCGCTGACGGCCTACTACCGCGATGGCGCACCGGCGGAATGGCAGGCCTCGTACATCAGCGCCTATGCAACGATGCATCCCTGGGAAGATTGGGCCGAGACGTGGGCGCACTACCTGCTGATCGTCGACGTGCTGGATACGTCGACCTCGTACGGCCTCGCCCTGTTGCCCGACGACCCGAGCGAGCCGACGCTGACCGACCGCACGCCCGTGGAAGACGCGAGCTTCGAGAATCTGATGAAGCGCTGGTTCCCGCTCACGTATGCGTTGAACAGTCTGAACCGCAGTCTCGGCATGCCCGACGGTTATCCGTTCACGCTGGCCTCGCCGGTGGTGGACAAGCTGCGCTTCGTCCATCGGGTGATTGCCGCGGCCGGCGATAAAACGCCGCTTCGGCAAGCCACAAAAAAGCCCGCCGCCGAATAAACCGGCAGCGGGCTTGTTCCCAACGGCGCCAAACCTGGCTGTCGCCCGTCGCTCAATACGCGAGTTCCGTAGGCAACCTCAGTGGGTGACCTCGGTGGGCAACCTCGGTACGTAACCTCAGCAGGCAACCTCAATAAGCAACATAAGGCCCCGCCCCGCCAGGCGTCGTCTGTTGCTCGACGGCGGCATACACATTACGGCCGTAGAAGAATGGCAGGCCCCAGTCGAAAACCGGCGACTTCACAAAGGCCGGACCCGCCAGCAGCGGCAACGCCGAATCGCCGCTGTACGTCTGCGAAATCGTGTTGGCATTGCCGACGCTGAAGTTCACCGTGCTGGTCGTGCCGTTCACCCCCTGAATCATCGCGCTCAACGCCTGGGTCGACACCGGGCAGTAGTACGCGTTGTTGGGGCTCGCGCAGGCCGGCATGGCACTGGTCTGGAAGAACAGGCCCGTCGAGCCGCTATCCAGAATACTGCTCGAATACGTCGTGCCGTTCTGCGCCGTCGTGAACGTGCCGTTCGACGGACTCACGCCGATCACCTGTGCGCTGCCTAGCGAATTGTTGCTCTGCGTGCCGATGCCGAACACCAGTTGCCCGCTCACCGTCTGCGCGCCGCCCGACACCATGGGCAGGCTCAACATCGAGCCGTTATTGTCGGTCGCGAAATACGGAATCGGGTTGGCGACCTGCAGCGCTTCGGCGAGCGGAATCGCCTGGCAGGGCGTGCTGTTGCAACCGTAATACGTACCGGTCACCGCCTGCTGCACACAGTTCGCGCCGCAGTCATGCTTGAACACGCCGATCCCCAGAATGCCGTTGGCCTGCAACGCGCCCGGCGTGTTGCGCGACGCACCGAACGTCGCGCAATCCGAGGGCAAGGACGCGTAGTTCGGATCGATCACCTGGATCGGCAACGAGGCCGCTTTTTCGCCGGCGATCTGCAGGTCGGCGAGCTTCACCGAACCCCACGTGTAGCCGTCGAAGAACTGCATGCATTCGGCAACCAGATTGCCCGAGCCGTCCTTCTGTTGCGGCAGCGCCATCGAAGCGGGCAATTGCGAGGCGAACACACGCACGCCCCACGACCCGGTATCCACCAGAACGTGATCGATGGTCTGGCACTGGCTGGTGCCGGGCGCGCAAATCGTGATGCTGACGAACGGCATGTTCGGCACGTTGCTCACGCCGGAGTCGACCGTCACGCGCACGGCATTGGCGGCAATCACTTGCGGCGCCGGCGAAGTATTGGTAACGGTGGGACCGGCCGCAAGGCTCGTCGTGCCGCTCGAATTCGCGGACGCGCCAGAACCGCTGGAGCCGCCGCCTCCGCCGCCGCAGGCACTGACGAGCAACGCGAGCAGTGCCGCGCACAACAAGGTCACAAACGAAGACGTATGACGCATGATCCGCTCCGTTATTGAATGACGCCGACATCGACGCCCGCGGGCACCGCTTGCGGCAGATAGGCATGGCCGGCGAACGCGCGCAGATGACCGCCGGAGTAGACGACCAGGTCGTTGCTGGACACCGCGAGCGGCGTGCCGCGGCGGGTTGCGGTGGCGGCGACGTACTGGTCGAACGACGCGCCCAGCATGGACTTCAGATCCGGCAGCGTCGGCCCTTCCCACGCGACACCGAAGACGATGCCGTTGGGCGCAACGTACTCGCGCACCTGCGTGCCGGACGGCATCGTAATCAGGTGTACCGAATACGCGCTTTGTGTAGTCGCCGTATGAGCCACTGCGCGAAGGCGCATCTGATCGCTGTCGACAGTGCTGACGTTCTGGCCGAGCGTAGCGTGCGCGGCAAACGACAGCACGCAGCCGGCCCCGAGCATTGCGCGAGCAATGCTGGTAGAGAGCATCGGTTTCAAGAGATTTCCTTCGAGGTGAAACGCTCGCGAGCGGCAGGTGAGCCGATCCCGAACGGAAATTCAGGGGCGCACTCCAGACCGGCGGTGCCGGTATTGCATTCACACCGGTTGGGTTGCGTGAATGCGTCTACGGAGTGGCGGCGCGAAACTTTAGGCACCGCGAAGCGGCGCGGCAATCGTTTGCGCGATGATTTAAACCTTCTGCTGGCGACCTTCCGGTCGAATCTGTTTGATCTGTGAAGACGGGATCGCCAAGGGACGGCGCTCAGACGCCTATTTTTCCGGGGCAGCCCGTTTAAAGCGAACACACGCAAAAAATAACAGGGCCACAGAAGAAAAATATCAATGCGTGTCGCATGAGGCGATCAATGTAAGCGAACGCTGAATAATTCGCGTCGAGCGGCCTGTTTCATCTGATCATTGAGGCGCGTGCCGGCTGCTTTTGTGTGACGAAAAAAACGCGGGGCGAGCACGTTGCGTGAGCGGATATGCGCATCGGCATCCGCAGGATTCAAGGCGGCAAAAAAAATGCCGTGGATAACCTGAAGGTCATCCACGGCACCGGGTGCTTCATGTCGACATCTACGCGTCGCGCTAAATCCGGATCGAGCGATTCGACGCGAGCGCGTCCGTTACTTTTTCTGCTGCTGCAAGAGCGACTTGAGCTCCTGCACGTTTTCTTCCACGCGTTTTGCGATCACCGCATACGACTCAGCTTGCGTCTGATACGCGGCTTGCGCCAACTGCTGCATGTCGGCGAGCGACTTATGCAGGCTTTGCTGGATCAACTCGGCCGCCTTCGCCGGAGGCGCGGCGCCGCCGGCCGACAACTGGCCCGTGAGCGACTGCAGTTCGCCCAGCGTGGTGCGCAGCATCTCGGTCTGTTTTTGCGCGAGCGACTGCATGCCCTGGAAAGCAGTCTGATTCGCCTGAACCAGCGCTTCCACGTCCTTGCGTCGCGCTTCCATGATGGCGGGTACGTCGAAGCCGGGAAGCTTGAACTGCTCCAGCATTTTGGTGAAATCGCCAAACGGATTGGCGGCGTCAGGTCGGTCCATGCGAAATCCTCCTTAACGATTGAATACTCGCCCGCGGTGCATCACCGCGATGGGTTGTTCCGGCTATGCACCCGTGGCGTCGTGTGCGCCGCACTTCCCGCTCAGGCTAGCTGCATCTGGGGTCGGACGGCACATTGGGTCAATCATGCGCTATCCGGCCGCATTGCGCCAGCGGGCACACCCTGGCGTCACACGTCCCACGGGCGGACCGTTTCACGGTTCGGTCACAACAAGGTCACAAGACATGCAAGGCCCCGTAAGTTACGACGCGGCCTCGGTAACCCTACGAAACGCCATCTCGACTATCGTTGCCGATGTGCTGGCGCACTGCCGTGCCGGCACTGTCTCGATGGGAGCGAGATCATGACAAAAGAATGGATCAGCGCGGCACTGGCCGCCGTGTTAACCGTGGCCGCGACTGGCGCGCTGGCACAGGAAGCGGGCGCGCTGCCGCCACCGGCTCTCGCGCAGGGAGAACCGCAGCGCGGCGACGGCCCTCCCGGACCGGGCGGCCGGGGTGGACCGGGTGGACCGCACTGGCAGCAACACGGACCCATGCACCCCGGTTTCGCGGTGATCAACGATCTGGAACAGTTGCGCCGCCTCTATGCAATGAGCGGGCACGAAGGCGAGATCGTAGCCGTGTATCACGAGGTGTTGACCAAGACGCAGGATCCGATGCTGCGCCACTACGTGTACGACTCGCTGGCCCGTGAGCAGTTGAAACCCGCCAATCCCGACCAGGCCATTGCAACGCTGCGCACCAGTCTGTCGGAAGACCTCGTCGCGGCGAACAAGTCGCCGCGCGGCATACCGGCGGGCACCCCGCCGGCGGTGCAATAAAGCGCGGCACACCACGCCGCCGAAGCATCACACGTTCGAACGCCGCACGGGACAGCATGCATGCCGCGCGTCCCGTGCCATTCGTCCTGACACAAAATCAGCTGGAAACGCTTCCGCCAGAAACCCGCGCAGCCGTTCGATGCGCTGCGTTGGCTTTCGCACATAGCCGCCACTCTGCCCACTTCTCATCTTCCGTCAGGTGATTAGGATTAGAGCACCGCAACGCTCGTGTCTGGTGAACAATGCGCTACCCGCTGAATATGGCCGTCGCCGCCGCTCTGCTCGTCTTCGTCCTGTTTTGCATCATCAAGCTCGCCTTGAACTGAAGCCCTCGCCACCGTCGCTTTCACCCCCTCCTGAACCCGCATCACGGCTGCATGTTTCGCCGTGATTCACTGTATTTCGCGGTGACATCGCGCGAAATAATTGTTGAATGGAGTTCGGGAAGTGACTCGCCCATACTTCGTTTCGCTGCCGGTGCGTACGAAAAAAGACGCATGAGATCAAGGGTGTTTTATGTGCGAATGCGCTCCCGATGATCAACGATCACACGGTTGCCCGATCATCGAAAGAGGCGTTCGAACACAACGGCACCGGGTGCCGACGACAGGATGAACATGTTGACTTCAGTGAGTTTCCTCAAAAAGAATGCCGCTCGTTTTGCATGCGTTGCCATGGTCTGCGGCAGCGCGCTCCTGACCGGCTGCGCCGGCGGCAGCATCAACAACGCCACCCAGAACAGCGCAGAGCCGCAAGTGCGCCCGGACAATATTTATGTCTATACCTTCGACAGCAATCCGGATCAGGTGAAACTGGACAACGGCGGCATTCTGAAAAAATTGAAATCGCAATTCGACGGCTCGTCCACCGCGCAAAAACAATCCGCCGACGCGATCGCCGTGCGTGAGCAGGTCGCCAACGAAATCGTGCATCAATTGCAATCGATGGGGCTGCGCGCGATTCGCTCGGACATTCCCGCGCCCGCCGACCAGAACGTCCTGCTCGTGCAAGGCAGCTTCGAGACGATCGACGCAGGCAATCGCCGCCGCCGCGTGCTGATCGGCCTCGGCGCCGGCAAGAGCGAGGTGAGCAGTTCCGTGCAGATTCTGTACAAACCGGCCGGCGGCACCGCGCGGCTGGTGCAGAGCTTCACTGCCACGGGTGACAGCGGTAAGGCACCCGGCATGGCCGAAACCGCGGGCGTAGGCGCGGCGGTTGGCAGCATCGCGACCTCCGCGGCGGTGAGCGGCGCCCTGCACGGCGTATCTGAAACGAAGAAGACCGCTGTTTCAGCCGACGCCACGCGTCTGGCCGACGCCGTGGCCAAACAGGTGGCGCAGATCGGTGT
The DNA here is from genome assembly GCF_046026025.1 of Paraburkholderia fungorum. Lineage (GTDB taxonomy): Bacteria > Pseudomonadota > Gammaproteobacteria > Burkholderiales > Burkholderiaceae > Paraburkholderia > Paraburkholderia fungorum_E. Next base: position 19,511 of record NZ_JAQQFL010000009.1, on the reverse strand, counting down.
CAGCGGTGGGTGGCTCTCGACGGAACACATCAAGGGCTAAACCAGGCCTGCTCGCAGCGTCGCGGCCGCCTAGCTCAAACTGACCGGCAGATAAAGCCGCGACGCACCGCGCTGGATCAGCAATGCAACGCTGCCGCGCGCCTGACGGATCTGCTCGGCCATTTCGTCGATGGTCGTCACCGGTGTCTCGTTGACTGACAGCACGATGTCGCCGGCCTTTAAACCGGTACGCGTCCCCGTGCTGCTCACCTGCTGAACCAGCAAGCCATGATCGACGCCGAGACTCTGTTGCTCCTGCGGCGTCAGCGGGCGCACCGTCACCCCGAGCCGCGCGGGCCTGGGTGCGATGACGGGCGAACCGTTGCTGTCGAGTTCGCCCACCGTGACCTCGACCGGCACCGTGGCCCGCGAACGCCACACCAGCAGGTTCACTTTCTGGCCAGGCCGGATCTTCGCCACCGTTGTCAGCAGATCCGCCGAGTCGCCGATCTCCACGCCGTTGACAGCCTGCACCACATCGCCCGCACGGAGCCCCGCCAACTCGGCCGGACCACCCGCCTCGACCATACTGATCAGCGCGCCATCCGGCCTCGCGAGCCCAAATGACTGCGCGAGCGACTGGCTGACTTCCTGCACGGCCACCCCTAGACGGCCACGGCTGACGCGGCCGGTCTTCAGCAATTGCTCCTTGACGTTCAGCGCGACGTCGATCGGAATCGCGAACGACAGCCCCTGGTAGCTCCCCGTCTTCGAGTAGATCAGCGAATTGATTGCGATCACCCGTCCATCGAGGTCGAAGAGCGGGCCGCCCGAGTTGCCCGGGTTGATCGGCACATCGGTCTGAATAAACGGAATGTATGCCTCGCCCGGCAGTGAACGGGATTTCGCGCTGACGATGCCGGCGGTAACCGTATTCGCGAACCCGTACGGCGAGCCGATCGCCATCACCCAGTCGCCCACGCTGGTGCGCTCCGGATGGCCGGTTACCACAACCGGCAGGTTGTCGGCGTCGACCTTCAGGAGTGCTACGTCCGATAGCGCATCGCTGCCGATCACCTTGCCCTTGAATTCGCGCTTGTCGGTCAGCTTCACGTCGACCACACTGGCATCGCCGATCACATGGCGGTTGGTCAGGATATAGCCGTCCGCGCTGACAATGAATCCTGATCCCAGACTCACCTCTTCCCGATTGCCAATCACGCGGCGCGCAAGGAATGGCGCGAGCGGATTGCCCGGCGCGATACCTGGCGGAAGTTGCACGCCCATCTGCGTCACTTCGCGCGTCACGCTGATGTTGACCACCGCCGGTCCATAGCGCCGCACGAGCACGGCGAAATTCGGCACCGCCAGTTGCGTCGCGCCCGGCTCGCCGGCCGTGAATGTCTCCTGCGAACCGGCGAAGCTCACCGTCGCGGCACCCGCCAGCGCCAACCCGAACAGAGGTAAAGCCCATCGGATCACCCGCCGCGCGTTGCGTAAGCTGTCCGTCATATGAAGTCCGGCGATAGTCGATCGTTGTGTCAGTTACTGCGCGCTGCCGGCACGGCCTACAGCCGCAGTTCCAGATAAGACTTGCTGCACCACTTCACATTCGCTCCCGCCCTAGCGTCCGACCGGCACTGCCGGCAGCGGTTGCGGCCGTTGCGGCGTGATCGACTTGCCCCAGTTCGCACCAAACCGGTTGCGCTCGGCCGACAGGTTGAACGTGCCGACCCGGTTGGAGGGGCCATTAGCCAGCGCCTGCGCCGCGCTCTGCGAAGCGGGTGCATCGGGCGGCGTGGTGGGCGTAAGCTGCTGGCTCAGGCAATCGTATGAGAGAGTCCGCTCGCCCCCGACCTCCACATCGACACACACGCGTTTCGAAGCCAACCCCGCTGACGGCGAAGCCGGCGACACCTGCGCGAAGGCGAGCCCGCAGGGCAGCAGACAGGCCGCCGCCATCATCACGAACCTCGCGCGCATTTCACCGTACGCTTCACTGTGTATTTCACTGCGCATTTCACTGTGTATGCCGCTCGCCTCGCGCATCATTCCTCCGCTCCGGGGGTCTGTTCGCCGCGCCTGCTCCGCTCACGCTCATAGCCGTCGATAAACCGGTTGAACATTCTGATCTGCGTCTGCCGCAAGCGGGGCGCGACGCAATCCGCGAGTCGTTCAATGCGTTCCACCGGCTCCCAGAACAGAATATCCGCCGAGGTCGGAAACGGCGTGTGCAGCGGCTCCCGATACGTCACTCTGAACAGCCCCGGCGGCACGCGCCGTTCCTCATGCCAAAGATCGCCTACATCGCGGACGCTGCCGTCGAACCAGATGCGGATACGCGCCCGCTCGTCGCGGTCGTGGACGCTGATGAAGCCCGCCAATGCCAGCAGCACATAAGGCGCATCGCGTTCATCGAATGCCGGATAGCGCCACAGATCCACCACGTCGGCGTATTCGATCAGGCGGGCGAAGCGCTCCAGCGTCAAGGACGGCGCCGCGTGCCGTGCGATCCGGTAATGACGCTGCCAATGCTGCAGAAAGCGCTCGCGATGGAGCGCGCCGGCTGCTCCCTGTGCTGAGCCGCTTGGGTTCGCGCCTGGGTTCGCGCTTGCGTTCACGTCAACGCCTACGCTCGCGTTCACCGCCAGCCCGGCCGGATCGTAACTCGGCGTGGAGAGCGGACATCGCGCATCGTCGGCGCTCTCGAGATGCCGGTAGTACCGATATCCACCACGCCGCCGATGCGTAAACACCAGCTCGGCAAGACACAGCGGGCAGCGCGGATTGGGCGTCGCGGCCGGCTGCACCGCCACCGCCTCCGCCTCTGTGGTCCGCGCGTGAGCGCCGTAAGCTTCGACGTAGCGCTCATCGAGCGGATGCCAGCCTTTATCCACGGTCTCCGTCCTATGCCGGTCGCGCTTATTGCGCGGCGGTGAGCGCTTTTTTCAACGCATCTTCATTGATGGCGACCGTGTCCGGACCGACCTGCTTCGCCAGATACGCCTGGATGTTCTGCTGAGTGCGCTGCCGGCGCAGCATCGCGCGCAGTTGATCCTTGACATCGGCCAGCGGACGCACGCCGGCGGCCCGGGTGTCGACGAGCTTCACCACGTGAAAGCCGGCCGTCGTTTCGATCGGTGCGGAGACGTCTCCCGGTTTCATCGACTCGGCCGCCTTGCGGATTTCCGGCAGGAGCACACTCTCCGGTACGAAACCCATGTCGCCTCCCTGACTCGCGCTGGGCTTGTCCTGCGAATTCGCCGCCGCCAGCGCGGCGAAATCGGCCCCGCTCGCATGAGCCTGGCGCGCGAGCATGTCGGCCTGCTTACGTGCCTTGGTACGCGTTGCGGCATCGGCACCGGGTGGAACCGCAATATAGATCTGCGCAAAATGAAGCGCGCGCGGTGTGCCAAAAACGGCGCGATTCTGATCGTACGCGGTCTGAATTTCGGCATCCGAAGGATAATCGGCGGGCGGCGTCGCAACCGAAGCCAGATAGCTTCGCATCAACGTATCACGCTCGGCCTGCTCGACCATCTGCCTGACTTCCGGCTGCTGGTCCCAACCCTTGGCCTTGACTTCGGCAACCACCACCGATTGCGCGAGCCGCGCGCGCACGAGCTGATCGAGGCTCGCCGGATCGGCGGCGAGACGCTCCCGGGTCGCGGCATCGAGCGACTTGAGCAAGGTGGTCATTTGCGCCTGCGTGACCGAAGTCTGACCGGCGCTCGCGACGACCGCGCTCTGTGCGGACACAAGCAAAGGCGCGCTGAGCGCGCACGCGCCCGCGAGCATCAGGAATCGTTTCATGTGCTACTCCTGCGAATCGGGCCGGCGCGCGGCAAGCGCCACCGCGCCGTGACCGGGTTGTTCCAGTTGTTCCTGCTGTCCGGGGCGTCCGGGGCGTCCGTTCAGCACTTCTCCTGCCGACGTGTCCGAGAGATGAAGACACACCACCAGCGGTTGCCGCATTCCACGCGGCGGTATCCCGGCGCTTTGTTCGAGCAGCAAGGTGCGCAGGTCGGCGTCAGCCTGCTCGTTGCCGAGCGGCGTGAACACCACCCGTACGACGTGCCCGCCTGCATCGAACCACGCCTTGACGCTCAGCACGGGTGGCATATCGGCGACGTGGCCGTCGGACGCGGCGCGTTGTTCGAAGAACGCATGAAACCGCTGGGCCTCGGGGCTCTCCCCTTCAAGCGCGTGCTGAAACTGTTGCGACACCTGGTGAGCGTACGCGACCCATGCCTGCGGTGCCTGCGCGGCCGGCACCGGCTGCTGCGACTGGGCATGCGCCCCCGCACCGAACAGAGCGAGCAGCGCCGCACCGAGCGCGCGCAACCCGTGGCGCTTGCGGTGTTCGCGCGTCACTGCAGCGTCGCCTTGCCGTCGGCCGAAACGCTCGGCGATTGCTCGGATTGCACGCCCTGGAGCCCACCCGACGCGTCGCGTCCGCTGGATTCGCCCGCTGCCTGGGCGCGCGCCGCATCTTCGGCGGCGGCCATTGCCGGCCGGTTGCGCAGATGCAGCAAGAATTCCTGAATCAGCCGGTCCCACAACTCGATAGTCGACAGCAGATGACGCATGCTCACGCCGCCCGCCACCACCACGTCCATTTCGAGCAGCAGAAATTGTCCATGTGCCGCGAGCCGCGCAAAGCGCTTGGTGCGGTTCCAACTGGCGACCAGATCCGCCGGCAGGTCACCTTGCACCTGCATCGCGCAACTCAGTGTGTAGTCGATGTACACCGGCGTGCCGTCAGCCGCCAGCGCAACACCCGGCTGCACACCATTGCCGAAGCGCACCACAAAGCCCACGCCCTGGCTCGCGCTCATCAGTTGCATGACACCGTTCTGTTCGGCGGCCGTGACGCGATAGCCCGCCGACTTGAGCACGTCGGCGAGTTGCTCGACGCCAATCGAATCGATCAGGTCCGGCGTGACTCCCTGTGCGGCGTGTTGATTGACGTTCACTTCGCTGGATTTGTCTAGTGTGCTCATCATGTCATCCGTATCGGTTATTCAGGATTCTTAATTTGCTTGCTTCGCAGCGGCAGCGGGAGGTGCCGCTGCAGGATCGGACGAAGCCCTCGCCGGCATGGCGGCGGGATTGAAACGGCCGGCATGCAGTGCATCGCCGTAACGCTGCGCAATGTCGTCGTATTTCACGCGTGTGCTCTGTGCGAACGGCTCACGCGATTTGAAGATCGTGCCGAAACCGACATGCTCATAGGCATCGAGAATGTCATGACCGACCTGATCCAACTCCGCGTTTTGCGCCTCGCAACGCTGAAGCTGCGCCTCGCGGGCTTTGAGCTCGGCCTGCATCTGCGTACGGTCTGCATCATGCGAGCGTGTGGTGGCAAGCAGATTCTGATACTCGGTGCGCGACTTCTGGAGTTGCTGCGCGTCCTGCGCATGACTGGTTTTCTCGGCCGACAAGGCCCGCTCGGCCGCTACATCGGCGCCCGACTTGCCCTTCGCGGCGGCGAGTTCGGTCTGCGCCTGTTTCAGATCGGCGAGGGCCTTGTCGCGCTGTTGCTCGGCAGTGGTCTTGTCGGCTTGCAACTGCGCCTGTGTGTCCTGCAACTGCCGCAGATCCTGCGTGGTCGAACGCAACTGGGTGCGCAACTTGTCTTCGATACTTTGCGCACAGGCCGGACCCGGCGCGCTCAACAACACGCACAGCAACGCCGATACAGCGATAACCGGTTCGCGCAGCACCGTCAGCCGGCGCGCGCTCAGAGCATTGGGCTTTTTCATATGCAGCCTCAGAAGCGCGCGTTGAGTTCGATTTGCAGCACGTCGATCGACACCGGCGGCCCGTACACTTCACGCGCGCTCAGATAACGCGCCGACAGCCACGTATCGCGTGCCACCGCATAGGAGGTCGCAAGAATGTAGCCCTTCGCATTGGTGCCGCCCAGATGAAAATCCGGATCGGTGAAGGCGTCGAGCGTCGCGTCGGGTTGCAGGTACTTGTAGGCGATCGAGAAGTTCCAGTCGCCCTTGTTCTTCGGCTCTGGCTCGCCGACGGTCGCCTTCGCCAGGAAGCCGTTCGGACCGCTTCTGAAATCCGACTGCGACACATTCACCGAATTCGAGTTGTAGTTGTTCACCGGCAGGGTCGCCGCAGTGAACGCCTTGTTCTCGTTGTACGCCAGGTTGCGTACGTATTCGCCATCCAGGCGCAGCTTCACGCGGTTCGCCACCACGGTATCCCACTGCGCTTTCACGTCGAACAGGCGGTAATTGAACGCGAGGCCAAACAACTGCGGATCAGCCGTGAAACCCGGCGCAACGTTGGGGTTCTGCGCGATGTTACGCAGCGCGACCAGCGTATTGCCGCCCTGAATGAAGGCCGGTGCCTCGTTGTCCGTGCTGCAGCTCGTCTGGCCCAGATACAGCGCGCACGGCGTGGACAGCGTGCCGCGCATGTTCTGGTAGTCGTAATACGCCAGTGCGCCCTTCACGCGGTTCTGCGTATTGATCTTCCATTCGGCGCCCACCTGCGCGCCGAACATCCATTTCATGTCCGTGCCCGATTTGGAGAGACTATTCGACGGGAAGCTCTCGCTCGTGTACTGGATCGGGAACACGCCCAACGTGCCAAACAGCGTCACGTCCTGGTTGGCCGGCAACGCACGCCGGAAGCTCGCGGCCAGACCGTCCATCTCGAGGTCGTTCGAGAACAGCAGGTCGGACGTGAAGAACGGATTGTCGAAACGGCCCGCGGTGACGTTGAGCCACGCGGTCGGCTGATAGTTGATGTAGACCTTGTTCAGCCAGATGTCCTTCTTCGCGAAGCCGCCGCCCGCGGTCGCGGTGGTCGACACCGGCCCGCTGTCGTTGCCGCTTGCGAGCTGGATGCCGGCGGTGAACTGGTCCGACAGCAGCGCTGTCACGCCAAGGCGTGCACGGTAGCGCTCGAGATTATTGCGGTTCTGCGTGGTGTTCAGCGATGGCGGCAGCGCGGTATTGGTGTTCGGGTTGATGTCGTACCCGCCGTTCTGGTTGATCTGCGCGAAGTTGGTCTGCCCCGTCGCGTTGTTCGGCGAGTAGAAGTGGTACTCGTCGCGCACCCGCACGTCGCCGTCGATCTTGATTCGCGACACCCAGTCGGGGAACGTGTTGGGCTGCGCCCAGTTCTCCGACTTCGCCTGCGCGATGACCTCCTGCTTGACCTGATCGCGAATCTGATCTCGCACCACTTGCGGCACGTAGGGTACGGCAACGTCGCCTGGCTGGGTCGGCGCGTTCACCACTGCTACGCCGCCGCGCGCCCCGCTCGCGTTCGCTGCATTCGCGGCTCTCGCCTGGGACGCTTCGCTCTGCGCCTGGTTGATCAGCTCGTTCGCGTTGGCCTGCGTGAGCACGCCGCGCTTCACCAGCAGATTGATCAGGTTGATCACCGTGCTTTCTGTCGGCGCGGCTTTGGCGGTCGCTGCCTGCGTTTCGAGCGACTGTGCGTGGGCCCCCGTGCTGATGGCAAGGCCAAGGCCCAATGACGCCAATACCGCCAAACTCATGCGCGAGCGGCGCAACTGATCCATGCTCGCGCGCCGACCGCGGCCGCTTCGTGCCGTCTGAATAGACATTCCCGTTCTCCACATAACGTGCGTTTTTGCAGCACAGTCCGCCCCACCCCCGTGGGCGAACCGGCTTTGTGATCTCGTGTCAGGTGTTGCGTTCGTTGCGTTCGTTGCCTGCTGTTGTCGTCTACCTTCGTATTCGTTTCAACCCGGCGAGCGTCCGTGCAACTTCACCAGGACCGGATAAGCGCTTCGCGGCGGCGGTGCCTGGTCCACCTTGCCGAGCGTCTGGACCGCGCCGACCACCGCGTCGTCGAGCTTGCTGTCGCCGGTCGACTGGGCAATCGCTACCTTCGTAATGCGTCCATCCGGGTCCATCCAGATGTTCAGGTTCACGTTGAAGCGCGAGCCCCCGCCCGACGCCTGCACCTGTTTGTCCCGTTCCACCGCGCCTTGCAGCAGGTAGCCGATGTATTGCCGGTAAGTGGCGTTACCGAAGCTGCCGCCTCCGCCGCTGCCCGCCATGCCGCTGCCGTCGCCGGCGCTGATGCCGAAGTTGTCCGTGCCGGCCTGGGCCGGTGCGTCCATCGTCATCTGCTTCGGCTGGTTGTCCGAAGGCTTGGGCGCTTCCGCCGGCTTCGGCGCTTCGGTGGGTTTCTCCACCGGCGTCTTGACGTCTTCCTGCACCTTCTCAGGCGGCGGTTTCTCCTTGGGCGGCGGTGGCGGAGGCGGCGGCAACGGAATCACGGTCGTCACCTGCGGCGCCTCCGCCCGTTTGACACCCGCGGTATCGCTCGCGAAATGCCAGATGAGCGCCACCAGCCCCGCCGCGATCAGCACGAGCAGCACCGGCTTGACGAAGCGCCCCGGTCCGTTGCCGGAGCCGCCGGGCCCGTTGGTATAGGTTGTTTCCATGGCCGGCCTCTACCCGCCCTGGTGAGCTTTGCCGGTCACCAGTCCCACCTGCGAGAGATCGAGACGGCGCAACAGGTCGAGCACATCCATCACCTTCTGGTAGGCGACCGCCGAGTCGCCCTTGAGGACGATCGGAAACTCCGGCGTCAGCGCTTTCTGCGTGCGCAAACGGTCTTCCAGTTCGCTCATCGAGACCGGATACGCGTCCAGATAAATCTGCCCCGTGTCCGATACCGTGATGGCCTTGGTCTTCGGTTTCGCGAGACTCGCCGCGGAGCTCGCCTTCGGCAAATCCACCTTGATGCCCTGCACCGACGCCGTGGTCATGATGATGAAAATGATCAGCAGTACGTACGCGAGATCGAGCATCGGCGTGATGTTGATGTCGTCGTAGGGCTTGTCGTCGTCCTGAACCTGCATGGCGCGTTTCTCCTGTTTTGCGGGCTACGCTGCGGGTTACTCGGCGGCCAGCGAATGGTCGGCGCTGCGATGGGCTTCCGCGAGACGGGTCACGAATTCGTCGACGAACACCTGCATGTTGGCCGTGACGTTCTTGTTGCGGATCAGCAGGTAGTTGTAGCCAAACAGCGCGGGAATCGCGACGAACAGGCCGGTGACGGTGGCCAGCAGCGCGGCCGCGATACCCGGCGCGATTGCGTTCACGTTGACGTCGCCGGCCGCCGCGATGGCGGCGAACGTAATCATCACGCCGACCACCGTGCCGAGCAGCCCGAGGAAAGGACCACCGGAAATGGCGATGGTGAGCAGCACCATCGACTTCGACAGCCGTTGGTTCTCGCGCACGAGCGTGGCATCCATCGAGGCGCGAATCGCCTCGATCGACTCGGCCGTAATCAGCGTGCGGCCATGACCGTCCACACGGCTGTGAATTTCGGCGACGCCCGCGCGATACAGCCGGTACAGCGACGAGTTGCGCAGGCGCTGACCTTCCTCACTGCGCTCGTCGGTATGCGCGAGACCGACCAGGTGGCGCCCCGCCACTTCGCGGAAGCGCTGCACAAAAAATCCGTTGGCTTTGTCGACCGTGCCGACGTATGACGCCTTGGTCCACATCACTACCCACGAGGTCACGGCCATCAGCATCAGAATGCCGATCACCACCCACGCGTCCACCGTGACGGACTTGACGATCACGCCGAAGTAGCCAAAGCCGAAGCCCGACTGCTTTTCATCCGCACCGTAGGTAAAGAGTTTCGATTCGGCGCCTTGCGAGAGCACGTCGAGCGCGATCAGGTTTGCCGGGCGCGCAACCTTGGACAGACGCAGTTCATCCATCTCGCCGTTGAAGCCGGCAAAACCGGCAGGCGCGTTCACCACCTCGCCGCCAATCGCCGCGGCGCTGGTAAGCGCGGGCAACGCAGCGGCGATCTGCGCGACCTGCTTGCCGCCAACGTAGAGCGTGACGTTCTTGCCGTCGGCAGTGACCGCGAGTTCGCTCCACTGATTCGCCGCGACCGCGGGCACGGCGGGCGTACGCAGCGGCGCTGCGCCACCGTCCACTTCGACGAACGGCACACCGTTGTCCAGACCGATCAGCAATGCATTGGCGCCGTCGCGGCGGCTATACACCAGCGTGTTCGCCGCAAGCGCTGCAGGTTTCACCCAGGCACTGAAAGTAAAGCTGCCGCCCGCGCCCAGATTCAGCGACGGGCTCGCCGGCAGGTTCAGCGGACTCGCCCCGTTGAATTGCGCCGCACGGCCGATGATGCCGTCCTCGGCAATCCGTGCCGGTGCGTTTTGCGCGTTGTTGCCGTACGCGGTCGAATCCTTCGGCGGCGTGCCTGCCGCGCCGTTGAAGTGATACACCAGCGTGTAGTCGGCGTCGAAGGTCTCCGCCGGCTTGCTGCCGTCGGGCGCTTTCTTGTTGCCGTAGTACATCCAGATGCTCTGTGCAGCACCGGCCGGCATCTGCGTGATGTCGATCCATACCAGCGCGACGCCGAGCACGGCGTCGTACTGCTCGATCTGGTAGTTGAGCGGGGTCTTGTCGTCGGCGGCCACGAAGCGGATATCCGCGCCGTTATCCTGCAAGCCGTCGAACTGGAAGTTACCCGAATGCAGGCGAATCAGCAGCGGCACGCGGCCGGCCGATTCCGTCAGGTTCGCGCCCTTCGGGCTGGTGTCGATCGTGATCGCCTTGCGATACGACCAGTCGTTCTGCCACCACGCGTTGGCGACGCCCGGCACGCAGCCGAGCAGCACCGTCATGGCCGAAATTAAAAGGAACAAGGCTCGCTTCACAGTCATACTCCCCGAAAAACCGACTGCAACAGCCGGCACAAGAGATTTGAAATTGGGTCAAGGTGGCGCGCGTGATGCATCAGAAGCCCACCCGCACGTAGAAATCGAAGCGCGGGCTGTACTGCTTCGTGTAGATGCCCGCCTTCAACGGCCAACCGGCTTCGAAATCGGCGCTCGCATACTTGAGCAACTGCACGCGCGTACCGACGCCGACCGACAGCAGGTTGAAACGCGCCGTCTGCTCCGGCAGCGGACTCAGCAGCCACAGATGCGCGGCATCGACGAACATGTGGAAGCGCCATTCATTCACGTTGCTCGACAACACACCGCCCAAGTACTTCGAGATCGACGGGCTTCTCAACTCGAGCGAACCGATCACCCCGCTGTCAGCCGTGTCTTCCGCCTGCATGTAGCCGCGCACGCTATTCATGCCGCCTGCCGCGAACTGTTCGCTCGACACCAGCGGCGAATTCGCCAGTTGCGCGCTCACGTGCGCGTTGGCCTGAATGTCGTGATCGAAATTCTGCGTATGGTTGAGGTCGAACTTGCCGTACACGAAGTCGGGCGTCGCGTTGTAGCGTTTGTTGTCGTATGAGTTCCAGTCGCTGCCGATACCGCGGATATTGGTTGTCAGCGCCACCGCGAACGAGGTCTGTGAATTCTTCAGATTCATCTGGCCGTTGTACGAGAACGTGACCGGCACGTAAGTGAGCGGCACGGAGCTGGTGCCCTGGCCGACGATCGTGTCGTTTTCGTCGTAATGCTTGCGGTCGATCTCGATGCTCACCGTATGCGCGTACGTCTCGCTGGACGGCAGTGCGTAGCTCGCGGTGAAACCGAAGGTGGTGCCCTTGCCGAGCACGTTGGTGCCGCCGAGCGCCGCGACATTGCTGTCGGAGTGGATGACCGTGGCGAGGAAACTCCAGTGCGAATCCTTGATCGGCGCGAGGTAGGAGAACGAGTAGACCCGGGCATCCTGCGGATGCTGCGGCGCGATCAGGTACGTGCCCGACAGCACATGACCCAGTTGCCACAGATTCGAATAGCTAAGCGAAACGCTTGTACGCAGCGACGAGGTGTTCGGACTGTTGTCGTTGTTCAGATCGACCGTGCCGTGCCACGGGCTGTGATCGTCCACTTTCAGGTCCACGTCCACTGTCTGCGGCAGCGCGCCCGGTTTGAGAACGGGGATCACCTGCCGGTCGGCGGAACGATTCAGATCGGTCAACTGCTGCTGCGCCTGATTGAAATCGGGCACGCTGCCTTCGGCTAGCGCGGGCACCGCATCGCGTATTTCGAGCGGCGAGTAATACTTCGCGCCGTCTACGCGCAAGCGGCCCACCTTCGCTTCCACTACCTGCAAAACGATCACACCGTTCTTCACCTGCTGCGGCGGCAATTCGACCACCACCGATTGATAGCCCTTGTCCTGATACACCTTCTGCAATGCATCGCGCGCCGCGTTGACATCAGCGAGCGTACGGCCCGGACCTTCAAACGGATAAACCGCCTTCTCGATTTCCAGACCCGGTAGCGTCGTGTTGCCGCGCACAATGAACTCGTTCACGTCGAACGTTTTCGGCACTGCGCCGGCAGATGGCACGGCCTGCGCGGCCTGCCCGCTCTGTGGCGCCTGCGTACCGGCAACGGCCGGCGGCGCGCCCGACGCGGCGCCCGACTGTGCGTGAGCCGGTCCCGTCAGCGTCATGCCCCCCATCATCAGAACGCCGACCCAGCTGCGCCGACGAATGCGTGCTTCCCCGTACATCTTTGGCGTCATTGCGCCACTCCTTCGTGATTCGATATGCCGGCTGAATTCGGGTTTGCTAGACCGGCTCATTTTTCAAGTCACGAACAATACAAAGGTCGAAAGTCCACGTTATGACCGGTTATACGTACAACGAATCTAATCGGATGAAATCCGGCGACTGGACACTCAGCGTCCGGAAGACCGTCTCGCAGATACCCCGCTTCCGTAAGGCCGCGCCGAAAAAAATGTACTCACCATCTGTCACGCGAAGACGCCGTTCGCCGCCCTACCATCTGCACTACGCGGACGTGCGAGGACGACATGAAGAATGCGGGGGGCGCAGACAGGTTCGGCACGGCGCGACAACGCGGCGTGGCCATCATCACCGTGCTGCTCATCGTGGCCCTGGTGGCGACACTCGCGGCAGGTCTCGTATGGCGCGAACTGGTTGCCGTGCGCGACGTGGAAAACCAGCGCGTAGCCGCGCAAACCATGTGGGTGGAACGCGCCGCCGTGCAGTGGTCAAGGCAGGTCTTGCGCGAACAGGCTGCCGCTTCGAATGTGGTGTACGCGGGACAGCGCTGGTCGCTGCCGGTGAGGGATCTCGCGCTCGCGGACTTCCTGCCGCGCAACGTGCTGTCTGTGAACGGCGAACTCGCGCACGCGAAAATCTCCGGCGAGATGGAAGACGCACAGGCGAAATTCAATCTGATGAACCTGGTGTCGCGCGCGGGGCCGAGCGCACCGTTCCAGATCAACGCGGATGGTTTAGCAGGCTACCGGCGCCTACTCAGCAGTCTCGGCTTGAATCCGGGTCTCGCGCAACTGACCGCCGCGCACATGTTGCAATCGTTAGGTGACGGCGCGGGCGCGAATGGCTGGCCGCTGCAGCTTGTCACAGTGGACGATCTGATCCGTATTCCAGGTTATGACGCACGGACCGTGCAAACGCTAATGCCGCTCGTAACGGTGCTGCCCGACTTCACCATGGTCAATGCAAATACCGCCACTGCACCGGTTCTCACCGCGGCGATTCCGACCCTCTCGGCAGGCCAGGCGCAGACGCTGATCGAGCGGCGCAATACGGCCTATTTCGTGAGCACCGGCGAAATCGCCACCGTGCTGGCCGCGGGCACCACGAATGGCCAATTGCCGGCTGGCTCACTAGTGGGTGTGAACAGCGGCTATTTCATCGTTCATTGCCGGATCGTTTCGGACCGGATCGACACACGCGTGGACACGCTGATCGCTCGCTATGGCATTGGCGATTTCAGTTGGACCGCGGTAGTGTGGGTGCACCGTTTAACGAGCTGACGCAGGCCGCATTCTTGCCGCCCGACAGTAGGCAGTATTCAGGTGACGTGCCGTTCAATGCGTTCCGACATATCCCGATCGCGCAGGGTATCGACCAATGCGTTCCAGTAGTCGATCGGAACGAGGCAGGCAACCGGTTGACCGTATTTGGTCACCATAACCGGGTGGCTTTGCGCCTCTCTCAATGCATGCGATGGATTTCTGCTGAAATCTCGCGTGGCCATGCTAACCGCCTGTTGCCAGAAGAATTGCTCCACCTGTGGTTCCTTATAGAGGGTCTTCTGACCGGCACCCTCTGCGACCGCCAGATGCACCTGCCCGCGAACAGCGGCACGTCAAGACCTTTGATTTATTTGTCTGACCTATTCTAGCGACGGCGATTATGTTTAACAACCTATCCTTGCGATTTCAACAAAACATTTATTTCGCGCCCCGAAATATTATGGTTGAGCGACAAATGGTACGTACCTTATTGGTCTTAAACAAAATCGTCTCTAAAAAAGTACGTACTTTTTAACACCGGATGTTCATATTCGACGGCCTACGAATAATCGTCTTAGGGGTGCATTTTTTATTATCGGAAATAACGACGTTATTGCATTCGCAAAGTGGGCGGCATCGGTATCTTTCACTGTTCACCGGCCGGCTGGAGTGTGACCGACACCGCGGCATGTCCGGGTTTGTCGTTGCCCGTCACACGCGCGCTGGCCACGCGGACATGAAAACGCTTTCGCGCTTCGTCGAGCCATGCGATCCATGCGCCGAACGGCACATCTTTCGCGTCGATCTGCACCGCCTTGTCGAGGACCGCAAGCTGAACCTGACCGAACGCCGCCGTGTCGAGCGACGCCGACAACGCATCGCGCAGCGCGGCGCCCGAAGGCGCGGCGATAGAGGCGGCCGCCCGCAAACGGCGCGCTTCGTCAGCCTGAATGCCGACCTCGGCCACCTCGGTTTCGAGACCCGGCAGGCTCGCGAGCATCCGCTTGCTGCCGTCGAATGCGGGTGACCACAGCACGCCATAGATCACGGCAACGCCGGCAAGCAATGCGCCCGCGCCGAGCAACTGTTTCTCGCGCGTGGCGCGTGCTTCCCACCACTGCGTCAGCGCGTGCCGGATGGCGACGGCTTTAGCGTCCATTTTCCCTCCTCGAGATGCGCGGCGATACCTTGCGCCGCGAGACGGCGCACGAAGGCATCGCGGTCCACGTCGGTCCCGGTTTTGAACGACACCTCCAGCGCCCCGCCGCTGTAATTCAGCGAAACCATCGAGGCAGCCGGAATCGGCCCCAATGCATGGGCGACGCCGGCGCTGAGCGTCAGAAAATCGTCCGCACGCAATTCACCTGCCGCAGCCCTCATTCGTGCGAGTTGCGAAGCCATTTGCGCGTGCGGATCGAGCATCACCGTTGTCGGCGGCAACGCCTCTTGAGCCAGTTGCGCCATGGTTTCGGTCAGCGCGTCGCGTTGGTGGCGCAGGCGCAGCCACTGCACATTGACGGTCGCGAGCGCCACGACCACTGAGGCGGCGACGATCGCTAGCGGCATGCGCCAGCGGCGTATCCGCGCCGCGGCCCCGCCTCGTCCTGAAGAACCGAATTCGAACTGGCACAGATCGAAACGACATGCGATTGCCGAGCGCGCCAGCGTCTGCCATGACAGCGTTTTTAACGTTGAGGCATCGGCATCGGGCGTGACAGGTGCGTTGTCGTACTGAAGCTGATAGACGGTCAGCTTCGCGTCGTGCGAGAGGTGTTTTAACGTTGTGTCCAGTTGGGTCGCGCCTACGCTAAAGCCAAATCCCAACGCACCGCGTCGCCACGCGAGTTCGAACCGTTTGTCTTCGGTTTCGGTTTCGGGCGCCGCTGCATACGGCAGCGCGATATCGCCCGCGGCGACCGGAATGCCCTGCGCGACCGGCACGATTAACGCTGTGATGCGTTTGAGTGCTTCGTCTTGCGCGTTGTCCCGCACTGTTTCCGTCGCCGGAATCGCGTTCGGTTCCGCATCGGCCACCGGTTCGGCACTCAGTTCGTCCTCTGGTTCGCTCACCGCGTCGATCAGTGCTGTCCCGTCGCCCACTTGCTGGACCGGCAGGCACTGCGCAAGCGGCACCGCACGCACTCGCCGATGCCCCGCTTCAGCGAACCGGTCGAGCACCAGGCCGAACCATTCGCGGTCCACCACCGCGATGCAACGTATCGCTTCGCCACGCGCCGCCGGTGCAATCGCGAAATGGCACTGCTGCGCATCCTGCATCAGATGTTCTTCGACCACATTGGGCAACATCCGCCGCAAGCGCACACCTTGCACGGGCGGCAACACCGCAGCGAGCATCAGCGTATCGCGCGCCGCAACGATCAGGATCGTCGAGGTCGCGCCCGGCAGTGTCTTCAACGTCGCAAAGCCGGTTTCGATCTCGCGATAGCCGTTGCGTGGCACCAGTGCAAAGGGAAAGGCGTAAGTGTCCCAGTCGCGCGTGGCGAACACGTCGCGCGCGGGCAGCAGAACGATCACGGTCGACATTCAGGCCTCTTCGATTCGGCTCGTGTGATTGGGGCCATCACCTTCATATGTCCTTGCAAAATTAGCTCGCGGATCACGGACGACGCACGCCGAAACTGCCGATTCCCGTACTGATGACCCGCACGTGTACCGCGCCTGAATAAAGCGTGACGGTCACCGGCGCGTCGATGCTTTCCTCGCCGAAGACAATGCGTTGCACCGCCGCGCCGTCCGCATAGCGGATCGTCACCGCCGTGACCTCGGTCTCCCAGCGGTGCGCGCCGAGCACGCTGTCCGCGAGTGGTTGCCACGTGCCGTTCGCGGCACGGCGCAGGAAGCGATAACCCCCACCGACCGGTTGCCACGCAATCGGCGAGGAACGCACCTGCGCTTCGTCGAGTGCCGACTCGAACATCGAGGCGAGACGTTGCGCTTCCTCGGTCAGATCGGTGTTGCGATTACGGGTCGGCGCAAGACCAACCACCGCGAGCAGCAGACCCGCGATCAGCAACACCACCAGCATTTCGAGCAGCGTGAAGCCCCGTTGCCGCGAGCCACGCCGCGCGACCAGCGTGTCATTGCCAGGAGCCGATATCCGCATCATTGCCCTCTCCTCCTGCTTTACCGTCGGCGCCGTAGCTGAATATATCGATGTCGCCATGCACGCCGGGGTTCAGGTACTGGTACGGGTTGCCCCACGGATCGTTCGGCAGACGTTCGAGATAACCGCCCGCTTTCCAGTTGTTCGGCACCGGATCCGTCGTGGGTTTTTCCACCAATGCGCGCAGGCCCTGGTCGTTCGCCGGATAGCGGCCGTTGTCGAGCTTGTAGAGATTGAGTGCCTGCATGACCGCGCCGATATCCTGTTTCGCCGCTACGCGCCGTGCTTCGTCCGGGCGGCTCATGATCTTCGGCACGATCAGCGCGGCGAGAATGCCGAGGATCGCAATCACCACCATGATTTCGATGAGTGTGAAACCGCGCTGGGTGCGTTGGGTGCGTCGTGTTCTGGGGCTGCTCCTTGCGCACACCACGCGTTCGATATTGCGGTACGTATGCGCCACTGTCGAATCGGTCATCATTGATTCACCTTTGCGTTCAAGAATGAGGTTCTCAGGCGCGTGCTCTCGATGTGGCGCGCCGTTCGCTCCCGCTGGAATGCGGACTTCCAACTCACCAAGCTGCCGACACCATGCGCCTTCCGTTCCGTCCCACGCTCCTTGCCACGGTTGCTAGCGCAGCGCTGCTCGCCGCTGTCAGCGCATGGTCCGCGCATGTCCTGCTCACGCCGCTGCCGCATGCCACCCCCCAGGCGCAGCCCGGCGCGGCAATCGACGCCACCGGCGGCGCCGCGCTGTTCGGCGCCGCACCCGACCAGGGACGCCGCGACGACGTGCAACTGCTCGGCGTTCTCGCGTTCGATCCGCATCACGCCGCGGCTATCGTGAGCGTGGGTGGAGAGGCCGCCCACGCGGTGCGCGTGAATGGCGCGATCGGTACGTCGGCGACGCTCGCAGAAGTCCATGGCCGTTCGATCGTCGTCGAACACAACGGCGTTCGACGTGAGATCGCACTGCCGGCTGTGGACTCGCCTAGCGCATTTGTCCGCTAGGTCCCACATACTGCGGATGCAGCCGTCGTCGCGTTCACAACGGCCGTTGTCGCTGTGCTCGTAGCGGCAACCGCAACCGCAACGACAATCGCAAGCATGCCCGCAATCGCAACCCATCAGCGTCAAAGCAGCGGCATGCATCAATGCACCAGATTGTTCAGTTCGATGATCGGCAGCATCACCGCCAGCACGATCACCAGCACGGTGCCGCCCATCGCCAGAATCAGCAACGGCTCCATCAGGCTGGTGAGGAACATCGTGCGGCGTTCGAGTTCCGACGCTTCGCCCGCGGCGGCACGATCGAGCATCGTGGTCACGTCGCCGGTCGCTTCGCCCGAGCGGATCAGATGCACCAGCACCGGCGGGAAGGTCTTTGTATTGCCAAGCGCGCGGGAGAGCGCCGTGCCTTCGCGGACCCGCACGATCGCGTCGTCCACCAGCGTGCGCATCGCGCGATTGCTGAGCGTTTCACCGGCTGCCTGCAATGCGCGCAGGATCGGCACGCCCGCGGCGATCAGAATGCCGAGCGTGCTCGCAAAACGCACCGTGTTGTAGCCGCGCACCAGTTTGCCCGCGAGCGGCGCGGTCAGAATCCACTGATCGAACGCGAGGCGCGGACCCGGTTGCTTCAGGATCGAGCGCACCAGGTACACCACCACGCCAATCGCGATCAACGCCGCCCACCACCATTGCCGCACGAAACCGGACAGCGCCATCATCAGCACCGTGAGAAACGGCAACTGCTGCTTGGTGCTGGCGAACACGTTCACCACTTGCGGCACCACGTAGCTCAACAGGAACGTGACAATGCCGAACGCCACCACGGTGACAACCGCGGGATACGTGAAGGCCAGCACGATCTTCTGCTTGAGCGCATTGCGCTGCTCGATGTAATCGGCGAGGCGCGACAGCACGAGGCCGAGCTTGCCGGTGTGCTCACCCGCCGACACCAGCGCGCGATAGATATCCGGAAAGTCTTTGGGATGCTGCGCGAGCGCATTCGCAAACGAGTGGCCGCCGAGCACCTCGCCGCGAATCGCCGCGAGCAGGCTGCGCAGGTAATCGCGCTCGGCCTGATCGGTCAGTACGGAAAGCGCCTCGTCGAGCGGCAAGCCGGCGACCAGCAGACTCGCCAGTTGCCGCGTGAGCAAAGCCTGCTCGCGCTGCGAGAGTTTGCGGCCGAAGCCGCCCGAAGCCGTCGCGCCTTTCGCGGAGGCGCCGCCTGCATGGCTCGCGGCGGTAGCCACCGTCATGGGCACGAGACCCTGGGCGCGCAACTGGCTGCGCACTGAGCGCGCGCTGTCGCCGTCCAGCACGCCTTTCTTCGACTTGCCTGCGGCGTCGATCGCTTCGAAACGGAACGCGGTCATGATCAGCTTCCTCCGGTGACTCGTACAACTTCTTCGAGCGACGTCAGCCCCGACGCCAGCCAGCGGTCCGAGTCCTCGCGCAGCGTACGCATGCCCTGTGCACGGCCCGACGCCAGAATTTCCGCATCGGATGCATTGCGGTGAACCAGCGAGCGGATCTCGTCGTCGATCAACAGGAGTTCGTAGACACCGCGTCGCCCTGCATAACCCGACTGTCCGCACTTGTCGCAGCCGACCGGATGCCAGCGCACGCTGCCATCTTCCTCGACC
>NZ_JAQQFL010000008.1:0-230711 GCF_046026025.1 Paraburkholderia fungorum | reverse complement strand
CTTATGTTAAATTGCATTTCCAATACAATCCCAGATGTCGGCGAAACAAAGTGCTCGGACTGCGCAGGCATTTATGTCCGACCGCGCTGGCAGCGCTGGGCGGACTAGTTGACGAATTTCTTCATGGGCTACTCGTCGGCCACGACGCGGCGGCTGGTCGACGAGGAATGGTGACCGGGAGTGCCAATGCGATTGGTTTTGATCCCAGAGTAGCCTGGGGAAATCGGTCGGAAAAAAAACTGGGCCCGGGCGTCGTCCTCCAGGCGATCTTCTCGGTGGCGCGACGGATCGCGCCGTTGCTTTTGCCCGCGCGCTCAGCCGCAAAGTGGCGCGTATTTACCGAAGAGCGCTCGGAACGGCCTGTGAGGTCGAGTCACCGAACATGCCAGCGGAGCAAGGCTTCCCTCACCTCTTATCATCTGGTCGACCGTCGGTTCGAGAATCAGGGATCGATTCACATCACGCACGTTCTACATCGAAGCGATCGCGGTGGCCAACGAACGATCAGGCAAAGTAACCCTCGTCGAGTTGTACGATCGCGTCTTCAACTACCCGGGCGCCGTGTTCCGAACCGAGCAATTCAAGCGCTGACCGGCCGCCAAAGCGCTGTTGCGCGCGTCCCAACCATCGGCCGCCAGCAACCGTGGAGTTCAGCATAGTGCCCAGTCATGAGTCCACCCGTCGTGCCGCTACGCATGCTTAAGTCCTCATTTCTCTGACCGCCCGTTCCAGATTCGCCCGCATGATCACGCGATGAAACGGCGCAATCGTCGCAAGATAGATACGTCCCAGTCTGTTATGGCAATGCACCACCGTCCCCGCGAGCAGCTCGCGCCCATTTGCCGCATCGGCGCGAAGTTGGATGGTGACGCGGAAGTCGAGATGCCGGTCATCCGCGCCCACGACCAACTCCGTCGCACTCTTTGACAGCAGCGGAAAGAAGCCGATAACCGGCCCACGCGCTGCTCCAGCAACACCGACGGCGTGAGACGATTTGACGCTGACTGTCACCATCACTACATCGCGGACACGCAAGAGTGCACGAATCCACCACGCCTGCCGCTCGAACACGATGCGTGCCAGCGCCTCCAGATCATCGCTGGCCTCTGCCGGCAGTCGAATTGCAAAGGCGTCTGAAAGGTCTGCGCCCGCGTAGAGCGGCGCAAGCACGCTGTCGCCAGGCATGGGCACGGCGCGCGCTTTGGTCATGGGTGCCTCACCTCAGTCCTTGTCCAACTCCGCAAAGAATCAACGACCACGATATTGCGTGCCCCCTTGCTCGATGCTGGATACAACCAGCCCTTCGTAGATGCCATACTGCCCCACAGGCAATACCGGCCGTAACGTCTCCTGCATTTTCTGTGTATCGAACAGGCGTTCGACAACCCACCCGACCAGATAGAGTGCGGCAAGACATCCGCCAGCCGTCGCGACATTGCCACTGCTCGTGAACGGCCTGTCGTCCAATTCCACGCCTTCTGCGTGCAGGGCCGCTCGCGCATCAGGATGTGTTGTCGCTCGGCGTTCCGGAAGCAAGCCCAGCCGCGCAAGAATGAACGCGCCCGCACAGATCGAACCGATCAACTGACGGCTTGGATCCAGCTGGAACGCCCCCATGAAGCTTGCGTCCGAGATGGCAGCCGGCACACCCTCTTTACCGCTGGCGAATAACACAACATCGGCATGGTTGGCCTCTTCGAGTCGGCCGTGTGTGTGGATCAGCAGACCATTGGAAGATCGGAGTTCCGATTGCTTGCCCAATATGCGAACTTGCCAATCGTCTCGATTGCGCCCCAGAATATCCCACATCAAGAACAGGTCGATGTCGGTGAATTGCTCAAAGGTGATCAGCGCGAGTTGCTTCATTGGTGGCTCCGCTCACTGCTCCTGATTGCCTGCGATCAGGAACAAACACAATGGAAACCGCAGTCTAGCGACGCCGGCACGACCATACACAGTCTGTACGTTATCGGTATCACCACATGTTGACACGAGATCAATGGATTGCTGCTGGGTTCGATGCCCTCGATCAGGAAGGATATCTGGGTGTTTCCGCCGAGCGCCTGGCTCGGCGATTGAATGTGACGCGCGGCTCGTTCTATCATCATTTCCGTAGCAAAGAGGACTTCGTCCGTACCCTGCTCGTGCAATGGGAGTCGGACTACACCGATCGGATGCTCGCGTATGCGGCAGAGGGGCGCACCCTGGATGACGTGCTGGCACGTTACCTGGTGGTGGCCGCCGACAAACGGCCGCAGAGAGAAATCGAAATTCGGGCATGGGCGCGCCAGGACCCACTGGTTGCCGAATACCAGGAGCGGGTGGATTGCACCCGATTGTCATTCGCCATCTCGGTTTGCAGTGCGAGGATAGACAACCCTGTCGATGCGGAACTCATCGCGCGCTTCGCACACCTGTGTCTGATCGGCGGACAGCAATCAGGCCACAGAAATCAACCCTCCGATTTTTCTCGACTCGCGCGAACCGCGCTTGCGCTGTTGGGGAGTTCGCTGCGCCCGAGTCAGCTTTAACCTTGGCGCGCATCGATGCGTTTGAAAAGACGGCTCCGAGCCGGACCGGCAGCAGTCAACGACTGACATGGAAGGCGTCGCCCGGCCTGCCGGGGTACTTCCATCTCGAGCGCCCGGCTGGATGGCAGCTCGGCGGCTCCGTATGTGGCCTTCACTTGCGCGCCTGCCAAACCGACTCGCTCCAGGTCGGTGCCGCTGCCCGGATGATGTCGAGAACATCTGGCGGGACGTCGCCCGCTCCGGTGAGTTGGCGCACCTCCAGTACATCGTCCGCGCCGAGACCGGATGGCGCGCGCAATGCCCAGGAAATCGCCTCCTCAAGCGATCCGACTTCGATGATGTAAAAGCCACCGACCAGTTCCTTGGACTCGGCAAACGGGCCATCAACGATGTAGCGTTTCCCCTTGCTAACCGCGATTCGCGCGCCGGGCGCTGCTGGGTTCAAGCCTTCGGAAGCCACCAGGACACCGGCCTTGTGCATCTCTTCGTTGAACCTCATGTACGCCGTGAGAAGGGCCTCGTCCAAACCACCGCCGGCATCCGGCTCCTCATTGTCTGCGCTTGCCTGGGCTGTGATGATGAATCGCATCTTCGTTCTCCTGAGTTGAATGGTGCTTCAGGACCACGACGAACGAAGGACTGTCGAATCGACACGTTGCGGCCGATTTCGATGATTCGTATCGCAGCCCACCAGGCCGATGACGAGCGCCTCTGTAAGACTTGAAATCATAGGGATCCCAGCATATCCGAAAGAAGACGTTCACGACGGACAGCTAGTGGCCGACTACTGCGCGACACAGTGCGGACGGCGACCCGAACTGGCCACGTAGTTTAGCGACAGGGCACGCCGCGCTCAGAGGAAGTTCCTGATCAGCGTCGTCACCCACCGCCAGGCGCCGCCGCAGCCGGCGGCCCGGCAACGCGCATCGGGATCCGTCAGAAGGCGGCCATTGACGTCGCTCACCGAACTTGAGTTGCGCAGGAAGTACGCCACGCTGTCTTGCAAGGGATCGAGCCCGTCCTCAGGGATATCTAGCCACAGGCCGTTTTCGGTATTCAAGCGGGCCGACAGCGAATCGAAATTGAAACTGCCGAGATAATATCGATGGCCGTCGATGAGGACCAGCTTGGCGTGCATCATGCGGTTCTCCCGGTCGGAATATTCGCGCACCTCGATCCCGGCATTCACCAAACCGGGCAGATCGTCGGCATAGGCGCGCCCGACTGCCGGGAACTCTTGCGTGATGCTCGCCAGCGAGGCGCTCACCAGGAT
The DNA here is from genome assembly GCF_046026025.1 of Paraburkholderia fungorum. Lineage (GTDB taxonomy): Bacteria > Pseudomonadota > Gammaproteobacteria > Burkholderiales > Burkholderiaceae > Paraburkholderia > Paraburkholderia fungorum_E. The sequence goes on along the minus strand of NZ_JAQQFL010000008.1, from coordinate 226,907 downwards.
CACGTGGACACCTTCGCGCCGCTTGCGCTCAAGCGCCTCGCGCAGTTCCGGCACCAGGATCAGGTAGGGGTTGATGATCAGGATCTCGTGCTGCGCCGTATCGAACGCTTGTAGCATGTCCCGCAACGTGCCTGGCGAGCGCTTGTCGGGCCAGTCGTGGACATAGCGCAGGCGCTCGCAGGCGATTGGCATCCAGGCGGGATCAAAATACGCCCCGTGAGCGGGCGGAGCGGCGGGATCATTGGGCGTATCGGAGGCAGTTGGTGTATCGGTAGCGGCCAGCTCCGTCGCCCGGGCTGCAGCGTCGAGCGGAGCCAGCAGCCATTCGCGCCAATAATGGATGCGCGCCGGGTCCAGCGTCGCATAACCCTGTGAGACGCGATAAGGACTTGCGACTTTGAGGAATTTTTCCGGCTCGGGGCGAACCACTTCCGGGCTATTCCAGAACAAGGCGAAATGCTGGTACATGGCGTGCAGGGAGGACGCATCCTGGGCGGCGTCGCCCGACACCATCAGATCGCGCTCGCTGAGCCAGTTGCGGAAGCTCGCATCCCAGATCGAGGTACTGCCGATCACGGCCGTGTCGCCAACCAGGAACAGCTTGTCGTGCATGCGATGCGAAATCTCGACGAGATCTGATCGTGGATGGAAGATTCGGAGTTCGATGCCGGGAGCCACCTCGTGCAGGGCGACGATGAACTCGTCCTCGAACGGGAAGTGCGGCTCGGGGCCGATGCCGTCGATCAGCAGCTTGACCGGCACGCCTCGGCGCGCGGCGTCGACCAGATGACGCAACAGCAGGCCGCCGGTCTGATCGATTTCGAAGATGTAGGCGAGGATGTGGATCTGCTCGGTAGGCGTGGCACGGTCGACCAGCGCAATCCGCGACTGCATCAACTGACCGTCGTCAAGACTGGCGACCAGGTCGACACATTGCGCGTGGCCGTGCTGAGCAAAGGCAAACACGCATGCCAGAATGAGCGCCAGGCTTCTCGTTGTTGTCATGATGTGGTGAACTGGTTCGATGTGTCTCGGGCCCTACGTCCGTGAAGGTCTGGAAGGTTTTGTCGCGTTAGCGCGGTCAAGTGGCTCGCTGTTACTTCGGGAAGGTGAACAGAACGGCGAGCCCGAGATAGTTACCGTGGACAAGAGCGGCGCGAATCTGGCTGCACTTTAAGCACTCAGTGGACAGGACATCAGCGCAGTTGAAAGAATGGCTTTCCAGAACGTCCGATTGTCGCCGATTTATGAGCACTGTTCCAACGACCGCTGATGGGCCGAGTGCCGTCTCATCGAGAAGTCCGAGCGTCCTTCAAGCCCCACCCAATCGTCGGCAATATACTTTAGCTGCACGGACATCGCATATGAATGGGGACGACCTGTTCGCCCTGATAACGGCCCTCGGCTGGGCGGTCGACCAACCCTCATTCGCGCCACGAGCGAATCATCTCGTTCACCTCATTACGAGCGCCATCCTGACAAGTCGACCTGGCAACGATGCCAGGAAGGCAACGCGGTGAATCAAATTGCCGACGGATACTTCCTGCAAGGGAAGCCTTGGGGGTTCGAACCAGATGGCGGAAAGCGGGCTGGAGCCGATACTCGAATGGCACGTTAGTGCACCTGAGCGATTGGCCGCTTCTGGCCGAACTGCGTCGCACGACCGAGGACGACGGTCACCCTCACTTTAAGCACGCCGCGCCATGCGCGCACCGGCGAAGGAAGCGACAAATATTGTGTGTAACGGCAAGTCTAGTAACCTGCAGCACGGCGATTGAGCGCGCAAGCCCGCCGTCTTGCCGTGATCGAGGGGATTTTTTTGCGGGATTTCGGCGGGTGGCGCATGCGCCGTCGCGATGCGTATCGCTCGGGAAGTCGAGAATGCAACGATCGTGTTCGTTGTTTGTGATCGGGGCGATCGGTACCTGTCGACAGGCGTGTTTCCAGCCTGATGGACGTCGACCGGATGTCTCGTTTCAATCTACGATTTTTTTTGTACGGACTTCGCTCTACGTGTTTGCGTCGCCGAGTCTGCGAACAAGTCGATCACGACCCCGCGCAACCAGCGATTGCCTTCGTCCTGCTGGACTCGCGCGTGCCAGAGCAAATGGATCGGCGCTGCGGGCAACGTCGAGGGCAATGCGCGCATGCTCAGTGAGAAAGGCGTTGCCAGTTGCAAGGCAAGTCGCTCTGGCACCGTGGCAATCAGATCGGTGCGTTGCAGGATGTAGCCGACGCTCATGAAGTGCGGAACCGTCAACCGTACCCGGCGCTGCACACCTCGCCGTTTCAGCCAATCGTCCACCTGACCGTGCCCGGTACCTGCGGACACCACCACCAGATGCTCGGCCTCACGCCAGGCGCCAAGCGTGAGCGGCGCATCTTCGAGCGCATGGCCGCGCCTGAACAGGCACACATACCGCTGATCGAACAGACGGCGCTGATAGAAACCGCCCTTGAGCTGCGGCAGCAGGCCGATGGCGAGATCGACCCGGCCCGCGGCCATCTCACTGCTCAGGTTGACGCTCGTGTCACGAACGGTATTAAGCGCGATGCCCGGCGCCTCGCGCGACAGCCGTTCGACCAGCGCGGGCAGAAACACGACCTCGCCGATATCGGTCATGCCGATCGTTATCGTGCGCGTGACACGCAGCGGATCAAAACCGGTCTCTGGATTGAGTGCGTCATGCAGGATCGCTAACGCCTGAGAAACTGGCTCTGCCAGTTGCAACGCGAACGGCGTGGGCACCACTCCGCCAGGTCCCCGCACAAAGAGCGGGTCCCCGAGCCGTCGACGCAGTTTAGCGAGAGCGTTGCTAACGCCGGGCTGACTCATGTTCATCTGCTCGGCCACGGTCGATACTCGCCGCTCCTGCATCAACCGTTGGAAAAGCAGCAACAGATTGAGATCGACTTCGCTCAGCTTCATGACGCGGGCATCCCAGGCTCATTGATTTCAGTGATGATGAAAATTCGCCCCATTTTATTGTGAAATGGACGCCTGGTGCCGAGTATTCAGATACGGCGCACGCATCCGGCTTCAACACAGTATGCGTACCGTGCCGACTCAAACACAGTCCGAATACTGGAGACAACCCATGGAACAACTGGATCTGAAGATCGCGATAATTGGTGCCGGCATCGGCGGCCTCACGCTCGCGCTCGCACTGCGAGAACATGGCATCGATGCGCAACTCTACGAGCAGACCGACGAGCTTCGCGAGGTCGGAGCCGCAGTCGCGCTGTCGGCGAATGCGACGCGGTTTTACGAGCGTATGGGATTACGGGCCGCTTTCGACGCGGTGTGCGCTGAAATACCCGAGCTGATCTATCGGGACGGGCGCAGCGGCGAAGTGATTGGACAGCATCGAGGCGAACCGAGCTATCGCCAGCAGTTCGGCGGCGCCTATTGGGGCGTACACCGCGCGGACCTGCAGACCGTATTGTCGAACGCAGTCGGCCTCGAGCGCATCAATCTCAGCCATCGGCTGACCGATCTCGTGCAGCATCCGGATCGTGTGAGTCTGAGTTTCGCCAACGGTCGTTGCATCGACGCCGATCTGGTAATCGGCGCGGACGGGGCACGTTCAATCACGCGACGCTGGATGCTCGGCTACGACGACGCCCTGTATTCTGGCTGCTCCGGTTTTCGTGGCGTGGTACCGGCTGAAAATATGGATCTGCTGCCCTCCCCTGAGGCCATTCAATTCTGGCTCGGCCCGCAAGGCCATCTGCTTCACTATCCGATCGGCGACAAGGGCGACCAGAACTTTCTGCTTGTCGAGCGTCATCCCTCGCCGTGGTCATCACGCGACTGGGTCATGCCGGCGAGCGAGGGTGAGCAGCTGCGCCTGTTCAGGGACTGGCATCCGGCGGTAGTGCAGATGATCACGGCAGTACCGATCAGCCAGCGCTGGGGCCTGTTCCATCGTCCCCCGCTCGGGCGCTGGAGCAAGGGCCGCGTGACGCTGATCGGCGATGCCGCGCACGCGCTCGTGCCGCACCATGGCCAGGGCGCCAATCAGTCGATCGAAGATGCCGTGGTGCTGGCCGCGCAGTTGGCCAAGGCGGGCCCGGGTCGTTGGCACACGGCGCAGGAAGCCTACGAGCGGTTGCGACGGGGCCGCACGCGCAAGGTGCAATTCGCCTCGATAGCGACGGCTGACGTGTTGCATCTGCCAGACGGCCCCGAAGCGCAGGCGCGCAACGCCCGCCTTCGCGCACGCGACAGCCTGCTGCATCACCTGGACTGGATTCACGATTTCGACGCCCTTGCACAAGAGCCGACCGAACGCCAGGGCGGCACCTGGCTTTGAAGAGCGCTCCTCTCATTGACGTCGGTCACGCCCCACGCCCCTGCATGTAATACGGATCGACCCGGCGTCGCTCCTTGCCGTCAGCTTTCGGTGTCCAACGTACGGCACAGGAGTGAGCCGCGGCTGGCCGGATAGAAAAAGCTTTGAAACAAAGTTTAAATAAACCGGCATCCTCGAACCGACTGGGATTGGCTTTGGGGCGACCGGCACCTGCTGGCCGCCTGCAATCCATAGTCCGGTGATTTATTTCCTGCTGATACCCTTGTCCCCCGTCTATACAGTCCAGGTACAGCAGAAATTCGACCACGTTCCCGTTCCACTTCCGGTATTTCCGTCATAGCGGAGTACCTTAAAAGCCCAGCCGCCTTGAACACGATACCCAAAAACCATTGCCCGGTTTCCGCCTTCATAGTGCTGGCTCGAATTGTCAGTTCCGGCTGTTGTTAATTCATTATCCAATGGTGCTGCTGACGAGGTAAAAGACAATTTTCTTCTGTATTTAGGCTTACCAAATGTATCGTAGCCTAGTTCTTTCCTTTCTGACGTATCACGCAAATCCTGGCTTCCAATGCCACTTGCCCGATGGCCTCCGGCACTCCATGCAACGTGAGCCACGCCATAATCGGTGACAACAAACCGGCATCCAGAAAATTCTGACGTCAGGAAATAATTGAAATCCTTTAATGTCTCGTAACTTACTTTTGTCACACCGTCAACCGACCATGACAGAAAGTAAACGGATTCCGTTTCTATTGGATTGAATTGATGGTCATCCGACAAATAATAATCTGATCCGAGCTTATATGTCGCCATGGTCAACCCGCCTCTCCAACCACCGTCACTCGCTGGCAGCGCTAGCTTTCCGTGCAGCTTTACGCCAAATGTGGTTTGCCCAATATAGCTTGAAATATCCGCCCAAAATGACATTTTCTCCTCCTGACAGAATTCAGTATGGGTTTTCAAAGTCATCATCGGCAGACTAGGAGACAAGCGTTTCCCAAACGTTTCCTCGCAGAACAGCGCAACCACTTTTTGCGGGCGTGACTGCGCCGACATAGCCCCCTTGCATCTTGTGGCCGCCGACCACGCGCGCCCCTCGACCAAGGCCAGGCTAATATCGCTCTGGCGCGCTAATCAAGGGCAACCCAACATGACCAAGCCTTCAATCGCAAAACCCCACAGCGGCGTGTTCAGAACATTGGCAGCCTTACTGACGTCAAGTGCAGTCTTGTCCGGGTCCGTTTCGACGCCCGCCGTCGCACAAACGGGCGACCCGAACACATCGATAGCCATGGCGTTCGCGCCGAGCGGCACGCTGCGGGCATCGATCAATCTCGGCAATCCGGTTCTGGCGAGTCTCGATCCGGTGACAGGCAAACCAGTCGGCGTGTCGGTCGATCTCGCCACCGAATTCGCCAAAAGACTTGGCGTGGCGCTGCAACTGGTCGTGGTCAAGTCGGCTGGGGCTTCGGTTGAAAACGTCAATCAGGACAAGGCAGACATCGGTTTCTTCGCCGTCGATCCGAAGCGCGGACAGGAAATCGCTTTCACCAAACCGTATGTACTGATCGAAGGGTTTTATCTCGTGCGCGACACCTCGCCGATCACCAGCAACGACGATGTCGATCAGCCCGGCGTGACGGTCGCGGTCGGCAAGGGCAGCGCCTACGATCTGTTTCTGACGCGCGAACTGCATCACGCGACAATCGTCCGGATTCCAACCTCACCGGCCGTTGTGCAGAGCTTTCTGGATCAGCATCTCGACGTGGCCGCAGGCGTTAAGCAACAGCTCGAAAAAGACGCCGCTAAAGCGGGCGGATTGCGGATACTGGACCAGCGCTTCATGGTGATTCGTCAGGCAATGGGCGTGCCAAAGGCCCGGGGCGATGAAGCGGCCGCGTATCTGTCGAGGTTCGTTGAGGACATGAAGGCGTCGGGTTTCGTCGCGGCGTCGCTGGCGCGGCATCACATCGCGGGCGCGGCAGTCGCAGGCAACGACGAGTAGCGCGCCACGCGCTTGTTTCCCTGATGTGCCCCAATCTGATGCAAGGGTCTCGCCCCGACCGGCGAGCAAGCGGACGAGCGGTCAACGCGGTCCTTTACTGATGTTCCTCGGACCCCGGCATTGGCGGCAGCCAGCATAACCTGGCCCCTTGCCAACTCATTTCGGCATCCAGACGATCATCCGGCGTAGTTCTTCAGGATGCGCAGATCGGTCACGGAGTACGCCATACCGAGCCGATAACCCCGTCCGACGCGCACGGGCGCAATCAGGTGCATGTCCTCGCCGTCGACCTCGGGAGTCTTCAGTTCCGCCGATCCGGTCCAGACATCCACGATCGCGAGATTGTCCGTGAGCGACATGGTGAGTTCATCGACCGGCGGTTTCTCCTGAAATCCCGCTGCGAGTTGAGGAAAGTAACGGCGCATCGTTGTTGGCCGGTTGAACACGGTCGCCGGGTCAGCAACAGGTTCTTCGAGCTGGATACGGGCGGTCGCCAGCCGCTCTCCGTGCGCGGACACGCTGGCGCCGAAGCGGCTTCCGTTGGCAAGCGGCGCAGCAGCCAGACTGGGCGCGGAGAAACTGCGAGTCTGGTAGACGCTGGCGAGTTTCTTCGGAAACCCTTGCGCCCATCCGCGGGCAATGGCGGCATCGTTATCGACAAAGATGTAGGGGCAGTAATTGACCGGAACACCTTCGAAGATCGCCTCGACCAGAACGAAGGCCTCGCGGTATTGATACCGGGCCGGGTCCGTCAATTCGTCATTGGAACCCGTGAACTGCCAATCCAGAAACCAGAAGAAGGCCCGGCCGCCGGATTTCTCATCCGCCGTGAGGCCTGGCGGAAGGAGCGCCGCGATCGCTTTCTGGTCGGCCCAGTATTCGACGGCGAGACAGTCGCTGGAATAGTGCCACGGTGGCAGCGTCGCCAGGGCGGACTTTCCTTGCGGAGTAACAGGAACCGAAAACGCTTTAGGCATCTCGCTTCTCCTTGACAGAGGCGACGGGACGTCGCTGTACGTGAAATCCATACGTTCCCAGGGAACGCCGTGCATCATCTGAGACGGACCGTTCGAGGACATAACGCGTGGCCAGAATGCGACTCGCGGTAACGCTCGATTCCGGCGTGCCGTGCGCAAGGCCATAGTGCCGCGCCGCGTCTGCCAACGCTTTCGAATTCGCACGACCGCGCATCGGACGCGGTTAGTGATCGTTATGCCGTTGCCGGGATCGTTCGCGAGAAACTGATTCGATACCCGTGGGCTCCACGGGAAATGGGGCGGTGTTTTCGGACGCCCGGACCGACGCCCTCACCTTTCAAAAATCTTTCTGAAAGTGCCCTGCTTTATACTAGAACGAAACTATCAGTATTCGTTCGAGGAAGTTAATGGCACTGGCCAAGCGCAAAGAATTCAAAAAGGGGTTGCCAGTCGGGCAAAGGCTAGGCCGCATTGTGGGGTTCAGACTCCGGAGTGGAAAAAAGACCCCACCCTCCTCTGCTTTGGCGGTGATCAAACGAACCGCCCTGATGTTGCTGAGCGGTCAGCAGCTTCTGATAGCGAATGACGCGCCCCAGGAAGTCCGGAAATTGCTGTGGTATTACGACTGGGCCACGATCGGCGATTCCATCATGGATCTGTCACAAAGATTTCTGATCGACCCGCGCATCTCCATCGATTTATGCATGCCCCACGGTCCGCTAGAACTGTTTGCCGGCGATGACCGGTTCCGCCGCGTAGCCCGTTCGCTGAACGATTGCGACGCCCGATATGACATGGTGATCGTGCAAAGCCTCACCACGAAGGCGATCCTCAAGAAGCTTCAATACCATCCGTTTACCCCGTGGTTTTCGATCATGGGGCACCGCAGGGATGAGCACTTTTCGAGGATTCATCTCGCGTACGAACAGATTGCACGCGTGTTCAAATCGCAGCACGAATCGGGGCCGATTGAACCCACGCTAAGGGCTCCGAATCAATGCATGGGACGGTCCGGTGAATTCACGATTTCGATCGCGGTGGGCGGCGGCGACACGCGCCGCCGGTTTGATGATTGGGCGGCGCTTATCCGGCTGATTTCCTCGAACTGGCCGAAACAGGCCCCGAGTCTGCGGTTTATCCTCCTGGGCGCAGGCAAAAGTGCGTTCGAGGCCGTAACAGCGATTCGTGATGACGTGGATTGCCGCACTATCGACGCGCACGTCGATCTGCCAAATATCACGGCTGCGGCCGAGCTGATAGAGCAAAGCTGTTTTTTTGTTGGAGCGGATGGAGGGCTTATGCATATTGCCGCAGCCCTGGGGAAACCTGGCGTGGCGATGTTCTGTGAAATCAGGCCTGAGTGGCGTCTCCATTCCCAATCAAAAATGCGGACCATTTTCGCTGAGCGGGATATCAACAGCATTCCGGCCGAAACAATCGCGAACGAGGTGACTGATTACTGTCGCAAACTGCTGCCGTTTCGCCTGGAGTGAGTCTGGAAGACGCGCTCAGCCGTAGCTGTCCCAGGGGGCGCGCACAAAGTAGGTCTATCCGCTTCGCCCATCCAGGCGGGCTGCCACGCCTGCAGCGTTTTAACGCGCCGAACCGATTCATTCCCTCCAAAAAGCGGTTACCTGAATTTAGATAAAACCGGCTATTTTATAATGCCAGTTGAACCTCTAATCTTCACTCACCGGCCACTAATCGGGTCCAACCAGCCAGGGAGTGAATCATGGAACAACGCCTCGACTTCTACAAAGCCAGCCCCGCCGCCATCAAGAGCCTGCTCGGCGTCGAAGATCGCATCAATAAATCGGCACTCGAAAAATCGCTGACTGAACTGGTCCGCCTGCGCGCTTCCCAGATCAACGGTTGCGCCTTCTGCGTCGACATGCACACCACCGACGCCCGCAAAGGCGGCGAATCAGAACGGCGCCTGGCCACCGTCGTGGTGTGGCGTGAAACGCCCTTCTTCACCGACCGTGAGCGCGCCGCGCTCGAATGGACCGAAGCGCTCACGCTGGTGTCGCAAGAACACGTACCCGACGCCGTGTGGCAAGCCGTACGCCCGCACTTCAGCGACGAGGAACTGGCCGACCTGACGCTGCTGGTCTGCGCCATCAACGCGTGGAACCGCTTTGCGATCGCGTTTCGCAAGCTGCCATCCTGAGCGCATGGCAGCCGTGCTGCCGCGCCCCCTATTTCCGTATCAACCCTGAAGGAAAGAAGCCATGAAGATCATGCATGTCGACGCGAGCGCCAAACGCGAACGATCTAACTCACGCGCGTTAAGCCGGTATTTTCTGGAGCGCCTGCGCGAGGACGGTATGGATATCGAGGTCGATTATCTCGACGTCACGGTCGATACGCCGCCGCATGTGAACGAAGCATTCGCGATCGCGACCTACACGCCGTCGCACGAGCGCACAGCCGCGATGAAAGCGACGCTGGCCGCATCGGATGCGCTGTGCAAGCGCCTGCTCGAGGCCGATGCGCTGGTCTTTGCCATGCCCATGTACAACTGGTCGATGCCTTCCGCATTCAAGGCATTCATCGACAGCATCACGCGTGGCGGCGTGACCTATGTGCATACGGAAGACGGCCGCATAGAAGGCCAGCTTGTGCGGCAGAAGGTGCTCTTCATCACGAGCCGCGGTGCCGATTTGCGCGCCGGCTCACCCTACGCGTCGATGGACGCCCTGACGCCGGCGCTCAAGGCTGCTTTCGGATTTCTCGGCGTGGCGGATCCGTCCTTCGTCGACGCCCAGCCGTTGCAGTTTGCAGACCCGGCGGCGCGGCTCGAAGCACTCGAACGCGCGCGCGTCGAACTCGCCGCCGTGGCGGCGAACTGGGTCAATCCAGTGGAGTTGGAGCCGGCCTCGACCGTGGAACTGAACAACGACGTCACGGCATAAAGCCAGGAGTAATCGCATGAAAATTCGTACGCTTATCGCGACGGCAGCGCTCGCCGGTTTGTCCATCGCGGCAGTCTCTCAACCCGTCTTCGCCGCCGATCCGGCCGCTGCACGGGAGACAATCACGCCCGCGTTCGCCGAAGCCATCGCCAACGTTCCGGGCAAAACGATGACGGCGCTGGTCGTCGACTATGCGCCCGGCGGCAAGTCGCTACCGCATCGCCATGGGCAAGCCTTTGTGGTCGGCTATGTTCTGTCGGGTGCGATCCGCAGCCGGGTCAATGAAGGCGAGGTACGCGTCTTTCACGCGGGCGAACACTGGATCGAAAAGCCCGGCGCGCATCATGGCGTCAGCGAGAACGCGAGCGATACGGAACCCGCCAGGCTGCTGGCCATTTTCGTGGCGGATACGAACGATAAAAACCTGGTCACGTTCGACAAACAGTGAGCGTGTCATGTGAGAGGCAGGCGTTTTATACCCCTCGCCTGCTTTCACCTTCCTGCAGCAACCCGCATCCCTAGAACTTCGGATGACATTCGAAATTCACTGACGATGCGTGCTCGGTCATCATCTGCACGCCGCTCACCGTTTCGGTTGTGACACTGCTCTGCATGCCACGGCGCTCGCAGAAATCGCGCGCCTCGCTGACCGCCTGTTCGTGCGCGCGGGCCCACGCCATCCGCCCGCCCGTCGCGCTCGCCGCCACCGTGTATGTGCCGGGCTTGTCGGTGGCGACAACGTCGGTCGCCGATGCACATCCGGCCAGACTGGCGCAAGCGGCGATCGCCGCGATGAGCGCGCGCGCCCGGCTGGACAATAAGTTTCGGCGCTGCACCGCTGCTGAGGTCCGTTCCTGAGCGGGCCGCTGATCTGAAATGGGGTCGAACCTGTTCATCTACGGTTTTTAACTATTTTTCCAATCTCGGAATTATGCGCAATCAGGCGCGCGAGATCAGCACCTTCAACCGAAAACACTGTTGCATACGCCTGAACAATGCCCCGCAAGCCTTGTCGGGGCGCGAATCAGGGAGACCACGGCGCAACGGGCGCAGCGCGCGATTCTGGCGGCTTGAGCCGGGTTTCTCCGATCTCCCGCTCCCATGCAACATCCGCATTCTTCTCATAAAAACAATGCACTGGCTTTATCCCGTCAGTTGACTTGAAATTAGCACGGTCATTCCATTTTTTGCCTCGACCGGTCGGGGTCGCCGGGGTCGATGAAGTCAGACCACGTTCGCCCCCGCATAAAGACTGTGCAATCAAGTCCGCAACAGGCGGATATAAAAAGAGGAGACATGCATGCGTTTTATCAATCATGGCGTTTGCGGAGCCACGCTGATTCTTGCTGCCGGTGGCGCCGCTGCCGCCGAGTCGAGCGTGACCTTGTACGGCGTTGTCGATGCGAACATTCAGTATCTGGACAACGGCGGCGTTCATTCGTATGCCGAGAAAAGCGGCGGCTCGACCGGCTCCCTGTTTGGCCTGAAGGGCACGGAAGACCTGGGCGGTGGCCTGAAGGCGCAGTTCAACGTCGAAACGGGCTTTAACGTGAACAATGGCGGCTTGTTCGCCGACACCTCGGCGCTCTTCTACCGCCAGGCATGGGTCGGCCTGAGCCACGACAAATACGGTTCGTTGACCATGGGTCGTCAGTACGACCCAAGCTTCCGGGTCATCTATCCGTCCGATCCGTTTCGCGCGAACGAAGTGCTCTCGCCGTTTTCAGCCGCTGTCCTCGCAGTCGACCGGAACACGCTCTCGACGCAATACGATTCCGGCCGCGCCAGCAATTCGGTCATGTATCAATCGCCGAATCTCAAGGGCCTGAAGTTCTACGGCATGTATGCGTTCGCCGCCACGGTGAGCCAGCCCGTGCCGGCGACGACTGGCAACATGCTGAACGTCGCGGCCACGTACTCCGGCTACGGTTTCTACGCGGGTCTTGCGTATGTGAACCAGCATCCGGGACAGGAAACCATTGCCGGCCTGCCTGCTTCGCTGAGCCTGCTGGGCACCGAGCATTTCATCGGCGCGCTCGCTTACCGGATCGGCATCGTCAATTTCCAGTTCAACTATTCCTATAACCGCGCGCAGGATCCGGCGCGCGGCTCGCTGGCCGCGCATCTGGGCACCGGCCATTCGGTGAGCATTGCGGAGTTGGGCGCGACGATCCAGGCCACGCCAGTCGACGTGATCGAGATTGCGGGTATTCAGCGCAACGTGCGCGGCGCGCATGACAACGCGCCGGGCATCGAGTTGGGTGTCGACCACTCGATATCCCAACGCACGAGCCTGTACATGCGGGCGGGCTACATGAAGAACAACGGCACCGCCACGGTGAGCTGGCCGGGCGTCACCGTGACGGCGCCAGGAACCAGGCAGATTCTGGCGACTGTGGGGATGACGCATCGGTTCTGAAGCGAATCGCCGCGACCGTATCGCGCGGGAGCTTCGCTGTCTGGCGGCGAAGCTCCTGACCGATCCCGCGCGATTCATGATCTGCCGCGTGCCCGTCGGGTGGCGGCAATCAGGGCGACGGTGGCGAGGTGGTGATGAGGTCCTGGCGGTGCGTTCGTGAACCGCTCAGGGCGAGGCGCTCGCGCTGGCCGGTGGGCTCGGGAGTAAGTTTGCAGCGCTGCCGCCTGCATCCGGCGGCGCGATGTCGTCCGGCGTGGGTGTCGGCGCGAGAGCCGGCGAACCGCTGCCATGCGTCTCACCGTCGACCGATCCATTCGCTGCGCCGCTTACCGCCCCGCTCGCCGGCACAGGCGCTTGAAGAAGGGGGGGCTGCGCCGCGAACGGCTTCGGTTCGACATCCGCAGCGGACGCAGGCGCAAACGCCGGTGCAGGTACAGGCGCGCTAACCACAGGGGCGTGGCGCGGCGTATTGCGCGCGACAACCGGCGCTTCAGTCTTCGTGGACGACGCCGCGAACAGATGCTGGAACCACTCGCGCAACCTGCCCGAGCGTTCCGCAAACCAGCCCGGCTGCTGATCGGTCGCGAATCTGACGCGGCTGTCGATCAGCTTCGAGCGCTGCGCGCGCTGGAAAAAATCGCCGACGATCGGCAACGCGCTGTGCGCCCCCTGGCCCCAATAGTCGCTGCGCAAGGTCACCCGGCTGTCGTTGAAGCCGACCCACGCGCCGGCCACGAGTTGCGGCTGGATCAGGATGAACCAGCCGTCGGCGTTGCCCTGCGTGGTGCCCGTCTTGCCCGCGACGTCGCCGCGCACGCCAAAGCGGCTGCGGATGCTCGAGCCCGTGCCCCGGCTCACCACGTCGCGCATCACATCGACGAGCGTGCGGGCGGTGTCGACCGGCAACTCCTGTTTGGGCGGCACCGGTGCGAACTCGGCCAGCACCTCGCCGTTGCGGTCTTCGATACGCGTGACCATCACCGGCTCCACGTAAGCGCCGAGGTTGGCGATCGTGCCATAGGCCGAAACCATCTCCTTGAGTGTCACCGGACTCGTGCCAAGCGCCAGCGACGGCACCGGGTCGAGTTCGCTGTCGCGCACGCCCATGGCGCGCGCCAGTCTCGCGACCTTGTTCGGACCGACCGTTTCCATCAACTGCGCCGTGATCCGGTTGCGGGAATACGCGAGACCGTCGCGCAGGCTGATGGCCCGCTCGCTCGGTTCATCCTCGTCGTTTGGACGCCAGACTTCGCCGCCGGCCAGCGGGATCTCGACGGGTTTGTCGATAAAAGTATCGGAAGGTTTGGCGCCGTCTTCGAAGGCCGCCGCGTAGACGAACGGCTTGAAGGTCGAACCGGGTTGCCGCCGTGCCTGCTGGACGTGGTCGAACGGATCCTGGCTAAAGTCCCGGCTACCGACCCATGCCTTGATCTGGCCGTTGCGCGGGTCCATCGCGAGAAAGTCCGCCTGCACCCGGGTCTTGGATTCGCACACCGACTGCACCAGGTTGCGATCGGACGAAACGCGCTTCAGCGCATCGTCGTCCGTCAGGCCAGCGTCTTTCGCGGCCCGATAGTCGGGCGTTTCGCGCAGGAAAGTCTGCAGCAGATCGCGGCCGGCCGCACAACCTGCGCGCGTGCCCCAGGCCGAATTGGCAATCCCTTGCAACTGGTTGCCCTGCAAGGTCACGGCCTGGGTGGCCATGGTCTGCAGGCGCGAATCGATGGTGGTGCGCACCACGAGCCCGTCGGAGTACATGTTGTAGTCGTTGCGATCGGCCCATGCCGCGAGCCACTTACGCAGTTGCTGTGCGAAGTGCGGCGCGGGTCCGGGCGGCTCGGTCTGCCGCTCGAAATCGATGCGCAGCGGACGGCGCGAGAGCGTCGCGTAGGCCGCGGGCGTGAGCTTGCCGTACTTGACCATTTGCGCCAGCACCGTATTGCGCCGCTGCAGGGCGCGTTCGGGGTTGAGCACCGGGTTGTAGTAGCTGTTGCCTTTGAGCATGCCGGTGAGCGTCGCGCTTTCCAGCACGTTCAGCTCGCCGGCCGATTTGTCGAAATAGGTTCGTGCCGCCATCTCGATGCCGTAGGCGTTGTAGAGGAACGGCACCGTATTGAGGTAGGTCTCGAGGATCTCGTCCTTGGTGTAGAGCGCCTCGATCTTGAGGGCGGTGATTGCTTCCTTGATCTTGCGGGTCAGCGTGGGGGCGCGGCCGATCTCGTCTGGATAGAGATTGCGGGCGAGTTGCTGGGTAATGGTCGAGCCGCCCTGACGGTCGCCGGAAAACGTGTGCAGCGCGGCCGATGCCGTACGGCGCCAATCCAGGCCGAAATGCTGGTAGAAGCGGTGATCTTCCGTGGCGACGAGCGCGTTCACTACGTTGGGCGAGATGTCCTGAAGTTTCACCCACTCACGGTTCGAGGGTTTGAATTCGGCGAGCAGTTTGCCGTCTGCCGAGAGAATCTGCGCCGGCTGCTCGATTTTCGCCTTGCGGATATCGCCGATGCTGGGCGTGAACGGGATCAGCGCCAGCACATACACCACGAAGAGCGCCGGGATCGCGGCGCAGGCCCATGCCAGGCCACGCAACGTGGGGTGGCGGAGGTGCCAGAAGGCCCGGGCGATGGGCTGATTCGCGAGGGTTAGCCCTTTTTCAAGGGTCTGTAGGAGTTTGGGGATGAGGCGCTTCACTCGGGGTTACCGTTTGGGTTCTGCTTGACGAAGGCAGCATCGTAGCAGGGGGTGGCGGGTGGTTTGTTTTTGTCTCTGGTTTTGGGGTGTTGGGTGTTGCTTGCTTTGTTTGCTTTGTTTGCTTTGCTTGCTTTGCTTGCTTTGCTTGCTTTGTTTGCTTTGTTTGCTTTGTTTGCTTTGTTTGCCTGGGCGGCGCTTTGGTTGTGGTTTTGTGGTGTTGGCCTTTCCTTGCTTTGTTAGTAGTCTGTTTTGGCTGTGCTTTTATGGTGTTGGCCTTTCCTTGTTTTCTTAGTGGTCTATTAGCGTTGCCCCTGTGCCCCTGTGCTCCTTGGCCTTTCCTTGAGTTGTTAGTGGTTTATTAGCGTCGCCCCTGTGCGGGGCAGGCACCTACTTTTCTTTGCCTGCCGCAAAGCAAAGTAGGCAAAAGAAAGCGGCTCAAACCGCTAATTCTTAAGCGGGTCCCCCGCACAGCCACGGTAGTGGTGCATCTGGAATCCGTGCCCTCGCACACTCCGCGTCAGTGACACAGCAGTCATTCTTCCGGCGGCGCTGCGCGCGCCGAAGCCCGTTTCACAAACCACCCGCTAAGCTTTCTCTCCCACGGTTTGCCCTGTTCCCTGACTCGTCGTTACATTGTCGCCGTGGGCACAACCGCGGCAGCGAATGCGGCTTGTCGTTGCATCGCTGCCACTAAGCTGCGGTTTCGCTCTCCCGTTTACCCTGTTCCCTGACGAGTCGTTGCATCGCTGCCGTGGGCACAAGTGCGGCCGTGCAGTGAATGCGGCGCATTGCCATTTCAATTGAAGTGGGGGTTCGCCAATTGGCGCGGGAGCGCCTCGCTGAGGCGAAGCCGATAGCCCCCACCGAGCCCAACCGAAGCCCCCAGGTTTCCCTGGCAGACCCGTCCGCGACGCACGTAGTGCGGAGTGGGAGCGAATGAGCGCCTTGTCACTGGCGCCGAATGTGCGAGGACACGGATTCCAGATGCACCACTACCGTGGCTGCGCGGGGGACCCGCTTAAGAGTTAGCGGTGTGAGCCGCTTTCTTTTGCCTACTTTGCTTTGCGGCAGGCAAAGAAAAGTAGGTGCCGCCCCGCACAGGGGCAACGCTAATAAACCACCAAGAAAACAAGGAAAGGCCAACACCATAGGCACACAGTCAAAACAGACCACTACCAAAGCAAAAAAAGACCAAAAAACCATACAGAGAAAAGACCAAAAAACCCAGACCAAGGCCAAACCAACCGCCGAACAGGCAAAACCCCAACCCCCCTCTATAATGTCGCCAATTCCGACAAGAGGTGCTTCATGATCATCAAACCGCGCGTGCGTGGCTTCATCTGTGTATCGACTCATCCGACCGGCTGCGAAGCCAACGTCAAGGAGCAGATCGAATACGTCAAGGCACGTGGCCCCATTGCCAATGGCCCGAAGAAAGTGCTCGTGATCGGCGCCTCCACCGGCTACGGCCTCGCCGCCCGCATCAGCGCCGCATTCGGCTCCGACGCCGCCACGCTCGGCGTCTTCTTCGAGCGCGCCGGCAGCGAAACCAAAGCCGGCACGGCAGGCTGGTACAACACCGCCGCCTTCGAGAAATTCGCCACGGAAAAAGGCCTGTACGCGACCAGCATCAACGGCGACGCCTTCTCCGACGAAGTCAAGCAACGCACCATCGAAGTCATCAAGCGCGATCTCGGTCAGGTCGACCTGGTCGTCTACAGCCTCGCCGCCCCCAAGCGCACGCATCCGAAAACCGGTGAAGTGTTCAGCTCCACCCTGAAGCCGGTCGGCAAAGCCGTCACCCTGCGCGGCATCGACACGGACAAGGAAGTCATCAAGGAAACCGTCCTCGAACCCGCTACGCAAGCCGAAATCGACAACACCGTCGCGGTGATGGGCGGCGAAGACTGGCAGATGTGGATCGACGCCCTGCTCGACGCCGGCGTGCTCGCCGACGGCGCGAAGACAACCGCGTTCACCTACCTCGGCGAAAAGATCACCCACGACATCTACTGGAACGGCTCGATCGGCGCGGCCAAAAAAGATCTCGACCAGAAGGTGCTCGGCATTCGCCAGAAACTCGCGGCCAAGGGCGGCGATGCACGCGTTTCAGTGCTCAAGGCGGTCGTCACGCAAGCCAGCTCCGCGATCCCGATGATGCCGCTGTACCTGTCGCTGCTCTTCAAGGTCATGAAGGAAAAAGGCACGCACGAAGGCTGCATCGAGCAGGTCTACGGCCTCTACAAAGACAGCATGTACGGCGCGACGCCGCACATCGACGAAGAAGGCCGTCTGCGCGCCGACTACAAGGAACTCGATCCCGACGTGCAAGCGCGCGTTCAGGCACTCTGGACCCAGGTGACCGACAACAATATCTACGAACTCACCGACTTCAGCGGCTACAAGACCGACTTCCTGCGTCTGTTCGGATTCGAGATCGCCGGCGTGGACTACGAAGCCGACGTCAATCCGGATGTGCAGATCCCAGGGCTCGTGCAGATCTGAGCCTTTGCGGGGCGCTTACCGCCCCGCCTGCCCGCTGGTTGTCTGTTGAGGTTTGTAGCGTTCGTACCGTTCGTACCGTTTGTAGAGCGATCGGCAGTCCATCCCGGACTGCCTACACGAGGACTTGTCGCGCGATGATCTTCGAGGCGGGCGAAGCGGCGATGTGGCGGCTCGTGCAGCGCTACACAGGCCGGGTGGGATACCGGCGCGGCGTCAAGTCCGAAGGGCTTTCGGCGAACCCGCCGGTCATCGATTGCTCCGGATGGACCGCCCTGCTTCTCACGCAGGCGCTGCGAGCGGAGAACGAGGCGGCCTCCCGCCAGGTGTTCGCCGCTGACGACATGGAAGCGCTGCACGTATGGTCCGATCGGATCATTCACGAGATCGGGCACCGCACAGGATTCATTCTCCAGGGGGCCGAAGTCACGGCCCACGCGCTCCCGCGCTGCGCGACCATTGGGCTGAAGATGGGCGATCCCGCCTGGGCGCTTAACCATCCCCGCTCACGCGGCATCACTCACATCGTTCAGATCGTCCGCCGCCCGGACGACGATGCGCCATTCGTTTCCGAAGCGTTCGGCGGTTCGGCGGCGCCTGGCATCAGCCTTACGCCGCTGACAGAGTGGCTTGCCCGCTCCCAGCCGTCTATTCTCGCAAACGAAGTGTGGGCGGTGGATGCGTTCCGCTTGGCGCCCTAGCCGATCGGTGTGTCAGCAGGGGAACGCCCCCTGAAGCGAGCGCAGAATGGCGAGCCCGATCGGAAAGTCGTCTGAAATACTCGGATGATTGGCGAAAAACTGATCAAGCAGCGGATAGACATTCTGGTTGCCAATAGCCAGGTTCTGCGGCGGACAGAACAGCGGCGGACGCTTCTTCGACACCAGATCCCCGTTCGCCCAGCCCAGCGCGTTGATCGTGCCCGTAATGTAGGCCGCGTAGACCGAGTTGTTGTCGGTATGCGCCCAGAGCTTGTATTGCGCAGCCGTCATCTCGGCGCTTGCGTTGAGCGTAAAACAGGCCGTCAGCACAGCCAGTGCAAATTTCAATACCCGCATGTTCAAACCTTCAATCTGTGTTGCGAAACCGGCCATTGTAGGCGAGTCAGGTCGAGCTACGCAGAAGCATCCCGCACTCTGGATTTCGTAAGTATTTCGCAGGTGTTGTTGTAAGCATTCGTCTGCGAATGAGCCCCATCGCCTCAATATCGCCGTCGTTCGGCCGTGCCGCTTATCCGCCGATGTGGCAGCGCGCGAGCGAGGCCGCCCGCCGCGCCTCAAGTTCTCCATTTTTCCGCCGTAGTCTGTGAAGGTAGTCCTAAAACCGTGGCCCGGCTCGAGTCGTGCCGAGGTGTCGCAAGCAGCGTTCCGATTCGTGCAGCACCCCTCCACCCTTCACGGAAACCATGATTTCGTCACTCCGCACCCGCATTCTGATCATTTCTTCCGCTACCGTCATCGGTGCGCTCGCACTCTCGGGCGCCACCGCCTATGTCACGATGCGTGCCAACACGATGGAGAGCATCGCGCAGAATCTGAACGCCATCGCCGGCGCCAATGCGCTGGCCATCGACAAGTGGGTGGCGGCCAAAGCACAGGCCGTGAAGGTGACCGCTGAAGAGGTCGAACACGGCGATCCGCAAGGCCTGGTCAAGCATATGAGCCGCGCGGACGGCTTCCCGATTACGACGGTCGGCTGGACCGACAAGACCTTTTTCTCGACCAGCGGCACGCCGCCGGACTACGACCCGACCGCACGCCCCTGGTACAAGGCGGCGCTCGCCGCGGGCGGACTGGTGGTCACGAAGCCTTACGGCGATGCATCGACAGGCGTGCCTTTCGTATCGTTCGCCGCGCCGATGATCCGTAACGGCCAGCCGGCCGGCGCGGTGAGCGGCGCCGTGCCGCTCGACGGGGTGCGCGAAGTGGTCGCCACCGTGCATCCCACGCCATCGAGCCTCGCCTTCGTGGTGGCGCGCGACGGTCAGGTTATCGCGCATCCGGACGCCAAATTGATTCTCAAGCAGGCATCCGATATCTCCGCGGCGCTCACGCCGGACGCGCTGACGTCGCTCGCGCAAGCGGGCGCGCCGATGGAAGTCGATCTGGGCGGCGTGGCGAAGCTGCTCGAGGCGCAGCCGGTGCACGGCACCGACTGGTATCTGGTGATCGCACTCGACAAGGCGGAGGCAACAGCAGGTCTCGCCAACGTCCTGCGGGCGCTCGGTGTGGCCATGGTGTTGCTGACGCTGGCGGCAGTGGGCATCGCCGCTTACTTCACCTCGCATTCGTTCCGCAGCCTCTCGCAGGTGCGCGATGCGATGGATACCATTGGCTCGGGCAGCGGCGATCTCACCCATCGTCTGCCGGTGGTCGGCAATGACGAAGTCGCGCAGATTTCCGCCTCGTTCAACGCGTTTGTCGACAAGATTGGCACGGTGCTGCTGGAAGTGCGGGCCGGCGTCGAAAACATGAAGATCGCGACCAGCGAAATCGAAATGGGCAACCGCGATCTGTCGCAGCGCACGGAAACATCCGCCAGCAATTTGCAGAACACTTCCGCTGCCCTCACGCAGTTGACCGCCAGCGTCAGGCAATCGGCCGAATCCGCCGTGGAGGCCACACGGCTCGCGACCTCGGCAAGCCAGGCGGCGGCCCGCGGCGGCGAAGTCGTGACGAGCGCGGTCAGCACGATGGACGACATCGCCAAATCCTCGGCGCGCATTACCGAAATCATCGGCGTGATCGACAGCATCGCGTTTCAGACCAACATCCTCGCGCTCAACGCGGCCGTCGAAGCGGCACGCGCCGGCGAGAATGGCCGCGGATTCGCCGTGGTTGCAGGCGAAGTGCGCACGCTGGCGCAGCGCTGCGCCACGGCCGCTCGCGAGATCAAGGACCTGATTCAGGCCTCGGAAGCCAGCGTCGGCACGGGCGCGCAGCGTGTCCAGGCGGCGGGCGCGGCGATGCAGGAAATCGTCGCGGGCATCGACCGCGTGAATCGTGTGATTGGCGAAATCGACGGCGCGATGAACGAACAGAGCGCCGGCATCAGCCAGATCGACCGCAGCGTCGCCGAGATGGACCAGGCGACACAGCAGAACGCTGCCCTCGTCGAGCAATCGACTGCCGCCTCGGCGACGCTGAACGAGCAGGCGCACGGCCTGTCGCGCATCGTGGGTCTGTTCAGGCTGCGTCACGCCGACGCTCGCGCGTAAAGCGCACCGAAGGCAGCACAGCAACCACGCGACGCCGCTACAAACCGCTATTGCCAACTGCGCCGAGCGAGCCACCTGAGCCGGATCGCCGGTCCGGCGTCAGCAGGGATGCGCGGCTTATGGCGTGCCGTTGCGGCAGTACGCGAGGTAGCCAGGGCGCGTGGCAAGGCGCGCCATGTAAGCCGACAGCGCGGGAAAATCGGCATGATGCAATGGCGTTTCGAGCCAGCGGTTAATCGAGAGCGCGATCGGAACATCCGCAAGCGAGAACGATGGCCCCGCGATGAAGGCGCCGGTTGTCTCCAGTTGCCTGTCGACGATGGCAATATGCCTGGCCCAGTTCGCGCACGACAGATCGATCTGCTGTGGATCCTGATGAGCCGGCGAGTGCCGGACCAGCGCGAGAAACGCGTAGCTCCATGCCCGGTTCAGCTCACTCGCCTGCCAGTCGATCCATTGATCGCACTTCGCCCGCTCGCAAGGATCGGTCGGGTAGAGAAACTCGCCGCCATAGCGGCCGGCCAGATAACGGATGATCGAGTTGGATTCCCACAGCACGAACTCGCCGTCCCGGATCACCGGCACCATGGCGTTGGGATTCAACGCGACGAATTCGGGCACGTTGGGGGACCTGAATCCGGCCCCCCAGTCCTCCCGCTCGAACGGCAGGCTGAGTTCGGCACATGTCCACAGTACTTTGCGCACGTTGATGGATGAGGCTTTGCCTAGTATCTGAAGCATGGGTCGTCGCCGCTGGTTCGGTCGCTATGGATGAATTTCACCGGAAATCCGCTTCGAATCGTAGCGTATCCGCTTAAAGCCCGTTACACCGACTCAAAACCCGTCAGCACATTCACCGCGTTCACCCCGATCGCCGCGACCGCATAACCGCCCTCCATGACGAACAAGGTCGGTTTCCCCAATCGTCCGATCGCCTCGCCGATGCGCAGATAGTCGGCGCTGCGCAGCTTGAACTGCGAAATCGGGTCTTCTTCGAAGGTATCGACACCGAGCGACACCACCAGCGCATCTGGCGCGTAATCGGCGACACGCGCGCACGCCGCGTCGAGCGCCACTGTGTAGTCCGCCCACGCCGTACCCGGTTGCAGCGGAAAATTCGCGTTGTAGCCGAGGCCCGCGCCCGCGCCGGTTTCGTCGGCGTGGCCGAGAAAGAACGGATATTCCGTGCGCGGATCGCCATGCAAGGACGCGAACAATACGTCCGGACGCTGATAGAAAATACTTTGCGTGCCGTTGCCATGGTGATAATCGACGTCGAGAATCGCCACGCGTTTCGCGCCCGCATCGAGGAATGACTGCGCCGCCACCGCCGCGTTGTTGATATAGCAGTAGCCGCCCATATAGTCCGCCGCGGCGTGGTGTCCAGGCGGCCGGCACAACGAAAACGCGCTGCGCGCCCCGCCTCTCACGTGGCGTGCGCCGGTGAGCGCGACGTCCACCGCGTCGCTGACGGCCGCCCAGGTGCCCGCGGTGATCGGCACGCCCGCATCCATTGCGTAGTAGCCGAGCTTGCCGTCGATATCTTCCGGCACGCGATCCTGGCGCATACCGCGCACCGGCCACACGAGCGGCAGCGCATCATGCTTGCGGCCGATCGCGCTCCATTCATTCCATGCGCTGCGCAGAAAAGCAATGAAACTCTTGTCGTGAATACGGTGCACCGGATCGAGCCCGAACGATGCAGGCGCAATCACGTCGCCGAGTTTCGTTTCGCGCACCCGTTCCAGGATGAAATCGGCGCGGCTCGGCATCTCGAAGCACGGCTTCATTTCGCCGTTGATCAATTCGGCATGGCCATGGTGCAGCCGGTGCCGGTCGCTATATACAGTCAACATGCAATGTCTCCTCAGGATGCTTGCTGCTCGAATCCGCTCAGCAGCCTGGTTACGTTCCTGGATACGCTGTTCAAGGTGCGCTCTCCTGGGTCCGGTGTTCGCCATCACTCGTCGCGAGGATGCCGTAGCAGGCCGGACGCCGGTCGCGAAACACGCCCCATGCATGACGCGTTGCGGCGAGCGCATCCAGATCGAAACGATGCAGCAGGATCGCGGGCTCGTCGCGGCCCGCTTTCTGCACCTGTTCGCCGACTTGATCGGCGATGAACGACAAACCGTAGTAGCGCTGCGGGAAGTCGCGGCCCTGCTCGCGGCCGGTACGGTTCGCGGCGATCAGCGGCACGAGGTTCGCGCCCGCGTGGCCCTGCATCACGCGCTGCCAGTGCGCGCTGCTGTCGAGCAAGGGGTCCTGCGGTTCGCTGCCGATCGCGGTCGGATAGAACAGCAGTTCGGCGCCGAGCAGCGCCATCGCGCGGGCCGTCTCCGGGAACCATTGGTCCCAGCAGATACCGACGCCGAGCGTGCCGTAACGCGTCGGCCAGACGCGAAAGCCCGTGTCGCCGGGCGTGAAGTAGTACTTCTCGCTATAGCCCGGGCCGTCGGGGATATGGGTTTTGCGGTAGCGGCCGAGCACGCGGCCATCGGCGTCGATCATCGCCACCGTGTTGAAGAAGACGTTGCCGGCCCGTTCGAAGAAGCTGATTGGCAGGACCACGTTCAACTCGGCCGCGACGCGGCTAAAGCGCGTGATGGCCGGATGGCCCTCGAACGGCAGTGCATGGCGGAAGTGCTTTGAATCCTGTTCGGTGCAGAAGTACGGCAACTCGAACAACTCGGGCAGCAAAATCACCTGGGCACCTTGTGCGGCTGCTTCACGCACGAGGCGCTCAGCCTCGGCGAGATTCGCCTCGCGATCCCATCCGGGTACGGCCAACTGGATTGCCGCCACGTTGACTGCGCGCATCTCGTGTCTCCCTTGTATTCGTCTGGGAAAATTCTGCCCGAGGTGCGCGAGTGAGCGATAACGGAGAAGCGGTCATCGAGGGGATAAATGTGGCCAAAGTGGCCGGGGCCTCAGTCCTTGAGGACGTGACTGCACGGCGCGCGGTTGCACCGGCGATGCTTCGGCTTCGGCTTCGAAGGGACTTTCGACAGAACCGCCGGCTACGCGCAGCGGTAATCGCTCGGGCAATGGCCGGTCCAACGGCGGAACGCATGCCGGAAGCCGGCTGTTTCGCTATAGCCGAGCCGCTCGGCGATATCCGACATCGACAGGCGCGTGCGCACCAGGTAGTCGAGCGCGAGATCGTGGCGCACGCGGTCGAGCAGCGCCTGGAAAGCTGCGCCGCTGCCCGCCAGACGCCGCCTGAGCGTGCGCTCCGACACGCACAGCGCATCGGCGAGCGCGCGCAGCGAACCGTAGCGGCATGGGTCGGAATACAGCAGGCGCAGACTCGCGCCGTGACGTCGTTGCCCGCCGCGGTGGCCCATTCGCGCTCGAATTGCGCGCATTGCTGGCGTGACATCAGATAGCTCACCGGCTCGGCAAGCGGCAACGGTTCGTCGAGCCAGCTGGCCGGAAAAATCAGGGCGTTTTCGGCGGCGTCGAAGGTGGCGTGACGGCCTATGCGCTCTTCGTAGGCATCCGCGTGGGCCGGCGCGCCGAACGTCACCTCGAGCGCGGAAGGCGCGCGGCGCGCCGACAGCACGTCACAGACGATCGCCCACATCGACGCGAGACACATGTCGGTATTGATCACGCTGAGATCCGGCCGGTAGTGATAATCGGCCGCGACGATCGCCGCTTCCTGCGCGTTGCGCCGCAGCGAAACCTTGAAGTAACTCCCGAGCAGTACGGGAAAGTCCTGGGCGCATTGCAGGGCGTCACCGAGCGTGGGACTCACCAGCATCGCGTAACCGAGGATGCCGTAGCTCGAAATATGCATGGCGCGGCCGATGTCGAGACCAATGCGCGTATCGCCGCAGGCGTGCAGCGCGTTGGCAAACACGATCAGTTCCTGAGCGTGCGTGACGAGCCCGGAGGGCTGCCGCAGATCGCCCACGCCAACGCCGCTTCCCGCCAGCAGCACGTCCGCGCCGATCCCCTGCCGTTCCAGCAAGGAGACAGCGGCGGCAATCGTATGCAGGGTCGCGACGCATTGGGCCGGCGACGGGCGTTGCGAAGACGGTGCATCGGTCATGGGCGGCGTTCAGGTTGGCTCGATCAGCCGATGATATTTGATCAAATTTCCCAAAAGGAAATTTCCATGTCATGATTTGATCAAATCCCATGATGCAAAACGTCCAGCTTTTCCGAACAGGCAGCGCGTCGCGCACGGTTTGCCGCCACGCTTCGCGCCGTCTTCATCAACCGACTGGAGTCAACCTTGCAAAGCGACCTACGCGACGATCTACGTGAATTCCTGGAACATCACCACATCCACGAGGTGGAATGCGTGATCCCGGACATGACGGGCGTTGCGCGCGGCAAGATCGTGCCGAAGAACCTGTTTCTCTCGGAAGGCAAGATGCACATGTCGAACGCGCTACTGATGATCACGGTCAACGGCGAATTCGCGGATTTCGAGCGCTTTGTCGGGCCTAGCGATCCCGACATGGTCTGCATTCCCGATCCGAATACCGTCCGGCTCGTTCCGTGGGCCATCGAACAGGTCGCGGTGGTGATCCACGATTGCGTCGGACTCGACGGCGCGCCGATCGGCATTTCGCCGCGCGCGGTGTTGCGGCGAGTGCTGAAGCTCTATGAGGAAAAAGGCTGGCGTCCGGTGGTCGCGCCGGAGATGGAGTTTTACCTGATCGCGCAGAACCAGAATCCCCATGAACCGCTGCGCCCGCCGCTCGGTCGCGCGGGGCGCAGCGAAGCCGGCCGCCAGTCGTTTTCGATCGACGCCGTCAACGAATTCGATCCGTTCTTCCAGGACCTCTCGCGCTTTTGCGAGACCACGCGTCTCGGCGTCGAAACGCTGGTGCACGAAGTCGGCGCCGGGCAAATGGAGATCAATTTTTCTCACGGCGACGCGCTCGATCTCGCCGACCGCGTGTTCCTGTTCAAGCGCGCGGTGCGAGAAACCGCCTTCCGCCACGGCATTTTCGCGACGTTCATGGCCAAGCCCATGGAGCACGAGCCCGGCAGTGCGATGCACATTCATCAGAGCATCGTCGATCGCGAAACCGGCGAGAACATCTTCTCGCTACCCGATGGCACGGCGAGCCCGCTGTTTTTCAACTATATCGGCGGCTTGCAGAAATACATGCCGCAAGCCATGCCGATGTTCGCGCCCTACGTGAACTCCTATCGGCGCCTGTCGCGTTTTACGGCGGCGCCGATCAACGTACGCTGGGGTTACGACAACCGCACCTGCGGCATCCGCGTGCCGAACTCCGGCCCGGACGGCCGGCGGCTCGAAAATCGCGTGCCGGGCGTCGACGTCAATCCGTATCTGGCGATGGCGGCCACCCTCGCCTGCGGTTATCTCGGCATGGTCGAAAAGCAGGAAGCGTCGGCGCCGATGGTCGAAAGCGCCTACGACCTCGAATACGAATTGCCGCGCGGTCTCGAAGATGCGCTCAAGGCGCTCCTGAAGTGCACCGAACTCGCGGACGTGCTCGGCGAGAACTTTGTGCAGGCCTATTGCTCGGTGAAGGAAAAGGAATTCGAGACCTTCTCGCAAGGGATTACCGCGTGGGAACGCGAGCATCTGCAACTGCTCGTCTGAGCGCGCACGGCCAATAGAAACATGCTGATAACGTCATTGGAGAAGCAGGATTTGACTACCCGCCACGGCATCAACTGGGCGCGCGCGCAAGCGCTCGTCGAACGCGAACGCCGCGTCTTTGCAGAAGCGATGCCGAGATCGCGTGAGTTATCCGGGCGCGCCGCGCGCCATCTGTTGTTCGGCGTGCCGCTGCACTGGATGAACGACTGGTCGACGCCCTTCTCGCTTTACGTCGATCAGGCGCGCGGCGCCTCGTTTACCGACGTGGACGGTCATCGCTACGCCGACTTCTGCCTCGGCGACACGGGCGCGATGTTCGGCCACTCGCCCGCCCCCGTAGCGCGAGCCCTGGCCACCCAGGCTGAGCGCGGGTTGACGACCATGCTGCCGGGCGAGGACGCGGCGTGGGTCGGCGAAGAACTCGCACGCCGTTTCGGGCTGCCCTACTGGCAGTTCGCGATGACGGCGAGCGACGCCAACCGCTTCGCACTGCGCTGGGCGCGCGCGGCGACCGGGCGCCGCCAGATCGTGATTTTCAACGGCTGCTATCACGGCACCGTGGACGACGTGTTCGTCGATCTCGTCGACGGCAAGCCGCAACAGCGCGACAGCCTGATCGGCCAGGTGCACGACCTGCTCGACGCCACGCGCGTGATCGAATTCAACGATCTCGCCGCGCTGGAGAACGCGCTGAAAGACGGCGACGTGGCCTGTGTGCTGGCCGAACCCGCAATGACCAACATCGGCATGGTGCTGCCCGACCCGGACTACTGGCGGCAGGCGCACGCGCTCATGCGCCGCTACGGCACGCTGCTCGCCATCGACGAAACTCACACCATCAGTTGCGGGCCGGGCGGTTACACGAAGGCGCACGGCCTCGAACCCGACCTGTTCATTCTCGGCAAACCGGTGGGCGGCGGCTTTCCGTGCGCGGTGTACGGTTTCAGCGCCGAGCTGGCGGCGCGCGCGCAGCACGCCAAGCGCAGCGCACCGCCCGGCCACTCCGGCATCGGCACCACGCTGACCGCCAATATGCTGGCCATGAGCGCGATCCGCGCAACGCTCGCCGAGGTGATGACCGATGCCGCCTACGATCACATGTTCGCGCTCGCGGAGCAGATCGAAGCCGGCCTGAAAAGTGCGATCGCGCGTCATGGTCTAGCGTGGTGCGTGACGCGCGTCGGCGCCCGCACCGAGTTCCAGTTCTCGCCGGCCCCGCCGCGCAACGGCACCGAAGCCGGCCGCCAGCTCGACCCGGAACTGGAACATGTCGTGCACCTGTATCTGCTCAATCGCGGCGTACTGATCACGCCGTTTCACAACATGATCCTGGTATGCCCCGACACATCCGCGGCCGACGTCGACAAACTGGTTTCCACCTTCGACGCGTGCCTCGCCGAACTGACCTGAGCCGTATTGGATCGAATTCGTTCGAAGTCGTTCGGGCGCGGCCGACGCCAAACTGTCGGCCTTTCTGCTGCCTGCCTGTTGCCTTTGCGCTGTCATTTTTTGGGCCCCTGCTTCGAGCTTTATGAAAACTTCGCGTCATCACACGCTGCAGGACCAGACCTACGACACGCTGCGCCAATGGCTGACGATCGGGCGCTTCGTGCCGGGCGAGCGCATCAAGATCCGTCACGTCGCCGCCGAACTTGGCGTGGGCGAGATGCCGGTGCGCTCCGCGTTGCAGCGCCTCGCGGCCGAATCGGCGCTGGTCAATGTGCCCAATTGCGGCGTGACGGTGCCCCGTCTGTCGAGAGAACAATTCGACGATGTGTTGCGCGTGCGCCTGATTCTCGAAGGCCAGGCCGCCGAACTGGGCACACCGAATCTCAGCGCGCACGATGTGGAAACACTGGAACAACTGAACGGTCGGATGGAACAGTCCCTGCGGACGGCCGACGCCAAGGGCTACCTCGACGCCAACGAAGCGTTCCATCTGATTCTGTACCGCGCGGCCGGCTCGCCGCTTCTGCTGGAGTTGATCGAGACGGTGTGGTTGCAGGTCGGGCCGATTTCGAATCTGCTGTTCGGCGATGCGCAGTTTGCCGGCACGTTAAACGATGCGCACGACGAATTGCTGACCGCTGTAAAGACGCGTGACGCAGCCGGCGTGCGGCGCGCGATCGAACACGATCTGAGTCATGCGGCGGGCTGCTTGCGGGCCCAGTGTTTGTAGACCCTGGGTTTGAATCAGGCCTTCAACGTCGCCTGTTCGAGAATCATGTCGTACAGCGCCTGCGCCGCCGGCGACAAATGAGCCGTCTTGCGCGCCACGAGCACCAGCGTGCGCGAGACCACCGGATTCGTGAGTTCGACGGTGCGCACTGTCGGATACGCGCCCTTCTGGATCGCGAGCGCCGGCACGACGGCCGCGCCCACCCCCTGAGCAACCAGGCCGACTGCGGTCGAACTGCGTTGCACTTCATAAAAGGAGCGCAGCGACAGTTCGCTTTTCTCCAGCGCGACGTCGAGCAAGGCGCGATTGCCGCTGACCTCGCCGGCAAAAATCAACGGGTACGGTTGCAGTTGCGTCCAGGCGATACGGCGCCGTTTTGCCAGCGGATGATCCTCATGGCAAATCAGCACGTAGCGGTCTTCCGTCAAGGGCACGCTGGCGAGATCCGGATGATGCTCGCCGGCGATATTGATGCCGAATTCCACCTCCCGGCGCAGCACGGCCGCCTCCACGGCCGACGACGCGTGATCGAGAATCTTGATGCGATTATGTGGATGACGCGCCGCATACGCCTGCAGAATGCGCGGCAGATACTGCACGCCGACGGTCGGCACGCAGGCGATCGAGACGTCGCCGCGACGGGCCACGCCCGTCTCGCGAATCTCCACCAGCGCATCGGCAAGCTCGCCTAACAAACGGCGCGCCTGCGGCAGAAAACTGCGCCCTATTTCCGTCAGCGCCATGGAACGGGTGGTCCGCTCGATCAGCGTGACGCCGAGAAACGCTTCGAGCTTGCGCAGGCGTTGCGTAATGGCCGTTTGCGTGACGTGTAGCGAATCGGCCGCGCCTTGAAAGCTGCCGCGATCCGCAATCGCGACGAACGCCTGGACGCCTAACGTGTCGATTTTCATTAGAAAAATGAAGGAATGGGAACGATAAATTCATTTTACTCCGCCTTCGTCACCGCCCAGAATGAGCGGATTGGATCGGGTCGGCATCGCAGGCGGTGAGCGGATGCCGGCGAATATGGCTTGGTGGCCAGGATGGCGGGATAAAGGAGCGAAACATGACTTCATCGACGGATTGGGCGGCAAAACAGTACGTGTTGTTCGAAAGCGAGCGCACGCGTCCGGTCAGGGATCTGCTGGCGGCGGTCCCGCCAACGGACGTGCGGATTGCCGTGGACATCGGTTGTGGCCCCGGTAACTCCACCGAGGCGTTGGCGGCCCGCCTGCCCGGCGCGGTGGTCAGTGGCATGGACAGTTCTGCCGACATGATCGAGGCGGCCCGCAAACGCCTGCCGCAATTCCAGTTCGACGTGAGCGACATTACGGCGTGGGATGCGCCGGGCCCTTACGACCTGATTCTCGCCAATGCCGTGCTGCAGTGGGTGCCCGATCACGAGCCGCTGTTTGCGTCGCTGGTGAAGAAGCTGGCGCCGGGCGGCAGCCTGGCCGTGCAAATGCCGGACAACCTCGATGAACCTGCGCACCGCCTGTTGCGCGAAATCGCGGCGGACGGCCCCTGGGCCCACAAACTCAAAGGTGTGGAACGCACCATGCGCTATGGCGCCGACTGGTATTACGGGCTGCTCAAGCCGTTGTGCGCGCGGGTCGATGTGTGGCGCACCGTCTACCATCACCCGCTCGCGGGTGGCGCGGACGCGGTGGTCGAATGGTTCAAGGGCAGCGCGCTGCGGCCGTTCCTGGCCGAACTCGACGACAGTGAGAAAAGCGTCTTCCTGGCACGCTACCGGGACGCGATCGCGCAGGCGTATCCGGCGCTCGCTGACGGCACCGTGCTGTTGCCGTTTCCGCGCCTTTTCATCGTCGCGACGCGCTAGCAGAACCAGGCCAGCCGCCCATTGCCGGCTGCGGCCGCGCGGGCGGGCGTGGTGCCGGCGTAGCCAGGGTCAGTCAGGCATTGCCGCTCGTGAATTCTGCGTGATATTGTGTAACGGAAAGCGGGGGACGGCCTGCCGTCCTCACCGGAGCGCAATTTACAGCAGCGAGCGTCGCCATGAGTGATGTACGCCATCATCTGAGTCCGCGGGACCGTTTGGAGCTGTTGTGCTGGCTCACCTGCGGTTGCCTTGGCGCTTATTACCTGAATGAGGACTGGCCTGACGCGGCGTTTCACGTGCAGGCCGCCCATAAGTGGCTCGACCATCGGTCCCGGGAAGCAGACTGGTTAAGCATCGCCAGATTGTCGGCCACCGCGCTGGAGATTGCGCAGCGGCACGCGAAATTTGTCGAGACCGATTGGGCGCGGGACGCCGTCGAGGAAATTCTCGATACGGACGAACTCGACCCTCAGGCGCGGCTCGTCAAACAGGTACTGGCGGATTGCCAGAACGCGCTTGCGGACAAGCGCCTGGCAGACTGAAGGCCGATTAAGCGCTGGTTAGAAATTGTGCCGTATGCCGACGATCACGGAGAGTTGTTTGTCCGTATCCGAGTTGGCGATATTCGGAATCTGCGCGAGGTTTTCCGTCTGCCCCGTCGCAGGATTAATTCCCAGCCCGGCGCCCGAAGATTTCTGCCCGATCGCCACGGCATAGAGCGCCGTCCGCTTCGACAAGCTGTACACCGCGCCCAGATTGATCTGATGCACGCGCGTCGAAGCGCCGCTGGCCGGCTTCGCATCGTTGAAGATATACGCGAGACCAAGCTGCAAATCCGGCGCGAGCATGTAGGTCGTATTCAACTCGGCTATGTCGAACGAAATATCCGCTCCGGCGGGGTTCGCCGCACTCGCGAAATACTGGCTCTGCGACAAACGCGTATGGGTATAGCTGAGCGCCACGTTCGCCTTGCCGAACGCGTACGAGCCCCCTGCTCCAAAAATCCTCACCTTGCTCGCCTGCTGCAGCAGACAATACGAAGCATCGGCATTCGAGCAACTGAAATCGCCGATATACCCGGCAGTCCCGCCTAAGGCCGCCTGCAACGGCTGATTCAACTCGAGATACCCCGCACTCAACGACAAAGGGCCCTGTGCGTAATTCGCCGCCAGCGCCCAGCCCTTGTTCTGCGAAAAATTCCCCGCCACGCCCCCGAGACTGAACAACCCGCCCACCGTCAACCCACCGAAGCTCGGGCTGATGTACTTGATCGAGTTGTTGAAGTTGAACGCCTCGTTGAGATTGTCGACGTCGCCGAAATGCGAACCGTACAGCGTCGCCCAGTTATTGCTCGAGGCATACGCGCCCATGTAGTCGGAGAACGGATCGTATTGACGGCCGACTGTCAGCGCGCCGTACGTCGCGTTGTTCAAACCGACCCACGCGTTGCGGTTGAATAGCGTATTCGCTTGCAACAGGGTGCCGCTGCCGATCAGGAAGCTGTTCTCCAACGTGAAATTCACCGTGGTGCCGCCGCCGATATCCTCCGCGCCCGTCAAGCCCCAACGCGACGGCACCAGGTTGCCCCCTGCCAGTTGATAATTCGCGTGGCCGTTGGTGCTGCCGTTGGCGAGCGTCGTCTGCTGGTTGGTTGTGTAGACGACGCCGGCGTCGACCGTGCCATAGAGCGTCACCGAGGATTGCGCATGTGCGCCCATCGCGAGGCCGCACGTGGCCAGCGCAAGCGCCGAGCGCTTGACGAATCTGTCTGCCATATTTTTGTCGAAAGTTAAGTGGTGAAATCAGCGGGAACAACGGGACGAACGACACCGCTCGTTCCAGCGCCGCGCCGGAACGAACAGCCACAGTCGATCGTTAGAACGTCACCGGGTGGCGCGCGCTGCGTGTCTTGCGCGCCGTTCGATTACTGCCCGAAGCGCGCGTAGATATCCGGCCGCTTCTGACGCAAGATGAGACCGATCACGACGCCGACCAGCGCCACCGTGAATACGATCCAGGGGAAAGACTTGACGATCGGGCTATCGGAGCCGCTGAGCGCATCGAGATTGCGCACCAGAATGACGCCGATATACAGCAGGCCAATGCCACCCAACAGCGGTGCGACAAACGAGTGCCACACGCGCGTGTCCTTACGCGTCTTGCGAAAGAACGCGATCACGGAAAAACTCGTCACCGCTTGCAGCATGACGATACCGATCGTGCCGAGCGCCGAACTCCAACTGAATACGATGTTGAACGCGTCGCTGCCTGCCGCGATGAAGATCCCGAGCAGCACGCACACGGAGAGCGTTTGCAGATAGCTCGCCACATACGGCGAACGGTATTTTTCGTGCACCCGATTGAGCGCCTGCGGCAGGATGCCCTCCAGGCTCAGCGCATGGATATAGCGCACCAGCGTGTTATGGAACGACAGCAGACTCGCGAAAATACTGCTGAGCAGCAGGAAGCTCATCACGGTCGTCACCGCACTGCCCAAATACTTGCCGGATTGAATGAACCAGAAGTCGCCTGGCTGTTTCGTCGCGACGTCGACCACATCCTTCAGTCCGTACGCGCAGACAATCGTCCACGTGACGAAAGCAAAGAACACGAGAATCAGCACCACCGATACATACGTCGCGCGCGGTACCGTCACCTTCGGATCACGGCACTCCTTGCCGTAAATCGCCGTCGCTTCAAAACCGATAAACGACGCGAAGGCGAACATTACCGCGATGCCGAGGTGGCCGCTGAACACATGCTCTGGTGTGAGCGGCGCGAGCGTGAGGCCATTCGGACCACCGCCATGCACGGCGATCGCAATCGCGAGCAGCAACAGGATGCCCAGTTCGAGACACATCAGCACGCCGAGCAGCCGGCTATTCAGATCAATACCGCGAATGCCGGTGAATTGCACGACTGCTACGCAGATCAGCGAATAGCCATACCAGGGCATCGCGGTGTGCAGCAGTGGAGCAAGAATCACCGTGCAGAAAAATCCAAACAGACCGTACAGCGCGATCTGGATGAAGGTGTACGACATCAAGGCAACGAGTGCGCCGGCCATGCCCAACGGCCGTCCGAGCCCGGCGGCGATGTACGCGTAAAACGCGCCGGCGCGCACCACGTGCCGGCTCATCGACGCAAAGCCCACGCTGAAAATCAGCAGCACGACACCGGCGATCACGAACGCGCCTGGAATGCCCGCGCCATTGCCCAGACTGATCGCGGGCGGCACCGCGCCGAGCATGCCGGTCAGCGGCGCGGCCGCGGAAATGACGAGGAATACGATCTGCCACAGGCCCAGCGTATTGCCCTTCAGTTCCACGGGATTCTCCGCGTCGATCAGACGGGTCGGAGAGTAGGGTTCATTCATCGCTGCCTCTACTTTTGTTGGCTAGTCTGGAACTCGCCTAAACCCGGGGAATGCTGGTCCAGACGCTCGGTTGACCGACGTTCGATGATTCGGTGTGAGCGCATGGTAGGTAGCTAAAAAATAAAGCGTCTTCGCGAACTGCGCCAATTTTTCGATAATTTGCGCCAATGCGCCTCGACGCTGTGAGGCTCTGCCGTTCACATAAAATACTTAGGATGCTGAAGTTTATTGTGTGACGATTAAGTCTTTCGAGTTCTTTCAGAATGAAAGAACTTGCCGCGCTGCCGCCACTTATTCTTTTTTCCAGTTGCGCGTGGCGCGCCACAAAACCGTTGCATCGGCATAACCCACGGCACGCGCAATCGCCGCATTGGTGAGCCCGTCACGTTCAAGCAACCCTTCCACGCTACGCTGCCGCTCTTCGCGCACAATTTGCCGCACGGACGTCCCCGCCTCCGTCAGATGCCGCTGTAACGAGCGATGCGAGAGACCGAGATCTTTCGCGATGTCCGCGACGATCAGCTTTTCGTGCGCTAGCCGTCGCGTCACCAGATCGCGCACCTGCTCGACGATGCTGTGGGGCATCGCATCACGCGCGATCAGATCGGTGGCATGGCGCTCCATCATGCGCGCCATCTGCGTGTCGGCGCTCTTGAGCGGCGCATCGAGATCCTTCGGGCGCAGGATCACCCCATTGAAAGGCTGCTGAAAGCGCACCGGTACACGGAAAATACGGGCGTACGGCTTGAGGTCGGCGGGCGCGGCATGTTCGAAATGCACCTCGACCGGATTCCACGCCGCGCCGCGGATGGCCCGGATCATATGGCACATCGTCGACAGGCTGTATTCCGCATCCTGCCGGCGCGGCCAGATTTGCGGATTGGCAATCTGATAGGTCCATACCGGCCATTCGCCATCGCGCAACAACTCGCAGGTCGTGGTGTTTTGCCACGACGCAAGCGCGAGCGAAAACTTGCGCACCGCCGCGTTCAAGGTCGGCGACGAGAGAAACACCAGCCCCGCGGGCCCGAGTTCCGTCACCTGCAATTCGCTGCCGAGACGCAAGCCGAGCAACGGTTCGTCGAGTACTTCTGCCGCGCGCTCGAATGCCGCCACATAACGTGTGAGCGGGAGGATTTCATAGGGGTTCGACAGGAGCTTCCGGCTCATGCCGAACGCTTCGAGCAGCGCATCGCAATTGGCGCCTGATGCATCGAGTGCGCGCACAACCGGCCCCATCACCGCCGCGCGGATCATCGGGAAACTGCCGTTGAGCGTGACTTTTTTCATACTGAGCGTCTCCTCTCAAGTCTTCGCTGGTGTGCTGCCGTGCTAGTGCACCTGGCGCACTTTATCGTTCATTTGGCGCGATAAGCAAGCGCGAAAATAATATTGGGTTCCTACGATTTGCCATCGACTCAGCGTTCACCGCGTTTTGCTCTTCTACGCGGGACCGCGGTCCGGTCCAGCACACTCCTTACGGGAACCTTATGAACACGAATGCCACGAAAGCCGCTCACGCCCCCGTTCATCCGCTTGATCCGCTGAGTCCGGACGAAATGCAGCTTGCCTGCGATCTCGTGAAAGCCGCCGAAAAACTCGACGCGCAGGTGCGCTTCCCGATGGTCGAATTGCGCGAGCCGCCAAAGGCCGAGGTGGTCGCATTCAAGAGCGGCGAGTACTTTTCGCGCGTGGCATTCGTACTGGCAATCGACCGCACGAACGGCACGACCATCGAGTACAACGTAGACCTGAGAGAAAAAAGAATCGCCTCGCGCAACGCGCTACCGTGTGATCGGGCGCCTTACGGCCA
The DNA here is from genome assembly GCF_046026025.1 of Paraburkholderia fungorum. GTDB lineage: Bacteria > Pseudomonadota > Gammaproteobacteria > Burkholderiales > Burkholderiaceae > Paraburkholderia > Paraburkholderia fungorum_E. Next base: position 191,061 of record NZ_JAQQFL010000008.1, on the reverse strand, counting down.
GCCGCCGATCATGATCGAAGACTTCATGAACGCCGAGCAGATCGTCAAGAACGACGCCGCGTGGCGTGTTGCGGTATTGAAGCGCGGCCTGACCGAGCACGATCTGGAGCGCGTCCAGGTCGATCCGTTCTCCGCCGGCTGCTTCGACCGCGAGAACGAGAATGGCCGGCGCCTGGTGCGTTGCGTGAGTTACTACCGCGAGAGCGTGACCGATAACGGCTACGCGCATCCGATTGAAGGCGTGGTGGCGGTGGTCGATCTGCTCGAGAAGCGAGTGATCGAACTCGTGGACGACGGCCGCATCATTCCAATTCCGCGCGCGAAGCACAACTACGACACGCCGAGCCTCGGTGAGGCGCGCAGCACACTCAAGCCGTTGTCGATCAGCCAACCCGAGGGTCCGAGCTTCAGGATCGACGGCTGGCATGTGAGCTGGCAGAACTGGAACTTCCGGGTCGGCTTCACGCCGCGCGAGGGGCTGGTGCTGCATCAACTGTCATGGGACGACGGCAAGAACGCGCGGCCGATTATCTACCGGGCGAGCGTGACCGAGATGTGCGTGCCCTACTCCGACCCGAGCACGAACCACTACTGGAAAAGCGCATTCGATGCCGGCGAATACGGCCTGGGAAAACTGGCGAACCAGCTCGAACTCGGTTGCGATTGCCTCGGCACGATCCGCTATTTCGACATCCCGTCTGCTGACGATTTCGGCAATGCGTTCCTGATGAAGAACGCCGTGTGCATGCACGAAGAAGATTACGGCACCTTGTGGAAACACTATGAGTTTCGCACTGGCGTCTTCGAAATGCGCCGTTCGCGTCGCCTCGTGATCTCGTTTTTCGCGACGGTCGGCAACTATGACTACGGTTTCTACTGGTACCTGTATCAGGACGGCACGATCCAGCTCGAATGCAAGTTGACCGGCATCGTCCAGACGTCCGCGGTGGCCGACGGCGACACGTATCCGTGGGGCGGCATGATTACCGAAAACCTTGGCGGCCCGACCCATCAGCACTTCTTCAACGCGCGGATGCACATGATGGTGGACGGTGAGCGCAATACCGTGACCGAACACGAATTCGTGCCGCGCCCGATGGGCGAAACGAATCCGTACGGCAACGTCTTCGACACCACGAAGCGCGTGTTCAGAACCGAGAGCGAAGCCGCGCGCGTCGCGAACGGCAGCACCGGACGTTACTGGAAGGTGACCAACCCGAACGTGAAGAACGCTGTCGGCGCGAATCCCGGCTACAAGCTGATCGTGAACGACTCCCCGTTGATGCTGGCCGACCCGCGCTCCAAGGTTCGCCAACGCGGCGGTTTTGCCACCCGTCACGTGTGGGTCACACCGTTCGATCCGGCCGAGCGCTACGCGAGCGGCGACTATCCGAACCAGCACGCCGGTGGTGACGGCTTGCCCCGCTACATCGAGGCGAACCGCAACATCGAGAATGAGGACATTGTCTTGTGGCACAGCTTCGGTCACACCCATGTATGCAAACCCGAGGACTTCCCTGTGATGCCGGTGGAATACGCCGGCTTCATGCTCAAGCCGAACAACTTCTTCTCCGTCAATCCGACGATGGACTTACCGTCGGAGCGTGACCAAAACAGCGTTGAAGACGGCAAGTCTGCGGATCATGGCTGCTGCAAGCGCTGACCCGACGACGCGCGGCGCACGGCCTGCTGCGCGCGTGGGTGGCGCGATATCTATGCGCCCCGCGATTGCACGCAGCGTGGCACAGCGACTGATTGCACGCGATGCCAGCCTGGCACGCTGGCTGACAACTACGGTGCGAGGCGTTGCCTGTGTGTTGCTGGTGAGCGGCGCCTCCGCGCTGGTGGCGCAGACCGGTCTCAGTACGCGGGCCAGCGGGTTGTGGATGAGCGCGCTGGCGTTGGCGACGATGACGATCGTGCCGTTGTTGGTATCACGTGTAGCCAGACCACGCAGCACGCTTGCAACGACGGTGACACTGATGGCTGCGATGACCGCAATGGGCGCCGTGCCGGCATATGTGGATGGTTTGGAGCATTCCACGGCGATAGCCGGGTTGTTTGTAACGGTGGGTGCCATATTGCTGTTTTACCGATGGCATCTTGTCGGCGCGCTGACTTCGTCACCTGAAGATTTCGCTCGAAATCGGTACACGAATCAAAGCATAGACCGGTCGACCGGGGCCATCCATGCGACAGGAGCGACTGCGTTGCTCGCATTGTTTGCGGGCTTATCGAGCGGCATTCTTGCGCGTTTCCAGTTGTCTGCGATTTGCGGTGTGGGTGCCGCGCAACCGATCTGGCAGATTGCGCTTTCGCTGGGTGTTGTTTGCGCGTTGGCGTTCATTGCCGACTGTTCCGGCAACAACAACCGAATGTTGGTTGTCCTTTACGTGTTACGTGCGACGTCAATTATGGGTCTCGCAGCCTCAGACAGCCCGACAGCGGCCCTGCTCGCGACAAAGATATTTGTGGTTCTCGACTGCCTGACGATCCCGGCGCTGATGAAGCTGCGAGACGGATCGCACGGCGCAATAGGTGCGAGCTGCCCAGGCGGAGCACACCATATCGGAATGATATTGGGCGCAACGTTATCGACGACCCCCTATTTTTTCGGCACCGGATTCACGGTGCTGTATGTGCTAGGCGCAATGGCAAACGTGATATGTGCATACACGTTAGCAACGAAATGGCGCGCAAGAAAACCATTGCACAAGAACTCAAACCATCACAACCGCCGAGCAGACCCTTCCGACAAGCACGAAGTGCGAGTCGGGAGACATGACTGCCTTGTCACTACCGCGGAGTGCGCGGGAACACAGATTCCAGATGCACCACTACCGCGGCTGTGCGGGGGACCCGCTTATGAGCTGGCGGGGTGAGCCGCTTTCTTTGCTTATCTTTCTTTGCGGCGGCAAAGAAAGTAAGTGCCGCCCCGCACAGGGGCAACACTAATAGACCACGAACAAAGCAAGGAAAGGCCAAAAAACCAGAACAACGAAAACCCAACCGCCCAGACAAGCAGCAAGAAAAACCGCAAACCCAACACCACCACCGGAGACACCCAAAATGCCCGACCAAAAAACCAGAACACATCAGCTCCCGACCACGATGTTCATCAATGGCGAAAAAACCACAAGCGCCGCAGGCAAAACCTTCCCCATCTACAACCCAGCAACAGGAGAACATCTAGCCCAACTCCCAGACGCATCAGAAGCCGACATCGACCACGCGGTCAAAACCTCAAAAGCGGCCTTCGAATCCGACACCTGGCGCAGAATGCCGCCAGCCACCCGCGAGCACCTGCTACTAAAGCTAGCCGACCTGGTAGAACAGCACACAGACGAACTAGCCACGCTAGAAACGCTAAACCAGGGAAAACTCATAGCATTCTCAAAGATGCTGGAAGTTTCAGGCAGCGTCCAATGGCTACGCTACATGGCCGGCTGGGCCACCAAAATCGAGGGCACGACATTCGACCTGTCGATCGCCTTCCCACCCGGCACCCGCTACAACGCGTCGACGAAACGCGTCCCGGCCGGTGTCGTCGCCGCAATCGTCCCGTGGAATTTCCCACTGCTGATGGCGGTCTGGAAAATCGCCCCGGCGCTCGCATGCGGCTGCACCGTCGTGCTCAAACCCGCCGAAGAAACCCCTTTAACGGCGATCCGCCTGGCCGAACTGGCCCACGAAGCCGGCTTCCCGCCAGGCGTATTCAACGTCGTCACTGGCCGCGGCGAGACTGCCGGCGCGGCGCTGGTCAAGCATCCGCTGGTGAACAAGGTCACGTTCACAGGATCCACCGAAGTGGGCCGCATCATTGGCCGCCAGTGTGCTGACGATCTGAAGCGGGCATCGCTGGAGCTCGGCGGCAAGAGTCCGGTGATCGTGCTGGACGATTGCGACCCGAAGAAGGCCATTGAAGGCGCGGCGGGCGCGATTTTCTTCAACCACGGGCAGGTCTGTACCGCGGGTTCTCGCCTGTATGTCGCACGATCGATTTACGACGAAGTCGTCCAGGGCATTGCAGCGGTGGCCGACGGCATTGCATTGGGTTCCGGTTTCGATGCCGCAACGCAGATGGGTCCGATGGTTTCTGCCCGGCACCGCGACAAGGTCATGGGCATGATTGCGGAGGGCAAACAGGAAGGCGGCGAGATTCTGTCGCGCGATGCGGCCGTTGACGCGGAGGGTTTCTTTGTTCGGCCGACGGTCATTGCCAATCGTGCGTGCAAACCGCTTTCCGTTGTCAGGGAGGAGGTGTTCGGACCCGTGCTGGTGGCGATGCCTTATGACGATATCGATGAAGTGCTGGCACAGGCCAACGCGTCGGAATATGGTCTTGGCGCGAGTGTGTGGACGAATCAGCTCGATAAGGCGTTACGACTCGTCGATGGGATCGACGCTGGGACGGTTTGGGTCAATACGCACAATATGGTTGATCCGGCGATGCCGTTTGGCGGGTTTAAGGCGTCTGGGATCGGGCGGGAACATGGGAAGGCTATTGTTGATTCTTATACTGAAAGTAAGTCGGTTTGTATTGCTTATTGACCCGGTTTTTTTGCCTGTTCGGCGCTTGGTTGTGGTTTTATGGTTTTGGCCTTTCCTTGATTTGTTAGTGGTCTATTAGCGTTGCCCCTGTGCGGGGCGGCACCTACTTCTCTTTGCCTGCCGCAAAGAGAAGTAGGCAAGAGAAAGCGGCTCAAACCGCTAATTCTTAAGCGGGTCCCCCGCGCAGCCACGGTAGTGGTGCATCTGGAATCCGTGCTCTCGCACATTCAGCGTCAGTGACACAGCAGTCATTCTTCCGGCGGCGCTGCGCGCGCCGACGCGCAGTTCATGAAACCACCCGTTGCGCTTTCGCGCTCGGGCCGTTCGTCCTTCGTCAAAATTGAAGTGGGGAACCGCCAATGAGTGCGGGAGCGCCTCGCCGAGGCGAAGCCGATGGCTCCCACCACACTCAACCGAAACTCCAGGTTTCCCTTGCAGACTCGTCCGCGACGCACGCAGTGCGGAGTGGGAGCGAATGAGCGCCTTGTCACTAGCGCGGAGTGTGCGAGAGCACGGATTCCAGATGCACCACTACCGTGGCTGCGCGGGGGACCCGCTTAGGAGTTAGCGGTTTGAGCCGCTTTCTCTTGCCTACTTCTCTTTGCGGCAGGCAAAGAGAAGTAGGTGCCGCCCCGCACAGGGGCAACGCTAATACACCACTAACAATTCAAGGAAACGCCAAGGAGCACAAGAGCACAGGGGCAACGCTAATAAACCGCTAAGAAAACAAGGAAAGGCCAACACCGCACGCCTACAACCAAGCGCCGCGCAGGCAAAAGCCCTCACCCCCCAACCGCATGTGCAACAAAGTAAAATACCACCACCCGCGCCTCAGGCGCCCCACCGGCCCCGATCTTGAAACGCAAAATGCCCGCGCTAAACGCGCTAAAAGCCTTCGAAGTCGCTGGCCGCACGGGCAGCTTCACCCGCGCAGCGGAGCTGCTGAACGTGACTCAAAGCGCAGTCAGCCGGCAAGTCCGGCAACTGGAAGCCCAACTCGGCGAGACCTTGCTCCAGCGTCACCATCATCACCTGGAACTCTCGGCCGCCGGCCGCATCCTCCTGCAAGCACTGCAACAATCATTCGACCGGATTGAACTCACCGTCCGCAGCCTGCAAGAGAAAACCCACCGCAACCGCCTGCGCATCAACGCGCCACCCACCTTCACGAGCCGTTGGCTGATGCCGCGTCTCGGACGTCTGCGTGACGCACACCCGCATCTGGAACTCAGCCTGTCCACGCGTATCGACGACAATCTCGCCGAATCGGGCGTGCTCGACTGCGCGATCCGTTTCGGCAACGGCGAATGGGAAGGTTTCGACAACCGTCTGCTGATGAACGAACGGCATATCGCCGTCTGCTCGCCCGCATTGCTGGCACGCCAGGCCGGCCGCGCGGGCATCGATCTGAACCAGTTCACGCTGCTGCATGTGCTCGCAAGCGCCGATCAGCGCTATCTGACCTGGCAACACTGGTTAAAAGCCGCCGGCATCGACAACGTCGACACCCGCGGCGGCTATGAATTCGATCTGCTCGATCACGCGATCCGCGCCGCTGTCGACGGCCTCGGCGTGACGATCGCCGATCGTCACATGATCGGCCGTGAACTCGCGGAAGGCCAACTCGTGCAGGTCCTGAACGTGCACGTCGACGGGCATCAGTCGTACTGGCTCGTCACGCGCGCGGAACAGGACGAGCTGCCGCATGTCGCACTCTTCCGCGACTGGCTGCAACAGGAGATCTGGCTGACCGAACGCGCGCTCGATTCGTCGGAGTCGGCGCCGTTAGGCTGAGAAAGCTGATTCGGCCAGCTCTGTCGCATCGGGTTCAAAGGCGGCTTCGACAGCGGCGTCCATGAGGATCATCTCAGCGCCCTTCTCCGCAACCATCATGGTCGGCGCATTGATGTTGCCCGACGTGATGTTCGGGAAGATCGAAGCGTCGACCACGCGCAAGGCGGCAACGCCGTGCACCCGCAAACGCGCATCGACCACCGAGGTATGCGGATCGTCGCCCATCGCGCACGAGCCGCACAGGTGATAGATCGAACCCGATTGCTCACGGAAATACTGCAGAAAGCCCTCACGCGTATTCACTTGCGGGCCCGGCGAAATTTCCTCGACGGTGATCTCTTTCAACGCCGGTGATGCCATCACCTTGCGCACCAGTTCGCAGCCCTGAATCACCTCGTCGATGTCCTTCTCCGTGGTCAATGCGTTGATGCGGATTTTCGCGGCGTCTTCCGCACGGTTCGACGCGATCTCGATCGATCCGCGACTCGTCGGCCGGCAGGGGTTGAATGCCAACAGGAAGCCCGAATAGGGTTCGGGTTCCAGGCTCGCCTTGTTACTCTTTGGAATCCGGTACGACAGCGGATTGAAGTACAACTGCAGATTCGGCTGTGCTTCCTGATCGTTGCCCTTGAAGAACCCGCCCGACTGGTTCACGCTCATCGCGAGCGGTCCCTTGCGCGTCAGCAGATACTGCAGGCCGAGCTTGAGCTTGCCGAGCAACGGCCGCATTTCGTCGTTCAGCGTCTCCACGTTCGCGCGGTAGTAGAAGCTCACGCACAGATGGTCCTGCAGATTCTGTCCCACAGCGGGCAGTTCCTTGACCATCGCGATGCGATGCTTCGCCAGCAATGCGCTGTCGCCTACGCCCGAGAGTTGCAGCAGCTTGGGCGAATCGACCGCGCCCGCCGCCAGGATCACCTCGCGCTTCGCCATGAATTGCCGCGTAGCGCCGTTCTGCGTCACGCTCACACCGATTGCCCGCTGCTTGCCGTCGAATAGCACGCGGTTCGCCAACGTGTCACGCTCGACCGTCAGGTTCTTGCGCGTCAGCACAGGATGGAGGTACTCGAAGCTGCTGGACGAACGCTGCCCGTTGCGCGTGTTCACGTCGTAGATGCCCGCGCCTTCGAATCGCGCGCCGTTGAAGTCGTCGCTGCGCTTATAGCCGGCCTGGTCACAGCCTTTCAGGAACACGTGACAGATTGGATGAACCGCATCCTTCATCGGGGAGATACGGATCGGGCCGTCCGCGCCGTGATACTCGGTGTTGCCGAGCGGATGCGATTCGAGCTTGCGGAAATACGGCAGCACATCGTGAAACGCCCAGCCCGGATTGCCCGCCGCAGCCCAGTCGTCGAAATCGTGCGGCTGGCCCCGTACATAGATCATCGCGTTGATCGAGCCGGAGCCGCCCTGCACCTTGCCTCGCGGGCAATAGATCGGCCGGTTGTCGAGTTCCTTTTCGGGCTCGCTGTAGTACATCCAGTTATAGGTTTCGTTGTAGTACGTCTTGGTGAAACCCACCGGAATCTTGAACCAGAACGAGCTGTCCTTGCCGCCCGCTTCAAGCAGCAGGACGGAATATTGGCCCGACGCCGAAAGGCGATTGGCGAGAATGCAGCCCGCCGAACCCGCACCGACGATGATGTAATCGTAGTTCATGCTCTATATCGCCAGACGGCGCCCAATCCATTGAATGCGTAAAACCGATGAAGCCGGGAGCTTCAGCCCTTGGCCGCCGCGAGATCTTTCACGTCGGCAGGACGAGCCGCCATCTGCAGATGCAAACGCTCGCCGGTATACGGCGTGTGCTGGCGCACCACGTCCATGTTCAACTCCACGCCGAGTCCCGGTTCCTGCGAAGGGATGATGTAGCCGTCTTCCCATTGAATCGGCTTCTTCAGCACCGCCGCATGGAAACCGTCCCACGTGCCGATGCTTTCCTGAATCAGGAAGTTCGGCGTGCAGGCTGCGAGCTGAATGCTGGCCGCCGCGCCGATCGGCCCGTTGTACAGATGCGGTGCGATCTGCGCGTAATACACCTCGGCGATCGCCGCGACTTTCTTCGCTTCGAGCAGGCCACCCACACGCGCCACGTTCAGTTGCAGGATCGACGCCGCGCCCGCTTCGAGCAGCTTGAAGAATTCATACTTGGTGGTCAGGCGCTCGCCCGCGGCAATCGGAATACTCGTGTGCCGCGCGACTTGCGCCATCGCGCCTTCCTGTCCCGGCGGCACCGGTTCTTCGAACCACAGCGGATCGTATTTCTCGAGCCGTTTAGCGAGCCGGATGGCCGACGACGGCACCATCTGCCCATGCGTGCCGAACAGCAGATCGGCCTTGCTGCCGACGGCTTCACGCACGCGGCGGCAGAATGTTTCGCAACGGTCGAGCACTTCCATCGACAGCTGATGACCCGAGTAAGCCGTGTACGGCCCCGCCGGATCGAACTTCACCGCGGTAAAACCACGCTTCACGTTTTCAACGGCGCACTCGGCCGCAAGATCGGGATCGTCGTAGTCGTACTCGCCCTTGCTGTTCTTCGGGTACAAGTACGTGTATGAACGCAGGCGCGGGTTCACCATACCGCCAAGCAGTTCGTACACCGGCTTGTTCGCCGCCTTGCCGATAATGTCCCAGCACGCCATTTCCAACCCGCTCACCACGCCCATCATCGTCAGATCGGGACGTTGCGTGAAGCCGCTCGAATACGCTTCGCGCCAGAGCCGTTCGATATGGTGGGGATCCTTATCGAGCAGGTAGCGGCCGAATACATCGTCGATGATGTGCGTCATCGCCTTCGGATGGAACGTCGCCGAATAGATTTCGCCGACGCCCTCAATACCGCAGTCGGTCTTGAGCTTCACGAAAATCCAGTACATGCCGCCTACGTGCGGCGGCGGTACGGCGACGATATGCGTTTCGAGCGAGACGACTTTCATTTACGCAACCCCTTTCCTGTTGAGCATGTTTCTCAGCGCGAGGCCGGCAAAGCCGCCGAGCGCCGCCATTGCGGCCACGTAGCCGAAGTAAAGCTGGTAACCGAAGACACCCGGGAAGTTCTGCGTCAGATAACCGTTGATCAACGGCAGGAACACGTCGGGCGAATAACCGAGTACGGAGATCAGGCCGATGGCGAGGCCCATCGTTTCGACCGGGATGTTGCAGCGGTCGAGCAGCGACCAGTAAAGACCCCGGATCGCGTAAGTCAGAATGCCGATGAACAGCACGAGAAACACCAGCAACACATGGCTCGAAATACGCGGCGCCGCCATCAGGCCCAGCAGTGACAGTGCGGCCAGGAACAGCGCGATCACCAGCACCGAGACCTTCGAGTAACGGTCGCCGAGAAAACCTCCGCCAATGCCACCGATCGGGCGCATCCACAGCTTGAGTGTCGTGATCGTGCCGGCCATCACTACGGTCAAACCGATCTCGCCTTCATGCAGATACGCGGAGAAGCTGTAGGTGGCCCAGAACACCTGATAGCCGCAGAACACGATGGCCGCGACCAGCCACAATTCGGGAATCGACGCGAGCGTTTTCAGATCGACCAGCACATTGTTGCGTTTGCGTGTGGCGCGGTTAGCGGCAGCGTCTTTTGTGCCTTGAGCGTCTTTGACGAGTGCGAGCACCACACCGAGCGCGATGCATAGAAAAGCGTACATGTAGACGACCATCCTGAAGCCGGCCGTCACCGGTTCGCCCTTGGTCTGAGTCAGCCAGGCGAACAGCGTGATCGCGATGGTCGCGAGCATGGCTTCGATCAAGCCGCGTCCGCCGTCGAGCAAACCGAAAAAGCGGCCCTGCTCGTGCGTACCGGCGATCATCGTCACGCGCTTGATGACAGCGGCCCAGAAGGTCAATCCGGTCGACAGCCCCCAGCCGCCGAAGATCAGCATCAGCATCTGGAACGACGGCGCGGTCGAATACCACAAGCCGAGCACGCCGGTTGCGATCAGCGAAAAACAGATCAACAGGCGCGGCGCGATCCGGTCGGCGAGCCAGCCGCTCGGTAGGTAGCTCAGCAGAAAGATCGTGCCGAGCGACGAATACAGATAGCCGAGCTGACTGTCGGTGATGTGAAACACTTCGAGCATGGTCGGCTGATAGACCTGCCGAAGATACAGAATCGGGTAAATCGCGCCGGCCGCCACCACCAGCAACATGAGCTGGATATAGCGTTGAGCATTATTGCTTTTCAGTGCGGCTGCTTCACTCGATGCGAGCGAAGCAGCGGTTTGAACGGGTTGCGATGACACGTGAGCGCTCCTGAGAGACACAGCGCCGGGCCGGGTCTCCAAATATTTTTATAGGTGCAGCGGTTTGCTGCGTTTCTGTGGGTTTCAAGGCGGTGCGTGCCACCTACTCTGAATCGCGCGGCACGCGCCGTTTTTGCTTCAATCGCTGCTTCAAATATCTGCTTCAGTACTTCATGACCACGAGGCGGGTCTGCGTGAATTCGAGCATGCCGTGCTTCCCGTCGTCGCCGCCGAGACCCGAACGTTTCCAGCCCGCGTGGAAACCTTGGTACGGATCGGCCGGCGTGCGGTTCACGTACAACTCGCCTGCCTCGATGCCGTTGGCGATCTTCATCGCGCTGCGATAGGTCTCGGTGTAAAGCACCGATGACAAACCGAACTGATGGTCGTTGGCCATCTCCAGTGCTTCGTCGAGCGTGCGGTATTTGACAACCGGCATGATCGGACCGAAGGTTTCTTCCTGGATGATTTCCATGTCCTGGCGGCAGTTCGACAGCAAGGTGGCCGGATAGAAATAGCCCACGCCTTGCGGCAGCTTGCCGCCGGTTTCCAGCGTGGCGCCCGCCGCAACCGCGCGCTCGACCATGCCGTGAATCGACTGGCGCGACGCCTCGTTGACGAGCGGCCCCATCAGCGAAGGCTGTTCGCTGCGATCGCCGCATTCCACCGCGCTCATGTGCTTCTTGAGCAGCGCGACGAAACGGTCATGCACGCTTTCCTGCACGTAGACGCGTTCAATCGCCGTGCAAAGCTGCCCGCAGTGCGTGGTTTTGGACGCGACCAGATCGCGCGCGGCCTTCTCGAGATCGGCATCTGCCTCGATGATCGCGGGCGTCTTGCCGCCCAGTTCGAGCGACGGCTTGGCGATGTTCGCCTTGCAGTATTCGAGTACCTTGCGTCCCGCGCCGACACTGCCCGTCAGCGTGATCATGCCGACCTTGGGATGCGTGCAGAGCGCCTCGGCGGTTGCGTGATTCATCGCGAGAATGTTCACGACGCCGGCCGGCAGGCCGGCCTTCTCCACCGCCCTCGCGATCTCGAACGCGGAGGTCGGCGTGTTGTTGCTCGGGCGCACCACCACGGTGTTGCCGGCGATCAGCGCGGGCGCCACCTTGCGCATGAACGTATAGACCGGGTAATTGAACGGGATCAGGCACGCGACCACGCCGATCGGTTCGCGATGCAGCACAAGGTTTTCGTCGGGCGTGTCGCTCGGAATCACCTCGCCTTCGATGCGGCGCGCCCACTCGGCGTGATAGCGGGTGATCTGGCCGGCGTAAATCGCCTCATTGGTGGCGTCGGCGACGCTCTTGCCCGACTCCAGCGCGAGCGCCGCGCCGATGGCCGGCGCGCATTCCGTGAGCGCGTCGGCGAGCTTGTGCAGATAGACCGCGCGCTCGGCCGAAGGCAGCTTGCGCCAGCCCTTTTGCGCGGCGGCTGCCGCGTCGACCGCGGCGACGGCCTCGGCCCGGGTGGCGCCCGTGACGTGTGCAATCACAGCGCCGGTGGCGGGGTTGATGACGGCGATGAGCTCGTCGCTTGCCGCGTCGATAAAGCAGCCGTTAGCAAAATTTCGATCGAGTCGCATGTCGTCTCCTGAAAACCTGGTGCGTTGGCGCATTGCCTTCGGCTATCGCCTTCATGCCAAAGGTGCATGAACGGAATTTTTCTCTGCGACACGATGCGCCACAAGCGAATAATTTGCGGGACAAACATTCGAAAAAATCACGTTTATCCAGGGATGTGCCTCATACGCGATTCCCGTCTCGAATAGCAGAATCCGGGCTTTGCCAAAAAGCAGTGGCCTTTAAAACCAGTCGGATCGCGGTTCGAACTCCCTTCGAGCCGCCTTTTGAACCCCGTTTTGAACCATCGCGGCCGCTCATTACCAACGTCTGGAGTTCATCAGTCACAATGAAAAAGAATCTCATCGCCACCACCGCTTTCACCGCGCTCGCCTCGCTGGCGGCCCCGTCCGCCTTCGCACAGAGCAGCGTGACCCTGTACGGCGTGCTCGACGAAGGCATCGACTACACCAACAACGCCGGGCGCGGCGCGGTCTGGGAAATGGCGAGCGGCTACGCGCAAGGCAGCCGCTGGGGGCTGAAGGGGTCGGAAGATCTGGGCGGCGGCATGAAGGCGGTGTTCCAGTTGGAAAACGGCTTCGACGTGAGCTCCGGACGGCTCGGCCAGGGCGGCCGCATGTTCGGCCGCCAGGCTTATGTGGGCTTGAGCGATAGCCGCCTCGGTACAGTCACGCTCGGACGCCAGTACGACTCGGTGGTCGACTACCTCGCGCAGACCACAGCCAACGGCAACTGGGCCGGCTACCTGTTTGCTCATCCGTACGACAACGACAATACGGACAACTCGTTCCGCCTCGGCAACAGCGTGAAGTACGCGAGCCCGGAGATCGCGGGCTTTCAGTTCGGCGGCGTGTACAGCTTCAGCAACGACACGAACTTCGCGAACAACCGCGCCTACAGCTTTGGCGGCCAGTATGCGAACGGCGGGCTGCTGATTGCCGCTGCGTACCTGCAGGCAAACAATCCGGGCGCGGGTTCCACCGGCGCGATCACGGCGAACGACGCGAGCTTTATCGCCGGGCGCATGCGGGTGTTCGGCGCCGGCATCAACTACACGGTCGGTGCGGCGACCGCGGGTTTTGCCTACACCAACTCAAACTATCAGGATCCGACGGGCAACGGCTATATCGGCATTCCGCTGGCGGCATCCGGCGTCCGGTTGAATACGCTGAAGTACCAGAATTTCGAAGTGAACGGCAAATACCAGTTCACGCCGGCCTTCTTTATCGGCGCGCAGTATGTGTACACGATGGAGAACTACGATGCGTCGACCGGCAGCGTGAAGCCGAAAATTCACTCGGTCGGTTTGATGGCGGATTACAACCTGACGAACCGCACCGACGTTTACGTGCAGGGCGAATACCAGAAGGTCGCGGGCAGCTCGACGAACTCGATTCTCGACAACGCGTTTATTCCGGGCGTGCAGGCGCCTTCGTCGACGGGCAATCAGCTCGCCGTGCGGGTCGCGTTGCGCCACAAGTTCTAAGGGTTGGCAAGCAGCGCCTTCAATCGCAACAACGCCTGGTCCCACTGCTGCGAAATCGCTTCGAGCGCGCGCCGCGCTTCGTCCAGGTGGGCTGGCTCGAACGCCCATAAGCGTTCACGGCCTGCCTTGACGTCGCGTACCAGGCCCGCGTTGGCCAGCACCTGTAAATGCTGCGTGACCGACTGCCGTGTCATTTCCGTTCCGGCGGTCAACTGTGCAATCGACATCGCACTGCCCGCGCACAACACGGCGATCAGACGCAGACGTGTTTCGTCGCCGAGCGCCGCAAAAATCTGCGCGGAGCTTCGCAGCATGGCGGCTTTTACACGTGCATGACCGGCAGCGGGTTTGGCACTGGGCGGCTTGTTGGACAGCTTAAGCCTTGGCGACATATTTTTCGATGTTGATCATCTGCTCTTCCCAGCCGCCGCTATTCATGCGGAACGCTTCCGCGCGGCGCGCGGCGGGAATCCGGTCAAAACCCGATTCGCTCACACGCAACAACGTGCCCGAATCGACCTCGTTCAACTCGAATACGACCAGCGTGGTGGGCTCCGGCGAGTAATCGACCGTTACGTCCACCGCGGCCGGATGCCAGCGAAACGACAGATGATGTTCCGCTTCGACCCTCTCCACCAGCACGTCCATCACAAGGTGCTCATAACCCGGATAGGTGATGTTGCCTTGAATGGACTGACCGGCCACAAACCGCTTGCCGGTAAAATCCACGCAAAACCATTTGCCGAATTCCTCGGCGTTCGACACCGCGCGCCACACGCGTGAGCGCGGCGCCTTCAGCAGAATCTGTTTTTCGATGCGATCGGTCGATGCGTCTTTCGCTGAGTTTTTCGTTGCGTCTGAAGAGATGTTCATATGCAGCCTCCTGACTGCATATTAGGCACGCCACACACAACATGCAAGTATTTGCCTGCTTATTTTCCGGCCCACGGCAAACGCTCCCGCCTCAGGCACCGACCTCGACCACCACTTTGCCGAACGCACCGCGTTCGAGATGCGCCAGCGCCGCCGGCAACTCGTCGAATGCGTAGACCGTATCGACAACGGGCTTGAGATCGAGCATATCGACCGCGCGCACCAGATCGTCGAGTGCGCGCCGATGTCCAACGCCGATGCCCTGGATCGTCGGCCGGCCGATGAACGACGGAATACTCGGCAGTGACATGTTGTAGCCGTCGAGCGTGCCGATCAGCGAAATGCGGCCGCCCTGACGCAGCGCACGCAACGAGGCGCCGAGGTTATCGCCGCCCGCCAGTTCGAATACGTGATCGACGCCACCTCCGCCCGTCATCTCGCGCGCAACACGATCCCAATCGGGCGTCCCGGTGCGGTCGATACCATGCGTCGCACCGAGTTCGCGCACGCGCCGCAGCTTGGCGGCGCTACTCGACGTCACGATGACCTGTGCGCCGTGGGCCCGGGCGAGTTGTACACCGAACAGCGCCACGCCGCCGGTGCCTTGCATCAGCACCGTTTGCCCGGCGTGCACAGCGCCCTTCTCGACCAGCGCGAACCACGCGGTGAGCCCGGCACATGGCAGCGTGCTGGCTTCGATCGCGCTCAGCGTGCGCGGCGCGCGCACCGCCCAGGCTTCATTCAACACGATGTACTGCGCCAGCACGCCGGGCAAGGAGCCACCGAGCACGCGTGCCTCAGGCGGCCATTCGCCGTCGATCCACCCCGCCCAGAACGTACCGAGCACGTCGTCGCCTTCGCTGAACCGCGTCACGCCTGCGCCCGTGGCCACCACGACGCCGGCCAGATCAGAACCCGGCGTAGCCGGCAGCGTCAGCGTCGTGCCCGATTGGCCGCCGTTAATGAAGCCCAGATCGCGGTAATTCAACGCAACCGCCGCCACGCGCACGACGATCTCCCCCGCGCCGGGCGTAGGCACAGCCGTTTCTTCCAGTTTCAGATGCTGCACGCCCGCTTCCCGAAAAACCCATTTGCCCATCGTTTGCATGTCGGCTCCCGCCTGTTCGTTACTGATGGCAAAAAGTCTACGGTTTCGAAACACGCTACAGTGGCGGAGAATATTCGCTATCTTGTAGCGTTTTATTCGCCAATTGTTGTGGTGAGCCAGCAGGGAGAATCTTCGATGAGAGACCGTCTGAGCGGCATCGCCGCCTTTGTGAATGCGGCGGAGGCCGGCAGCTTTGCGCTCGCCGCCGAGCGCATGCACCTGTCACGCTCGGCGGTCGGCAAGACCATCGCACGTCTGGAGGACCAGCTCGGCACACGGCTCTTTCACCGCACCACGCGCAGCCAGAGCCTGACCGAAGACGGCCATGCGTTCTACGAGCGCTGCGTGCGCGCGCTGGCCGAACTCGAAGCCGGCGAAGCCACCCTGCACGCAGGGCGCCGCGATCCACAGGGGCGCTTGCATGTGAGCGTGCCCGTGTTGTTCGGGCGGCGCTGTGTTGCACCGATTCTGCTGGAGTTGACGCAGCGATATCCGCAACTGGAGTTGCAGATCAGTTTCACCGACCGGGTTACCGATCTGGTCGAAGAAGGAATCGATCTGGTCGTGCGAAGCGGACACCTGCGCGGCGCGCCGGCGGGATTGGTGGCGCGCCGGCTTGGCGAGCAGATCATGACGCTATGCGCGGCGCCCGCCTACCTGGCGAAACACGGCACGCCACGCACGGTCGCCGACCTCGCCGCCCATGAGGGCATCTTCTATGTGACCGGGCGGCAAGAAGCAGCGTGGCCGCTGCCGGATGAAAACGGCGCATGGCAGAGCGTGGTGGCCCGGCATCGGCTACGTCTGGACGACCTCGAGACCATTCTCGCGGCCACCGTCGCCGGTGCGGGTATCGCACGTGTGCCGTGCTGGCTGATCGCCGACGCGCTCAATAGCGGCGCGCTGGTCAAGGTGCTGCCCGAGTTGCCTGGACCGCGCATCGAGCTTCATCTGGCCTGGCAACAGACGCGGCATCTGCCGTCGAGGATGCGGGTCGCAATCGATGAACTTGCGGCACGAGTGCCCGCCATTCTCGCCGCGGGCACGATGGAAATAACCGGCGCATAGCGCGGGAGCGCGCGCATCACCACGACACCCTGCGTGGCGACGCGCACGCCCTGGTGCATGAGTTGCATTACTCCGTTGCGTGCGCGTGAATCACACTGGTGTGCATGGACCACGCCATCCACGGACGGCGCAGCGCAACGATCGCAACGAACGCGCAAGCCGCCAGCGCGCCGAAGGTCGCGAAGCCCATCTGATAGCTGCCCGTGCTTTCCTTCGCAATGCCCATCACCACCGGCAGATAGAAGCCACCAATGCCTCCCGCAGCGCCGACGATACCCGACATCAACCCGGTGCGGCCCGCCCAGCGATGCGGCACCAGTTGGAAGGTCGCGCCGTTACCCAGACCGAAGGCCACGTACAGGCACAGCAGCAGCGCAATGCCGCCCACAATCGAAGGCATTGCCGCGGCGAAAACAAAATCGCACAGCGAAATGATCGCGAGCAGGATGGTCAAGGCGCGCACGCCGGACACCTTATCGGCAATCAAACCGCCCAACGGCCGCACGATCGCGCCGGTTGCGGCAAGCAATGCCATGAACAGCCCCGCGTCGATCTTCGACAACTGATACAGGTTGGTCAGCAGCAGCGAAACATACGACGACATGCCGACAAACCCGCCGAACGTGATGCTGTACACCAGCATGATCACCCACGTATCGCGCTCGGCCAGCACCGCGCGATATTTACTGGGCAGCACGGCAATCGCCAGCAACGCGCCGATCACCGGCAACAGCAGCACACCGGTCTTGCCCGAACCGAACATGCCCGCTTCGACCAGCAGCACCAGCACGATCAACCCGACGAGCGTGACCGAGAAGCTGCCGAACGCGCGTAGCACGCTGCCCGATTTGATGCCGGAATCGTTCGCCCAGAAGTACAGCGTGATCGCAGCGATGGCGAGCAGCGGCAGCGCACCGGCAGTCGCCATTTGCCATCCGTAATGGGCGGCCAGTTGCGGAAACAGGAAGCCGTCGAGCACCGCGCCGATGTTGCCCGCGGCGGCAAGGCCCAGCACCAGGCCCTGTACTTTCGGCGGATAGTTGCTGCCCGCCATTGGCAACGCCACCGCGAAACTCGCACCGCCCACGCCGAGGAACACGCCGAGCACCAGCAGCAAGGTGTACGACGGCACGAACGGCAACAACGGCAACACGATGGTCGGCACCGCCGACAGCAACACGCCCATCAGCGCAATGCGTTTGCCATGCGCCGATTGATAGAGGTTACCGAGCGTCACGCGCAGGATTGCCGCCGACAGCACCGGTACGGCGACCAGCAAACCTTGCTGCGCAGGCGTCATTGCAACGCTCTTGCTGATGAACGGCGCGAGCGGCCCGTATAGCACCCAGACAGTGAAGCCGGTGTCGAAGTAGAGAAAACACGCCACCAGTGCGCGCCAATCTCCACTCTTTAATGAGCTCATCACGTTTTTCATTAGGCATCCTCAAATAGACTGACTGTTTTCTAACCTGGTGCGTCGCGCCGATTCATTGCGCTCGTGCACTGTGCACCGGAGTGGTCATGACGTTGAATTCCGGTCTGAATATGCAACCTTCATGCCATCCGTGCTCCTGTACTTCGACTCTCTGAAATCGTGATGCCGCGCCTGTGCCAGTCGCGCAAAAAATCAATAAACGTCGCGTACGTAGCGCTTTTCCTGCGCTAAATGGCTCACATACTCGCCGGCTCTTTCTTCGCTCATGCCACCGTGCTGGGCGACCACCTGCTTGAGCGCCGCATCGACGTCTCGTGCCATCCGGTTTGCGTCACCGCAGACGTAGAAATGCGCACCGTCTTCGAGCCATGCCCACAGTTGCGCACCCTGCTCGCGCATGCGGTCCTGCACGTAGATTTTTTCCGTTTGATCGCGCGAGAAAGCCACGTCGAGCCGGGTCAGCACACCGCTGTCCCGCATCGCTTCAAGTTCGTCGCGATAGTAAAAATCAGTGGCTGCGTGTTGCTCGCCGAAAAACAGCCAATTGCGCCCCTTGTCACCGCGTGCACGCCGTTCGTGCAGGAAACCGCGAAACGGTGCAACGCCAGTGCCTGGTCCGACCATGATGATCGGTGTGCCGGAAACATGAGGAGGCCGAAAGTGTGCGGATTTCTGCACGAACACGGGCACATTGACGTCGCCTGCACGGTCGGCCAGGAACGTCGACGAGACGCCCTTGCGATGGCGGCGGCCATTGCTGTACCGAACCGCGGCAACCGTCAGATGGACTTCGCCGGGGTGCGCCTTCGGGCTCGAAGCAATCGAATACAGACGCGGTTGCAGGCGCTTGAGCATGCCGGTCAATTCGGTTGCCGTCAGCTTGACGGGAAATTCGTGGAGTACGTCGGCGAGCTGTTGGCCCCACAGCCATTGTTTGAGGTCGGCTTTGCGCTCGGCGGAGAGCAGATCGCGCAGTGCGCCGTTGCTACTGCGTGCGGCAATGAACGCGAGCGCTTCTGGGCTGGGGCGCGCGATTTCGTAGTGCCTGGCAAGCGCGTCGGCGAGCTGCATTTCACCCGCACCGGACACGTTGACGTTGACCGCCGCGTCGGCAGTCAAGCCACTCAGGCTGATCAACTCGTCGACCAGTTCAGGGCAATTGCTCGGCCATACGCCCAGCGCATCGCCGGCCTCGTACTCGAGACCCGAGTCGCGCGTGTTCAACGAGAAGTAACGCGTGTCTTTAGCCGCGCCCTGCTTGTTCAATTGCAGATTCCTGACGAGCCGCGATGCGGCCGGCCGCGTCTTGGTCGGCACGGCGCCAGGCACCACGGCGTTGATCATGCCGCCCGGCGGCACCGCATGCAGCGCCGCATCTTCTTCCTTGATGCGCACGATGATGCTTTCGAGCCATGCGTCGGCGTGCTCCTGATACTCGCTGTCACAGTCAACGCGATCCATCAACCGCAGCGCGCCTTGCGCGGCGAAACGGTCATCCAGACGGCGGCCGTGGCCACAAAACTGATCGTAGTTGCGGTCTCCCAGCGCGAGTACCGCGTAGCGCAAACCGTCGAGGCGAGGCGCTGCGTCGCTGGCGAGATGCGACCAGAAACTTTGCGCGTTATCGGGCGGATCGCCGTCGCCGAAGGTGCTCGACATCAGCAGCACGTATTGCGCTTTCGCCAGCGCCGAAACCTGGTAGTCCGCCATGCATGACGTGCGGATTTCGAAGCCGGACTCCATCAGACGCGTGGCATAACGCTCGGTCAGCGATTCCGTGTTGCCGGTTTGCGAGGCCCACAGCAAGGTCACTTTGGGGCGCACGCGCAAGATACGCACACCGGATGCATGCGCCGCGTCGGCATGCGGCGCGGCAAGCACACCTGCGGGCACGGCCGCATGGGTTCCGCTGCGGCTATAAAGTCCGGCCAGCAAACCGTCCACATACAGGCGGTTCGCCGGATCCACCGGTGCGCCAGCCGGGAGAACCGGCACGCTGTCGATGTTCTGTGCTTCTGCCGAGCGCAGGCCACTGACGAAACCAGCCAGATAGGCCCGCTCGGTTTCCGTGAGCGACGGCGCGGGTGTCGGTGGAAGCTGCAACAGGCTAGTCAGTGCGTTGATGCGGGGCATGTCCAGTTCCTCGGTGTCCGCCGATAGAGCGTTTGCTGTCGCTGCGTCGATTCCGGTGGCAAGCGCGTCGGTGAACGTTTCGGTGAGCGACTCGGTGAGCGTCTCGTCATCCGCGTTCGAAACCGGCTCGATGGCATCGGCCGCAACGGGGCTCAGCGCGACCGCGCAGAACTTGAGTTCGGGCTGCTGCGAGATCGGATCGATTGCATCGCTCGTGACGGCGTTGATACACAGGTCCTCGCCGAAGACGTCGTTCCAGTGCATGGGCGCAAAGCAGTTGCCTGCCTGCACGCGCTCGGTGACGACGGCAGGCAGCACGGCCCGCCCACGCCGTGAACGGATCTCGACCGGATCGCGGGCCTTGATGCCGAGTGTGGCCGCGTCTTCCGGATGAATCTCGACGAACGGGCCCGGATTCAGCTTGTTGAGCATCGCCACCTTGCCGGTCTTGGTCATGGTGTGCCATTGATGCTGCAAACGGCCCGTATTCAGCACGACCGGAAATTCCCGATCCGGCAATTCGGCCGGGGCTGCGAAGGCGCGGGCGAAGAACACGGCCTTGCCGCTCGCGGTCGGGAACACCAGCCGTGGGCGGCTGCCGTCGGGCGCTTCCTTCAGCGTCTGGCTAACGCCGTCGTTCAGATAACGAACCGGGTTGCGCTCGGCGCCATCGCTGGAAGCCAGCGGCCATTGCAGCGGCGTGTCCTTCAGCCGGCCGTGGCTTGCGCCGCGCAAGTCGTAGCCGGTTTTCGGATTCGACACGCGCGTGATTTCCGCGAAAATCTCTTCGGCGCTACCGTAGGTAAACGCATCGGCAAATCCCATTTCGCACGCTACACGCGCAATGATCTGCCAGTCCGGCAGCGCGGCGCCGGGCGGCTCGATGCCCTTTTGCATCAACGTCAGATTGCGCTCGGAGTTGATCATCACGCCTTCGGCTTCGGCCCATAGCGCACCGGGCAAGAGCACATCGGCGTAACGGTTGGTCTCGGTATCGAGGAACGCGTCCTGCGAGATCACGAGCTCGGCCGCGCGCAATCCGGCGATAACGTTCTGACGGTTCGCGACGCTCGCCACCGGATTCGTGCAGATAATCCAACACGCCTTGATCTCGCCCGCGGCCATGCGGCTGAACATATCGATCGTGCCGTTGCCGAGCGCCGTTTTCAACGTACCCTTTGGAATGCCCCACAGGTCTTCGATAAACACGCGGTCTTCTTCGACCAGCACCGAACGCTGCCCCGGCAAACCGGGTCCCATATAGCCCATTTCACGGCCGCCCATCGCATTGGGCTGACCGGTCAGCGAGAACGGTCCGCTGCCACGGCGGCAAATCTTGCCCGTCGCCAGATGCAGATTGCAAATCGCGTTCGTGTGCCATGTGCCATGCGTGCTCTGATTGAGACCCATGGTCCAGCAGCTCATCCACTCCGGCGCTGCGCCAATCATGTGCGCGGCCTGACGGATGTCCTCGGCGGCGAGCCCCGTGATCTCCGCGACTTTCTCGGGCGTGTAGTCCGCGAGGAAAGCGGGCATCGTGTCCCAGCCCTGGGTGGCGTCAGCGATAAAAGCCGCATCCGTATGGCCGTTTTCATGCAGCAGATGCAGCAGGCCATTGAGCAAGGCCAGGTCGGTGCCCGGCTTGATCGGCAGAAAGAGATCGGCCTTGTCCCCGGTCGTATTGCGGCGCGGGTCGACCACGATCAGTTTCGCCCCTGCCTTCACGCGATCCATCATCCGCAGGAACAGAATCGGATGACAGTCGGCCATATTCGCGCCGATCACGAAGAACAGGTCGGCATGATCGATGTCTTCGTACGACCCCGGCGGGCCGTCCGCGCCAAGCGAGAGCTTGTAACCGCTGCCCGCGCTCGCCATGCAAAGACGCGAATTCGATTCGATGTTGTTGGTCCCGACAAACCCCTTGGCGAGCTTGTTGACGAGGTACTGCGCCTCGATTGACATCTGCCCGGACACATAGAACGACAGCGCGTCCGGTCCGTGCGCATCGAGCAGGCCACGCAGACGCGCTGCCGTGTCACTGATCGCCTGCGCCATCGGCAGCGGTGTCGGGTCCTGGCCGCGGGCATGACGCACGAATGCGCCTTCCAGACGCCCCGACTTGCGCAACGCGACGTGCGCCGACTGGCCCTTGGTGCAGAGCCGCCCGAAGTTCGCCGGATGCTCCTTGTCGCCGGAGATTTTGACGACCTGCCCGTCCTCGACGTGCAGCACCATCCCGCAGCCGACGCCGCAGTAGGGGCACACTGTTTTTACGCTACGGGAGGACATGGCAGGCGGCATCGTCGAGAAGGTTGACCAGAAAATCAGCGGCTCACATCGCGACCCACACCTGCCCGCTTTCCACCCGCGCGGCGAATGCGCTGACAGAATAGGCCGGTGTTTCGAGGCACTCGCCGGTGCGCAGATCGAAGTGATGCTTGTAGATCGGCGAGGCAACGACAAGGCGCTCACCGAGATTGCCGATCAGCCCGCGCGAAAGCACGGCTGCCTGCGAGCCCGGATCGTAGTTTTCGATCGCATAGACGACGGCGTCGTCGTCGCCGTCGCCGTTGTTCACATGGAATACCGCCACCTGTTCGCCATTGACGAGCGCGCACACGCCCGTGTTGGGAACAATGTCGTCGATCGGGCAAATCGCTGTCCAGGCAAGCGGAAGACGGTCAAGGTTCATGGCGCAGGTCCTCAGTGAATGACGCAAAAAAAGAATCAGACGGTTTCGACAACCACAGGAATCGAAGCGAGTTTCGAGCGCCGCTCGTCGAGCGTCGCGGGCCGGATCTGGCCGCGTTCCTCGACGAAAGCGACGTTGCTGTCCGGCTCGCCACTGTTGACGAAGTGGCGGAAGCGCTTGCGCGTTTCAGGATCGGTCACGGCCTTCTTCCATTCGCATTCGTAGGTGTCGACCACCTGCTGCATGTCCACTTCGAGTTCCGCGGCCACGCCCAGGTGATCGTTGACGACGACGTCCTTCAGATAATCGAGTCCGCCTTCAAGGTTGTCGCGCCATACGCTGGTGCGTTGCAGACGATCGGCGGTACGCACGTAGAACATCAGGAAGCGGTCGATGTAGCGCACCAGCGTTTCCTGATCGAGGTCCGAAGCGAGCAGTTCGGCATGACGCGGCTTCATGCCGCCGTTGCCGCAGACGTAGAGATTCCAGCCCTTCTCGGTCGCGATGATGCCGACGTCCTTGCCTTGCGCCTCCGCGCATTCGCGTGTGCAGCCCGACACGCCGAATTTGATCTTGTGCGGGGTACGCAGGCCCTTGTAGCGGTTCTCGAGTTCAACCGCGAGGCCCACCGAATCGCCGACCCCGTAGCGGCACCACGTCGAACCCACGCATGACTTCACCGTGCGCAGCGATTTGCCGTAGGCATGGCCCGATTCGAAACCGGCCGCGATCAGTTCTTCCCAGATGAAAGGCAGTTGCTCGACCCGCGCGCCGAACAGATCGACCCGCTGACCACCGGTGATCTTCGTGTACAGGCCGTACTTCTTCGCGACCTGACCAACCGTGATCAAACCGTCAGGCGTCACTTCGCCACCCGCCATGCGCGGCACGACGGAATAGGTGCCGTCGCGCTGAATGTTGGCGAGGTAGTAATCGTTGGTGTCCTGCAGCGAAGCGTGTTCCTTCTTCAGCACGAATTCGTTCCAGCACGAGGCGAGGATGCTCGCCACGGCCGGCTTGCAGATATCGCAGCCCAGACCGTGTCCGTGCTTCGCCAGCAATTCGCCGAAACTGCGCACGCCTTCCACGCGTACGATGTGATACAGCTCCTGGCGCGAATACGGGAAGTGCTCGCACAGATGATTGTTGACCGCGAGGCCCTGCTTTTTCATCTCCGCTTTCATCACCTGCGTGACGAGCGGCACGCAGCCGCCGCACGAGGTGCCGGCCTGGGTCGCGCACTTCAACGCGCCGATGTCGGTCGCGCCCGCGCAAACAGCCGCGCACAGGTCGCCCTTCGAGACGTTGTTGCACGAGCAGATCTGCGCGGCGGCCGGCAATGCCTCGACGCCGAGCGCCGGTTTCGCCTGACCGTCGGACGATGGCAGAATCAGGAATTCAGGCGACGCCGGCAACTCGATCCGGTTCAGCATCATCTGCAGCAGCGTGCCGTATTCGCTCGCCTCGCCCACCATCACACCGCCGAGCAGATACTTGCCGCACCCGGACACCACCAGCTTCTTGTAGACCTGCTTGCGTTCGTCGCTGAACTGATAGGCGCGGCTGCCCGGCGTATTGCCGTGCGCGTCGCCGATGCTGGCAACGTCCACGCCCATCAGTTTCAGCTTGGTGCTCATGTCGGCGCCCGCGAATTCCGCCGGGCCGCCGAGCAGTTGCTTCGCCACCGCGCGCGCCATGTCATAACCGGGCGCCACGAGGCCGAACAGTTGGCCGTTCCACAACGCACACTCGCCGATCGCGTAGATGTGCGGGTCGCTGGTGCGGCACGCGTTGTCGATCACGATGCCGCCGCGTTCGCCGAGCGCGAGGCCGCTCGCGCGGGCCAGATCGTCGCGCGGACGAATGCCCGCGGAGAACACGATCATGTCGGTGTCGAGGAAGCTGCCGTCGGCGAACTGCATGCGATGCGTGCCGTTCTCGCCGTCGACGATCGCGGTGGTGTTCTTCTGCGTGTGCACCGTCAGGCCCAGCTCTTCGATCTTGCTACGCAGCACGCGGCCGCCGCCTTCGTCGACCTGTACCGCCATCAGGCGCGGCGCGAACTCGACCACGTGCGTTTGCAAGCCCATGTCGCGCAATGCCTTCGCGCATTCGAGACCGAGCAGGCCGCCGCCGACCACCGTGCCGGTCTTCGAGCGCGCGCCACATTCCTGCATGGCTTCGAGATCGTCGATGGTGCGATAGACGAAGCAGTCGGCCCGCTCGCGGCCTTGCACGGGGGGCACGAACGGATAGGAACCCGTAGCGAACACCAGCTTGTCGTACGGCAAGGTCTCGCCGGTCGATACCGTCACCGTGCGCGCGTCACGGTCGATCGCCACCGCTTTCGCATTCAGCTTCAGCAAGACGTTCTGGCGTTCGAAGAAACCCGGTTCGACGAGCGACAGGTCGTCCGCCGTTTTGCCCGAGAAGAATTCGGACAGGTGCACGCGGTCGTACGCGGGTCGGGATTCTTCGCACAGCACCGTGATATCGAGGCCATGCGCCGCGTCTTGCGCCAGGCATTCGACCAGTTTGTGGCCGACCATCCCGTGACCGATAACGATGATTTTCATGACCGCGATTCCTCAGTGTGCTGGGCTTGCTGTACTTCGGTCGCCAACGCGCGACATCGGGCGAAAGCGATTCCGGAAATAAAAACGGCGTCCCGCGAACCCAGTCGATGACTGAATTCGGGGGACGCCGTTGTCCTGACCTGTGTTGCAGCGAGTGCCCTGTTGTTGCGCTCGCGCCGGATCCACGTTGATCCGGTGGCAAGGCTTAACGCAAAGCCCGTGCCAAGCGTGTGAAATACGGGCTACAGCGCCGCGTAGCGGGCCTTCGAGGTGAATAACACGGGGGTGCGGCGAGACGCGCGCGCGTCACGATTTGATGCAGCCAGGCACAGGGATGGTGCGACGCAGCACTGTGCACGTGCGGGTGGCGGCTTTGGCAGTCCGGCGGAAATATAACTTCCCAGTGTGTAGATCTGCGCTGCGGGACGTGTGTGATGGGCTTGGTGAACAGCGTCTCGATGCGGCGGACCGCCTCGATATCCCCTGCGATTCGCGCTTTTTTATCCGCAAGCGGTAATTTTCATCGACGGTGGCGTCGGACAACTTGCCGGAATGACCGAAGAAAACATCTTTTGAGTCCCGATTTCAGCGGGACTTCAAATTGCTCAACATCAGGTACCAACCTGGAGAAACCGGATGTGCACTGACGATGCCGCACGCCTGCTGATCGCCGACGACGACCCGAATCTGCTGGCCGCCTACGTGCTGTTTTTCAGCGCGCATGGTTTCGACATCCGCACCGCGCGCAACGGTCTCGACGCGTTCGCGCAGTATTGCGCGTGGCATCCGCGAGCCGCACTGCTCGACGTCGAAATGCCGCGTCTCGATGGGCGCGCGGTCGCCCGGCGCATTCGCCGCGTGGCCGACACGCCACCGCCCACGCTGGTCGCGGTGACGGGCCTCTCACGCGTCGAGGACCGGATCGAGTCGTTGCGCTCAGGATTCAATCATCATTTCGTCAAGCCGGCACCAATGCCGGTGATCCTCGCCGCGCTGACCGGGCGCAGCCGGCATTAGCGGGAACAACCGAGGGAACAGCCGCAGGGACAGCGTGCCTCGGTTGAACCCCGGCTCAATCACCAAAACCCAATTCCGCTTCGACTTCTTGCCCGACACGCAGCCACGTCCCGGCCCCACGCGCGACGACGGCATTGTTGCCGAACGTCAGCGCACCGTTTCGCTGCGGATTCGCCCGGTAGGCGCTCATGGTGTCGGTTGGCTCGTTGGGCCACTCGGGATCGGGCGCACCCTTCGCCTGATCGATGGTCGGCATCGGACAGCGCGCGCACAGCTTGACCAGTTGCAACTGCACGGTCTCACCCTCCACGCTGTCGACATTCAAACTCTCGACATAGTCTTCTTCGTATGCATCGAGCCCCGTCAGGACGACGTTGGGGCGAAACCGGTCGATCGGAATCGACGGGGCGCCCTTATTGTTCAGGCGCACATTCAGATCGTCGAGCGAGGCCTGGCCGATCACCAGCAGCGGAAAGCCGTCGGCGAAATACGTGGTGGCGCCGCCGACGCTGGCGGTGTACTCCGGATCCACAATCCGCTCGCGCTCGGGGTTGAAGCGCAGAAGCCGTGCCGGCACGCCGAGAAACGCTGAAAACCACGCGGCGCTTGCTTCGCCGGTGTCGAGCCCGTAGGCCGCGTCGCGCCAGACCACGGTTTGCACCCTTGGCGCCGCGCCGAGTGCGGCGGCGTCGAGCGGCGTGCGCAAGACGCTCATGCCCGGCGCACTGATCACGAGTTCGTGTTCGCCGATCTCGGCCTTGATCAGCGCGAGGCGCGGATACTCGCGCTGCGTGAGCATCGCGCCGCTCGGGTCGGTGACCATCCAGTATCGATCGTATTCGAAGCCCGTGGCGAGCAGGCGCGCTTCCTTGAGCGCAATGCCGGCACACGATTTGATTGGGTAGACGAAAAGCTCGCTGATAGTAGGCATGGGGTGCATGCGTGGGGCGACACGCGATTTTTTGTGTGAGTGGGCAATTGTAGAGCCTATCAAGCGGCGGCACGTATGCGCGCTGCCGTAAAGGCCGCTTCGTGGCGCGGCATTCGCGCCGGTTACTCCCAGCCCTCCAGCCGCAGCGTGGCGCGCACGAGCCGCTGCTCTTCCTGTTCGATTTCCCGTAGGTTTGCGCACACACTGGCGATATGATCGGCCGCGGCCTTGCGGGCCTGCTCGGGCAGCTTGCCGGTCACGGCGTTGTAAAGCCGCGCATGTTGACGATCGATTACCCGTTTTTGCGGCTCGCGGTGATAGAGATTGTTCACCGACGCAAACACCGAACTCAATAGCAGGTCGGTCAGCGTACTCAAGGTATGCACCAGCACCGGGTTATGCGAGGCCTCGCAAATCGCGAGGTGAAACGCGTGATCGAGCCGCGCGTGGGTGGACGCGCTGGTTTCCTTGCCATGCGCCGCGAGCATGTCCTCGTAGCGGCGCGTGATCAGCACGAAGTCCGCGGGCGTGCCGCGCAGCGCCGCCAGGCGTGCGGATTCCGCTTCGAGCAAGGCGCGCACCTCGAACAGATCGTAGAGCGTGCGCGGCTGCGAACCGAGCAGATGCATCATCGGCGTGAGCGCGGGTTGCGCGGTGAGGCTGGCGACAAACGAGCCTTTGCCGTGGGAGGTTTCGATGATGCCGCGTGCCCGCAAGAGCTTGAGCCCTTCGCGCAGCGCCGTGCGCGACACGCCGAGCTTGTCGGTCAAACGCCGCTCGGAGGGCAGCGCCTGCCCTGTTTTCAGCACGCCGTCGACGATCAATCGTTCGATACGCTCGGCGACGACGTCCGCCACCTGGCGCGAGCCTTCCTGATCTGTTGTCTGCATTGCAATTCCAACTGGTATGACCACTTGAGAATGCTAACACGCAGACGTTACGTCTGTTCGCCCTGTCCTATATGTATAAACGTACTCGCGACATCTACCCAGAAACCATCCAGTCAAAAACTGGTACGACCACTTGCATGGCCGGTCGACAGCGACTGCCATAGCCGCAACAATTCCGCCTGAGACACGCTCGCGCACCCATATCCACGGGCTTGACCGCCAGGTTGGCGCGGCTCCAGGAGACCCCCACATGAGCTACCACTACGACGAGCGCATCGACGGCGCACTCGCGACGCACGACAAAGCCGCCGTTGTCGCGCAGTTGCACACGCTGATCCCCGATCTGCAACTCCTCCACGAACAGGAAGATTTGCGTCCGTTCGAATGCGACGGCCTCGCCGCCTATCGCACAACGCCAATGCTGGTCGCGCTGCCCGACAAGGTCGAACAGGTCGAGGCGCTGCTGAAATTCGCCAACGCCCAGAAGATTCCGGTAGTCGCGCGCGGCGCCGGAACGGGTTTGTCGGGCGGCGCGTTGCCGTTGGACAAAGGCATTCTGCTGGTGATGGCGCGCTTTAACCGGATCCTCGAAGTCGATCCCGAGGCCGGCATTGCCCGCGTGCAACCGGGTGTGCGCAACCTCGCGATCTCACAGGCCGCAGCGCCCCATGGCCTGTATTACGCGCCGGACCCCTCGTCGCAGATCGCCTGCTCGATCGGCGGCAACGTCGCGGAAAATGCGGGCGGCGTGCATTGCCTGAAGTACGGACTGACCGTCAATAACATCCTGAAGCTCGAGATTCTCACGATCGACGGCGAACGTCTCACGCTCGGCTCGGAAGCGCTGGACGCGCCTGGTTTCGATTTCCTCGCGCTCTTCACCGGCTCGGAAGGCATGCTCGGCATCGTCACCGAAGTCACTGTGAAACTGCTCCACAAGCCGCAAAGCGCGAAGGTCCTGCTCGCCAGTTTCGACGACGTCGGGAAAGCGGGTGCGGCGGTCGCACGGATCATCGGCGCGGGCGTGATCCCTGGCGGCCTCGAAATGATGGACAACCTCGCGATCCGCGCCGCGGAAGACTTTATCCACGCAGGCTATCCGGTCGAGGCCGAGGCGATCCTGCTGTGCGAAGTCGACGGCGCGGAGAGCGACGTACAAGAAGATGTGGAGCGGGTCGACGCGTTGCTGCGCGCGGCCGGCGCCACCGATATCCGGCTCGCGAAAGACGAAGCCGAGCGTCAGCGGTTCTGGGCCGGCCGCAAGAATGCGTTCCCGGCGGTGGGCCGCATCTCGCCGGATTACTACTGTATGGACGGCACGATCCCGCGCCGCGAGATGCCACGCGTGCTCAAGGGCATCGAGGACCTGTCGACCGAATATGGTTTGCGCGTGGCCAATGTCTTCCATGCCGGCGACGGCAACATGCATCCGCTGATCCTGTTCGATGCGAACGCACCCGGCGAGACCGAACGCGCCGAAGCGCTCGGCGCCAAGATCCTCGAACTGTGCGTGGCGGTGGGCGGCAGCATCACCGGCGAACACGGGGTGGGCCGCGAAAAGATCAACCAGATGTGCGCGCAGTTCAATCGCGACGAACTGGGTTTTTTCCACGCGCTGAAAGCCGCTTTCGATCCAGCGGGTCTCCTGAATCCCGGCAAGAACGTACCCACCCTGCACCGCTGCGCCGAGTTCGGCTCGATGCATGTTCACCACGGCGCACTGCCCTTTCCTGAACTGGAGCGCTTCTGATGCGGATCGAACCGGTATCGATGGACGATAGCGAACGGCTCGTCGCCGAAGTCTCGCAGGCACACAGAGGCGGCACGCCGCTGAAGATTCGTGGCGGCAACAGCAAGGCTTTTCTCGGGCGCCCGGTGCCAGGCACACCGATCGACACCCGCTCGCATCGCGGCGTAGTCAGTTATGACCCGACCGAACTCGTGATCACGGCACGCGCGGGCACCCCGGTCGCCGAATTGAACGCCGTGCTCGACGCGGCCGGCCAGATGCTGCCCTGCGAGCCGCCGGTTTTCAACGGCACGGCCACGGTCGGTGGGATGGTCGCGGCCGGCCTTGCCGGGCCGCGCCGGCCGTGGTCCGGTGCGGTGCGCGACTTCGTGCTGGGTTGCCGCGTCATTACCGCTGAGGCGAAGCATCTGCGCTTCGGCGGTGAAGTCTTGAAGAACGTCGCGGGCTACGACGTGTCACGTCTGCTCGCCGGCAGCTTCGGTTGCCTCGGTCTGATCACCGAGGTGTCGCTCAAGGTGCTGCCCAAGCCGCGCGCGCTCGGCAGTCTCACGCTCGATCTCGACGCGGGCGAAGCGCTGCGTGAACTGTCGGCGTGGCGCCGCGCCGCGTTGCCGATCAGCGGCGCGGCTCACGTCGACGGACGCCTCCATGTGCGGCTCGAAGGCGGCACGGGGTCGGTGGCCGCGGCGCTGGACCGCATCGGCGGCACCGAACTCGATCCGCAGTTCTGGCATGCGTTGCGTGAGCACCGTCTGGCGTTTTTCGACGACCCACGCCCGTTGTGGCGCCTCTCGCTGCCGAATGCTTCGCCACTGACCCGCTTGCCCGGCGACACGCTGCTCGACTGGGCCGGTGCGCAACGCTGGCTCAAAAGCGACGCGCCGGCAGCCGCGATCCGCCAGATCGCGCACGCCGCGGGTGGCCACGCGACCTGCTTCACGCCATGCGTAGACGCCGAACCGTTCACCCCGTTGCCGCCCGCGCTGCTGCGCTTTCATCAGCAGTTGAAACAGCAACTCGACCCGCGCGGCCTCTTTAACCCCGGCCGCCTTTATGCCGGCCTGTGAATCCTGGCCCACGAACCTTGGCCTAAAGCATCGGCCTGTGAAGCCCTGAAGGCGAACGACACCATGCAAACCAATCTCAGCGACGCCGCCAAAACCCTGTCCCGCGCCGACGAAGCCGAGCAGATCCTGCGCTCGTGCGTGCATTGCGGCTTCTGCAACGCGACCTGCCCGACCTATCAGTTGCTCGGCAACGAACTCGACGGCCCGCGCGGCCGTATTTATCTGATCAAACAGATGCTGGAAGGCGAGCCGGTCACGCAGAAAACCCAGTTGCACCTCGACCGCTGCCTGAGTTGCCGCAACTGTGAAACCACCTGTCCTTCGGGTGTCACCTACCATGCGCTGCTGGATATCGGCCGCGCCGAACTGCAGCGGAGGATTGTTCGGCCCGCCCCGGAACGCCTGCTGCGCGAGGGTTTGCGCCGGGTGATCCCGAATCCGGCAGTATTCCGCGCGCTGCTTCAAACCGGCCAGGCCATGCGGCCGTTTCTTCCGGCCGCGCTTGGACGTAAAATCCCCAAGCGAAGCGCTCGGTCAAATGCTGGGACAGAACCGAGGCCGGCGTCGCGGCATCCGCGCAAAATGCTGATGCTGGAGGGCTGCGTGCAACCCGCGCTGTCACCGAACACCAACGCGGCCGCCGCGCGCGTGCTGGACCGGCTGGGCATCGGCATCGTGAATGCCCGCCAGGCCGGCTGCTGCGGGGCGACCGATTATCATCTGGATGCGCAGGAGGCAGGCCTCGCGCGGGCACGGCGCAATATCGACGCGTGGTGGCCCGCCATCGAGGCCGGCGCCGAAGCGATCGTGCAAACCGCAAGCGGCTGCGGCGCGTTCGTCAAGGAGTATGGGCACCTGCTGCGCCACGACCCTCGCTATGCGTCAAAAGCGCAGCGGGTCAGCGAGCTGACGCGAGACCTCGTGGAGGTATTGGCTAACGAGCCGCTCGATCAGCTACAGGCGAATCAATTGCCGGCGGCGGCGTCAGCGAAGTTGTCAGATCAGACGCGGCGGAAAATCGCGTTTCACTGCCCCTGCACGTTGCAGCATGCGCAGAAGCTGGGCGGCGCGGTCGAGTCGATCCTGCAACGGCTCGGTTTCGACCTCGCCGCCGTGCCCGACGGCCATCTGTGCTGCGGATCGGCGGGCACGTATTCCATCACCCAGCCGGAGCTTGCGGAACGATTACGTAACAACAGGCTCGATGCGCTGGAAAGCGGTAAGCCGGAGATGATCCTCACGGCCAACATCGGTTGCCAGACCCATCTGAACGGCGCCGGGCGCACTCCGGTGCGCCACTGGATAGAACTTGTAGAAGCATCCCTACCATAAACGAAACAGGAAATTCATTATGCTGAGCAAACCCGTGTTGACTGTTGCCGAAACGACCCGAATCCTCGAAGCCGCCCGTGCGGAGGCCGAGAAGAACCAGTGGGCCGTCGCTATCGTGGTGGTCGACGATGGCGGCCATCAACTCGGCATGCTGCGTCTGGACGGCAGCGCGCCGGCCAGCTCGTACATCGCGACGGAAAAGGCCCGCACGTCGGCAATCGGCCGCCGCGAAACCAAAGTGTATGAAGACATGATCAACAACGGCCGCACGGCATTCCTGAGCGCGCCGTTGCAAGGCACGCTGGAAGGCGGTGTGCCGGTGATCGTCGACGGCCAGGTGATCGGCGCGGTCGGCGTGTCGGGCGTCAAGTCGGATCAGGACGCGCAAATCGCCCGCGCGGGTATTCAAGCGATCGCTGCTTAAGTTCGAGATCCGTTCGGATTCGTTCAAAGCGGCATCAATAAGAGCAAGAAGCACAACACGGACCGGTGCCCCCACATCGGTCCCATTCAAGGATGGAGCAGTCGATGACTCAGATGAACACGCGCGGTGGACTGCAAGTCGCCGCCAACCTCGACCAGTTCGTCGAAACCGAAGCCCTGCCCGGCACCGGACTCGACAGCGCCGCATTCTGGTCAGGTTTCGACGCCCTCGTGCACGAGTTGGCGCCGAAAAACCGTGCGCTGCTGGCCGAGCGCGACCGCCTGCAAACCGAACTCGATACCTGGCATCGCGCCAATCCGGGTCCGGTGCGTGATGTGCGCGCGTATCGCGCTTTCCTCGAAGGCATCGGCTATATCGTGCCCTCGCCGGCGAGCGTCAAAGCCACGACCGACCACGTGGACACCGAAATCGCCGAACAGGCCGGCCCGCAACTCGTGGTGCCGCTGTCGAATCAACGCTATGCGCTCAACGCTGCCAACGCACGTTGGGGCAGCCTGTACGACGCCTTGTACGGCACCGATGCGATCCCCGAGACCGACGGCGCGGAAAAGCAGAAGGCCTTCAATCCGGTGCGCGGCGCCGCGGTGATCGCTTATGCACGCAAGTTTCTCGATCAGGCCGCCCCGCTCGCGAACGGCTCGCACGCCGACGCCACGCTGTATAGCGTCGAAGGCGGCAAGCTGGTCGTCACGCTGAAGAGCGGCAAGACCGAACTGAAGACGCCGGCGCAATTCATCGGCTATCACGGCGATGCGAGCGCACCGTCCGCCGTGCTGTTGAAGCACAACGGCCTGCACTTCGAAATCCAGATCGACGCGAACGATTCGATCGGCAAGACCGATTCGGCTCACGTGAAGGACGTGCTGGTCGAAGCCGCGGTGAGCACGATCATCGACTGCGAAGACTCCGTTGCGGCAGTAGACGCAGCCGACAAGGTTCAGCTCTATCGCAACTGGCTCGGCCTGATGAACGGCACCCTAACGGAAGAAGTCTCGAAGGGCGGCAAGACCTTCACCCGCCGTCTGAATTCCGATCGCGAGTACACCGGCGCGGACGGTTCGTCGAAGGTCAAGCTGCATGGCCGCTCGTTGCTGTTCATTCGCAACGTCGGTCATTTGATGACGAACCCGGCCGTGCTGACGAAAGACGGTCAGGAGATTCCGGAAGGCATTCTCGACGCCGTCGTCACCACGCTGTGCGCGTTGCACGATCGCAAGCACAAGCTGAATTCGCGCACCGGCTCGATCTATATCGTGAAGCCGAAAATGCACGGCCCCGCCGAAGTCGCGTTCGCGAGCGAACTGTTCGCGCGCGTCGAAGACCTGCTGAAGCTGCCACGCAACACGATCAAGATGGGCATCATGGACGAGGAGCGCCGCACGTCGGTCAACCTGCTCGCCTCGATCGGCGAAGCGTCCGAACGTGTCGCGTTCATCAACACGGGTTTCCTCGACCGCACCGGCGACGAAATGCATTCGGCGATGGAAGCCGGCCCGATGATGCGCAAGGGCGACATGAAGTCGAGCGCATGGATCACCGCGTACGAGCGCAGCAACGTGCTGGTCGGTTTGAACGCGGGCCTGCGTGGCCGCTCGCAGATCGGCAAGGGCATGTGGGCCATGCCCGACCTGATGCACGCCATGCTCGAACAAAAGATCGCTCACCCGAAGGCCGGCGCGAATACCGCATGGGTGCCCTCGCCGACCGCCGCGACGCTGCACGCGTTGCACTATCACCAGGTTGACGTGCAGGCGGTGCAACAGGAACTCGAACGCACCGACTATGCAACAGTACGCGACGAACTGCTCGACGGCCTGCTGACGATTCCGGTCGTCGCCGAGGCGAAGTGGAATGCGGACGAGATCCGCAGCGAAGTCGAGAACAACGCGCAAGGCATTCTCGGCTACGTGGTGCGCTGGATCGATCAGGGTGTGGGCTGCTCGAAGGTGCCGGACATTCACAACGTCGGGCTGATGGAAGACCGTGCAACACTGCGTATTTCCAGTCAGCACATCGCCAACTGGCTGCATCACGGCGTGGTGACACGCGAGCTGGTCGAAGAAACCTTCAAACGCATGGCGAAGGTGGTCGACGAGCAGAATGCCGGCGATCCGCAATACAAGCCGATGGCGCCGGGTTTCGACACGCTGGCCTTCAAGGCCGCGCAGGCGCTGGTGTTCGAAGGACGTCAACAGCCGAGCGGCTATACGGAACCGTTGCTGCATAAGTTCCGGCTGGAAGTGAAGAAGGGGCACTAAAGGCTTTCTGGTTGTAGCTCGGGTCCAAGGCCTGGTTGTTTGGACCCGGGTTTCAGCCGCCCAGGCCAGACAGAAAGACGGGCGCCGCATCATGCGGTGCCCGTTTTAATTTGCGCGG
The DNA here is from genome assembly GCF_046026025.1 of Paraburkholderia fungorum. Taxonomy (GTDB): domain Bacteria; phylum Pseudomonadota; class Gammaproteobacteria; order Burkholderiales; family Burkholderiaceae; genus Paraburkholderia; species Paraburkholderia fungorum_E. The sequence continues at coordinate 155,686 of NZ_JAQQFL010000008.1, read as the reverse complement.
TCGTGCTGCGCGATACTGTTGCGTGAACCTGATGCATCCAACCGTTGCATGACGCGTTTGCGACGGCCGCTTGCCCTTGCCTCTTACCCTGCTTCTTACCCTTAAGCCGCTTCCGCCGTGTACTGCGCGGGCACGCTGGCTTGCATATTCGCTTGCATATAGGTTTGCAGATACGCTTCGAAATCCGCCTTCACTTCCGGATGACGCAGCGCGAATTCCACCGTCGCCTTCAGATAGCCAAGCTTGCTGCCGCAATCGAAGCGCGTGCCGAAATAGCGATACGCAAGCACCTGTTCTTCGGTCAGCAGCGATTGCACCGCGTCGGTCAATTGCAACTCACCGCCGGCACCCGGCTTGAGCGCACGGATATGCTTGAAGATGGTCGGCATCAGCACGTAGCGGCCCACCACGCCGAGGTTCGACGGTGCCTTGTCCGGCGCCGGTTTTTCGACAATGCCCGACAGCTTGATCACATTGTCTTCCCACTCGCGGCCGTCCACGACGCCGTACGAGCGGCTATCTTCGGGCGCGATGGTTTCAACGCCGATCACCGAGCTGTGATAGTGATTGAACGTGTCGACGAGCTGGCTCATCACCGGCTTCGTGCTGTGCAGCAGGTCGTCCGCCAGAATCACGGCGAACGGGCTCTCGCCCACCAGTTTCTCGGCGCACAGCACCGCGTGGCCCAAGCCGAGCGCTTCCGCCTGACGCACATAAAAACAGTCGACGTTGGCCGGCTTGATGCTGCGCACGAGGTCGAGCAGCTTCTGCTTGTTGCGCGCTTCGAGTTCCGCCTCGATCTCGTAGGATTTATCGAAATGATCTTCGATAGCGCGTTTGCTGCGGCCCGTCACGAAGATCATTTCGGTGATGCCGGCGGCAATCGCTTCTTCAACCGCGTACTGGATCAGCGGCTTGTCGACGACCGGCAGCATTTCCTTCGGGCTTGCTTTGGTAGCCGGCAGGAATCGTGTCCCGAGGCCCGCTACGGGAAACACGGCTTTGGTGACTTTCAGCATGGTAGGTATTCCCACATCGGTTAGAAATTAGTGTGCTCGCGGGCCTGGCGGCCACTCGATGTCGCCGCAATGGCTAACAAAAAAATTCAATCCATTTCACGCGTTAATTTTTCAGATTCGAATAAATAAATCGATTATTTTTTCTAGATTCCAGGTCGCCCGACGATTCAGGAAACATTTACATATTCAAATGGAACTGTTTTCTGAAATTCAGAAAATATTACATATCCGGGGAGCTAGTGCTCCAGTGACCCGACCCCGAAGCGAGAGAGCGTTTCGATGCCGCTCACTCGTTCTCGTCGAGTTGCGGCAGCTTGCCCGGGTTGATGCGAAAGCGGCGAATCGGTTCGTTGCGCAGCGCTTCCCGGTATGCGGAGGCGGCGACAAGGATCAGCAGCACGGCGATGCCGGCGAGTAAATGCAGGTTCATGACTTCACCCCAGGTCAGAGAATCCGTGACTTAAATTAGCACGAAAAAAACCTCAAATAATTCACTGAATGGAATGCTTATGCTCAATTACAATTCGTCACAAAACCGCCATTTAATTCAATCCGATACGCAATTTTTTATGGTTTTTTTGCCTGCGCGGTGCACTAGCATGTGATGCACCGCGGACGCGCACAGCGCGCCCGCGAATAAGCTTTTTCCTTCTTCAGAATAAGGACCGCGCATGAGCGACTCAGCACTGGATGCCGCCGGCTCATCCCTGCCCCGCCCTCCGTCACGATCGGCCACTACCTCACGCACCCGCAGCGAAGTACGCGCCGACAGCGCCGGCAAGGAACATGTGATCGACGCAATGCGGGGCTTCGCTGCGCTTCTGGTCGCGTATTTCCATTGCCGCCAGGTCGAATGGGTCGGTATGCAGGCTTTTCACCAGAGCGTCGGTCATTCATTCAGTCTGAGTACGATTGCCGCCTATCTGACATTTCCGATTGCGTGGGGCTCGGCCGGCGTACCCATTTTCTTCGTGATCAGCGGTTACTGCATTCATCGTGGCGGCGCACTGCGCCTCGCTAAAAATCCCGACTACCGGCTCGACGCGGGCAATTTCTGGGTGCGCCGTTTCGCGCGTATCTATCCCGTGCTGCTCGCGGCGCTGGTGCTGACGTTCGCACTCGACTGGGTCAGCTTGCAGTTGCCACCGATCAATCACAAGATTCGCGAGATTGGTCTACAGGCGTTTCTGGTCAACCTGTTATCGCTCCAGGGCGCGGCCGGCAAGACGTATGGATCGAACGGCGCGCTCTGGACGTTATCGCTCGAAGTGCAGTTCTACGCGATTTATCCGCTGCTTTTCGCGCTACGCCGGCGTTTGGGCATGACATCCGTGCTGGCGATCGTCGCGGCGGTCAACGTGGTCTCCGCTTATGTGCTCGAGCGCCACGATATTCAATTCTTCACGTCGTACTGGTTTTCCTGGATGCTCGGCGCGTGGATTGCCGATGCGAGAGCCCGCTCCGCGCCGGATGCGCGTTCGTCGGTCTGGCTCTATGTGTTCGCCGCGGTATTCATTGCGCTGGGCTGCGTGGCGTTCCGTTACGGTCAATACGGTGCGTTTCAGTTCTGGGCGCTCGGTTTCGCGTTCTATCTGTATAAGGCGCTGGAACGCCCTCGGGCCGGCAAGAACGATTCGCCCGGCGTGCGGTTTTTATCGCGCTTCGGTGATTTCAGCTTCTCGCTGTATCTGATCCATCTGCCGATTTTCGTGCTGCTGTCGTCGATCCTGTTCCGCTCTTCGCTGCAAATGTCGATCTGGCCATCGTTCGGCTACATGCTGGTGGCGGTACCGGTCGCTTACGTCTTTTACCGGCTGGTCGAGCTGCCGGCGATGAAGTGGTCGGCGAGTTTCAAGTCGCGCCCGGCACAATAAAAAAACGGAGCGAAAGTCCTCAAGACTTTCGCTCCGCTGCGCTAACGGCAGAAACCGGCCGAGTTCCTGCCTACCCCCGCGTTAAGTACTATCTCACTCAACCGTCCTTCCTCAACCCTGCGCCCGGGTGCCCACAGAAGCCCCTCAACGCCCCGTCACACGCTTCAGAATCCGCGCGACACCTTCCACATAGGTTCCGGTCCCAAACCGGCTCAGCGCCGTCTGATACCCATTGCCGACCAGTTTCTCGCGCAGTTCGTCGTTCGAGCGTAATTCAGCCAGCGTATCGGCGAGACCATGTGCGTCGCCGGGCGTACACAGCACGCCGTTCTCGTAGTCGTCGATGATCTCCAGCACGCCGCCCGCGCGAGCCGCCACCACCGGCCGCTGCGCCAGCATGCCCTCGACGATCACGCGACCGAACGGCTCCGGCGTTATCGAGGTATGGACCACCGCGTCGACCGCGCGCATGCAAGCCGGAATATCGTGCTGGAAGCCGAGGAAATGCACCCGCTCGCCCAGCTTGTGCGCGGCGACGAACGCGTGCAGTTCGATCTCGTACGCGTCCTCGCCGAACAGCGGCGCCCCCACCAGCACGGCGTGCATCTGCGGATTCAGGACCATGGCTTCGAGCAGCACGTGCTGCCCCTTCCAGCGCGCGAGGCGGCTGAACGAGCCGACCAGAAACGCGTCTTGCGGCAAGCCCAGGCGCCTGCGCAGCGTCGCTTGCGGCACCGTGCTCAACGCGTCGAACGGCGCTGCGGAAATGCCGTTGAACACCACGTCGATACGCTTTTTGTCGAAGCGCGTGAGGTCCGCGAAGGCGCGGGCGGAAGCCGCCGAATTGGCGATCACGTGCGTGAGGCCGAGGCGCGCGCACCATTTGATGATCGCCAGTTGCTTGCGGCCGAAGTGTTCCGGGCTGACGATATCGCGCAGATGCCACACCACGGGCCGCTTCGCGAGCTTGCCGGCAATCGCGCCGATCACCATCGCGCGCTGCGTGTTGGCGTAGATCACCTCGGCGTCACGTGCGTGTTTCGCGGTGGCGCGCACGAGCGAGATCAAGCCCTTGAACGCCTGCGCCTTGGGCAACGATCCGCCTTGCTTGCGAACGTGGCGCAGTGCCCCTGCGTCCAGCACGTTGACGCTCACACCGGCTTTGGCCAATGCCGCACGGAACGGGCCATCGTCGAACAGCACGACTTCGATGCGCGAGCGCAAGGCTTTGACGATCTCCAGCAGCGATAGCTCAGCGCCGCCGAGCACCCCGCTCTGATCGACTGCGAGAATGCGAGGCGCGTCGGCGGCCGCCTCTGCCTTGTAGGGGACGTATGGCGGCAGCGTTGCCGAGCGCAATGCCGGCACTGAAGCCCGCACATGGGCGAAGAAACGTTCGCGGAAATTAGCGGCGGAAAACTGCTCGGCGTTCGCGCGGCAGTCCGCCGGGGAAAAACGCTTCACGTGGTCGTCGAAACGCGCGAGCGCCGCAACGATCGAGTCGACGCTCTGTTCGTCGAAGAACATGCCCGTGGGCCGCGCCTCGGACAGATCGCGCACGGTTTCGAGGGCCCCGCCCTTGCCGTACGCAATCACCGGCGTGCCACAGGCCTGGGCCTCGACCACCGAGATGCCGAAGTCCTCTTCGGCGGCGAACACGAAAGCCTTGGCGCGGCTCATGTGGTCCTTCAGCACCTTGAATGGCTGATAACCCATGATCTCGACATTGGGCCCCGCCTTCGCGCGGATCTTCTGCATGTCGGGACCGTCGCCGATCACCACCAGCTTGCGCTCCGGCATCCGCGCGAAGGCTTCGACGATCAGATCGATCTTCTTGTACGGCACCATGCGCGAAGCGGTCAGATAGAAGTCGTCTTTGTCAGCGCACAGTGAAAAAGCCTCGACGTCGACAGGCGGAAAGATCACCTTCGAATCGCGCTGATAGACCTTCCTGATACGTCGCGCGATGAACTCCGAATTTGCCACGAATCCATCCACCGAATTCGATGTACGGATGTCCCAGTTGCGGATGTAGTGAAGAATCAGCCGCGCCAGCGCCGATTTCGGTCCACCGGTCAGCTTCGACTGCTGCAGGTACTGGTGTTGCAAATCCCATGCATAGCGGATCGGCGAATGCACGTAGCTGATATGCACCTGGTCGGGACCGGTGAGAATGCCTTTCGCCACCGCATGGCTGCTCGAGATCACCACGTCGTAGGCCGACACGTCGAGCTGCTCGATCGCGAGCGGCATCAGCGGCAGATAGGCGCGGTACTTGGTGCGCGCGCGCGGCAGCTTCTGGATGAACGAGGTCGTGACCGATTTGCCGCGCAGGAAGCTGCGATCGTCGAGAAAATCGACGAGGCTGAACAGGTCCGCGTCCGGAAAGCACGCGACGATCTGCTCGAGCACCTTCTCGGCGCCCGCATAGGTCACGAGCCAGTCATGCACGATCGCAACGCGCACCGTCTTGTCGCTGCGCCACGCCGTGCGGCGCGGCGGCGTCTGAACACCGGGAGCGGTGGTGAGTTCAGCCAGCGCGCTGCGCGTTGTGGGTTGCAGCACGGCTTCTTCAAGGACTTCGTGGTTCATGCGCTTTTCCTCGGATTCAGTCGCAACAGCAGTGAACGCGCAAGATCGCGCAAAGCGGGGGTCATCGTGATGGACCAGGCGACGTTCGCAGCGACCATCACTACGCCGGCGACAATCGCCAAAGCGAGACCCGGCAGGAAGCTGGCGAGCCACAGGCTGGCCAGCAGAAAAGCGAGGTGGGCAAGCATGTCGAGCGCGATCTGGCGTGCCCGGATCGCCGACAGACGCAGCAGCACGACGTAGTCGAACAGCGCCCGGCCGGCCACGGCGATCGCCGCGCCGGTCAAACCGAAGTGGGTAATTCCGAACCACAAGGCCCCTGCAAACAAGGGCAATTCGAACAAGCCGACGCGCGCGGCAGTGGCCGGATTGACCTGCGACTGGATCAGAATCCGCGTGACGTTCGCCTGGCCGACGAGCCACACGGCGACGATCATGATGCGGCCCACGGGTGCCGCCACCGTGGCGATTTCATTGCCGACCCACAGATGCAGAAATGGCTCGAGCACCAGCATGGCGACCAGCGCGACCGGGGTGAACACCCCGTTGAGGAATTCGAGCGACTGCTGCGTGATAGTGTTCGCGTCCGCGCGCGCCACGGCGGACAGGCGCGGAAACAACGTGCGCACCAGCGCGGTCGGCACGATATTCAATCGCGTCACGAGGTTTTGCGGCACCGTGTAGTACGTGACGAAACGCGCGCCGAGACTCGTGCCGAGCATCACGCGGTCGAGCGATTCCGCAATCATGTTGGTGACGCTCGCAATCAGCATCCAGCCGCCAAAGTTGAAGAGACCTTTGGCCACGCCGAGTTGCGGCGCAAGAATGCTGCGAATCTCCAGCACCTTCAGTGCGGAACGGCCCAGCAGAATCGCCGCAAGAATCCGTGCCAATACGGCTGCGGCGAGCACGTTCTGCAGTGTCGCGCCTAGCCACAGCGCGGCGCCGAGCGGCAACAACTGGAACAGGAAGGTGCCGATGGTCTGATTGGTGTTGTAGATGCCGAAGCGTTCCGCGCCGTTAATCGCGCCGGCAAACACCCAGGACACGTTGGCAATCGGAATCGCCACCGCGAGCCACGGCAGCGCCATATAAACCTCGTGCTGCAACTCCGGCGACACCTTGGTGAAATACGCGGTGTACAGAAACGCGCCGAAATAAATGATCAGGCCGCCCACCACGCCGGTCGCGAGATTGAGCCACGTCGCGCTCCAGAACACGCGCGCGCTCTCGCCCTTGTCGCCCGAGGCGCGCGCCTTCGAGATGTGATTCTGGGCGGCCATACTCATGCCGAGATCGAGAATCCCGAAGTAGCCGATCAAGGTCCACACGAGACTGATCACGCCGTAGCGCTCGACGCCGAGCAGCTTGATATACGACGGCACGGTCACGAGCGAGACGAAAGTCGGCAGCACCAGGCCGAAAAAATTGATCGCTACGTTCTTGAGAATGCCTTTGTCCATCGGATGCCTTGGGTTAAATCAGTTGCCTGATGATTCATTCGGAAGCGCTCGCACCGTGAACGGCGCATCGCGTCATGTCACCTCATGTCACCTCATGACAGGTCAAGGCTTCCAGCGATACATCATCACTTTCCCGCGTGCGTCTTCCTCGACGAACACGAGGTACTCGCCGTTGCTGCGTTTCGTGGCGCTGATGCCGTTGGGCACGTCGACCCAGCCCGATGCGCTGCCCACCTCCGGGCCCGGACGGATCACACCGAGCTCCTTTCCGCTGTCCTTGTCCCACACGTGCACCGCGCCGACCGGCTCGACGCCGAAGACGTATTGCCCCTCGACTGTGAGGCCGATGATCGTGGCGATGGGTTTGGTCTGCGTGGTCCACGGCAGCGTGATCGAATAGCGCTGCACCGGATTGCCGCTCGACCATTTGTCGTAACGCACCAGCACGCGGCCCACTTCTTTCCAGAAGCCACGATCGGCCGGCGTATCGGGCGTATAACCGGTCAGGAACATCGTGTCGGTGTCGGGGTCGTAAATCGCGCGATGCAGCTCGGTAAACGGCTGCGGCACCGGGTAATGCGTGAGATTCGAGTACGCGTAGATGGGGTTGCCCTTCGCATCGAGGCCACCGAAACGGAAGCGATAAATGCCCTTGTTATCGCGGGTGCGCCAGATGTCACCCGCGCTATCGACCCACCAGCCCCAGCCGCCCGCGAGTTTCGTGCCGCTCGTGTTGAGCGTGAATTCGTCCGTATTGAACTTGCCGTCGCCGTTCACGTCGCGCCAGATCCAGTCGCCGCCCGGCGGCGCGTTCGGCACCCTGGCGACTGCGCGCTCACGTCCGGCAATGAAGCCCGAAGGAATCGCCACTTCGCCGTCGCGCTGCGGATCGAAGCGATAGATCTTCAGGTGATCCGCGTACATGTCGCTCAGGTACAGGAACGTGTGCCCCTTGAGCCTGCGGGCGATCGGCAAGCCGGGATACTGGTCGACGTGAAAGACCGGATCGTCGGGATACTTGAAACGGTTCGACAGAAAACCCGCGTATTTCCAGTCCTGACCCGCGGGCTTCGAGAGATCGAGTTCGAAACGCTTGTTGCCCGTGTAGACGCTATCCGGACGTGACGGATCGATCCATGCGCCGTCGACGAACAACAAGCCCTGCACTTGCCAGTTCTGCTTGCCGTCGGGCGCGTAGCTTTCGAGCGTGGCGCCGAGACCCGCGCCGATCGGCTCGTAGCGCGGACCGATGCCGTTGGTCGACACATAGACGTTGTCGCGTGCGTCCACGCCCACGCCGGTCAGACCGTTGAAGCGCTGCGGTCCCGGCTTGCCGGGGACACCGCTGAAAATGCCGCCGCGCTCGCCGAGCGACCCCGACTCCGCGTAACGGCCGCTACGCCTGCTGAAAAACAGCACTTGCTGACGCGGACCGTTGTCGGCGATCAGAACGCGGCCTTGTGCGTCGACTGCGATATCGACCGCGACCGTATCGGCGGCCAACGTGAAGGTTTCGTCGATGCGTTTGCCCGCGGCGGTGTAATGCTCCACTTGCGGCGCGCGGTCGGTGCGCGTGCCGCTCAACACCCAGAGCGTGCCATCGGGGGCAAGCGCCATACGGCCCGGTTCGTGCACGGTCCAGTTTGTGTTCTGCCGCATCGATTCCGCGTCATAGACCTCGATGCGATCGCGCGCGGTGTTGGCCGCGTACAGCGTGGTGTCGTTCGCCGCCAGACCGCCAATTTCGGCGCTGGTGCCGGTCGGCACCTCGTTCATCATCAAAAATCCGGCCGCCAGTTGCGCATGCGGGTCCGCGTTGTTCGCGGCCGGCTGGAACGGTGCGGCGCGCTTCGGATCGGCGATCTGCCGGCGCGAAATACCGAACCATTGCTTGCCCTTCTCCGGCCACACGCCCTGCTCGACCAGACGTCCCTTTTCGTTGCCGACGGCGATTGCCACGAAGGCGTATTTGCGATTCACCGCGATCGCATTGCCGCCGCCGTTGCCCCAACCGTGCGTGCCGCCCGCAAAACCGAGCATCTTGCCGTTCTGGTAGACGCTCGCTTCGGCGCCGCTTTCGTCCCACGGCGCGTTCGTATAGACCTTGCCGTCGGGCGCGACCGCGATCGCGGTGATATTGATCTGCGTCCACGTGCCGTCGCCGAAACCGAAGGTGTTGCCGATCCAGGAATTTTTCGCGTTCAACACGGTTTCCGCGGATGCTGTGAAGCTGACCGATGCGGCCGTCATGCCGGCCGCACAGGCAAGTACTGCAATCCAGGTTTTGAACGTGAAACGGGCCAAAGTCATTCCTCCAATCCGGGCCGTGCCGCGAAACGGGCACAGAGCCCGCTCGGTTGCGAAATCCAATGACTCGGACACGTGACGGATGCGCCCTCCCTGGGCGGCCAATTCGCACCGCTCACATTACGCGGAAAAAACACCGCGACGAAAATCGAAAATAATTCAAAAATATTCGCCGCTTTAAGCACCGCGAAAGAAAATTATTTAAAAATCGATTAAACGGAAATTCCCGTTGGCAGCTGTGCCAAGCCGTGCCCAGTTGTGACTTCACACCCATCCTTACCGATGCCGCCGGATTCCCGCAGCACTTCTTACGTTTTACGACAACGATAAGACACAAGCATAAAAATCAATTTCGAATGAGTAACGAAACACCCTGTTTCAATCTGATTCGCTTATCCATTTCATTCCCGTTTTTTCATCAATTTATTTTGCCTAGAATCGATTGCACATCCATTGCGATGCGCAGCGAGCGCGCCCCTGTTTTCCAAGCCCTGTTCCTGACTTGAGAAGACCCGCGCGATCCTTCGCCCCGACTCATTCGCTTCACTCCATGGACGGTTCATGACTGCTAGCGCACTGCCTTTAGCGCCTTCTCACTCGCGCCGCATCGTGCAACTCGACGGTTTGCGCGCCATTGCCGTGCTCGCCGTATTCGCCCAGCACGCGCTGAAAGCGCCGCTGTGGATGGGCGTCGATCTGTTTTTTGTGCTGAGCGGCTTTCTGATCACCGGCATCCTGCTCGAACGCAAGGCGCGTCAGCAGTCGTATTTCGGCTACTTCTATGCGCGCCGGGCACGGCGCATCCTGCCGCCTTATCTGCTGCTGATGGCGGTGTCGTCGATTCTGTTCGGCTTGGGTTGGGCACAGCACTGGCAGTGGTACGCGTTCTTCGCGACCAATATTGGCGACGCGCTCAATCAGAGCGGTCACGACAGCCTGAACGTGCTGTGGTCTCTGGCGGTCGAAGAGCAGTTCTACATTGTCTGGCCATTTGTGATTCTGTTGCTGCCGGAGCGTGTGCTCGGCTACGTGGCAGCCGCGTTGATCGTGCTGGTGCCGGTGCTGCGCGCGGTTGCCACACCCTGGTTCGATTCGTTCTGGCCGATCTATTACCTGACGCCGTTCCGCATGGACCTGCTGGCGGCCGGCGCGCTGCTCGCGGTCGCCGTACGACGCGATCGCAACGCCCTCGAACCGTTCAAGGGGCTCGCCGTGCTCGGCTTCTTTGCCGCGCTGGCCGTGCTTGCGTGGCTGCATCTGCATTACCCGCGATTTCGTGCGGCGAATACGCCGTTGTCGAACGCCGGGCTCTATAGCGTTTCGTTAGTGCTGTGCACTTCCGTCGTGGTCATCGCCCTGCAAAGCAAGGGCATCGTCAAGCGGCTGCTGTGCAACCCTGTGCTGGTCTATATCGGCACCATCAGCTACACGATTTATCTGATCCACCTGAGCGTGCTGTACACGCTGTGGCCGCTGCACCTGAACCGCTATCTGAGCGCGGCGCTCGCGCTCGCGATCACCCTCGCCTACGCCAGCATCACGTGGTTCGCGTTCGAGAAGCGTTTGATCTTCGGCACCGCGGGCAAGGCCCATACGCCCGCCGGCAGCGTTTCTGGCGGGGCCTCGCAAGCGCCGCAAAGCCGCGCATGAGGCGCCGCGCGTGGCTCACCGCGAGCGTAGCGGCCGTGGCGTCGGTGCTGGTTTCACTGGCGCAGGATGTGCATGCCGGCGGCTCAGCAACGCAGGTGCTGGTAGAGGCCTACGGCGATTCGACCACGCTCGGCATTACATGCAGCGACGGCCGCTGCGGGCCCCAGGCGCAAAACGCCGTGTCCTTCCTGCAGGACGAATTGCAGGCGAAGCACGGCGACCGGATACGCGTCACGAACTACGGCGTGGGCGGCACGACAGCCACCCAGTTGCGCGACGGCACCGGCAACCGCCGTGCCGGTCCGAGCGCCGGCCTGCCGTGGCAGGAACGGCTGGCCGCTTCCTCCGCGCAGATCGTGCTGATCAACTACGGCATCAACGAAGTGATGCAGAACCAGACGCCCGAGCAGTTTTACGCGGCTGAAACAACGCTCGTAAAGACCGCCCGCGCGCTCGGCAAAGAGCCGGTTCTGCAGACCTCGAACCCGATGCCCGACAACCGCCTCAACGCACGGCTCGCCGCGATGGTCGCGATGACGCGCCGGGTGGCCGCCGAACAGCAGGTGCCCCTCGTCGATCAGTTCGCCTACATCAGCAGTCTGCCGGACTGGAAGACGCTGATGTCCGACGGCGCGCATCCGAAACCGGGGTTGTACCGGCTCAAGGCCGAACAGGATTTTCAGGTCGTCGATCCGCTGGTGCGGCGACTGCTGGGCGGCACGCTCTGAAGCTCTTTTTTTCAAGTGCGCTTCTTTTTTCTTTTACCTATATCGAAGGCAAGCTATGAGCCAACCACGCAAAGCGATCATCACCGGCGTATCAGGACAGGACGGCGCCTACCTGACCAAACTGCTGCTCGACAAGGGCTACCACGTGACCGGCACCTACCGGCGCACGAGTTCGGTCAACTTCTGGCGCATTCGTGAACTCGGCGTGCTCGATCATCCGAATTTGCGTCTGGTCGAACATGATCTGACCGATCTCGGCTCCACGCTGCGCCTGCTCGAAGGCGCACAGGCAGGCGAACTGTACAACCTCGCTGCGCAAAGCTTCGTGGGCGTTTCGTTCGACCAGCCCGTGACAACCGCCGAGGTGACCGGCATCGGCGCACTGAATCTGCTCGAAGGCATCCGCATTCTGAATCCGAAGACCCGCTATTACCAGGCGTCGACCTCGGAAATGTTCGGTCTCGTGCAGGCCGTGCCGCAGCGCGAGGACACGACCTTCTATCCACGCAGCCCGTACGGTGTGGCCAAACTGTTCGCGCACTGGTCGACCATCAACTATCGTGAGTCGTATGGTCTCTTTGCGAGCAGCGGCATTTTGTTCAACCACGAATCGCCGCTGCGTGGCCGTGAGTTCGTGACCCGCAAGATCACGGACACGGTCGCGAAGATCAAGCTCGGCAAACAGGACGTGCTGGAACTCGGCAACCTGAGCGCCAAGCGCGACTGGGGCTTCGCACTCGAATACGTGGAAGGCATGTGGCGCATGCTGCAAGCCGATGAACCCGACACCTTCGTGCTCGCCACCGGCCGCACCGAGACGGTACGCGACTTCGTGCGCATGGCGTTTGCCGCGGCCGGTTATCAGCTCGAATGGTCGGGCAAGGAAGAACGTGAGACCGGCATCGACGTCGCCACCGGCAAGACGCTGGTGCGCGTGAACCCGAAGTTCTACCGCCCGGCCGAAGTCGACCTGCTGATCGGTTGCGCCGACAAGGCGCGCGAGAAGCTCGGCTGGAAGCCGGAAACCACGCTCGAACAACTGTGCCACATGATGGTTCATGCTGATCTTGGCCGCAACGAGCATCACGAGACGTTCTGATCTGGAAGGATGACGGGCGGCCGCGTTGGCGGTCGCAGTTTTACCTGTGCCGATGCGTTCGCCTGCCCCGAGGCGCGCTGAAATTCACTAAGCCTGATTGCAATGATTCAGGTCAACGCGACCAATACCTGGTAGTGCAAAAATAGTCTCTTCAGAAAGCGACGACCCCTTGCTTTGGGCGTGCGCCTTTCTACACCGCCACCCAGCCAGAAGGAGCAACACATGTTCCCCGAGTATCGCGACCTGATCTCCCGTCTTAAGACTGAAGACACCCACTTCTCCCGCCTGTTCGAACGCCATAACGCGCTCGACCATCGCATCCACAACATGGAAACGAACGTCACACCCACTGACGGCGCCACCATCGAAACGCTCAAGAAGGAAAAACTTTTGCTAAAAGACCAGTTGTATGGGGTCTTGCGCAAAGCAGCCGCGGCTTCTTGAGAAAGCGGCGGCGACTCGCGTGAATCCGTGCCTTCGTCGTCACGGCGCTCTACACGTCTGCGCTCATCCGTGCCGGCGCAAAAAACAATCTTCCATGGGGAGCCCCTCATCTTGAGCTCTGACCAAGACAAAATTCGCCGACGCGAGCCGGCGCCCCGGCTCGTCAGCCACGGCGACGTCGCCGTCGACGTTCGCGACGCCGCTCGCAGCGACTCGCCAGGTCGTACGGAGGCGGGGTTGCAGGCCGGGTTGCAGGTTGACCCGCATGGCGACGTCGCCGCTGGCCCGGCCCCCCACACCCTCGACGTCCGCTCTGCCCGTTCCGCCCGTCACGCGGCGCGTGCCGCCGAACGTAGCGAAACCAGCCGTTCAGTGGAAGCCGCCAACGCCCTGATCGTCAACGGCATGGAAAGCGTGCTAGCCGGGCAAGCCCTCGCCGAACACGAGCCTGGCGGTGCGATGAGCACCATCAAGACGCTGCTGGACGGTCTCTCGCCCGACGAAGCCCGGGCGCTGCGCACGCAATTGCTCGAAGGCAATCCCGCCACCTGGCATGCAGAAGCCGTGCGCGATCCCGACGACGAACTCTCCCCGGCGCTGCGCGAAGGCGGCTATCCGTACCGCAATCTGATGTCCCGCCGCGCGTACGAAAAGCAGAAATATCGCTTGCAGGTCGAATTGCTGAAATTGCAGGCGTGGGTGAGGGAAACCGGCCAGCGCATCGTGATTCTGTTCGAAGGGCGCGACGCGGCCGGCAAAGGCGGTACGATCAAACGCTTCATGGAACACCTGAACCCACGCGGCGCGCGTGTCGTCGCGCTGGAAAAGCCGACCGAGTCGGAACGCGGCCAGTGGTATTTTCAGCGCTATGTCCAGCATCTGCCCACGGCGGGTGAGATCGTCCTGTTCGACCGGTCGTGGTACAACCGCGCCGGTGTCGAACGGGTGATGGGGTTCTGCTCGCCGCAGGAATACGGTGAATTCATGCAACAGGTGCCCGAATTCGAGCGGCACCTTGCGCGCAGCGGCACGCATATCGTCAAGTTCTGGTTCTCGGTGAGCCGTGAAGAACAGCGCCGCCGCTTCAAGGAGCGGGAAGTTCATCCACTCAAACACTGGAAACTCAGCCCGGTCGACCTCGCCTCGCTCGACAAATGGGAGGAATACACGCAGGCCAAAGAAGCCATGTTCGCGCAAACCGATACCGCTGACGCGCCATGGGCCGTGATCCGCTCCGATTGCAAGAAGCGCGCGCGGCTCAACGCGATGCGCTACGTGCTGCATAAGCTGCCCTATGCGAATCGTGACGCCGCGGCGATCGGCGTGGTGGATCCGCTGATTGTCGGGCGGGCGATGTAACGCAGGCGCGGGAGCGGCGGAAAGATTCACAAGCTGCAACCGTGCCTGGCCGGGTCCTTCAGTGCATTTCAGTGCACCCCACCTGCCGCGATCGCCTCGCTATACACCGAGGCCACCCGCTTCGCGATCACCGCGTTGTCGAAGTTCTCGCGTGCATAGCGGCGGCATGCCTCGGCATCCGGCAACTTCAGTGAGCCGTTCAATGCGCCGGCCAGACCTGCCGCAATGGCCTGCGCCCCCGTCTCCGGCAGCACCAGATTCGGCGACAAACCCGCCACCGCTTCCGGCAAGCCGCCCACCGGCGTGACCAGCACAGGCGTGCCGGAAGCCAGCGATTCAACCGTAATCAGCCCGAAGCCCTCCAACGCCACCGTCGGCACCACGCTGATATTTGCTGCACGGTACAACGCCGCCAGATGCTGGTCGGGCACGAAGCCCAGCAGCTTCACGTTATTCTCCAGACCCGCTTCGGTGATCCGCGCCTGCAACTCGCCCTCGAGCCGCCCTTTGCCCGCGATCAGCAGCAGCACATCGGGCTCCGTGCGCTTGAGCAGCTTCACCGCATCGATCAGATCTTCGAGGCCCATACGGCGCACCAGTCGCCGCACGGCCAGCACGATCGGCCGGTCTTGCGGCAATTGCAGTTTCAGGCGTGCCTCCGCCGGCGTGATCGGCAGATTGAACTGCTCGACATCCACGCAGCCGGGCACGACACGCACGCGCTCCGGTGCGATGCGATAGCGCGAAGTCAGAATCTTGCCGAATGCCTCCGACAATACGATCAGCCGCGACGAGCGCACGTAGACCGATTGCTCCAGATAGCGCTTGGCACGCTGGCCGAGCGAATCGGCGCCTTCCACGTGGCTCTCGTCGGCCCATGGTCCCTGAAAATGCGAGACCTGCGGAATGCCGCGCGTCACGTCGAGACCCGGAAATGTGTACAACGCGAAGTGCGAGGAAATCACGTCCGGACGCGAGGCGCTGATTTCCTGGCGCAGCGCGCGGCGTGCCGCCATCAGCCGCAGCGGCAGCGATTGCGCGGCGGAGCCGAAACCGTTGATCGCACCGCCGGTGTCCGCGGCGACTTTGGGCGACCCCGCCACCACGCCGCGTACGGCGACGCCCGCGCCCGGCAGCGCGCCGACCAGCGAGTAATACATGCGGTCCAGACCGCCCGCGCGCTCAGGGAACCAGTGCATCCCGATCTGCAGCGATTTGATCGAACTCGTCGTCATGATTGTTGCCCCTGTGCGTTCTGAGAATGGTGATGAATCGTCTGCCCGGCCAGCGTGTTCAGCGTCAGCGCGTCGTTTCGCGCCACCGCCGCGGTTTCCGTTTCGCGGCTCCTGCGGTCTTTCTGCTGTCCCGCCAATTGCCGGTATAGCGCGATGTATTGGGCGGCCATCCTCGCCCAGCCGAAGCCCGTCGCGAGTTCGCTGGCGGCGGCGCCCATCGCGCGGCGTGCGTCGTCGTTATCGGCGAGACGCGCGACGGCGCTCGCCAATGCCTTGGGATCGTCCGGATCGTCGAGCACGATGCCGCATTCCGGTGTGATGATTTCGGCGCCGCCCGCCGTGCGCGCCGTGACCACCGGCAGGCCCGCGGCCATCGCTTCGAGCAGCGACAGGCTCATCGCTTCATAGCGCGACGGAAATACGAACGCGTCGACCGAATGCATCAGCACCGGCATTTCCTTCACCAGCCCGAGAAAATGCACGCGATGCGCAATACCCAGTGCCTTCGCTTCTTCCGGATAGGGACTGCCCGGCAGAAACCCGGCCACCGCGATCTGTACGTGCTCAGGCAGATGCTTGAGCGCCTGCAATACCGTGCCGAGGTTTTTACGCGGCGTGCGCAAATCGCCGACAAACAGCAGCAGGAAGGCGTCCGCGGGCAAACCGAACTTCGCGCGCTCGCCCGATGCGGCCGCGAAGCCTTGCGTATCGACGCCGTTGTAAATCACGTCGACCCGGTTATCAGGCGTCAAACCGATCGCGCGAATTTCATCGGCAACCTTTTGCGACACCGCCGTAATGACCTTCGAGCGCCGGTAGGCCCAGCGTTCGAGCCATGCGTTGCAGCGCGTATAGACCGACTGATACGCGGACCACACGCCTTTCGTGAGCCCGAACGGGTAGTACTTGCTGCCGTACCAGCCGCTATGCACGAAGTGCGAGGTGTTGACGTCGGCGGGCATCCACGTGATGAAGCCGTTCACGTGCAGCACGTCGTATTCGCGACGATGCGCGCGCAGCCACATCGCGCTCTTGAATGCGAACACCTGCTGGCGCAGCAGATTGGTGGGCCACCAGCGGCCGATTTTGATCGGCGCCCAGCGTACGGCCGGATGCGCGAGCAGATCCGGCGCGACGTGCGACGCAACCAGGGTGACCGCGATGTTCTCATCGAGCGCGGCGCGCGCAATCTCGTGGTTGACGCGCCCCTGGCCGTCGTTATGGCGCACGACGTGCGTGACAATGGCAACTCTCAATCAGTGCCTCCGTGGAAAAGTAGCGTGCGTCTGCGGTTCATCTTTTCGTAGTGCACCGCGGAAAGGATCGAAAAAACACTCATGAAAAGCAGCAGGCCACCGGTGCCGACCAGCGAATTGGTGAACACCAGCATCGCGAAGGTCGCGAGACTCAGGCTCAGACAGGCGGAAACGAATTTGTCGTTGCGCAGCTTGAACGACGCGAGCGCCGCGCGCACCACCAGCCAGACGATGCCGGACATGTAGAGCAAGGTGCCGGGCCAGCCGAGCACGAACGGAATGTTCATCACGCCGCTGTCGAAGTTGCCGTACTGGCCGAGCTGGCCACCGTCGTTCGAGAGCTTGGTCGAGGTGCCGGTCGCGCCCATGCCCTCGCCCGATACGTCGGTAAAGGCGGTCTTCGCGAAGGTCGCGTAGAACTCGTTGCGGGCGGCGTAGCTCTGGTCGTCACTCAGGTTGACGAGCGTGTTCAGGCGCGCCTGCATCCGCTCGGCGACCGGGCCGACCGTGAGCAGCGGCACGCAAAGACCGGCAAGCAGCACCGCGCTCGCGACGATCCGCACGCGCACCTTGTTGTTCGACTTGACCAGTTGGATCAGAAGCGCGATCACCCAGCCGCCCCACGTCGAACGCACGAGGCTCAGCGCGAACGAAAAGAAGCCGAGCGCCGCCGCGATCCAGCGCACGCGATGGGTGGCCGCCATCACGTAGACCATCGCCCCCATCATCGCGAACGCGAACGGTCCCGACGAGTTCATCGTGCTGAACACGCGCACGCCCATCGGCACGGGGTCGCCCTGCGAATTCATCTGTGAGCCGAGCATCCACAGCGCGTCCCACGGCGGCATGATGAAAAACTGGATCAGGCCGTAGCCGCCCATCACGAGCATGCCCCAGATAAACGTGTTGACGATGGTGTCGCGATACTTCGGATACTGACGCGTGTGCGCCATGATGTGAAAGCCGATCAGGATCGGATAGAGCCAGTTCGCGAGGTCGTAGGTCGCGGCGAGCGGCCCGCTCGACATCACGCCGATCATGAATGCGTACGCAAGCCCCATCAGAATCAGCAGCACCGGCAGGCCGCGCCGCTGCGAAAGCAGCTTGTAGTACCGGAGCAGGGAAAACGCACTGATCATCGTCACCGCGAGCGGCGCGATCTGGATCAGGCTGGTCGGCGTGAACGAGCCTTTGGACCAGTCGGCGAGACGCCGCACTTCCGGGCTCAGGAACCACAGCCACCACATAAAGCCAATGTAGCGCGCCGGGCTCTTGAAGTAGAGCCACAGCCCCGTCAGGATCGCCAGCACCGGGAAGCCGAGCGTGAGCACCGTACCCTGATGCGCGCCGATCAGCATCGCCGTGATCAGCCACAGTAAGGCCTCCGGCAGCCACTCCTTGCGAGCGCCGGACAGCACCCGTCCGGCGTTGTCGCCACCGGCTCGCGTGATTGTCGACATCGTTTAGAGGCCTCCGCGTGATTCGCGCGAAGGACCTTGACTCGGCCCCCTACTGCCCGCACGCACCCGCACCGGCTGACTCGCCGTAGCCGTGGCCGTGGCCGTAGCAGTAGCCGGCGCGGCACGCGGCGTTGCCGCCTCGGCGCCGGCCGCGCCTGCCGTCGCGCGCCCGCGCGCCGCTGCACGCACTTGCAGCATCTCCTGAGTCATCCTCACGTGCTGCATTGCATAGTTCTGCGTGGTCAGGTCGCGTGACAGCAAACCGGCCGCCGCCGCCCGCGCCTGATGCAACGCATCCGCGGGAGAGGCCGCGAGCTGGTCCACCGCCTCGCGCAACGCCTGCGGATTGAACGGCGGAATATAAGCCGCCTCGCCCGCCGGAAAATAATCCTGCAACGCGCCGACGTCGGTGACCACCATCGGCTTGCCGACCGCCGCCGCTTCCAGCATGACGGTGATGCCCGAGGCGTGTGAATTCGGACGCAGCGGCACGACAATGACGTCGGCCCAGTCGTAGAGTTCGTGTTGTTTCCTGATCCCCGAGAACAAGGCGATCTCGACGTTCGGCGCGCGCAGCGAAGCGGGAATGCGCCGGCGTGTCGCGAGCTTGACCGTGTAGCGCGCATCGTTAGCGAAAGCCTTGATGAGCGTGTCCCAATCGCGGTCGCGATCGTTGCCGATCGCGGCGATACGGATCGGCGTATGCGGTTTCCATTCGGTGGGCGCCTGCACGGGAAAGTCCTGCGTGTTCAGCCCGTAGAAAAGCGGTTTCGCCTCGCGCCCGAAGTATCGCTGGCACAGCTCGGCGTTTTCGCTGGCGAGCGTGGTCAACTGATCGGCGCGGGTGATCAGCTTGCGATACAGCCAGCTGCGCAGAATCCCGTAGGAAGGCCATTTATCGAGCAGCCACACGCTTTGCGCGAGCAGCAAGGGGCCGCCATCCGCCCCAGCCTTGCGGCCGCTCAGCAGCAGCATCAGCGCGGCGGCGAGCCATTCCTGCTCGGTATGCGTCCAGATTACGTCCGAGCGCAGCATCTCGGCGCGGTTGCGCCACGTATGGATGAAGTCGAACCCGAGCGCCGCCTTCAGCGCGCGGCGCAGCAAACGCACCGGCTTGCTTTCGCGGGCGTCCTCCGAATAGGTCAGCGCGAATGCGTCGGATTGTGCATGGTGATAGCCGTACAGACAGCCGATGTTGTCGCCCGGCCGGTAGAAGCGCGGGTCGGCGCCGTAAAACAGATGAACGTGAACTTTCGTACTCATGCAGACACTCCGCTCTGCCGGTGGAAAGGAGCATCGGCGTGCGCACGCAGGCGCAAGTGCCGATGCACGGACGTGCGGGACGTGCCGGACGATTGGGGCATGCGGGAGGCAAGCGGGGTCATGCGGTCCGCGACAGCGCGCGGCGCGCTTCATGCGCGCCGGTACGCACCGCGCGCCAACGGGTCAGCCTCAGGCCGGCCTGTTTCGACACCAGCGCGAGCGCGGCATGCGTGAGGCCCGGATAGACCCGCGTGCCGACCAGCGTCCACCACCACCACGCGGTTTCGCGCCGCAGTGGTGGCAACTGGTCGCGCAGGATCAGATGAAAATTGAAGGCGGCATTGCGCAACGCCGCCATGGTTTGCGCATCGCGCCGGTCGTCGTCGAAACGTTCGGCCGGAAAATGGTCGACGGCTACACGCGGGTCGTACATCAGTTTCCAGCCGGCGTTCTTCACGGCGAGGCTGAAGGCCATGTCGTTGTGAACCTGGGCGCCCGCGCCACGCAGGCGCTGATCGAAACGGATCGTGCGCACCGCCTCGCGCCGGTAGCTCATGTTGGCGCCCTTGAGGATGTCGACTTCACGTGCGCCGCCCACCCCAAGGTGATGATTGCCAATGATCTTGCCGTGGGCCGTAACCTTGCCGACCAGCGGCCGTGCTCCGTCAAGCACACGGCCTTTTTCATGGACCCAGTCGCGGCCTCCCAGCGCCCCCAGACGCGCGTCGCTCTCAAACGCGGCAGCGATACGCGCCACCCAGTCGGCGTGCGGCGCGGCGTCGTCGTCGGTGATCGCGATGACCTCGCCCGTGGCCGCATCCAGTCCGCGATTCAGGGCCGCGACCTGGCCTGGCACGTCCACCAATGCGACGGACAATGGCAACGCGCCCGATACGGCGGGGTCACGCAGGCAGGCGTGGCTCGCTTCGTCGTCGGCGCGCGCGACCACCACCACTTCGTCCGGCATGCGCGACTGCCGTTGCAGCGCCGCGAGGCAGCGCGCCAGGTCGGCCGGGCGGCGGTAAGTCGGAACCAGTACCGTCACTTTCATCGTGATGTCCTTTTATCTCGTGCTTTTATCTCGTGTTTGCGCCGGGATCGGAGCAATCGGCTCGAGCGCCGCCGGCTCAAGCGCTCAAATATTCCTGGACCGCTGCATAGCCACGCGCATAGCCGCCGCGCGAACGTGCCGGCATGCCGTTGAAGATGCCACCCTGCACGTGCACGCCGGCCGCGCGCAGACGCTTCAATGCCTCCGCGATCTCGCCTTCGCTATGCACGCCTGAGCGCATCACGAAGAAGGTCGAGCCGGCATACGCGCCGATAATCGACGCGTCGGTCACGGCCAGCACCGGCGGCGTGTCGATCAGGATCACGTCGTAGCGCTTGGCGAGGCCGTCCAGATATTGAGGAAGACGCGGCGACATCAGCAGTTCCGACGGATTCGGCGGACGGCGGCCGCACGAGATGAAGCTCAAGCCTTCAACGTTGGAGCTGCGGATCGCTTCCTCAAGCGAGATCTGCCCGCTCAGCAGTTCCGACAGACCGTTGTCCTGTGCACCGCCCACATACCGTTCGAGCACACCGCGACGCATGTCGCCGTCGATCATCAGCACGCGTTTGCCCGAGCTCGCCAGCAGCACCGCCAGATTGACCGTCAGGAAGCTCTTGCCGACGCCGGCCATCGGGCCGGTCAGCATGACGATGCGGTTCTTCGCATCCATCACCGTGAACTGCATGGAGGTGCGCAGGCTGCGCAGGCTTTCGATCGTGACGTCCTTCGGCCGCGCATTCGCCAGCACGAGGCGAAGGCGTTCGCCGCCGCGCTGGAAGGCGCCTTCGAGCACAGCCTGTTCGGCGCTCAAGGGCACGAGACCGTACACCGGCAAGTGGAAAGCACGCTCGATATGGTCGGGGTCGTCGATCCCCTTGAACATATTGCGGCGCAGGAACACGAAACCGGTGCCGCAGATCAGCCCGAGAATCACCGCCGCGGACAGGATCAGCACTTTCTTCGGCTTGACCGGCGCACCCGGGCGCATCGCCTCGTCGACGATATGCACGTTGCCGCCGGTACCGGCCTTCTGCACCGACAACTCCTGCACGCGGTTGAGCAGCAACACGTAGATGTCTTCCGCCACCTTCGCGTCGCGTTGCAACTGCACGGCCTTCACTTCGGTTGCCGGCAAATCGCGGAAGCGGTCCGCGTATTTGGTGCGTTGCGCTTCCAGTTCGGCCATCTGCTGGCGCGCCGCGACGAGCAACGGATGGTCGTCGCCATAACGTTCGTTCAACTGCGTCATCTGCAGACGCAAACCGGCGATCTGCTGCTCGTACTGCACGCTGCCTTCGAGGTAGACCTTGGCTTCATCGCTCGCATTGATCGAGCCGGACTGCCGCTGGTACGCGGTCAAGGCCGCTTCGGCGCGTTCGAGGTCGGCCTTCAGGCGCGGCTCTTCGCTCTTCAGGAAGTCGAGCATCTTGCTGGCGTCGACCTGCTTGTTCGACACGTGCTGACGTACGTACGAATGCGCGAGGGCGTTCGCCACCAGCGCCGCGTGTTCGGGACTCTTGTCTTCCAGCGAGATCTGGATCACGCCGGTTTGCTTGCCCTGCTCCTGCACGGTGATCGCCGACTGGAACGCGGTGATTGCGTCGAGGTCGTTAAAGCGCGTCACGATGAACGTTTCACCCGGACGCGCCACCAGCTTGCTGACAAGGATCGTCACGCCGCCGCCCTGTTCCTGCCGGCCGACCTGGCCGCGCAGCAGCAGTGCGCCATTGTCCGCGTACAGTTCGTAGTGCTGGTCGTCCTGCACTTTCATCGTCAGCTTCACGCCTTCCAGCGCGGGCACCACGTCGATCGAATCGACCTCGGCGTCCTCACCGCCCCATGCATAGGACGACAGACCCAGCCACGGCCGCGCCGGCTGGCCCGGCGTTGCCAGGTGTGCGGCGATGCTGCCGAGCAGCGGAATCGTCTTCGGCGCCACGCTGAAGTTCAGCTTCAATTGCTGGACCACCGGGCCGACTACGCCGCGGCTCTTGATGATCTCGATCTCGGCGTCGGTTGGCAGCGAGGTCGAGCCGGTGGTGATCGCCGCCCCCGTCTGGGTTTGCGTGAGCGCCTGGGAGGTGTTGTCGGACTGCTCGACCCGCACGTGCGCATCGGCCGAATAAATCGGCTTGGCGAGCAAACAGTACGCGGCGGCCAGCGCGACGATCGCCGCGGCGATTGCGATCAGCCACCAGATGTCGTCGAGGATCACCTGCACCAGTTGCCCGAGGACGACGTCCTCTTCTTCGGTCCTGATCGGACCGGCCATGTGTGGAGAGATTTGATTGCTCACAATTCGATCCCGTTTTCGGTTGCTTCGGCGTGGGCTTCAGCGGGTGCTTTGGCATCTGCTTTGCGTTTGCCTCGGCGTTTGCTTCGGTCCCGCGCCCTATGAAAGCGGCGCGGGCCTGTCGACGGTTCAGACGCTTACTTCGTCAACTGCTTCAGGTAGAACAGCGTCTGTATGGTCGGCAGAACTTGCTGCAACACACGGTTGAACGTGGTCGAAGCGGCAGTGCCCACATACACGACATCCATCGGTTGCAACTGGAACTGGGCCGACAGCATGATCGCGTCAGGCTGCGTCATGTCGAGGCGGTACACGTCCGGCGTGGTCGGATGTTCGCGCATGCCGCGCATCACGAAGATCTGGCGCGGATTGGCGTCCGTGTCGAGAATGCCGCCTGCCTGGGTGAGCGCGTCGGCGATCGTCAGGCGACCCTTGAGCATCGGCACCTGGATCGGCGTCTTCACCTCGCCCATCACGAAGATGCGGCTATCGCTGCGATCCGGCACGTTGATCAGGTCGCCGTCCTGCAACATCACGTTCTGCGTGGTGTCGCCCTGGTCGAGCATGCGGTTCGCGTCCAGCACGTACAGCTTGTTGTTGCGCGTGAGGCGCACACGCTGAATGTCGGCGTCGCTGTTCGTGCCGCCCGAGCGCGTAAGCGCATCGACCAGCGTGATCGGCACGTCGCTGATGGCGAGCGGGCCCGGCGACTTCACGTCGCCGGTGATCTGCACTTTCTGGCCGCGGTACGACAGCACGCGCACGTCGACCTGCGGATTGCGGATATAACGCACGAGCCCGGCGCTCAACTGATCGCGCAGCTCGCCGACAGTCTTGCCCGCGGCCTTGATGCGGCCGACGAACGGGAAAAAGATCGTGCCGTCGGCGGCCACGGTCTGGCCGTAAGGGTCGGCCTGGCCCGGCAGCGCGGCCGTGTACGGCTGCTGCAGCGCGCCGGCGACACTTTGCGTGGTGTTGCCGCCCGCGGACAGCGTGCTGCCCTGCGGGGTGGTCAATTCAGGGTGGTCCCAGACGGTGATGCCAAGAATGTCCTGCGGCGCGAGCCGGTACACGTACTGCGACGGGTTAGCAAAGCGCGAGACCGGCAGCGCCTGCTGGGCGGCGCTGGCTTGCGCCTGCGCGAGTTCCGCGACCAGCGGGCCGTCGATCAGATGGACCGGATAGGTCTCCGTGGCTTGACTCTGGTGCCGGCCGTCGTCTTTCAGACTGGACGTGTCGAGGTAATTGCCCGGTGCGGTAGCGCAGGCCGACAGAAAAGACGTCAGCAAAAGCGTGGCGGCGAACCTCGATTTAAAGGCCGCCGGCTTGAAGTTGGCAAACGTGTGTGCAGTGGTTTTTTTCATCAGCATATTTTTTTCAGCCATCCCATGACCAGATGTTCGATGAGCACGAGACTCTCCCTATAGTCGGCTTCCACGTGACCGTGCGGATCGGCGACGTCGGAGCCGTCTTCCCATTTACCGAGTGGGTACACCTTGCCGCGCGAAGCCGGATCGAGCGCTTCGACCGCGCTCACCTGCGCGCGCTCGGTGACGAGCACGAGGTCGGCGGCGCGTACGAGCTGGCGCTCGAGGCGCCGCGAGTAGTGGGTACTGGAGGCGACACCCTGCTCGGCGAGCAGGCGCCGCATCACCGGGTCCATGCCGTGGCCGTTCACGGCACGCAAGCCTGCCGAATGAAACGCGATCGGCGCTGAGGACGAGCGCGACGCCGCGCGTTGCCGCGACTTGAACAGCATTTCAGCTGCAGGCGAACGGCACACGTTGGCGTGGCAGACGATCAGAACGTTGGCGAACATAGCGGGCTCCTTGACGAGGCGCAGCGGCATAGTGATCAGCTTATCGAGCGGCTTATTGAGCGGTTTCGACGGGATCGGCCGGGTGGGCCGCCCCCGCCGTTACCGCCAAACCGTTCGCGCCGACTCGCGCCGGCGCATTGCGCAGCGCATGCTGACGGCCGATCGCGTGGTACTCGATACCGAGTTCGAGCAGCGCGTCCGGCTCGTACAGATTGCGGCCGTCGAAAATCAGCGGCGTGTTGAGACTCGCCTTGAGCAAGCTGAAATCCGGACTCTTGAAGACTTTCCATTCGGTGAGGATGACGAGTGCGTCGGCGCCCTCGGCCGCTTCCATCTCCTCGTTCACGAACGACAGGCGCGCGTGCTGTTGCGGCACGTCTTTCAGATCGAGTGCGAACACGCGCTTCGATTCGTCGATCGCCACCGGGTCGTAGGCCTTCACGCGCGCGCCGCGGCGCAGCAGTTCGGCGATCAGCGGGCGGCTCGGCGCTTCGCGCATGTCGTCCGTGTTCGGCTTGAACGCGAGGCCCCACACGCCGAAGGTGCGATCCGACAGGTCTTCACCCAGACGATCGACGATCTTGTGCGCGAGAATCTTTTTCTGCGTGTCGTTGACGGCTTCCACGGCCTCGAGAATGCGCAGGTTGGCCTTGTGATCGGCTGCCGTGCGAATCAGCGCCTGCACGTCTTTCGGAAAGCACGAGCCGCCATAGCCGCAACCGGCATACAGGAAGTCGTAGCCGATTCGCGGATCGGAACCGATGCCGCGGCGCACCGCTTCGATATCCGCGCCGACGCGGTCGGCCAGATTCGCGAGCTCGTTCATGTACGAGATGCGTGTGGCGAGCATCGCGTTGGCCGCGTATTTGGTGAATTCGGCGGACCGCACGTCCATGTAGAGCGTGCGTTCGCGATTGCGGTTGAACGGTGCGTAGAGGCGCTTCATCAGATCGCGCGCTTTTTCGCCCGGTACGTCTTCGTCGCAACCGAGCACGATTCGATCGGGCCGCGTGAAATCTTCCACGGCCGCGCCTTCTTTCAGGAACTCAGGATTCGACACCACGGAGAACATGTGGCCTGCATTGCGCGCGGCCAGTTCCCCGGCAATCACGTCGCGCACGCGCGACGCCGTGCCGACCGGCACCGTCGATTTGTCGACAATCACCTTGAAGCCCGTCATATGGCGGCCGATGTTGCGCGCGGCCGCGAGCACGTATTGCAGATCGGCGGAACCGTCTTCGTCGGAGGGCGTGCCCACTGCGATGAACTGAATATCGCCGTGCGCGACCGCGGCTTCGATGTCGGTCGAGAACCGCAGGCGGCCTGCCTTGCGATTGCGCGCAATGATCTCCTGCAGACCCGGTTCATGGATCGGCACGCCGCCGTTGTTGAGCACGTCGATCTTGCGCTGATCGACGTCGAGACAGAACACGTCGTGGCCGATGTCGGCCAGACAGGCGCCCGTCACAAGGCCTACGTAGCCACTACCGATGATCGTCAGGTTCATGCGTTACACCTCGGAAAATGGAGTTGATTCAGGGGAGCCGTCGCGTGAAGCGGGTTGCTACGGCTGCCCGATAAATGGTCGATGAGCCGGTGAATAAGCGGGTCAATAAGCGTTACTGCCCACAAAGCCCTTCCACAGCGTCAGCACGACGATCTTGATGTCGAGCCAGAAGGTCCAGTGCTGCATGTAGTACAGATCGAGCTTGACGCGGCCCATCATCTTTTCGATGCGATCGGTTTCGCCGCGATAGCCGTTGATTTGCGCCCACCCGGTGATGCCCGGCTTGATCCGGTAGCGGTGCATGTAGCCCTTCACCAGATCCTTGTAGATGTCGTCGTGTTCGAGCGCATGAGGGCGCGGACCGACCACCGACATCTCGCCGCGCAGCACATTGATGAATTGCGGCAATTCGTCGAGGCTGGTGCGCCGCAGGAACGCGCCGACCGCCGTGATGCGCGGATCGCGCCGCGTGGCCTGAGTGATCTTGCCGACCTCTTCCTTGTGCATCTTCATCGAGCGAAACTTGTAGATTTCGAACTGATTGCCGTCGATGCCCTTGCGCTTCTGGCGGAAGAACACCGGGCCCGGCGAGCTCAGCTTCACCATCGCGGCGATCACCAGCATCACCGGCGCCAGCGCGGTCAATGCGGCCAGCGCGAACAAACGGTCGAAGATGCGTTTGGGCAGCACACGCAGATCGGTGATTGGCGAGGCGGCCAGATTGATCGCCGGCACGCCGAGCAGATCGACCATCGGCTGATTGAAGAGCGTGAGACTGCGCACGTCCGGAATGAAGCGGATGTTCACGAAATCGTTCTTCAGGTCCATCACGAAACGGTGGATCGCCTTTTCCTTCGAGATCGGCAGTGCGAGCCACAACTCGCGAATCGCGCGCTGACGCACCAGCTGGAGCATCCGTGCGTAATCGCGCTCGACCGGTACGCCTTCGATCGCGTCGCACACATCAGGATCGTCGTAAGGATTGATCGAGCCGTCCTCGTCGAACACCACGACGGGGCTGAAGCCCGCTTCCGGCCGGCTGCGCATCTGCTCAATCAGGAATCGCCCGTACGGCGCGCCGCCGACGATCGCCACCGCGCGCTGATTAAAGCCTTCGCGGCGCAGTCCGCGCAGGATCGAGTAGACGATCACCTTGGTGACGACCAGCAGCACGATCGTCGCGACCGCCCAGTAGACCAGCCACAGCCGCGACAGGCTGTCCGAGCGGTGCAGGCTGAAACTGATCAGCACACCGGTGACTTCCACGATCAGCCAGCCGCCAGCGACGCGGCACAGCAGGTCGTAGAGCGGCTTGCCACGCCAGGACTGATAGATCCCCAGCGCCGGAAAGAACACCACCACCAGCAGACAGTCGAACGCGAGCGACACGCTTTGGACGTCGTCCAGCCACACCAGTTTCCCGCTGTGCACGGCCGTCGCGATAGCGGCGCCGAGCGCGACCATGGCGATGTCGATGATTCTCGATAGAACGCTCAGCATGCGCTGCCCCTCAGTTCGTCAGTCAAGTGCCATCCGTTGGTAGGTTGAATTCCCGTCACACTCATCAAGTCCCCAGCGCAGCAACACAACGCCGATATCCGCGCCGTCCAGATAAATGCGCGACGCGAAACTGATTTAACCGGTGCTAATTGCCACGCTGCTTTCCTGACAAAAAATTGCCTGAACGGCCGACCCGGAAAGCAGGTATCTGAATGAGTGAATACCCTTGTACAGGTATAGATAAAGCGATATTAAAATTCGGACTGCAAGACTGCAAAATATCTCAAAATGTATCGGTCAAATTTTCAGTATTTTTTCTGACATTTTCGCGGCAATTGTTACCGGATTTTCGTTCTAAGGTGGCTTCTTTCGCCTTTCCCGGGCTGGTAGAGAGCCAATCTGTCTGTTTTCCTACGAAGCTTACGCCACGTTCTTTGTCTTTATTTTTCGCTATTCCAGCGGACAAAAAAATTCACCGCTATTTTTTTCGTGTAATTTTTCTTTTTTAAAAATTATCCAGACATTTTTCTTTCACGAAATGGATAATTTTATTGGACGCTTTATATAGTTTCTATTTAACGCGCTTTTATTGATTCTTTACTTCGTGATAAAACTCGACGCATTCACCCAGCCTCGAGGAGTCCATCATGACAGCTCCGGTTACGGCCACGCCCGCCGACACCCGGTCCACGCAAGCTATGCCCCTTAACGTCAAGCTCAAAGTCCATCCCGTGATTCTCGCGGGCGGCTCCGGCACACGGTTGTGGCCCATGTCGCGCGAGCAATATCCGAAGCAACTGATTGGTTTGCTAGGCGAAGACTCGCTGCTGCAATCCACTACGCGCCGTCTCGACGGACTCGAAGCCGGTCATCTGCTCTCCGAGCAACTTGTCGTGGTGGCCAACGAAGAGCATCGCTTCACCACCGCCGAGCAATTGCGCACGAGCGGCAAGCCGAGCCGGCTGATTCTTGAGCCGGTCGGGCGCGACACGGCTCCGGCGCTGACGGTAGCCGCCCTTTCGATCGCCGCGCAGGACGAGGACGGCATCATGGTCGTGATGCCCGCCGATCACGCGGTGACCGACATCGACGGTTTTCGTGCTGCGGTAGCCGCCGGCGTACAGCTTGCGGCAGCCGGCCATATCGTGACGATGGGCATCGTGCCGACGCGTGCGGAAACCGGCTATGGCTACATTCGCATTGGCACGGCGCTTGGCATGCCTAACGACGCGCGCGAACCGGATACCGATACCTCCCGCAAGATCGGCGCGCACAAGCTCGATCGTTTCGTGGAAAAACCGCATCTGGAGTTGGCGCAGCGTTATATCGAATCGCAGGAGTACTGGTGGAATAGCGGCATTTTTATCATGCGCGCTTCGATCTGGTTGAAGTCGATTCGTCACTTCCAGCCGGCGATTTACGAAGCCTGCGCAGCGGCGTTCGCCGGTGGCAAGGCAGACGGCGATTTCTTCCGTCTGCAACGCGACGCGTTCAGCGCGTCACCGTCGAATTCGATCGACTATGCGGTGATGGAGCAACTGGGCAACGATCAAACCGCCGCGTCCGGCGTGGTTGTGCCGCTGCAGGCGGGCTGGTCGGATGTCGGCTCGTGGGACGCGATCTGGGACATCTCGGAGAAAGACGCCGATCAGAATGTGGGCCGCGGCCGCGTGATGTTCGAAGGGGCCGCCTCGACCTTCGCGCATTCGGAAGGACGCCTGATTGCCTGCGTCGGCACGCGGGACCTTGTGGTGGTCGAAACGGCCGACGCGATTCTGATCGCGGACAAATCGCGGGTGCAGGACGTCAAGAAGATTGTCGGACGGATCCGCAGCGATGGCGGCCTGGAAGCGGCCAACCATCGCAAGGTACATCGCCCGTGGGGCAATTACGATTCCGTCGATACCGGCGAGCGCTTCCAGGTGAAACGCATTGTCGTGAAGCCGGGCGCGCGGCTCTCGTTACAGATGCATCATCATCGCGCGGAACACTGGATCGTGGTGCGCGGCACCGCGCTCGTCACGCGAGGTGAAGAGCGCTTCATCGTCTCCGAAAACGAATCGGCCTATATTCCGCTGGGCGTCACCCACCGTCTCGAGAACCCGGGCAAGATGCCGCTCGAAATGATCGAAGTGCAATCGGGTTCGTATCTCGGCGAAGACGATATCGTGCGCTTCGACGACACGTACGGACGTCAATGATTCACAACGGATGAAGCGGGAACCTGCGGCGGTTGCTCCTGACTGCCGCGGGGTACTGCTACGCTAGGAGCCGGTTCTGCGACCACACCAAGCGGCCGTGCTTAAGACCATGCTTACGGCCCTGCTAGCAACCGCCCTCACCCCGCATGGGAAATGAGTTCCGGAAATGACGGAAAACGATCTGAAGCGCTACCGCTTTCGGTTGCGGGCGCAGCCGGTTCACTCGGATAACGGCGCAGCGGTCCTCGGAACGCATTGAGCGGGCCGTGCAAAGGGCCACCGTGATTCACCGTGACGGGTTCCGGCACATGACGCATGGCCGGTAACGGTCGCGCCACCCCTGCCACCGCGCTGGCTGCCGGTGCAGCACCTGCCGCAGCCTGCGTGCGGCATTCCCGGTCGATCCACTGCCTCGCCCATTCGAGCGCGTATTGCTCCGCCGCGTCGGCCTGTGCAAAGCGCGGTCCGACGAGGCCGGAACGCTCGACGCGTTTACCGTCCTTCATGATCTCCGCCCACGCGCGATACATGGCGTTGGGCACCTGCTCCGCCGCAACGTAGATCACATAGCCGTGCTGATCGGCAACTTGCGTGCCACGCGGCGCGAGGCTCATCGACAACGGGTTGCGCGGGTCTTCGAGCTGTTGCGCGCGGCGTGCCGACGCAATGGCCGAATCGAGGCTGTGCATGGCAGCGTCAACCGCTCGCGCCTCGTCCATGCCGTGTGAATCGGCGAGCATCGCCGGCCGCGCCGCAAGCGACGAGGACGCCGAAGATGCACGGGACACCGGCGGTACGTTCGACAGCCCGGATAACTGGCGGGTGATATCGGCAATCGGATCGGCCGAGCGCCAGTGGCTCAGGTTGCTCGATACACCGGGTGCCTGCCACGACTCGGGGCTCTTCCACGACACACCCCGCAGACCTTCTTCACGCACGCTCGGCGTTTCCGCGACCGGCACGGCCGGCTTGGCCGCGATGGGCGGCGCCGGCTGCGGGATATAAGCGAAGGCACGCCCGGTTTGCGACAACAGCCGCACCATCTCGAGCAGGGTGCCGTTCAACTGCCACTCTTCGAAACGACGCCGGCATGTCGGCCCCGACGGATAGCGCCCAGGCAGCTTCGACCAGGGTTCGCCCGTTGTGAGAATCCACAGGACGGCATTCGCCACGATGCGCGGTTCGGCGCGTGGCCGGCCGCGCCGGTTAAGACGGACGGCCGGCTCATCAGAGACAAGCGCTGCCAGCAGCGCCCATTCGTCATTGCTTAGCTCATCGAAAAACATTGGGTTTTCTCCACGCAGCCTGGCCCGGCCGCGGCTTTGGGCAACCACGGATTCAACTTTCACGATCCGTGTGCAGCCCTCGGTTGCACAAATATGTCTTGTACGTTCTGTTTGCTGGTCAATATCGCACTGGCTTAGTGCGGTTTGTCCCTATTGCGAAGCACAAAACGTGGTCTCACTCGTGCATGGGAGAATTTGTGCACGAAGCATACCATCCCCAGGGTTTGCGTGAATATCATTGAGACAAGTGTTACGGATGGAAACAATCTTGTCCTTTTCGCTGCGTCGGTTCACGCATTGCTGTAACAGAACGGCCATCGGTCGAGGCTTCGAAAGCGACTATTGCACGGCACAACGGCATGAAAAAAATGCGAATTGTTTTTACGAAATCCGCACTCGATCCATCATGCATTTCGATGCGCTTCGGATGGCTTTTTTCCTCGCGTGGGCGGCGCACGGGTGTACCAGATGGATACTACCCGACTGACATCGAAGCGCAATTGCCGAGGAAACGAACGTGGCGTTTGCGCATGCAGTTCGCATTCCTCTCGACACCGTGCGAGCATGATCGGCTGACTTGCCGCTAGCGCACCGGATTCGACGCGCCCTCACCCACCACGGTCATCCACTGGCGTACTCGCCAGCGCGTCACGAGACCGGCAAGCACATAAGGATCGGCTCTGGCAAAGGCTTCGGCGGCGGCGGCAGAGTCACCGTTGAAGAGCAGTACAGCCGTGTCTACAGGATCGGTCAACGCGCCGGCCAGATGCAATTCACCGCGCTGCGCTGCCGCCCAGGCGAGTTTCAGATGCGCGTCGCGATATGCGCCACGCCGTTCGAGGTAGTCCGGTACAAGCTCGTAAGTCAACAGATAGTGCATGGTGTGCCTCCTTTGACCTGCGCGTCGCAGACGCCGGGCGGCGCCTTGGCGCAGGAATTCAAGTCAAGATTACTCCGTGAGTCTTCAACGGGATTTTCTGCCGATTTCCTATTCATTTGCATGTGCAGCAATTCAGATTGAATATTTAATATCAGATCAATCTTTATCGAATGACGATGAGCTAATTCATTCGCATGCGTTTCGAAAATTAATCTGGATTGCATAACATATTTTCGACAGCGTTTCGAGCCAGCCGTGTCAGCCCCCGGAGCACCGTCATCCCTGCCGTGTAGGGGAAAACCTGCGTGAGCGCCTGTCAACCGGAATGCGCTTTTATCCGTTCTGGCAGACAGCATTTGCCATAATGGATGTGCCGAGGGGTCCTGGACGCCGTTGACGCCCGCGCGCACGAACGACCAAAAACGTTTTCACCACCGATGGAGTGTCACATGAAAGTCCAATCCGCTATCGCTACGCTGGTGCTGGGTGCTGTCCTCGTTTCGCCGGTGTTCGCGCAAAACAGTCAGCAAACGAAAATGGCCGACTGTAACAAGCAGGCCGCCGACAAGAAGGGCGACGACCGCAAAGCCTTCATGAAAACCTGCCTGTCCGCCAAACCGGCGGCCGCGGCGCCGATGAGCCAGCAGGACAAGATGAAGGCGTGCAATACGCAAGCCACCGGCAAGAAAGGCGATGACCGCAAGGCCTTCATGAAGACCTGCCTGTCGTCCGCGCCGGCTAATTAAACGCGACGCAAGCGGCGCGGCTCACACGCCGCGCGCTTAGCCGCGTGTTGCTCGAACAGGGCCGCGCCAATTTCAGGCGCGGCCCTATCTCTCTTCTTTCCTTGCTTCGGTGCTGGCCTCTGTTCCTGCCGCCCCTTCACCCTGCATCCCTTCGCAGTCCATCTCTCCGACGGCAGCCGTCGCGCCATAGATTCCTTCGCTTCCCATCCGCGCGAACGCGCCGTTTTTCTTCTATGATGGCTGCGGAGACGGCCCACCCCCTACATAACATTAGACGGGCCGCCATCTTGTCGTAGATGCTGCAGAGCATCGATCGGAGGCAAGGATGGTAACGAAGCATAAAAACCGCTGGTTGAGGCGGTGGCTGGTCGTCATCATATTCTGGGCCGTGCCCGTGGCGATCGTTGCGGTCAGCGAGATCCGGGAGGAAATGGCGTACAACGCCGTCGACCTCGACCGCGCACTGACCACCTGGAATTTCACCGACGCACAACGTGCCGCCGGCGCGCCCGCGCGCTGCCATGGCAAGCCCGACGACGCACAAGCCGCCGGCTGCCCAGCCGACGTGCTGGCCGCCAATTTGCCGCGTCAGCAAGACGCCCGCAATGAATACAGCGTGCGCCGCTCCACGCTCATGGCTTACCTCTGGCATGCATTCGTGGGCTACTGGATCGTGCCGGCCGTCACCTTGTTCCTGATCGGCGTGTTGATCGGCATGATTCGCCGTGCGCTGCGGCGCCCGCCTGTCAAAAGCCCGGCGAACCATGGGTGAGGACACAGGTGCAGCGTCACGGCAACACTTTCAGTTAGATTTCAATGCGAATCGTGAAGACTGAAAATCGGTAAAAACAGGGACCCGATACGGCCTCGCCTCGACCGCCGGCGAGCCGCTCGCCGCCCGCCACGATTCACCGGGAGCCTTTCGAGCGCACTGTCCTGGCGTCTTCCAGGCCTCTTCCGAAGCCGGTCAAAATTACACCGGCGCGCCCCGCGACAAGTCGCAAACCCCCGCCACACAAGGCTTTTCGCCAGACGACGAAGTACGCCTTCCGCGCTTGCGTGTGATATAACTCAAAGGCAACCCGGCAACACCATATGAGGTTGTGCCCAGGAACCATGATGGAGAAAAACGATGCAAAGACGAAACTTCATGCTGAAGACTACCGCTGCGCTCGCTTTCGGAGGGCTTTCACTCGCTGGTTGTACGACCAACGGCAGCAGCCCGAACACTCCCTCCACTGATGCATCCAAACGCCAGTCGATCGACGCCAGCGTCGACGGCACCATGTCACGCCTGTTCACGACCGTGAAGGGTTCGCGCGAACTCGTCTCCAAGGCGCGCGGCGTGCTGGTGTTCCCGTCCGTACTGCAGGTGGGCTTCATCGTCGGCGGCCAGTATGGCGAAGGTGCGCTGCGCGTGGGCGGCAGCTCGGTGGGTTACTACAGCACGATTTCCGGTTCGTTCGGCCTGCAGGCGGGCGCACAATCGAAGGCCATCATCTTCCTGTTCATGACCCAGGATTCGCTCGATTCATTCCGCAATGCCGACGGCTGGTCGGCGGGCGGCGACGCCTCCGTCGCACTGGTGAAGATGGGCGCCAACGGCGCGATCGACACGACTACGGCGACCGCCCCGGTTGAAGTATTCATCCTGACCAACACGGGCCTGATGGCCGATATCTCGCTGCAGGGCACCAAGGTGTCACGCCTGAAGATCTAGGCGGCTATCCGCACCGAGGTACCCGCCTGCGCAGGCCCCAGATCTTGGGTCCTGTTATGCAGCGGCAATAAAAAACGGCGATGCGCATTGCACGTCGCCGTTCTTTTTCACGGTGCCGGGTGAGGCCACGCCAGCTCGCTCAGCTTCCCGACGTATCGATCACCTTGAAGCGCGAGCGCTTCTGCGCGCGAATCACCGACTGATACGCGTCCACATACTGCTGCGCCATGCGGTGTGACGTGAAGCGCTCTTCGAAGCGTTGCCGCACGCCCGCACGCGGCATCTTATGCAGGCGATTCACCGCCGCCACCGCGCCGATCTCATCTTCGACGATAAAGCCTGTCACGCCGTCATCCAGCACTTCCGGCACCGAACCGCGGTTAAACGCGATCACCGGCGTACCGCACGCCATGGCTTCGATCATCACGAGGCCGAACGGCTCCGGCCAGTCGATCGGGAAAAGCAACGCATGCGCGCCCGACAGAAACTCGGCCTTCTGGGAATCCGCGATCTCGCCGATGAACTCGACATGCGGCAAATCCAGCAACGGCCTGATCTCGCGCTCGAAGTACTCACGGTCGGCGGAATCGACTTTCGCGGCAATGCGAATCTGCATCCCACAGCGCCCGGCAATCCGGATCGCCGTGTCGACCCGTTTTTCCGGCGAGATACGGCCGAGAAACGCAAGGTACTTCTGCTCGACCGGCTGCGGCGTGTAGAGCTGCTCCGGCAGGCCGTGATAGACGGTGGTCAGCCACTTGGCCTGCGGCAACGGGTGACGCTGCGCGTTTGAAATGGAGATCACCGGTGCGGTATTGAAGGTGTCGAATACCGGTTGTTGCTCAGGCAAGTCGAGACGGCCATGCATCGTCGTGACGAATGGCGTCTCCTGACGCTTGAAGACCGAAAACGAGTAGTAGTCGAGGTGAAAATGCAGCACATCGAAATTTTCGGCCTGGCGGCGCACCAGTTCCATCAACAGCATATGGGGTGCGATACGATCCCGGATCCCCGGGTCCAGGCGCAGTGCGCTCGGCCATACCGCTTCGAGCTTGGCGCTCGTGACGGAATCGCCGCTCGCGAATAGCGTCACGTCATGGCCGAGTTCGACGAGCGCCTCGGTGATATAGGACACGACGCGCTCCGTGCCGCCGTATAGCTTCGGCGGCACCGATTCGGTCAGGGGGGCGATCTGCGCAATCTTCATATTTGTCTCCGTGAACTGACGGCTCGCGCCGATGGCGGTACACGTCAGCGGCGCTGCTGATTAGTTAGCGCCGGTCCTTCTCCATCAATGCGCGAACATCAGGTATTCGCCTGCACCATCCGCATCAAAGCATTATTCATCAAGGCGTAACAAAAAGCCCCTGCCTTTGCAATTCCTGCGTGCTGTTACATTCAGCTTACATTCCGCGGCGCGCCTATTATCCACTGCGCCAAGGTCATCGCGCCGGCCATTTCCACGCCGGCAAGTCGCGATCGTCCGCATCGGCGATACGGGTCGCGCCGAAGTGTTTCTCAAGCACGATCGACTGGCTGCCGTCCTCCCGTTCGAGCGCCGCGATCAGCCGCGCCGCGTGCGACACGACCAGCACCTGGGAATGCGCGGAAGCCCGCGCGATCAGGCGCGCCAGCGCCGGCAGCAGGTCCGGGTGCAAGCTCGTCTCCGGTTCGTTCAGCACCAGCAACGCGGGCGGACGAGGTGTCAGCAGCGCGGCGACCAGCAGCAGATAGCGCAAGGTGCCGTCCGACAGTTCAGCGCCCTTCAGCGGCCGCAGCAAACCATGCTGCTGCATCGACACTTCGAAGCGGCCGTCCTGCGAGGCGATGTCGAGGCTCGAGCCGGGAAAGGCGTCGTCGATAGCGGCGTCGAGCGCCGTGGGGTCGCCGATCTCGCGGATGGTTTGCAAGGCTGCGGCGAGGTCCGCACCGTCGTCTGAAAGCACCGGCGTGTGGGTGCCGATCTGCGGCAAACGTGCGGCCGCTTCGGCATCCGTGCGGAAGTGGTCGTAAAAGCGCCACGAGCGAATCTGCTCGCGCACCGTGATCATTTCGGGGGCGGTCCGCGGGTCGGAGAACTCCGTCATCATGCTGTCGAAGCTGGCAACCGGCTGGGGAATGGTTTGCCAGTCGCCCTGTTCGTCACGCGTGCGCAAAGCCGCGCCATGCCGGTCGACCAGTAATGCGGACGGTCGCAGCACGGGGCCGCTCCAGATGCACTCGCGCTTGATCGTGGGGTCGAGGGGGAACCGGGTGGCCCGGTCGAGCGGCGGCAGACCGAGATCGATCGAATAGCCGAATTCATCGCCGGAAAATCCAAGCCGCAGACTCACCGGATCTTTGCGGCGCGTGCCCTCCACCGGCAACTCGCCAGCCAAGACCGCGCGCGAGAAACGTTCAGGGCCGGCCCACAACGTGGACTGCAACCCACCTTCACGCGCAAGCGACGTAATCACGCCACCGCGCGCGGTCTCGGCCAGCAGCCGCAGCGAGCGATACACGCTCGATTTGCCGCTGCCATTCGCCCCCGTGATCACATTCAACTGCCCGAGCGGCACGATCAGGTCGCGTAGCGACCGATACCCCGCGATGGCCAAAGTCCTCAGCATGCGGCCACCTTTCGAACCAGCATGCGCCCTGGGACGCCCAGCAAAACAACCCCGTTCAAACACATCATCACTTATGCCCGCCGCCCTTGCCCGGCTTCTGCACGGGCACATTACGCAAATCGTTGAGGAAGGTATCGCGCCACACGCCAAGATCGTTCTTGCGCAGCGCCGCCATGTTGATCTCGTGACGCCGCTTGCGCGCATCGAGCGGCATCTGCAGTGCGCGCTGCAACGCCTCGCACATGCCGATCGCGTCGTGTGGATTGACCAGCAGCGCACCGCTCAACTCGGCCGCCGCGCCAGCGAAGATCGACAACACTAGCACGCCGGGATCGTCTGGATTTTGCGCGGCGACATATTCCTTCGCGACCAGGTTCATACCGTCATGCAACGGTGTGACAAAGCCGATCTGCGACTCGCGAAACAGCGACATCAACTTCCAGCGGTCGTACTGCTGATTCAGATAGCGGATCGGCGTGTAATCGAGGCCCGAATACCGGCCGTTGATGCGCCCTGCTTCGTATTCGAGATCCTGGCGGATCTTCTGATAGGTGGCGACGTCCGAACGGGTCGGCGGCGCGATCTGCACCAGCGTGACATTGCCGCGCCACTCGGGTGAGCGCTCCAGCAACTGTTCGAAGGCGCGAAAACGTTCGACGAGCCCCTTCGAATAATCGAGCCGGTCGACGCTCATGATCAGCTTGCGGCCCTCCAGACTCTGCTTCAGTTCGAGTACATGCTGGCGGCTTTCGTAGCGCTTGGCCTGCTCGGCGATTTCGTCGGGGAACACGCCGATCCGATAGACGCCTGTACGCAGCTTGCGGCCGAATGCTTCGACGTGGTTACCCTCGGTCACGGTGCCGCGCGCGTGGCGCGTCACGTAGTCATGGAAAGCGAGTTCGTCGGTCGCGGTCTGAAAGCCCAGCAGGTCGTAGCAGGACAGCGATTTCACCAGCTCTTCGTGCGGTGGAATGTTGAGCAGGATCTGCGGCGCGGGAAACGGAATGTGCAGGAAAAAACCGATGCGGTTCGTGATGCCCTCGGCGCGCAGCGCTTCGGCGAAGGGGATCAGATGGTAGTCGTGAATCCAGATCACGTCGCCGGGTTCGAGCAGCTTGATCAGCTTGTGCGCGAGCCATGCGTTGACGCGCCGGTAGCCCGCATACTCCTCGCGCTCGTAGCGCGCGAGGTCGTTGCGGTAGTGGAACACCGGCCACAGCGTCGCGTTCGAAAAACCGCGGTAGTACTGGTCGTAATCCTTGCGTGTGAGGCCGACGGTCGCGAAGGTCACCGCGCCGTCCTGCTCCAGGGTCGGCCCGGCATTGGCGACGGTCTCGCTCACCACGTCGCCGCTCCAGCCGAACCACACGCCGCCCGCATCCTTCAGTGCACCGAACACGCCGACCGCGAGGCCGCCCGCCGATCCTTTGGTTTCCGTCGGCGTTGCGACACGATTCGACACGACGATCAGTCGGCCCATGTTGGTAGTCCTCCCTGGTTCGTTTGGCGCGGGGTTCGCGTTTCACGCGCTGGTGATGTCTGCTGGTGACGTGCGCTTGTGAAGTCCGCTTGTGACATCCGCCAGCAACGTCTCGAACGCTGTAGCATTTTGAAGACCCGAAGCGGGTAACGCACGCGATACCGCGCCAGGTTCGTGAGTCCGATGGAGTGTTGGACTCCTTCGGCACCCGGTCGGTTGCACGCATCTTCGCGTGCGGCGGGCGCGATGTGGACTGAAGAAAGGTGTCGAAGGCGGCGCTTCGGAAAGCGCGCGGCGGCTTTGAGCCGGCATGGAAGCGGGCTTCGCTGCGAGGCTTAGCTGCGGGGCTTCGTTGCGAGCTTCC
The DNA here is from genome assembly GCF_046026025.1 of Paraburkholderia fungorum. Lineage (GTDB taxonomy): Bacteria > Pseudomonadota > Gammaproteobacteria > Burkholderiales > Burkholderiaceae > Paraburkholderia > Paraburkholderia fungorum_E. The sequence continues at coordinate 116,478 of NZ_JAQQFL010000008.1, read as the reverse complement.
ATGCGGACAGGCTGACGTGCCTGACGTACCCGATCCGGGCACGCGGCGCCGCCGTCAGCCTGCGATTCACGTCAGATTCAAAGCAACCAGACGGTCAGTTGCCGCTCCGGCAAGGAAATGCCTTGCCGAGCCCCAGCGAGATCGCCGTACTGGCGTTATAGCCCGCGACGATCGGGTTATCGGCGATGTACTTGCGCACCGCGTCGGTGAGTTGCGCCGAACGCGCGTCCGGCGGCAGGCAGAAGTACTGGCCGACGCGCGGCCCGGTGGTGCCGCCGATTGCGTCGATCGTGTTGAAGATGCCGTCGGCGGCGCCTTCGATATAGGCGGCGCACGCACTACGCGAAGCCACATCGGTCTTCGTGCATAGCTTGTTGAGGTCGCCTCCCGTAAACGCGGCTGCCGACAGGGGGACGGCAAACGCGCTGGCGAAAATCAAGGCCCGCAGCATGGTGTTCCTTTCCAGGGTCGTTTATCAGGCGGTCTTGCGCCGCATCGAACCGGCGCGCCTCGTAGCGCGCCAAGTCGCCATTCTGCACTGTTTTACGAAGCGGCAGGCATGCCAACCGCCGCTATCTTCAGTCAAATTTGTCGGCCGGCGCTCCGGTGGGCGGCATTCCGTCAGCCGGCGCACCGAACGCCGGCATACCGACGCTGAAGCGAGTTCGATATTCCGGCAACCGGCGCACCGAACGCCGGCGCACCGGTTTTCCGCCCAATTTATTTCTGTTGCATCTGCTGCAGGCGCGCGGTGAGTCCTTCAACCACGTCCGGCTCCTTGTAGGTTTTCGCGAAATCGAGCGCGGTCAGGCCGATCTGGTTCTTCACCGTGAGGTCCGCGCCGTTGTCGAGCAGCAGCTTCACCGTCGACACATGACCGCCGCGCGCGGCCATCATCAACGGCGTGGTGCCGTTCGGCGAGCCGGTGTCGACGTAGGCCGAATGATCGAGCAGGACCTTGACGATGTCGTCGTGGCCGTTCGCCGCCGCGTAGTGCAGCGGCGCCCAGCCCTTCTTGTTGACTTCGGCGTCCTTCGAAATCAGCAGGTTGACGAAGTCGAGGTCGCCGTTCAGCGCGGCCATCATCATCGCGTTTTCACCGGCCTTGTCCTGAATCTCGATGTTGGTCTTCGGGTTGGCGAGCAGCGCCGCGCCCACCTTGTCCGACTTCTCGCGCGCGGCGATCACCAGCAGCGGGAAGCCCTGATTGTCGACGCTGTTCGGGTCCATGCCCTTGGCGAGCAGCTTGTTGACCCCGTCGATGTCGTCGAATTTAACCGACTTGATGAGCGAGTCGATCGGCGCTGCCTGAACCGGCGCGGCGACCAGCGAAGTCAGTGCAGCGCAGGCGAACGTGGCGGCCAGCGCGAGGCGCGACGCGCTTCGGCGTGCGGAACCGAGGGCGGTTTGCAGCGCTGAAGTCTCTTGAAGCGCCACCGTCGAAGTCGAATAATTTGTCATGTTTTGCTTTAGGAAACGTCCCTATCCTATTGATATATATTAGCTTTACAAATCAGGCGTCTGCCGGCGCGGGAATCTTGAAAAGCCTGAAGAAGTTTTGTGTCGTCGCGGCGGCCAGCGCCGTGTCCGGCATGTCGCGCTGTTGCGCGATGAAGCGTCCGACATAACTTACGTACGCAGGTTCATTAGGCTTGCCGCGATACGGCACCGGAGCGAGGTACGGCGAGTCGGTTTCGATCAGCAAACGATCGAGCGGCACGCGGCGCGCGACATCCTGCACCTCGGTTGCGCTCTTGAACGTGACGATGCCCGACAGCGAAATGTAGAAATTCTGCGCCAGCGCCTGCTCCGCAACCGTCCACGGTTCGGTGAAGCAATGCATCACGCCGCCCGGCTCGCTCGCGCGCTCCTCGGCCATGATGCGCAACGTGTCTTCCGACGACGAACGCGTGTGGATGATCAGCGGCTTCTTCGTGGCGTGTGCCGCACGGATATGGGTGCGGAAACGCTCGCGCTGCCATTCCATATCGGCGATGGTACGGCCTTCGAGGCGGTAGTAGTCGAGGCCGGTCTCGCCGATCGCGACCACCTTCGGATGCCCGGCCAGCTCCACGAGTTCGGCGAGACTCGGCTCGCGCATGTCCTCGTGATCCGGGTGCACCCCGACCGAGGCAAACACGTTCTCGTACTCGCTGGCGATCGCCAGCACGGACGGCAGCGTCTCCAGGTCGACCGATACGCATAGCGCATGCGTGACCGAATGGCTGCGCATGTTCTCGAGCACCTGCGGCAGGCGATCAGCGAGTCCTTCGAAGTTGATATGGCAATGCGAGTCGACAAACATGATGATGTCCTGCTGATAAATAGCGTGAGGTGAATCTGGCCGTGAATCTGGCCGTCAATCTGGCTGCAAATCAGACCGCAGCGGCCGTGCCGAGCCGCTTGCCGAGAATCACCAGATCGCGCTCCACGCCGTCCAGCACCGCGACGCGCGGCAGCGATCCCCACGTGTCGAAGCCGAAGCTGCGGAACAGGCGCAGGCTCGCGTCATTGTGGCCGAAGATAAACCCCAGCACGGTATCGATGCCGAGCGCCGGCGCCGCCGTCAGCGAAGCCGCCAGCAGTTGCTTGCCGAGCCCCTTGCCGCGCGCGCTTTCGTCCAGATAGATGCTGACTTCGGCGGTGCGCAGATAGGCCGGGCGGCCATAGAAGTCAGAGAAGCTCAGCCAGGCGATCACGCGGCCGGGCTGCTGCGCATCCTCCACCACCCACAGCGGGCGTTTTTGCGGACCATGCGCATGAAACCACGTCAACCGGCTTTCGACGCTCACCGGCTCGAGATCGGCGGTGACTTGCCGCGACGGCACGGTCGAGTTGTAGATGGCGACGATCGCAGGCAGATCGTCGAGCGTGGCATCGCGGTAAGAAAGGCTCATGGTGCTTTGAACGTGAGAGGGAAGACGAATCAGCGGACGGGCACACGGGTGAACACGACGCGGCAAATTGCGCCCGCTCCCGGCAAACCGTCCGGCATCAAAAGAGTTACGCGAACAGCTCGCGATAGCCAATAAACAGTTCTTCAAACACTAACCGCGCGTTCAGCGGGTGATTCTCGACGGCGCGCTGGCGTGTCACGGTGCGCATGAAGCGCGCAAACGCGCTGGCGTCGGCTTGCGCCGAACAGCGCAACAACGCCGCCGACGCCTGCGGAAAGTAACGCGGCGCGCCGGCTGTGCGCTGCGCCAGCAAATCGTACATCCAGCGTTGCAGCCAGCCGAGCACGAGCGGCACCGGCAGTTTCTGCAGTGCCTCACCGCAAGCAAAGGCGTCGCAATCGGCACCGGCAGCCAGTTGCTTCAGGGTCCAGTCGCGCAGCGTGCGGTTCTCGTCGCTCGCCAGTGCAAGAGCCGTGAGCGGCGCACCGCCGGCCTCGGCGAGCAGCGCGGGCGCTTCGGCGACGCCTTGCGCGGCGAGCCACCTGGTGGCGAGCTCCGGCGCGGGCATCGTCATGGGCCACTGGCGGCAGCGGCTGATAATGGTGGGCAGCAGGCGGTCGATGCGCGCCGACACCATCAGGAACACCACACCCGCCGGCGGTTCTTCGAGCGTTTTCAGGAGTGCGTTGGCCGCGGCGATGTTCAACCCCTCTGCCGGATACAGCACGACCACGCGCGCGCCGCCACGGTGCGAACCGACGCTGACGAAATCGAGCAAGCCGCGAATCTGCTCGATCTTGATCTCCTTGCTAGGCGCGCGGGTCTTCTTGCTTTCTTCGCCTTCGGCCTTCTCGGGTTTTTCGTCCGCGGCGCTGGCGAGACCGGCTTCGGCGGCCAGCGCTTCAGGCACGACGATCCGGTAGTCCGGATGATTGCCTTGCGTGAACCAGTTGCATGCCACACACGCGCCGCACGGCTCACCGTTGGCCTGCTGGGCCTCACAGAGGAGCCCCTGCGCGAGGTGCTGCGCGAAGCGCAGCTTGCCGATCCCTGCCTGCCCATGCAGCAGCAAGGCGTGCGGCCAGTGTCCACGCAACTGCTGCAGGCGATTCCAGTCATCGGCTTGCCACGGATAAATCATCGTTTCTCTTTTAAATCAATCAGTTGACGTCACATTCCGAGACACCAGGCGAACTTTGTCAACGTTATAAATAGAAATTATATTCTTTTAAAATCAAAGAATTGCGATCAATTCCTCGAGTTGTTTCTGAATTCGAACGATGCTCTGCGAAGAATCAATGATAGCGAACCGGTACGGCGCTTCTTCCGCGCGACGCAGATATTCGGTACGGGTGCGGTTGAAAAATGCCTCCGACTCGCTTTCGAACCGATCCGGGTCGCGGGCGGCGCTGCGCCGTTCGTTGGCGATTTCGGGCGCGAGGTCGAACAGCACCGTCAGGTCCGGCTGAAAACCGCCCTGCACCCAGCGTTCGAGCGTTTCCAGCTTGTCGCGCGGCAGGCCACGGCCGCCGCCCTGGTAGGCGAAGGTCGCGTCGGTGAAACGGTCGGACAACACCCAGTCGCCGCGCGCCAGCGCCGGTTCGATCACTTCGGCCAGGTGCTGGCGGCGCAGCGCGAACATCAGCAACGCCTCGGTTTCGAGATCCATCTTCTGATGCAGCACGATCTCGCGAATCTGTTCGCCGAGCGCGGTGCCGCCCGGCTCGCGCGTCATCACGACTGAGCGGCCGGTGCTCGCGACTTTCTCTTCGAGGCGTTCGCGAAACCAGCTCAGATGCGTGGTCTTACCGGCACCGTCGATGCCTTCAAACGTTATGAATTTACCCCTCGCCATCATTGCCCTCGAATGTATTTGTCCACGGCCTTGTTGTGATCGCCGAGGGTGTCAGAAAAGATACTGCTGCCGTCGCCGCGCGATACGAAGTACAGCGCGGTGGATTGCGCCGGGTTCATCGCCGCCTGCAGCGATGCGACACCGGGCAGCGCGATGGGCGTTGGCGGGAGCCCCATCCGGGTGTAGGTATTGTAGGGAGTGTCGGTCTGCAAGTCCTTCTTGCGGATGCGGCCGGCGTAGCTCTCGCCCATGCCGTAGATCACGGTCGGGTCGGTCTGGAGCGGCATGCCCACGCGCAGACGGTTCGCGAACACGGCCGCCACCATCGGCCGGTCCGACGGCTTGCCGGTTTCCTTTTCGATGATCGACGCCATCGTCAACGCATCATACGGGGTCTTGTACGGCAGGTTCGGCGCACGCGCGGCCCACGCTTCGTCGAGCCGCAGCCGCATCAGCCGGTATGCGCGGCGATAAACGTCGAGATCGCTGGTGTTCTTGTCGAACAGATAGGTGTCCGGGAAAAACAGGCCTTCGCCATTGCCGATCGACGCTTCCGGCGCGTTGATCGCGTTCATCAGATCGGTGTCGCTCATGCCGGCGGTGTCGTGCTTGAGCGCCGGATTGGCGTCCAGCTCGGCACGCATGCGCTTGAAAGTCCACCCTTCGATGATGGTCGCCACGTATTCGTTGACGTCGCCGCGCGCAATTTTTTGCAGCACTTCGTAAGGCGTGATGCCCGTCTTGAACTCGTAGTTGCCGGATTTCAGATCGCTTTGCAGCCCGAGCAGCCGCGTCATGATCACGAACAGTTCAGGCTCGACCGGCACGCCGCCGCGAACGAGCTGCAGCGTGACGCTGCGCAAGCTGCTGTGCGGTTTGACAGTGACGTCGAGTTGCGCGGGGGTCAAATCGAGTGGACTGGTGGCCCAGTGATATCCGCCTGCGATTGCGGCTGCGGCCAGCACAATGACGATTGAGCCGGCGACGAAACATTTCTTCAAGAGGGTCATGCGGAACGGGGCTGGGTTGGACCTCATATAATACTTGTTTGCCTTAGCTAAAGTCAGAATTGACTGTTCCCGGAATCCATGAACACACCGCTCGCTACCGCTTCAGGCACGCCTTCAGTTGTTTCCGCAGTCGCGCCCGCCGGCACCCCTGCCACGGCGCAGGCCTTAGCGCCTGCCGGACTTCCCACACTGCCGCGCCCCGCCGCTGACGAATTCGACGCTGTCGTCCATCGAGGCGCCTACATGCCGCTCACGCAGTTCGGCGTGATCGACGCGACCGGCGACGACGCGGCGAGCTTCCTGCATGGCCAGCTCACCAACGACACCCAGCATCTCGACGCCGCCAATGCACGCCTCGCGGGCTATTGCTCGGCCAAGGGCCGGTTGCTGGCGTCGTTGCTGACGTGGCGCACGGGCGAGACGATCCGCCTGCTGGTGTCGAAAGACCTGCAGGCCGCCGTGCAGAAGCGGCTGTCCATGTTCGTCCTGCGCGCCAAGGCAAAGCTCACGGACGCGAGCGGCGAGCTGGCGGTGGTAGGCCTCGCGGGCGACGTACGCAAAGCGCTGTCGGGCGTGTTCGACGCGCTGCCCGACGGCGTGCATGTGCAGGTAGACAGCACGGCGGGTTCGCTGATTCGCGTTCCGGACGCGCTTCACCGGCTGCGCTATCTGTGGGTCGGTCCGAAGGCTGAGATCGAAGCGCACCTGCCCTCGCTCGACGAAAAGCTCACACGCGTGTCGCCGGCAGTATGGGATTGGCTCGACATTCGTGCGGGCGAACCGCGCATCACACAAGCGGTGGTCGAGCAGTTCGTCCCGCAGATGGTCAATTTCGACGTGCTCGGCGCGGTCAATTTCCGCAAAGGCTGCTATCCGGGTCAGGAAGTGGTGGCGCGCAGCCAGTATCGCGGCACGATCAAGCGGCGCACCTCGCTCGCGAACGTGGCAGGCGAACTGGAAACCGTCAAAGCCGGTGCCGAACTGTTCCACTCGGACGATCCGGGCCAGCCCTGCGGAATGGTGGTGAATGTGGCGTCGGCGCCAGAGGGCGGCGTCGATATGCTGGTCGAGATCAAGCTGACGGCGCTGGAAGGCGGCACCGTGCACCTCGGCGCGGCGGACGGACCCGCGCTGAAGTTTCTGGCATTGCCGTATGGGTTGCCGACCGAGGTTTAAGCGCCCGAACCCTGGCGGCGCAATCCGGCGCCGCTTCTTCATCGCGACTGTTCCTCCACCGCCCTCACCGGGAGACGCCCCCCGATGTGCCTGATCGTTTTCGACTGGCGACCCGATGCGCTCGACGGGCCGCTCTTCACGCTCGCGGCGAATCGCGACGAATTCTTCCGCCGCACCGCCGAGCCGATCAGTTGGTGGCACGACGCGCCGACCGTGCTGGCCGGCCGTGATCTGGTGGGCGGCGGCACGTGGCTCGGCATGTCGCGCGATGGCCGCTTTGCCGCGCTGACCAACTACCGCGCGCCGCACGAAATGCGCGCCGATGCGCCGACCCGCGGCACGCTTGTCAGCGACTGGCTCACCGGCTCCGCGCAAGGTGCCGACAAGGGCCGGCATGAAACGCCGCTCGACTATCTGCAACACGTCGCGCGAACCGGCGAGATCTACAACGGCTTCAATCTGCTCGTCGGCGACTGGACGCGCCGCGAGCTCGGCTGGTACTGCAACCGGTCGAACACGGCGCCCACGCTGCTGGCTCCCGGCACGCACGGCATCTCGAACGCGGTGCTCGATACCGCGTGGCCGAAGCTGGTGAAGAAACGCGCCGAGTTGGCCGCCATGCTCACCCGCGATGCGATGCCGCCGCTCGAACGCATGATCGATCTGATGCTCGATCCACGCCTCGCGCGCGATGACGAATTGCCGTCCACCGGCATTCCGCTCGAACGGGAACGGGCGTTGTCGGCAGCGTTTATTGAAACGCCGGAGTACGGCACGCGCGGCACGACCGCGGTGCGCGTGGTCGTGCATGGCGAGGTCATCGGCGTAGCGGCCGCTGAGCGCAGTGACGACAACGGCTCGCACCGGATCGTGCGCCCCGGCAGCTTCGAGCGAAGCTTTGCGTTCAACGTTGAACGCGAGCCTGGCTGAGGCGCTCCTACTGTGACAGCGGCGACTACTCGACGCCGTCGACGCCGAACGCCGCCCGCAATGCCGCGGCGGCATCCGCATGCGCCTGCGCAACGTCGGGGACGTAGCCGCCCATCTTAAAGAACTCGTGAATCATGCCTGGATAGCGTTTCAGGGCGACCTGATTGCCCGCTGCGCGCAGTTTTTCCGCATACGCATCGCCCTCGTCGCTTAACGGATCGTATTCGGCGGTTGCGATCCACGCCGGCGCGAGGCCACTGAAATCGGGCGCGCCGCGCGTGCCGTCGAGCGGCGCGAAACGCCAGTCGTCGCGGTCGCTCTTATCGCGCACGTATTGATCGAAGAACCACTGAATCGTCTCGCCCGACAGCAGGAAGCCGTCGGCGAGGCGCACGTGCGAATCGGTTTGCTGATAGCCGGTCGCGCCCGGATAAATCAACAATTGCAGCGCGAGTTCGATGCCCGCATCGCGTGCCAGCACCGCACACACCGTGGCCAGCGTGCCGCCCGCGCTATCGCCGCCCACGGCCAGCCGTTCTGCGTCGATGCCGTATTCCGCCGCATGCGCGTGCAGCCAGCTCAATGCATCGAATGCGTCTTCAACGGCGGTGGGAAATTTGTACTCCGGCGCGAGCCGGTAATCGACCGACAGCACCGTACAACGGCCATCGCGCGCCAACATCCGGCACATCGCATCGTGCGTGTCGACACTGCCGACCGTGAAGCCGCCGCCGTGGAAATACACCAGCGCCGGCGCAGGCTCGGCCCAACTCGGCTCGACAGGCTGATAAAGACGCGCGCGAATCGTCGCACCGTCGCGCGTCGGCACGCGCAAATCTTCGACCGCGAACATGGGCGCACTTGCGATCTCCAGAATCGGTGCGCTTTTCTCGTAGGACGCGCGCGCCTGTTGCGGGCTCAACGCGTGAAGCTGCGGGCGTTTCGCGCGCGCGATCATGTCGAGCACCTGCTCGATCTTCGGATTCAACGGCATCGGGTTTCGGGTGGCGCGTGGGCGCCGGGCATCAAGAAGGCGTTAAAGGATAAGACCGGGAAAGGACCTGGGGACGCGGGACACGGGACACGGGACGCGGGACAAACAACAAAAACGCGGCAAGCGCGCCGCGTAATCCCTGCCGCCGCTAGCTCGCGTTCTTCACTTCGGGCTTCAACGACATCGGATCAGTGGGGTTGCGCAACTGCTCGATATCCTCGTGACGCAGCTTCACCGTCGCCAGGATGCCCGGATGCGTGATGATGTAAAAACGCCGCGCGGCGATCGCCTCGAAGGTGATCTCGGCGACGTCGGCCGCGCTCAGCTTGCCCGATTGCACCGCGCGTTGCAGTTGCTTGCCGGCGGCGATCTGCGAGCGGGTCGGCCCACCTCCGTTGCGCAGTTCCGCGGGCCGCGCGCGTTCCGCGTCGGCGATGCCGGTCGGCACGAAGGCCGGACACAACAACGAACAACCGACCAAGCCGCCACCCGCCGCCTGTTCCGGCTTGCCGGCCTGGGCGAGTTGCAGGTCGTGATAGAGCGTCTCGGTGAGCGACACGACGGCGTGCTTCGAGGCGTTGTAGACGCCCATCGCGGGCGGCGAGAGCAAGCCCGCCACCGACGCCGTGTTGACGATATGTCCGGGTTCGTTCTGCCGCAGCATGATCGGCGTGAAAGCACGCACGCCGTGCGCGACCCCCATCACGTTGACGTTGAACACCCATGCCCAGTCGTTCGCCGAGCTCTCCCAAAGGAAGCCGCCCGAGCCCACGCCCGCGTTGTTGAACAGAAGATGCACCTTGCCGAAGGCCTCGAGTGCCGCTTGTGCGAGTGCTTCGACCTGAGCGGCGTCGGAGACATCGGTCGGCACCCCAATGGCCTCGGCACCGCCGGCGCGCAATGCGTCGACGGTTTGCGCAAGGGCTGCAGGATTCACGTCGGCGAGCACGAGCTTCATACCGAGCGACGCCCCCTTCTCCGCGAACGCCCGGCCGAAACCGCTTGCCGCACCCGTGATCACCGCCGCCTTGCCGGCGAATTCAAACATCTTTTCTCTCCTGCGTTTATCGGCCCGGGATTATCCGCCGGGAAGCGTCAGCCGACACATTTATCGGCTGAGCCTCATCGGCATCTAGCGTCTGCCCATGCGCGGTTCGACAGCCGCCACGCTCAGATCAGTTTGACGAGTTGCTTGCCGAAGTTCTTGCCCTTCAGGAGACCAATGAACGCCTCGGGCGCCGCATCGAGCCCTTGCGCAATGGTCTCGCGATATTGCAGCTTTTTCTGCGCGACCAGCGTGCCGAGTTGCTTGAGCGCTTCGGGCCATACTTCCATGTGCTCGCTGACGATGAAGCCCTGCACCAGCAGCCGCTGCGTGAGCATCAGCGACGGGTGCTTGAGCGGCAACGGCTGGCCGTCGTAACCCGCGATAAAACCACACAACGCGATGCGGCCGAACGCGTTCATGCGCGCCAGCGTCACGTCGAGCACTTCGCCGCCGACGTTCTCAAAGTAGCCATCGACGCCGTCCGGCGTCACGGCTTTGAGTTCCTGATACAGGTTGCCGGCCTTGTAGTCGACGCAGGCGTCGAAGCCGAGCGTCTCGACCACGTAGCGGCATTTATCCGCCCCGCCGGCGATGCCCACCGCCCGCGCGCCGGCCAGCTTCGCCAGTTGCCCGACCACGCTGCCCACCGCGCCGCTTGCCGCGCTGACCACCACGGTGTCGCCCGCTTTCGGCGCGATGATCCTGTTCAGGCCGTACCAGGCCGTGACGCCCGGCATGCCGACCGGACCGAGATACGCCGACAGCGGCACGTGCGTATCGTCGACTTTCTGCACACCCGCGCCGTTCGAGGTGCCGTACTCCTGCCAGCCGAACATCGCGACGACCTTATCGCCGATTGCGAATTTCGGATTCTTCGACTCCACCACTTCGCCCACCGTGCCGCCGATCATCACTTCGTTCAGCGGTTGCGGGGCCGCATACGACTTGCTGTCGTTCATGCGGCCCCGCATGTACGGATCGAGCGACAAAAAATGATTGCGCACGCGGAATTCGCCGTCGGCCAGCGGCGCAAGCGGGGTTTCGACGAGCTTGAAATTATCGGGCGTAACAGCGCCTTGTGGACGCGAAGCCAGCACGAGTTGACGGTTGATCTGGGGCATGACGATCGTCTCCATGGGTTACCGATGTGATCGGCGAGTGATTCGAACCAACGGCGTGCATAACAGCGAGAAACAGCGCGCGCGGCACTCGACGCGCGCGCGGTCCTTCCGGCGATTAGCCGTCGCTTGGACCGGGTTTCGCCGAGGGATCGCTGCGCAGACGCTGTTGCGTCACGTCGCGACCCACGGCGAGACGCCGCATGTATTTGAAAGTACCGAGTGCTTTGGCGACGAAGTGGCCTTCGCTGTCGCGGATTTCGCCTTCGCAATAGGCCATGGTGGTCGAGCGGTGCAGCACACGGCCCGTGGCGCGCAATTCGCCGCGGCCCGGTTGCATGAAGTTGACCTTCATCTCGACCGTGACCACGCCGATGCCGTCGCCGGCCAGGCTGCGCGCGGCCATCGCGAGCGCGACGTCGGCGAGCGTCATGGTCACGCCGCCATGCGCGACATCCCACGTATTCATGTGATCGTGCCGCAGCGGCAACACGATTTCGCTGACGCCGTCGGCAACCGATACGAGTTGCGCGCCGAGCCGGTCGACAAACGGGCTTTCGGGCAGCGACGCGGCGCCCGATTTAGATGAAGGTGATTCGGTCATTGCTGATTTCAGATTCCGTGGTCGGCATTTCCACGCGATGCGCGCACCGCGCCGCGCGTGAAAGTCCGCAGGCTTCGGGCTGCCCGGACGTGCGCTCGACGGCGCACGCGCGCAGCAGGAAATGATACCCGCTATGGTGTTCGCGCATGCGCCGCCATCCGTGCCGCCAGACGCCCCAAGCTGCGCACCGCCTCGTCGGCCTGATCGAGATCCGTGCTCGGACAACTGAGGCGAATGAAATGATCGAAGCGCCCTGCGTTCGAAAACACCGTGCCCGGCATCACGCGGATGCCTTCGTCCAGCGCCGCATCGAAAAAAGCGGAGGACGATACGGCGCGCGGCAACTCGATCCAGAAAAACATGCCGCCGCCCGGTGGCGTGAAACGTGTCCCCTCAGGAAACGATGCGGCGACCGCCGCGGCCATTCGCTCACGCTGAATCCGCAGACGGTCGCGCAAACGCCGCAGATGCCGCTCATACGCACTCGTTTCCAGAAATTCGGCAAGCACGACTTGCGATAGCTGCTCGTTATGGCGCGACTGCGCGAACTTGAGCATGCCGACGCGCCGATGCCAGCGGCCGCCGTTGATCCAGCCGACCCGCATGCCGGGCGCGAGCGTCTTGTTGAACGACGTGCAATGAATCACCGTGCCGTCCGTGTCCCAGGTCTTCAACGATCTGGGCGGCTGGGCGGCGTCGACCAGCTCGCGATAGGGATCGTCCTCGATCAACGGAATGCCGGCTCGCGCGCACAGTTCGACAAGCCGCGCCTTGTGCGTATCGGGCATGACGCTGCCGAGCGGATTCTGCAGATTCGGCACGACCACCACCGCCTTGACGTCGGGATGCGTTTGCAGCGCGAACGCGAGCGCGTCGATGGCCACGCCGGTGGTTGGGCTGGCCGGAATTTCGAGTGCTCGCAGGCCGAGGCTTTCGAGCATCTGCAGCAAGCCGAAGAAGCACGGCGATTCCACCGCGACCGTGTCGCCCGGTTGCGTGACGGCGCGCAACGCCAGGCTCACCGACTCGATGCCGCCGTGAGTCATGATCACATCGTCCGCGCCAATCTGGATACCGACGTCGAGCGCACGGCGCGCAATGATCGCGCGCAACTCGGGATCGCCCTGATCGTGGCCGGCCGAGGTCAATAAAGTCGGCCGGCGGCGCAACGCGCGCAGCGCGGCCTTTTGCAAGGCGTCGGTGGGGTAAAGATCGGACGAGGCAGTCGAGCCGCCGAGGTTCAACGCGTCGGGATAGCGCTGGAATTTCGACACGATCGCCGAAATCGCCGTATGGATGCCGACGAACTGCGCGGCACCTGGGGCAGCCGCGAGGTCGGGTTCGGTTGCGCCCGGCAACGCCGCCGTTTGCCGGGCGCGCACGAAGTAACCCGCACGTGGCCGGGCGTCGATCAGCGCGTCGCGCTCCAGCGTCCGATAGCTCTCGGTGGCCGTCGCGAGGCTCACGCCGTGCCGCTGCATGAATGCGCGCATCGATGGCATGCGGTCGCCGGGACGCAGCACGCCGTTGTCGATTGCGCGACGGTATTGGTCGGCCAACTGGCGGTACAAGGGCCGGCCGTCCGGCGGTTGTGGCTCTAACGGTGATGAAATCACCGTTGAAACGTCGGGCGTGGAGATAGCAGAGTTCATGAACCGATGGTGCGGACAGTTCGTGCATGGCGACAGATACACATCGGCCCGATTCCAACCGATACAGCGCACTGAAACCCCATCTTGTACCGGTTCACATAGTCCATTGTTGCGCCTGTTTTCACGTGGACGAACTCAATAAGCTGTGTGGCATGGAAACGGTTTAAAGGAATCGGTCATGCCCATCGCACCACCTCGCACCGGTTTGCCCCGCAACGCCGCCACCGCCTCGCGGGTGGCGGCCGGTCAGATGGCCGTGCACGATCTGCGCGCACAAACCTCGATCGTGGCCGTCGAAGGCGATCTTCAACTCGACTACCGCGATCACTCCCTGGCGTGGCTCGGAGACACCGTCCCGGTCACGTCGGTGACGCTGCGCGAAGGCGAGCGCTACGTCACGCCACAGCGCGGCGTCGTATCGATCAGCGCCACGCATACGCGATCTGCCGTCTTTGTCGTACAGCCATGCCAGGCCGAAAACGCGTGGCTCAGTCGCATCATTCGAACCGTGCACGATCTGACACGCCTCGTCAAAACACGGCTGAGGCGGGCAATCTGACGCGCCTCAGCCGGCACAGACCGGTAGCCGGGAAAGATTCCGTGCGGCGTGCGTGGCAAGCTGGCCGGTGGCCTCACCGGCACGACACGCTTCGTCGATCAGGGCACTTCAAACCTGCCGGCGCCCCGGCATGGCTTTGCCCTGATGCGGCTCGCTCGCCCCGCTCTCGCGTCCGGTCAAACTACTTCGAACAAGCCCGCCGCACCCTGGCCGCCGCCGATACACATCGTCACGACGACCAGCTTCGCGCCGCGCCGCTTGCCTTCGATCAGCGCATGGCCGGTCAAACGCGCGCCCGAGACGCCATACGGATGACCCACCGCGATCGCGCCGCCGTTCACGTTGAGGCGGTCTTGCGGAATGCCGAGCTTGTCGGCGCAATACAGCACCTGTACCGCGAACGCTTCGTTCAGCTCCCACAGGTCGATGTCCTCAACCTTCAGACCGGCCTGCCTGAGCAGCTTCGGCACGGCGAACACCGGCCCGATGCCCATCTCGTCCGGCTCGCAACCGGCCACCGCGAAGCCGCGGAAAATGCCGAGCGGTTGCAGACCTTCGCGCTCCGCAACCTTCGCGTTCATCACGACGCACGCCGACGCGCCGTCCGAGAACTGGCTCGCATTGCCCGCGGTGATCACGCCGCCGGGCATCGCGGTACGAATCTTCGACACGCCTTCGAGCGTCGTGTCGGCACGAATGCCTTCGTCGGCGCTGACCGTGACTTCTTTCGTGTAAAGGCGACCCGTCGCTTTATCGGCGACGCCGGCCAGCACCGTCATCGGCACGATCTCGTCCTTGAACTTGCCGGCTTCGAGCGCGGCCGCGGCACGCTGTTGCGAGCGTACGCCATATTCGTCCTGACGTTCCTTCGAGATCGAGTAGCGCTTCGCGACGTTCTCGGCGGTCTGCAACATCGACCAGTAGATTTCCGGCTTGTTCTTGCTGAGCCAGCCTTCGGCCATCATGTGGCGGTTCATCTCGTTCTGCACGCACGAGATCGACTCCACGCCACCCGCGACGAACACCTCGCCCTCACCGGCAATCACGCGTTGCGCGGCCAGTGCGATTGTCTGCAAACCGGACGAGCAGAACCGGTTCACCGTCATGCCCGGCACGCTGACCGGCAAACCGGCGCGCAATGCGATCTGACGCGCGATGTTGCCGCCGGTCGCGCCTTCCGGATTCGCGCAGCCCATGATCACGTCTTCGATACGCGCCGGGTCCAGCTTTGCGCGCTCGACAGCGGCTTGCGTCGCATGTCCACCGAGCGTCGCGCCGTGCGTCATGTTGAAACCACCGCGCCATGATTTGGCGAGGCCCGTACGGGCGGTCGATACGATTACGGCATCAGTCATGTATATCTCCTATGTCGACCCGAGTTAGCGCTTTAGCGCTTACTCGGGTCCCATGCAAGGCGGTCGACCCGAGTTGGCGCTTTAGCGCTTACTTGGGTCCCATGCAAGGCGGTCGGCCAGAGTTGGCGCTTTAGCTGTCGGCCAAAGTTAGCGCTTTAGCGCTCACTTTGATCCCATGCAAAGCGCTTACTCGGGTCCCATGCGATTTATCGCCTTCCAGATGTTGATAGTGGGCGCGCCGGCGGATCGCTCAGCCGCCCCACTTCACGCATTTCACTCATTACCCCGAGCAGCGGCGCTTCAGCCGTTGAATCCACGACCCTTCGCCGCGAGCTCCGCGATGCTCGGCGCCAGTTGCCAGGCGTCGCCATTCGGCCGCGACGCATAGCGGCGAATCGCGCGCTCGACGTTGTAGAGGCCGACGGTATCCGCGTACAGCATCGGACCGCCGCGATAGAGCGGGAAGCCGTAGCCGGTCAGATAAACCATGTCGATATCCGACGCCTTCGACGCAATGCCTTCCTCGAGAATCTTCGCGCCTTCGTTGACGAGCGCGAACACGAGACGCTCGACGATCTCTTCGTCGCTGATCTTGCGGCGCTCGGCGTTGGCTTCCTTCGAGAAGGTTGTGATCATCTCGTCGACCACTTTCGACGGATACGCAGTGCGGTCACCCGCCTTGTAGTCGTACCAGCCGCCACCGGTCTTCTGCCCGAAGCGCCCGGTCTCACAGAGACGATCGGCGATCTTCGAGTAGTGCATATCAGGATGTTCCTGATAGCGGCGCTTGCGGATCGCCCAGCCGATGTCATTACCGGCCAGGTCGCTCATGCGGAACGGGCCCATCGCGAAGCCGAACTTCTCGATGGCCTTGTCCACCTGAGCAGGCAACGCACCTTCTTCGAGCATGAAGAGCGCCTGGCGGATGTACTGCTCGATCATCCGGTTGCCGATGAAGCCGTCGCATACGCCCGAGACCACAGCGGTTTTCCTGATCTTCTTCGCGAGTTTCATGACGGTGGCAAGCACGTCTTTCGCCGTATCCTTGCCGCGCACCACTTCGAGCAGCTTCATCACGTTAGCCGGGCTGAAGAAGTGCATGCCGACCACGTCTTGCGGGCGCTTCGTGAACGCCGCAATCTTGTCGACGTCCAACGTCGACGTGTTCGACGCGAGGATCGCGCCGGGCTTCGCCACCTCGTCCAGACGCTTGAACACCTGCTCCTTGACGCCGAGTTCTTCGAACACCGCTTCGACGATCAGGTCGGCGTTTTTCAGGTCGTCATAGGAGAGCGTCGGCGTGATCAACGCCATGCGCTGTTCCAGTGCTTCGGGCTTGAGCTTGCCTTTCTTGACGGTAGCTTCGTAGTTCTTGCGGATCGTGGCGAGGCCGCGATCGAGCGCTTCCTGCTTCGTTTCCAGCAGCGTGACCGGAATGCCCGCGTTGATGAAGTTCATGGCGATGCCGCCGCCCATCGTGCCGGCGCCGATCACGGCTACCTGCCTGATGTCACGAGCAACTGTGTCCGACGGCACATCGGGAATCTTGCTCGCGGCGCGTTCGCCGAAGAACGCATGACGCAGCGCGTGGCTTTCCGGCGTCTGCACGAGCGCGATAAAGCATTCGCGTTCGAACGCGAGGCCCTTATCGAAGCCGTTCTGCACGCCCGCTTCCACAGCGTCGATACATTTCAGCGGAGCCGGGAAGTTCCTGGCCATCGCCGCGACCGTATTGCGCGTGAACTGGATGAAACCGGCGGCGTTCGGATGCTCGATCTTGCGGTCGCGCACCTTCGGATGCGGACCCGTTTTAGCGCCGACCTTGCGGGCAAATGCAAGCGCCGCTTCGACCAGATCGCCTTCCACGACCTCGTCGAACAGACCCGAATCTGCCAGCTTCTCCGACATCACTGGCGCGCCGGAGACGATCATGTTGAGCGCGGCTTCGAGGCCGATTGCGCGTGGCAGACGCTGCGTGCCGCCCGCGCCCGGCAGGATGCCGAGCTTCACTTCCGGCAGCGCGATCTGCGCGCCAGGTGCGGCGATGCGGTAATGCGCGCCGAGCGCCAACTCGAGCCCGCCGCCCATGGCGACGCTATGAATCGCGGCGATCACCGGCTTGGCGCTCCCCTCGACGACCTTGATGACGGTGTGGAGGGTCGGTTCCTGGGTCGCTTTCGGCGTGTTGAATTCGGTAATGTCGGCACCGCCCGAGAAGGCTTTGCCGGCGCCCGTCAGCACGATTGCCTTGATGGCCGGATCGTTCTGCGCGCGTTCGATCCCTTCGACGATGCCCGCTCGCGTCGAGAGGCCGAGGCCGTTTACGGGGGGATTGTTCAGCGTGATGACGGCCACGCCGTCATGAGTTGTGTAGTCCACTGCCATCTGCCTGCCTCCATGCGATGAGGCGGCGCATGACGCGCCGCCCGTCCGGTTTTTCGAGTCGGCTCACAGTCCGACGCGATGTCCGACTTTAGCTCCGATTTCCCCGGGGTCAGCAGGCAGAATACACAAAAAAGCACGCTCGTTCAATTCTCGTTTGTTTTATTTCTAGGCGGGGTTTCCCCTGGCATCCGGAGTCAGGGGCAATCCTTTTCGTCTTCGAGCGCGGATGGCAGGACGTGGTCGCGGAAAATGTCGCGCAGCTTGAGTTTTTGCAGCTTGCCGGTAGCCGTGTGG
The DNA here is from genome assembly GCF_046026025.1 of Paraburkholderia fungorum. Lineage (GTDB taxonomy): Bacteria > Pseudomonadota > Gammaproteobacteria > Burkholderiales > Burkholderiaceae > Paraburkholderia > Paraburkholderia fungorum_E. The sequence continues at coordinate 98,601 of NZ_JAQQFL010000008.1, read as the reverse complement.
GGCAACTCGTCGACGAAAACCACGTCGTCGGGAATCCACCATTTGGCCACCTTGCCGTCGTAGAACGCGAGCAGTTCATCGCGCGTCACGTCGAAACCCGGTCGCTTGACGACGACCAGCAGCGGCCGCTCCGTCCATTTCGGATGCGCGCAGGCGATGCACGCCGCTTCGGCCACCGCCGGATGCGCGATCGCGACGTTCTCGATGTCGATCGAACTGATCCACTCGCCGCCCGACTTGATCACGTCTTTCGAGCGATCCGTGATGTGCAGGAAACTGTCGCGGTCGATGGTGGCGACGTCGCCGGTTGGGAACCAGCCGTCCACCAGCGGCGATTCGTCCTTGCGGAAATACCGGTCGATCACCCACGGACCGCGCACGTGCAGATCGCCGAACGCCACGCCGTCCCACGGCAGATCGCGCCCGTCTTCGCCGACGATCTTCATGTCGACGCCATACAGCACGTGCCCCTGCTTTTCGAGCAGTTTGCGTTGCTCCGCCAACGGACGCTGACTCTGTTCCCACGTCAGTTTCGACAAGGTGCCGAGCGGCGACATTTCCGTCATGCCCCATGCATGAATCACCTGCACGCCGTACTCGTCCTCGAAGGCTCGCAGCATGGCAGGCGGGCACGCGGAACCGCCGATCACCGTGCGATCGAGCGATGAGAAGCGCACTTTCGCCTCGCGCAGGTGGTTAAGCAAGCCGAGCCACACGGTCGGCACGCCGGCCGAATACGTGACACGTTCACTTTCCATTAATTCGTACAGCGACTTGCCGTCGAGATCCTTGCCGGGAAAGACCAGCTTCGCGCCGGTCAGCGGCGCGGAGTGCGGAATGCCCCACGCATTCACATGAAACATGGGTACGACCGGCAGCACGGAGTCGCGTGCGGAGAGGCTCATTGCATCGGGCAGCGCGGCGCCGAATGCGTGCAGCACCGTCGAGCGATGCGAATACAGCGCGCCTTTCGGATTGCCGGTGGTGCCCGACGTATAGCAGAGGTAAGACGCCTGACGCTCGTCGATGGCCGGCCAGTCGTAACGGCCGTCCTGCGCTTCCAACAGGGTTTCGTAGCTCAGCACCGGCGTTTGCATTTTTGGCAGATGCGCTTCGTCCGCCAGGGCGATCCAGCCGCGCACTTTGGGGCACTGCGGCGCAAGCGCATCGACGAGCGGAGCGAACGTAGTGTCGAACAGGACGTAGGCGTCGTCGGCGTGGTTGACGATGTAGGCGATCTGATCCGGAAAGAGCCGTGGATTGATCGTGTGGCACACGGCGCCGAAGCCCGTCGTGCCGTAATACGCTTCCAGATGCCGGTAGCCGTTCCAGGCCAGCGTGGCCACCCGCTCGCCGGGCTCGACGCCTAGCGCGATCAGCGCCTGCGCCAGCTGCTTCGCGCGCTTTTCGCAGTCGCGGTAGGTATAGCGATGCACGTCGCCTTCGATGCGTCGCGACACGATCTCGGTGTCGCCGAAATGCCGCGCGGCATGCGCGAGCAACGAGGACACGGTGAGCGGCACGTCCATCATCTGGCCAAGCAGCGGCGTCGTCATAAAGAGAAGTCTCCTCGCCTTGTTTGCATCATTGGGTTGCTGTTGGGTTGCCGTTCCGGGCCGCGCGGCGCGCGCCGGCTGGAGACGCCCGGCACGCAGGCGCATGTCTGACCAGACCGCCGGCTAATGGCCGGCCAGCAGCTCCGCGGGCGCGGACTTACAATATCGGCTAATCCAGAGGCGCTCAACATGTCGTTTTCCCCAAGCATTGCAGGGTTATTCGGGCCGTTATCGGCTCTTTCCGACGCACTTACCGCCTCGCCCGAAAGCGCGTTTGCGCGGCTGGGCAGCGCGTTTCTGACCCGGCTGCCCGCGGCGCCGCTCAGTGCGCCGTACGTGGTTGGGTTCTCCGAAGAAACCGCCGGGTTGCTCGGTTTAGAGCCGGAACTCCAGAATGATCCTGGCTTCGTTGAACTGTTCTCGGGCAACGCCACGCGCGAATGGCCCTCAGAAGCGCTGCCGTATGCGTCGGTGTATTCGGGGCATCAGTTCGGCGTGTGGGCCGGCCAGCTCGGCGACGGCCGCGCGCTCGGTCTCGGCGAAGTCGAACACAACGGCCAACGCTTCGAGCTGCAACTCAAAGGCGCGGGCCGCACGCCCTATTCGCGCATGGGCGACGGGCGCACCGTGCTGCGCTCGTCGATCCGCGAGTATCTGTGCTCGGAAGCCATGCACCACCTCGGCATTCCGACCACCCGCGCGCTGTGCGTGATCGGCTCCGACCAGCCGGTGCGCCGCGAGGAAGTCGAAACCGCCGCGGTCGTCACGCGCGTGGCGCCGAGTTTCGTGCGCTTTGGGCACTTCGAGCATTTCTATTCGAACGATCGCGTCGACGCACTGCGTGCGCTCGCCGACCATGTGATCGATCGCTTCTATCCGCATTGCCGCGAAGCCGACGATCCCTACCTCGCGCTGCTGAATGAAGCGGTGCTGTCGACGGCCGACCTGATGGTCGAATGGCAAGCCGTCGGCTTCTGCCACGGCGTGATGAATACCGACAACATGTCGATCCTCGGTCTCACGATCGACTACGGCCCGTTCGGTTTCATGGACGGCTTCGACGCCGGCTACATCTGCAATCACTCGGATTCGCAAGGCCGTTACGCGTACAAAATGCAACCGCAAATCGCGTACTGGAACCTCTTTTGCCTCGCGCAAGGTCTGCTGCCGCTGCTGGGCGAAAAACACGAGGAAAGCGTGCGCGGCGACAAGGCGATCGAAGACGCGCAACGCGTGCTCGGCGGTTTCAAGGAGCGTTTCGCGCCGGCGCTGGAAAAACGCATGCGCGCCAAGCTCGGCCTTGAAACCGAGCGCGACGGCGACGACACGTCGGGCGACGCCTCGCCGGGCGACGCCTCGCTGGTCAACCGTCTGTTCGAAATCATGCACGCCAACCGGGCGGATTTCACGCTGACGTTCCGCAATCTGGCGCGTATTTCGAAGCACGATGCGAGCGGCGACGCGCCCGTGCGCGACCTGTTCCTCGACCGCGCCGCATTCGACGCGTGGGTGAACGACTACCGCGCGCGCCTGTCCCAGGAAACACGCGACGACGCCGCGCGCGCCATTGCAATGAACCGTGTGAACCCCAAATTCGTACTTCGTAATCATCTGGCGGAAACGGCGATCCGCCGGGCGAAAGAGAAGGACTTCTCCGAAGTGGAACGTCTGGCCGCCGTGCTTCGGCGTCCATTCGACGAGCAACCGGAAAACGAAGCCTATGCGGGGCTGCCGCCGGATTGGGCCAGTTCGCTGGAAGTGAGCTGCTCTTCGTGACAGGCCCCCACAACAATCTCGAGACAGGAATCCGACCATGAACAAGCCCGACGACCTCAACACCGGCGCCCCCGCCGTGCAGAAAGACGACGCCGAATGGCGCAAACAGCTCTCCGACGTCGAATACCAGGTGACGCGTCACGCCGCCACCGAACGCCCCTTCACCGGCCGCTATCACGATCACTGGGACCGCGGCATCTATGACTGCGTCTGTTGCGGCACGCCGCTATTCGAATCGGACACCAAGTTCGACGCCGGTTGCGGCTGGCCGAGCTACTTCAAGCCGCTCAACGGCGAAGTGATCGCCGAGAAAACCGACCGCACGCACGGCATGCTGCGCATCGAGGTGCAGTGCAAGAACTGCGGCGCGCACCTGGGCCATGTGTTCGAAGACGGACCGGCGCCCACCGGTCTGCGTTACTGCATCAATTCGGCTGCGTTACAATTCGAGCCCAAGTAACGCAGCGTGGAGTTCGGCGCGTTGCCGGCCGGCGTCTGTCATGAGGCGCCAACCGGTGGCGGCACCCTTCATCCGGCTTGCGAACCGGTCAATGCGGCGGTCAACCCGGCGCGGCAATCCTGCTACGAACGGCGCAACGCGCCGCTCCCGGCTGCCGCGGCGGATTTCCGCCACCCTGCCACCGGGCGCCCCGCGCCGCGTCCCTGTTTTTCCGGCCCTCTCTTCGACCCACTCTCCGAATTCCCGACCAGATAATGAAATTCCTGTTCGATCTGTTCCCGATCATCCTGTTTTTCGTCACCTTCAAGATATGGGGCATTTTCACGGCGACGGCAGTGGCGATCGTTGCCACGCTGGTGCAGATCGCGTGGGTGGCCTTCCGCCACCGCAAGGTCGATCCGATGCTGTGGGTGAGCCTCGGCGTGGTCACCGTATTCGGCGGCGCTACGCTCGTGCTGCACAACGACACCTTCATCAAATGGAAGCCGACCGTGCTGTACTGGGCGTTTTCAGTCGCGCTGATCGTCTCGCAACTGGCCTTCAACAAGAACCTGATCGAAGCGATGATGGGCAAGCAGATCACGCTGCCGCACGCGATCTGGGGCAAGCTGAATATCGTCTGGGCGATTTTCTTCGTGCTGCTGGGGCTGGTGAACCTGTTCGTCGCGTACAACTACACGACCGACCAGTGGGTCAATTTCAAGCTGTTCGGCGCGACCGGGTGCCTGGTGGTGTTCATCGTCGGACAGAGTTTGTGGCTGTCGAAGTATATGAAGGAAGAATGACATGACCAGCGACGTGTTTATGCACGCCACCACCGCCGAGCGCGCCGCGCTGATCGAGGCGCGCCTTACCGCCGCGCTCGCGCCGGTCGCCTCGATCCGGATCACGGACGACAGCGCGCAGCATGCGGGCCACGCCGGCGCCTCCGCCGGCGGTCATTTCTCTGTCACGATCGTGGCTGCCGCATTCGCCGGGAAAGCCCGCGTGGCGCGGCATCGCATGGTGTATGATGCGCTGGCCGATGCCATGCAGCGCGGCATTCACGCCCTTGCAATCACGGCGTATACGCCCGAAGAATTCGCTTTGTTGCCCCGCTAGGAAAATTTCTGATGACCTTGAAGAAAACCCATCTTTGGGTACTGCTGGCTGCCTTTGCGGCCGCACCTGCATTTGCACAGAACATCGCTGTTGTGAACGGCACGCCGATTCCGAAATCGCGCGCCGACGCGCTGGTCGATCAACTGGTTCATCAAGGCCAGCAAAACACGCCGCAACTGCAAATGGCCGTGCGTGAAGAACTGGTGAACCGCGAAATCCTGATGCAGGAAGCGCTGCGCCGCGGCCTGCCGAATCGGCCGGACATCAAGGCGCAAATCGCCGTTGCACAACAAACCGTGGTGCTGCGCGCGTTGATCGAAGACTTCGTGAAGAACAACGCCCCGAGCGACGCCGAAGTCACTGCGCGCTACAACGCGCTGGTCAAGGACGCGGGCGGTAAGGAATATCACCTGCACCACATCCTGGTGGACAACGAACAGCAAGCCAAGGATCTGATCGCCAAGATCAAGGCCGGCGCGAGCTTCGAAGACCTCGCCAAGCAATTCTCGAAGGACCCGGGATCGGGCAAGAACGGCGGCGACCTGGACTGGTCGGACCCGAAGGCCTACGTGCCTGAGTTCGCGGACGCGGCCACGCACCTGCAGAAGGGCCAGATGACCGACGCGCCGGTACATACGCAATTCGGCTGGCACATCATCCGTGTCGACGACATCCGCGACGTCACGCCGCCGCCGCTCGAACAAGTGCGCCCGCAGATCGTGCAGCAGATCCAGCAGGAAAAGCTGCAGGCGTTCGAAGAAGGCCTGCGTAAAAACGCGAAGATCCAGTAAGCCTTTTTCTTGGCTTCAGAAAAAAACCGCCTTCGTGGCGGTTTTTTTTTGCGGGGTTCATGTGGAATTGGCTGCCTTGCGAGGGCGCCCATATCACTTGCGCAGCGCCCTGCTCACCTCCGCTAGCGGCAGTCCACGGAAACTTGCGCGCGCAGCGTTATGTAAGGACCCAGATTCGTACCCGGTCAGGTACGAATCCCTGGATCGAAAAGGCCGCAGAGTCATTTCGTACCCGAGCGGATACGAATAACACCATCAACCCAGCCAGCGGCGTGCGTTCTGGAACACGCGCAGCCACGGGCTCGCGTCCGTGCCACCCTCGCCCCAGCCTTCTGGATGCCAGCTCATCTGCACCGCACGATGCACGCGCTCGGTGTGTGGCATCAGCACGCTGAAGCGGCCATCGGGCGTCGTAACCGACGTGATGCCGTCCGGCGAACCGTTCGGGTTGAACGGATACTGCTCCGTTGCCTGACCACGGTGATCGACGAAACGCATCGACACGGCCACCTTCGACGCATCGCCCTGCTGCGAGAAGTCGGCGTAACCCTCGCCGTGCGCGATCGCCACCGGAATGCGCGAGCCTTCCATGCCCGCGAAGAAGATCGACGGCGAAGCCTGCACTTCGACCAGCGAGAAGCGCGCTTCGAATTTCTCCGACTTGTTGCGCGTGAACTTCGGCCAGGCTTCGGCGCCCGGAATCATCGACGCAAGGCTGCTCATCATCTGGCAGCCGTTGCAGATACCGAGCGCAAACGTGTCTTCGCGGCCGAAGAACGTGGCGAACATGTCGGCCAATTGCGAGTTGAAGCGAATCGCCTTTGCCCAGCCCTCACCGGCACCCAGCGTATCGCCGTACGAGAAGCCACCGCACGCTACCGCACCGGCGAAATCCGCCAGATTGGCACGCCCGGCCAGCAGGTCGCTCATGTGCACGTCGTGCGCATCGAAGCCGGCGCGGTCGAATGCATAGGCCGTTTCGAGGTGCGAGTTCACGCCCTGCTCGCGCAGGATCGCAACGCGCGGGCGTGCGCCCTTGCCAATGAACGGTGCGGCGACATCTTGCGAAGGATCGAACGTGAGGATCGGCGAAATGCCCGGATCGGCGGCGTCGGAAAGTGCGTCGTATTCGGCATCGGCGCAAGCCGGGTTGTCGCGCAGGCGCGAAATGCGCCAGCTCACTTCACTCCATGCGCGATGCAATTCGGTACGCGGTGCGTCGTAGATCTTCTTCGCGTCGCGATAGATTTCGATCGCGTCGCGCTCGTTGATCTTGCCGATCACGTGCGAGCACGCCGACAAACCGTGTTCGCGCAGCGCGCCCAGCACCGCGTCGCGGTCCGTCGCGCGCACCTGAATCACGGCGCCGAGTTCCTCGCTGAAGAGCGCGCGGATCGTGCGGTCTTCACGACGGCCGCTGGTCTGCTTCGCCCAGTCTTTCGCGTCGCCGTAATCGGACTCATGGTTCGGATCGAGCACCAGCATGTCGACATTCAGCGACACACCGACGTGACCCGCGAATGCCATTTCGCACACCGTCGCCCACAAACCGCCATCAGAACGGTCGTGGTACGCGAGCAGCTTGCCGTCGCTATTGAGCGACTGGATCGCGGTGAAGAAACGCTTGAGATCTTCCGGATCGTCGACGTCCGGCACGGTGTCGCCAACCTGCTGCGTGACTTGCGCGAGAATACTGCCGCCCAGACGATGCTTCGCGCGGCCGAGGTCGATCGCGATCAGCACGGAATCGCCCACCTCGTTCGCACGGCGCAATTGCGGCGTGAGGTGGCGGCGCACGTCTTCGACCGGTGCGAACGCCGAGATGATCAACGAGACCGGCGCGACCACTTCCTTCGCCACACCACGGTCTTCCCACTTGGTGCGCATGGACAGCGAATCCTTGCCGACCGGAATGCTGATGCCGAGCGCCGGGCACAGTTCCATGCCGATCGCCTTGACCGTGTCGTACAGCGCGGCGTCTTCGCCCGCTGCGCCGCATGCGGCCATCCAGTTTGCCGACAGCTTGAGCTTATCGAGCGACGCGATCGGCGCCGCCGCGATATTGGTGACCGCCTCGCCGACCGCCATGCGGCCCGACGCGGGCGCATTGATCACGGCGAGCGGCGTACGCTCGGCCATGGTCATCGCTTCGCCGCGGAAACCCGCGTAGTCCATTGTCGTGATGGCGACGTCCGCCACCGGTACTTGCCACGGGCCGACCATCTGGTCGCGCGCGGTCGTGCCGCCCACCGAGCGATCGCCGATCGTGATCAGGAACGACTTGCTGGCAACCGTGGGGTGGCGCAGCACGCTCACCGCGACTTCCGACAACACGATGCCGGTGACATCCACCGGTTCGAGCTTCTGCTCGACGCGCTTCACGTCGCGATGCATGCGCGGCGCCTTGCCGAGCAGTACTTCCATCGGCATATCGACCGGTTCGTGCGCGGCGTCGCCATCCGCTTGCGAATCGATCACCTTCAACTGACGCGCGGCCGTGGCCGTGCCGACCACCGCGAACGGGCAACGCTCGCGCTCGCACATGGCCTCGAACGCCGGCAGATCGGCCGGCGCAATCGCCAGCACGTACCGCTCCTGCGCCTCGTTCGACCAGATTTCGCGCGGCGACAAACCGCTCTCTTCCAGCTGGATCTTGCGCAAATCGAAGATCGCGCCCTTGCTGGCGCCGTCCACCACTTCCGGGAACGCGTTCGACAGACCGCCCGCGCCCACGTCGTGAATACTCAGAATCGGGTTGTTCTCGCCGAGCTGCCAGCACGCGTTGATCACTTCCTGCGCGCGGCGCTCGATTTCCGGATTGCCGCGCTGGACCGAGTCGAAGTCGAGTTCGGCGGTGTTGGTGCCGGTCGCCATCGAGCTGGCGGCGCCGCCGCCCATGCCGATACGCATACCCGGGCCGCCAATCTGGATCAGCAGCGAGCCTTCCGGCAGATCGTGCTTGTGCGTGTGCTGATCGGAGATATTGCCGATGCCGCCGGCGATCATGATCGGCTTGTGATAACCGCGCACCAGGCCCGCCACGTTCTGCTCGTAAGCGCGGAAGTAGCCGCCCAGGTTCGGCCGGCCAAATTCGTTGTTGAACGCGGCGCCGCCAAGCGGGCCGTCGATCATGATTTGCAGCGGCGACGCAATGCGGTCAGGACGGCCGTACGCTTCGTGCTTGTCGTCCGGGTTCCGGTGTGCCAGCGGCTGGGCGGCGTCGCGCGCGTTTTCCCATGCTTCGACGCCGTCCGGCAATGCCAGATTCGACACCGTGAAACCCGCCAGCCCCGCCTTCGGACGCGCGCCGCGGCCGGTCGCGCCTTCGTCGCGGATTTCGCCGCCCGCGCCGGTCGAGGCGCCCGGGAACGGCGAGATCGCGGTGGGGTGGTTATGCGTTTCCACCTTCATCAAGGTGTGGGTCAGTTCGACATTGCGGCGGTAGTGTTCAGGCAACTCGTTTGCGCCGAGCTCAGCCGGCGTACGCGGAAACCAGCGCTCGACGATACCGCCGGCCATGATCGACGAATTGTCCGAATACGCGACGATCGTGCCCTGCGGGTTCAGCTTCTCCGTGTTGCGGATCATGTTGAACAGCGAGATGTCCTGCTTCTCGCCGTCGATCGTCCAGTCTGCGTTGAAGATCTTGTGACGGCAGTGTTCGCTGTTGGCTTGCGCGAACATCATCAGTTCGACGTCGGTCGGGTTGCGGCCGAGTTTCGTGAAAGCGTCGACCAGATAGTCGATTTCGTCGTCGGCGAGCGCGAGGCCCAGTTCCGTGTTCGCCGTTTCCAGTGCGCCGCGGCCATTGCCCAGCACGTCGACGGTTTGCAACGGCTTGGCCGGCAGTTCGTCGAACAGATGCAGCGCGTGCTCACGTGAAGGCGACACACTCTCGGTCATGCGGTCGTGCAAGGCTGCCACGACGGCCGCGCGAGCTTCTTCAGAGAGCGCCTTCTTGCCGCCCAGCAGGCCGCTTTTCAGCGTGACCGTGTATTCGACGCCGCGCTCGATGCGGCGCACCTGCGTCAGGCCGCAGAGGTGGGCAATATCGGTTGCCTTGCTGGCCCACGGCGACACCGTGCCGAAGCGCGGCACCACAAGGAAGGTTTCAGCCGTGCCGCGCTCTTTGGTTTCTTCGAGCGGATCGCCGTAGTGCATCAGCGCTTCGATCTTCGCGTTGTCTTCCACGGAAAGCGGGGTTTGCGCGTTGACGAAGTGCAGATACTGCCCGCGCACACCGGTGATGTTGGCGTCGATACGCGTAAGCGTGTCGAGCAGGCGGGTTTGACGGAAATCGGAAAGGGCCGAAGCGCCGGGGAAACACGAGAAGTGGGCCATGGACTTGACGTTGCGTCGCAAATGATGCCGATGAGTCGCGCGTGAAGGCGACGTGAGGCGGAAAGGAAGTCCGGGATTATACCCCGGGAACGGGCTTCCAACGGGCTTCGCGGCAGGGTTTTGGCGCACTCCGTATGGCGGCTGGGGCGCATCGTTGCGGCGCTTCGGCGTCGCGCTCGCGTGGCAGAGCCATCCGTTTGACTGCTATCATTCGGCCTTTCACCAGATCGGCGCGAGCGGCCTGAGCAATGCCGGGCAACGCGCCGCATGCCACGCTTACCGGGAACGCGGCGTTTCGGCGTCCCGCCGGCAAATCGAATCAGATCATGGATGTCATCGTCATTGGCGGCGGGATTGCAGGCGTCGCTACCGCTTATCAACTGCGCGCGGCCGGCCACCGGGTATGCGTCGTCGAGCGACACGCAACGGTCGCGCAAGGCGCGACCTATGGGCATGGCGGCACCGTACTGCCGACCCCGCTCGACGTCTGGTTCGGCCCGACGTTCATGGCGAGCCGCCAGGGCGCCAAAAACGGCGTGATCAGCAAGGCCGGCTTTAACGGGCCGGCACGCCAGTTCGTCAAGCAGTTGGCCGATTTGCAGCAGCCCGAGGCGTTCAGCCGTCAGTACGCCTGCCTGCGTCCGTTGATCGAAGCGTCACGTGAGGCGATGGCCGATATCGAAGCGCGCTTCGGCCTGGAGTTCGAACAGGCCAGCGGCCTGCTCTATCTGGTGCGCGCCGAGCAGGAATGGCAGCAGACCCAGCCCGCGCTCGATCTGCTGCGCCAATACGAAGTCCCGCACCACGTGCTGACGCCGGCCGAATGCGCCGCGTTCGAGCATTCCGTGCGGACCGAGCCGAAATTCGCCGGCGGCGTGCTGTTCGACCACGAGCGCACGGCCAACTGCCCGCTTTTCGCGAAACTGATCAAGCAGACCCTCGACACGCAGGGTGGCGTGCAATTCATGCTGGGCTGCGAAGTCTCGGCGATCCGCCTCGAAGGTCAGCGCGCCGCGGTGGAGCTGGCGCCACGGCCGGGCGCTGGTTCCGTCGAAGCGCGTTCACGCGAAGTCGACGTGATCAACGCCGACGCGATCGTCGTTGCGGCGGGTTACGGCAGCCTGCCGCTGCTCGAACGCCTGGGGCTGCGGCTGCCGCTGCATCCGTTGCGCCTGCATAACCTGGTGGCGCCGATCGCCCACGAGGAATGCGCACCGCACGTCGCGATTGTGGATGCGGTCAAGCGGATTACGGTGACCCGCATGAATCATCGCCTGCGGGTGGCGGGCGGCGCGGTTTTGCAAAGCGCCGGGCAGATCGACAAGCCGCTCGGCGAAGCGTTGACCAAGGAAGCGCTGGCGCTGCTGGGCCAGGCAACGCACGACTGGATCCCAGGCGCCGCCCGGATCTCCGCGGCCTTGCCGTGGGAAGGCGTAAAACTGCTGTCGCCGGACGGCTTGCCGGTGATCGGCAACGCGCTTCATCCGCGCCTGTTCGTCAATGCAGGCCACGGGCCTGCCGGCTGGGGTCTGGCTTGCGGCGCGGGCAAACTGATCGCCGACCTGATCTCGGGCAAGACCCCAGACGTTCCCGCGGACACGCTGGCAGCGCTGCGCGCGGACCGATTCCAGTAAAGAGCGGACCCGCGCCGAAGCGGGTCCAGTCCAGCACAACGCGCGCCCGACGCCTATCGGCACTACCATAGTGGCTCCTCAAGCTTCCTCGCCTTGCCCAAGGTGAACGCCAAGCCTCGCCATGACCGTACCCGAATCCACACTCCCGACCTTAATCAGCCCGCGCAACCGGGCCTTGCCTCTACTCGCGCTAGCCGATTTGCGAATCCTTGAAACCCAGGCCGCGGCAGCGCTGCCTCAGCACACGCTGATGTCCCGCGCCGGCAAAGCCGCCGCGAGCTACCTGCAAGAACAGATCACCCGCGATACCTCGATCGAAAAATCGAAACACAAGGTATGGATCGTTGCCGGCCCGGGCAACAACGGCGGCGACGCCTTGATCATGGCCGCGGAACTGCACCAGGCAGGCATTGCCGTGGACTTGTGCATGCCGCTTGAAGTCAGGCCTGACGACGCTCGCTGGGCACTCGACGCAGCCCGCGCGGCGGGCGTCGCCATCGCCGCGACGCCGCCGGTGTCGCTGGAAAGCTATACGTGGCTGGTGGACGGTATGTTTGGCATCGGTCTGAGCCGCCCGCTCGATGGCATCTTTGCCACGATCGCCCGGCAACTGTCGCAACGTACGAAAGCCAGGCCGGCACGAGGCGGTGTCCTCGCGCTCGATACGCCAAGCGGCCTCGATAGCGACACCGGCACGGTGATCGGCGAGCGCGGAGGCGAAAACCAGAGCGACGCTCTCGCCGTCCACGCCACCCACACGATCACCTTTATCGGCGCCAAACCTGGCCTCTTCACCGCACAGGGGCGCGATCTCGCCGGCAGGGTGACCGTGGCGCCGATCGGCGTGGACAGCACCTCCCGCGCAGCCGTGCAACTCAACGCGCCCGCGCTGTTCGCCGCCTTCCTGCCGCCGCGCGATTTCGCCACCAACAAGGGCACGTTCGGCAGCCTCGCCGTGGTCGGCGGCGACACCGGCATGTGCGGCGCAGCGATCCTCGCCTCGCGCGCGGCGCTCTACAGCGGCGCGGGTAAAGTGCATGTCGCCTTGCTCGGCGAAGGCGCCCCGCCCTACGATCCGCCGCATCCCGAACTGATGCTGCATGCGATCGACACACTGCCGCTCGACAAGATGGACGCGCTCGCCGTCGGTTGCGGCATGGGTCTGCGCGATCGCGCCGTACGCGTGATGCACGACGTGCTGCCACTGGACGCGCCCAAACTGTTCGACGCCGACGCGCTCAATCTGATTTCGACCGACCCGTCGCTCGCCGCTGAAGTCACCGCGCGCGGCGTGCAAGGCGACCCGTGCGTGCTGACGCCGCATCCGCTCGAAGCCGCGCGCCTGCTCGGCACCGACGTGCGAGACGTGCAGCGCGACCGCCTCGCCGCGGCGCGCGCACTGGCCGCGCGTTTTGCCAGCGTGATCGTGCTGAAGGGCACGGGCACCGTGATCGCCGCGCCGGACGGCCGTGTCGCGATCAACCCGACCGGCAATGCCGCTCTCGCGACCGGCGGCACGGGCGACGTGCTCGGTGGCATCATCGGTGCGTTGCTCGCCCAACATCTGCCGCGCTACGAGGCCGCGCTCGCGGGCGTCTACCTGCACGGCCTCGCCGCCGACACGCTGAGCGCCCAGGGCCACGGCCCAGCGGGGTTGACGGCAGGCGAACTCGCCCCGATGGTGCGGACTTTGCTAAACCGCATGTTCTATCCGCCAGCGGCCGATTAAACCGACCCATCCCACAGTGTCTCCGGGACGCCCAAACCGCTGCCGCTCTGCTGTCACCCTTCACACAAGGCCGCTATACTGATTAACTGCGCCGCGTCTCGGGTCATCGCGGGTTGCAGCGAAACTTCGGCGAGCCCGTTCGAACACGAGGCAGGCTCGCAAAGCTTCACGACAACCCGCCGCGAACCCGGCCGCGCGGCATCGCTCTAACCGCATCGTTGCTTCATCCTCGGCAGCGCTTCACGCGCGCGCCATTCTTCGTGCCCCTTCGCTAGACGGACGCTATGACGCAGAACTCGCTCCCCTCCTGGTCCTCGCTGCAAACGCATTACGAGAAGATTCGCGATGCGCACATGCGCGACTGGTTCGCCCCCGAGAACGATCCCGCCCCTACCCGTGCTGAGCGCTTTGCGTTCGCGGGCGGCGGTCTCGCGGCCGATTTCTCGAAGAACCGCATCACCGACGAAACCCTCAAAGCGCTGGTGCAACTCGCGCGCGAAGCCGGCGTCGAAAAGCGCCGCGACGCGATGTTCGCGGGCGAAGTCGTCAACCCGACCGAAGGCCGCGCCGCCTTGCACACCGCGCTACGCGCCAGCGATCCGAAAGCACCGTTCCATGCGCAAATCCTGGCTGAACGCGCCAAAATGGCCGCGTTCGCCGACCAGGTGCGCAGCGGTGCATGGACGGGCTATACGGGCAAGCGGATTCGCTATGTCGTGAACATCGGCATCGGCGGCTCGGACCTCGGACCGAAGATGGTCGTCCACGCGCTGCATCATCTGGCCACGCCCGAGATCACCACGCACTTCGTGTCGAACGTCGATGGTGCGGATCTGTACAACGTGATGCAGCAGATCGATCCCGAAGAGACGCTCGCGATCGTCGTCTCCAAGACTTTCACCACGCTCGAAACCATGACCAATGCGCGCTCGCTGCGCGACTGGTTCATCGAGAAAGGCTGCCCGGAAAGCGCGCTGGCGAAGCACTTCGTCGGCGTGTCGGCCAATCCTTCCGAGGTGGTCAAGTTCGGCATCGCGAAAGAAAATGTGTTCGAGATGTGGGATTGGGTTGGCGGGCGTTATTCGCTGTGGTCGGCCGTCGGTCTCTCGATCATGATCGCGATCGGCCCGCACCAGTTCGACGAACTGCTGGCCGGCGCCAACGAGATGGACCAGCATTTCCGCGACGCACCGCTCGACAAGAACTTGCCGGTGCTGCTCGGCATGATCGGGATCTGGTATCGCAACTTCTTTGGCTCGCAAAGCTATCTGGTCGCGCCGTATTCGGAAGCCCTGCATTTCCTGCCGTCGTATCTGCAACAGCTCGAGATGGAGAGTAACGGCAAATCGGCGCGCCTGGATGGCGTGATGGTCGACTACCCGACCGCCGCCGTCACCTGGGGCGAGCCGGGCACGAACGGGCAACACGCGTTCTTCCAGATGCTGCACCAGGGCCCAACCATCGTGCCGATCGACTTCATCGCGGTGTTGACGCCGGAGCATCCGCTCGTCAGTCATCATCCGTTGCTGCTCGCGAACTGCTTCGCGCAAAGTGAAGCGCTGATGCTCGGCCGCACGCTCGAAGAGGCGAAGAAGGTGGCTGGCGCGGACAAGCCCGAACTGGCGCCGCATCTCGTGTTTCCAGGCAACCGTCCAACCACGACACTGCTAGTCGATGCGCTCACCGCGCGTTCGCTCGGCGCATTGATCGCGCTGTACGAGCATAAGGTGCTGGTACAGGCATCGGTATGGGATATCAATCCGTTCGATCAATGGGGCGTCGAGTTGGGCAAGATCCTCGGCAAGGTGGTCGAGGCGGATCTGACCTCAGCGAGCGTCGATGAGAAGAAGCATGATTCATCGACGTCGGCATTGATCGCGCGAGCGCGTGCCGCGTTGAAGCGATGAAACGTTGAAGCGTTGGATGAACTGAAATGAAAAGCGGGCCTTTGCGGCCCGCTTTTTTTGCCAGTGTGATGGCTATCGGTTTCTGTCGGTTTCTGTCGGTGCTCGTCAAAGACATGCACCCCGGCTTGTCAGGCCAACCGCCCCGCCTCGATCGTCACAGTCGTATCGCAGCGGCGCGCCAGCTCGACGTCATGCGTGACGAGAATCAACGTGGCACCGTTCGCGCGGTTCATCTCGAACATCAGATCGATCACCGCGTGACCGGTGGCTGCATCGAGACTGCCAGTCGGTTCGTCAGCGAACAGGATCGCCGGATGCGTGACAAATGCGCGCGCGAGCGCGACCCGTTGCTGTTCACCACCCGACAGCAGCTTCGGGTAGTGCCCCGTACGCTTCGCGAGCCCCACCTGCTCCAGCAAGCCGCGTGCACGCGCCGCGGCCTCGCGCGTGCCGATGCCGCCCTGCAGTTCAAGCGGCAGGGTGACGTTTTCGAGCGCCGTCAAATGCGGCATCAGTTGAAACGACTGGAACACGAAACCGACCGAACCGCTGCGCAACGCCGCGCGCTCGTCTTCGTTCAGCTCGGTGAGTTCGCGGCCGAGCAGTCGAACCGAGCCCGAACTCGCACTGTCCAATCCTGCGAGCAAGCCGAGCAGCGTAGACTTGCCCGACCCGGATGCACCGACGATCGCCACACTGCTGCCGGCTTCGATAGCAAGATCGATGTCTTCGAGAATCGTCAGTTCGCCCGTTGCATCCTTAACTTTCTTGCACAAACCCCGCACGTCAATGACTGGATCAGTTTTGTTTAGCATGGTGAAGCGTAGGTTGAAAGTGCGCGCCGTAGCGCCTCGCGCGCTCGCGCTAACTACGGTATTCGGCTCGGCCGTGCTGGCCGCAACCCTGTTTTCGCTGCCCTTACCGGCCCATGCAGCCAACGCGCCTGAACAGGCCAGGCCGGTGATCGTCGTGCTCGGCGACAGCATCTCCGCCGAATACGGCTTACCCCGTGACACTGGCTGGGTTGCCTTGATGCGCCAGCGTCTCACCGACGAGCGAATCGATTATAGCGTTGCCAACGCGAGCATCAGCGGCGATACCACGAGCGGCGGCCGGGCTCGCTTACCGGCGCTCCTGCAGCGTCTCAAGCCGAGCATCGTGATCGTCGAGCTAGGCGCCAACGATGCATTGCGCGGCGTACCGCTTGCCACCACCGAAGACAACCTGCGTACGATCATCGAGCAGGCTCAACAAAGCCACGCGAAGGTCGTGCTGGTCGGCATGTATGTGCCACCCAATTACGGCCCCGACTACACGCAAAAGTTCCACGGCCTGTACGGCGAGCTCTCGAAGCAATTGCGCGTGCCCCTGGTGCCCTTCCTGCTGGCCGGCATCGCCGACAAGCCGGACATGTTTCAGGCGGATCAGATCCATCCCACGCAGCAGGCACAGCCAATGCTACTGAACAACGTGTGGCCGGCTGTCAAGCCACTCCTTCGCACAAGTTCGCCGCACTGAAAAGCTCGCGAACAACTTGTTTCCGGTAATTGGGGAGCGCGGATCGGCAAGGTCGTTCGGACACTTTCGTAATCCCGCGTAACCCGGCTCGATTCTGAGCGACTTCTGAGGAGATAACGTGAAATATTTACCGTTAATCGCTTTGACCGTGGCAATTTCTGCATGCGCCGCTCAACCACCTGCCGGCGTCCAATCCGTGGGTCAAAGCCAGCAACCACCGAAGGCCGTCGCTACATGCATCGCGCAAAAGTGGGCCGATAGCTCGCAACAGCAAGTCGTGTCGCAAGACATACTGGCGAACGATCAGGCCGTGGATGTTTATGTGCCAGGCCAGCAGCCGCCTGATGGCGCTGCCGCCGTTGTCCGTCCGTCCTATACCGGGCCGGGTTCGTGGGTCGGGTTCCGCGCCCATGGCGCTGCAAGTAGCGACGCCACCAGCTCGATCAGCGCTTGCCTCTAGATTCCAGGCGGCTGACGGCATAACAAGCCGTGTTCGTTCTCACGCCAACCCGTTGACGAGTTGCATACGTCAAATAAAAAAGCCCCGCGGATTGCGGGGCTTTTTTGTGCGCTGCGTTTCACCTGCTTGCGCGCAGCGGGCGGAACTGAGCTTTAGTCACCGCTCGCCTGAGCATTGCTGCTGTCGAGCGAGCCATAGAACTTCACCTTCGAACGGGCGCGCAGCGCTTCGACGTACGCCTGCGCTTCGGACTGAGCGTCCACTTGCGCAATCTGCTGCTGCGCCGCAGCCAAACGCTGCGGATCGATCGTGGCGCCTGCAACAACCGCGTTCACGCGATAGATCGCATAGCCGTCATCACCCAGATCCACACCCACATAGGCAGGTAATTTTTGCGCGTCTGCCTTGTAGATTGCACTCAATGCAGCCGGCGGCACGCCTTGCGCGTCGTTGCGCGAAACCTTCAGCGGCGACGAGAAACCTGCCGTGGACTTCGACTTGTCGAAGTCCGCCAACTTCGCGATGCCATCCTTGTGAGCGGCCTCGTTTGACTGAACCGCAATCACTTTCTGGCGGACTGCGTCCTTGATGGCGTCGAGCGCCGGCACCGCCGCCGCCTTGTAGTCGGTCACGCGCGCCGCGATCAGCGTGTTACCGCCGACGTCGATCGCCTGCGTGTTGTTGCGCGCGGTGACTGCGTCGTTTGCGAAAACAGCAGCCAGGAATTTCGCATTGTTCAGCGGGCTGTCAGGCGGCAACTTCGGATCCGGCTGCGGCGTCACGGTGGCCGTTTGCAACTGCAGCTTGTACTTGTCGGCGGCAGGCTGCAGGCTCTTCGCCTTCTCGTAGACGATCGACGTGAAGCCTTCCGAGTCGTCGCTGAATGTCTTGCTCGCCAGTTGCGTCTTCAGGTCTTTTGCGATCTGATCCTTCACCTCGTCGAACGGCTTGGTGACGGCCGGCTTCACGTCCGTGACCTTGACGATGTGATAGCCGAAATCGGTCTGCACGATGCCGCTGATTTCGTCTTTCTTGAGACCGAACACGGCGTCGTCGAACGCCTGGCCGCCGGCGATCATGCCGCGGCCGAAGTAACCCAGGTCGCCGCCTTTCGACGCCGAACCCGGATCCTGTGAGTCCTGCTGTGCAATTTGCGCGAACTGATCAGGATGCGCCTTGACCTGCGCGAGGACCTCTTCGGCCTTCTGCTTCGCCTTGGCCTTGTCAGCCGCGCTGGCATCTTTCGGTGCGGAGATCAGGATGTGACTCGCTCGCACCTGACCGTCAACACGGTAATGCGCGATGTTGTCGTCGTAGTACTTTTTCAGGTCGGCGTCGCCCGGCTGCACGGAGGCAGACAAGGTTGCCGGCGACATCACCAGGTACTGAATCGTTGCCGTAGCCGGCGTGGCGAAATCGTTGCGATGCGCGTCGTAGTACGCCTGCAATTGCGCGTCCGTCGGTTGCACCTTCGCGGCGTAGTCACGCGGGTGGAACGCAAGACCCTGTACTTCGCGCTGCTGTTCGGCGAGTTCGGTCAAATGCTGCGCGAGGGTTTTCGACGTGAAGGCGCTGCCTTGAATGCTGCCAGGCAACTGCTGCGTGGCGAGGCTGTAGCGCACACGCTCGTCGTATTGATCGGGCGTCATGCCCTGCATCGCGAGCAACTGCTTGTAACGGTCGACGTCGATCGAGCCGTCAGGATTCTTCAACGACGAAATCACCGGATCGTTCAACAGCACGCGGCGCACGGCGTCATCAGAAGCTGTCAGATGCAGGCGTTGTGTTTCGTCGGCCAGCACGCGTTGCTCGATCAGGCCGTCGAGCATTTCGCGACGACGTTCAGGCGTATCGAACGACTTCATGTCGAACTGCGCGCCGAGCATCTGACGGGCACGGTCGAGCTGCTGACGCATCGCGTCGTCATACTCCGCGCGCGTGATCTTGTGACCGTTGATGCTGGCGACGTTTGCACTTTCGTCAAAGAAGCCGCGGAAGCCCTGAATGCCCACAAAACCCAACCCCGGCACAATGACGAGGATGAGCATGAACATCATCAGGCGTTTGTGATTGCGGAAAAAATCGAGCATGCGTAAAGGAGTGCCAAAAACAGAACGCCCGATCTTACAACAGCGGGCAATAAAAAAGGCGAACCGGAGTTCGCCTTTCGTGGATACTGGCGGAGTGGACGGGACTCGAACCCGCGACCCCCGGCGTGACAGGCCGGTATTCTAACCGACTGAACTACCACTCCTTATACTTCAACTGCGCTGAAACACACTTAGCCGAATCTGAAACTGGTGGGTGCTGAGAGGCTCGAACTCCCGACCTACGCCTTGTAAGGGCGCCGCTCTACCAACTGAGCTAAGCACCCGTTTCACGATTCAGTGTGCTTCTGCCTTGCTTCTACTTTTTCTGCCTGATTTATATTCCTCAAGCAGCAAGCCCATTAGTTTAGCGCATCCTTCAGAGCTTTGCCAGGCCTAAATTTAGGGACCTTCGCTGCCTTGATCTTGATCGCGGCGCCGGTGCGCGGATTGCGGCCCGTACGCGCGGTGCGCTTGCCCACGGCGAACGTACCGAAACCAACCAAGGTCACCGAACCACCTTTCTTCAACGTACCTTTGACCCCGCCGATCACCGCATCCAATGCACGGCCCGCCGCGGCCTTTGAAATATCGGCTTGCTGCGCAATGTGATCGATCAATTCCGTTTTATTCATTCCAACCCCCGAGAATGTTTATGGCAATCGTGACGGTGCTCTGTAGCACCTGGCATCACGCGGCTGGCGGTCAACGCCGAGCCGACTCATTAGAATTGGCCGAAACCCTTGTGTCAAGCGGGGTTGAGCCTGACTCGAGAGGTTCTGCAAGGCGCTTTTCATAACCCTATCTTGCCGCCAGGCGATGCTTGCCGAACCTGTCGATGCCGGTGGAGGCGCTTTGCTCAAAAGATGGGATTGCGTGCGTTCCAAACGCATCTTTCGATTTCTCACCGGCAATAAAAAACCCGCGACAACGTCGCGGGTTTTTTTACAGCAAACAGCTTTCGCCGCGGGCTGACTTAGTGCTTCACGACTTCCGTCGCGCCGGCGTCCTTGCCGGGCTCAGCCGCCGCAACAGGCGTCGCCGGCTTCGACTCTTCTTCCGGCAATGCCTGAGGCACACGTTCGAGCGCCAACTCGAGCACCTTGTCGATCCACCGGACCGGCACGATTTCGATCGCGTTCTTCACGTTGTCCGGAATCTCCGTCAAGTCCTTGACGTTTTCTTCCGGGATCAGCACCAGCTTGATACCGCCGCGATGCGCCGCCAGCAGCTTTTCCTTCAGGCCGCCGATCGGCAGGACTTCGCCACGCAAAGTGATTTCGCCCGTCATCGCGACATTGGCGCGCACCGGAATGCCGGTCAACACCGACACCAGCGCGGTCGTCATCGCAACACCGGCCGACGGACCGTCCTTCGGCGTTGCGCCTTCCGGCACGTGGATGTGAATGTCCTGCTTCTCGAACGCTTCGTCCTTGATGCCAAGACGGCGCGAACGCGAGCGGACCACCGTGCGCGCTGCTTCGACGGATTCCTTCATCACGTCGCCCAGCGAACCCGTGCGAGTCACATTGCCCTTACCCGGCATCACCGCGGCTTCGATCGTCAGCAGATCGCCGCCGACTTCCGTCCACGCAAGACCCGTGACCTGGCCAACCTGATTTTCCTTCGCCGCCAGACCGAAGTCGTACTTGCGCACGCCAAGGAACGTGTCGATATTGCTCGCGTCGACCTCGACCGCGCCTTCTGCCTTCTTCAGCAGAAGCATCTTCACGACCTTGCGGCAGATCTTCGAAATCTCGCGTTCGAGCGAACGCACGCCCGATTCGCGCGAGTAGTAACGAATGATGTCGCGGATCGCGGATTCCGTCACATCGACCTCGCCTTCCTTGAGGCCGTTGTTCTTCTTTTGCTTGGGCAAAAGATAACGTTGCGCGATGCTGACCTTCTCGTCTTCCGTGTAACCCGACAGACGAATCACTTCCATACGGTCGAGCAACGGCGGCGGAATATTCAGCGAGTTCGACGTCGCCACGAACATCACGTCCGACAGATCGAAGTCCACTTCGACGTAGTGATCGGCGAACGTATGGTTCTGTTCCGGATCGAGCACTTCCAGCAGAGCCGAGGACGGATCGCCGCGGAAATCCTGGCCCATCTTGTCGACTTCGTCGAGCAGGAAGAGCGGATTGCGCACGCCGACCTTGGTCAGGCTTTGCAGAATCTTGCCGGGCATCGAACCGATGTACGTACGACGGTGACCGCGAATCTCAGCTTCGTCGCGCACGCCACCAAGCGCCATGCGCACGAACTTGCGGTTCGTAGCACGAGCGATCGACTGACCCAGCGACGTCTTACCGACACCCGGAGGCCCAACGAGGCACAGAATCGGCGCTTTCACTTTGTCGACACGTTGCTGGACCGCGAGATACTCGAGAATGCGTTCCTTCACTTTCTCGAGACCGAAGTGGTCTTCGTCGAGCACGCGTTCCGCATTCGAGAGGTCGTTGTTGACCTTGCTCTTCTTGCGCCACGGCAAGCCGATCAGCGTATCGATGTAGTTGCGCACGACCGTCGCTTCAGCCGACATCGGCGACATCAGCTTGAGCTTCTTCAGCTCGGCGTCGGCCTTCTTCTTGGCTTCCTTCGGCATACGGGCAGCAGTGATGCGCTTCTCGAGTTCCTCGAGATCCGCACCTTCCTCGCCTTCGCCCAGTTCCTTCTGGATCGCCTTGACCTGTTCGTTCAGGTAGTACTCGCGCTGGCTCTTCTCCATCTGGCGCTTCACACGCCCGCGGATGCGCTTTTCAACCTGCAGGATGTCGATCTCGGCTTCGAGCTGCGCGAGCAGATGCTCGAGGCGCTCGATAACCGGGAACATTTCGAGGATGTGCTGCTTCTGGTCGAGCTTGAGCGGCAGATGCGCCGCGATCGTATCGGCCAGACGGCCAGCCTCGTCGATACCCGACAGCGACGTCAGGATCTCCGGCGGGATCTTCTTGTTCAGTTTCACATACTGGTCGAACTGCGACACGATCGCGCGGCGCAGCGCTTCAGTTTCGGCGCTGTCGGCGTGGTCGGGTTCGAGCGGCATGACTTCGCACGAAAACTGCGTTTCCTGTTCTTCGATGGAAAGCGTTTTCGCGCGCTGCAAGCCTTCGACGAGCACCTTGACGGTGCCATCGGGCAGCTTCAGCATTTGCAGGATGTTGGCGATACACCCTACTTCGTACATGTCCTTTTCGGTCGGCTCATCTTTCGCAGCCGTTTTCTGGGCGACGAGCATGATGTGCTTGCCGCCTTCCATCGCTGCTTCGAGAGCCTTGATCGACTTCGGGCGGCCTACGAAGAGCGGAATCACCATGTGCGGGAAGACGACTACGTCACGCAGCGGGAGCAGCGGGAGCGTAATGCGTTCCGGCGGAAGGAGTTGGGTTCCTGACATTTCATTTCCCCATGAGTGGAATCAGTTCGTTCGATAGGTGAGGCCAGCAGAAAAGATTGCAAGCCTCCGCGTGTGGGAAAAGTTCAGTGACTCCGAAGGTTCAGTGACTCCATAGTGAAAACAACCGTTCTAACCACACGATAAACGAAAAAAGCCGTTCACGTTGCCATGAACGGCTTTTTTTGCATAACCCGAAAGCCGATCAGTTCGAACCCGCCACTTTGGGCGCGTCTTCGTAGATCAGTAGCGGTTTGCCGTCGCCGTCAATCACGTTGTCGTCGATGATGACCTTGCTAACGCCTTTCATCTGCGGCAGGTCATACATTACGTCGAGCAAGGCCTGTTCGAGGATCGAACGCAGACCCCGGGCACCCGTCTTACGACGGATCGCCTTACGCGCAACAGCCTGCAACGCAGCCGGGCGAATTTCGAGCTCGACACGTTCCATGTTGAACAGCTTGTGGTATTGCTTCACCAAGGCATTCTTCGGTTCGACGAGGATCTTCATCAACGCCACTTCGTCGAGCTTGCCCAGCGTAGCGACCACCGGCAGACGGCCGATCAGTTCAGGAATCAGACCGAACTTGATCAGGTCTTCCGGCTCCACTTCGCGCAGCACTTCGCCGGCGTCGCGGTCCTGCTTGCTCTTCACGCTTGCGCCGAAGCCGATACCGGTCTTCTCGGTACGATCGACAATGACCTTCTCGAGGCCGTCGAATGCACCACCGCAAATGAACAGGATGTTGGTGGTGTCGACCTGGATGAAGTCCTGATTCGGATGCTTACGGCCACCCTGCGGCGGCACCGACGCCATCGTACCTTCAACCAGCTTCAGCAAGGCCTGTTGCACGCCCTCACCCGACACGTCGCGGGTGATCGACGGGTTGTCGGACTTGCGGCTGATCTTGTCGATTTCGTCGATGTAGACAATACCGCGCTGGGCCTTGTCGACTTCGTAATTGCAATTCTGCAGCAGCTTCTGAATGATGTTCTCGACGTCTTCGCCGACGTAACCGGCTTCCGTCAGCGTGGTTGCATCAGCAATCACGAACGGGACATTCAGAAGACGCGCGAGCGTCTGCGCGAGCAAGGTCTTGCCAGAACCGGTCGGGCCGATCAGCAGGATGTTGCTCTTGGACAGCTCGATCTCGTCCTTCTTGTCGAGGTGCTTGAGGCGCTTGTAGTGGTTGTACACCGCAACCGCGAGAATCTTCTTCGCGCGCTCCTGACCGATCACGTACTGGTCGAGGATTTCACGGATTTCCTGCGGGCTCGGCAGATCGGACTTGGACAGGCCCGCCTCGATACCCGCGCCCGCCGCTTCGTCGCGGATGATTTCGTTGCACAGGTCGATACATTCATCACAGATGAACACCGACGGGCCTGCAATCAGCTTTTTGACTTCATGCTGGCTCTTGCCGCAAAACGAGCAATACAACAGCTTTTCGCTGTTAGAACTTTTCTTGTCCGCCATAGATGTGTGAGCCTCCGGACACTCGATTACATGATACGCCGTTTGCCCCAGCCTCACAGTTTAGGCGCGGCGGGGCTTGAGCCAAGGTGACGGCGTTTGCCGCAGGCGCTCGGACGAGTCTTGATTATTTCACAACCGATCCGATGACGGCCTCACCCGGTTTTAGGGTAAGACCGCACCGACGATTCATGGACACTTCAAGGACGCTTGTGCGCCACCTGGTCAACCAGACCGTAAGCTTGCGCGTCATCGCCGGACATGAAATTGTCCCGGTCGGTGTCGCGGGCAATACGCTCGACAGGTTGGCCCGTGTGATGCGCGAGCAGATGGTTCAGCCGTTCCTTCAGGTACAGGATTTCACGTGCCTGAATTTCGATGTCCGACGCCTGGCCGCGTGCGCCGCCCAGCGGCTGGTGAATCATCACGCGCGAATTCGGCAGCGCAAAACGCTTGCCCTTTGCGCCGGCTGCCAGCAGGAATGCGCCCATGCTGGCCGCGAGGCCCATGCACAGCGTGGACACGTCCGGCTTGATGAACTGCATCGTATCGTAGATCGCCATCCCGGCCGAAACCGAACCGCCCGGGCTGTTGATGTAAAAGCTGATGTCCTTGTCCGGATTTTCGCTCTCAAGGAACAACATCTGCGCGACGACGAGGTTGGCCGTCTGGTCGTTCACTTCGCCGACCAGGAACACGATGCGCTCCTTCAGCAGACGCGAATAGATGTCATACGAGCGCTCACCGCGGCCGCTCGTTTCCACGACGATCGGCACCAGTCCGAGCGCCTGCGCTTCGAGATCCCGTGACGATTGGGAGGTCAGCGTGTCCAGCATTTGGGCGCGAAAGGTCATGCAATGGATCCTTGTCTGGAAATATTCTAAATATTAGGTGCTAGACAGGTGTGGCCGACGAGACCGTATTCAAGTGCCCGATCAGCGCGAACGCGGTGTGCGACGCCGTGTGAAACGCGCCATGCAAAACGCAACGTACTTTCACAGCACAAAAAAACGGCGTGCGAGCCGTCGCTCCGACAGCCGGCACGCCGTTGCAGCGACGCTTACGCTTGCGCCGTTGCGCTTGCCAGTTCTTCGAAGCTTACTTCCTTGTCCGTCACCTTGGCCTTGCCGAGCACGAAATCGACGACGTTGGCTTCAACGACGTACGCTTCCATTTCGGCCAGACGCTGCTGATTGGAATAATACCAGCGGACGACTTCCTTCGGGTCTTCGTAGCTTTTCGCGAATTCGTCGACTTCGGCACGAATCTGCTCCGGCTTGGCTTGCAGCTCATTGGCCTTGACCAGCTCAGCCAGCACGAGGCCCAGCTTCACGCGACGCTCAGCCTGTTCCTTGAACATTTCAGCCGGGATCGGTGCGTCAGCGGCGTTCGGCACGCCACGTTGCTCGAGGTCCTGACGCGCCATGCCGACTAGACGGTCCTGATCTTGTGCGATCAGCGCGTTCGGCACGTCGAGTTCCGAAATCTTCAGGAGCGCGTCCATGACCTGGTTCTTGACGATAGCCTGCGTGCGGCGTTTCGCTTCGCGTTCGAGATTGTCTTTGATCTCGGCGCGCATCTTGACCTGATCACCGTCTTCGATACCGAGCGATTTCGCGAATTCGGCGTCGATTTCCGGCAGGTGCGGCCACTCGATCTTCTTCATCGTGATCGTGAATTGCGCGGTCTTACCGGCGACGTCCTTGCCGTGGTAGTCAGCCGGGAAAGCCAGGTCGAACTCCTTCGCCTCGCCAACCTTCAGACCAAGCGCTGCCTTTTCGAATTCCGGCAGCATGCGGCCTTCGCCCAGCACGAATGCGAAATCGTCGGCGCTGCCGCCCTGGAACACTTCGCCGTCGATCTTGCCGACGAAGTCGACCGTCACACGGTCGCCGTCTTTAGCTGCCGTGTCCGCACCGCCGTCGCCGTGCTCGCCGGATTCGCCGCGAGCATGGAAATGCACGCGCTGCTTGCGCAGGATGTCCAGCGTGCGGTCGATTTCCGCTTCGCTGATGGTGGTCGTGGTGCGCTCGATTTCAGCCGTGGCGACGTCGCCCAGCTTCACTTCCGGATACACCTCGAAGGTCGCGTCAAACGCGTAGTCGGCTTCAGCAGCGTCGGCCTTCGGCGCGAAGCTCGGCTGACCGGCAACGCGCAGGTTTTCGGCGCGGCTGATGTCGAAAAACTCCTTGCCGACCTTGTCGCTCAGCACTTCAGCTTCAACCTGGCCCGAATACTGTTGCGTCACCATTTTGAGCGGCACCTTGCCCGGGCGGAAACCCGGCATGCGCACGTTCTTTGCGAGTTGACGGATACGCGAATCCACTTCCTTCTGCACGGCATCCTTCGGCAGGGAAATCGTTACGCGGCGTTCGAGCTTGCCGAGGTTTTCAACAACGTTAGCCATGGCTTCAATCGTCCTAAAATTATTCGAGCGAATCAGTTATCTTCTCCGTGCCGCTTTTCGATGTCGCTTGGCATCGCGCGTTACATCAATTCGACGCCTGCGCCGCGGGCTTGCAGGCCGCCGGCAGCACGGTTGGGTCCAAAGAGCCGAATATTTTAGCAAACTATTTGCGCGCTTAGCCGGGATTCGATGATTGGGCGCGTTTTTATCGGTGTTCAGGCCGTTTTCCGCACTGTTTTTCACCTCTTCGTCGCTCACCGGTAGCTGGTTCGTCCTTGCATGGCCTCCATTGCCTGCCAGCCTCCCGTGTTCTTGCGACGGGGCACGCCCTCTTTCAGCGGCGCCGCTTCCGCCAGAAAGCCCCGCAGGGTTGCAAGCCGCACAGGCCGCCCGCGCCCTCATTTACGACTGCCGCACGACGCTCCCTGGACGATCCCGGCTATGCCGTTCGACATATTCAGTCGGCGCGCCCATGCTGATAAGCTAACGGACGCGCTCGGGGTTGCGCACGCATCTGCTCACCGCCCGTCCTCGCAACGACTCCAACCACTCAGAGACACCATGCCGAATTTGCCGTCATCGCCTGTCGTCGTCATTGCTCCCGATTCCTTCAAAGGCTCGCTCAGCGCGGAACAGGTCGCGCAAGCGATCGCGTCCGGCATCCAGCGCGCCCGGCCGGATGCCACTGTGCGTATCTGCCCGATGGCCGACGGCGGCGAAGGCACGCTCGACGCGATGCTCACGAGCGGCGGCGAACGCCGCAAGCTGAGCGTGCGCGGCGCGGCCGGTCCGGTGCGCGAGGCACTGACAGGCCTGCTGGCGGATGGCAGCGCGATCATCGAAACAGCGGAAATCGTCGGCATTACCGATCCGGTCGGCATGGGCGTGCCGGTCGAGGCGCGTAGCACGCGCGGCATGGGCGAAGCGATTCGCGCCTTGCTCGACGCGGGCGTGCGGCGCTTTTTCGTCGCGCTCGGCGGCAGCAGCACCAACGACGGCGGCGCCGGCTTGCTGGCCGGCCTCGGCCTCAAGCTTTTCGACGCGCAAGACAAGGAACTCGACGCGACGCCCGAGCAACTCGCGCGCGTGGCGCGCCTCGATGTGACGCAACTGGACGCCCGCCTCGCGGACACGCAGTTCGTCGGTATGTCGGATGTGGACAATCCGCTAACCGGCGAGCACGGCGCGACCGCGGTGTTCGGCCCGCAAAAAGGTGTGAAGCCGGAACAGGTTGCCGCGATCGACGCCGCCCTCGCCCGCTTCGCAGATCTGCTCGAGGCGGCGCTGGGGCGCACTGCGCGCGACCAGCCCGGCGCGGGTGCGGCCGGCGGTCTCGGCTTCGCGCTGCACATGCTGGGCGCGCAGTTCGAACCGGGCGCGGAAACCGTCGCACGGCAGATCGGTCTGGACGCGGCGCTTGAAGGCGCGAACTGGCTGATCACCGGCGAAGGCCGCTCAGACGTGCAAACGCTGCACGGCAAGGCGCCGTTCATCGCTTGCCGTCATGCGCAGGCAGCGGCCGTGCCGGCCACGCTGCTCTCCGGCGCGGTCGACTCCTCGGCGCTGCCGCGTCTCGCCGAATACTTCAGCGGCTGCTTCTCGCCGGCACCCGGGCCGGTCACGCTCGAGGTCGCGATTCGCGACGCGGCGCGTTTGCTTGCCGACGCAGCCGAACAGTTGACGCGCCTGAAATACGGCACGCGTTGACCGGCGGGACGGTTGCGGCAACAATCACAGCGCCACAACCGCGCCACTCATCACAGGACGACCATGAAGGCTTCCGCCAAAACCGGACTCGAACAGTTTCTGACGTACCGTCTGCATGTCCTGAACAAACTCGCTGAGCGTGGTATCAGCGAGCGCTATCAGGACAAACTGGGCGTGACATTGCCTGAAGCGCGGGTGATCGCGTCGGTGGGCTCGTTCGGACCGTTTTCGATCATGGAACTGGCGCGGCACGCTAACCTCGACAAGAGCCAGGCGAGCCGTGCGGCCGAGGCGCTGATCAAACAAGGACTCGTGAAGCGCGAGCCGAGCGCTGAAGACGGCCGCGTCGTGCTGGTGTCGTTGACCCCCGAAGGCCGCGCGCTCTATCGCAAGGTGATGCCGATCGCGCGCAAGTGGAACGGGGATATGTTCGACTGCCTCGACGAACAGGAAAAGCTCGCGTTCAGCCAGGCGCTCGACAAGATCATCGACACGATGTCGGAGCGAGAGGGGTAAGCAAGGGCGTGTCGCACCTGGCGGCGATGCACCTCACAGTGCGGTGCGGCGCTTTGCGTGACGTCAATGTGTGACGCCGTTGTATGACGCCGTTGTATGACGCCGACGTATGACGCCGACGTATGACGCGTTAGCGCTGCGCGACTCCTCCACGCACTGCCGCACTGCGGTTCCTCGCCTCGCAATCCCGCGCTGCTACTGCGCACGCTCCCGGCGCGCTCCAACCTCACGGTTCTGTGCGATCCTCCACGCCAGAACACGCTCGCGCCGAAGTCAGTTCTTTCCGGGACCTTGACCGTCACCGTTGGCGGCGCCTCCATCGGTAGCGCTCGCCGAGCCTGATCCTTCAGACACACTCCCCGCCAATCCGCCAGCACCGCCCGCATCCCCGGTTCCGCCAGCACCACCTGCATCCCCAGCGCCATCAACTCCGCCTCCAGCCACACCCCCGGCCTGGGTCTGGGCACCACGCGCAAGCCGCCAGGCGATCGCGCCGAGCGAGCCGACGGCAAGCAACAAGGCCGCCCACAACAGGTAGCGCCGCATCGCATCGGGATCCTTGCCCGGCGACTGCGCACCGCCCCCAGACTCTTCGGCAAGCGCCGCACCCAACCGCGCCGTGACGGCGACCGACGACGCCCCCATCAACAGATCCGCGCGGCTCACCGCCGACGACACCGCGCCTGCGCTCCCCACCGCCAGCGTGAAAGGTGCAGCCCCACGCGCGACGAAAGTCAGCGTAGCCGGACGCCAGCCCGCGGCGACTGTCAACGTGCCGCTTCCCAAGCCGCCATTGCGCGTGTCGACCACCACACGCCATTGACGATCCGTGTCCGGCGCCATCTCAAGCGATGGATTGCTTTGCTCCACCGTGCCGTTGTGCAAGCGGAACAGCGTCGCGCTCGCTACCTCTCGCCAGGCCGCCTCCAGCCCCGCGCGCGAGTAGACGACAGCGGGCGCCACGGTATTCGGCTGCGGCAGATTCAAGCGCAACCGGTCGACGGGATAAGGGCCGCCGGTCTCAAAGAAATACTCGCCGTCTTTCGGACCCGCCCGGGCAACGATGCCTTCGCGCCAATCCCGTTGAGCATCGGCGCGCTGCGCATTGTCGGCGCCGGCCGCCTGCACCTGGGCGTCGATCGATTCGATGTATGGCGCGCCGTCGAGCCAGTGCAAACGCAGGTAACGCGCACGCATGCCGGTAAGCTCGATACGATCCTGGCTCAGTGTGCTGCCGTTGTAGTTCACCTTGAGCAGTTGCGCCTCGCCGGCGGGCTGCCAGTTGCGCAGATCGTCGCTCGATTCGACGCTGACACGCCCCTGGTAATTGTCGTCACGCACATGGACGACCAATGCGTCGATCCGGGCGCCTCCCCGTGTCTCGCGCGCGACGTCGATCAGCTCGGCATCCTGTTGCTCGCGGGACGGTGCCGCCGACGTTGCATGCAGCGACCCGTCGGCGGCAATCGTCACGCCGAGTGGTGCACCGGTGCCGCCACGAGCGGCCAACGGCAACGGAAACCAGCGTACCGGAAGCAACTTGGCCGGCGCACGGGAAGGCTCACGCGGTGTGTCGAGCGAATACGGCACGGGCTCGCCCGCGCCATTGAATACGCGCACATCGCCGAGATCGGCGCGCTGGCTGGCGGCGTACACGGCAGCCGGAAGCGGCACGCTGTAATAGGCGGCGCCGCTTTCGAGTTCGAGCGCGAAGCGCTGCACAAACCGATCGGCCGCTGCCGCCCCTGTCGACACCCACACGGACGAGATCGCAAGGCACCAGCCAGCCACTATCGAGACACGCTTCATTGCTCAGTTTCCAGAACTGCGGCTTTCGGCGGCAAGGGCGAGAAGTAGCCGATCAGCAGCAACATCAGGCCGATACCGATGAACGACACGATCCGCTCGATACCGGTCACATGCGACAGGTCGAACAGGAACAGCTTGACGACGGTCGCCGCCAGCAGGCCGCCGCCTATAAACCAGAACATCCGGCTGGCCCGGCGCGTCGCCCAGATCATCATAGCCAACGCGCAGACCGTCCAGAACACCGAGACCGAGGCCTGCACAAGCATCGAGTGCGACATCTCGTCGAGCTGATAGGGCACGCCGATCCAATGATGCAGCGTGCGCAGCAGCATCGCATTAAGCCAGATGAATCCGGTCACGCCGACCGTCACCTGCAACGGCACGCGGTATTCGCCGACCGGCACGCCGAGGCGGTTGATGCGCACGAGCCACAACGCCGCCAATGCAAAAATCACCGCCTGCACCAGGTCGAGCGGATTGAGCAGCGGCAGACGCGCCCACGCGCCGCCGTCCTGTGTCAGGTTCGCATAGAACGTCCACACCCACATTATCAGCACGAGCGGCGTCGAGGCGATCGCGCAGACGCGCACGATGCTGTCGCGACGCGCAATCCACAGCCCGGCAAAGGCAAACGCGCTCCAGCCAACCAGAAACACCTGCTGGAAATCAAAGGACGCCAGCACCGCATCGACATCGTACGCTGCATGGAAATGATGATGCAGCGTGCGCAGCAGCAACGCGTTGAACCACAGGAACAGGGTCGCGAGGACCGCGTAGTCGAAGGCCCGCGGGTGCCAGTGCACGCCCAGCGCGCGCAGGCGCCGCAGCCACACGGCACAGGCAATCGCCGCGAGGATCTGCGCCACGTCCAGCGGATTGAGAATGGGCAGCCAGAAAAGCGGCGCGGCGCTGCCGTCGCTCGTCACGCTTGCGATGCTCCACATCCACAGCAAGGCGGCGAGCGGCGCGGCGCCCCAGACTTGATACGCCTGCAAGAAGCGCGCGACCGGCCAGCGCAAACGATGCCCGACGCCCGCCACCAGCAGCAATAGAATGCCGAAGCCATATGCCCATGCGCTCCAGCTCCACGCGCCTTCCGGCACGTAGCCACGCAAGCCCCAATAGCCTTCGAGCGCGATCAGCGCGGCGGCCGTCCAGAACATCAGCACATGCAGCAGAGCGAGCACACGATCGCCGACGTCGCGCTGCTGAGCCCACAGCAGCACATAGGTGGACACCGCGACAACCGCGCAAACCAGCCAGCCGTAACCGCTGACCGGCGCCATACTCAGCATGAAAAGAGTCAACGTCAGCAACGCGAGGACCGGCACAAGCCCCAGCGCCGGCAGTTCGGCAAGCGGCCAACGCAGCTTGCGATGCGCGCCGTGCGCGAGCCACGCCGTCAGAACGGCGAACAGCGCGATGACGGCGGCCTCGAACCGATCGCGATCATACGCAAGATGCGTATCCGCGTACGCGTGGATTTCATGAAGACCGCCACAGATCCACCACAACAGCCCCCACACACCGGCGACGAGGCCGATCTGCGGCATCCATGCGTGCCATGCGCCTGCTTCGCTGCGTCCATGCAAGCGCCATCCCGTGAAGACGCCGGCGATCGCAATCAGCACGGTCGCGATGTAGGCGCCGTTCAGGACCGGCCAGACATGTGCGCTGTCGATCTGCGCGTACGTGCCGACCACATAGGCACCCGCCGCGCCCAGTTGCATCAGCAGGCCGAAACCGAACGCGCTCAGGCGCCGCTGACGCACTGCAAGCCAGGTGATCGCGGCGCCTTCGATTGCCCAGGTCGCGCTGGTGGTGGGTCCCGTGAAAGCGAGCGGCACGGCGAGCGTGGCGAAGATTACCGCCAGCGCGAGCATGGCATCGAACATCATGCCGAGGCGCGCGCGCCGCGATGCCAGCCAGCCCGCGATCGCGAGGTAGAAAGCGGCCAGCGCCACCGCGCTCCAGGCCAGACCGAATTCCGTGCCCTTCATCAGGGCCGCTTGCAGGCCGATCGCGACGAGCGGCGTGCCGAACACCAGCGTGCCGTCGACGTAATACTTGAGCGCGATCTCACGGCGCACCGCATAGAGCAACGCGATGCCGACATACATCAGGAAGAACAGGATCAGGAACGGCTCGGTGCTGGCCAGCAATTCAGGGCGGTAAGCCGTCACGCCCCACGCGGCGCCGATCGAAAACGTGAAGACGAAACCAAGCAGATTCAGAGGGCGCCACGCCTTGAACCACGCGATCGCGAGAATGCCCGTGTTGAGTAGCGCGTAGTAGCTGAACAGCATCACGTGATTGCCGCCGCCCGTCGACAGGAGCACCGGCGCGAGGAAGCCGCCCGCGCTGCCCATGAAGGCCAGCGAAGACGCGTTCTGCCGCACCGCAAGAAATGCGCTCAAGCCGCAAATCGCGATCATCAGCGGCAAGGCGGCACCTGCCGGCAGCAGATGGTAGAGCCTGGTTGCGGCGAACACGGTCAGATAAAGCGCACCGACGCCGCCGCCCTGCAAGACCAGTCCGTACGCGCCACGGCGCTCGCCGATGCGCCAGCCAAGCCCGAGCAGGACGGTGGCGGCCAGCGCAACGCCGGCGAGGCGGAACTCGATCGGCAACAGACTGTTGTCGGCGGCGTATTTGAGCAGGAACGCAATGCCGAAGAACAGCACAACGATGCCGACCCGCACGACCGTGTTGCCGCCGAATAGCCAGTCGCGCGCGCGTTTGAAGAGGCGCTCGGCGAGACCGGGACCGCGCGGGGGAGCCGGTGGCGCAGGCGGGGTTTGCGCGGGTAGAACTGAATCAGCGGACTGCGACAACACCGTCGGATGGGGCGGCTGGGCATCGAGCGTGTTCGGTGCGGCTGGCGCGCTCGACGCCAGCGCTTCGGCCGTTGGCGGCACGACCGCGCTGGCCGTCGAGCGCACTGTTGCCGACTGCGCCAGCGTCACGGCAGGCTCGCGAGGCCCCGGCTGTTCCGCTGCGGGCGGTATCGCGTAGGGATGCGGCGGGACCTCGGCCGGATGCAGTTCGGACGTCGCCGATTCGCCTTCCACGCTCCCGGTCGCCAATGTACCGGCGACGCGGGCTCGCAATTCGCGGATCTCGCCGCGCAGAACGACGATCTCGTGCTCGAGTTGCTCGACGCGCGTGCCCAGTTCGCCGGATGGGCCGGCGGCCGGCTTGCTCAGGGTGTCGGACGCGGCCGGGTTGAGTGGCTTGGATGGGTTGAGCGCGGGGTTGTTCGCAGGTCGCGGGGACTTCTTTTGCAGCAGACGCGCGAGCGCAACGCCAGCAATCCCCCCCATCAACGCACCGAAAGCGATCGAAAAATCGTTCGACACAGCGACCATTATCCCGATCACCGCACCGATCACGGCAAGTATCGCGCTCATCGCATCCCTCTTTTATTGTCTTCGACTGCGAGATCCGTTTGTCGCACGGATTAATCCGAAACTATTCCGTCAGCAATACAGCGAAAATCGGCGCGCAGAATACCATGTAAGTCGAGCGTTGAACCACGCTTTTGAAGCATCGAGCGAACGAAGTCGAATAGCAAAACTTATTCATCGATGCCGGCTTGTTTTTTACCGGCTTGTTTTTTTACCGGCTTCACACGGCTTATTTTTGCAGGATTAATCCATCGGCTGCCGGCGATACGCACGAGCGCGTTCGCGGCCGCCCGCCAACCATGTCAAAATTCGGGATTGGCCAAGCGGCCTTCGATCACCCCATTTCATCCAGGGAAGCTTCAGTGGACATCAACAAACAGCTAGCGGCCCTCACCGCTTCAGAACTTCAAACCGCCGGCGCGAGCCAGGCAACGGCGATCGCCGTCAGCGTGCTGCTGCGCCATCTGCGCTCGCCCGAACTGGTAAAACTGTTGTCATCGGCATTCGAGAACCACCAGGCGGTCATGCTGCAAACGCCGTGGCCCGATCCGATGCTGCAGGCGTTCGAATCGACCCGCCGCTTTCTCGAAGGCGCGGCACACGCCGAGCTGCCGGGTATTCAAGCCGAACAAACATCGGCCGCACCGGACGCCTGAGCGCCACCGGACACGCGAAGCCCAATACACGTCGCACAAAAAACAAAAAACCCCGCCAGTCCAAAGACTAACGGGGTTGTTTGCTACATACCGATGGTGCGAGGGAGGGGACTCGAACCCCTACACCCTTGCGGGCGTCAGGACCTAAACCTGGTGCGTCTACCAATTTCGCCACCCTCGCAGCCGGGCAAAGCGCGGCGCGTTTTGCCCGATGTCCTGCATGCTCACGAGCGCAAAAAAATCCGCGCCCGAAAGCGTAAGCGCGAGATTCTAACCGATTGATTCGCGCTTGTCTGCATTTGCTCATGCATCTGCCCGACGGGCGTCGATGCTACAATTTTTGGCTAAACGCACGCACACCGTGCCCTCTACGCCTGCCCTTCCCCACATTCCAATCCCGTGAATTTCGACGAATATTGCCAGCAGAAAGCGGCGCCGCCCGGATCGAGTACTTACTATGCGCTTCGGCAGGCGCCCGCGGCAAGCCAACCGCTTCTCGCCGCGCTGTTCGCGCTGCGCCGCGAATTCGAGGAAACCGTAAAAGAAACCAGCGATCCGGCGATCGGCCGCACCAAGCTCGCATGGTGGCAAAACGAGATCGCCGCGTTGGCTTCGGGCTCGCCATCGCACCCAGTTTCAAAAGCATTGGCGGCTTACCTGCCCGACGTACAGGCCACATACCCGGCGTTGCAGGCGTTGCTCGCCGGCTTCGAAATGGACCTGGACCAGGCGCGCTATCTCGACTACCCGAATCTGCGGCGCTACGTGCAGGGCGTGGGCGGTACCTTCGCATCGCTGGTCGCACGAGTGACGGCGAAAGACGGCGCACAGGCGTCGAGTTGGGCCGCACCGCTCGGCGAGGCGCTACAGCTTGCGCAGTTCGTCGTCGAAACCGGTAACGATGCGCGCCACGGCCGCATCTATATTCCGATCGATGAAATGCAGCGCTTTAACGTCACCGCCGCGGACCTGATCAATCGGAAATACTCCGACGCGTTTACCGAGCTGATGCGCTTCGAGACCAAGCGGGCCCGTGATGCCTTGCATGCGGCGCTCGCCGCCATGCCCGCAAACGAACGCCGCTCGCAGCGCACGCTGGTGGCGCAGGCGGCACTGGCTCTGGCGCTGCTGGACGAAATCGAACGCGACGGCTATCACGTGCTGCATCAACGCATTGCGTTGACGCCGATCCGCAAGCTCTGGATCGCCTGGCGCGCCAGGTAAAACGGACGAGCGGACGGACAGCTGAGGCTCAGGTTAACGGCCGCCGCCTCATGCCGGGAAGGGCACACCGTTCACTGTCAGACGCGCAGCAACGGCAACGGCTCGAACCGCTGCTGCAGGATGGCGGAGGCGTCGAGCCCCCACCACGGTCCGAGCACGGTCGCGTAGAGTTGCTGGAAATCGACGCCGACCGGCAAGTTGCCGTTGCCGTCGAGCCGCGCGAGCACCGGCGGCACACCATACAAACCGCCGCGCACTCGCCCGCCCATCACGAAATGCGGCGCCACCGTGCCGTGGTCGGTGCCATTGCTCTGATTCTCACGCGGGCGCCGGCCAAATTCGGCGTAGGTCATCACCAGCGTCTCATCCCAGCGGCCGAGTTCCAGCAGCGCCGACTTCATCGACGCGAACCCTTCGGCCAGTTGTTTGAGCAGCGCCGCCTGCTGACCGGGTTGGTTCTGATGCGTATCGAACCCGTTCAGCGTCAAGCGGATCACCGCGACGCCTTGCCCCTTACGCGGCTGTCCTTGCGGCGTATCGCCTGCAGCCAGCACCTGCATTGCCGTCTTGATCGAACTGCCGAACGCGCCACCGGGAAACACGGTCTTCAACTGCGCCTGACCTTGCGTGGGACGCAGACGGTCGGCGGCCTTCACGATATCGTTCTCGACGTCGAGAATATGCGCCAGTTCCGGATTGCGCTCGTGCAGCGACACCGGTGTGGCGAGGCGCGAAGCCTTGACGAATTGCGCCGGATTGACCAGCGCGATCGCGCGCGCGCCGTTGGCGAGCGGCCCCATTTCGGCGCTGCCGATCACCACGCCGTCGGCGGCAAAACCCGCGGGCACCGGCGTCTGCGCGAAGGCACGTGTGAGCCAGCCTTCGCGCAGGTATTGGTCCGAACGCGACGCGGTGTCCCAGATTTCGATCGAGCGGAAATGCGACAGATTCGGTTGCGCGTAGCTGACGCCCTGCACGATCGCCAGTTGCCGGCTCTGCCAAAGCGGCATCAGCGGTTGCAACGACGGATGCAGCGCGGTGCGCTCGTCGATCTGAATCACCTGCTCGCGCTTGATGCCGATGTTTTTACGCAGTTGATAGTAAGCGGGATCGGCAAACGGAATCACGGTATTCAAACCGTCGTTACCGCCCTTCAACTCGACGAGGATCAGCAGGTTGCCGTAGCCGCGATCCATCGAGCCGCCGGGCGTTGGTCCCTGCGCGCCGAACGCGCGGGGCAACCAGAGCGTCGCGCCCGCGGCTGCGCCCATCGAGAGAAAGCTGCGTCGTTTCATCCTGCACCTCGTTCGATTGTCATGGCGCGTGTCGTGCCGCCGTCGACTGACCTTTTCTTTCGCGGCCGATCCGGGTTAAACGGTTGAGCGGCTCAATTCCGTCGCCTGTCGCAGTCGCCTGCGTCAGCGAATAACCTCATTGCTCACTTCAACTGATAAGCCGGGTCCATCAGCAACGCCTCCAGATAAGCGCTGGCGGTTGAATCGGTTGCGATCGCGTCGACCGGCGTGAGCGGCAGGACCGCGTGCTGCAGTTGCAGCTCCACCGAGAGCCCCGGCTTCGCCGTCGGCGCGGCGTTGTATTGCGCAAGCCACGTTTCGATGTCAAAGCGTACGCCACCTTGGCCCGTCTGGCCGACTCGCGCCATGGCCCGCTGCATTTGCGGATTCGCTTGCAGAGTGCCGGGTGCCCCGCTCGCCGCAATCTTCGCGTTCGTCGGATTGTTCGTACGCCGCGGACCGGCGGTTTCGGTTGCGCGAAACAGTTGCTCGACGAATTGCTTGCGCGCCAGCAGCGTCGAACTATTGATCCATATCGTGCCGCCCGGCCACCCTTTGACGTTCGGCGGGTAGAACAGGTTCTCGCCGAGCGTGCGGATCTCGGCCGCGAACGGCACCGTATTGTCATAGCCGATATCGAACGCACGCAGTGCGCCAACGACGAACTCCGCCGGCGATTTCACAAGGACGCCGCGATTGCCGTCGTCCCAGAACACGTCGCTCATGAAGAGGCCGTGCAGTGCGACCTTGATATCGTAGTGACTTGCGCGGAACCGCGCGGCGATCGGTGCGATGCGGGCGGGGTCTGGTGTGTCGGAAACGAACTCGCGCCATAGCTTGGTCGTGACGAAAGTCGCGGTTTCAGGCCGTGCAAGGAGAATGTCGAGCACCTGGTCACCGTCGAACGGACCGGTCTGGCCGAGTACGGTCTTGTTGCCGTCGTCGTACAGGTTGGCGCGCCACACGTACGCCTGCGTGTCGGGATCGAGGCTCCACCCCGTGTAGGCACGCGCGGCTTCCGATACGTCGCGCTGCGTGTAATGCCCTTCGCCGAGCGTGAACAACTCCATCACTTCACGCGCGAAGTTTTCATTGGGTTTGCCCTTGCGATTGCTCGCGCCATCCAGGTATTGGAGCATCGCCGGATCTTTCGCGACATCGTGCAACAGCTCGCCGAAGTTGCCGAGCGCGTCACGGCGCAACAGCATGTTCTGCTGCGCCATTTCCTGCGGATACTCGACCTTGTCCTGCCCTGACGTGAAGTGGTTATGCCAGAACAGCGTCATGCGTTCGGTCAGCGGGGACGGCGTGCTCAGCATCTCGCGCACCCACCATGCGCGTAATATTTCGTAACGCTGGCCGCGCTGGCGCTGCTCGTCGCGGCGTTGATCGTCCGTCCACGTCTTGCGGATCTCGCGTGTCGGGATCGGCTCGAGCACCCATTCCGGCAGCGGTGTCACGGCTTCGGTTCGGACTGTCGCCAGTACTTTGTCGACCGCCTGTTCGCGCGTGAGTCCAACGTATTGGGCGAGCTCGCCGCTATCGGGCGCGAAACCGACGCGCGTCAGGAAGAAGCGAGCATCATCGGCGTCGAGAACGTCCTGTTCGGCGGGGGCAACGACAGAAGCTGCCGACGCCGCCCGATGCTTGTTGTGGGGAACATGAGCGGTGCCTTGTTGCACGGCTGCCGCCGGCGCGCACCACATCACGGCTGCGAGCGCAGTAGCAGTGACTACTAGCCAGCTTCTACCCTTACCGCCTGTCAGCAGATTCATCATCGGTCATCCGGTTGATCCGGTTGCGGGGGCGTCACGAAAAGGCATTCACGCAGGCAAAAACGCGCTGTGCTTTGGCAACTCAACGGCAGATGGAACGGGAAAGTTGACGGGGGAAGTGCAACGAAATCTTTCACGTGGAGCGAAAGCGCGACCGACGCGCCCAGAGCGGGCACGGAAATAGCTACCGTTTGTATAGCTCGCGGACAGCGTCTTCGATATGCTGGCGTAACAGACGCCGTTCGTCGGGCGTCATATGGCCGTCACGACGGCGTTGATCGAGATCGGGGGGAACTGCGGTGCGCATCATGGCGTCTGACGCAGGGCGGTCGTTGTTGGGGTTGTGGCTGGGGTTGTAACGATTCGCCCTGGCGTTGGCCGGCTTGGGCACGCGTTCGCTCGTCGCTCTGTCGGCCGAAGGCTGGGCGTGGGCGAGCGTTGGTCCCAGTGTGCCTGCAAGCGTCCCGGCTACCGCCAGTGCAATTACGCTTAGGCGCACATTCGGCCAAACCCCTCCCTTCATGTTGTTCCCTTCGTGGCGCGGCAACCGGCTACCTCAAATGCGTATACAAACCCCGGTAGCGAGCCGGGTGCGAGAGTTTTAGTCGAGTGAAGTATCCACCGAACAGCCGCATTGAGTAAAGGAGTCTACCTGCCCATGCTTTACGTCGTGCCACAGTGCGGGTAAATTTTGTAACTGACTGTAACCCGGTAAACGATGCAACCGCGCACCACTTTCTAATCGCGCTAAGATGCCGACCATGGAAACCAAAAACCCTTCGAAAATCCTCGTCGTCGACGACGATCCACGCCTGCGCGATCTGCTGCGCCGCTACCTCGGTGAACAGGGCTTCAATGTCTACGTTGCCGAGAACGCGCCGTCCATGAACAAGCTCTGGGTGCGTGAGCGCTTCGACTTGCTGGTGCTCGATCTGATGCTGCCGGGCGAGGACGGCCTGTCGATCTGCCGCCGGCTGCGCGGCAGCAACGACCGCACGCCGATCATCATGTTGACGGCCAAGGGTGAAGACGTCGATCGTATCGTCGGGCTCGAAATGGGCGCCGACGACTATCTGCCCAAGCCGTTCAACCCGCGCGAACTGGTCGCGCGGATTCACGCGGTGCTGCGCCGCCAGTCGCCGTCGGAGTTGCCGGGCGCGCCGTCCGAGACCACCGAAGTGTTCGAGTTCGGGGAATTCGCGCTGAATCTCGCCACCCGCACGCTCACCAAGGCCGGCCAGGAAATTCCGCTGACCACGGGTGAGTTCTCGGTGCTGAAGGTGTTTGCGCGGCATCCGCGCCAGCCTCTGTCGCGCGAAAAGCTGATGGAACTGGCACGCGGCCGTGAATACGAGGTTTTCGACCGCAGTCTCGACGTGCAGATTTCGCGTCTGCGCAAGCTGATCGAACCGGATCCGGGCAGCCCGCGTTTCATTCAGACCGTCTGGGGTCTTGGCTACGTGTTCATTCCTGACGGTGCAGCCTGAGTTTGTTCTCACCTCTCGTTTTTGATTTCTAATAAGAAGGGCCCATGCGGATCGACCGGCGCCTCCTGACGCTCGCGTTCGGCGGCCTTTTCTGGCGGACCTTTCTGTTGATCGCGCTGTTGATCGCAGTCAGTCTCGCCGCGTGGTTCCAGAGCTTTCGGGTGATCGAACGCGAGCCGCGCGCACAGCGCGTGGCTTTGCAACTGGTTGCCATCGTCAAGCTCACGCGCACCGCACTCCTCTATTCCGATCCCGACCTGCGGCGCGCCCTGCTGCAGGATCTGGAGAGCAATGAAGGGGTGCGTGTGTATCCGCGCGAAACCACCGACAAGTACAAACTCCAGCCCGACGAGTCGCTTAACCGGCTGATCGAACACGACATTCGCGGCCGCCTCGGCGACGACACGGTCATTGCACAGAGCGTCAACGACATTCCTGGCGTCTGGATCAGCTTCAAGATCGACGACGACGACTACTGGGTGGCGCTCGACCGCGATCAACTGGACAACGCGACGGGCTTACAGTGGGCCGGCTGGGGGGTCTTCGCGCTGGCGCTGTCGCTGTTCGGCGCGGCCTTCATCACCAGCCTCGTGAACCGTCCGTTCGCCCGGCTCGCCATGGCCGCGCGCAAGGTCGGCTCAGGCCAGTCACCGGAGGCGCTGCCTGAGCGCGGCATGGGCGTAGCCGCCGAGACCAATCGCAGTTTCAACCAGATGGTCCAGGACCTCGAACAGCTTGAGGCCGACCGTGCGCTCATGCTCGCGGGTATCTCTCACGATCTGCGCACTCCGCTCGCGCGGCTGCGGCTCGAAACCGAAATGAGCCCCTCCGACCAGGCCACCAAGGACGCGATGGTCGACGACATCGAGCAGATGGACATGATCATCGGTCGGTTCCTCGATTACGCCCGTCCGGTGCAGCGGGTGCCGGAACCTGTCGATCTGTCGGTGATCGCGGGCGAGCTTGCGGCGCGGATGCAGAGCGAAGACAGCATGCGCCTGATCACACGTCTCGCACCATCGGCGGTAATCGAGGCGGACGAAACCGATATGCGTCGCGTGGTTGGCAATTTGCTGGAGAACGCGCGCAAGTACGGTTTAAGCGATGGCGACGGCATCCCGCACGTGATTCTGGAAACGCGGGTGTCGCATTCACGGGTTGAGTTGTCCGTGGTCGACGAAGGACCCGGCATTCCCGAGGACCAACTGGCGCTTGTCACACGGCCGTTCTATCGCGTGAATTCAGCGCGTACCCAGGCGAACGGCACGGGCCTCGGCATGGCCATTGTGCAGCGACTGGTGGGCCGTTATCGCGGCGCCTTGCGCCTGCGCAATCGCACGCCAGGTCCGGGTCTCGAGGTCACGATCGAGTTTCCGCTTGCAAAAGGCGTTTGAGCGCAAGGGGCAACGTGCGGCCATACGACTGTCGAGCGCGTTGTTGAATAGTGGCCAGCCGAATTATTATAAAAACTATCGAATAAATAAATTCATAGATTTATAGCAAAACGTGTAACGTACTCGTTGCGACGGGCTGATAGCGTCGAGCTTCAACAGGCTGTTTTTTCATCATACGAAGGAGCATTCGCATGAAAACCGTCGGCGATAAACTCGAAGCGTTCACCGTGACTGCGGCCAAGCCCGGTTTCAACCATCATGAAGAAAACGGCGTATCGGCGTTCGAAGAGATTACTGAACAGTCGTTTCCGGGCAAGTGGAAGGTTATCTATTTCTACCCGAAGGATTTCACGTTTGTGTGTCCGACGGAAATCATTGAATTCGGCAAGTTGGCCAAGGATTTCGAGGAGCGCGACGCAGTGCTGCTTGGCGGGAGTGTCGACAATGAATTCGTCAAACTGGCATGGCGCCGCGAGCACAAGGACCTGAACAGGCTGAACCACTATTCGTTCGGTGATGTGAAGGGCGAGTTGATCGACCAGCTTGGCGTGCGCGACAAGGAGGCTGGCGTGGCGCTGCGCGCGACGTACATTGTCGATCCGGACAATACGATTCAGCACGTTTCGGTAAACAACCTGAACGTCGGCCGCAACCCGGAAGAAGTATTGCGTCTTCTCGACGCCCTGCAAACGGGCGAAGAATGCCCTTGCAACCGCGCGGTAGGCGGCGCAACGCTATAAGCAGTGCCGTCGTGAAAACCGCGTCGGCGCGCGCAGCGCCGCCGGAAGTATGATGGCTGTGTCACTCACGCCGAATGTGCGAGAACACAGATTCCAGATGCACCACTACCGTGACTGCGCGGGGGCCCCGCTTAAGAGTTAGCGGTGTGAGCCGCTTTCTTTTGCCTACTTTTCTTTGCGGCAGGCAAAGAAAAGTAGGTGCCGCCCCGCACAGGGGCAACACTAATAAACCACTAACAGAACAAGGAAAGGCCAACCCGACAAAAACACAAACAAAAACCCGCCAAACAGGCAAAAAACCTCACGCATCAATTCCTGATTAACAAAACCACAGCCTGAGCCTCAATCCCTTCCCCACGCCCGAGATACCCCAACTTCTCATTAGTCTTAGCCTTAACATTAACCCGCTCAACCGGCAGGTTAAGATCAGCGGCAATATTAGCCCGCATCCCATCAATATGAGCCGCAAGCTTAGGCGCCTGAGCAACCACACTACTATCCACATTGGCAATAGAAAACCCCCCCGCCGCCACACGAGCAAAACACTCCCGCAATAAAACCCGACTATCCGCGCCAGCGAACTTAGCATCAGTATCGGAGAAATGCCGCCCAATATCCCCCATCGCGGCCGCGCCAAAAATAGCATCGGTAATCGCATGCAACAGCACATCCGCATCCGAATGCCCGAGCAGCCCGCGCTCATAGGGAATCGTCACACCGCCGATAATCAATGGACGTCCCGGCACCAGCGCATGCACGTCATAACCCTGCCCAATTCTAAAATCCATATGTGTCAAGTCCGCTAGTTAAAATTTGAAATGGTCGAATCAGGAAGCCGAAACCGGCCGGCACAAAATCGCCTCGGCCAGATCGAAGTCTTCCGGATACGTGACCTTGAAGTTGCGCAAACTCCCCTGCACCAATCTGGGCGCGTTCCCCAGCCATTCGATCGCGCTCGCTTCGTCGGTCAGATCGTGACCGTCCGCCTGCGCGCGCAAAATCGCCTCGCGCAGCATGCCGATGCGGAACATCTGCGGCGTCTGCGCCTGCCACAGGCCATCGCGCGCTTCGGTACGGGCAATCCGCCCGTCGGACGAACCGGCCTCGATCCGTTTCAAGGTGTCCGCAACGGGCAAGGCCATGATGCCGCCCACCGCATCGTCCTTCAGCGCGGCGATCAGCGTGCGGATCAAGCCCGGCGTAATGCCAGGCCGCGCGGCGTCATGCACCAGCACCCAGTCGTCGTCATGCGCGCCGAACTCGGCCAGCGCGTGCAACCCGTTCAGCACAGACGCCTGGCGCGAGGCCCCGCCGGAGCGGCGCACGGCGAAACGCAGGCCGCTGAAGCGGCGGGCGTCGAAGTGCTGATCGTCGGGGGCAATCACGACAAGGGTTTGCGCAAATTCGCTGCAGGCGTCGAAAGCCGCCAGCGAGTAGTGCAACATGTCGCGGCCGGCGACAGTGCGATATTGTTTGGGCATCGCGGCGCCGGAACGGCTGCCGGTGCCAGCGCACGGAATCAGGGCAAATAGACGGGAGGTCACGAGTGCGGATGCCGCGAAGTGAAAGTAAACGACGGATTTTATAATAGGTCCTTCGCATCTACGCCCCTACACGCGTAAACTTGCCGATCACGTGTGAGCCCGAGGCCGTCTTTTCCCTTCTATGCCAGACATCGCCGCATCATCGCAGTACTCCCCGCCCGTCGCGCTCGTCAAGACCGGCCAGCGTTTTGCCTTCGACGGCACGCACGGCTCGTCCGACGCGCTGCTGATCGCCCGCTACCATCTCGCCTACCGCGA
This sequence comes from Paraburkholderia fungorum, assembly GCF_046026025.1. Taxonomy (GTDB): domain Bacteria; phylum Pseudomonadota; class Gammaproteobacteria; order Burkholderiales; family Burkholderiaceae; genus Paraburkholderia; species Paraburkholderia fungorum_E. The sequence goes on along the minus strand of NZ_JAQQFL010000008.1, from coordinate 54,148 downwards.
GAAGGTGCCGCTTCTCGCGGTCGTCTGCGAAAGCGCGGTCGACGCGCAGCGGTTGTCGCAGGAAATCGGCTTTTTCGCGCCCGAGGCACGCGTGCGTTTGCTGCCCGACTGGGAAACGCTGCCTTACGATACCTTTTCGCCCCACCAGGATCTGGTCTCCGAGCGCCTCGCCACCCTGCACGATCTCGGCGAAGGCCGCTGCGACATCCTGCTGGTGCCGGCCACCACCGCGTTGTACCGGATGCCGCCTGCCTCGTTCATGGCGGGCTACACGTTCTCCTTCTCGCAAGGCGAGCGCCTCGACGAAGCCAGGCTCAAGGCGCAATTGACGCTGGCCGGCTACGAGCACGTAAGCCAGGTCGTGCGCCCCGGCGAATACTGCGTACGCGGCTCGCTCCTCGACCTCTTTCCGATGGGCTCGCCGCTGCCGTACCGGATCGACCTGTTCGACGACCAGGTCGACTCGATCCGTGCATTCGACCCGGACACGCAACGCAGCCTCTATCCGGTGAAGGACGTGCGCCTGCTGCCCGGCCGCGAATTCCCCTTCGACGAGGCCGCCCGCACCGCCTTCCGCAGCCGCTGGCGCGAAACCTTCGAGGGCGATCCGAGCCGTGCGTCGATTTATAAGGATATGGGCAACGGCGTGCCCTCAGCGGGCATCGAATATTATCTGCCGCTCTTCTTCGACGAAACCGCCACGCTCTTCCACTATCTGCCCGAAGGCGCGCAACTGGCGTTCGTCGGCGATCTGGACGCAGCGATCAAGCGCTTCACCAACGACACCAAACAGCGCTACAACTTCCTGTCGCACGATCGCGACCGGCCGATTCTCGAGCCGCAGCGTCTGTTCCTCTCCGACGAGGATTTCTACACGTTCGCCAAGCCGTTCGCGCGACTCGTCCTGCCTGTCAACGCGGGCGGCGGCTGGTCGACCTCGTTGCCGAATCTGGCGATCGACCGTCACGCGGAAGATCCGGTCTCGGCCCTGCGCGCCTATCTCGACACCACGCCGAACCGTGTGCTGTTCGCCACGGAATCGGCGGGCCGTCGTGAAACGCTATTGCAACTGCTGGCCGACAATCACCTCAGGCCGGTCTCGAGTGACAGCTTGCAGGACTGGCTGACGAGCAACGAACGTTTCTCGCTTGGCGTCGCGCCGTTGGCGAACGGCTTTGCGGTGCCCGGCGACGGTATCGCGATCATCACCGAGACGGAGCTGTATGGCCCACTCGCGCGCCGCGCGGGACGCCGCCGTCAGGAACAGGCGAGCAACGTCGACTCGATGGTGCGCGATCTGTCCGAGCTGAAGATCGGCGATCCGGTCGTGCATTCGCAGCACGGCATCGGCCGCTATATGGGTCTCGTCACGATGGATCTCGGCGAAGGCGATACCGAGTTCCTGCACCTCGAATATGCGGCCGACAGCAAGCTGTACGTGCCCGTCGCGCAGTTGCACGTGATCTCGCGCTACAGCGGCGCGGATCCGGAAAGCGCGCCCTTGCATTCGCTCGGCTCCGGCCAGTGGGAAAAGGCCAAACGCAAAGCCGCGCAGCAGATCCGCGACACTGCGGCAGAACTGCTGAACCTGTACGCTCGTCGCGCGCTGCGCGAAGGGCATGCGTTCCCGCTCGAACCGAAAGACTACGTGAAGTTCGCGGAAAGCTTCGGTTTCGAGGAAACACCGGACCAGGCTGCGGCGATCGCCGCCGTGATCGGCGATATGACGAGCGGCAAACCGATGGACCGCCTCGTGTGCGGCGATGTCGGCTTCGGCAAGACCGAAGTGGCCTTGCGCGCGGCATTTATCGCGGTGATGGGCGGCAAGCAGGTCGCGCTGCTCTCGCCTACCACGCTGCTCGCCGAGCAGCACACGCAAACCTTCAGCGATCGATTCTCCGATTGGCCGGTGCGCATCGCCGAATTGTCGCGCTTCAAGTCGACCAAGGAAGTCAACACGGCGATCCAGCAGATCAACGAAGGCACGGTCGATATCGTGATCGGCACGCACAAGCTGCTGTCCTCGGATGTGCAGTTCAAGCGGCTGGGGCTCGTGATCATCGACGAGGAGCACCGGTTCGGCGTGCGTCAGAAAGAGGCGCTGAAAGCATTGCGCGCGGAAGTCGATGTGCTCACGCTCACCGCTACGCCAATCCCGCGCACGCTCGGCATGGCGCTCGAAGGCCTGCGCGATTTCTCCGTGATCGCCACCGCGCCCCAAAAGCGCCTCGCGATCAAGACCTTCGTGCGCCGCGAAGAAGACAGCGTGATTCGCGAAGCCATGTTGCGCGAGCTGAAACGTGGCGGTCAGGTGTACTTTCTGCATAACGAAGTCGAGACGATCGAGAATCGCCGGCAGATGCTCGAAGCGCTCGTGCCCGAAGCGCGCATCGCCGTCGCGCATGGACAGATGCATGAGCGCGAACTCGAACGCGTGATGCGCGACTTCGTTGCCCAGCGCGCGAACGTTCTGCTGTGCACGACGATTATCGAAACCGGTATCGACGTGCCGAGCGCCAACACCATCCTGATTCACCGCTCCGACAAGTTCGGCCTCGCGCAATTGCATCAGTTGCGTGGCCGCGTCGGCCGCTCGCATCACCAGGCGTATTCGTATCTGCTGGTGCATGATCCGCAAGGTCTGACGAAGCAGGCGCAGCGCCGTCTCGAAGCGATCCAGCAGATGGAGGAGCTCGGTTCGGGCTTCTATCTCGCGATGCACGACCTCGAGATTCGCGGCACGGGTGAAGTGCTCGGCGACAAGCAATCGGGCGAGATTCAGGAGATCGGTTTCCAGCTCTATACCGACATGCTGAACGACGCCGTGAAGGCGCTCAAGGAAGGCCGCGAGCCGGACCTCACCGCGCCGCTCGCTGCGACCACCGAGATCAATCTTCACGCGCCCGCGATTCTGCCGGCGGACTATTGCGGCGACGTGCAGGAACGTCTGTCGCTCTATAAGCGCCTCGCCAATTGCGAACACAACGATTCGATCGACAGCATTCAGGAAGAGTTAATCGATCGTTTCGGCAAGTTGCCGCCGCAAGCGCATGCGCTCGTCGAAACACACCGTCTGCGCCTGGCGGCCAAGCCTTTGGGCATTTCGAAAATCGATGCGGGCGAAGCCGTGATCGGCTTGCAGTTCATCCCCAATCCGCCAATCGACGCGATGCGGATCATCGAGATGGTGCAGAAACACAAGCACATCAAGCTGGCGGGCCAGGACAAACTGCGCATTGAAACGCGCAGCCCGGATCTGGCCGTGCGTGTGGCGACGGTGAAGGAAACCTTGCGCGCGCTCGGCTCGCCCAGCCGCGGCACCGCGGCTACGGCGGCGGCGCGCTGAAGCGTCGTTGGAGGCTCGCCAGAAAAGCGGCCACGTCTAGCCGTTTCCCGCTTATGCTGCGGTGCGCAAACGCGTCCCGCAGCATACGGGTGAAGTTTTTTTGGGTATGATCGAAAGACTCAAATGCTGGAGTCTTGTCATGTCTCACGTCGCTGAATCAGCACAGTCCTCGCAAACACCCGCCTCTGCATCGAATTCTTCCTCGCCTGCCTCGCTTCCCTGGGTCACCCGTCTCGTATCGATGGATACGGTGAGCCGCAATCCGAATCTCGGCCTGATCGAAACCGTGCGCGACGAGTTGCGCGCGGTCGGCGTCGAAGCCACGCTCACCCACGACGAAAGCGGCAAATGGGCCAATCTGTTCGCAACGATTCCCGCGCACAACGGCGAGACGAACGGCGGCGTGGTGCTGTCTGGCCACACCGACGTCGTGCCGGTGGACGGTCAACAGTGGGATAGCGATCCGTTCAAGCCGGAAATTCGCGGCGACAAGCTGTACGGCCGCGGCACGTGCGACATGAAAGGCTTCATCGGCGCGGCGCTCACCCTCCTGCCCGAGATGCAGCGCACGAAGCTCGCCAAGCCGATTCACTTCGCCTTGTCGTTCGACGAGGAAGTGGGTTGCGTAGGCGCGCCGCTCCTGATTGCCGATCTGATGAAGCGCGGCGTGAAGCCGGACGGCTGCATCGTCGGCGAGCCGACCAGCATGCGGCCGATCGTGGCGCACAAAGGCATCAACGCCTACCAGTGCTGCGTGCGCGGACAGGCCGCGCATTCGTCGCTGACGCCGAAGGGCCTGAATGCCATTGAATACGCCGCGCGTTTGATCTGCTACATCCGCGACATGGCCGATCAATTCCGCGAGCAAGGCCCGTTCGACGAACTGTATGACGTGCCCTTCACCACGGCGCAAACCAGCACGATCGTCGGCGGCAATGCGATCAATACCGTGCCCGCCGAATGCAAATTCCAGTTCGAATTCCGCAATCTGCCCACGCTCGATCCCGAGCCGATCTTCGCGCGCATCGATCAATATGCACGTGAAACGCTGTTGCCGAAAATGTTGCGCGAGCATCCATCTGGCGCCATCGAGATCACAAAGATCGCCGCGGCGCCCGGCCTCGATTCGTCTGAACAAGCCGCGATCACGCAACTCGTGCGCGCGCTGACCGCCGACCAGGACAAGCGCAAGGTCGCGTACGGCACGGAAGCCGGGCTGTTTTCGCTGGCGGGTATTCCGAGCATCGTGTGCGGCCCCGGCGACATCCAGCAGGCGCACAAGGCCAACGAATTCGTGGCGCTGGATCAGCTTGTGGCGTGCGAGCGCTTCCTGCAAAAATTCATCCACAGCATGTCGGTCGAGGCGCACGCGCACTGAAACTGAGCGCGGCAAAAATAGTCTTAACCCTATCGAGGAAACACACGCCCACACCATGTCAACCGCCACGCCTCAGCACACCGACCATACGATCGACGGTGAACCGATCCCCACACTCGACGACATCGCCACGCAGCACTTTGCATTGACGCCGTGGGTGACGCGAACGCCGGTGTTCGACCGGCTCGACTTTCCGTCGCTGGAAGGTACGGTGGTGAACTTCAAGTTCGAGTTGTTGCAGGCGGGCGGCAGTTTCAAGGCGCGTGGCGCGTTCACCAACCTGCTCGCGCTCGACGAAGCGCAACGCAGCGCGGGCGTCACCTGTGTGTCGGGAGGCAACCATGCGGTCGCGGTCGCTTACGCCGCAATGCGTCTTGGCATCAGCGCGAAAGTCGTGCTGTTTCGCGCCGCCAATCCGGCCCGCGTCGCCTTGTGCCGGCAGTATCGCGCCGACATCGTGTTCGCGGAAAACCTGGCCGAAGCTTTCGAACTGGTGCGTCGTATCGAGGCGGAGGAAGGCCGGTACTTCGTCCACCCGTTCAATGGTTATCGCACCGTGCTGGGCTCGGCCACCCTCGGTTATGAATGGGCCACGCAAACGCCCGACCTCGAAGCGGTGATCGTGCCGATCGGCGGCGGCGGCCTCGCCGCCGGTGTCGCCACCGCCATGCGGCTAGCCAATCCCAGGGTGCACGTGTACGGCGTCGAGCCAGAAGGATCGGATGCGATGGGCAAAAGCTTTGCCGCCAATCACACGATCAAGATGGGGCACATGCACACAATCGCCGATTCATTGGCGTCGCCGCACACCGAGGAGTACAGCTACGAGTTGTGCCGCCGCCATATCGACCAGCTCGTCACCGTCTCCGACGAGCAGTTGCGCGCGGCCATGCTGACCTTGTTCGGACAGCTTAAGCTTGCCGTGGAACCCGCATGCGCCGCGGCGACAGCGGGGCTGCTCGGACCGCTGCGCGAAACGCTGCAAGGCAAGCGCGTGGGTGTGCTGCTGTGCGGCACCAATACCGACCCGGTCAGTTTTGCCGCGCATATCGAACGGGCGCGCCATAGCCAGTCACAGTTTCCAGAATAGAGGCAATCCGCTCTTTCCGCGCCAGGGGACTAGCCTATCCCTCTCAGATTGGTATGATTCGACCATCGACTTCTGGGAGAAACGTCTATGAGCATGATTAAGGAATTCAAGGAATTTGCCCTCAAAGGCAACGTAATGGATCTGGCCGTCGGGGTGATTATCGGCGGCGCATTTTCCACCATCGTCAATTCAATTGTTAAAGACCTGATCATGCCGGTTGTCGGCGTTGCCACCGGCGGCCTCGATTTCTCCAACAAGTTTGTTCGCCTCGGCGATATTCCCGCGAGCTTCAAAGGCAGTCCCGAGTCGTATAAAGACTTGCAGACGGCAGGCGTGGCGGTGTTCGGTTATGGCTCGTTCATCACGGTGGCCATCAACTTCGTGATCCTCGCGTTCATCATTTTCCTGATGGTCAAGTTCATCAACAATCTGCGCAAGCCGGATGAAACCGCGCCGGCAGAGCCGCCGCCGACCCCGGAAGACGTCGTACTGCTGCGCGAAATCCGCGATTCGCTGAAGAACGCGCCGCCGCGTTAAGGCGCCCGAGTCAAACATTCGCCCCGGCGCATTAGCCGGCGAGTATAAAAAAAGGCCTGTTGCGAGAAAATCGCCACAGGCCTTTTTCATGCCGCGAGCAATCATGTCACGCGCAAATCACGCGGCCCCGGTCGACGCGCTGAACACACTAGGCGCCCTTTTCGTCCGCCTCGTTTCTTTCCGCCTTCAGGTTCAGCGCGCTTTCAATCATCGTTTCAAGCTGTCCGAAATTAACAGGCTTGGTCAGATGCGAAGTAAAGCCTGCGCTCAGGCAGCGGCGCACATCCTCGTCGGTACCGAAGCCGGTCAACGCGACCGCCGGCGCATCCGAATGCTCGCGAAACGCCTTGACGAAGTCGAGACCGGTGCCATCCGGCAAGCCGACGTCGCTGATCACCAGATCGAAGATTTGCGACTGGGTGGCGGCCAGTGCATCGTCCACTCGCCCCACCGTGGTCACGTCGTGCCCGAGGCTGCGAATCAGTTGCGCCATCACCTCGGCGGTATCCACGTGGTCTTCGATCAGCAGGATAGTCAGCAGACCGGGAGGACGCACCTCATCAGGCGCTACAACGGGCGCCAGTTCCGCGGGCGCGGCGGCAGTCGGCAGCGTGATCGTGAAAGTCGCGCCGCAGTGGGCCCCCGGGCTCTGTGCGATCACCGTGCCGCCGTGCACGTCGGTCAGCGCCTTGGTGATCGCGAGACCCAGGCCCAGGCCGCCGAATTGCCGCGTCATGTTCTGGTTGCCTTGCTCGAAGGCGTTGAAAAGTTTGCCGATCTGCTCGGGCTCGATACCGATGCCCGTATCCTCGACCGAGATCTGCACATGCATGCGTTCATCGTGCGTGCGGACGTAGATATGACCGCCGTCCGGCGTGAACTTGGCGGCGTTGCGAATCAGGTTCCACAGCATCTGCTGCAGCCGTGCCCGGTCAGCGAGCACGTAGTGGTGCTGTGCGTTCTTGTGGACATGCACGTCCTGCTGCTTGACCTGGATCTCGCTGCGAAAGAGTTCGAGCACGCTGTCCATCACCTCGTGCACATCGACGGTTTCGAGCGACAGACGCAGCTTGCCGTTCGCCACGCGGGTGAGATCGAGCAGGTCATCGATCAGGCGCGCTTCGAGCTCGATGTTGCGACGAATCATGCGCACGCTCGCGCGTGCCTGGTCGGGCAGACCCGGGATCATCTCCAGCACGCTCGCGCCCGCGAGTACAGGGGTGAGCGGCGTGCGCAATTCGTGTGACAGCATGGCGAGGAAGCGGTCTTTCGCACGATTGGCTTCTTCCGCGATCTGGCGGGCGGCCTGCTCCGAGGCAAGCAGCCGTTCGCGCTCCTCGATCGCCTCGCGCTGTGGGTGAATATCCGTGCAGCTGCCGAACCATTTGCTGATGTTGCCCTCGGGGTCGCGCATAGCAACCGCACGGACGTCGAACCAGCGATATTCGCCGTCATGGCGACGAATCCGCAGTTCGTGCCGATAATCGCCGGCGCCGCCCGTCACGGCCTTGAGCCAGGTACGGCGAATTTCTTCACGATCGTCGGCGTGCACCGCTTCGAGCCAGGCAAGGCCGTATGAACTGCTTTCCGACAAGCCCGTGTAGTCAAACCACTGCTTCGAAAGGAAGTCGCAATCGCCTGCGGCGTTGCAGGTCAGCACGAGGTGCGGCAACGCCTCCGACAAGGTCCGGTAATGCTGTTCGCGATCGCGCAGCAGCAAGGCTTCGGCCGAGGCCTTCTGCAAGCGCACCTGGGACAGCACGCGCTCCACGGCTTCAGGCAGGTAATCGAGGTAGTCGCCGGATTTCGGCACGACGTCGGACACGCCCGCGCGTAACGCTTCGATCACGCGGGATTCGTCGGTGAAACCGGTCACGAGGATGGCAGGAATCCGCACACCTTCGGCCCGCAGGCGGCGAAAGAAGTCGAGGCCGGTTTCAGGCCCGCTCAGCTGGTAATCGAGTACCAGCAGGTCGGGCGTGCCGGCGGCAAGGCGCTCGCGGGCCGTTTCGACAGAGGAGCAGATTGCAACCCGGCAGCCGGCGCGTTCGAGCGATTTGCGCGCGAGTCGCAAGATGCCTTCGTCGTCATCGACGACAAGCACATACGCGGCGGGTTGCGTGGTCACTTCTTCGGTCATGCTGAATCTTCTTTGGCGTGGTCTGGTGTCGCTATGTTGTCATGGGCCGCTTTCGGCGCGCCTTCACATGAGCCTTCCGTCAAGGCGCCGCCAGCCGGTGACCCACCGGCAGCTTGACCACTTGCAGGAAAAAGCCGAGACGGCGCACGGCTTCGATGAACGCGTCGTATTCGACTGGCTTCGTGATGTAGACATTGCAGCCGAGTTCATAGCATCGCTCGATTTCGCGCGGGTCGTCGGTGGTGGTCAGCACGATCACGGGCACCGCGGCTGTCTGTGGTGAATCCTTCAGGCGCCGCAATACTTCGAAGCCATCCACACGTGGCATTTTCAGATCGAGCAGCACGACGAAATTCGTCAAATCCTCGCGCGGCGGGTAAGGGCTGGCCGCAGGGTCCACCGGTGCCGGGCCGAAGAAGTAATCGAGTGCCTGCTGGCCATCGCGAAAGCGCACGAAGCCGTTTGAAATCCCGGCACGGCGCAGATTGCGCTCGACCAGCGTAGCGTGGCCGTCGTCATCCTCGATCAGCACGATACTGACCGTTTCCCCGTGATTCATATGCCCTCCGTGCTGACAATCCGTTTTTGCATCATGTTTTTAGCTATCCCCACAGTTTCTCCTGGCGACTGTCCCACCTCAATTGCGCGCGGGCTGTTCCGGCAACACGACGAAAAAGGTCGATCCCGCGCCTTCCGCGGACTCGACCCAAATGCGGCCGCCATGCCGCTCCACCATGCGCCGCACCATCGCGAGGCCCACCCCGTCTCCGTGCGCGACGTCGCCGTGCAAACGCTGAAACGCCCGGAACACCTTCGACATGTAAGCTGCCGGAATCCCGAGGCCGTTGTCACGCACATAATAAGTGCGCGTGCGTACCGCGCGCGGTTCCGTCTCGTCGACGGGTTCCGGCTCCAGCGCGCCGATCTCGATGCGCCCATTGCGCGCCGGGTCGAGATAATTGAGTGCATTGCCGACCAGGTTGCTGAAAATCTGCTCGATCGCGCCAGGATCGCCCCATGCGGGCGGTAATTCGCGCACGGTGACCACCGTCGCCCGCTGGCTAATCACGCTCTGCATCGCGTCGACCACCCGCCCCACCACCCGTCCGACGCTCACCCGCTGCCACTGGTATTCGAGCCGGCCGGCACGCGAAATCCGCAAGAGCGCGTCGATGATCGCCGCCGCCTGCGTCACCGCGGTGCGCAGATACTGCAGCGACTCGCGCACGTCGCCGTCAAGGATGTGCACCATGCGCCGGTGCTCGGGCTCCGGCAGTTTCGCCGCCTCGACGAGGTTGTCCAGTTCGTCACACGACACCTGCAACTCCTTCGAAAAACCTTGCAGATTCACCAGCGGCGAGCGCAGATCGTGCGACACGCTGTAGATGAACATTTCATTGTCTTGCGTCTCCTGGCGCAACTCTTCGTTCACGCCCGCCAGTTCCCGCGCACGTGCCTCGAGCCGCGCTTTCAGCAGGGTCTGCTCGCCGTCGGCCTCGCGCAGGCGCGCGCCGGTCTGGTGCAGCACCGCGTCGAGCGCGGCAATTTCGTCGCTACCGGACAGCGGCGCCGCCAACTCCCAGCCGCGACCCAGACGTTCGGCGTTGCCCGTCAACACTTCCAGACGCCGGCCGATGCTGCGCGCAAATACCACCGCGGTGACGGCCCAGATCAGCATCGACCCCAGCACCGCGGCGATCAGCGCGTATTGCTGGCGTTCGTAGCGTCGTGCCAGCGCCGCGGAGCGCTCGGCGTCGAGCCGCGCTGCCTCGTTGCCAAACTCGGCGAGCTGGTCGCGAAACAGTGCGATCTGCGAGGGGAGCGCGCCGGTGTCCAGTGCGGCAAACGAATTCACGCTGTGTCCCACGCGCAGCGCCTGCGCAATCGCGGCAGCCTGCACGCGATACGCTTCGATCGCCTGTTGCATCTTGCGTACGCGTTCGGCCTGTTGCGGCGTGCCGGTCACCAGTGTTTCGAGGTTCGAAAGCCGGTCGCCGAGATCGACCCACACGGTATGACGGTCGATAAACGACGGATCGCCGACGACCATGCCCGTGCGGACCCGCGCGGCCTGACGCAGCAGCGGATCGACAATGGCCGACGACTGATACAGGATCTGCTTGCTGTTACTGACCCACTGCGCGGCCTGCGCCGTTTGCTCCTGGGTATCGAAGACGACGCCCAGAAGCGCCAGCTCGACCACGCTCGGCACTGCAATCAGCAGCAGACCCTTGGTGAATAGTTTCATGTTCGCCCGAAGGGTCGTTCAAGCCGCGGCGTGCTTGCCAGTCCGGCACGGACCACTCGCCTCGCCGCATCGCACGGACAGCCCGTTGCGGCGCGGGATTGGCGAGGCCGCCCCGGTGCAGCCGGACGGGCCATTATCGACGTGAATGTGAGATATTTCAACGTAGTGGCAGGATGCGCTTGCCCACACAAAAATGACTTTTTTATTGATACGGGATGTTTTTTCGGTGGCGCCTGAGTCTATGATGGAGACAGATGTGCTGGGAAGGGAAAGCGCGCGGCGAGGCGGTTCGGCATGATTCGTGCGGGAGGCGGTGGGACGGCGGAGACGCCGAATCATCGTGAATCCGACCTTGTCGTATGCTATAAAAGATCGACGTGCGGCGCGCGAAGCCGGGAGTTGTCGCATGAGGACGCTGCGTTTCTTGCAATTCTTTTTCAGGCGAATTTTTATGTCCTTCCCGAAAAAGCGTAGACGCGCGAAGGTGGACGGCGATGAGTCGTTCCTCGCGGTACTACGGCATTTCAAGCCATTCGGTCAGCTCGACACCAAAATTGCGCGCGCTCGAGCGCAAGACGAGCCCGTACTCTATGCGCATGTGCTACCAGGGCTCGATGTTCTGCTGTGCAGCGTACGAGGCGCACAACCGCCCTATCCGGCGCCCGCCGAATTGCGGCGCCGCTGTATCGAATCCATTACCAATGCGTTGGAGCAGCCGCTCGATGGGCTCGAGAATGGCGGGTACTGGTATGAAGCCGATGGGTTCGGGTTCCTGGTGTTTGCCAGCCGGGCTCGAGGCAAGATTCTGACGGAGTTTGGCGCTACCCGCGTCGGCGGTGCCCGGCGGGGGGTTCGTCGGCAGGATGCGGCGGGAGACGCCGCTCCGCGCTCGCTCAGGTAGACCTTTCCCTTTCTTGATCGGCGCGGCGTTTTCAGGAACGCGGCGCCGATTTTCCGTGTTTGTCTCGCTTTTTGTCTCCTGCCTGCACGGCGGCCATTCCAATCGGCCGCAAGCCAGGCAAACAGCATCAGCTCCCCTTGTATTCGGCCGCCGTGGCCGGCGGCATGACTGCCGCAGGCTTCTTTTCGGCCGCCGCCGGCGAACGAGCGTCAGCGGAAGACTTGTTCACCGGCGTACCGTCGAGGGAAATAGCCGGTTTGGGGGCCTGCTTCACGCCCGGCGGCGGCGCGCCCGGCGCCTGACGAACCTGCGACAGCAACTGCCCGCAAGGCAGCGGTTTGTTATTGCTAGGCGCAAGCAGCGGAATCAGCGCCGCAAACGGATTGATCAACCCGAGCCCGACAACGGCGGCGCCTCGCAGCGCCAGCGCGGTGGCATTCACCCCAACGTGCGGATCCTTGAACGTCCCCTTCACATAGAGCGGCGAGCGCAGCGAAAACACCCGGAAACCCTTGGTATGCGGATGCACGCCAAGATCCAACGATTCGTCGCGCAGATTCACATTGCCGTCGATATTGATCACCGCGTCGTCCGTGTCGAGCGCGAAAATACGCGAATCCAGCACACCATTCGTCGCGACAAAGTCCGCCGCCGCGCAGTTGATCTTCACGTCGCGATTGCCAAACATTTTTTCGTAGACCACGTTCGCCACGTTCAGCCCCGCGGCTTCCATCAGCAGGCGGCTCACGGTCCCGTCGGTCACGAGCGCCTTGACCTCGCCGTTCGAGGTCGCCGCCAACGCCGCCGGCGAATTCCCGGTCGCGCTCAGTGCGGCGTCGCCGTTGATTTCGCCGAGCGCGTTCTGCATCGTCTTGAAGTTCGGGAACAACTGCTTGAGCTTCAGATGCCGTGCCGACGTCGCGAAACGCCCCTTCAGTGGCGTCGTGCTGCCGTCCAGATGAATATCCGATGACAGCGAGCCGCCCGCCACACCGAACTTCAGCGGCTCGAGCGACAGCATGCCGTCACTCATCACGACGTGCGTGTACAGGTCGGTGATCGGCAGGTTGGTGTCCTTGACGATGCGCTTCCCCGTGAACTTCACGTCGGCGTCGATCGCTTTCCAGCGGTCGGTGCGAAACGCTTCCACCGGCAGCACCTTGTTGGCCGGCTGCACCGTCGCGTCGCCGCGCTTCGCCTTGCTGGCTTTCGAGTCCGCGCCGATGACCGGCGCCAGGTCGGCGAATTGCAGCAGATGCGACACCAGTTCGCCCTGCAGCAGCGGACGCGGTTCACGTGCCGTGTATGTCAGCGAACCATTCAGATCGCTGCCGCCCACCCGGCCCGTAAAGTTCTCATACTTGAAAACGCTGCCGCTGGACTTGAACTGACCGACGAGGCGGCCCTCGGTCGCATACGGCGGCGTATCGGGCAAGGTCACCCCCGTCAGCGAATACAGCCGCGCGAGGCTGTTGCCTTGCAGCCAGAGGCGCAAATCGACGGCGGCAAGATGCGCCGGGTCGGTGATCGTGCCCACGAGGCCGACGCGCAGATCGCCGGCCTTCACATCGGCCTGCACCGGGAACGGGCGGTTCGCGTCCTGCAATGCCAGCACGCCGCCGACCTTGCCGCTGCCGGACACCGGCGTCTTGTTGTAGGTTCCCTTGACGGTCCAACCGATCGCGTAAGGCGGGATTGCCGGTTTGGCAGCGTTGGCCGGACTTGCGGCGCTGGCGCCCGATGCCGAGGCGACCGCCGCGCCGCTTGCACCCGCGCTTGCACCGGCACCTGCACCCTCGCTCACACCGTTCGCTCCACTTGCAGCGAGCGTACCCGAGGCGCCATTTGCCGCGCTCGCGCCGGACGCGGCGGCCTCCGCCGACGAAGCACCGGAAGCCGCCGCCGCTGACGCCGCAGCAGCTTCCGACGCAGCCTGCGCGTTAGCCTGCGCAGCGAGCTTGCCCGCGCCGGCCTTGCCGACCGCCTCCGCCGAGGCGCTGCGCGAGGCCGCCTCCTGCTGCTTCATCACCTCGCCGATCGGAATCGGCTGGCCTAGCGTATCGATGGCCACCTGCAACTCGACCTTCGTCTGCTGGTCGGACAGCGCGACGTTGCCTTTCGCGAACGCGATGTCGTGCAGTTCGAGCCGCCATTCGGAAGGCCCGCTGGAAGACGCCAGTTTGAAGGTCCAGTTATTGCGTCCGTCGAGCAGTCGTTCGACGTCGACCGACGGATTCACGAGATTGATCGCGGGAATCACGATATCGTGCGCGAGCAGCGGCAACACCTTGACCTCGAAGTCGATTTCGTCGAGCGTCGCGAAGTGCGGCTGTTTGGCCCAAGCGGGATTGCCTACCGTGATATCGGCCGCCGAGAACCGCGGCCAGGGCACCCAACTGCTCCAGCCGGTCTCGCCGACCGGACGCCGCCACCCGACTTTCAGGTCGCCGTTGATCGCGAACGGCCGGCCGATCGCCTGCGTGACCTTGTCGTCGATATAAGGCCGCGCCCGGTTCCAGTCAAAGGTCAGAATAAAAATAGTCAGCGCGACAATCAGAATGACGATGATCGCCACCAGCCATGCGATGATTTTTCCTATCCGTCTTCCAATCGTGCTCGATACCGCCATTGAGAAGCTCCGCCTTTATTCTTCGTTATGCATCGGGGCAGCACGTATCGTGCCTGGTAATACTGTCTTAAGGGTGTCGTTTTATCATGCCGCAGAGCCCCGGGCACGGGTTACCTGCGATGCGAAATGTCAATGAGCGTCAATCAATGTCATGGCGAGCGCCAAATCCACGCAAAAATTCACCCATGATCCAACCATGACCGATGTTCCCTTCGTCCTCGCCGACGGCATCGTCCGGCGCGATGCATTGCGCGGGCAGACGCTGCTGCAACCCACCACCTTCGCCCTCAACGCAGGTGACCGCGTCGCGGTCACCGGGCCGTCGGGTTCGGGCAAGAGCGTGTTTCTGCGCGCCCTCGCCCTGCTCGATCCGCTCGATGCCGGACGCATCATGTGGCACGGCGCGCCGGTCGAGCGCGCCGCCATTCCCCGTTACCGGCGCAACATCGCCTATATCCGGCAGCGGCCGGCGTTGCTGGACGGCAGCGTCGAGGACAATCTGCGTTACCCCTACGCATTGCGCACCTATCGCGACGTGCGCTTCGACCGCGCACGCGCCGCGAGCCTCGCCACTCAGGCCGGCCGCAGCGACGATTTTCTCGACAAACGCGCGAGCGAATTGTCAGGCGGGGAAGCGCAGATCACCGCGCTGATCCGCGTGCTGCAACTTGCCCCCGAAGTGCTGTTGCTGGATGAACCCACCGCTTCGCTCGACCCGGAGTCGTCCCACGCGATCGAAGCACTGGTGCACGCGTGGTTCGCCGCCGATCCCGGCCGGCATGCGTCGATGTGGGTGTCGCACGACCCGGCGCAAGCCGCGCGTATGAGCGCACGGCATCTCACGATGCGCGCCGGCGTGCTCGACGAAACCGTGGCGGTGCCCGCGCGTCAGGAGCTCGACCAATGACCTTGCAAAACCTGAGCCTCTGGGACGTCGCGATCGCCGCGCTGCTGATCGTGGTGAACGGCGCGGTGTCGGTAGCGCTCAAGCTGGACCTCGAACGCAAGCTCGCGTGGGCCGCGGTACGCACCGTCGTGCAGTTGCTGGCGATCGGTTATGTGCTCGGCTGGGTGTTCCGTTACGACCACTGGTTCGTGGTGCTGCCCTTGATGGTCGTGATGACGCTGATCGCCGGCTTCGCGGGCGCGCAGCGCGGCAGTCGCACGTATGCGGGTCAGCGGGCGGACAGCGTGCTGTCGATCTGGGTCAGCTCGTGGCTGGTGGCCGCGGTTGGCCTTTTCGTCGTGATCCGCATTCACCCGTGGTACGAGCCGCAGTACGCGATTCCAATTCTCGGCATGATCCTCGGCAATACACTGACCGGCGTATCGCTCGGCATCGAGCGGATGACCGAGGAACTCACCGCGCGGCGCGACCGTGTGGATATGGCGCTCGCGCTCGGCGCCACCCGCTGGGAAGCGGCGCAGGCGCCGGCACGCCAGGCGGTCCGCGCGGGCATGATGCCCACGCTGAATCAGATGGCCGTGGTCGGCGTGGTGAGTTTGCCCGGCATGATGACCGGGCAGGTGCTGGCCGGGCAGTCGCCATTGCAGGCGGTGCGCTATCAGATCGTGATCATGTTCCTGATCGCGGCGGCGTCGGCCCTGGGCACGGTGGGCGCCGTGCTGCTCACGTATCGGCGGCTTTTCTCCGCGGAGCACCGGTTTCTGTCCGCAAGGCTGGTGGAGCGGGCTGTGACGCAGCGTTGAGAAGGCAAACAGGTGTGCCGCGCAAGCCGTGGCCTGCCTGTCTGCCTATCGACAACGCCCCATTCACCGCGCACGTGTCAACGTTTCGCGGTGACCGCCACTTCGGTGCCGTCGCTGAGCGTCAGTGTTTTGGTGCTGCCGTTGGTCGGCATCGTAAAACGCAGAATCTGGCTGACGGTCACGTCGTTCGGACACTTGAGCGTTTTGCTACCGCTCTTCACCGTCTTCACGCCGTGCGGCGTCTGCGCCTGGAAGCTCAATTGCACGGACGCGGTGCCGTCGCCGGCGACAACCGGCGCGAAACGGATCTGCGTCTGACGAATCATCGCGCCGTTGGAATCGGTCGGGAGCGACGAATAGTTCGGGCAGCTATCCGTCGCGGGCACGGGGCCGCCAGGCGGCACGGTTTTCCACGTGAAGTCGTCCGATTCGCCGGAGCGGATCGTGCGCGTTTCCTGTGAATTGCCGAACTGTTTCGATGTGACGCGGACCGTGTAGCGGATCGGCCCGTCGAGGGCGGATTGAGACGTCACCGTAATCGGCGTAGCGGCGTGCGCCGCCGTCACAAGCATGCCGGGCGCAAGCGCGCATGCGAGAGAAGCGACAACTGAAACGGCGGAGAGTTTGAAGCTTGAGCTCATACTGTCACCTCGTTGTTGTGCCGCTGCGCGCTCGCTCAACCGTTACTGCCAATGCACCGCCTGACCGAAGCCTGATTGATGCGTGGTTCAAACCGGGTCGAGGCCTCGTTGAGACCTGGTGGAGACCCGGCGGAGACCGGATTGAGGCCTGCTCAGACGACTCGCGAGACACGCAACTGTTTTAGCATGATGCCCCACCAGTCTACCGCCAAGCGGCGCTGCGCGCGCTTCATACGAATCGGGTGTTACCCCGCTTGCAATGAGACGTTTTCTGCGCGCGCAATCTGACAGAACCACACAAGCCGCACAAGCCGTGCAAGTCCGCGCGGTTTAGAAACCCGTCAGAACCAGCTTGCCAATCGCGCGCCCTTCTTCCAGCATTCGATGCGCGCGGCGCAGATTCTCCGCATTGATCTTGCCGAGTGCCTGGCCGACCGTGGTGCGCAACGTGCCCGCATCGACGAGACGCGCCACTTCGGTCAGCAGCTTATGCTGCTCGATCATGTCCGGCGTGCCGAACATGGAACGCGTGAACATGAACTCCCAGTGGAACGCGGCGCTTTTCGCCTTCAATAATTCGACCGGCAGCGGCTGGCTGTTTTCGACGATGGTGCAAATCCCGCCCTGCGGCTTGAGCACTTCAGCGGCCGCCGGGAAATTCCTGTCGGTATCGTTGAAAATCAGCACGTAATCGACCTGATCGATGCCGAGCTTTTTCAACTGCGCGGGCATATCGCCGAAGTGATCGACGATATGATCCGCGCCCAACTCCGTCGCCCACTTCGCGGACTCAGGACGCGAGGCGGTCGCGACCACCGTCAGCTTCGCCAGTTGTTTGGCCAACTGGATACCGATCGACCCGACCCCGCCCGCTCCACCGATGATGAGCACGGTGCGGCCCTCGTGCGCGCCTTGCGGCGACACGCCGAGGCGGTCGAACAGCGCCTCCCAGGCCGTGATCGCTGTGAGCGGCAAGGCGGCTGCGTGCGTGAAGTCGAGCGACGCCGGCTTGCGCCCCACAATGCGCTCGTCGACCAGATGGAATTCACTATTCGCTCCCGGCCGCGTGATGCTGCCCGCATAAAAAACCGGGTCGCCGACCTTGAACAGCGTCACCTCCGGGCCGACTGCCGCCACCGTGCCGGCGGCGTCCCAGCCCAGCACGCGCGGCGTTTTCTCGACGGTGTCTTTCGGGGCCCGCACCTTGAAGTCAACCGGATTGACGGAGATGGCTTCGACCTTCACCAGCAGGTCGCGGCCGGTGGCTTCGGGTTGGGCAATGTCGACATCGACCAGAGACTCGGCTTGATCGATCGGCAAATAGCGATAGAGACCTACGGCTTTCATCACAGCTCCTGTTGTTTCAGACGAGGTTGAGAGACCGGCGATCGTTGGATACGGCGCCTCGCGCCGTGCGGACCAATCGATAGCATTGCCGTTATCCTAAGGTGGTTCTTATTCTCATAAAAGCGTCATAATGACTGAAACATCTTTTTGAATTTCAGAATAATGGACCATCCTGATGATCCGGCAAAATCCTCGGCAAAACCCGGCGTAAGGCCCCCGTCCAGCGAACGGGAACGACTCGATCTGCTCGACGTCGCCTTGTTCGTGCGGGCCGCCCTGCTCGCCAACGTGTCGGCAGCCGGCCGCGAATTCGGCCTGTCGGCGGCGGTGGCCAGTGCGCGTATCGCCCAGTTGGAAAAACGCCTCGGCGCACGTCTCTTGCATCGGACCACCCGCCGTATCAGTCTCACGCAGGACGGCGAAGTGTTCATGACCCGCGCCCAGACATTGCTTGACGCGGCCGACGCGGCCCGCGCCTCGGTCGGTCACGCGCAGACCGAGCCGCAGGGGCGCTTGCGGGTGTCGATGCCGTCGTCGTTCGGTCGGCAACACGTTTCGCCAGTCGTCAGCGAGTTTCTGCGCTGTTATCCCGGCGTGAGCGTCGATCTGCGGCTGACGGACCAGTTGGTCGATCTGGTCGATGCGGGTATCGACGTGGCGATCCGCATCGGCGTGCTCAAGGATTCGTCGCTGGTGGCGCGGCGTCTCGCCGTGAACCGCCGTGTGCTGTGCGCCGCGCCCGCGTACTTCGCCGGGCGTGGCATGCCGCACCATCCTTCGGACCTGGCCCAGCATGAATGCATCATCCTCTCCGACCAGCGCGACTGGGCATTCGTGACGCCCGCCGGTCCGCTGGAGGTACGCGTGAGCGGACGCCTCGTCGTCGACAACGGGGAGGTGATTCGCGACGCCCTGCTGGCCGGTTTCGGCATCGCGCTCAAATCGAGCTGGGACGTGGCGCCGTATCTGCGCAGCGGCGAACTGGTGAGCGTGCTCGACACCTATCCGCTCGCGGAAAATGTGGCGATCTGGGCGGTCTATCCGAGCCGCGCGTTCGTGCCGCCGAGAACACTCGCGTTCATCGAATTCCTCGCCGCGCATTTCGGCGATCCGCCGTATTGGGACGCCGAGCCGCAATGAGCCGAACCGGTCAACGCGCTCAGCGCACCGTCGTCAGCGCTTGCCGCGCCCGCCACCGCCGGCCTTGCCATCGGAGTTGACGTCAGCGTGCGCGTCGTTCTGCGTTTTCTGCTGATACTCGTCACCGCCGCGGCGGTCCGTGTCCTTCAGCCCGCGCTCGATGTCGCTATGCGCCTGCTTGCCGACGCGGCGCGGCGAACTCTCGTGTTGCGACTCCGGATTCTGATCGGTTTCATGCGGCAACGGCGCCGGCGCCTCCTGAAGAGAACGCTTCTTTGCGTGCGGGTCGGCATGCTTGTCGCCGTCGGATGATTGCGGTGAGGTCTTCATGGCTTGCTCCTGTTTCAGGTTGGATGAGGCCGACTGGGTCGCGCTCACGCCGCCTCATCCAGACGTTTTTTCATCGCGGCGGTAATGCGCTGACGCGTCTTCGCGTACTCCGCCCACGGGTCGCGCCTGAGATCTTCGAGACGCTCGTGCACGTTTTCGATGGTCCATTGATCGCCGCTCGTGGTGGCGGCGACTTCGTCCCACGAGAGCGGCACAGAAACGCCCAGCCCCGGCCGGGCGCGTGCCGAAAAGGCCGCTACCGTGCTCGAGCCGCGGTTGTTGCGCAGGTAATCGACGAAGATCTTCTGCTTGCGGTTCTGCGCCCCCATCTTCGCGCTGAAGTACTTGGGCAGCGTCGTCGCCATATGCTGCGCGAGCGCTTGTGAAAACGCTTTCACCTCGTCCCAGCCGGCGTGCTTCGTGAGCGGCACCACCACGTGAAAGCCTTTGCCGCCGCTCGTCTTGCAGAACGAGGTCAGACCGAGTTCTTCGAGTAGTGAGTGCGTCAGGTGCGCCGCCTCGATCATCCGCTCCCAACCAAGCGACGCACCGGGGTCGAGATCGAACACCATGCGATCCGGCTTGTCGATGTTCGACACCACGGCGTTCCACGTATGAAATTCAACGGTACCCATTTGCGCCGCGCCGACCAGCGCTCCCAGCGTGTCGACGGTGATTAGCGGCGGGTGGCCCGGGTCGAGTCCGGAATGCTGCGTGACGTTGGGAATCGACAGTTTCTGGCTGTGCCTCTGGAAGAACAGCTCGCCGCCGATATCTTCGGGCGCGCGCACCAGCGACACCGGCCTGTCCTGCAAATACGGCAGCATCCAGTCCGCGACCGATTCGTAGTAGCGCACGAGATCGATTTTTCGAATGCCGGCGCGCTTGTCGATGATGCGCTCAGGATGCGATACACGGACGCCCGCGACTTCGGCTGGCGTCGCGGCAGTTTCCGATTTCGCCACGGTGACTTTTTTTGTCGGCGCTCTGGCGGCCGCCCGCGTTGCTGACGCCCTCTTCGCGCTTTGACCGGCGGACCCGGCTGAGGAGATCTCGACGGCTTTTCGCCTCGTACGCTTCTTCGGCACCGTGTCGGATGCGGTATCGGTTTGCTTTTGCATGTCGGCTCCTTTACGGGGGGCTTCCCTGATAATCTGCCGCGCCGGTTTGTCGTTGCGCAGGCTCACGAACGACGCCTGCCGCACGATGCCATCGCTCGTCCATTCAGCGAAATTACATTCGCAAACGAGTACCGGCTCGACCCAATGCACCGGCGTGCGGCTACGTTCGCGCGGCGCGCTCGCGAACGGCATCCGCTTGATCTCGTGCGCGTCGAGTTCCTTCTTGACCGAGTCCAGCAAGCCAGCGTCGAAGCCCGTGCCGACACGTCCGGCGTAGCGCAGTTTGCCTGCGCCGTCGTAGACGCCGAGCAACAGCGCACCGAACGCCGCACGGCGCCCGGATGGCTCCGAATAACCGCCGATCACGAACTCCTGACGCCGCCGGCACTTCAACTTGATCCACGCGGACGAACGCCCCGATGTGTAGCCGCTATCGCGCCGTTTGCCGATGATTCCCTCGAGCGCCATGTCGCACGCGCTCCTCAATAGTTCGCCGGCACTGAACGCGAAGTCGCGGGAAAAGCGCAGCACGCTGCCGTCAGGCCCGTCACCGGTGTGCTCATCAATTACCGCGCGCAAAATCGTGCGGCGCTGCTCGAGCGGCACGCCGCGCAAGTCATAGCCGTTCAGAAACGGCACGTCGAACAAAAAGATGACGATGTCCTGCGGGCGGTTCGCGTCGAATGCGTTTTGCAGCGCCTGAAAATCCGGCAGACCGTTTTCATCGAGCACCACCGCTTCGCCATCGAGCCACGCACTGTCAATGTCGAGTTGTTCGAGCGCCTTCACCTGCTTGCCGAACTTCGCGGTCCAATCGTTGCCCCCGCGCGTGAATAGCTTGACCGCACGGGTCTTCGCCTTTCGATCGATGCGGGCCAGCACGCGGTAGCCGTCGAACTTGACCTCGTAGGCCCATTCATCGCCGGGTGGCGCGGCGTCGACGAGCGTCGCCAGTTGTGGCTTGAACCTGGCGGGCAATGGGGCTTTGAGCGCGCCTGCTATCGAGGGGTTTGCAGTAATCGCCAGCGTTGTGCTCGCGGCGCCGTTTACGCTTGAGCTTGAGCTTGAGCTTGAGCCTGCGCCTACGCCCCCGCGTGTGGACTCGCTCGCATTCGTCTTCGGCTTCGCGCGCCTTGTGGACCGGGGGGTACTGCCGGTTCGCGCACTGCCGTTCAACACGCTGCCCGGACGCGCGGTTACGACGTCGTATTCGCTCTCGCTCTGAGCCTGGTCGTCACGCTCCTTGATCAGCAGCCACTGCTCCTTGTCGCCGCTGCCGCGCATATGACTGCGCACCAGCGTCCAGCCGCCGTGCAGTTTTTCGCCGTGGAGCCGAAATTTGAGCTTGCCCGCCTGATACGAGTTGATGGCCTCAGCCGCGCCGCCGGCCGGCTCCCACGTCCCGCGGTCCCAGACGATCACCGTTCCCGCGCCGTAGTGCCCCGGCGGAATCTCGCCTTCGAACGAACCATATTCGACCGGATGATCTTCGACGTGCACCGCCAGCCGTTTCACCGACGGATCGAGGCTCGGTCCCTTTGGTATCGCCCACGACAGCAAGGTGCCGTTCAGTTCGAGCCGGAAGTCGTAATGCAACCGTCGCGCGTGGTGCTCCTGAATCACGTACGACAGTGCTGCGTTCGATGCGCGCGCCGCCCTCCCGCGACCGCTCTTACGCGCAGCCGCAGCCGGTGGCGGCTCCGGCGTTTCGTCGAAGCGCCGCTTACGGTTGTAGAGATCGAGCCTGTCTTTCATGGCGATGAGCGCCTCCGCGGGCGAGCTGGCGCGGGGTTGGTGACCCGGAGACCGATCAGGCCGCCGCGCGGCGTTTGTGGGCCGCCGGCGGCGCCTTGGCGCTCGCGCCGCCCCGCTTGTCGTCCCGCTTGTCGTCCCGCTTACCGTCCCGCTTGTCGTCCCGCTTGCCGTCCTGCTTGTCGTCCTGCTTACCGCCGCTGCGGCCCGTACTCGCCGAACGCGCCGCGCGCGGCTTCTTGCGGGCGGGCCCGGTTGGCGCGGCGTCGGTCTCGGCGGCCTCTTCGTGTCTCGCCGCCTGCTTGCGCGCGCCCGCCGCCGGCCTGCCTTTGCCGCGACCGAGGCTGCGTTTGAGCAGGTCGGACAAGTCGAGAATGTCAGCGGATTGACGCGACTCGCGCGGCGCCTCGACTTCGGCGATTTCCTCAGTCTTCCCCGCGCGGATCTTTCGATCGACCAGCGCCATGATGTCGTCGTGGAACGTGTCGTGGTATTGCGCTGGATCCCACTTGTTGCTCATGTCGTTGATCAGCTTTTTCGCCATGTCGAGTTCGCGCGCGCTAATGCCGGCTGCTTTCATCCCTTCGGGCGGCAGTTTGAATTCGTCGAAATCGCGAACCTCGGCGGCCCAGCGCAGCGTATTCAACGCCAGCATCGGCCCGACCGGAATCAGCGCCGCGAGATGCTGCTTGTTGTGCAGCACAACGCTCGCCACGCCAATCTTGCCCGACGCCTTCATCGCTTCGCGCAGCAGCGCGTACACCTTTTCGCCCTTGCGATCCGGGCTCAGGAAATACGGCGTGTCGAGATAGAGGAATGAGATGTCAGGTGCCTCGACGAAGGCGAGGATATCGACCGTTTGCGTCGACTCGGGATTGGCCGATTGAATCTCCTCGTCCGAGAGGACAACGTATTTGTCCTTTTCGTACTCGAAGCCGCGCACGATATTCTCGCGCGCCACCTCCTTGCCGGTACGCTTGTTAATCTGCTTGTAGCCGATCGGATCGATCGTGCGCTTGTCCAGCAGATTGAAGCCGACTTTCTCCGACTGCGTGGCCGGATACAGCTGGACTGGTACGTGGACAAGGCCGAAGCTGATTGCGCCCTTCCAGATCATATGTGCCATCGTGCGCTCCCCAAGGCCTAGGACCTTCGGGGAAGCAGCAAGCGTGCCACGGTTTCGCGCGCTATCCCTGGCTCGGCACGACGGCGGCTGTCACGGCTCTCGACGCTATTGCCGCCGTGGCGCTGCGCCGGTCGTCACGGGCATCGGCTGTAAGTCTTGCGCCATCCCGGCAAAAGATACGGCGCTTGCGGGCGCGTCGATCAGCGCCAGGCACACGCCGATCTTCAACCGCCGCTTGCCGGTTCGAGTTCGATCGGCACGGCGGCAAAGCCGCGAAACCGTACGCGTCCGCCCCGCGTCGGATCACCGTCGAGCCGATACGCCGGAAAGCGCTGCACGAAGCGTCCAATCGCGATGCGCGCCTCGAGTCGCGCGAGCGACAAACCCGCGCACTGATGAATGCCGAAGCCGAACGCCAGATGCCGGTTCGGATCGCGGCGGAGATCGAAACGGTCTGGTTCCGGGAATTGCTCCGGGTCACGATTGGCCGCGCCGATGCACAGTGTGACGGGCGTACCGTGCGCCACCGCGACGCCGCCGATCTCCGTGTCGACCGTCGTCATCCGGTTGCCCAACTGATTCGAGCTCTCGAACCGCAAACACTCTTCGACTGCCGACTCGATAAGCGACGGGTCACGCAGTAACGCGGCACGCTGCGCCGGCCACTCGGTGAAGGTGACAAGGCCGTTGCCGATCAGATTCGTGGTGGTCTCATGACCAGCGTTCAGAATGAAAATGCAGTTTTGCAGCAGTTCCATTTCCGACAACTGTTCGCCGCCCTGCTCGCCCTGGATCAGACGTGTCAGCACGTCGTGCTGCGGATCGCCGGGTGCGCGCCGGCGCCGCGCCACCAGATCGCGTAAATACGCGACGAATTCGCTGACTGCGCGGTTTCCCCGTTCGAGTTGCGCCTCGCTCAGCGACGGCTCAAGCGCACCGAGTATCGCCAGCGACCAGTCGCGCAACGGCTCGCGTTCAGCGTGCGGCACATCCAGCAGATTGCCGATGATCTCGACCGGAATCGCCGACGCGAACTCGCCAATCAGATCGATCCGGCCGCGCGCCGCGGCAGCGTCGAGCAAGCCGTCGACGAGGCGGATCAGCCCCGGCTCCATCGCCGCGATCGCCCGCGCCGTCAGCGCGCCGGCGATCAGTTTGCGCACCCGCGTATGACGCGGCGGATCGTTGAAGACGAGACTGGTGGTGTGATGGGTGTAAAGGAGCGAGTCGCCGTACTTCGGTTTGAATTCGACGGTCTTGTCGGAACTGAACGTTTTCGGGTCGCGGTAGACCGCTTGCACGTCGCGAAAACGCGTCAGAAACAGCGAGCCGTCGGGCATGCGTTTGACCGGCTCATGGGCACGCAGCGCATGGTAGACCGGGTACGGATCGGCATGGAACGCTGGGCTCAGATGGCGCAGGTCGAAGTCGCGCGCAAGGGTGGACGCGTCGCTGGCGGTCGCGGGGGTCATGGTTGTCTCCGTGGCAATGCGCCTCATCGCAAGCGCCAATGCGCGCCGTGTGCGGTGCGGTGCGCACGTCATAGGCGCGGCGGATCCTGCGGGCACGATGGGCTGCGGGGTGTTGTTCGAAGCGCCAGTATGACGCGGGCGCCTGATCATTGCACGGCGGAATGCCGGCCGGCGCACCCGGTGAGTTGCACGACGGGTTTCCAGCCGGGTGGGTTGGGCCTGACAGGTTGGATGCCGCCGAACCGTTACAATGGCGGGATTTTCCGCGCGAGCCGCGCGCCCGTCCTTTTCTGCGTCAATGCGCCGTCCATGAACCTCGTCATTCAAAGCATCGCGCCCCTTTCCGCCGACCACCACAAAACGCTCGTCGCGCTTGCGCGTGGCTCGCAGGCCGCCGTCATCGACGCGAACGCGATTCGTATCGCCAACGCGAACATTGCGCAGCGCGCCGACCTCGATGTCTATTGCGGCACGCATCAACTGGACTACGCGTTCGTCGAACCCGGCCGCCAGTTGCGCGACTTCGGCCTTGTGGCGATGGATATGGACTCGACGCTGATCACGATCGAATGCATCGATGAAATCGCCGACTTCTGCGGCCTGAAAGCAGAAGTCGCCGCGATCACCGAAGCGTCGATGCGCGGTGAAATCAAGGACTTCAACGAGAGCTTGACGCGTCGCGTGGCACTGCTCAAGGGACTCGATGCCGGCGCGCTAGAGCATGTTTATGAAGAACGGCTGCAACTCTCACCGGGTGCCGAACAGATGCTGGCCGGCGCGAAAGCAGCGGGATTGAAGACGTTGCTGGTGTCCGGCGGATTTACGTTCTTCACCGAGAAACTGAAGACCCGGCTCGGCCTCGATTTCACACGCGCGAATACGCTCGAAATCGTTGATGGAAAACTGACCGGCAACGTAATTGGCGAGATCGTCAACGCCGACGTGAAGGCACGTACGTTGCGCGAGACGTGCACCCAACTGGGTATCGAGCCGACCCGCGCAATTGCAATGGGCGACGGTTCGAACGATCTGAAAATGATGGCGGCTGCCGGACTTTCCGTAGCATTTCGCGCGAAGCCCGTGGTGCGCGAGGCAGCCAGCGTGGCGTTCAACCACGTTGGACTGGATGGGTTGCTGCGCTTGTTCTGAGGTCTTGAATTTGCGCTGGCCGGCGCAACGGCGGCCAGCGCAGAGAGGCGCGTTGTTTGTTCAGAAGCCTATTGTGAACACGCCCAACATGTACACCGCAATGGCGCATACGACGACGGTCGCCCACTTCAGAACGCGGGCGTAATTTTCGTCTGATTCCAGAAACGTGAAAATTTTGTGCATGAGTACCTCCCGTAAGTCGATCAGTATAAAACCTACGTTATCTAAGAAATCTAAATCAGACGCACGTGTAGGATTGCGAAGGAGATGGCAGCGATGGATATTGTGAGGATCGAGACGCCGATTGCCACTCGCGACAATGACCCTGCGACAAATCGTTTCTTCCTGTCACGAATGCATGTAGCCGTCCGCTCGTGATGTGCGTTCACGAGGGATGACATCACGATCATCGAGCAGGCGAACGCCAGCACGCAGAATCCGGCAATGGCGAACGCGAGGGTAGCCACCACGCCACTCCCGTTCTCCAACGCGGTTACTGCCTCATAAACCGCAGCTGCACACAGCCCGATTGCGCACCAGAACAGTTGGCCGTCTTTCACCGATGCGGCGATCAACGTCTTCGCGACGCGCCAGCCGTGCGTGGGTGCGACGAGCGTTAACGTGAAGATCGGGCCGACAATCGGCACGCCAAGATTCAGTAACATCCAGAAGAATAGATTCATCAAAGCTCACCATCGTGCGGTAGTCGTTAGTCATAACGTGCACGATCGTAGCGTTGGAATCCGGCGTCGACCACTCTGCCAAATGGTTAGGCTTGCTGGCTATCTTGACAAAATAAAAAGCCCATCGGGACATATCCTCGATGGGCTTTTCACGTTTCAGCAATCAACAATGCAGCTCAGGCGTTCAACCCAGCGCCTGCAGACACTGTTCGATATCGGCGCGCAAATCGGCTTCTTCTTCCAGACCGATATAGAACCGCACCAAGGTACCGCGATTTGGCCATTGACCTTCCGTGCGCATCGAGGCGATGTCATACGGCATCGCGAGACTGTGCGCGCCGCCCCAGCTCCAGCCGAGCGAAAACAACTCGAGCGACTCGCAGAACGTGTCGATTTGCGCCGCGCTGTAACGTGCGTCGAACACGACGGAGAACAGGCCGCCCGCCCCCGTGAAGTCGCGCTCGAAAAACTCATGCCCCGGACAATCGGGCAACGCCGGGTGCAAGACCGCGGCAATCTCCGGACGCGTCTTCAGCCATTTGGCCAGTTCAAGCGCCGCGCGGTCATGCTGCTCGAAGCGCAATCGCATGGTCGGCAGACTGCGCAAAATGAGCGAGCAGTCATCCGACGACACACCGATGCCCGTGCGCATGCGCGCTGCCTTCAGCTTCAGATGCAACTCGCGATCGACGGTAATCGTCGCGCCCATCAATACGTCGCCGCCACCTGACTGGTATTTGGTCAAGGCCTGCACCGAGATATCGACGCCGTAGTCGAACGGACGGAAACCCAGCCCCGCGGACCAGGTATTGTCGATCGCCGTAACGACGTTGCGCGCGCGCGCCACCGCCGTGATGGCGGGTATGTCGGGCACTTCCATCGTGACCGAACCGGGTGCTTCCAGCCAGATCAGACGCGTATTCGGCTGGATCAGATCCGCGATCCCCGCGCCGATCATCGGATCGTAGTAGCGCGCGGTGATGCCGAAGTCACGCGCCAGCCAGTCCCCGTGGTCGCGGTTCGGCGAGTAGACGTTATCAGGAATCAGCACGTCGTCGCCGGTCTTCAAAAGACCGAAGTACACGTTCGAAATCGACGACAACCCCGAGGGCTGCAACAGCGCGTGATTACCCCCTTCGATCGTGGCAAGCCGCTGCGCCAGCACGAGTGAAGTTGGCGTGGCATGCAGCCCATAGCGCCATTGCGCGTCGTTTTTCCAGTCGAGCGCGCGCATTGTCGCAAGATCGGGAAACACGACTGTCGAGGCGCGCGTCACCGGCATCGAGAAAGACTCGAAGCCCGGAGTGAGCTGGTCTTCGGCACGCACGACGCGGGTCTGCAAGCCGCGTTTGAGTTTGGATTGGGTCATGGTTTAAGTGGGCCTCATTCGCCGGTTTGCAGGTTGCTAACCCCACCGACGGCGCGACCGCTGCTTGCCGCCGAAGCGGGCGCTGCACTGCCGGCCGACGGCTGCGGCGTAAGCGCCGCCTTGCTGGCTGCCGTATTGGCCGCCGGCGAAGCAGCCGGCACGGCCTGCCCCGCGGCCAGTGGTTTCAGATCGAACGGCTGCGGGTCGGAATCGTCGACGTTCATCCGGTCGCCCGACACCGAACCGTCGGCGGCAAACTTGCCCACCCAGTTTCCGGTGATATGGGTACCGTCGTTCGATTCCTCGACTTCGAGCGTATCGCCGTCACGGTCGCCCGCGATCAGGATCACCTCGCCGGTATCGGTGTACTGATACTCACCATGCACGCCAGCGGGGTCGTCGGTTTTCGCGCCGAGCCGCAACACGATCTGCCGCGTGCCCAGCATGCCGGCGTAGCGTGGAAACTTCGCGAATTCGGGGCTCGGCTTGAGCGGCAACTGAATCGGCGGGGGCGCTGCCAGTTCCTTCACCGCGTCGCTTTGCGCCCATGCCTGCGCGGGCAGCACAGCCCCGGCGCCGGCACACAGCAATGCGGCCACGCCCACTACGCCCCGCAGGAAGTTCCCCTGAGGAACTGCCCAACCGCGTCGGCGCAACGCACCCTTCATCGCTTTCGATTCCTGCATCCTTTCTTTCCTTGTTGCCTGATACCGCTCGGTACTGGTTTGCTACCCGTTTGCTACCGGGCTTCGTTCGGCGGGAAAAGACGACGCGCCGCATTGCCTTGCGCCGCCCCGCCGCCGGCTTCAGATCCGTTCGAAGATCGCCGCGATACCCTGGCCGCCGCCGATACACATCGTCACCAGCGCATAGCGTCCGCCGACCCGCTGCAATTCATACAGTGCCTTGACGGTAATCAGTGCGCCAGTCGCGCCGATCGGGTGACCGAGCGAAATGCCCGAGCCGTTCGGATTGACCTTGGCCGGATCGAAGCCGAGTTCCTTGCTGGCCGCGCATGCCTGAGCGGCAAACGCTTCGTTCGCTTCGATCACATCCAGATCGGCGACCGTCAGGCCGGCGCGCTCGAGTGCCTTGCGCGTGGCCGGCACCGGGCCGATGCCCATGTACGCCGGATCGACGCCGGCATGCGCGTACGAAACCAGCCGTGCCAGCGGTTTGATGCCGCGTTTTTCAGCGACGCTGCGTTCCATCAGCACGACCGCCGCGGCGGCGTCGTTGATACCCGACGCGTTGCCGGCCGTCACCGTGCCATTCTCTTTAGCGAACACCGGCTTCAGCTTGGAGAAGTCTTCTGCCGTCGCGTTCATGCGCGCGTGCTCATCCGTATCGAACACGACGTCGCCCTTCTTCGACGGAATCGTGATCGGCAGGATCTGGTCCTTGAAGTAGCCAGCGGAAATCGCGTTGGCCGCGCGGCGGTGCGATTCGAGCGCGAGCGCGTCCTGCGTTTCGCGCGAAATCTCGTATTTGCGCGCGACGTTCTCGGCAGTCACGCCCATATGGATCGACTGGAATGGGTCGTTCAGCGCGCCGACCATCATGTCGACGAGGCGCGCGTCGCCCATGCGCTGACCAAAGCGCGCAGCCGGCATGGAGTACGGCGCGCGGCTCATGTTCTCCGCACCGCCGCCGATCGCGATGTCGGCATCGCCAAGCAGCACGCTTTGCGCGGCCGAGATGATGGCCTGCAAGCCCGAGCCGCACAGGCGGTTGACCGTCAACGCGGGCGCGTGTTGCGCGACGCCACCATTGATGGCCGCCACGCGGGCCAGATACATGTCTTTCGGTTCGGTATGCACGACGTTGCCGAACACCACGTGGCCGACTTCGTCGCCCGACACGTTCGCACGCGCCAGCGCTTCACGTACGACGCGTGCGCCGAGATCCGTTGGCGGAAAATCCTTCAGACTGCCGCCAAAACCGCCGATTGCCGTACGCACACCGCTTACCACCACTACGTCCCGTTGCATCGCTCGCTCCTCTCTTTAGTCTCTCAAGATGATCTTGCCTTGCCGGGCTGCGGGGCGCAGGGCGCGCCTCCCAGCGCGTTACAGTCAGCCGGCCAGGATGTGTTCGACCGTCGCCCGCGACGGGATCGGCGCGACCGCGCCGTACCCTTGCGTGGACAATGCCGCGGCGACGTTCGCATAACGCGCCGCCTCAAATGGATCGTCACCCGCGACGATGCGCGCGATGAAGGCACCGCCGAAGCAGTCCCCCGCGCCGGTCGCATCGACAGCATTGACGACATGGCCCGGCACGACGCGCCGCTCGTTGGGCGTGGCGATGTACGAGCCTTCCTTGCCGAGCTTGAGCGCCACGATGCGCGGACCGTGCGACAGCAGAAAGTCGACGATCTCGTCGCGACCGGTCAGGCCGGTGAGTTCGGTCACGTCGTCCCAGCTCGGCAGACAAATGTCGGTTTGACGAATTGCTTCGAGCATCACCGCGCGCGCTCTCGCGAGCGGCCAAAGCTTCAGACGCAGATTGGTGTCGAAGCTCACGCGCACGCCGTTCGCTCGCGCATGCTCGATCGCCGCGAACGCTGCGTCGCACGCGCCGAGGCTAATCGCGAGACTGATACCGGACAAATGGATGACTTTCGCTGCTGCGATCGCGTCCAGCGGCAAATCGTGCGGTGCATAGCGGCTCGCGGCCGACCCCGCGCGCAGATAGTCGAACGCGTGACCGGCTGGACCGTGCGAAACGAAATAGACCCCGGTGGACGCGTGCGGATCGACGCGCACGAGCGCCGTCTCAACCTGTTCGCGTTCCCACAGATCGATCAGCAGACGCCCGAAATGGTCGCTGCCGACCGCCGATACGAAACCGGTCTTTGCGCCCTGTCGTGCCGCCGCGATGCAGAAGTTCGACGTATCGCCGCCGAAACCTTGCAGATAGTTCGGCTGATCTTTAGCCGACTGGTTGAATTCGATCATCGCCTCGCCCAGCGCGAGGATTTCGGTGGGCGCCTGCGTGTGGCTATCCGGGCTGCGGCCGTCCGGCGCGCCGGTCATACTCGCCGTCATCGCTTAGACCTCGCCCCACAGATCGTGGCCATCGGCACCGGTGATCTTGACCGAGACGAAATCGCCCACCTTGTAGCGCCTGGACGCCTTGGTAGCCGGGGCGATATACACGACGCCGTCGATCTCGGGCGCATCCGCCGCCGTACGGCCGATGCCGCCGTCGGCGTTAATTTCGTCGACCAGCACTTTCAGTGTCTTGCCGACCTTCTTCGCGATCCGTTTGGCCGACACTTCCTCGGCGACTTCCATGAAACGCGCGCGGCGTTCTTCACGCACTTCGTCGGGCAAGGCGCCGTCGAGTTCGTTGGCGCTCGCGCCTTCGACCGGAGAATAAGCAAAGCAGCCCACCCGATCCAGTTCCGCCTCGCGGATGAAATCGAGCAGCGTCTGGAATTGCTCTTCGGTCTCGCCCGGAAATCCGGCGATGAACGTGCTGCGAATCGTCAGATCGGGGCACATCTCGCGCCATGCCTTCACGCGCTCCATCACCTTCTCGGCGTTGGCCGGACGCTTCATGCGCTTCAGCACTTCCGGATGGGCGTGCTGGAACGGCACATCCAGATACGGCAGCACATGGCCCTTGAACGGACCTTCGGCCATCAGCGGAATGACTTCGTCGACGCTCGGATACGGATACACATAATGCAAACGGACCCACGCGCCGTATTGCGCCGCGAGTTCGCCGAGCGCGGCCACCAGATCGGTCATGCGCGTCTTGATCGGCTTGCCGTTCCAGAAACCGGTGCGGTACTTGACGTCGACACCGTACGCGCTCGTATCCTGCGAAATCACCAGCAGTTCCTTCACGCCGGATTTGAACAGGTTTTCCGCTTCGAGCATCACTTCGGCGACCGGGCGCGACACGAGGTCACCGCGCATCGACGGGATGATGCAGAACGTGCAGCGGTGGTTGCAGCCTTCGGAAATTTTCAGGTACGCGTAGTGACGCGGCGTGAGCTTCACGCCGGCAGCCGGCACCAGATCGACGAACGGATCGTGCGGCTTCGGCAGATGGTTGTGCACCGCCTGCATCACTTCGCCGAGCGCATGGGGGCCGGTCACGGCCAGCACCTTCGGATGCACTTCTTCGATCAGGTTCGAACCACTCGCGCTCTGCTTGGCGCCAAGACAGCCGGTGACGATCACCTTGCCGTTTTCGCTGAGCGCTTCGCCGATCGCATCGAGGCTTTCCTGCACCGCTTCGTCGATGAAACCGCACGTGTTGACGACAACGAGATCCGCGCCGTCGTACGTGCCGGAGATCTCGTAACCCTCGGCGCGCAACTGCGTGATGATCTGTTCGGAATCGACTAGCGCTTTAGGGCAGCCGAGGCTGACGAATCCGACCTTCGGAGTCGAAGGGGTCGGCACGGCGGGGGAAATGGTCTGCGACATAGGTGGGTCCGGCGTATAGCGGTGACGATGGCGACAAATGGGGACGGTGCGGCAAGGCTGAAGGTCCGATTGCCATACAGACCCCAGCGAGGACAGCGTCCCGCGCACGCAACCCTTTATTGTACCGCGCCGGCGCCCGCGCAGCGGGCCAAGTGGCGAGGCGTTGCCGGGCCGGGCAGACCGAGGGGCGCATACCGGTGTGCCGGTATCGAATCGCTGAATCCTTGCGCGCGCTCGATCACCTCAAGAATTTCGCGCGAATCATGCAGGCGCCGAATGGCCGCGTGGAGCTCGGCAGCCTGCGGCCAGGTCCGCTTCAGATAGCTGAGCCACATTTTGACGCGTCCGTGCTCGTGGCGAGCCGCGACCCGGGCCTCCAGTTTTCTCAGGTAGTCGGCGAGCTGACCCAGCACGGCCGGCCATTCCTCGCTGGAAGGTGTCCGGTCCATCAGCCCGCGTATGCGCAAGGCCAGGAAAGGATCAGAGACGGCGCCCCGCCCGATCATGACGTCCGCGCAACCGCTGACCGCGCGGCACCGCTCCCAGTCGGCCACCGTCCAGACTTCTCCGTTGGCCGTTACCGGCAGGTCCACGGCGTCGTCGATTCGCGCGATCCACTCCCAATGGGCCGGCGGCCGGTAGCCATGGTCACGCGTTCTGGCATGCACGACAAGGGAAGCCGCACCGCCTTCCGCGAGCGCCATGGCGCAGTCGATCGCGAGCGACGTATCGGACACACCGAGCCGCATTTTTGCTGTGACGGGGATGCCGGCAGGCACGGCGGCGCGAACGGATGAAACGATCCGGTTCAACTGGTCGGGGTGAGCCAGCAGCATCGCGCCGCCACCGTGCCGGTTGACGACTTTGGCGGGACAACCGAAGTTCAGATCGAGTCCGTGCGGCGATAAACTGGCCGCCTGAGCCGCATTCAGCGCCATCCATTCAGGATCGCTGCCGAGCAGTTGGATCACCATCGGCGTGCCGCCGGGTGTATGCCCTCCGTGCAGGACTTCGGGGGTGTCCCGCTCGTAGACGCGCGCGGGAAGCACCGAACCCGTCACCCGGACGAATTCAGACACGCATCCGTCGAATCCGCCCGTGCTGGTCAGCACGTCGCGCAATACGTAGTCGGCAAGCCCTTCCATGGGCGCAAGGAACAGCCGGCTCATGCGAGAGCCGCGCCCACGCTGCGCTGGCGAATCTTACGATCAGCCAAGACTGACAAATCCGGCCATCGGAATAGAAGGCGTGGCGGCGGTAAGGAAATGGGTCGGCGACATAGAGCGGGCGGGAATACAGCGGTGACAACGGCCACAAATGGGAGCGTGCGGGGAATGTGCGATGCGGACTCAAGGGTGAGACGGAATCACAAGAACCACGAGGATCACACCCCGACACCTGCACAAACGACCGGGGATTGTACCGCGGCCGTGCCCGTCAGCTTGCGCCCGGCGCCCGAACCACGGCGCGCCGCCGCGGTCGCACCCCGCCCCCTTCCACTTGGGCGACGTGCCTACCCCACCACCGCGCCCGTCAAGCGCATAAGCAGAGACGCGCCAGTCGCGTCGGCGCCGCGCTGCGTGCTTACTTCTTCTCCGGCTCCGGATTGCTTTGTGGATTGGCCGGCCCGACCGGCACTCCAGCCGCGTTCACCGGCCCACCGGGCGTGAACGGGAAAGTCGCGAACATCGATTTCGCCTGGTTCTGCATCTGCTCCTGCATCTGCACGAACATGTTCTTCGATTGCTCGATATAGCTGGTCATCATGCCCTGCATCATCGGCGCCTGCATGTTCATGAACTGTGACCAGACTTCGGGGTTCATCGCCTTGCCTTCGTACAGATTCTTCGACTGGTCGGCGAGTTTCGCCTGAATGTCGATGAAGGCCTGGATGTTCTTCTCCAGATACGTGCCCATCATGCCCTGCATCGCATGGCCGTAGAATCGGATGATCTGCGATAGCATGGACGACGAGAACATCGGCAAGCCGCCGCTCTCCTCTTCGAGAATGATCTGCAACAGGATGGCGCGCGTCAGATCCTCGTTGCTCTTCGCATCGATGACCTTGAAATCCTCCTGATCCAGCACGAGCTGCTTAACGTCCGTCAGCGTGATGTACGTGCTTGTCTCGGTGTCGTAGAGCCGGCGATTCGGATATTTCTTGATCAGTCGTTCGGCTGTTTTCTTTGTAGTAGTCATGTAACGCCTTTGAGCGCGAGTTGAGCGCGGAAACGGCGTCATACCGACTGCGCAATCGGGTTATCGCACAGTCGAGACGCCGCCGGAACCATCTGAGCCAGAACACGCTGCCTTGTGAGCAGCGCGCCAACGACTCAGCCCATATGCAAACCACCGTTCAGCGAAAAATCCGCACCCGTGGAGAAACCCGATTCGTCCGACGCGAGCCATGCCACGATCGAGCCGATTTCGTCCGGCTGGCCGAGACGGCGCACCGGAATCGTCGCAACGATTTTCTCGAGCACGTCCGGACGGATCGACTTGACCATGTCCGTGCCGATGTAGCCCGGCGACACGGTGTTCACCGTCACGCCTTTAGTGGCCACTTCCTGCGCCAGCGACATCGTGAAGCCGTGAATGCCCGCCTTCGCGGTCGAATAGTTGGTCTGGCCGAACTGCCCCTTCTGGCCGTTCACCGACGAAATGTTGATGACTCGCCCGAAGCCGCGCTCCACCATGCCGTCGATCACCTGCTTGGTGACGTTGAACAGGCTGGTCAGGTTGGTGTCGATCACCGCCGTCCAGTCTTCGTGCGTCATCTTGCGGAACACGACGTCGCGCGTGATACCGGCATTGTTCACCAGCACGTCGACCTCGCCGACTTCGGCCTTGACCTTGTCGAACGCCAGCTTGGTCGATTCCCAATCGCCGACGTTACCTTCGGACGCAATGAAATCGTAGCCGAGCGCCTTCTGCTCTTCGAGCCATTTCACGCGGCGCGGTGAATTCGGGCCACAACCTGCAACGACCTTGAAGCCCTCTTTGTGCAGCCGTTGGCAAATGCTCGTGCCGATGCCGCCCATCCCGCCCGTTACGTACGCAATTCGCTGTGTCATACACTACACTCCGTTTTTCGTTTTCGAGGCGCCGACCGGCTGCCTCTTCCCTCGCCTGGTACTGCATCTCCACTGCCGCCGGGCGACCGGCCGACGAGGCCATTACTCACCACGCGCCACCTGCTGTCAGACAACGCGCGGCAACCCTGCTTACCGCCTGCTAAACCCACCTGAGCCTGCTCGAGCCTGCTTGATGCTTAAGCCTGCGAGCCGGCCACCCCTGCCTTTGAGGCCGGGGCTCGAAACCCGGTTAAGCGCGTTCGAGCGCCAGCGCCACGCCCATGCCGCCGCCGATACATAGCGAAGCCAGCCCCTTCTTCGCATCGCGCTTCTGCATTTCGTGCAGCAGCGTAACGAGAACCCGGCAACCGGACGCGCCGATCGGATGGCCGATCGCAATCGCACCGCCGTTCACGTTGATCTTCGACGCGTCCCAGCCCATTTGCTGATTCACAGCTAGCGCTTGAGCGGCAAACGCTTCGTTGATTTCCATCAGATCGAGATCGGCCGGCGTCCAGCCCGCGCGCTCGAGACAGCGACGCGACGCGGGCACCGGGCCCATGCCCATGATCTTCGGATCCAGACCCGAGGTGGCGTAAGCCTTGATACGCGCGAGCGGCTTGAGGCCGAGCGCTTCGGCCTTCTTCGCCGACATCACCAGCACCGCCGCCGCGCCGTCGTTCAGGCCCGACGCATTGGCCGCCGTGACCGTGCCTTCCTTCGAGAAAGCCGGCTTCAGACCCGCCAGCGCTTCAGCCGTCACGCCGTGACGCACGAACTCGTCCGTTGCGAAACGCAGGGGTTCGCCCTTGCGTTGCGGAATCTCCACCGGCACGATTTCGTCGTTGAAACGGCCCGACTTCTGTGCTGCTTCCGCCTTGTTCTGCGACAGCGCCGCGAACGCGTCCTGCTGCTCACGCGTGATGCCGTATTCCTTGGCGACGTTTTCCGCCGTCACGCCCATGTGGTACTGGTTGTAGACATCCCACAGACCGTCGACGATCATCGAGTCGATCAGCTTCGCGTCGCCCATGCGAAAACCGTCGCGCGAGCCCGGCAGCACATGCGGCGCGGCGCTCATGTTTTCCTGACCGCCGGCGATCACGATGTCCGCATCGCCCGCGATGATCGCATTGGCCGCCAGCATCACGGCCTTCAGACCCGAGCCACACACCACGTTGATCGTCATGGCGGGCACCGCCGTAGGCAAGCCCGCCTTGATCAGCGACTGACGCGCCGGGTTCTGACCCGAACCGGCCGTCAGCACCTGCCCCAGAATCACTTCGCTGACCTGCTCCGGCTTCAGACCAGACCGTTCGAGCACGGCGCGAATCACGGTGGCGCCGAGTTCCGGCGCGGCGATCTTTGCCAGCGACCCACCGAATTTGCCCACTGCCGTACGAGCGGCCGATACGATCACAACATCAGTCATTTCCATATCCTCCGGGCACATCGGCCAAATAGGCCGTAGCCCGTCAAGTTAAAAATCTTGTTGCTCATGCGCCCTCGCCCAGCCGGACGCGCATTCCTACCGCCAGACAACCGCGCCCTCAGGCGCTAACCCTACTCCCGTTGCCGCACGTAACGCCCAGGCGCCGGTTCGATCACCGGGAATTCGGCGGAGCCGGCCGCGGCGCGCGGCTTCACTTTCTTGCCGCCAAACTGGTCGAGCCACGTGGTCCATTCAGGCCACCAGCTGCCAGGCACTTCGGCCGCCTGATCGAGCCATTCGTCCGGGCTTTCCGGCAACGTTTTGACATCGCCTTCCAGCGTCCAGTAGTTGCGCTTTTTCTTCGCCGGCGGATTGATCACGCCCGCGATATGACCCGACGCGCCAAGCACGAACTTCAGCGGCCCGGCGAGCAGCGGGGCCGACGCGTAGGCGGTTTGCCACGGCACGATATGGTCTTCGCGTGAACCGTAGATGAAGGTAGGCACGTCGATCTTCGAGAGATCGACCGGCTCGCCGCAGGTGGTCAACGCACCCGGCTCGCGCAGACGATTCTCGAGGTACGTGTTGCGCAGATACCAGACATACATCGGGCCCGGCAGACTGGTCGAGTCGCTGTTCCAATACAGCAGATCGAACGGCACCGGCGTGCGCCCTTTGAGGTAATTGTCGACGACGTAGTTCCACACCAGATCGTTCGGCCGGAGGAACGAAAAGGTGTTGGCGAATTCGATGCCGCGCATCAATCCCGGGGTGCCGCCGTTCTTGCCGCCGATGGTCTGCTCGCGCATCTGCACATGCGCCTCGTCGACGAATACGTCGAGCACACCGGTGTCCGAGAAGTCGAGCATTGCGGTGAGCAAGGTCATCGACGCCGCCGGATGCTGGCCGCGCGCTGCCGCCACCGCCAGCGCCGTGGCCAGCATGGTGCCGCCCACGCAAAAGCCCAGCGTGTTGATCTGCTCGCGACCGCTGATCTTGCTGACGGTTTCGATCGCCTTGAGGACACCCTCGCCGATATAGTCGTCCCACGTCTTGCTCGCGATCGACGCATCCGCGTTGCGCCACGAAATCAGGAACACCTGATGCCCCGAATCGAGCCCGTGCGCGACCAGCGAGTTCTCCGGTTGCAAATCGAGAATGTAGAACTTGTTGATGCAGGGCGGCACGATCAGCAGCGGCCGCTCGCGCACGGTGGCGGTGCGCGGCTTGTACTGGATCAACTGCATCAGGTCGTTCTCGAACACGACCGAGCCTTCGGTGTTCGCGAGATTCTCACCGACCACGAAACGCGATTCGTCTGTCTGCGAAATCTTGCCGCGCTGCATGTCACCCAGCAGATTCATCACGCCCTGCCGCAAGCTCTCGCCCTTGCTATCGAGCAAGGTCTTTTGCGCTTCCGGATTCAACGCGAAGAAGTTGCTCGGCGATGCGGCCGCGGTCCATTGCTGAACCGCGAACCGAACGCGCTCGCGCATCTTCGGTTCGGTTTCGAGCGCGTCGACCATTTCCTGCAGATAGCGCGCGTTCAACAGATACCACGCAGCGGTAAATGCATAGGCCGGTGTCGCGCTCCACGCCTCGGAACTGAAGCGGCGGTCCTTGAGTTCGGGGGCTTTCGTCGTGGAACTCGCCGCCTGCTGGATCAGCTCCATTGCCTCGCGCGAATAATCGGCTTGCAGCTTTTGCAGACGCTCCGATGGAATCGCGGCGCTCGGAACATTGAGTCCGGCGAATGAAGGCATGGACGGCAGAGATCCCGCAGCCAGTTTGCTGAAGTCAGGCATGCCCGGGAGCGACGGCATGTGCGGCAGGCCCATTTGCGGTACCTGAGGCATTTGCGGCATCGGGAAAGGCGCGCCGTTGCCACCGGGCGGAGTGCCGAGCGAACGCCATGCGTTCGCCCAGGCGTCGAATAGCTGCTGCATGCCTGCGGCCGGTGTTGCGCCGCTCGTACCGGCCTGCTGCGTGTGCTCCGTTGAGGAGTCCGTGCTGGGGGAAGCTGAGGAATGTGATGCTGCCATACCTGCTTTTGACCGGTAAGTCCTTGCGGACGGGTTGAGAGGCAGGTTCGTGCGCACGCGGGCGATTACTCGCGACCTCGTCACGCCCTGTCCCATATACGAGGAGCTCGTGAGGAACATTCTTGCTCCCCATCGCAAGGCATGTCAATGCTTGTTCCCGATTTTGCCGCAGTGCGATAGTTTTTTAATTATCGTTTTCCCTGTGTGGCAGATCGCGCTTTTGGGGCATGGGTTTATCGGTACCGATGAAAACGGAAAAACCTCTCATACTGCCCGGTCTTATTTCAATTTATCCGTTCGCACTCAAACACTTTCGGCGACAGATTTACGCATGCGCGACGAATTCCGGCAGCGCAGCAAAATAACGTGCCGCGCCTCCGAATAAACCCTCATACGTATGTTGGCAGCCAGGCGTCGCGCCCACCGCAGCCGGCGCCATGGCAACTGACTAACGGACTTATTCCGCGATCGTCTGCGCCTGATTGTCCAGCCAGATCAGGGCGGCCATGCGACCGGTCT
This sequence comes from Paraburkholderia fungorum, assembly GCF_046026025.1. Taxonomy (GTDB): domain Bacteria; phylum Pseudomonadota; class Gammaproteobacteria; order Burkholderiales; family Burkholderiaceae; genus Paraburkholderia; species Paraburkholderia fungorum_E. The sequence continues at coordinate 14,527 of NZ_JAQQFL010000008.1, read as the reverse complement.
CGCGATCGCGGCGATACGAATAGAAGCGTTCGCGCTGCGTGACCGTACACAGATCGCCGCCGGCGATGCGCGTCACGCCGAGCCGCTGCAAGCGCAAGCGCGCCAGTGCCGCGAGATCGGCGAGATATTTGCCGGGGTTGTGCGGATGCGTAACGAATGCATTCGCGGTGGCCTCCCGTTGTACACCGCCCACGCCATTCATGAAGGCGTCACGCACATCTGCCCCCACCTCGAATGCGTCCGGCCCGATCGCCGGGCCGAGATAGGCGCATAACGACGAGCTCTCCACGCCGGCGAGGTCGGCCACGCGCTGTGCAGTCTGTTCGACAATGCCTGCGGCGAGACCCCGCCAGCCGGCATGGGCCGCACCGACCGCGCGGCCCGCTTCGTCGCACAACAGCACCGGCATGCAATCGGCGACCATCACGACACACATCGTGCCGGGCCGATCGGTGACGCTGGCGTCCGCTCGTGTCGGCCCGCCGCTTGCCTGAGTCTGCGCGAGCACATCCTCCGCACGCACGATGCCCGCGCCATGAATCTGTTCGAGCCACGCGGCCTCGCCTACGCCTGCCAGATTCAGCAGCCGCGTGCGATTGATCGCGACCGCGGCCGGATCGTCACCCGCTTTCATCCCCAGATTCAGGCCGCCGGGCTGATCCACGCCGTTCTGCCAGCGGCCGAACGGCGGCTCGCTCACGCCACCGTCACGGGTGGTGACGAGCGCCCGCACCCGCGGCGACACGTTCCACGCGGGTTGCACGACATCGGCAAAGCTCAGCTCGGGCAAACTCATGCGTGATCGTCCTCGTCGTGCTGGTCATGTTCATCGTCTTCGGCAGAATCGCCGTCGCCGGGTGTTTCGTCTTCGTCGGCATAGTCGTCCAGCGAGGCGTCGTAGTCGTCTTCCTCGTAGTACGTCTCGTCGAACTCGCCGGCGTCATCCCGCCCAAGACCGAGCGCCGCAGACAGCACCTGCATGTCTTCCGGCGCATCGGCGCGCCATTGCATGGTGCGGCCGGTTTGCGGATGAATCAGGCCGAGGCGCCATGCATGCAGCGCCTGACGCGCGAAACCGTCCGGCAACGGCGTCACTGATCGCTTGCCGCGCGCGCGCCCATACACCGGATCGCCGAGCAGCGGATGGCCGATGTGCGCGCAATGCACGCGAATCTGATGGGTACGGCCGGTTTCCAGATCGCAATGAATCGCGGTGACCGGCTGCCGCTGCCAGATCGCCGTATCCACACGCCGGAAATGCGTGCGCGCCGCTTTGCCCGACGCGCTCGTGACCACCGCCATGCGTGTGCGTTCGCGCGGATCGCGGCCGATCGGCGCGTCGATCGTGCCCTCTTCGGGCATGTTGCCCCACACTAACGCGAGATAACGGCGCTTCACCGTGCGCGCCTGAAGCTGGCGCACCAGATCGGTCTGCGCTTCGAGCGTGCGCGCCACCACCATCAGACCGGAGGTTTCCTTGTCGAGCCGATGGACGATGCCGGCCCGCGGCAGGCCCGCCGCGGCGTCGCCGTAGCGGTACAGCAGCCCGTTCAGGACCGTGCCGCTCCAGTTGCCGGCCGCCGGATGCACGACCATGCCGGCCGGCTTGTTGATGACCACCAGCGTATCGTCCTCGTAGACGATGTCGAGCGGTACCGGCTCGGGCGTGAACGCGAGTTGCTCCGGCAGCAGATCGGGCACGAGCTCGATGGTCGCGCCAAGCGGCACCGGCTGGCGGATTTTGGCCGGCTTGCCGTCGATGCGCACCCGCTCCGACTCGATCCAGCTTTGCAGCCGGTTACGTGAAAACTCCGGAAAGACCCGGGCGAGCACCTTGTCGAGGCGCTCGCCGGCCATTTCGTCAGGTACGACGACGCTGCGCGGCGACTCGTCCGCCACGCGGCTCGCCACCGTCGGCACCATGCTTTGCGGGCCGGCGGCGGCCAGTGCGTCGCTGGCGAGATCGTCGTCGAGGGAATCGACGCCCAACGCGTCGGAGGGGTCAGCGCTTACGCTATAATCTTTGTTGCTATTCCCGGCACCGGTTACGGTACCTGGAGTATTTGAGCGGGTCATTGAGTCTGGGTCACCTGGACGTAAAGCTAGACTGGAAAATGCGAGCCTTGAACACCATCACTAAAGCGGCGATCAATTTGGCGGCCATCAAGAAGGCGGCCCGGAAAGTGGCCGGATACATTGCGTGCGCCGCAGCCGTCGCCGTTGTTGCGGCTTGCCACGGCCTGCCGGAAAAAACCGACGAGACGGCTACGTGGAACAACAACAAATTATATACGGAGGCGAACGACGCGCTGACCGGTGGTGACTTCGGCAAGTGCGCCAAGTATTTCGAGATGCTCGAAGGCCGCGATCCGTTCGGCCACTTTGCCCAGCAAGCGCAGATCAACGTCGCGTATTGCAACTGGAAAGATAACGAAAACGCCGCGGCCGACCAGGCCATCGACCGCTTCATCCAGTTGCACCCGGATCACCCGGACATCGCCTACGCGTACTACCTGAAGGGCATGATCCACTTCAACGACGACCTCGGTCTGTTTGGCCGCTTCTCCGGTCAGGACATGAGCGAGCGCGATCCGAAGTCGCTGCGCGAGTCGTATGACGCGTTCAAGGTCGTGGTCGACAAGTACCCGAACAGCAAGTATGCCCCGGACGCCGCGCAACGCATGCGCTATATCGTGAACGCCCTGGCGTCGCACGAAGTCCACGCGGCCGATTATTACTACCGCCGTGGCGCTTACGTCGCCGCGATCAACCGCGCACAACTGGCGTTGCGAGAGTACAAGAACGCACCGTCGATCGAAGACGCACTGCACATCATGATGCTGTCTTACCAGAAGCTGAATCAGCCGCAACTGGCCGACGACACGAAACGCATTCTGGCTGGCACCTTCCCTGACAGCCCGTATATCACGGGCCATGCAAGGCCGGGTAAGGAAAAGTCGTGGTGGCAGTTCTAAGCCTCGACCACGCGCTTTAAGAAAGCGCCAAACAGAAAACGCCACGATTTCGGTCGTGGCGTTTTTGTTTGTGGCGTGCCGGCAGCTCATGCACACCAGGCGGGTTGACAGCGAGCGCCCTCAGTCCCGCTCGAACAACGCAATCGACTCCACATGCGACGTGTGCGGGAACATGTTCACCACCCCTGCGCCCACCAGCCGGTAGCCCGCATCATGCACCAGGATGCCCGAATCGCGAGCGAGCGTGGCCGGGGCGCACGACACGTAGACGATACGCTTGGGCAACGGCCCATTGCCGCTCTGCGCGATCTCCGCGAGCGCCCTGGCGACGGCCAGCGCGCCTTCGCGCGGCGGGTCGATGAGGAATTTGTCAAAATGACCGAGAGCGCGCATATCGTCGGCGGTGATATCGAACAGGTTGCGGCAAGCAAACGACGTATGGCCCGCCACACCGTTCAGCTCGGCATTGGCCAGCGCACGCGAAGTCAGCACCTCGCTGCCTTCGATACCCACCACTTCCTTCGAAATTCGCGCGAGCGGGAGCGTGAAGTTACCGATTCCGCAGAACAGATCGAGCACCCGGTCCGTGCTGGACGGGGCCAGCAGACGCAGCGCGCGGCTCACGAGCACGCGATTGATTGCGTGATTCACCTGAGTGAAATCGGTCGGCTTGAACGGCATCCGGATGTTGTATTCCGGCAGCGTGTAGTCGAGTTGCGCGTCGAGTGGATAGAACGGTGTGACCGTGTCAGCGCCGCCCGGCTGCAACCACCACTGGATCTTATGTTCGTCGGCGAACTCTCGCAGCACCTGTTCGTCCGCGGCAGTGATCGGCGCGAGATTGCGCAGCACCAGCGCGGTGACCGAGGAGCCGACCGCCAGCTCGATCTGCGGCATACGGTCGTATATCGACAGCTTGCGGACCATGAAGCGCAGCGGCATCAGCATCGCCGACACATGCGGCGGCAACACCTCACAGGTCTTCATATCGGCGATGTAGCCGCTCTTCTTCTCGTAGAAGCCGATGCGCATGCCGCCCTTTTCCGGCAGATAGCGCACAGCCAGACGCGAGCGGTAGCGATATCCCCACGCCGGCCCCTGAATCGGCCGGAACACCGTCTCCGGGCGCAGCTTCGCCAGGTGCTGGAAATCGTCTTCGAGCACGCGCTGCTTGGCGGCAATCTGGGCGCGGATGTCGAGATGCTGCATCGAACAACCGCCGCAGGTGTCGAAGTAGGTGCACTTCGGCTTGGTGCGCAGCACGCTTTCGCGAAACACCTGGACAACCTCGGCCTGCTCGAACTTCGCCTTGCTGCGATGCGTCGAGTAGCTGACGCGCTCGCCGGGCAACGCGCCTTCGACAAAAATCACCTTGCCGGGCGTACCGTCTTCGCTCTCGACGCGGCCGACGCCGCGCGCTTCCATGTCGAGCGAAACGATTTCGATGATCGGCTCATTGCCGGTAATGACGCGCGCCTTGACGGGAGCGGGCGCCTTCTGGCGCTTGGGCGAGCGACGTTGGGGGGCAGTTCGGGACACCTGCGACTTCCTGACAACTTGGGGAAAGGCGAGATTGTAGACGAAGCGCCGCCGTTACCAACGATTTGGCGCGGCTGCGGCGGCTAGCGCCTGCCTGCCCACGTTATGACCGGTTCGCTTGCTGCGAACCGCGTCGCCATCGGAATACTGCGGCTTATTGATCGAATGCGGCCAGATATTCGGCCCACTGCGGCGCCGTTTCCAGCGCTAATGCATTCTTGACCAGGTTGATCTCGTCAGCATACTCTTCAGCCGAAAACGCGCCGCGGATCAACTGGAAGCGGCAATACAGCAGGTACGTGTTGACGACGTCGGTCTCGCAATAATTGCGGATTTCTTCGATGCGCCCTGCCTGGTATGCGTGCCACACCTGGCTGCCGTCCATCCCCATCTTGCCGGGGAAGCCGCACATCTTCGCGAGCGCGTCGAGCGGCGCGTTGGCGCGCGCCTGGTACATCGCCAGCACGTCCATCAGATCAGTATGACGCGCGTGATAGCGGCTGATGTAGTTGTTCCACTTGAACTCGCGGTCGTCCTCGCCGAGGTCCCAGAAACGGGACGCCGGGATGCCGTTGATCAGCGCGCGATAGTTCAGCACCGGCAGGTCGAATCCGCCGCCGTTCCACGACACGAGTTGCGGCGTGTACTTTTCGATCACGCGATAAAACGACTGCACGAGCGCCGCCTCACCGTCTTCCAGCGTGCCGAGCGAGCGCACGCGAAAACCGTTGTTGTCGCGGAATACACAGGAAATCGCCGCGATCCGCTGCAGGTGGTGCGGCAGGAAATCGCCGCCGGTCTTTTCGCGGCGTGCCGCGAAAGCGTGCTCGGCGACTTCGGCGTCGCTCAGCGTGGCGGGCAAATCTTCGAGGCGGCGAATGCCGGCGACATCGGGAATCGTCTCGATGTCGAAAACAAGAATCGGTGTCATCAGCTTAGAGAACGGCGTCCTTCCGAACACCGTTGGAGGCGAAGAAGCGCTTCAACCGCACCAGCGCTTCCTGTTGGATCTGGCGTACACGCTCGCGCGTGAGGCCCATTTCGTCGGCCAGCTCTTCGAGCGTGGCGGGCTCGATGTGGTTCAGCCCGAAGCGGCGCTCGATCACATGACGATGCTTGTCCGACAGGCGCGCGAGCCACGCACGTGTAAGCGTTTCCAGCTCGCGATGCTGCACTTCGGCATCCGGCGACTGGCTTTGGTCGTCGGACAGCAGATCGAGCAGGCTGCTCGCCGGATCGAGATCGAGCGGCGCGTCGAGCGACGCGGTGTGCTCGTTCAACGCGAGAATGTCGGTAACTTCGTCGGTGGTCTTGCCGGTCAGATAGGCAATGTCGTCGATGCTGGCGTCGCGGCGCTCGGCTGCTTCGCCGGAATTCATCGAATTTTTTTCCAGATGACGCTTCGCGCGCAGCACCTGGTTGAGCTCACGGATCACGTGCACCGGCAAACGCACGGTGCGCGCCTGGTTCATGATCGCGCGCTCGATGCTCTGGCGAATCCACCAGGTGGCATAGGTCGAGAAACGGAAACCGCGTGTGGGATCGAATTTCTCGATGGCGTGCATCAAGCCGAGGTTGCCCTCCTCGATCAGATCGAGCAACGGCACCCCGCGGTTCAGGTAGCCCTTCGCGATGCTGACGACGAGCCGCAAATTGCGCTCGATCATCACTTGCCGCGCCTCGAACTCGCCGGCCTTCGCCAGACGCGAATACTTCTGCTCTTCCTCGACTGTCAGAAGCGGCTTGACGCTAATGCGGTTCAGGTAATGCTGGATCGTGTCGGCCGTCAGCTCGGCTTGCAGCAGCGCGCGAAAATCGTCCACGTCGGGCGCGGCGTCGCGCGTGCTTTCGCGGGCCTCGCCGGCTTCTTCCGCGCCGCCCTGGTGTTCATCGAGATCGCGTTCCTCGACGATCTCTTCTTCCGCCTCCGAAACGCCGCCGTCCTCCACCGAAGCGGACGTGACGCGGCTAATCGTCTCAGACTCGGCTTGCGGCAGGCGGCGTTTCGATTTCGGCATGGTTGTATCGCTTATTGCGGCGGCAAATACTTCAGTGGGTCGACAGGTTTACCCTGCCGGCGAACTTCGAAATGCAACATCACGCGGTCGGAATCGCTATTGCCCATCTCAGCGATCTTCTGCCCTTTGGTTACCGCATCCCCCTCTTTTACCATCAAAGCGCGGTTGTGTGCATACGCTGTGAGATAAGTTGCATCATGCTTGATGATAATGAGATTGCCGTAACCACGCAGCCCATTTCCGGCATAAACCACGCGTCCATCCGCCGAAGCCTTGACGGGATCGCCAGCCGCGCCGCCGATATTAATACCCTTGTTGGTCGAATCGTTGAACGTGCCGAGCATCGGCCCCCGCACCGGCCATGCAAACGCAATGTTGCCGGACGCGCCCGCACTCGAGTCGCTCGTGGCGCCCGGGTTGGCCGGCGGCGTTGCCGACGCGTTCGCACCCGAGCCATAGATCGGCGGCGTCGCGACACCTGCAGTGGCACCGGCTGACGGCGTGCTGCCAAGCGGCGCGCTCTGCACCGCACCACCGCCGATCGGCGCCGTCGCTACACCCGGCGTGAGCGCCGCGGTGTTCGCACCCGGCGGCACGACGCGCAGCAACTGATCGACTTCGATCTGATTCGGGTTAGTGAGATTGTTCCACGCCGAAATATCGCGATAGTTCTGGCCGTTCTCCAACGCGATCCGGTACAGCGTATCGCCCGGCTTCACGCGGTAGTAGCCCGGCGGCGGCGGTCCGAGCGGCACGGCCGGCTGTTGCGCGGCTTGCGTGCCGAGCGCGCCGCTGCCGGAGCGATCGACGACGGGCGCCTGATCGAGGCGGGTCGCACAGGCCGACATCAACAGGGACAAGGCGAGCACGCACACGCTACGCTGGGTTACGGTCATAGGGATAGTCAGTCTGGTTCTTTGCATCGCGCGCAACATACTCATCGGTGTCAAATCACTCCGGATTTTAAGGGTACAAAGAAAACGCGATCAAGCCGCGACTCGCGCCACTGCGCGGGTCCAAGGCGCTCGACCAGGGTCAGCACCTGGTTCTGCCCTTCCTGCGAGCCGACCGGCGCGACCAGACGGCCGCCGATCGCGAGTTGTTCAAGTAATGCTTGCGGTACGTCGAGCCCCGCCGCGGCGATCACGATCGCATCGAACGGCGCCGCCGACGGCAGCCCCAGGCGACCGTCGCCGTAATGCAACCGGATGTTCGGAATGCGCAGCGGACGCAAGTTTGTCTTCGCGCGTTCGGACAGCGGCTTGATGCGTTCAATCGAATAAACATCGCGCGCGACCTGGCTCAGTACCGCTGCCTGATAGCCGCAACCTGTGCCGATCTCGAGCACGTTGTTCAACGCGCGCCCGGCGGCGGCCAGTTCGATCATCCGCGCGACCACGGAGGGCTTGGAAATCGTCTGGTGATGGCCAATCGGCAGCGCGGCATCTTCATAGGCCTGGGCCGCGAGACCCGGGTCGACAAACATGTGGCGCGGCACAACCGACATCGCGTTCAACACGCGCTGATCGGTCACACCGTTCGCACGCAGGCGTTCGACCATCCGTTCGCGAACCCGTTCCGAAGTTAGCGCCAAGGCGCCGTTCAACGCGACATTCGGTGTGGCGCCGCGGTCGCTGGGTTTGGCAGTGGGCTTGCCTACCGGCACCAGTTTTGGCGCGGCGCGCCCAGCCGAACCTTGCGCAACGGTTGCTGCGTGAGGCTTGGCTTGCGACCTGTTCGAGGCATTGCCTCCCGCGCTCACCGGCGCTTTCAGGGGGCCTTTGACTTGCGGCTTCGTTTGCGACGTCGGCGGCGTTTGGGTCAGCGCCCTCGCCGGCGGCTTCGCCGGGGCCTTCCCCGCGGAGCCCGATGGCGAATTTTTCGCCGGTTGCTGGCGTGCATTCAGTGCCGCGCTCGCGGCGAGTGCCGCCGCGCGTACTTCGCCCGGACGACCTTCGGCCCTGCGCGGTTCGCGCACCAGGTCCTCGAGGCCGAGCGGGAAGCGCTTTGCGCGCTCGCTGGTCATGAAGCGCCGCTGCCGGCGCGTGCCCAGTCGCGCGCTGCAGGCAGCATTTGCGTGTGGGTCAGGTCGAGTTGCAGCGGCGTGATCGATACCTGGCCGTTCGCGACAGCATGGAAATCGGTGCCTTCGCTCGCATCGCGCGCACTGCCCGACGGACCGATCCAATAGATCGGTTCGCCGCGCGGGTTGGTCTGGCGGATCACCGGCTGCGACGGATGCCGCTTGCCGAGACGCGTGATGTGCCAGCCGCCGAGTTGCTCATACGGCAGGTTCGGAATATTGACGTTCAGGAGCGGATGCCCCGGCAACGGTTGTTTGAGGTAGTGCGCGACGATCTCGGCGGCAACACGTGCTGCGTCTTCGAGATGCACCCAGTCTTTGTCGACCAGTGAGAAGGCGATGGCCGGCACACCGAACATGATGCCTTCGGTGGCGGCGGCGACGGTGCCCGAATAGAGCGTGTCCTCGCCCATGTTCTGGCCGTTGTTGATGCCCGAGACGACGAGGTCCGGCGTGTGGTCCAGCATACCGGTCAGCGCGATGTGCACCGAATCGGTTGGCGTGCCGTTGACGTAGTAAAACCCGTTCGCCGAGCGCAGTACTGAAAGCGGGCGCGACAGCGTCAAGGAATTGGACGCGGCGCTGCAGTTCTGCTCCGGGGCCATCACGGTGACGTCCGCCATCGGCTTGAGCGCTTCGTAAAGCGCGGCAAGGCCGGGCGCCAGATAGCCGTCGTCATTGCTGAGTAGGATTCGCATCCGGCGATTGTAACCGAGGAAAGAAGGCACGCGAACGACACGGCAGGCAGCGCGCGCGTGTCATGCAAAGCGCACGCGTCAGACCTCGCGCCGACGGGTATCGCCCCCGTGGACACACGGCTTCGAGTGATAAAAACGCACGATCGTGCGGATTGTTTTACACTCAGAATAGTTGTGACGCCCCAAAGGAAATCTTTTCGGGGGACCTTGATCGATATGGAGACACGATGCGCGCGATTCGCTGCAACCAATACGGGCCGCCGGAGAGCCTGGTCGTCGAAAACCTGCCGGATCTCGAGCCGCCGCCCGGCCACGTCGTGATCGACGTCAAAGCGGCTGCCGTCAACTTTCCCGATGTGCTCATCATCGAGAACAAATACCAGTTCAAGCCACCCCTGCCCTTTACGCCCGGCTCGGAAGTCGCGGGCGTCGTGCGCGCGGTCGGCGCCGGTGTGACGCAGTTCAGGCCAGGCTCGCGGGTGGTCGCGTTCACCGGTTCGGGCGGATTTGCGGAGCAAGCGCTGGCGCCCGTCACAGCGTGCGTGCCGCTGGCGGACGGCGTCGAATTCGAACTGGCCGCCGCGTTCACGCTCGCCTACGGCACATCGCATCACGCGGTGGTCGATCGCGCTCAGTTGAAGGCCGGTGAGACGATGCTGGTGCTGGGTGCCGCGGGCGGCGTCGGGCTCGCCGCGGTCGAGATCGGCAAGGCGCTCGGCGCGCGCGTGATCGCGGCGGCGTCGAGCGACGAAAAACTCGCCACCTGCGTGAAGCACGGCGCGGACGCCACCATCAATTACAGCACCGAAGACCTGCGCGAGCGCATCAAGGCGCTGACCGACGGCAAAGGCCCGGACGTCATCTACGATCCGGTCGGCGGCGTGTATGCGGAACCGGCGTTTCGCAGCATCGGCTGGCGCGGGCGTTATCTGGTGGTGGGGTTTGCGAACGGCGAGATTCCCAAGTTGCCGCTCAACCTGACGCTGCTCAAAGGCGCGAGCCTCGTCGGCGTGTTTTGGGGTGACTTTGCAAAACGCGAGCCGCAACACAATCACGCCGCGTTCGAGCAGATGACCGGCTGGATACGTGAAGGCAAGCTCAAACCCTATGTGTCGGCGCGTTATTCGCTCGATGACACCGGCCGCGCGTTGCGTGATATGGCGGAGCGCCGGGTGATCGGGAAGGTGGTGATTACGCCTTGAGCGTCGGCTGCCACACTTTCAATCTACGCTTCATCGAGCAACCCGTTAAAGCGGCGCGCGGTTTTGGAACCGCGCGCGGATGACTACAGCTTCTCCGTATCACCCGATTTCGGCTGCCACTTACTCACACGATCTGTTGCGCGTGCAACCTTGCAATATCGTCAGAATCATAACCTAGCGATTGCAGGACTTCATCGGTATGTTCACCCAGTTCCGGGCCTAACCAGCGCGTTTCACCGGGCGTTTCCGAGAGCTTCGGCGTCACTGCCGGCAGCGTGATTTCCTGGCCGTCCTGCCACTTGAAGCGCTGGATCATCTGGCGCGCCATGAATTGCGGATCGGTGAACATGTCCGCGACGCTGTAAATACGGCCGACCGGCACGTCGGCGGCGTTCAGAACCGCGAGCGCTTCGTCGATGGTACGCGTGGCGAGCCACGCGGCGATTGCGCCGTCGATCTCCTGAGTACGCGGCACGCGGCCGTCGTTGTGCGCCAAGGCCGGATCGTTCGCCAGGTCTTCGCGTTCGATTGCGATCATCAGGCGCTTGAAGATCGGATCGCTATTGCCGCCAATGACGATGCTGCCGTCGCGGCAAGGATACGTGTTCGAGGGCACGATGCCCGGCAGCGACGCGCCGGTGCGCTCGCGCACCATGCCGTACACGCCATACTCCGGCACCACGCTTTCCATCATGTTGAAGACCGCCTCGTAGAGCGCGACGTCGACGACCTGCCCTTTGCCGCCGTTCACCTGCTTGTGGTGCAGCGCCATCAATGCACCGATCACACCGTGCAACGCGGCAATCGAATCGCCGATCGAAATGCCGATGCGCGGCGGCGGCAAATCCGGATAGCCGGTGATGTGACGCAAGCCGCCCATCGATTCCGCGATCGCGCCGAATCCCGGCCGGTCGCGATACGGCCCGGTCTGGCCGTAGCCGGACAGACGCACCATCACGAGCCCCGGGTTCTCCGCCGACAGGACGTCATAACCGAGGCCGAGCTTCTCCAGCAAACCCGGCCGGAAATTCTCGACGACGATATCGGCCTCTTTCGCCAGACGCCGCACGATCTCCTTGCCCTCTTCGGCTTTCAGATTGATCGTCACGGATTTCTTGTTGCGCGCCTGAACGGCCCACCATAGCGACGTGCCACCGACTTCCGGATAGAGCTTGCGCCATTTGCGCAGCGGATCGCCGCCTTTGGGGTCTTCGATCTTGATGACGTCGGCGCCGAATTCGCCGAGAAAACGCGCGGCGAACGGGCCGGCGATCAGCGTGCCGAGTTCGAGCACCTTGACACCGGCAAGCGGACCTTTGGGCGTGGCAGTGGCGCTGGGATCGGGATTGACGCTCATATGTCTCCTCTGTGTTCTGTTCCTGGCACAAGCGCGGCGCGAGTCTTGCGGATCGATCTCACGCGGCTCGCCCAGACATTGCAGCGCGCCGCGACGTGGCGCTTTCTGTGACTCGCGCTACATCGAGCGCCGGTCGAGCATTGCGCGGGCGATGGTCCCGGCGTCGACATATTCGAGTTCGCCGCCCACCGGCACACCGCGCGCGAGCCGCGTCACGGCAAGACCGCGCGCCTTGAGCGTCTGCCCGAGGTAGTGCGCGGTGGCCTCGCCTTCATTGGTGAAATTGGTTGCGAGCACGACTTCCTTGACGATGCCATCCGACGCGCGCCTGACCAGCCGGTCGAAATGGATCTCCTTCGGGCCGATGCCGTCGAGCGGACTGAGCCGCCCCATCAGCACGAAATAAAGGCCACGATAGGTCATGGTCTGTTCGAGCATGATCTGGTCGGCGGGCGTCTCGACGACACACAACAACGTCGGATCGCGCTCTTCATCGAGGCAGACCTCGCAGATCTGCGCTTCGGTAAAGGTGTTGCACTTCTCGCAGTGCTGCAGATGTTCAGTCGCGAACAGCAACGAGCGGCCGAGTTTTTCGGCGCCGTCGCGGTCGTGCTGCATCAGGTGGTACGCCATGCGTTGCGCGGATTTAGGCCCGACTCCGGGCAGCGCGCGCAGCGCTTCGACGAGCGCCGACAAGGCGGAAGGTTGTTTCATGCGAATCGGCGGTGTCGAAGTGGATGTTGCCGGGTATTCAACTCACACCGCCGCCAAAGCAGCGGCGTGAGTCCATTCTTGCAGCGACGCCGCTCAGAACGGCAGCTTGAAGCCCGGCGGCAGCGGCAGACCGGAGGTCATCCCGCCCATCTTTTCCTGAGCGGTGGCTTCTGCCTTGCGCACGGCGTCGTTGAACGCAGCGGCGACCAGGTCTTCCAGCATGTCCTTGTCGTCGGCTAGCAGGCTCGGATCGATCGATACGCGGCGCACGTCGTTCTTGCACGTCATCGTCACCTTGACGAGACCGGCGCCCGACTGCCCTTCGACTTCGATCAATGCAAGCTGCTCCTGCATCTTCTTCATGTTTTCCTGCATCTGCTGGGCCTGCTTCATCAGCCCGGCGAGTTGGCCTTTCATCATGGACATGCTCCTTCTTGATAGCGTGAAATCCGGAAATCGGGTGCGCCACGCGGGCGCGGCGAATCAGTGGACGGACGGCGCGCCGTTCGGGCCGGCGTCCTGTGTGATCGGGCGAATCGAGCCGGGAACGATGCTCGCGCCGAACTCGCGGATCAGCGACTGCACGAACGGATCGGCGCCGATTTCGCGCTCGGCTTCCTGCTGGCGCTGGGCCCGCATGGCGGCGTCGTGCGCGGCTGCCGTGCGGCGCGCCGGGCCGACTTCGACAAGTACTTCGACGTTCTGGCCGAGCTTGTCGGCGAGCGCGGTTTTCAGTTTGGCGACCTGCGAGGCTTCCGCGTACTGCGGTACCGGCACGTTCAGTTTGAGCGTGTTGCCTTCGAGCGCCATCAGTTCGCTGTTGAAGGCGAGTTGATACGAAATGCCCTTGAGTGGCAGATCGACGGCGAGCGCGGGCCAATCACCCTGAAAACCCAGCGGATCGAGCGGCACGGCGGCGGGAAGCGGCCGCTTGTCGACCACCGGCGCGGGTGTTGGCGCAGGCGCGGCGTTCACGCGGACGTCGTCGGGTCCGCTGTCGAACACCGGCATGTAGTTGTCGTCCGGCAGGCCGTAATAGCCCTCGTCCGCTGCTGTGAGCGGCATATATTCATCGGGCGGCATGTCGTCCCACGGCGCGCTCGACGAGCCGCGTGGTTCCTGGGCATGGGCCTGGGCCTGGGGCGACGGCGCACGCGCTGCCGGTGCGGCGTCCTGTTGCGGCGCCCGGCGTGGGGCGCCCGGCGTCGGCACGTTCACGACAACGCGTGGTGCGGCAGGCTTCGGCGTGGCCGCAGCAGGATTGGTCGCGGCCGCTGCCGTGGCACGGCCACGGTCCGACGACACTTTCAGCCCGGCACTACGCAATACATTGAGCGCATCGCTCGCGCCACCTGCACGACGCGGCGCAATGTCGGCCACCGCTGGCGATTCTTGCGATGCCGCAGCGGGCGCGGCTTGTTCCGCCCGTGTGAACGCGGTGGCGGCCGTAGCGCCAGGCGAAGACGCAGGAGCCGATTCCTGCGGAGCGGCCGCAGCGGGTGGTTCGCCTTGGGCCGGCTCAGTGGGCGCATCGTCCCACGGTGCCAAGGCAGGCGTAGCCGCTACTTTGCTTGCTTCGACCGTTTCAGTTGTTCGGATTGCCGGCGCCGGGGGCGTCGCTTCGTGCATCGGCGCCGTTCGAGACGCATCCGTCTCCGCAGGTACAGGCGGCACCGGATCGCTCAGCTTCGATTCGACGGGCGTCTCGTCCTGCCACGGCGCTAAAGCCGGGGCGGCAGCGACGGCCGCGACCACAGGCGCCGCGTTCGCTTCACCAGCAGCGGGTGCCGGCAGGGAAATGCTGGCCGCTTCTGCAAGCGCGGATTTCGGCGCATCAGCGTTTTCAGCCGCCCTCGCAGACGCTGAGTGCTGCGGCGAATCCGGCGTGGCGGGACGCGCGTCTGCCACGGGATGTGCGGTGCGCACCGGCACAGCGGCGGC